>NZ_JACIFS010000003.1:0-934188 GCF_014197475.1 Rhizobium sp. BK212
CCCCGCCGCTCACCGCGTTGGAGGGAAGGTCACATGGCTCAATTCTCAATGGAAATTATGCGCCTAACCGGCTCAGTTCTGCGTGGAAACCAACAATCACGGCTCTCGAAGAGGGTGCAGTGGAAGTAGACGCGGTGCAAGCGGGATGCATCGCCTATCTGCATAAGCCGTTTCCAGGTGCCTTGCTGATCAACGCCGTTAACAAGGCACTGGTGGCTTCCACGTTCGATTGAAATGGCAAATATGAGCCTTCCCTAAAGAACAATGGCGCCCCCAGCTTTCTTCGATCGAACCGTCGCTGGAAGAAGTTCGGCCGCGATATCCACAAATCGGAAAGGACGAGACCACGCACGCCGAATCGGCCGGCACGGGCGGCCCCGAAGATGTCCTATTGGCATGCGACCGACTCCGTCGAAGCGCCTACGCTGGCGGCACCCCTTGGGAGCTCTTGCACGCGGATATTACGGCCGCCTTGTGTAGGTTGAAGATCGCGAATGCATCGAGGACGATTTTACCGGTCGCCTCGCAGTTGCCGATCGATGCATGGCGTCCGGCATTGTCGCGAGTGCGGTTTCCGAAGGAGCTATGGCCGGCACAGCAGCGCATAGGCCAGGTTGGGCTGCTGCACGGATGCAGCGCAGTCATTCAGATGCCCACCAGCGCTGGAAAGACGCGAGCGACCGAGCTGATCATACGCAGCGCCTTTCTCGCGCAGCGCACGGACCTCGCCGTTGTCGTCGCCCCGTTCCGGTCCCTGTGCCATGATATCCCATCCGATTTGACCGTCGCGTTTTCCGGCCGAAACGTCTCGGTGAGCGAGGCGACGGATTCGTTTCAGAGCGATCTTGTCCTAGCCGAATTCATCGGAAAGAAGTCCGTCCTCGTCATAACGCCCGAGAGGCTTCTCTGTCTGTTGCGCAGATCTCCGGAGTTCGCTGAGCAGATTAAGCTAACGACCCCGACGACACGGAGTTCTGGGTCCCGAGGGTCATCGAGAGAACCAATCTGAATCTACGGCCACGCGAGCGGACCCCGAGGATCTTTCCCGAAAATACAGGAACGGACATCGGGCTCTACCTCGGGCTGTTCGTGGTGCCGAACGGCAGTGTCGCCGTGTTCTGCGGAAAGAAGGATACCGCCGCGATCTTTGCAAGAGACTGGTCGAGATCGTGGAGCGAGGTCTGGCGGTCCCATTGCCCGTCGAGGTTTCAGACCAGGCGGAGATCGGCAAGATCGCGCGTCTTTTCGAGCATCAGCTTGGCTCCGCGACGCCTGCCACAAGGGCCGCGGCGGTGGGCGTTCTAGCTCACCATGCAAATGTCCAGCATGGAATCGGACTGTCGATCGAGCACGCCATGAAGGAGGGCCTCGCGCGCTTCGTCGTTTGTACCTCGACCTTGGCGCAGGGCGTGAATTTTCCTATCAAGTACCTGATCATCACGGGCATATATCAGGGTCGCGACCGCATGCTCGTCCGCGACTTCCACAATCTCATGGGACGGGCGGGCCGGGCCGGAATGCGGTCATCGAGGGTCCGGAAATCCTCCGCAGAATACCGCTTTCCATAGTGGAGGCGGGCTACCGAACGCGGCTCCAAGTTGCTGGCTTCTCTACTGTTGCAAAGGCCGGCCTTCTGCTGCCACCGTTCACGCCTCAATCTATCGCCGCATTCCAAAAGGATTTCGAGCTCAGCAATCTGTGGACCGCGCGATATCTACCCGAGAAGCGAAAGCGAATGACGCCTGAAATGTTACGCTCTCTCACCGACGCCGGCATTGCGCCCTTCACTCTCACCAACAATGGGACTGCCGTCTGGCGCCGCGCTGAACTGGAAAGGCATTTCGGATCAGACCTCGTGCCATCCTCAGGTGAGGCGGCACGTGCCGGCCCAGGTGAATGACCGCCGCTCTCTAGAGCGGGGAAGGCACCGACGTATGGCCAGATGTGGGGGATACCTCTTTATTTCGTTCCTTACCTATTCAGCGACAGCTCGCAGACGCATGCCGTTTCTGACTTTGTGAGCCAGCGAGAGGAGCATGGACGTAGACCATGGAAGCTTCTTGTGACTCCTTTCCGAGCGGTCGGGCTGGGAGATCGTCCGTAGCCTAGCAAGGAAAGATTCTCTTTAGAGGCCGGTGACCAGTGAAAAATCAACGGGGTCGTCGATTCTCTTTAATGTGGGTTCGTCAACATCGGGCCCGACGAGCATAATTCGGTGCGCGACCGGATGCCTCGGAACCAAGTTTGCTCCACCTCGTTGCCAGTTCGTAGCTGACAATGATGCAAAGGAGGAAACGATGATTTCCGCAGATCAGATCCGTGAGCATATGGAAGTGCGGGCTGCCGACGGCACCCATGTCGGCACAGTTGATCACCTCGACGGCCCGACACGCATCAAGCTGACGAAGCTCGATTCGGAAGACGGCAAGCACCACCTGATCCCGATCGATTGGGTCGACCACATCGATGCACACGTCCATCTGTCGAAGAACGCCAGGGATGTCCGGATGCAATGGGCCACCATCAACTGAGAGCCCATCGGCTGCGGCTTGCGGGCCGCAGCCTCTTTGAAACAGGAGCCGCCATGCCGAAGCAATTGAAGAAGGGCGACGAGGTAAGCTGGAATACCAGCCAGGGAAAGACCGAGGGCAGGGTGGTCAAAAAGCAGAGCGGTCCGACGACGATCAAAGGCCACAGGGTGAAGGCATCGAAGGCCGAACCGCAATATATCGTCGAGAGCGACAAGTCGGGAAAACGCGCCGCACACAAGCCTGACGAACTCCGGAAGCTTTGAACCGGCGGTCGCTCGTTTGAGCAATAGGAGATCGATATGCCAGCCAAATCGAAGGCCCAGCAGAAGGCGGCAGGCGCCGCACTCTCGGCCAAGCGTGGCGAGACGCCGAAGAGCGAACTCAAAGGCGCCTCGAAACAGATGGTCGAATCCATGAGCGAAAAACAGCTGGAGGAGTTCGCCTCAACCAAGAGGAAGGGCAAGCCCGAGCACGTCTCCAAATGAGGGAATGCGAGGTTTAGTTCGTCGTCGACTGCATCGAGAAATCCGCGACGTCGTGCGCCTTTGACAGGGCATTCACGATCTCGCGGGCAGATGTGTCATGGTCTTTTGCCATCCATCTTAGTTCGAATGTCACGCCGGCGCGTCCATCGGTGGTCCGTGCAAAGGAAACGAACAGAGCACGGCATGCGAGAGGTTTCAGCGCTTCCGACAGTTCGGGGATATCGGCATCGGCGCTGCGGATGAGAAGCGTTGCCTTGCGTTCGCAGCGCAGCCACGTATCCAGACGCTTCAATGGCGACAGGACGATGAAGGCGAGCGCGGTCGCCACCATCCCGGTCAGGATCTGGCCGCCGCCGAAACAGAGGCCGACCACCGTCATGAACCACAAGGTCGCCGCCGTGGTGACGCCGGTCATCATATCGCCGCGCCTGAGGATCGCTCCGCCGCCGATAAAGCCCACGCCCGTCAGCACGCCGAGGGGAAAGCGCAGCACGTCCATCTGGGTGAAGGAGCCAGGCGTTTTTCCGTATACCGAGAGAAGAAGGTTTGCCTGGACCATCGCCAGGCAGGCGGCAAGCGCCACCAGGATCGTGGTCCTGAAGCCCGCCGCGTGACCGCCGCGCTCTCGGTCGAGGCCGATCAGGCCGCCGGCAACCACCGTCAGCGCGATACGCGTGCCGATATCCCACCAGTTCGGCGTCAGCGGCATCGCATCCGTCAGGAACGCAGGCATGTGTTGGTCCAGACTTTGTCGTGGCGCTCTGGCTGCTCGCGGGGCTTTTGCCCTTCCTCAGCCGTGCACCGGTCTAAACGCCATGCGGGGCAGGACGTTCCCAAGGCTCCCAAGCTAGTGGCGGCTGATGAGCCAAGATTGGCGGTTCGTCTGCAGTCGGTGTATGTAGGGTGCCGACAAACAGATGGGGCATTCGCCCCGCCAGCGATAAAGCGCGCGCACTGCGCCTAAAACGGAGTTCGAGATTGGCCGTCGCCTTCACCAAGGAAGAGAGTTTCGAAACCGCTTCGGAAACCCTGCTGCCCGACCGTCCGATTTCGCCGCACCCCAACCTTGTCACGGAGGCGGGGCTGAAGGCTTTGGAACTGCAATTCCAGCAGGCCCGCGAAGCTTATGATGCTGCGAGCACGATCGAAGACGTGAACGAGCGGCGGCGGCAGACGGCCAATCCCTTGCGTGATCTTCGCTACTTAGCGGCAAGACTTCGCACCGCCCAGATCATGCCTTACCCTACGTCAATCGACGCCGTCGCCTTCGGCACCACGGTGACTTTCCGCCGTGATGACGGGCGCGTGCAGACCTATCGGATCGTCGGGGAGGATGAAGCCGATCCCAAGGCCGGATCGATTTCCTACGTCTCGCCGGTGGCGCGGCTTTTGATGGGCAAGGCTGTCGGCGATGCGGCGGAGGCGGGCGGCCAGGAATTGGAGATCATCGCCATCGCATAAGAGCGCGATATTTATTTCGGTACTATTCGGTACTTTATTTATCGAACCTTTACCCTCCCTGGCTAGAACGGTGACATTCCATCATCGAAAGTCATGCTCATGGTCAGCGCAATTTCCAGTTCCGCATCCACAATTTTGAGTTCCGTCGCTTCAACCTCGTCTTCGAGTTCGTCGGATCAGCTTGCCACTCTCGAGGCCCAGCTTGCCGAAAAGAAGGCAGACCTGGAGCAGACGCAGGACGAGCAAGAGAAGGCCACCATCCAAAAATCCATCGATACGCTGGAAGCCAAGATCGCCGAGCTCGAAGCGAGCGAAAGCAGCCAATCTCAGTCGTCTGCCGCATCGAAGCCCGCCGATGAAGCTTCTGGAGAATTCTCCGGCGAAAGCGCGCGCATCGGCACGAAGAATTTTGACGAGACCAGCGAGTTCGGCAGCCGCACGGCTTACGTCTGACAAAGCGCACTCGGTCCTGCTGTATCTTTAAGTGATGCATCAAAGACGGCGCTTGGCCACCGTGACGACTTCACGCGTCAGATCCGCCAAGCGGTCGGCGGCGAGGCGGTTTATCTGCCAGTAGAGCGGGACATCGAGCGGCGTGTCGGGCACCAGTTCGACCAGCCGTCCGGATGCGAGATGCTCGTGGGTCAGTTGGGTCGGGTTCATTCCCCAGCACATGCCCGAAAGACTCGCCTCGACGAAGCTCTGCGGCGACGGCAGCCAGTGGGTGGGATAGTCGAGATCGCGTCCGAACGTTCGCCTGATCCAGCTGCTTTGGAGCCTGTCCTTCTGATTGAAGGTCAGCGCCGGAGCGTTGCGTATCGCCTCCGATGTCACGCCCTGCGGAAAGTGGCGCGCGACGAATTCGGGGGTTGCCGTGGCGTGGTAGCGCAGAAACCCAAGGGCAAAACGCCGGCATCCGCGAACCGGCTTTTCCAGGCTGGTGACGGCGGCGATCACCCGCCCGCGCTGCAGCCATTCGGCGGTATGATCCTGATCGTCAACGGCGATGTTCAGCAGATAGGAAGAGCTTTTGGCGAAATTCGACATGGCCTCGACGAACCATGTCCCGAGGCTGTCAGCATTTGTGGCGATTTGAAGCGTGACCCTTTGGCTGGGCTCGTCGGGATCGACGAGAGCCGGCAGCTGCCCGAAGAGTTCGGCTTCGAGCATGCCGACATTCTCCATATGGCGACAGAGCCATTCTCCCTTTTCCGTTGCCGTGCACGGTGTGCCTCTGACGATGAGGACGACGCCGAGACGCTCTTCCAGCTGCTTCACGCGCTGCGAAATGGCCGAAGGCGTCACGTTCAGGACGGCCGCCGCTCTTTCGAAGCTGCCTGTCTGGACAATGGTTGCGACGGCGCGCAGCGCGGGATAATCGAGCATGGATTAGTTTCACTTAATCGGAGTTAGTTGGATTAATTAGCCTAACTCTCGTAATCGCGGTAGCGCAACCCTACCGAATTAACGGGCGTTGGCCGAAGCGATGAATTTTTCGATCTATGTAACCGGCCTGATGATGGGTCTCAGCCTGATTGTCGCCATCGGCGCGCAGAACGCTTTCATCCTCCGCCAGGGCTTGCGCAACGAACATGTCTTCGCCGTCTGCCTCGCATGCGCTGTCTCCGATGCGGCGCTGATCGTGCTTGGGGTGACCAGCCTGCAGCAAATCGCCAGGTTCATGCCCTGGCTCGATCCCGTCATGCGCTATGGCGGAGCCGCATTTCTGTTTTGGTACGGGGCGAGAAGCCTCTATTCGGCCTTGCGGTCGTCCGCGGCTTTGACGACCGGGGAGGCCAAAACATCGAGTTTTGGGCAGACGCTTGCGACCTGCCTCGCGCTCACCTGGCTCAATCCGCATGTCTATCTCGATACGGTCGTGCTGCTCGGCACGATATCGACACGTTACCCGGGGCAGCAGACTTCGTTTGCTGCCGGCGCGGTGACGGGTTCCTTCCTGTTCTTCTTTTCGCTCGGATATGGCGCAACATGGTTGCGGCCGATCTTCTCGAAGCCCTCGTCCTGGCGGATGCTGGAAACGCTCGTCGCTTTCACGATGTGGGTGATCGCCTTCAAGCTGCTGGGCGGCATGTGACCGCCGTTCGATCGTCGATCATCCACTTCGGTGGCCGAGGCAAGGGTGCTCAATTCCATTTCGCGCTGGCAATCCGCCAGCAGATGCGACGGAAAACGCTTTAACTGCCGGATCGCATATTCATGGTTCGCATCCCTGCGCCTCTGCGACTTGAATGCGGAAAGGGCCTGTACGATATTCCAGGTGCTTGCTTGCGTCATGTCCGGCCTCCTTTGCTGGCATCATTGCTGCCGACACTGAAGATATCCGGTCGATTGACTTTCAATCAAACAAAATGATATGCGGTTATAAATCAGAAAAATTGAAAGATGTGACGATGAGCATTCCCTTTCGCCGTCCCATTCCGCTGCTTGACAACGATGTGCTGCGGACCTTCGTGGCCATCGCCGAGACAGGCAATTTTTCGACCGCCGCGGAAGCGGTCTTCCGCACGCCATCGGCAGTGTCGATGCAAATCAAGAAGCTCGAGGAACAGCTTGGTGCGACGCTATTTTTGCGCGACGCCCGCTCGGTATCGCTGACGCGCCACGGCGAGATGTTGCTGTCCTACGCCCGCAACATCCTGGCGCTGTCGAACGAGGCGGTGTCGCGCTTCATCATGCCGGAGCTCAGCGGCGTCGTGCGGCTCGGCGCGCCGGAAGATATCGGCGAACGGCTGCTGCCGAGCATCCTGAAGAGTTTCGCCGAGAGCTATCCCGGCATCATGGTCGACGTGACGATCGACATGAGCATCGGGCTGAAGAAGCGCATGGAGGAGCAACGGCTCGACCTGGCGTTGATCAACTGTGCGACGCGGCCGTTCCCGACCGGTGGCGAGGTGGTCTACCGCGAGAGGCTGGTCTGGGCCGGCGCCAGGTGTGGTTCGGCCCATCGCCGCGATCCCCTGCCGATCTCGATCTGGGAGGACGGTTGCATCTGGCGCCAGGAGGCACTGACCCAGCTCGAACGCAACAAGCGGCCCTATCGCGTCGCCTATCTCAGCGGCCACACGATGGCGCAGCGCGCCGCCGTGCTCTCCGATCTTGCCATCGCGCCGCTGCCGCTTTCCTATGTCAACGAGGACATGGCGCTTCTCGGCCCGAATGAAGGTCTGCCGGAACTGGGCGCCTTCGATATCCGCCTGCTGACCGCCTCACAGACGTCGGGGCCGATCGAGACGGTGGCCGACAGCATTCGCAGCGCCTTTGCCGAACGAGCAAAGGCAGTCGCCGCCTGAGGGCCTTTGAGCCAGTGAACCTTTTGGTTTGTCGTGCGTTATTGGCGCGGACGGCATTTTGTCGCCGTTCGGGGTTGATTTCAAACAAGGATATCCGAGATGACGACAACGGCCAAAATTGCCGCAGCTTTTATGGTTCTTCTTGCCCTTTCCTCCTGCGGCAACACGATCCGCGGCATAGGGAAAGATACGGCAAACACCGTGAACGCCACCCAGGATGCCGGCCGCTCGGTCGACCGCGCCGCGAAGAAGTAACGACCATTCAGATTGCTGCTGGGATCGCCAGATCAGGTGCTGACCGGGGAATCAAGTGTTGACCGGGGGATAAACCTTTTCCAGCCCGCCGGATCGGCTAAGGCCGGTCCGGAACGCCTGGTAGGCGGGATGCTGGCTGGAGCGGGCGGTTTCCGTCAGCCGGATCTGCAACCGGCCGGGCGCCTGAGTCCCGAGCCACATCCCAAGACTTTCGAGTTTCAAAGAGTTCAGGAAACGCGATCCGGCGGCAAGATCGAGATGGCGGCGCAGCCCGTCGAGCAGATTGTCGTCCTGGGCAGCGTTTTCCATGAGCAGCGCCAGGTATGACTTGTCGGCCTCCGACAGGGCGGCGAGCTTTTCCGCAACGGTATCGCGGTCGGGAAAGGGAATCATCGAATCGCCCGTGGTAATGGTGTTCTTACCGTTATAAACTTGCCTTGACCTTCTCGGCTACATCGGCCGGCACCCATTTCGTCCACAGACCCTCGTAATTGCGAAGGAAATAGATCGCGGCATCCTCGTTGCTTTCGCGGTTTTCGTCCTGCCAGGCAAGCACCTGATTGATCGTCTCATTGTCCCATTTGCGGGTCTTGAGATAGGTCGCGACAGGCCCCGCCCGGCTGGCGAAGGACCTGGTCATCAGCGTGAAGGCGCGTGAGACCGGGTAGGAATTGACTTCAGGTCTGGCGCAGCCGGCAACGGCGGTGCAGCGGTCCCATTCGTTTTTGTTGTGGCCGACACCGAAGCTCAGGCGCGTCATGTCGTATTTGCCGAGGATGGCAGTCGGCGCCCAGTAATAGCCTAGCCAGCCGACCTTGTTTTCGAAGGCATGCGCAATCGAGGCGTCGAGCCGCTCGGGGCTGCCGGTTTCGACGAGCTCGAAACCCTTCTTATCGGCGGCAAGCGCCTTAAACAGGTTGGCGGTGGATATCTGGCAACTCCAGTCGGCGGGGCAGTTGTAGACTGCGCCCTTCGACGGATCGTCCTCGGCGGGAAACAGTTCGGGATGTTTCAGCGCGTCCTCGACCGAGCGGATATCGGGGTGGGCGTCGGCGATGAATTTCGGGATCCACCAGCCCTCGACGGCACCGTCGGCCAGGATCTCGGCTCCCTGCACCAACCGGCCGCTGTTGACCGCCTGATCGAGCAGGGACCTCACCGAATTGATCCAGTATTCCGAGGCAATGTCGGGGGTGCTTTTTTCATTCATCGAGGCGAAGGTCGGCAGGGTGTCGCCGTCGACGATGGTGACGGAGCAGCCATATCCGTTTTCCAGGATGATCTTGTCGAAGCTTGCGGCAATGCCTGCCGAAGCCCATTTCATTTCGGCGATCGAAACGCTGCCGCATTCGGCGGCTTCGGCCGGCGCAACGGTGGAAAGAGCCGCGGCAAAGACGGCCGGAATCAGAAACGTCTTCATCGTCATTCCCCGAATTCTTCTCAGGCGGACGCGCAGCAGGCTCTGAAATCCACCGACAAATCTCTCCGGCACCCGAAGCGAAAATGTCTGCCGGGCGATGCCGTGCAGGCTTTTCCGGTTCATCGGCACCGTCCGTCCTTGCGGCTCCGGCAGCTCGTCGCAGGCCATGTTCAACAATGGCGTATTTGGATGAAGCCTACGCGTTCGCTCGGAGAAATCAACCGTCTTCTGCTCATGGTTGCGTGACTAAATGATTGAATTCGAAGAATTTATGACATCATCCCGAAAATGGCGCCCTCGGGCGAAATGCACGCTGTTCGCGATCGGCGGCGGATCTCCGGCAGAAATTTCGACGAGGATGTCAAAAAAGATCAAAATTAACATTTGCGTAAGCCTTCAATAACTCTCCGGTAAGAATGTGCCGTTATCAGTTGGGTCGTGGCGGCAATGACCGCCACTTCTCTGGTTCAGGTAGTGCGTACCGGAGAAAGCGAGCTTCGCCGTGTAAGGGTGAAGACGCCTGAGTTTTCGGCAAACCGCGCAGAGCCAAGGCCATGCGCGGTTTTCGCGTTTGCGGGCGGAGCTTGGCCCGGGCCAAATCTTGACCCGGGATTGCCGTCCATTGTAGGCCTCGCTGAACAGAAGACGGATGCGAGCCACCATGGCAAGAGCGATCATGCTGCAGGGAACCGGCTCGGATGTCGGCAAGACGGTGCTGGTCGCCGGCCTTTGCCGGCTGGCGGCCAATCGCGGTCTGGCCGTCCGGCCGTTCAAGCCGCAGAACATGTCGAACAATGCAGCGGTCGCCGATGACGGCGGCGAGATCGGCCGGGCGCAGTGGCTGCAGTCGCTGGCGGCGCGCACGCCATCCTCGGTGCACATGAACCCGGTGCTGCTCAAGCCGCAATCGGAAAACGGCAGCCAGATCATCGTGCAGGGCAGGGTGTTCGGACAGGCGAAGGGGCGCGATTACCAGCGACTGAAGCCGCAGCTGCTCGGCGCCGTGCTCGAGAGTTTCGAAAAAGTGGCTGCGGGCGCCGACCTCGTTATCGTCGAGGGTGCGGGGTCGCCGGCCGAGATCAATCTCAGGGCCGGCGATATCGCCAATATGGGCTTTGCGACGCGGGCCGGCGTGCCCGTCGTGCTCGTCGGCGATATCGACCGCGGCGGCGTTATCGCCTCGCTGGTCGGTACGCATGCGATCCTCGACGATGGCGACCGGGCGATGATTGCGGGCTATATCATCAACAAGTTCCGCGGCGACGTCTCACTGTTTGACGACGGCATCCGCGCCATCGAAGGCTTTACCGGCTGGCTGTGTTTCGGCGTGGTGCCGTGGCTGCCGGGTGCTTCGCGCCTGCCTGCCGAGGATTCTGTCGTGCTCGAACGTCTGGCGCGGGGGGAGGCTGGTGCGCTGAAGATCGCCGTGCCGGTGTTGCCGCGCATCGCCAATTTCGACGATCTCGACCCGCTGAGAACCGAGCCGGATGTCGAACTGGTCTTCGTGCGATCAGGCGAACGGCTGCCTGCCGATGCAGGCCTGGTCGTCCTTCCCGGCTCGAAATCGACCATATCGGATCTCGCCGACTTCAGGGCTCAAGGCTGGGACCGCGATCTCCAGGCGCATGTCAGGCGCGGCGGCCGGGTGATCGGCATTTGCGGCGGCTACCAGATGCTCGGCCGGACGGTGCACGATCCGCTTGGGCTCGAGGGCGGGACGGTCGAGACGTCGGGGCTTGGGCTTCTCGACGTCGAGACCGAGATGGCGCCGGAGAAAACTGTGCGCAACAGCCATGCCCGCTCGACCGAATACGACGCGCCGCTGGCCGGCTACCAGATCCATCTCGGCATCACCCGCGGCCCGGATTGTGATCGGCCTTCGGCGATTATCGACGGCACGCCCGACGGGGCGCTTTCGGCCGACGGCCGGATCATGGGCACCTATCTGCACGGCCTCTTCGGCAGCGACGCCTACCGCGCCCGGCTGCTTCAAAGCTTTGGGCTCTCGGGTGAGCGGAAGAATTATCGCGAGAGCGTCGACCAGGCGCTCGACGAGATCGCCGGGGATTTGGAACGTCACCTCGATGCGCGTTGGCTCGCCGGGCTGCTCGGTTAGGCCAGGATGTGTCCCGGGTGGGGCGGTCACACTGCCATCCGGTGTCGCCGTTCTGCTCTTGCCAAATTAGTTGACTGAGTCCATTAATTGTCGCGACGGACCCTTTGAGAACGACGAAAACCATGAGCATATTGGATAGATTTTCACTGGCAGGTCAGGTGGCGCTGGTGACCGGCGGCGGTCGTGGGCTGGGCTTCGAGATGGCGCGCGCCCTGGCCGATGCCGGCGCGCATGTCATCGTCAACGGACGCACGGCGGCGACGCTGGAAGGCGCGGTCAGGACCATCCGGGCTGCGGGTGGCACGGCGGAGGCCGCTGCATTCGACGTCGCCGACCGCGAGGCTCAGCGTGCTGTGATGGCCGATATCGACAAGACCCACGGCCGTCTCGATATTTTGATCAACAATGTCGGCGCCCGCGACCGACGGCCGCTGGCCGAATTCGACGATGATGCGATCTTGGAGTTGCTGCGCACCGATCTGGCGGCGGCGATGACGCTTTCGCGGGATGCTGCCGTGCTGATGAAACGGCGTAATCACGGCCGGCTGATCGCGGTGACCTCAATCAGCGGCCATGTCGTCATGCCCGGCGACTGCGTCTATCCGGCGGCCAAGCAGGGCCTGACCGGTCTGATGCGCGGCATGGCGGTCGAATTCGGCCCGCACGGCATCACCAGCAACGCGATTGCGCCCGGCTGGTTCGCCACCGAGACGAACGCGGCAATGGCTGCGAACGAGGAATTGATGCCCTTTGTGCGCCAGCGTATCCCGGTTCAGCGCTGGGGACGGCCGGACGAGATCGCCGGCGCGGCGCTTTTTCTGGCAAGCGCCGCCGCTTCCTTCGTCAACGGCCACGTACTGACGGTGGACGGCGGCATGACAGTCAGGATGTGAGATATCGGTAGGCGCTGCGGCACCATCTTTCACTTCTGCGGCACTCTCACAGCTCCTCGTCGGCAGGCGAATGACTGATTGTCGTTGCCGGAGACCACGGCTAGAAATATCTGCCTGACTCGACTATTGGTTGATGTGGCAACCCCGGTGGTCATCGCCGTCCATTTGCCCGATTTCCGACCATAATCTGCGTCGGTCATTTGGAGGTTCGGAAATTAACAATCATATTCAGTGGCTTATAGAACATGGAATCACAGCTGAGCATATTGGCGAGCTGATAGCCGGATTGTGCGATCGGCTGATCGCGGATGGCTTTCCGATCTGGCGGGGAAGCATCTCGATGCCGTCTATTCATCCCATGTATGGCGGCGTCTCGGCCAATTTCGTCCGTGGCGGTGCGACCACGATCGAGAATGCCGAATATGGCAGTGCGGCAGTGCTGAATTTCGAGAAGACGCCGATCTATTTTCTTTTGGGCCGCGGCGAAACATCAGGTCGATGGAACATCGCCAAGGGTGAGGGTGTCGATGACTACCCGCAGCTTGCAGAATTCGCGCATGCCGGCGGCACGGATCACCTGGTCAGCCTGCTGGAATTCCCGAAGGAGGCTGCGCTGCGTGGCGTCAGTCTGTCTCTCACAAGCGATAGGCCGGGCGGATTTTCTGATGATCAACTGGCGATCGTCGCGAAGCTCTTCCCAGCGCTGGGGCTGGCTTGTTATCGCATTGCGGCATCGAAAACCGCATCGGATATCCTTGCCGTCTATACAGGCGCCAAGACAAGTGCACGCATCCTTGCAGGCGATATTCAGAGGGGAAAGGGAGGGGCGATCAATGCTGCAATCCTGCTTGCGGACCTGAGAAACTTCACGGCGCTGACCGAGATCTATCAGCCGGGCGAAATCGCCGGGTTTCTGAATGAACATTTCGAGCTGATCGGCTGGCATGTCGAGGAAAATTCGGGCGAGATCCTCAAGTTCATGGGCGATAGCGTGCTGGCGATCTTTCCGACAGATGCTGAAGACCCGCAAAAGGCCTGCATGGCCGCACTGGCTTCCGCAAGGAATATTCTAGAAGCCAACAAGGTGCTGAATGGTCAGCGGAGGAATGATGGAGGTCCTGACATCGGCGTCGATGTCGTGCTGCATCTCGGCGAGGTCTTCTACGGAAATATCGGCGCACGCGGCAGGCTTGATTTCACGGTTATCGGCAGCGCCGTCAACGAGGCTTCGCGGCTTGAAAAACTCTGCGGCACGCTCGGACATCACCTTCTGATGTCGGAAAGCTTCGCCGTCACCTGTGCCGTCGCCAACGACTGTCTGGGATCTTTCGAATTGCGCGGGGTTTCGAAAGCGGTAAACGTGTTCAAGCTCGCCGACATGGTATCCTGAAACGACGATCCGGTCGGCGCGACGACGCTTAAATCTCGCCTGAGACCTCGCGGCGGCGGCGGTCGAGTTCCTCGCTGTAGCGGCGTAGCGTATAGCTTTCGCTGAGCTGGCCGATCACCTTGCGTTCGATCAGGTTGTTGACGACGGCGAGAGCTTCGCTTTCGCTCTTGTCGAAGATCGCCGCCGCCTGCCTGGCATTCATCTGCGGCTGCAGGAAATCGTTGCGGTAGTGGATGAAATCGGCAAGCGTCTTGCCCTCGTCCTGTGCGTCGGTCGGATTGGCGTAAATCTCCGGCACCAGCACGAGGCCCGCATATTTGTCGCTCTCCTCGACGAGGACGACGCGTTGGACCGAGCCGATCGGGAAGGCTTGCTTGAATTCTTCCAGGGAGATGCTCGCTTTTGCCGTCTTGACGTCGGCGCGCATCAGCTTGTCCACCGTCAGGTTGCGAATCCAGCCGACATCGTGGGCGCTGCGGATGCTTTCGCCGCGCAGGTGGAAACGCCATGTGGCGAAGGAATAGCCGAAGGTCGAGCGTACGACGAGGGACGAGGTGATGACGGCGGCGAGCACCAGCGCGGTGATCGGGAAATCGCCGGTGATTTCGAGCGCCAGGAACGTCATGGTCAGCGGTCCGCCGATAACGGCGACGGCAAGCGAGCTCATGCCGACCACGGCATAGATGACGGGGGTCAGCGTCGCATCGGCGAAATAGGGTCCGCAATAGGCAAAGAGCTTGCCGAGCAGGGCGCCCATGAACAACGAGGCGAAGAACAAGCCGCCCCTGAAGCCGGAGCCGATCGAGATCGCCGAGGCCAGGGATTTCAACAGGAAGAGACCGATCAGTGTCGGGATCGCCACCTCGCGGGAGAGGTTGAGATGCAGCGCGCCGTGGCCGGCCGAGAGCACCTGCGGCGAGATCATCGCCAAGAGCCCGACGATGACGCCACCGAGCGCCGGGCGGAAGGGTGGGGCGATCGAACTCTTGCGCGCCAGTTCCTCGACGAAGGAGACGCCCTGCATGATCAGGATACCGATGCCGGCGCAGAAGGCGCCGAGCAGCAGCGCCGGGATATAGTCGGCCGGCACGACCGAGCCGAAGCTGCCGATATCGATGGTGAAATCACCATCGGCAAGCAGCCTTGCGACAAGGGTGGAAATGAGAGCTGAGACGACGACGGGTGTCAGCGACACGATTGTATAGGTGCCGATGATCAGCTCGAAGGCATAGAAGGCGCCGGTCAGCGGCGCGTTGAAGGCTGCGGCGATGGCGCCCGCCGCGCCGCAGCCGACGAGGATGCGCAGGTCGGAGCGGCGAAGCTGCAGCTTCAGGCCGAATTTCGAGGCAAGGCCGGCGGCAAGCTGGGTATAGCCGGCCTCCAGTCCGACCGAGGCGCCGAACCCGTTGGAGATCAGGTTCTGGACGGCAACGATGATGCTGTCGGTCAAGGATAGACGGCCGCCATGCAGCGCATTGGCTTCGATCGGGTCGACCATCGGCTTCTTGCGCCGTTTCGCCAGCACCAGGAGCAACAGGCCGAGCAGGGCGCCGCCGATGACGGGCGCGGTGAGCAGCAGCATCTTGTTCTCGATCTCGGATGAGCTCAGCCGCTCGCTATCGGCGATGCCGAAGACCAGCTGATGCAGCTCGCTCGAGACGTAGCTCATACCGGTGACGGCGAGACCCGAGATGATGCCGACGACGGCGCCCGCCAGTGACAGGCCGACCTCGCTGCGGCGGGTCAGCGCCCGCAGGCGGCCCGGATCGAAGAAAACACGCAGCGCCCGGAAACGGCGCCGATCCAATTTCATAAGCATGGCTAGACAACTAGGCGGGGAGAGGCCCGGTCAAGGGCGGAGATGGTCGCGCAGTCCGCTTGCGACGCAATTGCGGCGAAAAGCCGGCGCCCGGGACAAATATTTATGACGTAAGCCTATGATAAATGACGATATTTTAGGTAGAGTAAGTCGTGTTGATAGGGTTGGGCCATCTGGTCGGAAGCTGACCGGCCGTCAAGGCCGGTTGACTTCACACCCCGGCTTGCCTAACCATCCCTCAACGGATGGTCGCCCGACCATCCTGACATAACGGATGGTTCCGGATCGGTGTTGCGCCCTTCCGGATGAAAAGGGAATGTGAAGGGGCGGACCCAAACCGGGCGCCTTCATCACAGCCGACCCCGCGACTGTAGAGCGGTCAGGGTCTTCCATCCGGCACCGAGCCTTTCCGGCCGGCGGCTTGCAATCATGCAAGCGGGCGGGATGGGCGATATGCCGGAAAAGCCACTGGAGATGCATGGTGATCAACCGGGGTCGGACGCCTCTAAATCTACGAATCGTCCACCTTTTCACCAATGCAGCCGGGAAGGCGAGGATGATCCGCCGGCACGATCAGGGCGACCGGTTTCCGGTCTGCCCCGATCGCGGCCGATAACCGCGAGCCAGGAGACCTGCCATTACGTGCCGGGCCAGAAGCCCACACCTGGGCACTACGCCCGTTGCCAGCACGGAGGTTGTCTTGGCTGAACGATTGAATTCAGCGCGGCCTGGTGCGGCGCTCGCGACGCCTCCAAGCAGCCCTGCAAGAGGAGTGCTTTCGGCCGCTTATGTCGAATACTCGGTCCCCCCAGCAGTCGAAAAAGGTGCACTCGGAACAAGCCACGGCTACGCACCCTCCCTGAGGAGCGTCTGAGCATGACCACCATCTTCATCCTCGGCGGCGCGCGCTCTGGCAAATCCCGCTTCGCCGAAGCTCTCGTCACCGCGACCGGCCTCGACCGCCACTACCTTGCCACCGGCCGGGCCTGGGACGAGGAGATGCAGGCGCGTATCACTCAGCACAAGGCCGACCGCGGTCCGTCCTGGACGACGCATGAGGAGCCGCTCGATCTCGTCGGCAAGCTTGGCGCCATCGACGGCGAAGGGCGCATCGTGCTGATCGACTGCCTGACGCTCTGGGTCACCAATCTGATGATGGAGGAGCGCGACATGCCGGCGGAATTTGCAGCGCTCGCCGATTTCCTGCCCGCCGCGAAGGCGCGGCTCGTTTTCGTTTCCAACGAGGTCGGCCTCGGCATCGTGCCTGACAATCGCATGGCGCGGGATTTCCGCGATCATGCCGGCCGGCTGCACCAATCGATCGCGGCGAAGGCCGCCGAAGTTTATTTCATCGCGGCAGGCCTGCCGCTGAAAATGAAGGGTTAAGTTCATGAACCAGCAGAAAATTCCCGCAACCGTCATCACCGGCTTCCTCGGCGCCGGTAAGACCACGATGATCCGCAACCTGCTCACCAATGCCGGCGGCAAGAAGATCGCGCTCATCATCAACGAATTCGGCGATCTCGGTGTCGACGGTGACGTGCTGAAGGGCTGCGGCGCGGAGAATTGCACCGAGGACGACATCATCGAACTCACCAATGGTTGCATCTGCTGCACTGTCGCCGACGATTTCATTCCGACGATGACGAAGCTGCTCGAGCGCGAACAGCGGCCCGACCACATCGTCATCGAAACCTCGGGCCTCGCCCTGCCGCAGCCGCTGGTCGCCGCTTTCAACTGGCCCGATATCCGCACGCAAGTGACCGTCGACGGCGTCATCACGGTGGTCGATAGCGCCGCCGTTGCCGCCGGCCGGTTCGCCGACGACCATGATGCCGTCGATGCGCGCCGCGCCGAGGATGAATCGCTCGATCACGAAAGCCCGATCGAGGAGCTGTTCGAGGATCAGCTCACCTGCGCCGATCTCATCGTGCTCAACAAGACCGACCTGATCGACGCGGCAGGTCTTATCAGGGTGCGCGACGAGGTTGCCTCCCGCACGGTGCGCAAGCCCGCGATCATCGAGGCGAAGAACGGCGAAGTCTCGGCCGGCATCCTGCTCGGCCTCGGTATCGGCACCGAGGACGATGTCGCCAATCGCAAGTCGCATCATGAGCTGGAGCATGAAGACGGCGCGCCGCACGACCACGACGAGTTCGACAGCTTCGTCGTCGATCTCGGACCCGTTGCCGATCCCGCCGGCTTCGTCGAGAAGCTGAAGACGATCATATCAACCCATGACGTGCTGCGCCTCAAGGGTTTCGTCGATATCGCTGGCAAGCCGATGCGCCTGCAGCTCCAGGCTGTCGGCAGCCGCATCGATCATTATTTCGACCGCGCCTGGGCTCCAGGCGAAAAACGCACGACGCGCCTCGTCGTCATCGGCCTGCACGAGATGGATCAGGACGCGGTGAGGACGGCAATCGAAGAGCTGGCATAAACCAATGCATCTGCTTCTGGCCCAGCAGGGAACGATCAGCGACGGCGAGGAGGCGATTGACCTCGGGCAGACGCCGGGCGAAATCCTGTTCCTGTCGGCTGCCGACAGCGAGCTTGCCGCGATCGCGGCCGCCCGTCGCGATCGCGGTGGGCAGCATTCGTTGCGGCTCGCCAGCCTGATGAGCCTCAAGCATCCGATGTCGGTCGATACCTATGTCGAGCGCACGGCGCGGCATGCCAAGCTGATTATCGTGCGGGCGCTCGGCGGCGCCAGCTATTTTCACTATGCGCTGGAAGCGCTGCATGCCGCAGCGTCCCGCGCCGGTGCATTGATCGCGGTGCTGCCGGGTGACGCGAAGCCGGATGCCGGGCTCGTCCCTTTCTCCAATGTTGATCTCGACGATCTCAATGCGCTGTGGGCCTATCTGATCGAGGGTGGCGATGCCAATGCGCGGGCCTTCCTCGACTATGCCGGGGCGATGCTGGCAGGCATGGAGAAGCCGGCGCCGGCGGTGCCACTGATGAAGGCCGGCATCTGGTGGCCGGGGCGAGGGTTGATCGGGGTTGAGGAGTGGCGGCGGGTTGTTGCGGAGGAGTCTTGGCGCGTGGCTGCCTCTTTGTCCGGCAGGACAGAGGGGGGTACCTCAAACTCGACGGAGAAGATGGGAATCGAACCCACACCTTCCCCCGTCGTCGCTATCAGCTTCTACCGCGCCCTCGTCCAAAGCGGCGAAACCGGGCCGATCGAGGCACTGGTCGAGGCGCTGGTCGCACTTGGCCTCCGGCCGTTGCCGGTCTTTGCCTATAGCCTCAAGGATCCCGTTTCGACAGGCATTCTCGGAAGCGTGTTTTCGGCACTGAAGCCCGATGTCGTCATCAACACGACTGGCTTTGCCGTCTCGGCACCGGGTGCGGATCGGCAGCCAACGGTGCTGGAGGCGAATGAGGCGATCGTACTGCAGGCTATCCTGTCGGCTTCTTCGAGGGAGGCGTGGGCGGCTTCCTCGCAAGGCCTGTCGGCGCGCGATCTCGGCATGAATGTGGCGCTCCCAGAGGTGGACGGCCGGGTGCTGGCGCGGGCTGTCTCCTTCAAGACGGCGGCGCGTTACGATGCGGCTGTCGAGACGAATATCGTCGCCAGCGAACCGGATGCCGGCCGGGTGCGCTATACGGCGGAGCTTGCCGCCAACTGGGCGCGGCTGCGGAGGGCTTGCGCCGGCGACCGGCGCATCGCGCTCGTTATGGCGAATTATCCGAATCGCGACGGTCGGCTCGGCAACGGCGTCGGCCTCGATACGCCGGCCGGCACCATCGAAGTGCTGAAGGCTATGCGGGCGGCGGGTTATCCGGTCGCCGACATTCCGGCCGACGGCGATGCGCTGATCCGCCATCTGATGGAAGGACCGACCAATTCCGGTCATGACGGTAAGATCATCCGAGAGACGCTTTCCCTGAGTCTCTACAACGGCTTCCTGGAATCTCTTCCCAATCAGATTCAGGATGAGGTGAGAGCCCGTTGGGGCGATCCCGAAGACGATCCGTATTTTCGCGGGGGCGCTTTCGCTCTGCCGTTTGCCCGGTTCGGCGGTGTGCTCGTCGGGATCCAGCCGGCGCGCGGCTACAATATCGATCCGAAGGAGAGCTATCATTCGCCGGATCTCGTGCCGCCGCACGGCTACCTCGCCTTCTACGCTTTCCTGCGCCGCGAATTCGCTGCCCATGCCGTCATCCACATGGGCAAACATGGCAATCTCGAATGGTTGCCGGGCAAGGCGCTGGCGCTGTCGGAAAGCTGCTATCCCGAGGCGATCCTCGGGCCGCTGCCGCATCTCTATCCCTTCATCGTCAACGATCCCGGCGAGGGCACGCAGGCCAAGCGCCGCAGCGCTGCCGTCATCATCGATCATCTGACGCCGCCTTTGACGCGGGCCGAGAGTTACGGGCCGCTGAAAGACCTGGAAGCGCTGGTCGACGAATATTATGAGGCCTCCGGCGGCGATCCCCGCCGCATCCGCCTGCTCAGCCGGCAGATTCTCGATCTCGTCGCCGATATCGGCCTCGACCGCGACGCCGGCATAACGAAGGGCGAAAGCGAGGGTGAGGCGCTGAAGAAGCTCGACGCCTATCTCTGCGACCTCAAGGAAATGCAGATCCGCGACGGGCTGCATGTGTTCGGCGTGTCGCCCGAGGGGCGGCTCTTGACCGATCTGACCGTGGCGCTGGCGCGGGTCCCGCGCGGGCTGGGTGAGGGCGGGGATGCGAGCCTGCAGCGGGCGATCGCGGCGGATGCTGGATTGAGCGGCGTCGTGCGGGGTGCCTCTATCTTCGACCCTCTCGATTGCGACATGGCCACTGCCTGGACCCGCCCGACGCCCGCAATCGTCGCCGATATTCTCGACGCCGCCTGGCGGACCAATGGAGACACCGTCGAGCGCATCGAACTGCTGGCCGCAAAATTCGTCTCCGGCGAGATGGACTGCCCGTCCCTCTGGTCTCAAACCAGATCGGTACTCTCCGAAATCGACACCCGCCTCAAGCCCTCCATCCTTGCCTGCGGCCCCGCCGAGATCGACGGGCTGCTTAAAGGGCTCGACGGCCGGTTCGTCGCGCCCGGGCCTTCCGGCGCGCCGACGCGCGGGCGGCCCGACGTGCTGCCGACCGGCCGCAATTTCTATTCGGTCGACAGTCGCGCCGTGCCGACGCCGGCGGCCTACGAGCTCGGTAAGAAGTCCGCAGAACTGCTGGTGCGCCGCTATGTGCAGGATCACGGCGAATGGCCTGTCTCCTTCGGGCTGACGGCCTGGGGCACGTCGAACATGCGCACCGGCGGTGACGACATCGCCCAGGCTTTGGCGCTGATCGGCGTCAGGCCGCTCTGGGACATGAGCTCGCGCCGTGTCACCGGCTATGAGATCATCCCGCCGGCGATGCTCGGACGGCCGCGTGTCGATGTGACGCTCCGCATCTCCGGCTTTTTCCGCGATGCCTTCCCCGAGCAGATCGCGCTGTTCGACAAGGCGATCCGCGCCGTCGGCGCGCTCGACGAGGACCAGGCGGACAATCCGATCGCAGCGCGCATGCGCGGCGAGGCGGCAAGGCTTGCCGCCGCCGGTCTGGACGAAGTCTCGGCAAAACGCCGGGCAGGCTACCGGGTCTTCGGTTCGAAGCCGGGTGCCTATGGCGCCGGCCTGCAGGCGCTGATCGATGAAAAGGGCTGGGAGCGGCGCGCCGATCTCGCCGAAGCCTATCTCGTCTGGGGCAGCTATGCCTATGGCGCCGGCGAGGAAGGCAAGGCCGAACGCGGCCTGTTCGAGGAGCGGCTGCGCTCGGTGCAGGCCGTCATTCAGAACCAGGACAATCGCGAGCACGACCTGCTCGACAGCGACGATTACTACCAGTTCGAGGGCGGCATGGCGGCGGCGGCCGAACAGCTCGCCGGCGCGCGTCCTTCGATCTATCATAACGACCATTCCAGGCCGGAAAAGCCGGTGATCCGTTCGCTCGAGGAGGAGATCGGCCGCGTCGTGCGCGGACGTGTCGTCAATCCGAAATGGATCGCAGGCGTCATGCGCCACGGCTATAAGGGGGCGGCCGAGATTGCCGCCACCGTCGATTATCTCTTCGCCTTTTCGGCGACGACGGGGGCGGTCGGCGCTCATCATTTCGAGGCGGTCTACCAGGCCTTCGTCGCCGATCCCGCCGTGCGCGATTTCATGATCGAGAAGAACCCGGCTGCATTCGACGAGATGAGGGGGCGGCTGCGCGAAGCCGTCGACCGCAGTCTTTGGACGCCGCGCAGCAATTCGGCCCAGTTCGACCTGGCCGCCAGACAACAGAATGAGGTGAACCAATGAGTGACGAAACCCCTGACAGCGAGATCGCAGAAGCCGGGACCGGCAAGGACGATGCACGCCACGCCGAGAAGATGGCGAAGAAGAAGGCGGCGCGCGACAAGATCATGGCGACCAAGACCGACGGCAAGGGCCTGATCATCGTCCATACCGGCAAGGGCAAGGGAAAATCGTCGGCCGCCTTTGGCATGATCTTCCGCCACATCGCCCACGGTAAGCCCTCGGCCGTCGTGCAGTTCATCAAGGGTGCGATGTGGACCGGCGAACGCGACCTGATCGAGAAGCATTTCTCCGATCTCTGCCAGTTCCACACGATGGGCGAGGGTTTTACCTGGGAAACGCAGGACCGCGCCCGCGATGTCGCGGCCGCCTCGGCCGCCTGGGAAAAGGCCAAGGAGCTGATCCGCGATGAAAGCAATTCCATGGTGCTGCTCGACGAGATCAACATCGCGCTGCGCTACGACTATCTCGACATCAACGAGGTCGTCGCCTTTCTGAAGACCGAGAAACCCGCGATGACGCATGTCGTGCTGACGGGGCGCAACGCCAAGGAGGAACTGATCGAGATCGCCGATCTGGTGACCGAGATGGAACTCGTCAAACATCCCTTCCGCTCCGGCATCAAGGGCCAGCCGGGCGTGGAGTTCTGAGACGGTCAGTTGAGCGCGAGGCTGCGCAGGATGGCCGCCGTTTCCTCATCCGCCGGAAAGAAAGATTCGACCGCGAGTTCCGACAAAGTGATGTCGACGGGCGTGCCGAAGACCGTCGTTGTCGAAATCAGGGAAAGCAAGCCGGCCTTGGTCGAAAGTTGAAGGGGAACGGCGATGCCGGCATAGTCGGTATGGACCTCGCCGGCAGTTTTAGGCGCTGGATAGGACAACAACTCCTTCAAAAGCTTGTCCAAGATTGGATCGCCCGAAGCCGAGAACTGTTGGCGCAGCCTGCTGATAAGGTGGGCGCGCCACTCGGAGAGGTTTTTGACATGGGGCGCCAATCCTTGTGGATGCAGACTGAGGCGCAGGACGTTGACAGGTGGCGAGAGCAAGGACTGATCGGCAACGCCTGAGAGCAACGGCGCGATGGCCGCATTGGCTGCGATGAGTGTCCAGTGGCGGTCGATGGCGATTGCTGGGAAGGGCTCGTGCCCTTTCAACACCATGTCGATGGCGCGACGGGCCGGTTCCAGTGCGGGATCATCCAACTTGCGTTCGGCAAAAACAGGAGCGAAACCCGCCGCGAGCAGCAGCGGGTTTCGATCGCGAAGCGGCACGTCGAGCCGTTCGGCAAGATGCAGCAGCATGTCGCGGCTTGGTGTCGAGCGCCCGCTCTCGATGAAGCTCAGATGCCGCTGCGAGATCTCCGCCTCCAGCGCGAGGTCGAGCTGGCTCATGCGGCGGCGCTGGCGCCATTCGCGCAGATGGTCTCCAAGGGAGCGGGCGGTCGGCGCCATCAGGCGGCTACCGGCAGCAAATCTATGAAACCGCGGACGGATTTCAGCTTGCCGCCATCGAGCTCGGCAAAATCCGTGCCCTTGATCAGCGCTTCGCCATTTTCCGGGCCGAGGCCCCAGGAGAAGCGCAGGTTGTCGCCGTAGCCATCGGCCGCGCCGATCAGTTCGAAGCGGAAGCCGGGGAAGCGGCTTTGCACCGCCTCGACCAGTGAATTGATCTGCTCATGGCCTTCGCCGCGCATCAGCGGATCGATATAGGTGGCGGCTTCGCTCCAGCTCTCGGCGATGAGAGCGCGGCGGCGAACAGCATCCGTCTCGTTCCAGACGGCGAGATAGCGCTCTGCGTTGTTGTTTGCGTCATTCATCAGGTCATCTCCTCTTGATCGCCCGTCAATTCCAGGCAGCCCGATCATGCGGGAAGGCGATGTACCGTATCAATTACGCCAGAGGTAATGAAGATGGTCGAGGGTGCGTGTCAGGCGCCGAGCCAGATGCGCAGCGGATTTGCCGGGTTGGCGAGCAGCTTCACCGCAAGGGCGATGCAGACGAAGACGAGCAGAGGCTTGATGAGCTTTGCGCCGATGCGCATGGCCAGCCGGGAACCCAGCTGCGCGCCGAGGAACTGGCAGATGCCCATCAACAGGCCGATCTTCCAGAGGATCGCGCCGAAGCTTGCGAAGACGATGAGCGCGCCGAAATTCGATCCGAGATTGAGAAGCTTGGTGTGGGCCGTCGCCTTCAGCACGCCGAAGCCGGCGAGTGTGACGAAGGCCAGCATGAAGAAGGAACCGGTGCCGGGGCCGAAGACGCCGTCATAGAGGCCGATGACCGGGACAAGCGTCAAGCCGAAGGCGAAGGGCGTGATGAGACGATGTTTGTCGAGGTCGTTAAGATTAGGCTTGACGGCAAAGAAGATCGCGATCGCCACCAGCAGCACCGGCATGATCGCCTCCAGCACCTCACCGGGCACGATCGTGGCGAGTGCGGCGCCGAGTGCGCCGCCCATGATGGCCATCAGCGCCATCGGCAATTGCTCACGCAGCTCCACATGGCCCTTGCGAGCATAAGCGATCGTGGCCGAGGCGGCGCCGAAGAGGGACTGCACCTTGTTGGTACCGAGGGTCTGGAGCGGCGGAATGCCGGCGATCAGCATGACGGGAACGGTGACGAGGCCGCCGCCGCCGGCAATGGAATCGACGAAACCGGCAAAAAAGGCAGCGATGCAGAGCAGCAGAAGCAGATGGAAGGCGATATCGGGCAAGGTGGTATTCCAGGCAGGGATTTCGGACGGCCTTGTTGCATTTGCCGCACCAAGCTGCAATGGCTGCGAGGACACGGGCAGGGCGCATTCGGCGGTTTTCCATGAGCGATATCTCTTTCGATAGGGCGAGGCGCCACGTGCTCGGCCTCGGTTGCGAGCGGGGGACGCTACCTGCCGAGATGCTGGCGCTTGCGATCGCAGCGCTCGACGCAGCCGGTATTGCTGCTGCGGAACTCGCAGCCATTGCCTCGATCGACAGCCGGAGACATGAGCCGGCAATCCTTGCCGTTGCCGCGCATTTTTCCGCGCCCGCCGTGTTTTTCGACGCGCCGCGGCTGGAAGAGGAGACGCCGCGGCTCAAGAATCCCTCCGCGAAGGTCTTTGCCCGCGTCGGCTGCCATGGGGTTGCCGAGGCAGCTGCGCTGGCGGCTGCGGGGCCGGATGCCGAGCTTGCCGTCGCCAAGATCAAATCTGCGCATGCGACGGCGGCAGTTGCCCGCAGCGGGTTGCAGAAAGCCTAGCCGACGTTATGGTGGCGCCAATTCGCGGCGCCGTCCGGCAGCTTCACGGGTTCACATCTAGAGGATATCTCATGCACAAGGTCATCTATGACACCGACCCTGGCGTCGACGACGCCATGGCGCTTCTTTTTCTGCACCGTCATGCCGAGATCGACCTTCTCGGCATTACCACGGTCTTCGGCAACGCTTCAGTCGAGACGACGACGCGCAATGCGCTCTTCCTCAAGCGCGAATGGAATATTGCGGCACCGGTTGCCAAGGGCGCCAGCGTCACCATCGATTCCTCGCGTGCGGAGCGGCCGTGGCCGGCCATGGTGCATGGCGACAACGGTCTCGGCGATATCGACGTGCCGGAAACGATCGACCTGCCGCTCGATGCGCGCCCGGCGCACCGCTTCATCATCGACACGGTGCGCGCCAACCCGGGTGAGGTCCGCCTCGTCGCCGTCGGCCGGATGACCAACCTGGCGCTGGCGCTGAAGGAAGACCCCGAGATTGCGACGCTGGTCAAGGACGTCGTTATCATGGGCGGCAATTTCTATGTGCCGGGCAATGTCTCGCCGGTCGCCGAGGCCAATATTCACGGTGATCCCGAGGCTGCCGACATCGTCATGACCGCGCCGTGGAAAGTGGCCGTCATCGGCCTCGACGTCACCGCGATCACCACGATGAGCCGCAGCTATCTCGGCGAGATGGCGGCTAGGGGTGATAAGGCTCTCAAGCAGCTCGACGCGCTCTCGCAGTCCTATATCGATTTTTATAAGCACGCGGTCGAAGACGGCATGATGGTGCATGACAGCTGCGCCGGCGTCTATGTCGTGGCACCGGAGCTGTTCTCGTCGATATCGGGTGCGGTGCGCGTCGTCTGTGGCGGCATCGCCGATGGCCAGACGATCGTCAAGCGGGACGGCCGGCATTTTCCGCCTAATGGAGACTGGGACGGACTGCCGAGCCAGATCGTCTGCACCGGCATCGAATCGGAGAAGGTCATCGACCTCATCCGCAACACGCTGCTTGCCGCCTGACGGTCGGGAAGGCCGGCTGCGCCGCGGCTGGCCTTCTTGATGATATTATAATCTATTCATATTGTTGAGCGGGTTTGTTGTGAAATCGAATCCGCCTCTTTGCGAAGTGAGTCATAGCAATCTCAGCAACTTCCAGTGAGGTGACGGGCGCGGCGTTGACCTTGCCCTTTGCGGGGCCTAGATCAACATGATGATCGATGCCGCATTCTCCCATCTTCCGGCTTTGGAGCCGGGCAGCGTCTGGCTCGTCGGCGCCGGTCCCGGCGATCCCGGGCTTTTGACGCTGCTTGCCGCCAAGGGGCTTTTCGAGGCCGACGTCATCGTGCACGACGCGCTGGTGAACGAGGAATGCCTGGCACTGGCGCGGCCGGAAACGCTGGTGGAATATGCCGGCAAACGCGGCGGCAAGCCTTCGGCGAAACAGCGCGACATTTCGCTGCGGCTGGTGGATCTGGCGCGCGCCGGCAAGCGCGTGCTGCGGCTGAAGGGCGGCGATCCCTTCGTCTTCGGCCGCGGCGGCGAGGAGGCATTGACGCTGGTCGAGCACAATATTCCCTTCCGCATCGTGCCCGGCGTCACCGCCGGCATCGGCGGGCTTGCCTATGCCGGCATTCCGGTGACACATCGCGATATCAACCATGCCGTGACCTTCCTCACCGGCCATGATTCCTCCGGTATCGTGCCTGACAGGATCGACTGGGAGGCGATCGGCCGGGGCTCGCCCGTCATCGTCATGTATATGGCGATGAAGCATATAGCCGAGATCAGCGCCAATCTCATCGCCGCCGGCCGGCTGCCGTCGGAACCCGTCGCCTTCGTCTGCAATGCCGCCACCGGCCGGCAGCAGGTGCTGGAAACGACGCTCGGAGAGGCGACCGAGGCTGTTGCCGCCTCCGGGCTGGAGCCGCCGGCGGTGGTCGTCGTCGGCGAGGTGGTGCGGCTCAGAGCCTCGCTCGATTGGCTCGGCGCGCTCGGCGGACGGCGCCTGCAACCCGATCCGTTCCGCCGGTCCGGCAAGGTGCAGGCATGAGCGGCCTCCTGATCGCAGCCCCTTCCTCCGGCGCCGGCAAGACGACGGTGACGCTCGGGCTGCTCAGAGCGCTTCGCCGCCGCGGCATCGCGGTCGCGCCCGGCAAGGCAGGTCCTGACTATATCGACCCCGCCTTCCATGCGGCGGCAAGCGGCACGCTCTGTCTGAATTTCGATTTCTGGGCGATGCGCCCTGAACTGATCTCGGCCAATGCGGCCCTGCATCGCTCCGGCGACCGCATCCTCGTCATCGAGGCAATGATGGGGCTTTTCGACGGAGCGGCCGACGGAAAGGGCACGGCGGCCGATCTTGCCGCCCAGCTCGGTCTTTCGGTGGTGCTCGTCGTCGATGCCTCGCGCATGTCGCAGTCGGTGGCGCCGCTGGTCGCCGGTTTTGCCGGTTTCCGCGCCGATGTCCGCGTTGCCGGCGTCATCCTCAACAAGGTCGGCAGCGAACGGCACGAGGCGATGCTGCGCCAGGCGCTCGAGGCTATCCGCATGCCCGTCATCGCCGTGATCGGCAGCGACAAGGCGCTTTCGCTGCCGGAGCGCCATCTCGGCCTCGTCCAGGCCGGCGAACATGCGAGCCTCGAAGATTTCATCGATCACGCGGCGGATGCGGTCTCCGAGGAATGCAATTTCGAATTCCTGCTGCGCATCGCCAGGCAGGGGCTCAACCGGCCGTCGGCCGCCAATATCGAGCGGCTGATGCCGCTGGGCGCCCGTATCGCGGTGGCGCGCGATGTCGCCTTTGCCTTTTCTTATGAGCACATGCTGCTCGGCTGGCGGCGCCGGGGTGCTGCGATCTCCTTCTTCTCGCCGCTTGCCGACGAGGCGCCGGCTGGCGATGCCGATGCGATTTATCTGCCGGGCGGTTATCCCGAGCTGCATGCCGGGCGGCTGGCCGCGGCGCCGAATTTTCGCGCCGGCATGCTCGATGCGGCGGCACGAGACATCAGGATCTACGGAGAGTGCGGCGGCTACATGGTGCTCGGCGACGGGCTGATCGACGCGGAAGGGCGCCGCCACGAAATGCTCGGCCTGCTGCCCGTCGTCACCAGCTATGCCAAGCGGCAACGCCATCTCGGCTATCGCCGTGTCATGCCGCTCGACGGCGCCTTCTTCGCGCGGACGATGACGGCGCATGAATTCCACTATTCCACCGTCGTCTCCGAGGGCGAGGGGAATCGGCTGTTTGCAACGCAGGATGCGCTCGGAACCGATCTGGGTGCTGCCGGCCTCCGGCGCGACCAGGTGGCGGGCTCCTACATGCATCTGATCGATCTGGCCGGAGCTGCCGCATGAGCGCACCGATCGCCCATGGCGGCGGCATCACCGCCGCTGCCGCGACCTTCGGCGGCAGGCCGGAAGACTGGCTCGATCTTTCCACCGGCATCAATCCATGCCCTGTCGCCTTGCCCGACATTCCGGCAAGGGCCTGGCATCGGCTGCCGGACCGGCATCTCGTCGATGAGGCAAGGCGCGCGGCGCGCGATCATTATGGCAGCGGCGAGATCCTGCCGCTGCCGGTGCCCGGCACGCAATCCGTGATCCAGTTGCTGCCGCGCCTCATCGCGGCGGGTAAGCCTGTTGGCGCCATGGACGACACGGTTGCCGTGGTATCGCCGACCTATGGGGAATATGCGCACGCCTTCGCTTCGGCCGGCTTTGCCGTCGACGCGGTCGATAATGTTGCCGCAATCGGGATCGAGCATCGGCTCGCGGTTGTGGTCAATCCGAACAATCCGGATGGGCTTATATGGTCGACGGAAACGCTGGTCGCACTGCACGACAGGATAAAAGCGGCAAATGGGCTGCTCGTCGTCGATGAGGCTTTCGGGGATATCGACCCGGCGCTGAGCCTGGCGGCTCGCGTGCAAGAACTTTCCAACCTCATCATCTTCCGCTCCTTCGGTAAGTTCTTCGGACTTGCGGGCCTGCGGCTCGGCTTTGCGATTGCGCGTAGCGATATTCTCGCGCGCTTCGAAGACTGGCTCGGCCCCTGGGCGGTTTCCGGCCCGGCGCTTTCGGTTGCAGCGTCGCTGCTGCGCTCGGATGTTACTTCGATCCGCAGCCGTATCGATGAACGTTGCGCCGGTCTGCATGCGGCGCTGATGGGAGCGGGATTACGGACGTCGGGGGGAACGGCGCTGTTTACCCTTGTCGCCGATGCGAGAGCCGGCGACATTTACACGCATCTCTGCCGCCATCATATTCTCGTCCGCAAGTTCGATTATGCGCCGGAGTGGCTGCGTTTCGGGCTGACGCCCGATGGGGCGGCGGACAGGCGGCTTATCGAAGCCCTTCAGAGATTTGAGCGATGACGATCGACGAAAACCTTCTCGTGCTGCTTCTGGCGCTGCTGCTCGACCGGATCCTCGGCGATCCGCAATGGCTGTGGTCGCGGGTGCCGCATCCCGTCGCCATCTTCGGCGCGGTGATTTCCTATGCCGACCAGCAGCTCAACCCATCAAGCCTGACAGGCTCGCAACGCCGGATGAACGGCGTCGCCGCCATCTTGGCGCTGCTTCTTCTGGCAGTGGCCGCAGGCTTGGTGTTCGACCGGTTCTTCGCGCTGTTCGGCCTTGCCGGCATCCTGCTGGAGACCGGGCTGGTGGCGATCTTCCTGGCGCAGAAGAGCCTTGCCGATCACGTCGCGGCCGTCGCTATTGCGCTGCGCGACGAAGGGCTTGCCGGTGGACGGGCCGCCGTTTCCCGCATCGTCGGGCGCGATCCCGAGACTTTGGACGAGCCGGCCGTCTGCCGCGCGGCGATCGAAAGCCTTGCCGAGAATTTCTCCGATGGCGTGGTGGCGCCGGCGCTCTGGTATGCCGTCTTCGGCCTGCCGGGACTGCTTGCCTACAAGATGCTGAACACGGCGGATTCGATGATCGGCCACAGGTCGGAAAAATACATCGATTTCGGCTGGGCGGCCGCCCGGCTCGACGATGTCGCCAACTGGCCGGCCGCCCGCCTCTCGATCCTGCTGATCGCCGCCGGCGCCTGGATCAGGCGCGGCACCAGTGCCAGCCGAGAAGCGGTTCGGGTGGCGATGCGCGACGGCGGCCTGCACCGCTCGCCGAATTCCGGCCGGCCGGAAGCGGCAATGGCAGGTGCGCTCAATGTCCAACTCGCCGGCCCTCGGGTCTATGGCGGCGTCATCGTGGCCGAGCCGATGATCAACAATCCCGGGCGCGATATGGCCACTGCGGCCGATGTCGAGGACGGCGTTTCGGTGTTCTATGCCAGCTGCATGGTGCTGACGGGTATCATCTTCGGGCTGTTCTTGTGTTTTCTCTAGGGTAGATCACGCCCGGTGGACATGGCCGCCGCAAAGGTTTATTCGAACCGCCTCATATCTTATCAGACCGGAAGCAGAGCGATGACAGTTCAGGTTGAGTTACCGTGCCCGAAGTGCAAGAGCACGAAGATGAAGTTCGAACGTCCCGAGATCCGGGAGACCGACATCATCACCTGTGCGGCCTGTGGGCATAATCTCGGCACAATGGCCTCGATCCGCGAGAAGATGAACAAGGCCTACCAACAGCTCAAGCAGCCTTCGGCGGCGCGCAAGCTCCAGTGAAGCAGAGGCCGGTGTCTTACTCCGGTAACTCCCGCCTTGGCTCGTTAGAGTTGTGATTACCATTCGGATTAAAGCAATATAATAAGTATTGCCGTAGTCTCTCTTCCGTGAGGGCGCAATGAAGTTGCGCGGGCCGAAGAGGGGTTATCATGAAGACGATTTTGGCGGCTGCGGCCGCAAGTTTATTGCTGCAGTTTTCTCCGGTTGCCGCTCAGGCCGCAACGCTGGTCGCCAATATCAGCATCGGCAAGCAGACGATGACCGTTACCGAGAACGGCTTCGTCAAATATCGCTGGAAGGTTTCGACCGCGCGCAACGGCTATGTCACGCCGACCGGTTCGTGGAGCGCCAAATGGCTGTCGCGCGATCACCGCTCCAGGAAATACGACAATGCGCCGATGCCCTTCGCCGTGTTTTTCAACGGCGGTTACGCCGTTCACGCCACCTTCGACCTGAAGCGGCTGGGCCGGCCGGCCTCGCATGGTTGCGTTCGCTTACATCCGGACAATGCTGCCCAGTTCTTCTCGCTGGCACGACAGGCCGGCCTTGCCAATACCCGTGTCATAATCACGCGCTGATCCCGGACCGGAAAGCCGAATGCGGCATTTGATCCCTTTTTTACGCGCTGGTCATGCTCTGCAGCTCATCCATATCGGGGACGACGATATGTCGAAAGTTCTCGATGTGAATGACGCCCCGCTTGCGCAGCTTGGTCATCTGGCGGCTGACGGTTTCGATCGTCATCCCGAGGAAATCGGCGATCTCGGCGCGCGATAGCGGCAGATCGAAGGCGGTGCTCGTGGCGGTCTGCGGTTCGGCATGTGTGGCGATAAGGTAAAGCAGGCTTGCGACTTTCTCGCCTGCGGTGCGCCGGCCGAGCGTCAGCATCCACTCGCGCGCGGCATCGAGCTCCTTCAGCGCCTGATCGTGCAAGCTGCGCTGCAGCTCTGGCGTCTCGGATATCATGCGGTCGAGCAGGTTACGGGGAAAGACGCAGATTTCGGCGTCGGTCGCAGCCTCAGCCGATAGCGTGCTTTCACGCACGAAAGGTCTGCCGACAAAATCGGGGGCGAATTGCAGCCCGACGATCTGCTGGCGCCCGTCCTGCATCACCTTGCAGAGCTTCACCACCCCGCGCATGATGTTCGAATAGAAAGAGCTTTCCGCCCCTTGGGCGATGATTTCGCAGCCGGCCTCGATCTTGCGGCGCAGAGAGTGGCGGTTGAGCTCTCTCAATTGACCACTCGACAGGGCGCCGCAGACGACGCCGTGCCGCGCCTGGCAGGAAGCGCAAGCGACAGGAGTGCTGGTCTCGAAAAGCTCACTGCGTGCAACATCCATGTCCTGATCCCTTTTGAAATCTTCGTATGGCCGGCAGGATTGGCGCGTCCGGCATGGCGCATGCCCGCGCATGCCCCCAGCGCGCCTTGAGGATTATCAATTTCGCCGGGATCGCTGTTTGATTTAGATCAAAGCATCCCCGCCCGCCGGTTTTGCCGGAAGTTGCGTTTGCCGCGATGCGAGGGCCGTTCGCGGGTTTGATTCGGACGGCTTTTTCGCCTTCCGGCTGGGCGGGCTTTCGGGTGCGGCATCGCCGCGCGCCTCGGCGCCCGTCCCGGGGACGGCAAAGACCGGCATTCCATTGCTGTTTAGGCAACACCCAACCGGCAAATTGCCGCAACGCCGGGACGAAAGCATTGGCTTTTGAAATGGATTTGCCTATGAGGAGGTTTAAATCGTCATTTCATGAGGTACAGCGCGTGACCGCTACATTCGATAAAGTTGCCGACATTATTGCAGAAACCAGCGAGATCGACCGCGCGACGATCACGCCGGAGAGCCATACGATCGACGACCTCGGTATCGACAGCCTCGATTTCCTCGACATCGTCTTTGCGATCGACAAGGAATTCGGCATCAAGATTCCGCTCGAAAAGTGGACGCAGGAAGTCAACGAAGGCAAGGTTTCCACCGAAGAATATTTCGTGCTGAAGAACCTCTGCGCCAAGATCGACGAGCTCAAAGCAGCCAAGGCCTGAGCGACATAAAAGTCTTTTTTGAACGCCCTGCCGCCGTGAATATGGCGGCCGGGCGGTTTCGTTCCTAACTAGTGCATGTCGCCCAAAAGCGTGCAGCGGTTTTGGGGCGACGACGTGCACAAAACAAAGACCTAAAGTGCGACCAGCTTCTATGCGACGCGCTTCAGGCGTCACCGGCGGGCGGATCTGGCCTGTCGGGCCGGAGGATCCGAATGCTGCTGGAATATTTCCAGATGATTGACCGCGTCGAAGCGGTGGACCTGAAGAAGGGCACGCTTAAGGCGCGATCCGTCGTGCCGGCCAAGAGCCCCGTTTTCGAAGGCCATTTTCCCGGAATGCCGCTGGTCCCCGGCGTGCTTCTGATCGAGACCATGGCGCAGGCCTCCGGCATGCTGGTGCTTGCCGTCACCGATTTTGCCGCCATGCCTTTCCTGATGACTGTCGACGGCGCCAAGATGCGCACCTTCGTCGAGCCGGAAGCGGTGCTCGACATCGAGGCGGTTCTGGAGCATGACGGTTCGGGTTTTGCGGTCACCAAGGCTAAAATCACCAGCGCCGGCAAGAAGGTCTGCGATGCGCAGCTGAAGCTTCGCACCATGCCGTTTTCCGAGGTGCCGCTCGGCGATATCGTGAAGAAACGTGCCGGCGAGATCGGGCTTCTCGAAGCGATCGCGGCGCAGGGAGTGATTGGATGAGCAAGGCTGCAAACGACGTCGTCATCACAGGCATCGGCATCGTCACCTGTCAGGGCGTCGGCAAGGATGCGCATATCGCGCTGCTTTCGGCCGGCACTACCCCGAAGGCGATCGTCGAGACCGAGAAGTTCAAGCCCTATCCGGTGCATCCGCTGCCCGAGATCGACTGGTCGCAGCAGATCGCCAAGCGCGGCGACCAGCGCCAGATGGAGAACTGGCAGCGCATCGGCGTTTTCGCTGCCGGCCTTGCGCTCGACGATGCCGGCTTCAAGGATGATATCGAGGCCTGCGGCGCCATGGACATGATCGTGGCGGCCGGCGGCGGCGAGCGTGACATCAATGTCGATACGCTGATCGTCGACGAAGCGCTGAAGCGCAACGACCGTGAGCTGCTGCTCAACGAAAAGCTGACGACGGAGCTCCGGCCGACGCTGTTCCTTGCCCAGCTTTCCAACCTGCTCGCCGGCAATATCTCGATCGTGCACAAGGTCACCGGCTCCTCGCGCACCTTCATGGGCGAGGAAGCGGCCGGCATATCAGCCGTCGAGACCGCCTTCTACCGCATCAAGTCAGGCGAATCCTCGCATGCGCTGGTTGGCGGCGCCTTCGCGGCCGAACGGCCCGATATGATCCTGCTCACCGAAGCGATCGGCGCGCATGCGCGCGGCGACTGGGTGCCGCTCTGGTCGCGGAGACCCAGCGACGGCGGCGGCATGATCACCGGTTCGGCCGGCGCCTTCCTGGTGCTCGAATCGCGCAAGCATGCCGAAGCCCGCGGTGCCCATATCTACGCCGTCATCGACGCGGTCGAGGGTGACCGCGGCAACCGCAATGCCGGCAATCTCGAGGTCCGGCTGGAGCGGCTCCTGGCACCGGCCGTCGGACTTGCCGCCGAGAGCACGGCGGTCTTTTCCGGCTCGACCGGTATGCACGATCTTGCCGCCCGTGAACGGGCGGTGCTCGAACATCATTTGCCCGACGTTGCGATCCGCGGCTTCGGCGGCGTCACCGGCCATACGATCGAGACGCAGTTCACGCTGGGGCTGGCGCTTGCAGCCCTTGCCGTCGATGGCAAGGCCAAGGTTCCGCCCTTCGATGCCGCTCATGAGGCGCCGATGCGGGCAGGCGCCACCGCCGCCGTCGTAACCACGGTCGGACATCAGCGCGGCGAAGGTGTTGCCGTTCTTTCCGCAGATGCGTGAGGAGTAAGGACATGACAGCTTCCGCTTACAGGGATCATCTCGGCCGTCCGATCGTGGCGGTGACCGGCATGGGCATCATCACCTCGCTCGGTCAGGGCCTCAGCGACAACTGGGCAGCGCTCTCGTCTGGCACGTCGGGTATCCACGAGATCAACCGTTTCCCGACCGAGGGCCTGTCGACTCGGATCGCCGGCACTGTCGATTTCATCGGCATCCCAGTGCCGAATGCTGTCGAGCGCTCCTATGCTTTTGCCCGCGAAACGACGATCGAGGCGCTTGCTAATGCCGGCCTTTCCGGCGATTTCAACGGCCCGCTGTTCCTCGCCGCCCCGCCGATCGAGCCGGAATGGAGCGCGCGTTTCGAGCTTGCCGACCGTTCACCGGCCTCCGACCATCCGGGCGATGCCTATGAGCGCTTCCTGACGGCGCTGCGCCAGCGCCCGGACCCGGCCTTTCACGAGGCGGCACTGTTCGGCGCGATTTCCGAACGCCTGGCAGACCGGTTCGGCACGCGCGGCCTTCCCGTGACGCTGTCGACCGCATGCGCTTCCGGCGTCACCGCCATCCAACTCGGCATCGAAGCGATCCGCCAGGGCCGCACGACGCGGGCGCTGACGGTTGCGACCGACGGATCGCTGAGCGCCGAAGCGCTGATCCGCTTCTCGCTGCTGTCTGCTCTTTCGACGCAGAACGATCCGCCGACCAAGGCCTCCAAGCCATTCAGCAAGGATCGCGACGGCTTCGTCATCGCCGAAGGTGCCGCGACGCTGGTGCTGGAATCGCTGGAAGCGGCGGTCGCCCGCGGCGCCAAGGTGCTCGGTATCATGAAGGGCGCCGGCGACAAGGCCGACAGCTTTCATCGCACCCGGTCGTCGCCGGATGGCGGCCCGGCAATCGCGACGATCCGCGCGGCGCTTGCCGATGCCGGCATCGACGAGAGCGACATCGGCTACATCAATGCCCACGGCACCTCGACGCCGGAGAACGACAAGATGGAATATGGGGCGATGTCGGCCGTCTTCGGCGAGCGGCTCGTCGGCATCCCGGTCTCGTCGAACAAGTCGATGATCGGCCATACGCTGACGGCAGCGGGTGCCGTCGAGGCGGTGTTCTCGTTGCAGACGATGCTGACCGGGACGCTGCCGCCGACGATCAACTACACCAACCCCGATCCGTCGATCGTTCTCGATGTCGTGCCGAACAAGAAGCGGGAAGCCCAGGTTTCAGCCGTGCTTTCCAACTCCTTCGGCTTCGGCGGGCAGAATGCCAGCCTTGTCATGGCGCTCGAACCGGCTTAAGCGGTTCCCGACAAATTTTTGAGAGAGATGACGCCTTCAGGCGAGGGATTTTGCCATGCGCGCTTTGCAACTGATCGACGACCGCAAGCTTGAGATCACCGATCTGCCGGAACCGGACGCACCTGGCGCCGGAGAGGTGACGTTGCGGGTCAAGGCGGTGGCGCTCAATCACATCGACGTCTGGGGCTGGCGCGGCATGGCCTTCGCCAAGCGCAAGATGCCGCTGGTCATCGGTGCGGAAGCTTCGGGCGTCGTGGAATCGATCGGGCCGGGCGTCGCCAACGTGCTGCCGGGCCAGCTCGTCTCGATCTACGGCGCGCGCACCTGCGGTCTCTGCCGCCCCTGCCGCGAGGGCCGCGACAATCTCTGCGAACATGTCTCGGGCGTGCACGGCTTCCATCTCGACGGCTTTGCGCAGGAGAAGGTCAACCTGCCGGCGCGCCTGCTGGTGCCGGCTCCTCCCGGTGTCGATGCGATCGGTGCAGCACTTGCGCCCGTCACCTTCGGCACGGTCGAGCACATGCTGTTCGACAATGCCAAGCTCGAGCCGGGCGAGACGATTCTCGTCCATGCCGGCGGTTCCGGCATCGGCACGGCGGCGATCCAGCTTGCCAAGAAGATCGGCTGCACCGTCATCACCACGGTCGGTTCCGACGACAAGATCGAGAAGGCCAAGGCGCTTGGCGCCGATCACGTCATCAACTACCGCACCGACCGCTTCGAGGGCGTGGTGCGCAAGCTCACCAAGAAGAAGGGTGTCGACGTCGTCTTCGAACATGTCGGCAAGGACACCTGGGCGGGCTCGATGCTCTGCATGAAGCGCGGCGGGCGGCTCGTCACCTGCGGCTCGACCTCGGGCGTTTCCACAGAGATGAACCTGATGATGCTGTTCCAGCAACAGCTGAAGCTTCTCGGCTCCTTCGGCTGCCGCATGGAGAACATGGCGGATGCGATGCAGAAGATGGGCCGCGGGCTCGTGCATCCCGTCATCGACACCGAAGTCAGCTTCAGCGATATCGACCGGGCGCTGGAGCGGATGGAATCGCGCCAGATCTTCGGCAAGATCATCCTGAAGATGGATTGACCGCGTGAAGCTCTTCATCACCCGGATCGTGCTGGCGCTCAGAAATTTCCAGCAATGGCTGGTGGCGCAGGTGATGTTCGGCTTCCTGAATTTCCTGAAGCTGTTTCCGGCCGATGGCGCGATCCGCTTCGCCGACAGGATGATGCGTCGCCTCGGCCGGCGCACCCGCCGCCACCGGCTGATGCTGACCAATCTGCGCAACGCCTTCCCCGAGAAGAGCGAGGCCGAGATCGAGGAGATCGCGCTCGACAGCTGGGGCAATATGGGCCGGCTGGCGGCCGAATACGTTTTCCTCGACCAACTGTTCGACTACGATCCCGAAAAGTTGGAGCCGGGCAGGGTAGAGGTGTCTGGCGTCCCGATCTTCCTCGACCTGCGCGACAATCCACGCCCCTTCATCGTCTTTACCGGCCATACCGCCAACTTTGAACTGCTGCCGGTGGCAGGGGCCGCCTTCGGGCTCACCGTGACCGTGCTTTTTCGGCCGCCGAACAATCCCTATGTCGCCAAGAAGGTGTTCGACTTCAGGAGTGCGCGCATGGGCAAGCTGGTGCCTTCGCATGCCGGTTCCTCCTTTGCGCTCGCCCGCCAGCTGGAAGCAGGCCAGGGGGTCGGCGTGCTCGTCGACCAGAAATTCCGTAAGGGGCTGAAAGGCACCTTCTTCGGGCGCGAGGTCAAGACCAATCCGCTGCTGCCGAAGCTGGTGCGCCAGTTCGACTGCGAGGTCTATCCGGCGCGCTGCATCCGGCTGCCGGGAAATCGCTACCGGCTGGAGATCGAACCGCGGCTGGACATGCCGCGCGACGCCAAGGGCAATCTCGACCTGCCGGCAGCCGCCCAGCTGCTCAACGACAAGGTGGAAAGCTGGGTACGGGAATACCCGGAACAGTGGCTCTGGTATCACGACCGCTGGCAGATCAAGCAGACGCTCGCGCCTTAAGACAGATTGATTTTAGGTGAGCCGGTCTAAAAAACGCTCACACTTTCGGCATCATGCTGCAAAAAGGTCCACCCTCAATTATCAGCGGTGAAAAGCGGCAGGTGCCCTCGGATTGAAACTGAGGGCACTTCATGTTACCCGTCACCACCAAGACGCGAATAAAGTCTACTGCAGGGCGCATTTGGGGAAGATGCAGCCTTAGCCGGTTTCGGACTCGTTCTTGGGACAATGGGAGTTGGAGCGTCTTGCTGGAGCTTTTTCGGGCCTTTTCCTTGCGTTGCGTTCAAATCGAGGAAGCCATCCGCTTGGGCGACGATCAGCGCGTCACGGCGCTCGACCGCCATGTCGAGCCGCTTGTTGAAGCGATTCTCGCCCACAAGGCGGTGAACCTGCTCGAAGTCTACATGCAACTGCAGTTTGTGACTCATCTGATCGGCCAGGACGCCGACGACAGCGCCAGTGTCACCGAGCACACGACGGTGCTTTCCTACCTGCTCGACCGTTATTTCGGGGCGCATGGGCCGGACTGGCGCACGCCTTCGCCGCGGGATGTGCGCATCGAACCGCCGGCGGCCTATGTGCCGGATACCGACAACGGCCAGTTCCTCAATGCCGCGATCTTGGAAAGCCTGCCGGACCGCGTGGCTGTGCTGACGAGGGATTATCGCTACCTCTATTCCAATCCGGCCAACAGCGCCCATCTCGATAGAAAGCCGATGGAACTCATTGGCCGCCACCTTTCCGAATTCATCGGTGAGGAACGGTTTGCCGAAGGCGCCAAGCACAAGCTCGATGCCTGCTTTGCCGGGGACCAGATCGACTATACCTATGAGCGCCCGGCCGGCAGTGTCGGATCGCGGCAGGTGCGCTGTCGCATGTCACCGCTGCGCGATGCGGGCGGCACGGTCATCGGTGCGCTGATCGTCATGGAAGATCACGATCGGCGGCGGCAGGCTGCCTAACCCGGCCGGCTGATTCAGGCGCGCCCTGGCCAATCAAGTTACCGTCAGGCAGTCGCCCAGACGGCGAGTTCGTAACCGTCGCGGTCGAGGAAGTGGAAGCGGCGGCCGCCGGGAAAATCGGTGATCGGGCGGCAGATCGTGCCGCCGGCCCTTTCCACTGAGGTCAGCACTTCTTCCAAGTCATTGGCATAGACGACAACAAGCGGGCCGCCCGGCCGCACGGGGCCGAAATCGGTGAAGCCGCCCTTCAGCCGGCCATCGTCGAACTCGCAGTAGTTCGGGCCGTAATCGGTGAAACGCCAGCCGAAGGCCGAGCCGTAAAAGGCTTTGGCGGCGGCGATGTCGGCGACGTTGAATTCGACATAATCGATGCGGCGGTCGTGGTTCTCTGACTTATCGGCCATCTATCTCTCCATCAGGGCTTTCAGCATGGCGAGATCCTTCTCGACATGGGCGGCATCGGCGGAAAACTGCGCGTCGGTCATGCCGGGCAGGCGCAGCACCGTGAACATGACCTCGCAGCCATCGCCGTTCGGCACGATGCGCAGGGCATTATAAACCCTGAGGCCGGATTCAATCGTCACCGTATGGTCGATCACGCCGAATTCATTGGCAGGTACGAAGCTCACCTTGACGGTGCCGAGAGGACCGTGGGCGATCCAGTCGGCGCCGTCGGGCTCGAAGCCGGTCGCAAGGCCGGAGGCCCAGAGCGGCATGTTCTCCGGCTTACCGGCAAAGTCGTAGACGTCGCGCCAGTCGCGCTCGATCGACTGGTGAATGATTTTCGCTGGCATTGTCGACATGGCTTGCAGGTCCTTGGCATTTGGTTTCGGCAGAATAACAAACCGGCCGGCAGCGTCTTGAACAAAACGGTCAGTCAGCTCTTTTGCGCATGCTGAGCTGGTCGACAATGACGGCGGGCGTCAGAGTCGAGAGCTCGCCGACCTCGCGCGTCATGTGGGGCTGGTCGGCAAAGCCCGCTTCGAGCGCCAGGCGGGCAAGCGGGATCGTGCCCGACCTGCGGCAGAGGTCGAGGAAACGCTGGAACCGGCGGATCCGTTTCAGCGTTTTTGCGCCGTAGCCGAAATGATGGTGGCAACGGCGGCGCAGCTGCCTTTCGCTCATGCCGAGCCGGTCGAGCAGGCCGGATACCGGGCGAGCACCGTCGGCGGTGGCGAAGATCACGCCGGCGTCCCGGGCGGGCTCCTCCTCACGGCGTGCGGCTTCTTCGAGCAGGCGGCTGAAGAGTGCCATAGCGGCCGAGGGATTGGGACAATCCCCAAGCCGCGCCTCGAATTCGGCCGTGTCCTCCCGGCCAATGTCACTCAGGGGTACCGAGCAGCCGACCAGGGCCGAGAGCGGTGTCCTCAGCCAGGGTGCCGCGGCGCCCGGTGCAAAACGTGCGCCGATGACGGTTGCGCCCGGCCGGATGATGGGAAAGGCTGCCGTCCTGTCGGGGCCGGCGACGATCAGCCGGCCGTCGATCCAGAGAAGGTCGCAATAGCCGTCCGGCACGATTGCCACCATTGCCGGCGGTCCGTCATGCAGCGCATGCGACCAGAGGCGGCTGAGATGACGCCGCAGCGCCGGCGGCGAGGCATGTTCGCGGTAGCGGCCGGCGCGGGCCGCCAGGAGAGCCGTATCTTTTCGTCTTCCCGATGCCAATGCGATATCTCCCGAGGCAATGATGATAACATGAGATAGGGCATTACGGGCAGGCCGCGCGAAAACTCGTCGCTTGCCGATCGGCCGGCCGCCGTCTGGGTTGTCGGACAAGTCAGCAGTGCAAGCTTCATTTCATTGGCTTTTGCGAACCGATTAGACCCTTGCGAGACTTGCCGTTTGGTTGAGACAGTGCCACAACACCGGTCCAAATGACACATCGGAGGTTTGTCGTGGAAAAGGCAGAAATCGGACTGATCGGCCTTGCGGTCATGGGCTCCAACCTGGCGCTCAACATCGCGGAGAAAGGCAATAAAATCGCGGTCTTCAACCGCACGCCGGAGAAAACCGACGAATTCTACGAGAGCGCCGGCGATCTGAAGAAGCAGATCATTCCCTGCAAGACCATCGAAGAATTCGTCGAGGCGATCCGGCCGCCGCGCCCGATCATCATCATGATCAAGGCGGGTGATGCCGTCGACCAGCAGATGGAAGCGCTGCGCCCGCATCTTTCCAAGGGCGACATCATGATCGATGCCGGCAACGCCAATTTCCGCGACACCGTCGCCCGCTTCGACCGCCTCAAGGATACCGATCTCACCTTCATCGGCATGGGTGTATCAGGCGGTGAAGAAGGTGCGCGTCACGGCCCGTCGATCATGGTCGGCGGCACCGAGGAATCCTGGAAGCGTGTCGAGAAGGTGCTGACCTCGATCGCCGCCCGCTACAATGACGAGCCCTGCGTCGCCTGGCTCGGCAATGACGGTGCGGGCCATTTCGTCAAGACCATCCATAACGGCATCGAATATGCCGACATGCAGATGATCGCCGAAATCTACGGCATCCTGCGCGACGGCCTCGGCAAGAGCGCCTCCGATATTTCCGGCATCTTCGGCGAATGGAACAAGGGCCGGCTGAACTCCTACCTGATCGAGATCTCCGAAAAGGTGCTTGCCGCCAACGACCCCGTCTCCGGCGGGCCGATGGTCGACATGATCCTCGACAAGGCCGGCCAGAAGGGCACCGGCAAGTGGTCGGCGATCGAGGCGCAGAACATGGGCATTCCGGCAACGGCGATCGAAGCCGCGGTCGCCGCCCGCAGTCTCTCCTCGATGAAATCGCAGCGCGAAGCCGCCGAAAAGATCTTCGGCACGCAGGCCGTATCCTTCCCGATCGCCTACGGCCCCGAGCTCAACAAGGATCTGGAACTGGCGCTGTTTGCCGCCAAGATCGGCGCCTATGCGCAGGGCTTCGCGGTGATGGCGGAAGCCTCGCGCGAGTTCAACTGGTCGCTGCCGATGCCGACGATCGCCCGTATTTGGCGCGCCGGCTGCATCATCCGCTCGCAGTTCCTCGACGAGATCACCTCGGCCTTCACCAAGGCGCCTGATGCCGCCAACCTCATCGTAACGCCCGCCTTCTCGGACATGGTCAAGGAATCGATCCCGGCGCTTCGCCGCGTCGTTGCGGCTGCGATTTCCGCCGGCCTGCCGGTGCCGGCGCTAACCTCGGCGCTCACCTATTTCGATGCTTACCGCCAGGGCAGGGGAACGGCGAACCTCATCCAGGCCCAGCGCGACTTCTTCGGCGCCCACGGCTTCGACCGCCTCGACGGCAAGGATTTCCACCACGGCCCCTGGGGCAGCGGTGCGTCGACCTTCTAAGGTCTGCCGAGAAGAGTTCGAGGAAAAGCCCGGCCGTCGCGCCGGGCTTTTTTGTGGTTGCCGCCCCGTGCTATCACCGGCAATCCGCTGTCTTGGCGCACCCGCACAAGCCTGACCGGGTAGGCCGCAAGACGTCCAAACGCGGAGATCAAGGTGAAGAGCATTCGGATAGCTGCCGCGCAGACGCCGGAATTTCGGGAGAATCTCGAGGCGGCACTGGATTATGCCTGCGGGGTCGCCGCTCGTGCCGAGGCTGAGGGTGTTGCCCTGCTGGTCTTTCCCGAAGGTTTTTTGCAGGGCTACCTGACCGATGAGGCATCGGCGCGGCGGGTTGCCCTCGATCTCGCGTCGCCCGAGTTTGCAGCGGTCCTGGATCGGCTGCCGAAGTCGGGACCGGTGCTAGTCACAGGGCTGATCGAGATCGATGACGAGCGATTGTTCAACACTGCCGTCGTCGTCGAGCGCGGCGTTCTCCTCGGCCGCTACCGGAAAACCCATTTGCTGCAGGGCGAACGGGCTTTCGAGGCTGGAAAGGACAGTCCACTCTTTGTGATCGGAGACCTGCGCTTCGGGATAAACATCTGCTGCGACACCAATTTTCCGGAAGCAGCCGGAACGATCGCCGCGTCCGGCGCATCCCTGATCCTATGCCTCTCCAACAACATGATGCCAAGGGACACGGCGGAAATATTCAAGGAGCGGCACAACGCGGTTCGCGGTGAAAGATGCCGTGAAACCGGCCTGTGGCTGATCTCGTCCGACGTGACGGGCGAGCGCGACGGGCGCATCGCCTGGGGGCCGACGGCGGTGCTGAACCCGGAAGGGCAGGTCGTAGCGCAGCTGCCGCTGGAGGAGCCCGGCTTGCTGGTCTTCGACTTTCCTTGCATAGAACCTTTGAGCTATCGCGATTGAGGATTGATAGAGATGCTTATCCGAGACGAAACGCCGGAGGATATCGACGCGATCCATGATCTGACCTGGACCGCATTCAAGCCGATGCCTTACAGCGATGGGACGGAAGCGGAGATTGTCCGAAGACTTCGCGAAAGCGGCGATCTAACGATATCGCTGGTCGCTGAAGAGGACGGTGATATCCTGGGGCATGTCGCATTTTCGCCGGTGACGATCGACGGCGCGCATGATGGCTGGTTCGGGTTGGGACCGATATCGGTCAAGCCGGAGAGACAGCGGCAGGGTATCGGCAAGGCGCTGATTACCAAGGGGCTCGAACTGCTGAACGCGATGGGTGCCAGCGGATGCGCGTTGATCGGCAATCCCGACATCTATGGCCGTGTCGGTTTCAGCAGCGATGGGCAACTGAAATATCTCGACCTCGATACGCGGCTCGTGCAGCGAATTGTTTTTCGCGGATCCCCGCCAGGCGGTACGTTGCAATTCGCCCCGGCATTTGAAGGCTAGAATAGTCCGTTCAACGGCCAAAACTCCAAAGCCAATCTGACAGAGAAGGCGACGACATGTCCGAAACGGGCGCGCTGACCATTCGAACCGAGCGTCTTAGGCTCCGCATGCCCGAGATCGACGATTTCGCCGCCTATGCGCAGCTGATGGCGTCGCCGCGATCGGTTGGAATGGGCGGGCCGTTCGGTCTGCGGGCGGCCTGGGGGATGTTCTGTCACGACGTCGCCCTGTGGCAGCTTTTCGGGCATGGAGCGCTGATGATCGAGCTTGGCGAAACCGGCGAATGCATCGGTCAGGTGGGGATCAATCACGGACCGCTCTTTCCCGAGAAGGAACTCGGCTGGTTCGTCTATGAGGAATATGAGGGCAAGGGCTATGCCACCGAAGCAGCCTCGGCGCTGCGCGACTGGGCCTTTGCGGCACTCAAGCTACTGTCGCTCGTCAGTTATATCGCTCCCGGCAATGCTGCTTCCGCTGCCGTTGCGGAGCGGCTGGGCGCGCGCCTCGATCTCACAGCACCCCGAGATGACCCTAAGGATCTGGTCTATCGTCACTTGGCGCCCTGAACGGAGAACATTGAGGCGCACTGCGACTGGTTGCCGACGTCTCAGTCCCTACATGTCGATCAGTTAGGATGTCGGGCTCCGCAAGAGATGGGGATATCGGATGACAAGCGCGAAACGGGAACACTGGGACGAGGTCTACCGCACGAAATCTGCCGACAGTGTCAGCTGGTATCAGTCGACGCCCGGGCCTTCCTTGCAGGCGCTTGACGAGCTGCAACTGCCGGTCACGGCCTCGCTGATCGATGTGGGCGGCGGCGCATCAAATCTTGTCGACCGTCTTATTGAGCGCGGCTGGTCTGATCTCACCATTCTCGACATCGCCGCCCCGGCGCTCGAGGTCGCCAAGGTGCGGCTGCAGGATAAAGCCGCCCGGATCGCCTGGGTGGTTGCCGACGTCACGGCATGGCAACCCGACCGCCATTACGATGTGTGGCATGACCGCGCCGTCTTTCACTTCCTGAGCGAGCCCGAGCAGCGGCTGGCCTATCGACGCGCGCTCGAAACCGGCACGGCGCCGGACAGTATCGTGATCATCGCGACCTTTGCGCCGGATGGGCCCGAACGATGCAGCGGCCTGCCGGTCCAGCGTTACGACGCGGAAGCGCTTGCGACCGAATTCTCGTCCGTGTTTGCGCTTCAGCGCGAGTGGCGCGAGGAGCACGCAACACCCGCTGGTGGCCGGCAGTCGTTCCAGTGGTGCGTCTTTCGCAGGCGCTGAGGGCTCTCCGAGATGGCGGCCGAGAGACACCCGACGACCTCTTCTATTGCTGCGAGAGGCAGTCAAGGATGAAATCCGCTCGGTGGGCGACCGCGATTTTCGGCAGTATGACGACCGCATAGCCGAGTGCTGGATAGATCGCGGCAAGCCGGTCACATTCGGCGACGGCCTCATGGAAGCCGTGGCGCCGCTCGGGGTCGGTCGTGTAAATTTCCGGCCATGGCGGCGTCAGAAAAACCGTCTCGTGATAGCGGTGTACGGCACTCAATTTTTCCAGGACCGGGTCTCCGGTCAGATGCTCAAGCGCTGCCGCCGCATCGATCAGCCCACGGTCGAAAAACGTCCAGCCGGTCTGCTCCCGCGCCGCCGTGTGGTCGGCGATCGCCATTGCGATGGCGCGGTGGGCGAAGGCCACCATGTCGACCCATGGCAGGGCCGCACCGCCGCCTTCTAGCTCCTGCTTCACGATCCGCCGGCCGGGCTCTTCGACGACGGCATGGCCGCGAGCGGCAAGTTCCGCAAGCAGCGTCGATTTTCCGCCGCCGGAACAGCCCGAAATCAGGACCGACCTGTTCAAGCTCAAGCTCCAGTATCAGATTGCTGTATCAGGCGGCCCGGCCGGCGCGCGCCAGTCCATGATCCACCAGCCGGTCGATGATCTCGGCGTAGCCGACGCCGCTTGCCGCCATCGCCTTGGAATACATGCTGATATCGGTGAAGCCGGGGATGGTGTTGATTTCATTGACGAGGAACCGCATGTCATCAATCAGGAAGAAGTCGACGCGGGCCATGCCGTCGCAGCCGACGGCCCGGAAGGCGCGGGCAGCCACGTCGCGCATGGCCGCCTCGACCTCTTGCGGCAGCTCGGCCGGGACTTTCAGCGCCGCGCCCTTCTCGTCGATATATTTGGCATCATAACTGTAAAAGCCGTGGCTTTCCGCCGGCACGATCTCTCCCGGCCGTGAGACGAAGAGTTCTCCTGCCGTATCCTCGAGCACGCTGAATTCGATCTCGCGGCCGCGCACGAATTCTTCGGCAAGCAGCGTACGATCATGACGGAAGCCTTCGGCAAGGGCGGGCGCGAATTCCTGGCTGGCATGGACCTTGGCGACGCCGACCGACGATCCTTGCCGCGCCGGCTTGATGAAGAGCGGCAGGCCGAGCTCGCCTTCGAGGGCTGCCAGCGACGGTGCAGCGCCCTCATGGATCGTCACCGCGCGCGCCACCGGCAGGCCCGCGGCCCTCAGCAGACGTTTGGCGATGTCCTTGTCGAGCGCCGCGGCGGAGCCGAGGATGCCGCAGCCGACAAGCGGAACGCGGGCCACCTCCGCTACGCCCTGGACTGAGCCGTCTTCGCCATGCGGGCCGTGCAGCACCGGAAACAGGATATCGATCCTTGCCAACTCATGCGGCGCGCCATGGGCCGGCATTGCCAGCATCCGGCCCCGTCCGCCCGGCACGAGGCAGATTTCCGTTCCTGACGAAGGTGTCGCCAGCGTGTCGCCCTCAAAACTGCTCAGCAGCCATTGTCCATCGCGGGTGATGAAGATCGGCACGGCGTCGTATTTCTCGGGCTTGAGCGCCCCCATGACATTGGTTGCCGACAGCACGGAAACCTCATGCTCGGCCGAGCGGCCGCCGAAGAGCACGGCAATGCGCAGCCTGTTTGGGGAAGGGGTCATCAAACCTCCGAAACGATCTGGTGTTGAAAAGGGTCAGGCACTGACCGAGATGCCACGATTGGCGAAGAAGTGGTCGAAGATGGGGAGCGGCAAGGTGACATCGGCCTGGCTTGCCGCGTCGTGGCCGGACGGGTTGTGGAATCGGATCGTCTCCTCGCTGGCTGCCGTCACCAGCACCAGATGCCCGCCCTTCGACGGTGGCTCGCGTTCCGGCCAGCGGATGCCCGAGTTCACCGATGCGATGAAAAAGCGCCGCTTCGACAGAAGCTCCGGAAGGGCCGATGTCTCGACGCCGGTCACCGTCTCCGCGCCAAGCCCGAAGTGTTCGGCGACGAATCGAACGAAGGGCGCGTAGATCAGCCCCTTGATCGAGGCATCGATCTCGTCGACGACATAACCGCCGTGGCGAGTGCAGGCGCGAGCAAGCTCGAGGGTCGGGTGGATCTCGCCGCGCGCGGCAAGAATCATCTTCAGGCAGGCCATGCCGCAGACATTGACTGCCCAGCGCGCATATTCCTCGATCGTCGCGGCCCCCGATTGATGCCAGAGCGGGTCGCCGAGCAGGGCCTGTGGTCCCTCGGCAAGCACCGGCAGCGTCATGCCGGGTGTTTCCCATTGGCTGAAATAGGGCACGCCACTCTGCTGCATCCGGTCGATATTCCCCGTGGTTCGTCTCATGGGATGGCTGGCAATCTTGGCTTTTTCGAGCCGATGCCCGCTTCCGAATCCGAGGGTAGGATGCGTTTTTCGTCAGGTCTACTTAATTAAAATAAGCATATAGGTTAGAAAATATGGCTGGTTGATACGATTGAAGGGAGCCGGATTTGGATTTTTTCCGATTGCGCACGCTTCGCGAGCTCTCACGCCGTGAGACGATGGCCGCGGTTGCCGATGCGCTCGGCATTTCGTCCTCGGCCGTTTCCCAGCAGATCGCCCAGTTGGAGGATGAAGTCGGCATTGCGCTGGTCGAGCGGCGTGGGCGAGGGGTGACGCTGACACCGGCCGGCCGGCGGCTGGTTGTGCATGCCGACCGGATATTCGCCGTTGTCGAGGAGGCCAAGACCGATATTGCCGAGCTGCAGAATATCGTCGCGGGCGATCTCAGGATCGCCGCTCAACCCTCGGCGGCGTCCTCCTTCATCCCGGCTGCGATGCGCCAACTGGCAAACGATCACCCGCATCTTGGCATGGTCATGACGACGATGGGACCTGCCGATGGGGTTGCAGCACTCAGATCCTGGCAGGCCGATATCGTCGTTGCCGACGACATATCCTTCGATCCCCATGCCTTGCAAGGCCCGTTCGATACGCTGTTCCTGTGCCGCGATCAGCTCTTCGTGCTGCTGCCCGCCGGCCACAGGCTGGAGAGCGAGCCCGTCATCGAACTCGGACAGTTGAGGGATGACCATTGGGCGCTCGACGTCGCTTCCAGCGCCTATTCCATGGCCATCCGCCAGGCCTGCCGCGATATCGGTTTCGAGCCTGTTATCAACGGCTTCAGCGACAGCTTCGAAGTGGTCTTCGCGCTTGTCGAGGCCGGCTGTTCGATTTCGGTGATGCCTGGACTGGCGCTTCGGGATTTCACCGAAGGCCTAACCGTCAAGCCGCTGACGCCAGCCGTCTACCGCAACATCTATGCGATCACGCGGCACGGCGAGGGGCGCAATCCGAAGATTGCAGCGGTGCTCGATGCGTTGGTGACGGCCGTCGCGTGACGCCGCGTCGCGGGGTGTCTTTCGAAGCGCCGGCCTTTGGCTTGCGCGTACAAGGATGCCGAGTGTCGGAGGATGCCGCGCTCCATCCGCTGCCCCACCTACCTCCCGCTCTCCGGCCAGGTCGGCTGACTGATGCTCTGCAGCAGCTCCGGTTCGACGCCGTCGATGCGGGCGATGACGGCTTTGGCCATTTCGCGGCCGGCTTGGCGCACGTCTTCCTGGGCAGTGATGATCTCGGGGCGGATCCAGTTGAGGATCGGCACCGATTGCTTGGAGACCATATCGAGGTCGCGGCCGAGCGCCTTGCCGGCGGCTTCGATGCCGGCATTGACGGCGATGGCTGCACTGCCGGCCGAACAGACGATGCCGTCCGGCGCATTGGCCGAGCGCATCATCACTTCGACGACGTCGCGGATGTCGGCGAGCGGGGCGTCGGTGTTGATGCGCAGCGGCACTTCCTCGGCGCCGTAATCGTGCAGGCCGGTCTGGAAGCCGATACGGATATGGGCGTAGTAGGTGAGCTTGCTCGGCGGCTGCAGCAGGGCGATGCGGCGCCGGCCGCGCTTGACGAGCTTTTCCACCGCCTGATGGGCGAAGGCCTCGTTGTCGAAATCGTGGAAAGGGTGCGCGAGACCCGCATCGGTGCGCCCATGCGTGGCAAAGGGCATGCCGCGTTCGCTTAGCAGCCTGACGCGCGGATCATCCGGTTCGATGCGCGAGATGATGACCCCGTCGGCCGAGCCGGTATCGAGGATATAACGCACCGGCAGCATCGGGTCCTTGCTGTGGGAATGCGGCGTGATGACGATATGATAGGGCGTGCCGGACAATACCTCGGAGATGCCGAAGACCATCTGGCTCGAGAAGCCCATGATCTCCTCGTCGATGCTGAGGACGAGGGCGATGACATTGGTCTTGCCGGTGCGTAGGCGCACACCCGCCCTGTTCGGCTGGTAACCCAGCTGGCGGGCGACCATGCGCACCCGCTCCTTGGTTTCCGCCCCAATGTCAGGCGCATCTTTCAGCGCGCGCGACACGGTGGTCACGCCAAGGCCGGTCATGAAGGCGATCGTCTTCAGCGTCGGGCGCTCACGCGCTGCGGGCGTCGATGCTGTTTGGCCGAAATTTCCCTTGTTTTCCATCCCTTAGGCCTGCCTCGCGCGAATTGGTGTCGCTTATAAAGGCTTTTTCCAGCGCCGTAAGCCCGCCGCCTGCCAAAATCGCACCTCCCCAAGGAATGCAATCTGTAACGATACAGTAGAAATGTCGAGTGCTTTTTCTTGTGTGCGCAGCAGCATTATAGCCACAGGTTGAATCGACGGTTTGTGGCTTGTTTTTCTGCAGTTGCGAAGGATGTAATGCGAGAGGTGAGAATGTGTGGTAAAATTTAGTGTTTTTTATCAATGGTATAAATCAACGACGCATATGCGAGAAAGCTTTGCTACAGATCGATCCATGGAATGCATCGGTTCGGTGGGAAACAGGCAGAAGTAGCAATTTGGATGTTCGCGGAAAAATTTGCAGGCGGGCAGTTGCGTGAGGAAATCGATTGATCTAAGTTTTTCCGGCAACGTTTCAGTGAGGGAGGAGAACTCATGAAAATCCGTATTATGGCAAGCCTGCTTGCCGCTTCGGTCGCGCTTCCGTACGGCGCCGCCAACGCCACCGATCTCGAAGTCACGCATTGGTGGACTTCGGGTGGTGAATCCGCTGCCGTCGCCGAACTGGCCAAGGCATTCGACGCCACCGGCAACCACTGGGTCGACGGCGCTATCGCCGGTTCCGGCGGCACGGCCCGTCCGATCATGATCAGCCGCATCACCGGCGGCGACCCGATGGGCGCCACCCAGTTCAACCATGGCCGCCAGGCCGAGGAACTCGTTCAGGCCGGTCTGATGCGCGATCTGACCGACGTGGCGACCGCCGAGCACTGGAAGGACATCGTTCGTCCGTCGAGCCTGCTCGATTCCTGCACCATCGACGGCAAGATCTACTGCGCTCCGGTCAACATCCACTCCTGGCAGTGGCTGTGGCTTTCGAATGCCGCCTTCAAGAAGGCCGGCGTCGAAGTTCCGAAGAACTGGGACGAGTTCGTTGCCGCCGCTCCGGCGCTCGAAAAGGCCGGCATCATTCCGCTCGCCGTCGGCGGTCAGCCGTGGCAGGCAACCGGCGCTTTCGACGTGCTGATGGTTGCGGTCGCGGGTAAGGATACCTTCAACAAGGTCTTCAAGGACAAGGATGCGGAAGTTGCCGCCGGTCCTGAAATCGCCAAGGTGTTCAAGGCAGCCGACGATGCACGGCGCATGGCCAAAGGCAGCAACGTCCAGGACTGGAACCAGGCGACCAACCTCGTCATCACCGGCAAGGCCGGGGGCCAGATCATGGGTGACTGGGCGCAGGGTGAATTCGCGCTTGCCGGTCAGAAGGCCGGTACCGACTATACCTGCCTGCCGGGCCTCGGCGTGAACGAGATCATCTCGACCGGTGGCGACGCCTTCTACTTCCCGCTGCTGAAGGATGAGGAAAAGTCCAAGGCTCAGGCTGTGCTTGCCAAGACCCTGCTCGATCCCAAGACCCAGGTTGCCTTCAACCTGAAGAAGGGCTCGCTGCCGGTTCGTGGCGACGTCGATCTCGCCGCCGCCAACGACTGCATGAAGAAGGGTCTCGACATTCTGGCCAAGGGCAACGTGATCCAAGGCACCGACCAGCTGCTTTCGGCAGACAGCCAGAAGCAGAAGGAAGATCTCTTCTCCGAATTCTTCGCCAACCCATCGATGACGCCGGAAGACGCTCAGAAGCGTTTCGCCGGGATCATCGCTTCTGCTGACTGATCAGCAGATTCGCTGCCTTGCGATCCGGCTCTTGGTGAGCCGGATCGTTCCGGGCGATCGGTGATGGTCCGGTCCGCAGCGAGGTTTCTCCGGTATCTTCAGCAGGTTTCGGAGGTGGGGACGACAGGTGGCGCTTTGCCGTTCTGTCACGGGTCGCAGTCGCGATTTGAGGAGAAGTGTTCATGACGGGTCAAGCGAAAGCAGGCCGGCCAAACAAGTTACTGCGCAATCTGAATGCAAAGATTGCGTCCATCCCGATGATCCTGACAGCGCTGGTGATCTTTGTCGGCGGCACGTTCTGGACGGTGTTTTATTCCTTCACCAATTCCAAGCTCCTTCCTCGGTTGAGCTTTGTCGGCATCGACCAGTACGAGCGCCTCTGGGCGGCACCCCGCTGGGTGACGGCGATCCAGAATCTGGCTGTCTATGGCATCCTCTCGCTGATCTTCAGCCTGGTCATCGGTTTCATGCTCGCCGCGCTGATGGACCAGAAGATCCGTTTCGAAAACACCTTCCGCACCATCTTCCTCTATCCCTTTGCGCTGTCCTTCATCGTGACGGGCCTCGTCTGGCAATGGGTTCTGAATCCCGATTTCGGCATTCAGGCGGTGGTGCGCTCGATCGGCTGGACGAGTTTCACCTTCAATCCGCTCTATACGCCTGAAATCGTCATCTACGGCATTCTGATCGCGGCGCTGTGGCAGGGAACGGGTCTCGTCATGTGCCTGATGCTTGCCGGCCTGCGTGGGATCGACGAGGACATCTGGAAAGCGGCGCGCGTGGACGGTATTCCGATGTGGAAGACCTATCTCTTCATCGTTATCCCGATGATGCGGCCGGTGTTCATCACGACGATCGTCATCATCGCCTCCGGCATCGTCAAGGTCTACGACCTTGTGGTCGCTCAGACGTCCGGCGGACCGGGTATTTCTTCGGAAGTGCCGGCGAAATATGTCTACGACTACATGTTCCAGGCGCAGAACCTGGGGCAGGGCTTTGCCGCCTCGACCATGATGCTCGTCACTGTCGCGATCATCATCGTTCCGTGGGCCTATCTGGAATTTGGTGGAGGGCGCAAGCGTGGCTAATATAGAAGCTCTCAACACCGTTGCTGCCGGCATCGACGCCGTTGCCCCGAAGCTTGGCGACGGCCCCAGCGGCCCGAGGCCGCGCCCGGCGCTGTCGGCGCGCAACATCATGCTCTACGGTACGCTGATCGTCGCAGCACTTTATTATCTGCTGCCGCTCTACGTGATGGTCGTGACGTCGCTGAAGGGCATGCCGGAAATCCGTCTCGGCAATATCTTCTCGCCGCCGATGGAGATCACCTTCGAGCCCTGGGTGAAGGCCTGGGCGCAGGCCTGCACCGGGCTCAATTGCGATGGCCTGTCGCGCGGCTTCTGGAATTCGGTGCGCATCACGGTGCCGTCGGTCATCATCTCGATCGCGATTGCCTCGGTGAATGGCTATGCGCTGGCCAACTGGCGCTTCCGGGGATCCGAGCTCTTCTTTTCGATCCTCATCATCGGGGCATTTATTCCCTATCAGGTGATGATCTATCCGATCGTCATTATCCTACGCGAAATCGGCATTTACGGCACGCTGAGCGGCCTCGTCATCGTGCATTCGATTTTCGGCATGCCGATTTTGACGCTGCTCTTCCGAAACTACTTCGTGTCGCTGCCGGAGGAACTGTTCAAGGCGGCGCGCGTCGACGGGGCCGGTTTCTGGCAAATCTTCCTGAAGATCATGCTGCCGATGTCGCTGCCGATCTTCGTCGTCGCGATGATCCTGCAGGTGACCGGCATCTGGAACGACTTCCTGTTCGGCGTGGTCTTCACCCGTCCGGATACCTATCCGATGACCGTGCAGCTGAACAACATCGTCAATTCCGTCCAGGGCGTGAAGGAATACAACGTCAACATGGCGGCAACGATCCTCACGGGTCTCGTGCCGCTCATCGTCTACTTCGTGTCGGGACGGCTTTTCGTCCGCGGCATCGCCGCCGGCGCAGTGAAGGGTTGATCTCATGAATATGAATGCAAGCGTCTCCATCAAGGATCTGTCCCTGAACTTCGGTGCGGTGAGCGTGCTGAAGGATCTCAACCTCGATATCAACGACGGCGAATTCCTCGTGCTGCTCGGCTCGTCCGGTTGCGGCAAGTCGACCTTGCTGAATTGCATCGCCGGCCTGCTCGACGCCTCGGAAGGGCAGATCTTCATCAAGGGCAAGAACGTTACCTGGGAAGAGCCGAAGGATCGCGGCATCGGCATGGTGTTCCAGTCCTATGCGCTCTATCCGCAGATGACCGTCGAGAAGAACCTTTCCTTCGGTCTTCGCGTCGCCAAGGTGCCACAAGCCGAGATCGACAAGCGCGTGGCGCGAGCCTCCGAAATCCTGCAGATCCAGCCGCTTTTGAAACGCAAGCCGGCCGAGCTTTCCGGCGGCCAGCGCCAGCGCGTGGCGATCGGCCGGGCGCTGGTGCGCGATGTCGACGTCTTCCTGTTTGACGAGCCGCTGTCCAACCTTGACGCCAAGCTCCGCTCGGAGCTGCGTGTCGAGATCAAGCGCCTGCACCAGTCGCTGAAGAACACGATGATCTACGTCACCCACGACCAGATCGAGGCGCTGACGCTTGCCGATCGCATCGCCATCATGAAGAGCGGCATCATCCAGCAGCTCGACGATCCGACGACGATCTACAACAGGCCGCGCAATCTCTTCGTTGCCGGCTTCATCGGCTCGCCTTCGATGAATTTCCTGCACGGCGAGCTGGTCAAGTCAGGCGACGGCATTGCCTTTTCTGCCAACGGCGTCATTTTCTCGCTCGCGGCTTACGACGCCAACGAGACGCTGCAGCCCGGCCGCAAGGTGGTGCTCGGCGTCCGTCCCGAACACATCAAGGTCAACGAGAATGCCGGCGGCGAAGAACATGACGCCACCGTCGATATCGAGGAGCCGATGGGCGCGGACAATCTGCTGTGGCTGAAACATGCCGGTCACACGATGTCGGTACGCGTCAACGGCGCGCGCCGCTTCAATGTCGGCGCCAAGGTGAAGCTCAGTTTCGACATGACGGTCGCCTCGGTCTTCGATGCGGAAACCGAGCTGCGTCTCTAGAGAACAATGCGGGCGGGGCCGAAATGGCGCCGCCCTATCTCCAATCGGCCGTCAGGCCAGCCAAATTCGGCCGCGGTCCGGCTTGTCCGGCGATCCCCAGGAGCGGTCCGATCGGGATACTACTAATGACATCCTTGCCGAAGAACGGTTTCAACATCGACCTTTCCGGTTCGTGGCAGCTTGCCTCCGTCGATGGCGAGATCCGCACTGCGATCATTCTGCCGGGCGACGTGCACACCGCGCTCCATCGCGCAAGCCTGATCCCCGATCCCTATTTCGGCCGCAACGAGGAAAAGGTGCAATGGGTCGCCGAGCGCGAATGGGCGGTCGAGCGCAGCTTCACGCTTCAGGAGGTCGAGGGCGACTGGTATCTCGATATCGATTATCTCGACACGGTCGCCAGCGTTCACGTCAACGGCTTCCTGGCGCTTGAGGCCGACAACAGTTTCCGCCGCTACCGGCCTGATGTTTCCAGCATGCTGAAAGCAGGCGACAACAGCATCCGCATCGTCTTTGCCTCCAGCGTCGCCGTCGCTGCTGCGCGGCAGAAGCAGCAGCCCTTCTACATTCCCTACAGCACCGGCAATTCGCCGATCCCCGACGGCAACATGCTGCGCAAGCCGCAATGCCATTTCGGCTGGGACTGGAACATCGCCATTGCGCCGCTCGGCCTTTACGGCACGATCGCGCTGAAAAAGCTCGAGACCGCGCGCATCGAGCATGTGGTCACCCGTCAGACCCACAACAATGACGGCTCGGTCGATCTCAAAGTGACGGCGACGTTGTTTTCCAAGGGGCCGAGCATTGCCCAGGTCTATTTCGAACTCGACGGCGAGCGCGTGCGCCTGGATGTCGGCGTCAACGGCGAGAGCCATGTCAACCACCTCTTCCATATCGACAATCCGCGCCTCTGGTGGCCTTCCGGCAGCGGCGAGCAGGCGCTCTACAGGCTGTCGGTCGAAACGTCGACGGATGAGGTGATAAAGCAGATCGGCCTTCGCACCGTCGAGCTGATCACCACGCCGGATGCATCAGGCAGTCGCTTCGCCTTCAAGGTCAACGGTCATGAGATCTTCTGCCGCGGCGCCAACTGGATCCCGGCCGACGCGCTGTTTTCGCTGTCTTCGCCTGAGAAGACCGAGGATCTGCTGCAATCGGCCAAAGCCGCCAACATGAACATGATCCGCGTCTGGGGCGGCGGCTTCTACGAGCAGGATCATTTCTATGATCTCTGCGACCGGCTGGGTCTCATGGTCTGGCAGGACTTCATGTTCGCCTGCAACCTCTATCCCTCGACCGAGGACTTCCTCGACAATGTGACGATCGAGGTCGATTACCAGGTGCGCCGGCTCTCCTCGCATCCGTCGGTCGTGCTCTGGTGCGGTGATAACGAGCTGGTGGGCGCACTCACCTGGTTCGAGGAATCCCGCAAGGATCGCGACCGCTATCTCGTCTCCTACGATCGCCTCAACCGCACCATCGAGCAAGCGGTGAAGAAGGCGCTGCCCGGCGCGCTCTGGTGGCCGTCGAGCCCGGCCTCCGGCTATCTCGATTTCGGCGATGCCTGGCATGCCGACGGATCCGGCGACATGCATTACTGGTCGGTCTGGCACGAGAACAAGTCGTTCGACAATTACCGTTCGGTGCGTCCGCGCTTCTGCTCGGAATTCGGCTTCCAGTCCTATACCTCGCTGCCCGTGATCAAGAGCTATGCCGAGGAGAAGGACATGAACGTCGCTTCTCCCGTGATGGAGCTGCACCAGAAGAATGCCGGCGGCAATGAGCGCATCGCCGGCACGATGTTCCGCTATTTCCGCTTTCCCAAGGATTTTCCGAACTTCGTCTATCTCTCCCAGATCCAGCAGGGACTCGCCATCAAGACGGCAGTGGAATACTGGCGGTCGCTCAAACCCCATTGCATGGGCACGATCTACTGGCAGCTCAATGACACCTGGCCGGTCGCCTCCTGGTCGAGCCTCGATTATGGCGGCCGCTGGAAGGCGATGCACTATCTCGTCAAGCGTTTCTTCCAGCCTGTCGCGGTCGCCGCCATTCCTTCCGACGACGGAAAGACGATCCGCTTCTCGCTGGTCAACGATACGCTTGCCGATGTCAGCATCGACCTTTCGATCTCGCTGCTGACGATGAAGGGCGAACGGCGGCACCTCAAGGACGTGCAGGCCATGTGCTCGCCGGATGCGGCGGTAACGGCCACGAGCATCGACGTCTCCGACATTCCCGACGGAACGCTGCTGGCCTGGCATTTCACCGCGTCGAACGGCACGGGCGGCGAGGGGCACTATGTCAACGGCACCTACAAGGCGCTGGAGCTGGAGCCCGCGGGGCTCACCGTCACCCACGAATATATCGAGGGGAATGGTTCGGTCGACATCAAGGTCACCGCTGGGGGACTTGCGCTCTTCGTGATGATCGAGACCGAGACGGACGGCAAATATTCCGACAACGCCTTCGACCTTGCGGCCGGCGAGAGCCGCCGCATCACCTTTACCCCGGCACGGCCGCTTGATCGCGGCGCGCTTCCGGCGTTCCGGCTCTACGACCTGCATTCCTGCCAGTCGGCGGATTGATCTTGCAAGAATGGGCACGAGGCCCAAGGAGAACATGATGACGAAACTCAGCTACCAGCTTTATAGCGCCCGCAACTTCCAGCCCTATTCTGTGATTTTCGAAAAGCTCGGCAAGGCGGGTTATGCCGAAGTCGAAGGCTTCGGCGGCATTTACGCCGATCTCGACGATGCCGGGCTGAACAGCCTTCGCGCCGACCTCGACAAGAATGGCCTGGTCATGGCGACCGGCCATTTCAGCCCAGACTTCCTGGAGAAGGACGTTCAGAAGTCGCTGAACATTGCCAAGATCCTCGGCATGGATTCGATCTATGCGCCGCATCTGGCAGCTGACCAGCGGCCGTCTGACGCCGCCGGCTGGGTCGCCTTCGGCAAGCGCCTGCAGGAAATGAGCAAACCCTACAAGGATGCCGGTTACGAATTCGGCTGGCACAATCATGACTTCGAATTCTTCAAGCTGCAGGACGGCTCGCGGCCGATCGAGCGCATCTTCGAAGGCGCACCCGATATTTCCTGGGAGGCCGATATCGCCTGGGTCATCCGCGGCGGCGCCGATCCTTTCGCCTGGGTCGAGAAGCTCGGACCGCGCATCACCGCCGTGCACGTCAAGGACATCGCGCCGGCGGGCGAAGCGACGGATGAGGACGGCTGGGCCGATGTCGGGCATGGCAAGGTCGAGTGGGCGAAGCTGATCACGGCGCTGCGTGCCACAAGGGCGAAACACTTCGTCGTAGAACATGACAACCCCAAGGATATCGACCGCAACATCAGCCGCTCGATTGCATCCTTTCAGACTTATTGAGGCACATCATGACCAGGGAACTTGGCGTCGGCATCATTGGATGCGGCAACATCTCCACCACCTACTTTTCACTGGCACCGCTCTTCAAGGGGCTGAAGGTGCTCGCCTGCGCCGATATCAACGTGCAGGCCGCCGAGGCGCGCGCCAAGGAATATGGCGTCAAGGCGCAGACGATCGACGCGCTTCTTGCCAATGACGAGATCGACGTCGTCGTCAACCTGACGATCCCGGATGCTCATTTCCGGGTGTCGAAGGCGATCCTCGAGGCTGGGAAACACGTCTATTCGGAAAAGCCGCTGGTGCTTTCGCTCGAAGAGGGCGAGGAGCTTCGCCGCATCGCCAAGGAGAAGAAGCTTGCCGTCGGCTGCGCGCCCGACACCTTCCTCGGCGGCGCCCACCAACTCGCCCGCAAGTTCATCGACGACGGCGGCATCGGCCGGGTGACTTCGGGCGCCTGCTACGTCATGAGCCCCGGCATGGAGATGTGGCATCCGAACCCGGATTTCTTCTTCCTGCCGGGCGGCGGCCCGATCCTTGATCTCGGCCCCTATTACATCGCCAATCTGATCAATCTGATCGGCCCGGTGAAACGCGTCGGCGGCATGACCTCGATGGCGTCGCCGACCCGCACGATCACCAGCGAGCCGCGCAACGGCGAGATCATCCCCGTCAAGACGCCGACGACGATCCAGGCGCTGCTCGAATTCGTCAACGGCGCCACGGTGACGCTGACCGCGAGCTGGGACGTGTGGTCTCACCGCCATGCCAATATGGAGCTCTACGGCACCGATGGCTCGCTCTACGTACCGGACCCGAACTTCTTCGGCGGCGTCGTCGAGGCCAGCGGCCGCGACAAGGACATCAAGCCGCTGGAGGCTTGGGAGCATCCGTTCGGCAAGATCAACCAGGAAAACCCGAACGGCGCGCGCGCCAACTACCGCACCGCCGGCCTTGCCGACATGGTGTCGGCGCTGATCGAAGGGCGCGATGCGCGCTGCTCGCTCGACCGCACGCTGCACGGCGTCGACGTCATGACCTCGATCCTGAAATCGGGCGAGGAGGGCCGTTTCATCGACCTGACGACAACCTGCACGCAGCCGGCCGCCCTCGGTATCGAAGAAGCGCAGGCGCTCTTGAAGTAGGTCTGCGAAGCTCTATCGTCGGCGCGGGCGATGAGCCCGCGCCTTTTTACTTCGGTCGTTTGTTACGCGCGATTCCTGGGAAAAAGGCTGCATGCTTTTCCAGGAATTGCTTTTAAAGGATTGGGATCATGAGCTGGCAACCAGCCGCAGACCGCTATTCGAAAATGAAATATAACCGCACGGGCCGTTCCGGCCTGAAGCTGCCGGCCGTCTCGCTCGGCCTCTGGCACAATTTCGGCGGCGACACGTCGCACGACCGCAAGATCGATATGTGCCGCACGGCCTTCGACCTCGGCATCACCCATTTCGACCTCGCCAACAATTACGGCCCGCCGCCCGGCAGCGCCGAGACCGCCTTCGGCGAGATCCTGCGCACCGAATTTGCCGGGCTTCGTGACGAGCTGATCATTTCGTCGAAGGCCGGCTATGACATGTGGCCCGGACCCTATGGCGAATGGGGCAGCCGAAAGTACCTGATCGCCTCCTGCGACCAGAGCCTGAAGCGCATGGGCCTCGACTATGTAGACATCTTCTATTCGCATCGCTTCGATCCGGAGACGCCGCTGGAAGAGACCTGCGGCGCGCTCGACCATATCGTCCGCTCCGGCCGGGCGCTCTATGTCGGCATTTCCTCCTATAATTCGCAGCGCTCGCGCGAAGCCGCAAAGATCCAGCAGGAGCTCGGCACGCCGTGCCTGATCCACCAGCCGAGCTATTCGATGCTCAATCGCTGGGTCGAAGACGACAAGCTGCTCGATACGCTGGATGAGGTCGGCATGGGTTCGATCGTCTTCTCGCCGCTTGCCCAGGGCATGCTGTCGACGAAATATCTCGGCGGCATTCCGGAAGACAGCCGCGCGGCGCAGAACCACTTCCTCAAGCGCGATTTCATCCGCCCTTCGATCATCGACAATATCCGCAAGCTCAACGGGATCGCCGAAAAGCGCGGCCAGACGCTGGCGCAGATGGCGATCGCCTGGGTGCTGCGCGGCGGCCGCGTGACCTCGGCGCTGATCGGCGCCAGCCGCTCCTCGCAGATCGTCGATTGCGTCAAGGCGCTCGACAATCTCGAATTCACCGTAGAGGAACTTGCCGAGATCGACGTCTACGCCCGCGAGGCCGACATCAACCTCTGGGCCAAGTCGGCCGAACGCGCATAAATCAAGCCGGGCCCGGGGAGGAAACTCTTCCGGGCTCTTTTCTGCTATGATCTGATGTACGTGCAGCAAATAGCACCGATGCTCGGAGGAGACCGTCCATGATCCGCAATCCCATCCTGCCGGGGTTCAACCCCGATCCGTCGATCTGCCGCGTCGGCGCGGATTATTACATCGCCACCTCGACCTTCGAATGGTATCCCGGCGTGCAGATCCACCATTCGCGCGACCTGGTGAACTGGACGCTGGTGCGCCGGCCGCTGGAACGCAGGTCGCAGCTCGACATGCGCGGCAATCCCGATAGCTGCGGCATCTGGGCGCCGTGTCTTTCCTATGCCGACGGGCAGTTCTGGCTTGTTTATACCGACGTCAAGCGCTTCGACGGCAGCTTCAAGGACGCGCCGAACTACATCGTCACCGCACCCTCGATCGAGGCCGAATGGTCCGACCCCGTCTATGTCAATTCCTCCGGCTTCGATCCCTCGCTGTTTCACGACGATGACGGCCGCAAGTGGTTCGTCAACATGCAGTGGAACCATCGCACCGAAAGCTACGGCGGCTCGCCGAAGTCACCGGCCTTCGACGGTATTCTGCTGCAGGAATGGGATCCGGCGACAAAGGCGTTGAAGGGGCCGATCAAGAACATCTTCGCCGGCAGCCCGCTCGGCCTCGTCGAAGGCCCGCATCTCTTCAAACGCAACGGCTGGTATTATCTGACGACCGCCGAGGGCGGCACCGGCTACGACCACGCCGTCACCATGGCGCGGTCCCGCGATATTGACGGACCCTATGAGATGCATCCGAACATGCATCTGATCACCTCCAAGGACCACCCGGGCGCGGTGCTGCAGCGGGCAGGGCACGGGCAGTATGTCGAGACGCCCGACGGCGAGGCCTACCACACCCATCTCTGCGGCCGGCCGTTGCCGCCGAAACGGCGATGCACACTGGGGCGAGAGACAAGCCTGCAGAAATGCGTCTGGCGCGACGATGACTGGCTTTATCTCGAAAATGGTACCAGCGTACCTGATGTCGATGTACCCGGTCTCTTCGGCGCGACGCCTGTGGAAAAGCCGATGCGCAGCGAATACAGCTTCGACGGCGGCACGCTGCCTGCCGATTTTCAGTGGCTGCGCACGCCCGAGCCCGAGCGCATCTTCAACCTGACGGATCGTCCCGGCCATTTGCGCCTGATTGCGCGCGAAAGCATCGGTTCCTGGTTCGAACAGTCGCTGATCGCCCGCCGGCAGGAACACCACAGTTTCCGCGCCGAGACCGTGATCGAGTTCTCGCCCGACACCTATCAGCAGGTGGCGGGGCTGACGCATTACTACAACCGGCACAAGTTCCACGCCGTTGCCGTGACGCTGCACGAAACACTCGGCCGCTGCGTGACGATCCTCTCCTGCAACGGCGACTACCCGAACGGACGGCTGAGTTTTCCCGCCGAAAGCGGCGTTTCGATTGCCGCCGAGGGCCGCGTCCAGCTCGCCATGGAAATCCGCGAGAACGACCTGCAGTTCTTCTGGCGGACCGAAGGCAAGGGCGCATGGCAGCCGATCGGCCCGGTCCTCGACGCCGGTGTGATTTCCGACGAGGGCGGACGCGGCGAACATGGCTCCTTCACCGGTGCATTCGCCGGCGTATTTGCCTTCGATACGTCAGGCCGGGCGAAGACTGCTGATTTCGACTGGTTTGTTTATGACGAGTTGTAAGGGCGAACGACGATAGGACCGAATGCGCCGATCGCCAGCGAGGGGCAACAACGGATAACCCACAAAAAGAAAGCCGGCGCAGGGCCGGCTTAAGACGAACACGGCTGGACAGGGGATACGGGCCGGTTCCAAGCGCTTCGTAACTGAACAATAACTTTCACTACATGCCGAGGCAGCCAAAAAGGGGCGCAACGAGAACGCCCGGAGACGGCTCCGCAAAGGGATGGGCGGCGGGGGCGGATGCCGGTGCTGGCCTCGGCTCTCTTATCGGGCATGAATATCACCGGATGATGACATCTGAGCCCGGCCGCTGCCTTTCTTTTCGCAAGGGGCGGTTCGTCGCGAAGCCCGATGCCGACTACCCCGCCCGCGCCAGCGGGCCGACTGCGCCAGCGGGCTTTCCGCGCCAGCGGATTGACAATGTCAGCGGGCGCCCTGTGTTAGTGGGCGCCTACGCTAGCGGGCCAACTATGTTAGCAGTGCGCGAATGCAGTGTTCAGCGCTTAAGGATGTTAAAGCGTTACAAAGGGACTATATAGCGGCCGAGTAACTTCCGAGAATCCTCAAGAGTTCCGCATGGCCCCCATCATTTCCGTTCAGAACCTCACCAAGACCTACGCCAATGGGTTCGAGGCCCTGAAGGGCATCAATCTCGACGTCGAAAAGGGTGAGATCCTGGCGCTGCTCGGGCCAAACGGCGCGGGCAAGACGACGCTGATCTCGATTATCTGCGGCATCGCCAATCCGAGCGGCGGCCGGGTGTTGGTCGCCGGCCACGACGTCGTGAAGGATTTTCGCGCCACCCGCGGAATGATCGGGCTGGTGCCGCAGGAACTGACCACCGATCAGTTCGAGACGGTGTTCAATACCGTCAGCTTTTCGCGCGGTCTGCACGGCAAGAAAGCCAATCCTGCTCATATCGAGAGAGTGCTGCGCGCACTCTCGCTCTGGGACAAGAAGGACAATATGCTGCGCCAGCTCTCCGGCGGCATGAAGCGGCGAGTGCTGATCGCCAAGGCTCTCTCGCATGAGCCGGATATTCTTTTCCTCGACGAGCCGACCGCCGGCGTCGACGTGACGCTGCGCAAGGACATGTGGCATGTCGTCGAAGAGCTTAGGGCCTCCGGCGTCACCATCATCCTGACCACGCATTATATCGAAGAGGCCGAGGAAATTGCCGACCGCGTCGGCGTCATCAACGGCGGCGAATTGCTGCTCGTCGAGGACAAGGCGGCGCTGATGGCCAAGCTCGGTCGTAAGCAACTCATCCTCGATCTCACCGAACCGCTCGACCGGCTGCCGGATTGTTTTGCCGGCAATGGATTGACGCTGGAGGCTGACGGCAGCCGGCTGACTTATGATTTCGACACTGACAACGAGCAGGAAAGTATCGCGGCACTGCTGACCCGACTCGGCGAGAACAATATCCATTTCAAGGATCTCTCGACGCGGCAAAGCTCGCTTGAGGACATCTTCGTGGCGCTGGTGGGAGCGGACAAATGAACGTCGAAGCCGTCAAATCGATCTATTTCTTCGAGATGGCGCGCACGCGCCGCACCCTGCTGCAGAGCGTCATCTCGCCCGTGATCTCGACATCTCTTTATTTCATCGTCTTCGGCGCCGCGGTCGGCTCGCGCATCCAGGAGGTGGAGGGCGTGTCCTACGGCGCCTTCATCACCCCCGGCCTGATCATGCTGACGTTGCTCGGCCAGTGCATCAGCAACGGCTCCTTCGGCATCTATTTCCCGAAATTCACCGGCACGATCTACGAGGTGCTTTCGGCGCCGGTGGCGATGACCGAGATTCTGCTCGGTTATGTCGGGGCGGCGGCGACCAAGGGAATGATTATCGGCTTCATTATCCTCCTGACCGCCAATCTTTTCGTCGACGTTAGGATCGAGCATCCCTTCATGATGATCCTGTTCTTCCTGCTGACGGCGATCACCTTCAGCCTGTTCGGCTTCATGATCGGCATCTGGGCCGGCAATTTCGAACAGCTGAACCTTATTCCCATGCTGGTCGTGCCGCCGCTCACCTTCCTCGGCGGCAGCTTCTATTCAGTCAGCATGCTGCCGCCTTTCTGGCAGGCGGTCAGCCACCTCAACCCGGTGCTCTATCTCGTCAGCGGTTTCCGCTGGAGCTTTTACGGGATCGCCGATGTCAATCCGGCGATCAGCCTGGCGATGATCACGGTCTTCCTGGGCATCTGCCTGGGAACGCTCGCCTGGATATTCAAGACGGGGTATCGGCTGCGCAACTGACCGTTTTCCTGAATAACATCATCGGATTTTCCGATGATGTTATCGATTTCTTCCGTTTTTCTTCCGCTTTGGCCTGGGGCATCTGCTGGTCAGCCAAGAAGGAGACGGCAGGTGACGGATATCAGGATCGAAGGCGCGAAGATCATTATTGTTGGCGGCAGTTCCGGCATGGGACTGGCGCTTGCTGCACGCCTACTTGAGGAGGGAGCGTCCGTGACGATCGCGGGACGTAGCGCCGACAGGCTTGCGGCGGCGCGGCGCGATCTCGGCGATCACCCTGGATTGGCGACGCTTGCCGTCGATATATCGCGGGAGGAAGAGGTCGCGGCGCTTTTCCGCAATAGCGATCCCGTTGACCATATCGTCAGCACCGCCGCTGACATCGAAGGCGCCTACCAGTTGCTGCCGTCGATCGAACTTACGGCGGCACAACGTGTGGTCGAGAGCAAGTTCTATGGGCCGTTACTGCTGGCGAAATACGGTGCGCCCCTCCTGCCTCCATCAGGATCGATTACTTATACATCGGGCGTTGCGGCCTATCGGCCGGCGGCGCGGGGATCGGTCGTCGCTGCCGTTAACGCTGCGCTCGAAGGCCTGGTCAGGGCGTTGGCGATCGAGCTGGCGCCGATCCGCGTCAACGCCGTGTCGCCGGGATGGGTGGACACGCCGATTTGGAGCTTGGTTGCTGGCGACGCCAAGCAGGCGACGCTTGAGGCCATGGCACAACGCCTGCCAGCCGGGCGTGTCGGCAGACCCGGGGATATTGCCGATGCGATCCGCTTCCTGATCGGCAACGGCTTCACCACAGGCACTATCCTGCACGTTGAAGGCGGACATCGGCTGGTTTGAGGGGCTGAAGGTTGTCGGACGCTGATGCCAGCAAGAGAGAAAGCGCCGGCGGCTGAATTCGCCGGCGGCGCCACACCATGATCAGCGAAGCGGCAGGTGGATTGCCCGGCCATGGCAGTTCGACGACGTCGTCGCGTGTTGCCGCATGGCCGAGCGCAAGGCGTGGCACAAGGCCGTAACCAGTGCCAGATGCAACGAGTCGGATGATCGTGGCGATGCTGTCGGCCTCAGTGACGATCGGTGGCGTGGCGATGCCGGCGTCGGCAAAGGCGGTCTCGAACAGGTGACGGTAGACGCAGCCGGTTTCGGTGGCGACGAAGGGCGCGTTCTTCAGTGCGGCGAGGCTTGCGGGTGGTCGGGCTTGCAAATCGCGGCCGGCAATCAGCACCAACTGTTCGCTGCAGATGCGGCGCGTCAAGAAGCGTTCGTCCTGATGCCCGCGATCGAAGGTGAAGGCGACATCGATCGAGCCCTGCTGCAACTGCGCAACCAATTCGCCGCTGCCGCCGACCTTGAGCTTGAGGCCGACGTCTGGGTTCTTCTTGCGAAAGAGTGACAGCCACGGCGCCAGCCTTTCGGCGGCGATGGTTTCGAGCGTACCCAAGGTGATGGACTGTCCAGCGCTGCCGGCTGCAGCACTGACGGCGGCCTTCGCCTCGTCGTTCAGCGCCAATATCTCTTCGGCATAGGCCTTGAGGACCGCGCCCGCCGGTGTCGGGACCACGCCCTGCCGCGAGCGGAGGAAGAGCTCTGCGCCCAATTCCTCTTCCAGCGCCTGTATCTGGTCGCTGAGGCTCGACTGAGCGAGATTGACCTCGGCGGCGGCGCGCGTCAGATTTTCGTGCCGGATCACCGCAAGGAATGTCTTCAATTGTCGCAGGTTCATGTTGGCTCCGTACGACGCGTGGAGGCGCCTTGACGCAGGATATCAACAAAGCAGAACGTGCTGCAATGCAGGTGCATTTGGCGACGAAGGCTTGTCTTTCCTGCTGCGTGTGGCCCCCGCTTCATCTCAGGCGCTGCTGACGAGCAGAGCGCCTGAGATGATCAGGAGGGTACCGGCGGCGAGCCTCATTATGTTGACCTCGGAGGCTTCACCGAGAATGACGGCGCCGATTGCCAGCGTCACCAGGACGTTGCAGCTCCAGATCGGAGCGAGTTTCGAAACCGGGACGCCATAAGCAAAAAGCGCAAAGCTGATGAGGCCGGTGCCGACGGCAAAGCAGGCGCCCGCGATGGCGGCAAAACCGAGACCCTCGGCGGTCCAGGGGGCAGGGCGCCAGATCAGCGCGGCGAGCAGACCGGCGAGCGCGCAGACAGCGCCGAAGGCGATCAGATAGATGGCGGAGCCGGTGGCTGATGTGGCGCTCTGTTTCTGGAAGATGGCAGTGATGCCCCAGAAGAAAGCCGGCAGAACGCCGCCGATGACGATCGGCCAAAGTGAATTCATCGCGAAGCTCCTGTCGCACCCATGGATTAAGGCCTCGCCCAAGGCGAAGGCCGGTCGAACATGCGGTGCCACCAGACTACAGCGCCGCGCGTCTTTCAGACGCGCAAAGGACGCTGTAGCACTTTGAATTGCTGCATAATTCCTGAAATCGATTCCGATTTCAGGAATTATGCAGGGGAAGTTTCTTTTGCTCTTTGTGGTCTTGTTGTTGCGCTTGAAGCTGACAGATCCGAACGCTGCCGTAAAGCCGCTCCGCCCGTCAAAAAGCGGCACATTGACGGAGTGCGAATGTCTCTCTAGCTGTAGCGGCCATGAAGATCGCAATGGTTCTTGTCGTGGTGATAGAGCGCATGGGCAGGATGGTGTAACCATCCGGCAAACAGCCCCATGCGCGGAAATCGAGCTCCTGACGGGGCTTTTTTTATGCCCTGAATTTGGGCTGCGCCTCGTCAGATTTCCCACGACATCTCGCTGACAAAACGGCAAGACCATGACTCGCGACAATGCTGTTCAGAACTCCAGCAGCCGCATGACCGACACGACGGTTGCGACATCGACCGCGGCGGCGCCCCGGCGCACGATCCTCCTCCTGCTCACGGCGCTCTCGGTATTGCCGGTGAACATATATCTGCCGGCGCTGCCGAACATCGCGGCCACGTTCCAAGCCGATTTCGCGCTCGTCAATCTGTCGGTTGCGGGCTATGCGATCGTCAACGCCCTGACGGAGATCGTCGCAGGCGCAATGTCGGATCGATATGGGCGCAGACCGGTCGCACTGGTCGCCGTCGCCATTTTCATCGTCGCCTCCGTCGGTTGCGCCTTTGCTCCAAATATCGGCATCTTCCTTCTGTTTCGCGCCATGCAAGCGTCCATCGCCGCATGTTTTTGTGTCGCCCTCGTCGTCATCAAGGAGACGGCGGGCGAAGGTCAGGCCGCCAACAGAATTGGTTACGCCGCCATGGGATGGGCAATTGCTCCCATGCTGGGTCCCACTTTCGGCGGAGCTTTGGACGAGTTGTTCGGATGGCGGTCGATTTTCGTCGCCCTTGCGCTGCTCGGGGCCGCCATCCTCGCGATCTCCATGCGCGAGCTCAAGGAGACCGCCGAACACAAATCGAGATCGAGAGGCAACCATCTCGCCTCCTATGGGCAGCTTCTGGGTTCGGCACGGTTCTGGGCCCATGCGCTGTGCATGGCCTGTTCGACGGGCACTCTCTATATTTTTCTTGGAGGAGCATCGTCGGCCGTTGGCGAGTCGCTCGGCGGATCAAGCGCAAAGCTCGGCTTCTACATGGGAATGGTCCCTGCGGGGTTCATTCTGGGCAGCTATCTCGCCGGCCGCTTCACCGGGAACTCGCCGGGCACAACCCTTGTCATTGCGCGCCTGGTGACGTGTATGGGTCTATTGTTTGGGCTTATCTTCTCGCTGTCGGGCGCCACCCACGTCCTTGCGTTCTTCGGACCCTGCATATTCATCGGCATCGGCAACGGATTGACCTTTCCCGCCGCCAATCTGGGTGTAATGTCCGTGCGCGCCAATCTCGCGGGCACCGCCGCGGGCCTTGCTGCCGCGATGTCGATTGGCGGCGGAGCACTCATCGCCTCGGTCGCCGGGCTGTTTCTCGGTGGGCCGGGCGCGGTTCACACGCTATTCGGCCTGTTGCTGATATCGGCTTCGCTCGCATTGTCGGCAGCGTTTTTTGCGGCACTCGTCGATCGGCGACGGGGTGGCAACGGATCGTGAGCGCCTCGGGTTCAATCGCGCATGCGCAGTTCATCGGTCTGCATCTGCAGGGAGCCCAGCGTTTCCAGGAAGCTCATGCCGAGCAGGCTCTGGTCGAGCCGGCCGTCCTCGGCGACGCTGGCTGCGACATTGTTGCGGACGATCGGGCCGATCGCCACCTGGTCGAGCGTGACGGGTGCTGCGCGGCCGCGGCCGTTGGCGGTCATGACGGTCATGGAATAGGTGAGGCCGGAGAGGTCGATGCCGATCCGCTCGGCATCTTCGCGCGACAGCGCCACCATGCTGGCGCCGGTGTCGACGAGCATCTGGATCGTCTGGCCGTTGACAGCGACATCGGCTTCGAAATGGCCGTTCAGCAGCTTGTGCAGGATGATCTCCTGGCCGCCCTCGCTTGTCGTGACGACGACGGCGTGGCCGGGAACGAGGCCGGCGAGCAGCCTGTTGCCGACGCCGAGCGCCTCCTGGCGATAGAGATAGACGGTCGCGAGCGCCAGGATGATGACCAGCCAGATCATCATCTGGCGCATCGTTTCGCCGACACTGCGCCGGCTGGCCCAGATGCCGGCCGACAGCATCAGCGCGATCGGCAACAGATAGACGACGCGGCCGAAGTCATCGCTCTGCAGGCCGAGGATATGGCCGCTGTCATTGTTGACGATCAACACGGCAAGGCCGATGCCGATCACGACGAGGAAGACGGTCAAACGGATCATAAAGGCCGCTCCGACCGACTGGCGAGGCTTGTTTCCATATGGTTTGGCACCGCGGCGATGCCTGCAAGCCTCGCCGGCAGCAGCGCCATGATCCGTCTTCGCTCGGCGTCGGAGTAGTTCATCCAGCTGCCGATCTCCTGAAGAGTCCGGCCGCAGCCGGCGCAAAATCCGGCGGAGGGCTCCATGGAGCAGACGTGAATGCAGGGTGTTTGCATGAGCGATATATCGGAGTTTCAAAGAGCGGTGGCAAGAGCGCAAAGGGTGGCGATCTCGCAAATTTGCTGGGTTGCGCCGAGCGTATCGCCGGTGTGGCCGGCAAGCTTGCGGCGGATGAAAACGGTGAAGGAAAGCCCTGCGATCCCGGTGGCGAGCAGGCTTGCGACCAGCGGCCTCAGGCCGAAGGCAGGCCAGATCAGAAGCGCTGCGACGAGGCCGGCTGCGGCGAGCGCAAACTGCATTGCCGCCTCGTCTGGCTGGCCGGTCGAGGCAGCCACGCCATCGGCCTTTGCCGGTGCCAGCCGCTGCCAGTGCCAGGTGATGGCGCCGCGGCTCAGTGCCGCGACGGCGAGAATGGCAAGGGCGGCAGCGAGCGGCGAGGAATGTCGGGCGATGGCGGCAAGCGCGGCTGCGCGGATCGCGAAAGACAGGATCAATGCTATCGCGCCATAGGTGCCGATCCGGCTGTCCTTCATGATGAGGAGGCTCTGCTCGCGGCTCTTGCCGCCGCCGATGCCATCGGCCGTATCGGCCAGGCCGTCCTCGTGCAGCGCACCGGTGACGAGAGCCTGGACGGAAAGCGCGATCAGAGCTGCCATCAGCGGGTCGGCCCTGAGCGCCAAAAGCAGGAGGAGGGCGAGCCCGGGGGCGAAGCCGATTACCAGGCCGGCGAAGGGAAAGGCGCGCACCAGCCGGCCGAGCCTGCCGTCATAGCCTTTGAACAGCGATTGCGGCATCGGAATGCGGCTGAGGAAGGCGACGGCGCGGGCGGTGTCGACCGCATGGTCCTTGATCTTCATTCTGCTTCGTTCTGCCGGAGGTTTCGGCTTATGGTCGCGGCGGCGCTTTTGGAGTTGTTCGCCTCGTCCGCCCGCTTTAAGAGAGTTGCCACCCGCAAGGAAGCTGATTTGCGTGGAAAAGACAAGAATACCGGATTCATAGGAAAACCGCACAGATGAGCGTTTCAGGCCTGCCGTTCGACGATTTCCGTACCCTGCTTCGTGACCTGCCGGGCCCGGATGCCCGCGCGCTGGTGGCGGCGCGCGAACGCGACGCGCAACTGACCAAGCCGCCGGGCGCGCTTGGACGGCTTGAGGAGATCGCCTTCTGGCTTGCCGCCTGGACGGGCCGCACACCTGCCGTCAACCGGCCGCTGGTGGCGATCTTTGCCGGCAATCACGGCGTCACCAGACAGGGCATCACGCCCTTTCCGCCCGCGGTGACGCAGCAGATGGTCGAGAATTTTGCCGCCGGGGGGGCTGCGATCAACCAGATCTGCGTCGCCTATGATCTCGGGCTGAAAGTCTTCGATCTGGCGCTCGATTATCCCACCGGAGACATCACCGAAGAGGCCGCACTTTCCGAGCGCGATTGCGCCGCGACCATGGCCTTCGGCATGGAGGCGATCGCCGGCGGCACGGACCTGCTCTGCATCGGCGAGATGGGGATCGGCAATACGACGATTGCGGCGGCGATTAATTATGCGCTTTACGGCGGTTCGGCACGCGACTGGGTGGGACCCGGCACCGGTTCGGAAGGCGAGATGCTGGAGCGCAAGATCGCGGCGGTGGAAAAGGCGGTGGCGTTGCATAGCGACCATCTCGATGATCCGCTGGAGATCATGCGCCGGCTCGGCGGCCGCGAGATCGCGGCGATGGCCGGCGCCATTCTTGCCGCCCGCATGGAGCGCATTCCCGTGCTGATCGACGGTTATGTCGCAACCGCGGCGGCAGCGATCCTGAAGGCCGCCAATCCGTCCGCACTCGATCATTGCCTGATCGGCCATGTCTCCGGCGAGCCAGGACATCTGCGCGCAATTGAGATGCTCGGCAAAACGCCGCTTCTGGCGCTTGGCATGCGGCTCGGCGAAGGCACCGGCGCGGCGCTCGCCGCCGGTATCGTCAAGGCGGCCGCCGCCTGCCATTCCGGCATGGCGACCTTCGCCCAGGCGGGTGTGACCAACAAGCATTGAGGCCGCGGCCGGTGCCGCCGATCCCGCGGTCGGTGCGGCCGATCCGCCCGCCTTTGCTTGCGCCGCCCAAGGGGATTCGGTATTTGCGTATTCGCTCATCGAAGGGGAGACGGCAAGCTTTCCCGGGTCTGTGACGCAACGGCAAGAGGAGAGGGTGTCTTGACGAAGCCTGCGGTGACGAAAGAGACCGGATTTCGGCATTTTTTCGCCGCGGCCAGCTACTCCTGGGCGGGCTTCCTGCGGGTGCTGAAAGAGGCGGCCTTCCGCCAGGAGCTTGGTTTCTTCGTCGTTTCGATCACAGCGCTGGCGCTCGTTGGTGCAAGTGTCGGCGAGATCGTCGTCGCGGTGCTTCTGTTTCTCGCACTCTTTTCGATGGAGGCGATGAATACCGCCGTCGAAGAGGTGATCGACCGGATTTCGCCGGAGATTTCCATCGTCGGCAAACATGCCAAGGATCTCGGCTCTTTCGCGGTAAGCTGCATGATCGCCGCCTGCTGCCTCTATCTCGGCTTCGTTCTCGGCAAGCGCCTATTCTTTAGCTGATTCAGGCAAAACTCTTGCGCTTGCGCGCGACGGCCTGGGCCTCCTCGACGGCTGGCAGGCTCTGAAGCACGCGTTTGGCGGGTAGGATGGCGATGACCTCGGTGCCCTCGCGCAGCTTCGATTTCAGCAGGAACTGTCCGTCATGCTTGGCAAGGATCGCCTGGACGATCGGCAGGCCGAGACCGGTACCCTGTTCGGCGCTCTTGATGGCAATCGAGCCCTGGCCGAAGGCCGACAGGACGACGGGGATCTCTTCTTCCGGAATGCCGGGGCCGTTGTCCTTGATCGAGATGTACTGACCGCCGCCGGCCGTCCAGCCGACCTTGACATGGATCTCGCCACCCTGCGGCGTGAATTTGACGGCATTGGAGAGAAGGTTGAGCACCACCTGGCGCATCGATTTTTCATCCGCCCAGATGGCCGGCAGCTGCCGCTCGAACTGGTCCGAAATGGCAATATTCTTCCCGCGGGCGCGCAACTGGACCATGCCGATGCAATCTTCGGTGATATCGAGAAGCGAGATCGCCTCCTCGCTCAGCTCGTATTTGCCGGCTTCGATGCGCGACAGGTCGAGAATCTCGTTGATCAGATCGAGCAGATGCTGGCCGGAGCGGTGGATATCGCCGGCATATTCCTTGTAGGTCGGATTGGCGAGCGGTCCCATGACTTCGGCCGACATCACCTCGGAGAATCCGAGGATGGCGTTGAGTGGGGTCCTCAGCTCGTGCGACATGGAGGCAAGGAAGCGGGACTTGGCGAGGTTCGCCTCTTCGGCGCGGCGGCGAGCCTCGTCCGACATCGATTTCGCCACCTCGAGCTCGGCGATCAGGTCGTCCTTTTCAGACTGGTAGGAGAGGATCCTGAGGTTCGACTTGAAGAGCCGGTCGCTGATATAGTTGAAGAAGACGAGAGTGGTGGTGAAGAGCCCCGTCAGGCTGATTTCGAGGAAGTCGCGCGACAGGCCGCTCTTGGCGGCGAGCGCCAGGACCGCCGGCGAGAAGGCGGCGAGCACGGCAGGCGTCAGCATGAAGTTCGACATCGCCGTGACGGAGAGCGCGATCAGCAGCGTGGCGCCCTTATAAAGAATGAAGCTCGACGGCTCGCAAGTGTCGCAGCCCTGCAGGGCGAAGACGGCCCAGCAGCAGCCGAGAAGGAACTGGCCGAGCAGCAGCATGCGGCGCCATTTGCGGGCGCTCTCGGGGGTGATTTCCTGCCGGCGCGCGCGCCGTGCGAGCAGGATATTGCCGGTGTGACAGGTGAGCGTCAGCAGTGCCCAGAAGAGCAATTGGGTGTTCTGGGTGAAATAGACGCCAAGCGCGGTGATGATGACAACAAACAGCGGCATGATCGTCGCGCCCTGCAGCATCGACGTCACATACATCTTGAGCACGTCACGGTCGAAGGAGGAATTGGACGCATGACCGGACTGAAGACGTTCGCGCGTTTGCCGCACGGCCTTGGAAACGGCCTTGTTGCGGTGGCTGCGCGACCTGTCGACGATGATCTTGTCGGTCGATGTGCTTACGCCGGTACTCATGTGCACGTTGAAACTTCATCCCAGGGTGGATAAGAGCTTAACCGGCAATTCTTAAGAAGATGTTTGCCATCTTTGCCAAGGATTTGTTTTTTAAGGAGGCAAAAGCGTGACACGGGGTCTGCGCCTGATTCGCGACGGCGTGACCGCTTTTGCCCTGCTGGTGCTCGTGGCGCTGATCGCCGCCAAGCTCAACGACGCAGCAAAGATCGAGCATATGGGTGCTTTCCACGCGGCCGACGGTGACAGTCTGACATTGGGAGCCGAACGTTTGCGCCTCGAAGGCATCGATGCGCCGGAACTCAATCAGAGCTGCCAGCGGGCAGGGAAGGCTTGGGCCTGCGGCCGGTCGGCGCGCGAGGCGCTGCAGGACATGATGCGGGCATCCGGAACGCTGTGCCAGGGCAGCCGGCGCGACCGCTACGACAGGCTGCTCGTCGTCTGCCGGAGCGAAGCGGACGGTGACATCAATGCCGCCATGGTGCGGCGGGGCATGGCCATCTCCTATGGCGGTTATGCTAAAGAAGAGGCCGAGGCGAAGGCTCGGAAGGCGGGCCTCTGGGCCGGGACCTTCGAGCGGCCGCGCGATGTGCGCGACCATGCGCGCCACAGTTCCGGTTTCGACGGCGTCCTGCGCTTCATCGGGCAGATTGCCGGATGGGAGTGAAGCCATGAACGATGAAGCCACGCTGGAGACGTTGCGGCGGGAGATCGCGTCCTGCCGAATCTGTCGTGACACGCCGGCGAAGGGGCCCGAATACCGGCTGCCGCACGAGCCGCGGCCGGTGGCGGTGATTTCGTCGAGCGCGCGCATCCTGATCGCCGGACAGGCGCCGGGACTTCGGGTGCATGAGAGCGGCCTGCCGTTCGACGATGCTTCCGGCGACCGGCTGCGGTCATGGCTCGGCGTTGACAGGGCAAGCTTCTACGACTGCGACCGATTCGCCATCGTTGGTATGGGCTTCTGTTTTCCTGGCTACGACGATAAGGGTGCCGATCTGCCGCCGCGGCGCGAATGCGCGCCGTTCTGGCGGCAAAGAGTGATCTCGGCCATGCCGCAGATCGAACTGGTGCTGGTCATCGGCCAATATGCGCAGGCCTGGCATATGACCGGTGAAAAGCGGGGCAATATGACCGAGACGGTGCGGGCGTGGCGTGACGGTCTTCTGTCCGGCCGATCGCCGACGGTGCTGCCGCTGCCCCATCCGAGCTGGCGTAACAGCGGGTGGCTGAAGCGCAATCCCTGGTTCGAGAAAGAATTGCTCCCGGTCTTGCAGGATCGGACGAAAAAGCTGCTTTCCTGAAACAAAATTCTTTTCGTCGCGCGGAATCGAGTTATACAAAGAAAATAATTCGAAAGGACTGTTGTGCGCATGGACCGCCTCGACCGAAAAATACTGCGTCTTCTGCAAGAAGATTCGACTCTTGCCGTTGCCGATCTCGCCAAGAAAGTGGGGCTCTCGACGACGCCATGCTGGCGGCGCATCCAGAAGATGGAAGAAGACGGCGTCATCAAGCGCCGAGTCGCCATCCTCGATCCGGAGAAGGTCAACACCAAGGTCACCGTCTTCGTGTCGATTCGCACTGCCACCCATTCGATCGAATGGTTGCGGCGCTTTTCCGAGGTGGTCGCCGAATTCCCCGAAGTGGTCGAATTCTACCGGATGAGCGGCGATGTCGACTATCTCCTGCGAGTCGTTGTGCCCGATATCGCCGCCTATGACGCCTTTTATAAGCGGATGATCGCCAAGATCGAGATTCGCGACGTCTCCTCGGCCTTCGCGATGGAGCAGATCAAGTATTCGACGCAACTGCCGCTCGACTACATGATTCTCGAGAATGCCAAGTCCAACGAGGATTGAGTCTCCCGGCGCGATCGCCGATCGCGTGGAAAGCGATAAGTTGCAACAAAGCGAGTCGTGCGGTCCGAGACCGCACGCGACATGCTTGATCGCACGCCGATTGCGGCCTGCTTGAGGCAGGCCCCGCCACATTTAAGTATACTCGCTCGGTAAGAGCTAAGAGTAAGACAATGTGGCTTCGGACTGCACAAAACCCCCAAAAATAGCAAAAAACGCCCAATTCGTGCTGGAATCCACAAAATATATATAGCCTGGTAAGGATTGCGGAGTTATTATCCATCTCATCAGTGGGCGTTATGTCATTATTTCGTCGCATTGGTATCGAATTCAGAACACCATGTTCTAAGCCGCTGCCTTGTATGTGTTCATTAGCCGGCGGTAGAGTTTATGCGCTTCACCAGTGTGTTCGACGGGGGTCGAACGGTGGAGAATTTGACAAATGGGGCGTAGCGTTTGCGGCTTGCGATGGAGGATTTCCGTCGCGGAGCCGTTTGGTGTGTTTTCTTCCTAGATAATTGAAATTGTTGTATAAAAATCACGTCCCCAGGGAAAGTTGCTCAACGGAACCCATCTGGCGTGTATCGAGAATTGCTTGATCAAGCCTTGTATGTGATGACGGTTTGGCGGTTCGATCGATCCGCACGCCGAGATGGCTGTTCAAACTGGGCCGGCTTCAAATCGACTACCCGATTGGAAGCCAGCCCCGATCGACAAAGGAATGGATTGGTAAATGAACATCAGAATGGTTTTGCTTGCATCAGCAGCAGCATTTGCTGCATCGACGCCGGTTCTTGCAGCTGACGCTATTGTTGCTGCTGAGCCGGAACCGGTTGAATATGTTCGCGTCTGCGACGCTTACGGCACCGGCTACTTCTACATCCCGGGCACCGAAACCTGCCTCAAGATCGAAGGCTACATCCGTTTCCAGGTCAACGTTGGCGAAGATGTCGGCGGCGATTCGGACTGGGATGCCGTCACCCGCGGTCAGGTTCAGTTCACGGCCAAGAGCGACACCGAGTATGGTCCGCTGACCGGCGTCATCGTCATGCAGTTCAATGCTGACAACGCCACCGATCAGGAAGCTATTCTCGACTCCGCTTACCTCGACGTCGCGGGCTTCCGCGCCGGTCTCTTCTACAGCTGGTGGGACGATGGTCTCTCCGGCGAAACCGACGACATCGGTTCGGTTGTAACGCTCCACAACTCCATCCGCTATCAGTATGAAAGCGGCACCTTCTACGCCGGCATCAGCGTCGACGAACTGGAAGATGGCGTTTACAAGGTTGGTGAAGAAGCCAACAACGTTGGCGTTGCTGTTGGTCTCGGCGGCACTGCCGGTGCGTTCAGCTACCAGATCACTGCCGGCTACGACGTCGACAATGAAGACGGTGCTGTCCGTGCAATGGGTACGGTTGACATCGGTCCCGGCACGCTCGGCCTCGCCGGCGTATACTCCACCGGCCCGAACTCCTACTACTCGACGGCTGAATGGGCTGTTGCTGCCGAATACGCAATCAAGGCAACCGACAAGCTCAAGATCACCCCGGCCGTTCAGTACTACGGCAACTACTTTGGCGGTTCCAAGGTTGTTCCGGATGACTTCGACGGTCTCGGCGATGCATGGAAGGTCGGTCTGACGGTTGATTACCAGATCGTCGACAACTTCTACGCCAAGGCTTCGGTTCAGTACCTCGATCCGGATGATGGCGACGACTCCACGACGGGCTACTTCCGTCTGCAGCGTTCGTTCTAATCCACTTGGTGGATGCTCCCGGTCTTCGGACCGGGAGCACTTAAATCAGTTTCTGATCCGAGTGACCTCCGATCAGCTACGGGGACGTGTCCGGTCTTCCCTGCCGGACCGTCCTTGCATTGTTTTTGGCGTGCAGTCTTCAACGCCGTCGATCACGATGGCCTTTCAGGTGAGCCGAACCGGCGCGTTGCGTATCGCAGGTCGGCATCCTGCCAGCCTTGTTTCCCGAGGCCCCCGTTTTTCCAATTTTTGAAATGAGCTGGTTCAGCCGATAGAAATACCGCACAGAACGGCTGTCGATTGCTGTCCTGCTCGGCGTTGGTTGGCTTTGCCGCAACATGTCGTGAAAAGAAAGTCCAATGCCGACAATGTGATCACAGCTTTTTTGGAGAGAGGGTACAACTTTTGCAGGGGCTGGCCTTCATTCCTACTCTCGGATAGCTTGTGCTTATGGATGATCTCAACGATTATTATTATTTCGCCGCTGTCGTCTCCAGCGGCGGTTTTGCTTCTGCAAGTCGCGATCTCAAGATACCGCGTTCGAAACTGAGCAGGCGGGTCAGCCGGCTTGAGGACGGTCTTGGCGCAAGGCTTATAGAACGCTCGACCCGTCACTTCCGGGTGACAGAGATCGGCCAAGCTTTCTACGAAAGATGCCAGACCATCCTGCAGGAGGCCGATCGCGCCAAATCGCTCGTCAGCGAGGCTCAGTCCGACCCGCAAGGTGTGGTGCGGATGGCCTGTCCGCTCGGTCTCGTCGACATTTCGGTCGGGGGGATCCTGCCCGAATTCCTGGAACGTTATCCAAAGATCAAGCTGCAGATCATCGGCTCCGACCGGCGCGCCGACCTCATCAACGAACGGATCGACCTTGAGGTGAGGGCGACCAACGAGCCGGAGACGCAGACGAGCCTGACGATGCGCAAGCTCGACCGTATCAGGCGTATCCTGGTGGCAAGTCCCGCGCTCGTCGAGCGTACCGGTAGCTTGAATGGTGTGGATGATCTCGCCGATCTGCCGACGTTGGCGATGACGTCATGGGTGTCGTTCCATACCTGGGAATTGATCGGTCCAAATGACGTCAAACGAGTGATTCGGCATCAGCCGCGGCTCACCTGCCGCAGCATGACAGCCATCCTCGACGCGGCCCGTGCCGGCCTCGGCTTCGGGCTTTTGCTCGAGAGTGCCTGCGAGGCCGATCTCCGGGCGGGCAAACTGGTGCGGGTGCTGCCGGAATGGCAGTCGGAGGAGAGCCAGTTCTACATCGTCTTCACGACCGCCAAGGGCATGCCGCCGGCAGTTCGCGTGCTAATCGATTTCCTGGTCGAGAAATCCAGGCAGCATTGACGAAGAGGCGCGGCACCTTGGAGCCGGCCTCTAACTTATCTCAGCCGCGCCAGCAGCTTTTCGCCGGCCAATTCCCGGACTGCATCCTTGCCGATCCAGCGGGCGGTTTTGTCTGAGCTCTCCGCCAGGGTCGTTGCGAGCGCCAGCGCCGGCGCATGGCAGGCGAGATTACGCTTGCCGATGCTGCGCAGCGCCCAATTCACCGCCTTGCGCACGAAGTTTCGTGGATCGTCGGAATGGACCTCGATCAGCGGCAACCAGGCAAGGATGGCCGCATCGGGCTCCTTCTTTCGATGGACGGCGGCACCTGATATCATGGCGAAGGCGGTGCGTCGGACGAATTCGCGCTCGTCGTCTGCGAAGTCCCGGACGAGGTCATCCAGCCGAGCCTCGACGAAGAGATCGGCGGCGCAATCGACGATTTCCCATGAGTCGAAATCATTGGCCCAATTTTGAGCCTCTTCCATCGTCAAGCGTTTCGGCTCGGCGGTGTAGAGGGCGAGCAGGCGGGCTTCGCGGATATCGCTTCGCCAGAGCTGCATCGCCCTGACGTGATCCTTCTTCGCCAGTCTGGCGACCGCCCTGATATCGGGATTGGAGATACCAAGGGCGCGGCCGGTGACGATACCAAAGCGCGCCATGGCGGCGACATTCTCCTCCGAGCGCAGCGTTTCGAGATGCGCGATCAATCCGGCCGCATCGGAGGAGGGGCCGATCATTTCTCGAGGCGGGCGAGCAGCGAGGATGTGTCCCAGCGATTGCCGCCCATCGCCTGAACGTCGCCATAAAACTGGTCGACGACGGCGGTGACAGGCAGCTTGGCGCCGTTGCGGCGAGCTTCAGTGAGAACGATGCCGAGATCCTTGCGCATCCAGTCGACCGCAAAGCCGAAATCATATTTGCCGGCGTTCATGGTCTTGTGGCGGTTTTCCATCTGCCAGGATCCGGCTGCGCCCTTGGAGATCACCTCGACGACCTTTTCGATATCGAGGCCGGCGCGCTTGCCGAAATGCAGCGCTTCGGCAAGCCCCTGGACGAGGCCGGCGATGCAAATCTGGTTGACCATCTTGGTCAGCTGGCCCGAGCCTGCCGGCCCCATCAGACCGACCATGCGGGCATAGGCGTCGATCACAGGCCTGGCGCGTTCGAAGACGGCTTCGTCGCCGCCGCACATGACGGTCAGGACGCCGTTTTCAGCGCCGGCCTGGCCGCCGGAGACGGGAGCATCGATGAAATCGACGCCTCGTTCCTTTGCCGCCGCATAAAGTTCGCGGGCGACCTCGGCGCTGGCGGTGGTATTGTCGATCAGCACCGAACCTGGCTTCATACCGTGCAAGGCGCCGTTCTCGCCCGATGTCACCGATCGGAGATCTTCGTCATTGCCGACGCAAACGAAGACGAAATCGGCCCCAGTGGCAGCTTCTGCCGGGGTAGGGGCGGATTTGCCGGAGAATTTCTCGGCCCAGGCGGCGGCTTTTTCGGCAGTGCGATTGTAGACGGTAACATCGTGGCCGCCCTTCGTCTTCAAATGGCCTGCCATGGGAAACCCCATGACGCCGAGACCGATGAACGCGACTTTAGCCATATGTCCTATCCTTTTCCTCAAGTGCAGGCTTGAGGATTAACCGAAACGGCGGGAGCAGAAAAGCCCGTGAAGATGGACTTGTTTCCGATTGGTGCATAGGAGGCTGGCCACCGTTCGGCCGAGCCCTAGATTGGGAAGAAGGCATTATGTTCCGAGGGTGACATGAGCGAAATTCCGACGATCAAGCCGCGGCGCAAAGGCCGCAGCGGAACGCAGGCGATGCTCATTCCATCGCAGCAGATGGTCGTAGAGCAGATTCGATCAGCGCCGGAAGGTGTGCTTACCGACATCGGCGTCCTCCGCCGCCGTCTCGCTGTCCAATACGGGGCGGATGCCTGTTGCCCGGTGACCGTGCAGCGGCATTTGCGTGCGATCGCCGAACTGTCCTTCGGTGCGCTGGAAAAGGACGAACCGGTTTCGACGCTCACGCCCTATTGGCGCATGGTCGATCCCGCAAGCCTGCTTGCCAAGCGCCTTGCCGGCGGCCCAACCTTCATCCGTGAGCGTCTGGCCGCCGAAGGCTGGGACGGGGTGGAATAGCAGCCGGCAAAGCGGACGCGCGAAAAAAATCCGCTTAACCGCGATATCCGGGCCGCAAAATTTCAGCAATGGCCGAATCTTGCAAATAAAATTGTCGATATAAATTATAGATTTCATCATCATGACACTCATCGCTGAAAGGTCGACCAGCCGAAAACAGGCTCGGCGCCATCAAAAAGGGGAAAGTCATGATTTCACGTCGACAAACTCTCGGGCTTTTCGCAGCAGCCGCGGCCACGGCAATCCTGCCAGCTGTCAGGCCGGCACGCGCTGCCGCCAGCGAGTTCCGTATCGGCTGGCAGAAGAACGGCGTGTTGGCGCTCGCCAAGCGTCGCAGCGCACTTGAGAAGCGGCTTGCCGATCGCGGCATTACCGTCAGCTGGTCGGAATTCACCTCCGGCCCGCCGCTGCTCGAAGCACTGGGCGCCGGCGCCCTCGATTTCGGCGCGACCGGCGATGTGCCGCCGCTCTTTGCCCAAGCGGCCGGCGGGCAGCTCTATTATGTCGGTCTCTACAAGGGTAGCCCGGCAGCCTCGGCCATCGTCGTGCGCAAGGATTCGCCGATCAAGACGCTTGAGGACCTCAAGGGTAAGAAGGTCGCCTTCAAGCGCGGCTCTAGCGCCCATAACGTAACCGTCAAGGTTTTGCGTAAGGCGGGCCTGAAGCCCGAAGATGTCGAGCAGCTCGACCTTTCGCCGCCGGATGCCGCCGCCGCCTTCAAGAATGGTAGCATCGATGCCTGGTCGATCTGGGATCCTTATCTGGCGATTGCCGAAGCCGATCCGGAGACGCGTATCCTGACGACCGCCGAAGGCATCGTCGACTCCTACAGTTTCTTCCTCGCCAACCGTGATTTCACCGACGCCAACGGGCAGGTGATCGTCGACGTGATCGACGAGCTTGCCAAGGTCGGCAAGTCGGCACAAAGCAATCTCGACGCGACGGTGAAGGAGCTTTCCGAGATCACCGGCGTGCCGGTTGAGGTGACGCGCGTGACATTGACGCGCAACGGCGCCGACCTCGGCAGCGTCTCGACCATCACCGATGCCGCTGCCGCCTATCAGCAGTCGCTCGCCGATGAGTTCTACGGGCTCGGCATCCTGCCGAAGAAGCTTACGACCGGTGATATCGTATGGCGTCCCAAGGCGAGCTGATTTTTCGCCGGGGGCCAAGTTTTTCGCGCGGCGACATGGAGTGGGCCTCCATGTCGCCGATCCGGAAAAATATTCTCCAAAACGGATTACAATAGCAAATTGATATTGTCGATCTAATTGGTGGTCTATGTCACTATTCTGGCGATCAGTGGGTGGGTGCCGGGAAGGTAGCCAGCCGATCGACAGGAATATTCAGATGCTCACGCACAGTCAGCCACCCGGCCTTCTCACGACCTGCGCCGCCACCGCGATCCTCCCAAGCATCCGTGCGGCGGCGCTGCGTAGGCAGACGGTTTGCGCTTGCCCGGGGGCCATCTCGACCGCGTGTTGATTTTCGAATTCGCAGCAAAGGACCGTCTTCCATGACCACCACCTCAAATCCCATCAATTTCCTCTGGTTCATCCCGACCTCAGGCGACGGCACCTATCTCGGCTCCTCCGAGCTCAACCGCGCGCCCGAGATCGGTTATCTCACGCAGATCGCCCAGGCCGTCGACCGGCTCGGCTATTCCGGCGTGCTGCTGCCGACTGGGGTTGCCTGCGAAGAATCCTTCGTGACGGCGGCAGCTCTTGCCGCCAAGACCGAGAAGCTGCAGTTCCTGGTGGCGATCCGCCCCGGCACGGCGTCTCCTGCCTACTATGCGCGTCTTGCGACGACGCTCGACCGCATCTCCAACGGCCGGCTGCTGCTCAACATCGTCGTCGGCGGCAGCCCGGCGGAGCTTGCCGGCGACGGCATCCATCTCGAGCATGACGAGCGCTATGCCCATGCCGAGGAGTTCTTCACCGTCTTCGAGGAATTGCTGGAAAAGGGAACGGCAAGCTTCGACGGCAAATACATCAAGGCGACCAATGCGCGCCTCGGCTTTCCTTCGGTGCAGAACCCGCGCCCGCCGCTTTATTTCGGCGGCTCGTCGGACGCCGGCATCGATTTCTCCGTCGGCCGTGTCGACAAATACCTGACCTGGGGCGAGCCGCCGGCGCAGGTAGCCGAAAAGGTCGCCAAGGTGCGCAAGGCCGCCGGCGAGCGCGGTCGCGAGGTGAGCTTCGGCATCCGCCTGCACTTCATCGTGCGCGAAACCGATGAGGAGGCATGGGAGGCGGCCGAACGGCTGATCCGCCATCTCGACGACGATACGATTCGCGAGGCGCAGGAGCGCTTCGTCCACGAGTCCGACTCGGTCGGCCAGAAACGCATGGCCGCCCTTCATGGCGGGCGCCGCGATAAACTCGAAGTCTCGCCGAACCTCTGGGCCGGCGTCGGCCTGGTGCGCGCTGGTGCAGGCACCGCGCTTGTGGGGTCACCGAAGACGGTGGCCGCGCGCCTTCGCGAATATCAGGAGATCGGAATCGATACGGTGATCGGTTCCGGCTATCCGCATCTCGAAGAGGCCTATCGCGTCGCCGAGCTGCTTTTCCCCGAACTCGGCATCACCCGCGAGCAGCAGCGCCTGGGCTTCAACAATGAGTTCGGGCGCAAGCAGGTTTTCGCCGGCGGCAGCCATGGCGGCAATCTGAAAGTCGTCTCCGGTTCCTGAGTTCGACGAAGACGCAGAGTGCGACACCGTCGCAAGCCGTCTACGGCTTGCGACGTCCTGTTCCCGAAAAGCGTGAGGACATTGCATGTCGACTTTCGATACTCCGTTCGTACGGTCTGTCGCTTCCGAAAAGGCCGCGAAGGCGGGTTTACGCCTGCCGTTGCCCGGCCTGGAGAAGCTGACGCCTTACCTGGTGCCGGTGGTGATCGTGGCCTTCTGGCAGCTTGCCTCCTCTGTCGGCTGGATCTCGTCGCGCATCATGCCGTCGCCGGCCGATGTCGGCCTCGCCTTCTGGTCGACGACGGTTTCCGGCCAGTTGCCGAACGACGTGCTGGTGAGCGCCGGCCGCGCCTTTGCCGGCCTTCTCGTCGGCGGCTCGATCGGTTTCCTGCTCGGCATTGCCAATGGCGTGTCGCGCATTTCCGAACAGCTGACCGATACAACACTGCAGATGCTGCGCACCATTCCGCACCTGGCGATGATCCCGCTCGTCATCCTGTGGTTCGGGATCGGCGAGGAATCGAAGCTCTTTTTGACCTCGCTCGGCGTGCTTTTCCCGGTTTATCTCAACACCTATCATGGAGTGCGCAATGTCGATCGCGACCTGATCGAGATGGGCAAGGTCTATGGCATGGGCAATTGGACGCTGTTCCGCAAGGTGATCTTTCCAGGCGCGCTGCCGTCGATCTTCGTCGGCTTGAGATATGCGCTGGGCATCATGTGGCTGACGCTGATCGTATCGGAATCGATCGCTGCATCGTCCGGCATCGGTCACATGGCCAACAATGCTCGCGAATTCATGATGACCGACGTCGTCGTGCTCGCCCTTGTCATCTATGCCGTGCTCGGCAAGCTTGCCGATGTCATCGCCCGGGCGCTGGAGAAGCGGACGCTCGCCTGGAACCCGGTCTATCAGAAATAGGAGAGACGCCATGACATCGATTGCGCATGAGCGTTTTCACGCTGCCGCCGACGAGCCGGCCTATGAATCTGCGGCGAAACGCATCGCCCCCGCGGGGGCGGCGGCGATCAGCCTGACGGGGCTTGAAAAGAGTTTTGGGACCAACCGCGTGTTGCGCAGCATCAACCTGCATATTCCGGCCGGCCAGTTCGTTGCCGTGATCGGCAAGAGCGGCTGCGGCAAGAGCACGCTGCTGCGCATCCTGATGGGCCTTGACGAGCCGAGCGCCGGCGAATTGCATTTCGAGGATGCCGAGGGCGCACAGGCGAGCCCGAATGCGCGCATCGTTTTCCAGGAGCCGCGGTTGCTGCCCTGGCTCAGCGTCGCCGACAATGTCGTGGTCGGGCTCGGTGACGGCATCGACCGACGGGCGGCGCTGAAGGCGACTGAGGCCGTGCTTGCCGAAGTCCAGCTTGGCGAGAAGACCGGCGAATGGCCGGCGCGGCTCTCCGGCGGTCAGCGGCAGCGTGTGGCGCTGGCACGGGCGCTGGTGAGCCGGCCGGGTGTGCTGGCGCTGGATGAGCCGCTCGGCGCGCTCGATGCGCTGACGCGGATCAGCATGCAGGAACTCATCAATCGCGTGTGGCGCGAACTCGGTTTCACCACTGTGCTCGTCACCCACGATGTCAGCGAAGCGGTGCATCTCGCCGATCGGGTCATCGTGCTCGACGAGGGGCGGATCGCGCTCGATCTTCCCATTCCCTATCCGCATCCGCGCCGGCATGGTAACCCCGACCTTGCCGAGCTCGAAGGCCGGCTGCTCGCCGCGATCCTGGGCACCGACGGCGGTCATTGATCCCAGCGCTGTTCGCAAAGCTGCATGATCTCGGCATAGGCGAGGCGTGTCGACGCGATCATGCATGACCGATGGCGAAATTGATAGGCGCATGGGTATGAGAAATCACTGTTCTCTGCCGAGGCATGCTGCTGCATGCGCGTAACTCACCAATAATGGCTCCCTCAAGTCGTCTTGCGCCAACTTGACTCACTCATACCTCTATGGCTATACGTATGACTCATAGCTATTGAGGTATGGATCGTAGATGTCGAACGCTCAGGACATGCTCTTCAGAACGCTCGCCGACCCGACCCGGAGGGCGCTTTTCGAGCGGCTGTGCCGTGAAGGAGAAAAGACGGTCGGAGCTCTGACGGCGCGGGCAGGGGTCTCGCAACCAGTCGTTTCAAAACATCTCGGAATCCTGAAGCAGGCCGGATTGGTGCGCGACCGCCACGAAGGTCGCCAGACGCATTATAGTGCCCAGCTCGGTGCGCTGGCGCCACTGGTCGACTGGACAAGTGAGATGGCGGGCTTCTGGCAAAGCCGTTTCGACGCGCTCGAAGATTTGCTGAAGAGGATGGATCAATGACCTATATATCGACCGAAACACGTTCCGTCGTGATCGAACGGGAGATGCATTTTCCCACGGACAAGATCTGGCGCGCGCTCACCCAGCCGCACCTGATCCAGGAGTGGCTGATGAAGAGTGACTTCAAACCGGTCGTCGACCACCGTTTCAACTTCAATGCCGATTGGGGCTCGGTCGACTGCCGGGTTCTGGAGGTCGAGCCGAACAAGACGCTCGCTTATAGCTGGGGCGCCTATGGCCTCGAAACCGTCGTCACCTGGACGCTCACGCCGACAGGCACGGGCACGCATCTGCGCATGGAACAGTCTGGTTTCCGGCCGGATCAGCGGCAGGCCTATGGAGGCGCCAGGAGCGGCTGGCCGCAGTTCTTCGAAAAGCTGGAGCAGGTTCTCGCGCGGACAGAGTGAGAGGCGCCCGCCCGGCAAGCAGCCCATCGTCAAGGCTCATTTCGAGGAGGAGGTCCCAATTGAACTGGAACAACTGGTTTCGGCAGATCCACCGATGGCTGTCCATTGCCTTTACGGTGGCGGTCATCGCCAATATCATCGCCATGGTGCGGGAGAAATCGTCCGTCTGGGTGGGCCTCTTGGCGCTGTTGCCGCTCACCTTGCTCCTGCTTACCGGTCTCTACTTGTTCGTGCTGCCATATGCCACCCGATGGCGCGGCGCGGGACGCAACGGCGGATAGGAGTGAAGGCGATGGCCGGCAAGACGTCCAAGACCGAAGCGAAGGTCACCAAGAAGGTAGCGGCCAAGCCGGCCACCGGGGAGCCAACGCTTCTCTCCGGCGGCAACCCTCAAATCGCCAAGGGTTACGGCGACGCTCCGGTGCAAGCCTATATCGCCGCCATGCCGGGCTGGAAAAGCGACGTCGGGCACCGCCTGGATGTGTTGATCACGCGCACGGTGCCCGGCGTATACAAGGCCGTCAAATGGAATTCGCCCCTTTACGGCATTGAAGGGCAGGGCTGGTTCCTCGGCGTTCATTGCTTCACGAAATACGTCAAGGTGGCTTTCTTCCGCGGCACGTCGCTGCATCCTCTGCCGCCCGGCCAATCCAAGCAGAAGGAAGTGCGCTACCTCGACATCCGCGAGAGCGACCAAATCGACGAAGCCCGGCTCGCCGCCTGGGTGGAGCAGGCCAGCCAATTGCCCGGCGAACGGATGTGAGCGGATGCCAGGCCGGCATCCAGCAACGACAACGATGAAGAAAGCGACAGCAGTCATGAAGAAGAGCGATTCCGGGGAAGGAAACGAGGGAGCCTCTCCCTCTCAGCTGATCGATGCGAGGATCGAGGAACTGCACGATTGGCGGGGCGAGATGCTTGCCCGCGTCCGCATGCTCATCCGGCAGGCCGAGCCCGCGGTGGTCGAGGAATGGAAGTGGAGAGGCGTTCCGGTGTGGGAGCGCGCCGGCATCATCTGCACCGGCGAGACCTATAAGAGCGTGGTGAAGCTGACCTTCGCCAAAGGCGCCTCGCTGGCGGATCCCTCAGGCCTCTTCAATTCCAGCCTTGACGGCAATGTCAGGCGCGCCATCGATTTTCATGAGGGCGACGAGATCGACGAGGAGGCGTTGAAGGCGCTCATTCGGAGTGCCGTCACACTCAACACTTCAACTCGCCCCGCCGGCTCGCGGAAGAAATCAAGCAACGCTTGACCCCTGGCAGATCGCCTGACGTCAATGAATCTGGCTTTCCTCGCGCTCGAGGAAGAGTTCCAGATTGTCGAGGCCGATTTCGGTGCCCTGGAGGCGGGCGCCGTTGTCGGCGTAGCCGTCGAGGAAGACCACCTGCTCTGTGAAGACCATTCTGGTGCCGCCGGGTTCGGCGTCGAAGGCGACGGTGGTCAACGAGGCGGAGATGCGGGTTTCACCGAGCTTCATTTCATAGGCATAGATGATGCGGGTATCGGGTACGATATCGATGTAATGGGCGTCATAGGCGTGCAGAAGGCCGTCGGTATCGGCGACGTGGTTTCTTTCCGTGCCGCCGGGGCGGAAATCGAGCCGGTAGTCGAGCGGCACCCAGTCACCATGGCAGGCAAACCATTGGCGCTTGGCCTCCGGCGCCGACCAGGCACGGAAGACGCGGGCAACCGGCGCTTTCAAATGGCGCTCGATGACGAGGGTGGCATGTTCGGCGGATCGTGTCGTCATTCGGGAAGGCCCTTTGTTTCATCGGCGAGAAATTGATCCAGCCTGTCGAAGGCGGTGGTCCAGCGGACCTTTCGCTGTTCCACCCAGCGTTCGACGGTGGCAAGCGCATCCTGCTGCAGGCGATAGGTTCGCACCCGGCCGGATTTTTCGGAGAGCACGAGGCCGCTCTCCTCCAGCACCTGCAGATGTTTCATCACCGTCGGCAAGGCAACCGCGAGCGGTGCGGCCAGTTCGGTAACGGAGGCCGGGCCGCGGCCGAGGCGATCGATCATGCCGCGGCGGCTGCGATCGGAAAGCGCATGGAACATACGGTCGAGATCCACCTGGCTTTCGATCATCCCGCCGTATCCTGGAAGCGGACCGGCAGCCTGTCTTTGTAGGGGTAGAACTTGAAGTAGGGGCGGGCCTCTTCCAGAACCCTTGCAAAGGACGGGCGCGCCAGCAGCCGATCATAATAGGCGCGAAGGTTCGGCTGTTCCTGAGTGAAGGGGATCAGCGTCTCGGCATAGAAGAGAGCAGGCGCTGCGGCGCAATCAGCCATGGTGAGGGCGTCGCCTGATATCCATTGCTTGTCGGCGAGTTGCTTTTCGATCATCGCATAGGCGGTGGCGAGCGTTGTCTTGGCGGCAGCTACCTCGATTTCGTCAGCCGCGCCCTCGGGCCGCCGGCGATTGCTGACGAGCGTCTGCATCGGCGCCTGGACATAATGGTCGAAGAAGCGGTCCCAGAGGCGGACCTGGAGCGCCCGGTCGATCTCTGGCGGCAGCAGGCGAACGGGGCCGGGATAATATTGCTCGAGATATTCGATGATGATCGATGTCTCGGGAATGGTGCTGTCGCGCGCCTCGTCCCGGAGCAGCGGCATCTTGCCTATCGGCCAGAAACGGAAAAGATCGGCGCGTGAGGTCTCATCGGAAAGGTCGACGATGCGATTTTCGAAGGGGGTGGCGTTTTCATAAAGCGCGATCAGCACTTTGTGGCAGAAGGAGGCGAGCGGATGCCCATAGAGCACGAGCGACATGCGGCAACCTTTCCTATCGTTGCGGTAAACTTTACCGATCGACTAACTATCAGGTTGCGACGTCTCAGGCAATAGATACTTCGCCAATCGTGCAAGTATCCGTCAGCCGATATAGCGAGCGATGACCAGATGGCCGGGTGTCGGCTGGCCGTCTTCCATACGCACGTTGATATCCGATATCTCGACGAGTTCGAAACCGGTGGCCGTCAGGCGTTCTCTTACATAGGCGTCGGCATGGGCGAAGCGCTGGTGCGGCCCGACCATGTAGGCGCGGCCGGCGAGGATTTCCTCGGGCAGGGTCTCCGAGGAGAAGATGAACAGGCCGCCCGGCGTCAGGTTCTCGGCGGCGCCGAAGAACAGCGGTTCGAGTGCGCCGAGATAGGGCAGCACGTCGGTGGCGGTGATGATGTCGAAGGCTTCCTCATCGTTGTCGTCGAGGAAATCCTCGACCTCGGCGACGAAGAGCGTCTCGTAAAGATCCTTCTCATGGGCGATCTCGACCATCTTCTCCGATAGATCGATGCCGGTCATGTCAGCGCAGAGATCGCGCAGTGCGCCGCCGGTGAGACCTGTGCCGCAGCCGAGATCGAGCAGTCGCTTGAACGGTCCGAGTTTCAGCGTCTGCAGTCGCTGGCGCACCAGCATCGGCACATGATAGCCGAGCTGCTCGACGAGCACGTCCTCGAAAACCTCGGCATGCTGGTCGAACAAGGTCTCGACATAGGCGTCGGGCGCCCTGACCGGCGTCTCGCCGCGGCCCATCGCGGCGATGCGCACGGCCGCACCGCCGTGATCGTCGGGATCGATTGCCAAGACTTCCTCATAGGCTGCAACGGCCGCGTCGACATCGCCGGCCTTTTCCAGCGCCAGCGCCCGGTTATAGGCCTCGCCAAGGGCTTCTTCGTCGATCTTCTTTGCCATAGCAGTCCATCGTCCTTTTGTTTCAAGCATGCGTCTAAGGCTGCTTTCGATGTTTTGCAATGGCGCGCTTGCGGGCGCAGAATGGCTGAAAAGAAGACGAAGGGAGGAACGAGCCATGAAAATGAAGGAAGACAGGACGTCATTGGTACGGGAAGGAGAGGGTGCACGGCCTTTGCTGCCAAGTACACCAGGCGAGGTTACGAACACGCTCATTCATTATTACCGCGGTGAACTCGGACGGATGACAAGTTGGCGCGACCGCATCGACCGAACCTCCAACTGGGCGATCACCGTGGTCGCAGCACTGCTTTCGGTGTCGCTGTCGACGCCGACTTCGCATCATGGAGTGCTGCTGTTCGGGATGATGCTGGTGACGCTGCTGCTGATGATCGAGGCGCGGCGTTACCGCTTCTTCGATATCTACCGTGCCCGCATTCGCCAGATCGAGCGCTGCTATTTCGCCGAGATTCTGGCGCCGGAGGCCGGGGCCGGCGGCGAATGGGCGATGGTGGTCGCCCGTAGCCTGCGCAAACCGCGCTTCCTGCTCAGCTATCAGGAGGCGATGCACCGCCGGCTCAAACGCAATTACGGCTGGATGTATTTCATCCTGTTGCTCGCCTGGTGCCTGAAGATCTCGACGCCGAAACTGCAGACGGAGGGCATGCCGGCGCTGCAGGCGCAGTCATGGGCCTATGTCATCGACAATGCCGTGCTCGGGCCGGTTCCCGGCCTTGCAGTCATTGCCATTGTCGTCGCCTTCTATCTCGGCATGCTCGCTTTCGCGCTTCGCCCGGATCGCGACGAAGGCGAATTCGGTCATGGCGAGGCGCATGTCTGACGCGGTCAGAACATGCCGCCCGAACCGCTCACACTTTTCGGCAGCCTGCTGCAGAGCCGATCAGTGCAGGATGAACTCGCCCTTCAGCGCCCGCCACTCGGTTGCCGAGATCAGCTTGCGGTGGATGTAGCGCACCGAATGCAGCGGCCCGTCGAGCTTCTCTTCCCAGAATTTCAGGAAGCCGCGCATTTCGGGAAAATCGGGGGCGAGATCGTAGTCCTGCCAGACATAGGTCTGCAGGATCGCCGGGTGGTCCGGCAGGTGGTAGAGGATCTGGGCGGTCGTAAGACCGTAGCCCTGCAATTGTTTTTCCATGTCCTTGTGCATCGCATTCCACTTCTTCTTGTTCCCACTCGCGCGCTTATTAGCGCTACGTGATATGGAAACATGCGAGTGGTTAATGAAATCTTTACAGATACTTCATAAAAGGACAATTTATTTTTTATATCAATGACTTGGCAGCATCATGCCGAGAGTGCTGCCAAGTCGGCTTTGTCTCATGCACGCGCTTATCCCAAAACTGCGACATGCGTTTCGGCGTCACGCATCAGCGCTTGAGATGCCGGGTCAGGCGGCGTTCGATCCAGGCCCAGAGATGGCGTAAGGCCTCGACGATGACGAGATAGAAGATCGCCGCCCAGAGATAGGTCTGGTAGTCGAAGGTGCGGGAGAAGGCGTAGCGAGTTTCGCCCATCAGGTCGAGGACGGTAATGATGGCGACGACCGCCGAGCCCTTGATCAGAAGGATGATCTCGTTGCCATAAGGGCGAAGCGCGACGATGAGAGCCTGTGGCAGGATGATTTTCCGGAAAGCGATGAACTTGTGGATTCCGAGTGCGGCGGCCGCCTCGTGCTGGCCATGCGACACGCTTTCGATCGCGCCGCGCAGAATTTCGGCCTGATAGGCCGCGGTATTGATGGTCATGGCAAACAGGCCGCAATACCAGGCATCGCGGAAGAACCACCAGATGCCGACGGCCTCAAGCTGCGGCCGGAATATGCCGAGGCCGTAATAGACCAGGAACAGTTGGGCAAGCAGCGGCGTGCCGCGGAAGAAATAGATGTAGCTGTAGGCCAGCGCATTCAGTACCCGGTTCTTCGACATGCGCGCCACGGCAAGCGGCAGCGACAGGATGGCGCCGCAGATGACGGAAATGAAAACGAGGCTCAGCGTTATCCAGAGACCATGGAGGTAGCGCGGACCGTAACGGGTGAATTTTTCCGGATCCCAGCCATTGACGACGGAAAAGACAAGAAGCGCTGCCAGCAGAGCCCAGACGGCGACGAAGATATAGCCGGCCATGCGCGCCGGCGTCATCGGTTTCATCACCTCGCGGGGCGCGGGCTGCGGTGGAATCAGCGTTTCGGCATAGCTCATCGACTGATCTCCGAACGCTTGGCCCAACGCTCGACATAGACGAGCAGGAAGGAGGAGAGGATGGCGAGCACCAGATAGAGGCAACAGGCCAGGCCATAGAAGAAGAAGGGTTCCTTGGTCACGCGCACGGCGACACTCGTCTGGCGGAGGATATCGGCAAGGCTGATGATCGAGACGTAGGAGGTGTCTTTCAGCAGCACCATCCAGAGGTTCGTCAGGCCCGGCAGCGCGATGCGCACGAGTTGCGGCAGGATGACCAGGCGCAGCGTGCGGCCGCGATGCAGGCCGAGCGAATCTCCCGCCTCATATTGTCCCTTGGGAATGGCGCGGAAGGCCGAGAGCAGCACCTCCGAACAGTAGGCGGAGAAGACGACCGAAAGCGCGATGACACCGGCGAGGAAGGCATTGATCTCGACGGGCGGCCCGTCATAGCCGACGAAGGTCAGCAGAGACTGGATGAGCATCTGCATGCCGTAATAGATGATGAAGAGCGTCAGAAGCTCCGGCAGGCCACGGAAGATCGTCGTGTAGATACCGGCCGCCAGCCGCAGCGACTTTTCCTCCGACTGCTGGCCGAGCGCTACCAGGAAGCCGATGACGAGGCCGATCGGCAGGGTGACGATCGCCACCGAAATCGTGACCTGCAGGCCAAGCGCGATCTCATCGCCCCAGCCGGTATCGCCACAGGCAAGAATCGTCGACTGACCCAACCAGGTAAAGATGCCAACGGGTCCGCATAGCGGATCGAAAATGTGCACAATCCAGCTCCAGAAGGAGCCGAGCGCGGAAAATAATCCGCCCATGCGTAAATTCCCCTCACGGCTTTTGCCGTTTTGATCTTGCCATCTTTGTCAAACAAAAATGGCGGAAGAGCAAGCCTTCCGCCATTACCTTCCTCGGCCAGATACCGAATTTCTTATTCGCCGTAAACGTCGAAGTCGAAGTACTTGTCCTGGATCTTCTTGTATTCACCGCTGGCGCGGATCGCGGCGATCGCCGTGTTCAGCTTTTCCTTGAGCGGATCGCCCTGACGGATGGCGATGCCTGCGCCGTTGCCGTTGATTTCCTTGTCGACCGGCAGCGTCGTCAGGATCTTGCAGCAGGCGCCGGCGTCGGACTTGACCCATTCGGAGAGAACGACGACGTCGTCGATGACGGCATCGACACGGCCACTGGCAACGTCCAGCTTGTATTCATCAGCCGTCGGGTAGAGCTTCAGCTCGGTGTCGGCGAGATGCTTCTCGGCATAGTTGGCGTGAGTCGTCGAGGTCTGCGCGCCGATCACCTTGCCCTTCAGGCCGGCGACATCCGCGATCGTCGAATCCTTCGGCACGGCGATTGCCGGCGGGGTGTTGTAGTACTTGTTGGAGAAGTCGACGAGCTTCAGACGCTCCGGTGTGATCGACATGGAGGAAACGATCATGTCGAACTTCTTGGCGTTGAGCGCCGGGATGATGCCATCCCAGTCGGTGCTGACGAAGGTACATTCCGCCTTCATCTCGGCGCAGAGCGCCTTGGCGATGTCGATGTCAAAACCCTGGATCGTGCCGCTGGCATCGACGAATTCGAAGGGCGGATAGGTCGAATCGGTGCCGATCACGTACTTCTCGCCATCGGCCATGGCCGAGCCGGCAAAAAGGGACATCGCCGCGATCGAGGCTGCCGCGAAAATACGGGTGGAGATATGCATGAGGATCCTCTCTGTTGGTAGCCGTCGCTCCTTTTTCTCTTGGGCTGACGGCCGCAGTTCAACGGTGCTGAGACCGCCTTGCGGCGATAATCAGACTTTTTTTCATGGAATTGCAACACAAATCCCATCGCAATTGGGCGGTGCAAATAGCGGGCGAGATGAACGTCGGCAGACTGCAACATTCACGCGAGGTTAATCCCGACCTCCCTAGAACCGGAACAAATCGGCGGCTCGGCGATTGCCATTCCGCCGTTTCGCCTCAATGCGAAGCTAGGGGCGGAACCAGGGCCTTGCGGCCTTCAAGAAGCTCAAACAGGATCGAGGAAACCCGATGGGCATGAAATCAAGATTGTTCGCGAGCGCGGCTTTTCCGCTGCTTTCTCTTTCGCTGGCGCTGCAGCCGGCATCGGCGATGGCGGCCGTACGCGACGTTGCGACGCAGGCCGCGGCCGTGCGGCAGGTCGAGCCGGGTAGCTTCGAGGTGGCGCAGGATGCGCCTTCCGAGGAGGAGTTGCTGAAGAAGAAAAAGCACAAGGAACAGGGGGAAGCCCCGGCCGAACAGGCGCCGGCCGCCGAGAAGCCGGCGCAGCAGGAAGCGCCCGCCGAAAAGCCGAAGGCCGAGCGGAAGGAAGCACCTGAACCCAAGGCAGAGCCGGAAGCGCCGAAGGCGGAGGCACCGAAGGAGGCGCCCGCGGAGCAGCCTGAAAGCAAGCCCGAGCGGAAAGCCAAACAGCAGGCCCAGCCCGAGGCAAAGCCGGAGGCCGCGCCGCAGCAGGAAGAGCAGCCGGTAACGCAGGAAAAGCCGAAGAAGCCGAAGAAGCAGGAGACGCAGCAGGCCGAGCCGGAGGCTCAGCCTCAGCCCGAACAGCAGCCGGCAACAAAGGAAGCTCAGCCGGAAACGGAACAGGCACAACCTGAAGTCAAGCCGGAAGGCGGCAAGCGGGAGAAGGGGCAGGATAAGGCCCAGGGCAAAGATAAAGGCAAGGGCAAGGCTGAGACTGCCGCTCCCGAGGCGGTGACACCGACCGAAGAACAGGCCAAGCCCGAAGCGAAGCCAGAGATGAAACCCGCAGCCGAGGCGCCTGCCAAGCAGAAGCCGACAAAGGGCGAGACTGCAACACCTGCAGAAAATGCCCCTGCGGCTAAGACGACCGAAGACAAGGCGGCAGCACCGGAAGCCGCGCCGGCCGAGAAGCCGAAGGACGGCACGGCGGCAAAGCCCGCCGGCGAGCAGCCCACCGGCGCCCCGCCGGCCGCGCCCGCGGCTGGCACTGCCCAGCCGCAGCCGGACGCCAACGGTGGCCAGCAGGTGGAGCAGGCTATTCCGGCACCGGAAAAGGTTTCGCCCGAGGAACTGGAGCGCCGCAAGAAGATCGCTGCAGATCCGGCCAAGAGCAATGAGACCGTCGTTCTGCCGGTCGAGAACGGCGCAGCCGTGCTCGACAGCGACAAGGATGCCGACCGCAGCAAGGGCCGCGAAGGCCGCCGCGACCGCGACCGGCAGCGCGCCGACAGCCAGGAAGTGAAGGTTCCGACCTCGGATGCCGATGCGCAGGCTGCCACCGGCGGCCAGGCGACGGCGCCGGTCAAGCTCGAGGCGGTGACTCGCGAGAAGGGCAGGAAGCTCGATGAGCGGCCGCAATTCGTCCGTCCCGACGGCGCGCGCTTCGACGACCGCGGCGACGACGACAGCCGGGTGATCATCCAGTACGACAACAGGACGATCGTGCGCGGCGACGACGACCGGCGCTTCCTGCGCGACGGCGAGCGGCCGAGCTACGAGGAGCTTTCAGGCGACCGCTACCGTGAGACGATCACGCGGCCGGAAGGCTACCGCATCGTGACGATCCGCAACCGCTACGGCGACATCATCCAGCGGTCGCGCGTCGACGCCCGTGGGCGCGAGGACGTGCTCTATTATTCGCAGGACCTCTATGACGATCCGGACCGCGACTATTTCGAGGATCCGGGCGCCGACCTGCCGCCGATGCGGCTGCGCGTACCGCTCAGCGACTACATCATCGACACGCGCAGCGACCCGAACCGGGACTATTACGAGTTCCTGAGCGAGCCGCCAGTCGAGCCTGTGGAACGCGTCTACTCGCTTGATGAGGTGAAGTATTCGGCCCGTATCCGCGACAAGGTGCGCCGCATCGACCTCGACACGATCACTTTCGCGACCGGTAGCGCCGAGATTCCGATGACCCAGGCGCGCACGTTGCGCAAGGTCGCCGACGCGATCAGCCAGGTGCTCCAGAAGGATCCGAGCGAGACCTTCCTGATCGAGGGGCATACCGATGCTGTTGGCTCAGACCAGAGCAACCTCCTCCTGTCCGACCAGCGGGCGGAATCGGTCGCCAACGTGCTCACCGACGTTTACGGCATCGCGCCGGAGAACCTCGCGACGCAGGGTTATGGTGAGCAGTATCTGAAGGTCAACACGTCGGGCCCCGAGCAGGAAAACCGCCGCGTCACCATTCGCCGCGTCACCCCGCTGGTCCGCCCAGTCGCGGCCAACAGGTAATGATGTTGCCCCTCTCCAGTTCCGGAGAGGGGCATTTCTCCTTTTGCGCGACGCGCTTTTGCGCGACGCGCTTTCGCGCCTATGCAGCGCTGCCAATGCCACGTATCTTTGAATTCATACCGAGCAGATCGCGATCTCCGCATGTCCTTTGATGGATCGCTGTATAGGGTCGCGGTGGTTCTTAGCCGACCGTGTCTCCGGTACTTTTAAGGAAGAAGTGCATTTTTTGGGGATCAATTGGAACGCTGATCCTGTCATCCGGGCCAACGCGCGAGGATGCGTCGATTTGGGCAGTAAAGGCTGCTGACCCGACCTTGCCGATCGCCAGTGTGTATGGACCGAGGGGCTCGATATCGGCGACATGGAGGCTCACAGTCGAAGCGTTTGGATCCCTGACGATCGTATGTTCCGGTCGGATTCCGAGAACCACGGACTGTCCCACTGCCGCCGAAAGGCGCTCGGCTCTTTGCGCAGGAATCGCAATGTCGACGTCACCCTCGGCTTGGAAGGCAATTCCACCGGAGGTTTGCACAAGTCGGCCCTCGATGAAATTCATGCTGGGCGAGCCGATGAAGGCAGCGACAAAGAGGTTCTTCGGGGATTCATATAGGGTGATCGGATCAGCGGCCTGCTCGATCCGCCCTTGATTCATAACCACGACCCGATCTGCCATCGTCATCGCCTCTACCTGATCGTGCGTAACGTAGACGATCGTGGTTTTAAGTCGGCGGTGTAAGAGCTTGATTTCTGTTCGCATTTCAATGCGCAATTTGGCGTCGAGGTTGGACAATGGTTCGTCGAACAGGAACACATCCGGCTGGCGGACAATCGCCCGGCCAATCGCCACACGTTGGCGTTGACCACCCGAAAGCGCGTTCGGCTTGCGTTTCAAATAGGCACCGAGATTGAGAATGCGCGCCGCATTTGCAACGGCGGCATCGATGTCCTGCTTCGGCGTTCCGCGCACCTTCATGCCGTAGCCGATGTTTTCGGCGACTGTCATATGCGGATAGAGCGCATAATTCTGAAACACCATCGAGCAATTGCGCAGACCCGGACGCAGCGCCGTAACATCGCGCTCGCCGATACGGATTTCCCCTGATGTCGTCTGTTCCAGCCCCGCGATCATCCGCAAGGTGGTTGTCTTCCCGCAGCCGGACGGCCCGACGAGAACCACGAATTCCTTGTCGGCAATTGCCAGATCGAGCGGAGGGATGACCTCAACGCTGCCAAAGGATTTGGTGACCTGATCCAAACGCACCTGGGACATGCTGTAACCTTTTCACGAGAATTCCATCGCCAGTTCTAAGCGGCGATCGTCTCCGTCTTCTTTCAACGATGCCTGATCCCATCCCGGCACTGCCGGGATGGGATGTTGCGGATGGGTTTATTTTGCAGGCAGGCCCATCGACGAACGATAGGCTGCCAGTTGCTTGTCGCGGCCAAACTCGTCCGTCAGCTTGTTCCATCCGGCAGCCACGGTATCCAGCGCCTGCTGCGGCGTCACTTCTCCTGCCAATGCCTTGGAAAGCTCGATCTCAAGAATTTCCGTATAGGAGAAATAGCCCGGCAGGCGCATGTCGAGCGCCGTGTTCTTGGCGGTTACCGCGTCCTTCTGGCTTCCAAGATATTCCTTTGCCTCACGCTCGGTGAATATCTTCGACCACAACGCCGTATTTGTCGTGTGCGATAGACGATAAGGATTGACGCCTGTGCCGCCGGTGATCGCCGCCTGACCGGAAACTGCCGGGCTCGTCAGGAACTGGATATAGTTCCAGGCCGCCTCCTGGTTCTTGGAAGACGACGGTACGGCTGCCTGCCAACCGCCGAAGGCCATGAAAGAGGTCTGGACGACGTGGTCGAACTTGTCCCACTTCTTGGTCTTGTAGTTCCAGATTTCGTCCGATCCCGGCAGTGATGCCGAGCCGACGCTACCGGCAACTTTCGACTGCTTCGGATCGGCGGCAATGACGCCGGTATCGCCCCAGCCGATCGACTCGGCGACCTGGCCTCCGGCAAAGGCCGCGTTCACTTCGCCGAACGAGAAGTTCAGCGCATTTGGCGGGGCCAGCTTCGACGCGCGAATATATTCCTCCAGACCGCGCACCCAGCCCGGATTGTTGACCTGCGCATCCATCGTGTCGGGATCGAAGAACATGCCGCCGGGATTGTCGGGATGGCTGGTGTATCCGGCGACGTGACTGAACAGGAACCAGAATTGCTGGCCACCACGGCGAAAGGCTTCCGCCGTGCCCCAGAGGCCCTTGTCCGGCTGCTGGAAGAACTCGGCGATGTCGAGATATTCCTTCCAGGTTTTCGGCGGCGCGAGATCATGACCATACTTTGCCTTGAAGGCGTTCTGGTTGTCGGCGTTCTCGAAAAGGTCGATGCGGTAGGTATAGGTATGCGCGTCACCATCCATGGTCTGTGACAGCACTTTGCCGTTCCAGACCATCAGTTGCTCGCGGTAAACCGGAGCGATGTCGTCCCAATCGGCACCCGATTGCATCGCCTTGGGCATTTCCGAGAGAAAATCGGTGAAGTCCGGCGCCCAGGCTGGTGCGAAGGCGACCACGTCGAACGTGTCTTCGCCCGAAGTCAGCGAGGTGACGATCTTGGGGTAGAGTTCCGACCACGGAAATTCCACCACATTCACCTTGCCGCAGGTCTTTTCCTCCCAGCCCTTGGCCGCGAGTTGCAGCGCAGAGGCGATATAAGGTCCCGTCTGCGTCGTGGCAGTCAGCGTGACACCGGTGTAGTCCGGTTCGCATGCGAGCGCGGATGTCGTGCCCGTTCCAGCAAGCAGTACCGCTGCCGTTGAACTCAGTAGTAATCTTCTCATGTTTTCCTCCCCGGAATTGAACAATGACTAGGGTTGTCGGACGGTCACTTTATTGCTCCCAAAAGCAGGCCGGACCGCATCAGCCTGCTCAAAATGCCCGCCATGACGACCATGGGTATGATCGCGACCAGGGCGGCTGCCGATATCGACCACCACTCGTCGCCGCGCTGGCTGTTTTGCCCTGCGACGAGAATGGGAAGGGTCTGCCATTTGGAACTGGTCAGGAAGAGCGCGAACAGGAACTCGTTCCAGACGAAGGCGAGGGTGATCATGAATGTCGCGATCAGGCCCGGCTTGGACATGGGCAGGACGATACCGAAGAAAATTCTCCACGAAGGCACATTGTCGACCATCGCCGCCTCTTCGACTTCAACCGGCAGTGCCGCAAAGAAATCGCGCATCAGCCAGATCACGATCGGCAGTGAGAAGGCGACATAGGCGAAGGTGAGGCCTGTATAGGTGTCGACCAGCTTGAACCCCAACTTGCCCATTTCCGTATACATCAGGAACAAGGCAAAGGCGGCGACGATCGGCGGAAACATGCGCTGGCTCACAAACCAGAAGACGATATCATCATTGCCGAGGAGTGGCCCCGGAAGCTTGATACGGCTGGAGCCGATGGCGAGCGCAAGCGCTGCAACAAAAGCAAAGATCAGCGATATAGCCTGCCCGTAGCCCAGCACATGGCGGCCGAGCAGATATCCGCCGAAGGCAACGACGACGAAAATCACGCCGGACAGCAGCTTGACCTCGAAGGTGAAGCGCACCAGCGCATAGGCTGCCATCGATCCGATGAAGGTGGCCAGCACCGATGCGGACAGCCCGACGATCGTCGAGGCGATGAAGGTGTTGTAGAACTGGCCGCGTGCGCCCGACAGAAGCTCGCTCCAGGCTGTCAGCGTCGGGTCGAAGTCGACAAATGGAATATAGGTCGGCCCGCCGACGACGCCGAGCGGCGACTTGAACGAGGTGATCGCGACCCAGTAAAGCGGAAAGAAGGTGAAGGCCAGCCAGAGCAGGCAGCCTGCAAGCGCCCACCAGCGGCCGGATCCCTTGAGGTCACGCACGCTCATTTGTGCTTCTCCAGATAGGGCTTCAGGATGGCGAGATAGACCAGCCCGATCACGGTGATGACGATCAGGAACAGGAAGGACAGGGCGGAAGTGTAGCCGAGGTTGAACTTCTTGAAGCCCTCCTGATACGCGAACAAGGTGAGCGTTTCCGTGGAAATGCCAGGCCCTCCGCCTGTCATGACGAACACCGTATCGATGATCTTGTAGCTTTCGATGAGGCGGATGAAGACCACAGCCACCGAAATCGGCAGCATCATCGGGAAGGTGATCCCCCAGAACTGCTGCCAGGGGCTGGCGTTTTCAAGCGCGGCGGCCTCGTAGACGTCCTCCGGCAGGGTTTGCAGCCCGGCAAGCAGCATCAGGATGACGAAGGGTGTCCACTGCCACACTTCGACGGAAATGATGGCTCCGATAGCCCATCTGGTCTGCGTCAGAAACGGCAGATTGGGAAAGCCGAAGGCGGTCATCAACTCGTTGAGCGGGCCCATCGTGGGATTGAGGATCTGGCGGGCGATGAGTGCAACGGCAACGGGCGCCACCAGCATCGGCACCAGGAAGCTCACCCGGAACAAACCTTCGCCGGGCACGCGACGGTTGAGCGCCAGCGCCACGGAAAAACCGATGACATATTGCAGCGTCACCGCGACAAAAGCGATGATCGTCGTCGTCCAGGCGACATTCCAGAAGCGCGGATTCTGAAGCAGTTCCATATAGTTGCCGAAGCCGACGAAATGCGCGGGGATCGGCGGCACCAGCCGCAGGCTCATGAAGCTGGTGGTCAGCGAATAGATCAGCGGAAAGATCGAGATCACCAGCACGATCAGCAGTGCCGGCCAGATGAAGACGTGCTTGATCGGATCGTTGCGGGTCATGCCGCGCCTCCTTGCCGGAGAAGCGCCTCGATTTCCTCGATCTTCGGCATTGCAGGCGCGGTACCCCGCCGCGTCACCGCGATACCGGCGGTCGCGCAGCCGAAACGCACGGCCTCGACCGGAGTAGCGCCCCGCGAGAGTGCCGCCGAGAAGCCACCGACAAATGCGTCGCCGGCGCCTGTGGTATCAATGACTGCTCCCGACGAGACGGCCGGAACATGAACCGATTGCCCCGCCGTATGATACAACACGCCGCGACCACCCAGCGTGATCAGCGCGGCTTTCACGCCCTTGGCAAGAAAGGCGTCGCCAGCCCGTCTGGCCTCGTCGAGCGTGTCGAGCGGAAAGCCGACGATAGCGGCTGCCTCGGTTTCGTTTGGCACGATATAGTCGCAGAGCGGATAGATCGTGTCCGGAAACGGCTCGGCCGGCGCTGGATTGAAAACTGTGGTCACGCCGGCCGCATGGGCGATTTCGAGGGCGCGCTGCGCCGCTTCGGCCGGTTGTTCGAGCTGGGTGACGAAAACCGCCGATTGCTCGATGGTTTCGCGTGCCGCCTCGACATCACCAACGCCGATGGTGCCCGCGGCACCTGGATAGACGATAATCGCATTGTCGCCGTTACCGTCATTGACGTAGATGAAGGCAGCGCCGGTCGGCATATCGTCCATCTGGACAACCTTCGGCGTCACGCCCGCTTCCGCATAGGTCTTCAGCGCCATATCGCCGAACGTGTCGCGGCCGATCTTCGAGATGAAGGAGACTGTTCCCCCGGCGCGGGCTGCGGCGACAGCCTGGTTGGATCCCTTGCCGCCCGGGCCCACTGCAAAACCGGTCCCGGTGATTGTCTCGCCAATGTTTGGCATGCGCTTGGCCAGATAGGCCGTATCGGCGACGAAAATCCCGAGGATCGAAACACCCACCTTCATTATCGTTTCCCTTCAAACGGCTTCCGGCGGAATCACGCCTTTGGTGAACAGGAAGCAGCCGTAGAAGCGGTTTTCGCCCGTGGTGATGACGCAATAAGCCTTTTTGGCTTCCTCATAGAAGGCGAAACGCTCGATGCCATACATCGGCGCCGGCTTGCCCTCGGCGCTGTCGATGACGGCCTGGACTTCCTGCTGCACTGGAGGGATCTCGTCCGGCGCGCCCATGATTTCCATTCGCCCGGCAGACGGCTGCAGCGGCGTATCCAGCGGCATCACCGAAAGAATAGCCTTGATGGCGCGGGCAGCGGACACATTGTCTATCCGCAACAGCTTGCCGAGCACCGTTTGCCGGGCAATCGAATCCGAAGGAAAATTGGTGTCGGAAACAACGACCGTGTCGCCATGCCCCATGGACCGGAGCGCGTGCAGCACATCCGCGTTCAGAGCCGGATCGATATTCTTCAGCATGGAAGTCCTCCCTTAATTGCACTATTTCGCGGCTCGTGCCGCGGAACAGACCCCACAATCGCAGCTCCGTTACAGCTCTGCGATTCCCTCAAATTCCGTTGTTCTCGCCTGCCGGTGCGGTTCTCCTCCCGCCCGGATGACCAGAGCTGGAGCCCTTATTCTCCGTAGGGGATCCAGATATTCTTCACATCCACAGCGCGGCGAAGGTATAGCGCGCCCTCGGCAGCGGCTCGGTCCATCCAGTCCGTCGCCTTGCCATTGTCTACGAAGGTCCGCTTGAGATTGCCCGAAGACAGCTTCTCCACCGTCGTCGACAATTCCGCGGAGCCGAAGGCCCACAACGCATCAACGTCATTGTGCGCGGCAAGGATCTTTGCCAGCTCCATCGCCGACCCGGTGACGATGTTGACGACACCGGCAGGCACATCCGATGTTTCCAGAACGGAATAGAAATCCGTCGCCGAAAGCGGGAAGGGCTCGCTCGGCACCGCGACGACACGATTGCCGGTGGCAATCAACGGCGCAACCAGACTGATAAAGCCGAGCAGCGGCGCTTCCGGCGGGCAAATGACGCCTACGACGCCGATGGCTTCCGGCATGGCCAGGGCAACGCCGCGAAGCGGCGGCTGGTGAATGCCGCCTTCATATTTGTCCGCCCAGGCTGCGTAGGTGAAGAGGCGCGAAATCGCGGCGTCGACCTCGGCATTTGCATTGGCTGCGGACGCTCCGGTCATCCCTGTTATCCGCGAGGCGAACTCATCGGCGCGACCATTGAGGTTTTCGGCGATGTAATAGAGGATCTGAGCGCGGTTATGCGTGGTGGCATTCGACCAGGCGGAGGCGGCCTGTGCGGCAACCACGGCATTGCGGATGTCCTTGCGGTTGCCCTCGCCGACCTCTCCGACCGCCTTGCCTTTGGGGGAGGCGATGACACGGGAATAATTGCCGTCCGGGCGCGCCTGCTTGCCGCCGATGAAGAGCTTTGCCGTCCGGTCGATGGTTGGCAGGGCAAAATCGCCGGCAACCGGCTTCACTTGCGAAAGTGCGGGCATTGCTGCGCGCGCCTTGCGACCGACCCAAGCCTTCGGCTTCAGATATTCGTAGCAACCTTCCCGTCCGCCTTCACGGCCGAACCCGGACTCGCGCTTGCCACCAAAACCGACGGCGGCGTCAAAAAGATTGGTGGCATTCACCCAGACCACGCCGGCTGCGAGCTTTGCCGCAACGTTCAGCGCCAAGCCGATCGTCTCGCTCCAGACACTGGCGGCGAGGCCGTAGCGGGTATGATTGGCAAGCTGGACGGCTTCTTCCGGTGTGCGGAAAGTCATGGAGACCGCAACCGGCCCGAAGATTTCCTCGGTCGCGACGATCGATGTCGGCTGCACGCCGCTGAGAAGCGTCGGCGGGTAGAAGCAGCCGCCTTTCGGCAGGTCGATCTTCGCCTGATGCAGCGTCGCGCCTTCTGAAACTCCCTTTTTCACCAGGGTTTCGATACGTGTCAATTGCACGGGTGCGATGATCGCACCCATATCGATGCACTTGTCCAAAGGCTGACCGACCCGCAATGTCTGCATGCGGCGCTTCAGCCGCTCATGGAAAAGATCGGCAATGCCTTCCTGGACCAGAAGCCGCGAACCCGCGCAGCAGACCTGCCCCTGGTTGAACCAGATCGCGTCGACCACGCCTTCCACGGCGCCGTCGATATCGGCGTCGTCAAAAACGACGAAAGGTGACTTGCCGCCGAGTTCCAGCGTCAATGATTTGCCGCTGCCTGCGGTACGCTCGCGAATAACGCGCCCGACTTCTGTCGATCCGGTAAAGGCAATTTTGTCGATATCCTCATGCCCGACGAGCAGCGCGCCGGTTTCGCCTTCTCCCGTCACGATATTGAGCACGCCCGCCGGAAGGCCCGCCGCAGATGCCAGTTCGGCAAAGAGAAGCGCCGTCAGCGACGTGAATTCGGCAGGTTTCAGGATAACGGTATTGCCGAGCGCCAAAGCTGGCGCCACTTTCCAGGCCAGCATCAGGAACGGGAAATTCCATGGGATGATCTGGCCGATGACGCCCACCGGCACATGGTCGGCGAATTCCGTGTCCTGGATTTGCGCCCATCCGGCGTGATGATAGAAATGACGGGCTGCCAGCGGCACGTCGAGATCGCGGGTTTCGCGGATCGGCTTGCCGTTGTCGATGGCCTCGACCACAGCAATCAGACGTGCATGGCGCTGGATCATCCGGGCAAGTGCATAGAGATGGCGCGCCCGCGCGTGGCCCGGCAATCGCGCCCATGACGCCTGCGCCTTGCGGGCCGCAGCAACCGCGTTGTCCACATCCGCCGCACCGCCGCTGGCGAGCTTCGCCAGGACCTTGCCGGTGGCTGGCTCGAACGTGTCGAAACTCTTGCCCGATACCGAGGGCACGAACGCGCCATTGATGAAGTGACCGAAACCGAAAGCGTGGCGCGCCAGCCAGTCGCGCGCTTCGATATCGGATTCAGGGGCAGGGCCGTAGGACATTTCGTCGAAATACTTGGCAACAGTCATCTGGATCATCCAATCGGGTGTCTGTTGAGGGCCGAATAGGCACCGGTGACATGATGCTCCAGCTGCCGTTCGATATCAGCAAGCAAGCTCGATGCACCGATGCGGAAGAGATCGGGCTCCAGCCATTCGCGCCCCAGTTCGTCCTTCATCAGGAACTGGTAGTTTAACACGTCCTTCGCCGCGGAAATGCCACCGGCCGGCTTGTAGCCGATCTTGATGCCGGTGCGCTCGTAATAGGCGCGGATCGCCCGCAGCATGGTCAATGTCACGGCCAGCGTCGCATTGACGCCTTCCTTGCCGGTCGAGGTCTTGATGAAATCGGCGCCCGCCATCATGCAGACCAGCGAGGCCCTGGCGACATTGCGCAGCGTCTTCAGGTCGCCGGTCGCCAGAATGGCCTTGACATGCGCATCACCGCAGGCGGCGCGGTATTCTTTCATTTCCTCGTAGAGTGCCGTCCAATTGCCGGTCAGCACATGCTCGCGGGTGATGACGATGTCGATTTCCTTGGCGCCATCGGCAACCGATGCCTCGATTTCCTTGACCTTGAGGTGGTGCGGGCTGAGGCCGGCGGGGAAACCGGTCGAAACCGCTGCGACCGGAATGCCGGAATCGCCGAGCGCCTCGACGGCTGTTGCAACAAAACGATGGTAGACGCAGATGGCGCCGGTCGTGATCGAACGGCCGCTCATGCCAAGCGAATCGAGAAGGTCGGCGCGCACCGGATTCATCGCCTTCGCGCACAACCGCTTGACGCGCTCGGGGGTATCGTCGCCGTTCAACGTCGTCAGATCGATGCAGGTAACCGCCTTCAGGAGCCAAGCCGCCTGTGCGTCTTTTTTGACGGTCCGGCGTCCGGGAAGCGAGGCTACGCGGCGCTCGGTGGCAGACAGGTTGACCCGAGCATCAAGAACCCACGACAGATCGAGTTCCATACCGGCATTGCGCGGCCGGTTATGGGTGCGCTCCGGCGATTGCGAGGGGGCGTTTGCCGCATTGTGAACAGCAACGGTTTCCAAATAGAATCCTCCCGGGCAGGGCGTGAAGATCCTGTTGCTATCAGTGCAGATGCGCGCAGCGGAAAGCGGTCTTCACAATCAACTCAAATGTTAGTTTTTTTTCATTGTTTGTGACAGTTGCATCACCTGGCTGTCGCGTCAAGTTAGATTTCGACAGGTGCAGAAAAAATGCGGATTTGTCAGTCGAAATCGCTCATGCCGTTTTCGGTAATGACCGCATCGAACGCCTTCATCTCGCTGAAAAAGGCTGGCTTCAGCTTGCCGATCTTGCTGCTGTCGGCGAGAAGAATATTCTTCCGTGCGCGGGACATCGCCTTTTTCTTGATCTCCGCTTCGTGGAAATGTGCGCATGTCGCGCCACGCCGGGCATCGATACCGGCTGCAGAAAGGAATGCCACGTTGATCACCAGCGAATCGAGCATTTCCAGCCCCGAGGCACCGGAAAAGCTTGCCGATGCGGGGTGATAGAGACCGCCGAGCATAACGAGGCGAACGTTGGGTTTTCGCGTCAGACGATCGGCGACGTTCAGCGCGTAACAGATCGCCGTTATATGAATCTTGTCTGGGAGAAGATCGACCAGATAGGGCAAGGTGGTGCCGCAATCGAAAAAAACGGTATCATCATCGTGAATGTAATCAATGGCTTGTGTGCAGATCTGCCGCTTTGCCGCGGCATGGCTGTCGGCTGCCCTGGAAATTTCATAGGCATCGTTCTCCGCTTCGACAGCCGGAACGATATGGCCGCCCAGGAACGCGAACTGGCCTGCATTGGCGCTGACATCACGCCGAACCGTCATTTCCGAGACGCCCAGGATCTCGGCAGCATTCTTGATGTGCAGAATGCGATGTTGTGAAAGGGCCTCGGATAAGACTGCGATGCGCCGGCCCCTGCGACTATCCATATCGCGTGTCTCCCTTATCGTTCACACTGGAATAGTGTTCTGACGAAAATTTAACAAGGACTGCCATTCCCGAGTCTCGTTCGGCCGTGGACCTGCGATTCGGCATTTGCGCCGAGACACAGTTTCTGCACCAGCCGGTTGCGCCCGACATGGCATATCGCTTCAATTTTATAGGGAACCTCCTCAAATTGAAATGAGAATTTGTGACTGATCTTCCATTTTTTGATGGAATAGTCACAAAACTGTATAAATGGCGCCGACTTGGCCGCGGGAGCGGGTCCCGGCCGGCAGGGCGCGCCTCCGGTCGGGCGGACGTCCGACCGGAGGCATCATCCTCGCGACTGCTTAGGAACATTTCCTGGCTGCGCGCTACTCGCCGGCTTGTCTTGCCGCCTTTTCGATCGCATCGGCGACCTTTTCCGCCTGGGAGGCGAAGACGGCGTGGCTGGCCTTGATTTCGGTCACTTCGCTGCCGGCGCGTTTTGCCATGTCACGCTCCAGATCGGGGTTGATGGAGCGATCCTCGGTGGCGACGATCGACCAGCTTTTTTTTGTTCGCCATGCCGGCTGGGTGATCTTGGCCGAGAAAGCCTGCTTCGAGGCGAAGACCTGCGACCTTGCCATGAAATCGGCTTCGGCTTGCGGAAGGTCTGCTGCGAAAGCCGCAGCGAAGGCGCCGGGATCGAGATAGAGATATTTGCCGTCCTTCGTTTCCTTGATATCCATGCTGCCGGCGGGCTTCGAGCTGGCGAGGCTGAGCAGGCTTTCGCCCTTGTCGGGCTGGAAGGCGGCGACATAGACGAGCCCGGCGACATTGGGATCATTGCCCGCTTCGGTGATAACCATGCCGCCATAGCTGTGGCCGACGAGCAGGCTTGGTCCTTGCTGCAAGTCGAGAACGCGCTTGGTCGCCGCGACATCGTCCTCGAGCGAGGTGATGGGCTGCTGGACGATGGTGACGTTGAAGCCGCGTTTTTCGAGAATGTCGGTCGCCCTACGCCATCCCGAGCCGTCGGCCAGCGCGCCGTGGACGATCACGATGTTTTTCACCTCGGCAGCCTCTGCCGCGAATGCGATGGCGGTGGTGGCAAATGCAAGCGCTGCGGTGAACATAAGACGTCTATTCATGACGATTACTCCTGTGGGTCAATGTTAAGGGTCGGGATATTGATGCGTCCCGGGTTCAGCCGAATGTGAAGGCGTAGGCTTGCACCCCGGGATCGAGGAAGCTGATTTCGAAATTGCGGGCGACGACCGGGCCGGACTGGCGGACAAGCTGGTAAAGCCTGGTCGCGGTCACTGTGCCGTTGCCGTCGGCATCGATGTCTGCACCGTGGTCAGGCCCCGGCGCCTTGCCGTCGATCTTCACCTGGAAGCGGATCGGCTTGCCACCGGCGCCAGGCCCGAGAACGAGATGCAGATCGCGGGCGCTGAAGCGATAAGTGATGCCGCCGCCCGGCTGATCAAGGGTCGCCTGATCCGGGCCGACGATCCAGGCTCCGGAGAGGCCCCATTCGTTGAGGCCCGGTTCGCCGATCGTATAATTTTGCGCCACGTCGGCCTGCAGCCCTTCCGCAGAGGCGAAGTTCGCCGCCTGTTCGTAGCCGAGATAGGTCTCGCCGGAGCGGATATTGCGGAGATCAGGGCTTGCTTCCACGCCCTTGGCATCCGGCGCGACCGGCGCGCTTGCCGTCGTCTGGCCGCCAGCCTCACGCAACAAGTCCTGAATGGCCTTTTCGGTCCTGTCGTAATTGCCTTCGCCGAAATGGTGGTAACGGATCTGGCCCTTGGCATCGATCAGATAGGCGGCAGGCCAGTAGCTGTTCTGGAAGGCGCGCCAGATTTTGTAATCATTGTCGATCGCAACGGGATAGCCGATCTTGAAATCGTCGATTGCGCTTTTGACGTTGTCGATCTTCTTCTCGAAGGCAAATTCCGGGGCGTGGACGCCGATCACCACGAGGCCCTGGTCCGCATATTTGTCCGCCCAGGCCCTGACATAGGGGATGGTTCGAATGCAGTTGATGCAGGAATAGGTCCAGAAGTCGACGAGAACCACTTTGCCCCGCAACTGCTCTGATGTCAGCGGCTTCGAGTTCAGCCATTCGACCGCGCCGTCGAGCGAAGGCGCGTCACCTTCGACGGGCAGATCGCTGCGGAAGGGCTTCTTCGTATCGGCGGCGGCGATCACCATGTCTTTGCTCGCCAGCTCGGAGGATGCGCCACTCAGCGGCTTTGCATGCAGCCTGTTGAGCACGGCCTGTTCCAGCGATGCGGTGCTGGCGTAGGAGAGCCGGGCGAGCAGGCTGGTATCGAGGCCGAGCGCGATGACGGCGACACCCGCCAGCACGGCAGCGCCGAGCCCTTGACGAATCCGGTCGCCGAGGCCGAGAGAGCGCTTCATGGCGGTGAATATCCTGCCGCCGACCAGCAGGGCGACGGCAAGGGACGTCGCAGCACCGGCGGCATAGGCGATCAGCAGGAAGGTCGTCTGCAGATTGGCGCCCTGCAAGGCCGCCCCCGTCAGAACGAGGCCGAGGATCGGTCCGGCGCAGGGGGCCCAGAGCAGACCGGTGGCGATGCCGAGAATGAGCGCGCTCTTTGCCGTCGGGGCGGCGCGTCCGCCGCCGCTGGCATTTAGCAGGTTGTTTCCAAGGTCGACGACCGGCCGGGCAAGCGTGCTTGCGAAGCGTGGTGAAAGCAGGCTCAGGCCAAAGAGCCCAAGCAGGACGATCGCGGCAAGGCGGCCATATTCATTGGCGCGAATGGCCCAGCTGCCGCCGACTGCGGCAAGCGTGGCAACCAGCGCGAATGTGGCGGCCATGCCCGCCAGCATGGGCAGCGTGCTCCTGACGAAGGGCTGTCCGGCACGGGCAAAGACGAAGGGGAGGATGGGGAGGATGCAGGGGCTGAGGATCGTCAGCACGCCTCCGAGATAGGCAATGATCAGAAGTGTCATCATCGTTTCCTTTGAAACCGATTGATCGGGCTCTGGACGGCGATGGGGCCCGAACCAGCAACGGCGGGGATATGGCCGGGCGGACGTATCCTCGATGTGTCCGGTTTCGCGGGGAAATGTACCGAATTATTGCGGTCGCGGCGGGCGATACAAAGCGATACAAACTGCCGCCCAGCGGTGGGCTGTGGCGAAAGCGCCGGGGCCGGCGCGAGGCTTTGCTCGGTCGGCGCGATTGTATCAGAATGTATCCCGGCGGCCGAAAGCTACATCCGCATGCAAAACCGACGGCTTGCGACATATGGGGGATACAAGCGCAACCTCATTTCAGCACCGTGATCCATTCGACAGGAGAGACCGATGTCAGAGCAAATCAATCATCACCGCCGCCGCTTCTTCGGCATGACGGCCGTCGCCCTTGCGGCGGTCGAGTTCGGCGTGGCCGGCAAGGCCGCCGCTCAATCAGCGTCCGCCGCATCCGTGCCTGACGTCAAGGTGGGAACCCACACGTCCTTCGAAGCGCTGAAGCAGGTGAAAGCCGGCGTGCTCGATATCGGTTATGCCGAGGCGGGGAAGGCGGACGGTCCTGTCGTGTTGCTGCTGCATGGCTGGCCCTATGACATCTATAGTTTCGTCGATGTCGCACCGCTGCTTGCCTCGGCAGGCTACAGGGTGATCGTGCCCTATCTGCGCGGTTACGGCACGACCCGCTTCCTGGACGACCAGACGCCGCGCAACGGCCAGCCGTCAGCGCTCGCCGCCGATATGATCGCGCTGCTCGATGCGCTCGATATCGAGAAGGCGGTCATTGCCGGCTATGACTGGGGCGGGCGGACCGCCAACATCATGGCGGCGCTCTGGCCGGAGCGTTGCAAGGCGATGGTCTCGGTGAGCGGCTACCTGATCGGCAGCCAGGAGGCCAACAAAAAGCCGCTGCCGCCGAAGGCCGAACTTGCCTGGTGGTATCAGTTCTATTTCGCCACCGAACGCGGCCGTCTGGGTTACGAGAGCAACACCCATGATTTCGCAAAGCTTATCTGGCAGACGGCTTCGCCGAAGTGGAACTTCGACGATGCGACATTCGGCAGATCGGCCGCCGCCTTCGACAACCCCGACCACGTCGCCATCGTCATTCACAATTATCGCTGGCGCCTGGGGCTTGTCGAAGGCGAAGCCAAGTACGATGCCTATGAACAGACGCTTGCGGGAGCGCCTGTCATTTCGGTGCCGACGATCACCATGGAGGGCGATGCAAACGGTGCACCGCATCCGGAGCCCTCCGCCTATGCCGGAAAGTTCTCTGGCAGATACGAGCATCGCACGATCGGCGGCGGCATCGGCCATAACCTGCCTCAGGAGGCGCCGCAGGCCTTCGCGCAGGCTGTCATAGACGTCGATCGCTTCTAAGCCGACGGTATCGTGCCGCAGGGCCTCGTTGCTCCGGCCGGCGGAATATGCGTAGGTCGCGTCAACCGCTTCGATATCGAGGCGGCGGGCGCGGCCGCCTTTACGGGTGAGGAACCGGGAAATATGGATCATGTCGATCACATCCTGATTGTCGATGACGATCGCGAAATCCGCGAGCTGGTCTCGGGCTATCTGCAGAAGAACGGTCTCAGGACGAGCGTTGCCGCCGACGGGCGCCAGATGCGCAGTTTTATCGAGGCCAATGCCGTCGACCTGATCGTGCTCGATGTTATGATGCCGGGCGACGATGGGCTGGTGCTGTGCCGCGAACTGCGTGCCGGTCGGCACAAGGCGATCCCGATCCTGATGCTGACGGCCCGCACCGATGAGATGGACCGGATCCTCGGCCTGGAGATGGGCGCCGACGATTATCTTGCCAAACCGTTTGCAGCGCGCGAGCTGCTCGCCCGCATCAAGGCGGTGCTGCGGCGGACGCGCATGCTGCCGCCCAATCTGCAGATCAGCGAGGCCGGACAGTTGCTGACCTTCGGCGACTGGCGGCTCGATACGGTCGCCCGGCATCTTCTCGACAAGGAGGGGACCGCGATTGCGCTTAGCGGCGCCGAATACCGTCTGCTTCGCGTCTTCATCGACCATCCGCAGCGGGTGCTCAATCGCGACCAGCTTCTGAGTCTGACACAGGGTCGCGACGCCGATCTCTTCGATCGCTCGATCGATCTCCTGGTCAGCCGGCTGCGTCAGCGGCTGGGCGACGACGCACGCGAGCCGACCTACATCAAGACGGTGCGCAGCGAAGGTTATGTGTTTTCAGTTCCGGTCGAAATCTCGGAGCTGCGCCAATGAAGTCGGTGGTCCCTTTGCGCTCGGGTTTGGCCTGGCCGAGCACGTTGCGCTCGCGGATATTTCTGATCCTGCTGATTGGCTTGGCTGTGGCCTACGGGCTGTCCTTCAGCGTTCTTTATATGGAGCGCTATATGTCGGCCAAGGCCGTGATGCTCGGCACGCTGGAAAACGACGTTGCAACGTCGATTGCCGTTCTCGACCGACTTCCGCCAGGCGAACGTGGCGATCTGCTGGACCGGCTGAGCCGCGGCAACTACCGCTTCGTGCTCGGACCCGGCCTTGCCGGCGTGCCTGACACGTCAAGCAAGGGCGCCGAGATATCAGGCAAGATCGAGGAGGCGATCGGGCACCGCTTTCCGATCCGTATCGAACGGATTCCTGGCGATGTGAACCGGTTGCAGGCGCATCTGACGCTCAGCGACGGAAGCCCGTTGACGATCGACGTCACGCCGAAGGGGGTCATGCCGATCGCCGCGTGGCTGCCCTATGTCTTCGTCATCCAGATGGCGCTGCTCATTCTTTGCACCTGGTTTGCGGTTCGTCAGGCGATCCGGCCGCTCGGCGCGCTTGCCGCCGCCGCCGATGCCCTCGATCCGAACAAGGATGGTCCGGCCTTGAGCGAGGCGGGCCCGAGCGAGGTCGCGCATGCGGCAAGGGCGTTCAACGCGATGCGGGAGAGGATTGCCCATTACCTCGAAGAGCGCGTCCAGATCCTGGCGGCAATCTCGCATGACCTGCAGACGCCGATCACCCGCATGCGGCTGCGCGCCGACATGGCGGAGGACTCGCCGGAGAAAGACAAGCTGGTGCATGATCTCGGCGAGATCCAGCGTCTCGTCCAGGACGGGATTGCCTATGCGCGCAGCGCGCATGGCGACGGCGAGAAGAACGCCCGCATCGATCTCGCCTCGTTCATCGACAGCATAGCCTATGACTATCAGGATACCGGAAAGGCCGTCACCGTCGTCGGGCTGGTTCACGGCGCCGCCTTCACCAAGCCGCATGCGCTTCGCCGAATCCTGTCGAACTTCATCGACAATGCGCTGAAGTTCGCCGGCGCTGCCGAGATCAGCGTCGAGCGCAGCGCCGAGAACGATATCGTCATCACAGTCATGGATCGCGGGCCGGGAATTCCGGACGATATGCTGGAAGCCGCCATGCAGCCTTTCTTCCGGTTGGAACAATCCCGCAACCGGGAGACCGGCGGCACCGGTCTCGGTCTTGCGATCGCCCAGCAGCTGACGGCCAAGATCGGCGGGTCGCTCCGGCTCTACAATCGCGCCGACGGCGGACTGGCGGCGGAAGTCACCATCCATTGACATCGGCAGCCGCCGCAAAATTTCGCGATGTTTGTATGTAAAGATGTCCTCGATATCGGATGCTACGTTTTGTGACATTTCGGGCGATTTTGGAAACATGGCGGATATATCCGTCGGTCAAAACACACTCCGTCAACCCGGCCGCGCAGTGCGGCCAGTCGCCTGAAGCGACGCAACACAAGGAGTGTTCCATGACAAAGATCGACAAGGTTCTCTATACCGGCAAGACCCATACGACGGGCGGGCGCGACGGCGCTTCGCACAGCGACGACGGCCAGCTGGATATCAAGCTTTCGCCTCCGGGCAGCAACCGGGCCGGCACCAATCCCGAACAGCTTTTCGCCGCCGGCTGGTCTGCCTGCTTCATCGGCGCGATCGGCTTTGCCGCGGCCAATCAAAAGGTCAGGCTCCCCGCCGATCTCGCCGTCGACACCGAGGTCGATTTGGGAACGGCCGATGGCGGCTATTTCCTGCAGGCCCGTCTCAAGGTCAGCCTGCCGGGGATCGAAGCGGATGTGGCAAGAGCGCTCATTGAAGAGGCGCACCAGACCTGCCCTTACTCGAAGGCCACGCGCGGCAATATCCATGTCGAATTGAGCGTTGCCTGACGAATGCATTGCCCGCCGAAGGCCATTGGCCGCGGCGGGCAAAGGACAGCAGCCGAAAGCAAACAGGACGAGGCCGACCGGGCCTCGTCGTTGGAGGATCTGATGAGATTGATGATCATCTGCATTCTGGGAGCGGCGGTCTTCGCCGCGCCCTGCATCTACGACGTAAGCTCGCAGGAGCCTTCGCCGCTTGCGGGCCTCGTGACGGCAGCATCCGCAGCGTCGTCTTCCGGGGCGCCGCGGCCGTTCCAACCCCTCTTTTAGGTCACCAGGGAGAAGACCCGTGAAGCTCTATCAGAATGAAATTTCCTCGGCGACGTCGAGAGTCCGTATCGCGCTCGCCCTCAAGGGATTGACGGCGGAAACACTGCCGGTGACCATCCTCGGCGAAAATGCCGAGAGCCGGCAGGCCGGATATCGCAGCGTCAATCCGCAAGGGCTGGTCCCGGCCTTGTTGACGGATAGCGGCGTCCTCATCACCCAGTCGCTGGCGATCGTCGAATATCTCGACGAGATTCAGCCCGAACCGGCGCTGCTGCCGGGAACGGCGGAGGACAGGGCGCTGGCGCGGTCGATCGCGCTTGCGATCGCCGCCGAGATCCATGCGCTGCTGCCGCCGCGGATCGGCCTGCATCTCGGCAAGACCTTCCAGGCGGAAGCCGATGCCGTTGCCGCCTGGAATCGTCATTGGGTCGGCGAGGGAATGGCCGCGATCGAGACGATGATCGCCGGCCGCAGGCAGGGGGCTTTCGCCGTTGGGGATCAGCCGTGTGTTGCCGATATCTTCCTTTTTCCGCAGGCGATCAGCGCCCGGCGTATGGGCTTCGATCTCGCCCAATGGCCAAATATCGCGGAGATTGTCGCTCGGCTGGAAGCGATACCGGCCTTCCAGGAGAACGCGCCGGCACCGAGACGATAATGCGATCGACGAAGAAGCGGCCGCAAATGACTGCGGTCGCTAATTTTCCATTGTTGGCGGCCCTCAGCGATTGACCCTTGCCTGCAGATGCGCGGGATAACGATCGCCTTCCACCTTGATGGTGGCGAGCGCGCTTTCGATGCTGCCAAGATCCTCGGCCGTCAGTTCGACCTCGGCGGCCTGAATGTTCTCCTCGAGACGATGCAGCTTGGTGGTGCCGGGGATCGGCACGATCCAGGGTTTTTGTGCCAGCAACCATGCCAGGGCGACCTGGGCGGCGGTTGCCTTCTTGTGGGCGGCGATGTCCGCGAGCAGATCGACGAGTGCCTGGTTGGCCTTGCGCGCTTCCTGGGAAAAGCGCGGCACGATGTTGCGGAAGTCCTTGCTGTCGAAGGTCGTCGTTTCGCTGATCGCGCCGGTGAGGAAGCCCTTGCCGAGCGGGCTGAAGGGCACGAAACCGATGCCGAGCTCTTCAAGCACCGGCAGGATTTCCTGCTCGGGTTCGCGCCACCACAGCGAATATTCACTCTGCAGTGCCGCCACCGGCTGGATCGCATGGGCGCGACGGATCGTCTGGGCGCCTGCTTCCGAGAGGCCGAAATGCCTGACCTTGCCCTCGGCGATCAGCGCCTTGACCGTGCCGGCCACATCTTCGATCGGGACATCGGGGTCGACACGATGCTGATAGAAGAGGTCGATGACATCGGTCTTCAAACGCTTCAGCGCCTGGTCAGCAACCGCGCGGATCTGTTCCGGCCGGCTGTTCATGCCGCTCTGGCCGCCATTGGCATCGAAGTTGAAACCGAATTTCGTGGCGATCACCACCTCGCTGCGGAAAGGCGCCAGGGCCTCTCCCAGAAGCTCTTCGTTCTTATAGGGGCCATAGGCCTCGGCCGTGTCGAAGAAGGTCACGCCGCGTTCGAACGCGCGGCGGATCAGCGCGATCGCCTCCGGAATTGCTGTCGCCGGGCCATAACCATAACTCAGCCCCATGCAGCCGAGACCGATGGCCGAGACTTGAAGCCCGCTCTTTCCGAGTTCACGTTTCTGCATTGCCGTTTCCTTTTCTAACCCTGGTACTGCGTGTCGGTGACATGCTCCATCCAGTCGACGACCTTGCCGTCGAGCTGTTCCTGGATGGCGATATGGGTCATCGCCGTGGTCGGCGATGCGCCGTGCCAATGACGTTCACCCGGGGCGAAGCTGACGACGTCGCCGGCGCGGATCTCCTCGATGGGGCCACCTTCGCGCTGCACACGACCGCAGCCCGATGTGACGATCAGCGTCTGGCCGAGCGGATGGGTGTGCCAAGCGGTGCGGGCGCCGGGCTCGAAGGTGACGCTGGCGCCAGCCGCGCGTGCGGGGCTGGTCACGGCAAACAGCGGGTCGACACGCACATTGCCGGTGAACCAGTCGGCCGGTCCCTTGGCCGAAGGCTGCGAACCGCTTCGCTTTATATCCATCCTTGTCTTCCTTTCGATGTCGGGCTTTCGATGTCGGGTGGACATGTCCACTCGCTTAACAAGGTATTTAGGGCGTGCGCCTGGTTGCGATTAGATGGTATAAACGGCAAGAACCCATGAGGATTTTTCATAAATGTCACGCCCTGCCGTCAACGATCTCATCGCTTTCCTCGCCGTTGCGCGTGCACAGAGCTTCACTAAGGCGGCGGGCAAGCTGGGTGTGTCGCAGTCGGCGCTCAGCCACACCATCCGCGGGCTCGAGGAGCGGCTTGGATTGCGATTGCTGACACGCACGACACGCAGCGTCTCGCCGACGGAGGCGGGTGAACGGCTGCTCGTCTCCATCGGACCACGGCTCGATGAGATCGAGAGCGAACTGGCTGCCTTGAGCGCGTTCCGGGAGAAGCCTGCGGGCACCATCCGCATCAATGCCGGAGAGCACGCGGCCGATGCCGTCCTTTGGCCCGCCCTGGAAAAGCTGCTGCCCGATTATCCCGATATCAATGTGGAGATCATCGTCGACTACGGCCTCACCGACATCGTCGCGGAGCGTTACGATGCCGGGGTGCGGCTCGGAGAGCAGGTGGCGAAGGACATGATCGCGGTGCGCATCGGCCCCGACATGCGCATGGCCGTGGTCGGCACTCCCGCCTATTTCACCACCAGGCCGAAGCCGCTGACGCCGCAGGATCTTACGGATCACAATTGCATCAATCTGCGTTTGCCGACCTATGGCGGCGTCTATGCATGGGAGTTCGAGAAGGACGGGCGCGAGCTCAGGGTTCGCGTCGAGGGCCAGTTGGTTTTCAACAATATAGCCCTGCGGCTGAGCGCCGTGCTGGCCGGTCTCGGGCTGGCCTACATGCCGGAGAACCTGGTCGAGGGGCATCTTGCCGATGGACGGCTGGTGCGGGTCCTCGAGGACTGGTGCCTGCCGTTTTCCGGCTACCATCTCTACTACCCAAGCCGTCGGCACACGTCACCGGCATTCGCCCTCGTCGTCGATGCGCTTCGCTATCGAGGATAGAGGCCCATCATTCGAGCTGCGCGAACCGGCAGATATCCGAGCCATGGAGACGTTCAATCGATCGGCTCTTGCCGGAAGCGAAGTCATGCCTGCAGCGATTTGACATTCCATCACTCGCCACTAATTCACACTTGATATTGAAGGAAACAGTGAATGAATACTGCGGCACCTGCCACGAAAGCCCGGACCGGTGTGTCCGGTTTGGACACAGTTCTGGCGGGAGGCCTTTCCACGGGCCACGTGTTTCTCCTGGAGGGAAATCCAGGAGCGGGCAAAACGACCATCGCGCTGCAGTTTCTGATCGAAGGTGCGCGGCTCGGCGAGCAGGGGCTCTACATCACCCTTTCAGAAACCGAGAGCGAACTCCGGGCCGGCGCCGCATCGCATGGCATGGTGATCGACGGCAATATCGAGGTCTTCGAGGTCGTTCCTCCGGAAAGCCTGTTGGATGCTGACCAGCAGCAGAGCCTGCTTTATTCATCGGACCTAGAACTTGGAGAGACGACAAAGGAAATCTTTGCCGCTTTCGAGAGGATCAAGCCACGTCGCGTGGTTCTCGACAGCCTGTCGGAGATAAGGCTGCTCGCGCAAAGCTCGCTGCGCTACCGCCGGCAGATCCTCGCGCTCAAACACTATTTTGCCCGACAGGGGGCGACAGTCCTTCTGCTCGACGATCTGACGTCCGACGTGCTCGACAAGACGGTGCACAGCGTCGTGCACGGTGTCATCCATCTTGAGGAACTGGCGCCGAACTACGGCTCCGAACGCCGACGTCTGAGGGTCATGAAATACCGCGGGCAGGCCTTCCGCGGCGGCTATCATGATTTCATCATCCAGACCGGTGGCGTGATCGTGTTCCCGCGTCTCGTCGCTGCCGAACACAGGTCGAGCTATGTCCGCGATCAGATTTCCTGTGATATTGCGGAGCTGGATCTTCTTCTCGGCGGCGGCCTCGAGCGGGGTTCCAGTACCCTGATCCTCGGTCCTGCCGGCACAGGCAAGAGCACCTTCTCGTTTCAATTCCTGATGGCGGCGGTGGCGCGCGGCGAGAAAGTGGCGGCCTTCATTTTCGACGAAGAGCTAGGCCTGCTCTTCACGCGGCTGAAAGCGCTCGGAATGGATCTCGAAGCCATGAGGGATGCGGGTCTTATCCACATCGAACAGCTCGATGCCGCCGAGCTGTCGCCGGGCGAATTTGCTGATCGCGTGCGCAAGTGCGTCGACAAGTCGGATGCGAAAACTGTCATCATCGACAGTATCAACGGTTATCAGGCTTCGATGCCGGATGAGAATTCGCTGATCCTTCATATGCATGAGCTGCTGCAGTATCTGAACAGGCAAGGCGCCAATACCTTCCTGACCGTTGCGCAGCACGGGCTGGTTGGCGACATGAAGGCTCCCGTCGACGTCACCTATCTCGCCGATACCGTCATTCTGCTGCGCTATTTCGAGGCTGCGGGTAAGGTGCGTCGGGCAGTCTCCGTGATCAAGAAGAGGACCGGCTTTCACGAGGATACCATCCGCGAGTACCGCATCGACGCTTCCGGCTTGAGATTCGGCGATCCTCTCATCGGGTTCCAGGGCGTGCTTCGCGGCGTTCCCGAATTTATCGCGCCCTTGGCGCCGCTCCTGTCGACCAATGGCGGGGATAGCGGCAATTCCTAATTCCAACAAACCGAAAGCATTGATCTACGCCCCCGCCGGTCGCGATGCCTGGGTGGCGAGATCGCTGGTCGATGAGGCCGGATTGACATCGATTGCCGCCGCCGACCTGTCTATGTTCGCGTCATCGCTCAGCGATGACATCGCGCTTGGTGTGCTGACGGAAGAGGCGGTTCGCTCGAGCGATCTCAAGCCGATCGCCGCCTGGGTCTCGGCCCAGCCGAGCTGGTCAGACCTGCCGTTCATCGTGCTCACCATACGTGGCGGCGGGCCTGAACGAAATCCGGCCGCTGCCAGGCTTTCCGAGGTTCTGGGCAATGTCACCTTCCTGGAAAGGCCGTTCCATGCGACCTCCTTCATCAGCGTTGCCCGGACCGCTTTGAAGGGGCGCCTGCGCCAATATGAAGCGCGCGCCCGGCTCGAGGCTCTCAGCGAAGGAGAACGACGGTTGCAGACGGCGCTCGCCGCCGGTCGTCTCGGGGCCTGGGAGCTGGAGCTGTCCTCGATGGCCTTGTTCGCCTCGGCGACCTGCAAAGCGGTCTTCGGTCGAGCGCCGGATGATGAGGTTACGCGTGACGATCTGATTGCGAGCATCCACCCCGACGACCGGGACATTGTGCTGGCACGCCTGCGCCGGACGATCGATACGGGACTCGACTATTCGATCGAGCACAGAACGATCTGGCCGGATGGATCACTGCATTGGACCGAGGTCCATGCGCAGCTCTACACCGACAGATATGGTTCCGCCAGAAAGCTCGTCGGGGTCTGCTCCGATACCACCGCCCGCAAGACCATCGAGGAAAATCTGCGACGGCTCAATGAAAACCTCGAGGAGCGCGTGAGGGAACGGACCAGGGAGGTTAACGCCGCCCACCAGACCCTGCTCGAGGAAGTCGCCCAGCGTGAAAGAGCCGAGGAGCAGCTTCGCCAATCGCAGAAGATGGAAGCGATCGGTCAGCTGACCGGCGGCGTCGCCCACGACTTCAACAACCTGCTGATGGTCGTTCTCGGAAATCTGGAGCTGCTCGGCAAGCACGCGGCCGGAGATGCCAAAGCGACGCGTCTGATCGACGGGGCGCTTCAGGGTGCGCGGCGCGGGGCGGCGCTGACGCAGCGGCTGCTGGCTTTTGCCAGGCAGCAGGATCTGCAGGTCAAGCCCGTCGATCTGACCGAGCTGGTCTCCGGCATGAACGACCTGTTGCGGCGCTCGGTCGGATCCTCGATCAGCATCGAAACCATGCTGCCGACGACCCTGCCGCCGGCGCTGGTCGATGCGAACCAGCTCGAATTGGCGCTGCTCAACCTTGCGGTCAACGCCCGTGATGCGATGCCGGATGGGGGGACGCTGTCTATTTCGCTGCGCCAGGAACAGGTTGGCGGCAATAACGGCGATCTCGGCGAGGGGACCTATCTGGTGTTGGCGGTGGCCGACAGCGGCACCGGCATGGACGCGGAGACGCTGAAGAAGGCGGTCGATCCGTTTTTCTCGACCAAGGAGATCGGAAAGGGCACGGGTCTCGGCTTGTCGATGATCCACGGGCTTGCGGTCCAACTCAACGGCGCACTTCTTCTGACAAGCGAGCTTGGGGTGGGGACAACAGCCGAATTGTGGCTCCCGGCCACCGAACGACGCCCAGAGCGGCCGGCCGAGGCGGAGCTGCCCGTCGCGCAAGCCGCATCCAGACTGAAGATCCTTCTGGTCGATGACGATGCCTTGATTGCGATGAGTTCGGTCGACATGCTTGAAGATCTCGGCCATGAGGTCATCGAAGCAAATTCAGGCTTGCAGGCGCTGGAGTTGATCAGGAGCGGTCAGCATTTCGACTTGATCATCACCGACTATTCGATGCCTGGTATGACCGGCGCACAGCTCGCTCAGGCCGCGCGGGACATTCATCCGGCGGTGCCGATCGTCCTGGCGACAGGTTACGCCGATCTTCCCGCCGGCACCGATATCGATCTTCCGAGATTGGGAAAGCCCTACAATCAGGCTCAACTTGCCAAGGAAATCGCCAAGGCGATGGCAGGCGAAACGGCTGCGACGCTCAGATCCGGCAGTGACGCAGCTGGCTTAGAGCCTCGCCTGTCCAAGGCCGACGATGTCAGCGATGAAATCGGCGATGGCGCCTGTGTCGTCTAGATCGAAGACCGGCAGGGTCGCATCCGTGACGGCGTGATCGGCGGCGATGGCGCAGATATGGGGATCGCTCGGCGCCAGCGGTTCACGATTGGCGGCCTCCAGGCGGCGGGCCTCGATCTTCGGGATCGGCTCGCGCTTGTAGCCTTCGATCAGCACGAGATCGCAGGGTGCGAGGCGGGCGAGGATTTCCTCGAACTCGGGTTCGGGGGCGCCGCGCAGTTCGTGCATGATTGCGTAGCGGGTGCCGGAGACGATGGTGACTTCATGGGCGCCGGCCTGGCGATGGCGATAACTGTCGGCTCCGACCTTGTCGATGTCGAAATCGTGATGGGCGTGCTTGATCGTCGAGATCCTGTAGCCGCGGCGGGTGAACTCCGTCACCAGCCGGACCGCGAGCCCCGTCTTGCCTGAATTCTTCCAGCCGGCGATGCCGAAGATTTTCGGTGCGGTCATGCGTGAAGGGCCTCCAGCCAGCGTTCCGCCTCGACGAGATCGTCAGGCGTATTGATGTTGAAGAAGGGATCGAGCAGGCTGGCGCGGGTCGGATGCAGCGGGAACGCCACTTCCGTAACGTCATGCCGCAACAGGAAGTCGCGCACGCGGCGCTTCTCGTAGGTGGCGATCCAGGCTTCGAGATCAGCGGCCAGCGTCACCGGCCAGAGGCCGAAGACGGGATGGCTGCGGCCCTCGGAGGCGGCAATGGCGATCTGCGACGGGCGTTCGATCGCTGCGGCCAGCCGGGCGACGAGATCGGCCGGGAAGAACGGGCAATCTACCGAGACGGTGACGACATGGCTGATCGAGGGAAGGCCGGCGGCATAGACCATGGCCGCATGGATGCCGGCCATCGGCCCGGCCTTGCCGGGAAAACGGTCGGAAACGACAGGCACATCCTCGGCGGCGGCATCGGCGTTGACGGCAACGAGCAAGGTCTGTTGCGAGAGGCGGGTCAGCGCATGGCGGAGCAGGCTCTCGGTCCCGAGCATCACGCCCGCCTTGTCGCGGCCCATGCGCTGCGAGCGGCCGCCGGCCAGCACGACGCCCGCTATGTCGGATCTGTCCAGCGAGAATTCAGCCATCATCCTTCCTCAGCCATCATTTGTCTCAGCCATCATTTGTCTCAGACTGGCGCGCGCGGGGCGGATTCCTGCGCGATCGGCGATACGCGGCGCTTGGCCTCACGATAGAACGTATAGAGGCCGGAGGCGATGACGATCGCAGCGCCGATAAGCGTCCAGCTATCAGGCACTTCGGCGAAGAAGAAGATGCCGAGCAGGGAGGAGAAGATCAGGCTGGTATAGCGGAACGGCGCCACGAAGGAGATTTCGCCGGTGCGCATGGCAAGGATGACCGACTGGTAGCCGACGAGCACCAGCACCGAGGCGAGCGCCAGATGCCCGAGCGCGGTGGCGCTGACCGGTTGCCAGCCGCCGAGCACCGGGATCAGCAGCGCGCCGAAGAAGGAGGCAGACATGGCGGTGATGACGGTTATCATCAGCGAGGGAATTTCCGGGCTGATGCTCCGGGTGGCGAGATCGCGGCCGGCCGTCGTCAGCACCGCAGCGACGCAGAGGACGGCGGCGGGGGTGAATCCATCGGGGCCGGGACGGATGATGATCATCACGCCAATGAGGCCGACGAGGATCGCCGACCAGCGCCGCCAGCCGACCGGCTCGCCGAAGAAGAGCGCCGCACCGAAGGTGACGACCAAAGGCAGCGACTGCAGGATCGCCGAGGCATTGGCGATCGGCATCATGCCGAGCGCGGTGATATAGGTCACGGCGGAGAGCGTCTCGCAGATGATCCTGAAGATGATCATCGGCTGCAGCATGATGCGCCAGGAGCGCAGCGCGCCCATTTTCCAGGCAATCAGATAGACGAGCAGGCTGGTGAAGAGGCCGCGCAGAAACATGATCTCGCCGGCGTTCATATAGGCGATCACCGATTTGGACAGAGCGTCGCTTGCAGAAAAGCCGGCCATCGCCATGGTCATATAGATGGCGCCCTCAGTATTGCGTGACCGCGGCATGAAGAGATTCCCGTTACCTGTGCGCCCCTTTTAGTCGCGAAGATGCATCAAGGGAATCGGATGAATGTCACACCAGGCATAAATCGATGATGCGGTGCACAATGGCGCTGACGTCAATGCAAGCGTGTGGACGGAAGTCCTGGCAAATCCCCGTTTTATAACGTGAATTCCGATATTTCCGATGCCGCAATCAAGGCGTCGATGGGGAATGCCATCGCGCCTGCCGGTTCACCCCATCGGCGTTTTTCTCTTCCTGCGCGGGAAACGGGTGGCTGTATCGCCTGATGTTTGAGCATCTCGGTTATCGCAACAATCCAGGAGAAACCGATATGACACTTCTCAACGACAAGATCGCCATCATCACCGGCGCAAGCTCCGGCATCGGCCGCGCGGCGGCGAAACTCTTTGCGCGGGAAGGCGCCAAGCTCGTGGTCACCGGCCGGCGACAGGACGCGCTTGATGCCGTCATCACCGAAATCGCGGCGAAGGGCGGACAGGCGGTCGCCATATCGGGCGATGTCAGGGACGAGGCGCTGCAGGCACGGCTCGTCGAGACGGCAGTCTCGCGTTTCGGCCGGCTCGACATCGCCTTCAACAATGCCGGCATCCTCGGCGAGATGGGACCGGTCGCCGGGCTATCGCTGGAGGGCTGGCGCGAGACGATCGAGACCAATCTGACGGCAGCCTTCCTCGGCGCCAAGCACCAGTCGGCGGCGATGGGAAAAAGCGGCGGATCGCTGATCTTCACCTCGACTTTCGTCGGCCACACCGTCGGCATGCCCGGCATGGCCGCTTATGCGGCGAGCAAGGCGGGACTGATCGGCTTCGTGCAGGTGCTCGCCGCCGAACTCGGCAGGCAGAAGATCCGCGTCAACGCCCTGCTGCCCGGCGGCACCGACACACCCGCCAGCATCACCAACGCACCGGACGCGACACCCGAGGTGCTCGCCTTCGTGGAGGGGCTGCATGCGCTGAAACGCATGGCGCAGCCCGAAGAGATCGCCAAAGCCGCGCTGTTCCTCGCCTCCGACATGTCGAGCTTCGTGACCGGCACGGCGATGCTAGCGGATGGCGGGGTGTCGATCAGCCGGACATAGGTGGGGCGAGGGGCGGGGATCGGCAGCGTATGAGGTCGAGCCACCCGCCCTCGAAGGACGGGGCTGGCCGCCATGGCACCATCGCCTCCGAGAGGGCTCAGGACATGATCAAACCACCGTCGACATTGATCGTCTGGCCGGTGATGTAGGCGGCGTCGTCGCTGGCGAGGAAGGTGACCAGGCCGGCGACGTCTTCTCCGGAGCCGGCCCGCTTCATCGGGATGCCCTCGACCCATTCCTTCATCAGCTCGCCGGGGGCGTAGTTGCCGAGCAGCTTACCCCAGGCCTGGTCGTTATAGGCCCACATATCGGTTTCGATGATGCCGGGACAGAAGGCGTTGACGGTGATCTTCTCGGTCGCGACTTCCTTGGCCAGGCTCTGGGTGATGCCGACGACGCCCATTTTCGAGGCTGCATAATGCGGGGTATAGATGAAGCCGTCGCGGGCCTGGCCGGAGGCGGTGTTGATGATGCGGCCGCCGCGCTTGTGCTTGCGCATTCTTGATATCGCCTCCTGGGCGCAGAGGAAGACGCCCTTGGTGTTGACCGCCATCACCTTGTCCCACTCGTTTTCGGTCAGATCCTCGACGCGGGCAATGGTGATGACGCCGGCATTTTGAATTGAAATGTCGACCGTATCGAAGGCGTGTTCGGCAGCGTCATAGAGAGCCTTCACGCTCGCCTTGTCCGTGACATCGCCCACGAAAGAGATCGCCTTGCCGCCTTCGGCTCTGATCTGCTCGGCGACCCCATGCACCGAATCTTCGTTTGCGGAGATGACGAGGTTGGCGCCTTCTTTCGCAAACCGCCTGGCGATCGCCGCTCCGATGCCGCGGCTACCCCCGGTAATGACGACAGTCTTTTGCTCAAAGCGTTTCATGCTCTTTCCTTCCCGGTATCCTGACATAAACAGCAAATCTAGGCGCGTTCTACCCTGCGATCATTATTGAAACTCAAGCGGCCGCCCGAGAGAATTTCGGCGAATTCAGGTGGTCTTGAGCGGCGATGGCGACGCCCAAGCCCTCCGCCCGTGCAATCGGCGTGAAGGGCGGGCAGACGACGATATTGCACGCCGTCATGCCCGTTGGTCCCCTCAGCGCCTCGATCTCAGCCAGGGAGGAAGCGAGACCGTTCATTTTCCAGCGGCGGCATTGCGCTTCTCATCGCATCACCAGCAGCAGAAACCGCCGTCGACGAGAAGATCGACGCCGGTCACGTAGCTGGCTGCATTCGACAGCAGGAACACCGCCGGACCCACCATCTCGTCGACCGTGGCCATACGCTGCATCGGCGTCTGCTCTTCAAAGAGCTTGGTCTGATGAACCATCTCGGGACGGGTATTCATGGGCGTTGCCGTGTATCCGGGGGAGATGGTGTTGACGCGGATGCCGCGGTCGACCCATTCCATCGCCATAGACTTCGACATATGGATCACGCCCGCCTTGGAGGCGTTATAATGCGCTTGGCTCAGCCCCCGGTTTACGATCACACCGGACATGGAAGCGATGTTGACGATGGAGCCGCGTCCATTCTTCAGCATGGCGCGGGCCTCCGCCTGGCAGGAAAGGAATACGCCTTTCAGGTTGATATCCATCAACGTCTGATACTGGTCCTCCTCCATCTCTTCCGCCGCGTTGGCGTTAGCAATGCCCGCAGCGTTGACTGCAAGCGTCAATGCTCCGAGATCCGCTTCGGTATGTGCGACTGCCTCTCCAAGGGACGATTTGCTCGTGACGTCAGCCGCGATCTGGATCGAACGGCGGCCGGCGGCGCGAATATATTCGGCCGTCCTGGCCAGTCCGTCGTCGGTTCGACGGTCGAGCAGCGCCACGTCGGCGCCGCATTGCGCAAGGCCGATGGCAATGCGCTGCCCAATGCCGCTCCCGGCTCCGGTAACGATGGCAACCTGGCCGCTGAGATCGAAAAGCTTCGGGGCGTTCAGAGTGATGTCGGACACCGCTCTTCCTTTCTCTGTCTGTTTTGTTTTCACGCAATTCCTGACGCAAAACCGCTGCACACTTTTGCTGGAATTGCTTTAGATGGTGGCTAGCTCCATGACCGAAACGTCATTCGCCTCGTCACGATTGAGAATGCCTGCCTGTTTGCCTTGAGCAAGCACGAGAATGCGATTGGACACTCCGAGAACCTCCTCGAGGTCCGAGCTTACGACGATGACCGCCACGCCCCGTTTGGCAAGATTGACGATGATGTCGTAGATGCCCGCTCGGGCGCCGACGTCGATGCCTCTCGTCGGTTCGTCGAGTACGACGACCTTCGGATCGCGCATCAGCCATTTCGCGATGACGACCTTCTGCTGGTTGCCGCCGGACAGGTCCGAGGCATATTGCTCAGCACGGCCTTTTACGCCGAACTTGGTGACTGCCTTCTCCGCAAACAAGCGCTTGACGTGCGGCGTAATCCAACGCCCGCCCAGCTTGTCGAGATTGGCGTAGATAATGTTCTCGCTGATCCGGTGCCCGACAACGAGACCTTGCTCCTTGCGGTCTTCCGGGACCATCACGATGCCCTTGGCGATCGCGTCCGCCGGATCGCGCAGCCTGAGTTCTTCGCCTTCCAGCTTGATCGAACCCGCACTGATTGGGTCCGCGCCTGAAATCGCGCGGACAAGTTCCGTGCGGCCGGCGCCGACCAATCCGGCGATCCCGAGAATTTCCCCGGCCCGCACTTCGAAGGTAACGTCACGGAACGAATTATCAGGCGAGCTCAGCCCGGACACCTGGAGTACCGGACGGTCTGTCGGAACCGGCAGGGTAGGGAACAAGCGGTCAAGCGGGCGTCCGACCATGCTCTCGACAATCGTTCGCACCGGGGTCGCGCTATCGGAGAATTCCTGCACTCGCTCGCCATCGCGAAGGACGACGATCCGGTCTGTTATTTTTTTGATCTCTTCCATGCGGTGGGAAATGTAGACAATGCCGACGCCCTCTGACCGAAGCTTTCTAACCTGTTCGAAGAGAGCCTCCGTCTCCGCGCCACCAAGGGCCGCGGTCGGTTCGTCCAGGATCAGGAGCTTTGCATTGAGAGCCAAGGCCTTGGCGATTTCGATGAGTTGTTGATTTGCAGTGGAAAGGCCGGCGACCTTCCGCGTTGCGGGTATGTGAAGGTTCAGGCGAGCGAGCTGCTCCTGGGCGCGGCGAACCATTTGGCCGCGGTCGACGACGCCGTTCTTCATCGGCCAGCGTCCGATGAAGACGTTTTCCGCGATCGACAGCTGCGGCAGCAGCTGCAGCTCCTGATGGATCAGGACAACGCCCTTGTCGATCGCTTCCCTCGGGGAGGCTGGGGCATAAGGCTGCCCCAGCCATGTCATTGATCCTTCGGACGGTGTGCGGGACCCGGCGATGATGCCGGATAGTGTCGACTTGCCCGCTCCGTTTTCACCGAGAAGTGCAACCACTTCACCGGGATAGACGTCCAAACTGACATTCTTCAGAACCTGCAGTGGCCCATACCACTTGGATATGCCCCTCAGGGAAAGAACTGGATCAGTCATGGCACACCTCCTCAAGACCTCGACTTCATTACGGATGGTTGGCAATGAAGCCGGCGACGTTTTCCTTGGTCGTCAGCGTGGCATCCAGGAGCTGGACCGGCGGCACCTTTTCTCCGGCGACAAGCTTGGCGGCGTTTTCAACCGCATCGCGGCCCATCTTCTGCGTCTGCTGGGTCGCAGTGACGTTGAAGACGCCCTTGCTGAGGGCTTCGAGAGCTGCGGTGTCGCCATCGAAGCCGCCAACCACGATCTTCTGGGACGGATTGGCGACCTTGATCGCCTGCGCGGCGCCAAGGGCGAGACCGTCGGCCTGGGCGAACACGATCGAAACGTCCGGATTGGCCTGCAGCATGTTCTGCATGATCTGGAAGCCTTCGTCCTGGCTCCAGATGTTCGAGAACTGCTCGGCGACAACCTTGACATCGGGGTATGCCTTGAGAGATTCAGCGCAGCCCTTCGAGCGATCGACTTCCGGCGTCGTGCCCTTCTGGCCGTGGATGATGACCATCTTGCCCTTGCCGCCGGCTTCCTTCAGGATGTAGTCGCAGACCGCCTTGGCAGACGCGACGGAATCCGTTGCAAGGAAGGTGTCGCCGGGTGCTCCCTCGGCGTTGCGGTCAACGTTCACGACCGGAATGCCAGCGCTTTTCGCGAGTTTGACCGGAACGGTCGCAGCGGCCGCACCTGCCGGAATGTAGATCAGCGCGTCGATTTTCTGGGTCAGGAGATCCTGGATCTGATTGACCTGCGTCGGCCCGTCGCCCTTTGCGTCGACGGTGATGACTTCGATGCCGCGCTTCTTGGCTTCGGCTTCGACCGATTGCTTGATCTGGTTGAAGAAGTTTGCCTGAAGGTTGGCAACGGCCAGGCCGAGCTTCTTCAGTTCCGCCGCGTGTACGGGGCCGAGCGTGAGGCCGAGCAGTGCAGCAGACGCGAGCATGGTGCGCGCAATTTTCATTGTATTTCCTCCGTTGTTTGATGGAACCCTCGGGTATGTCCTCCCCCTCGGGGTATTGATCCGCCCCAAACTCTTGGAACGGAATTCCGGGCCGCCGACGCGGCGGACCCCGTTCGTCAGGCGCGACGCCGACGAATGGTCTCCGCGCCGACCGCGAGTACGATGACGATGCCGATGATCACCTGCTGCAGGAACGGCGAAACGTTGAGAAGATTGAGCCCGTTGCGAAGGACGCCGATGATAAGAACACCGATAAGCGTTCCCCCGATACCGCCTGCGCCGCCCGAGAGCGAGGTCCCGCCGATGACGACCGCAGCGATGGTGTCCAACTCATAGCCCAGACCGCTGGACGGCTGGACGGAATCCAGCCTGGCCGCAAGTACGATGCCTGCGAGCCCCGCAAGGACTGAACTTACGACGTAGACGCCAATCGTCACGAGCGGGACGTTGATGCCCGCCAGCCGAGCGACTTCCGGATTTCCGCCCACCGCGTAGAGCATGCGGCCTTCGGACCGGAAGTGCAGGAAAAGCCAGGCCGCAAGAACAACCGCAAGCATGAGAAACACGGTGGCTGTCAACACGCCGAAATGGCGATCTATCGCCAGCATCATGAACCAGTCGGGGAAGCCCACGATCTGCTGGCCGTCCGTGATCATATTTGCGACGCCGCGAGCCGCCGACATCATCGCAAGAGTGGCAATAAACGCCGGAACCCTGAACTGCGTCACCAGAAGTCCGACGATCAGCCCCGAAATCCCCGAGGCGATCAGAGCAAAAACGATCCCGACCGGCAGCGGCAGGCCGGCGACATTCGCGGTCCAGCCCATGACCATCATCGCCAGAGCGAGTGCCGAGCCGACGGAGAGGTCGATGCCGCCGATCAGAATGACGAATGTCATTCCGACGGCCATGATTCCGAGAACAGTGATCTGATCGAGGATGTTGAGGCCGTTGCGAACCGAAAGAAACGTGTCGGTGCTGAAGCTCAGAAAGACGCAAAGCGCCAGCAGCCCCACGAGCGGCCCGGTGGCTCCCTTGAGCTTGCTCAACCAGGCGCCGGACGAAAGCCCGTTTTCATTGATATCGAGCGCCACCATTGTTCCTCCCTATGCCTAGGCTACCAGCTAGTTCATTCCAAGAATAAATATTCACTCATGCTGGAAAATTCATTAACAAGTTGCTTTCCTGCTGTCAACAGGGTTTATGGACTTCGGGCGGCCGGTGTGCCGCTTAAAGGGCTTGACTAATCGGCTTCTTGTGCAAGAATATTGATAAATGAATATTTATGCACATGAGGAATCCATGAATACGATAGAACTCGAGCGGGTCGCTCGCGAGATTCGATTGCGCGATCTCCAGGCGGTCTTTGAAGCGGGCGCCGGCCATATTGGCGGGGAAATGTCGGTCATCGACATTTTGACAGCCCTCTATTTTCGTGTGCTGAATGTTTGGCCCGATCAGCCGAAGCACCCCGACCGCGACAGGTTCGTTCTTTCGAAGGGGCATACTGCATGCGCTCTGTATGTGACGCTCGCAAAACGCGGCTTCATTCCGGAGGACGAGATATCCACCTTTCTGCAGCCGCATTCGAGGCTGAACGGACATCCAAATTGCAACAAGGTTCCGGGCGTCGAAACGAATACCGGGCCGCTCGGCCACGGTCTTCCTGTCGCAATAGGAATGGCGAAAGCTGCCAAGCTCTCGGGCGCGAAATATCACACCTACGTCGTCACCGGCGACGGTGAGATGCAGGAGGGCTCCAACTGGGAAGCGATCATGGCGGCCGCGCAGTTCAAGCTCGATAATTTGACGCTGGTCATCGACCACAACAGGTTCCAGCAGGGCGCCGCACTGGCGGAAACCAATGATCTCGCGCCGCTTCGACCGAAGCTTGAAGCTTTCGATTGGGAAGTCACCGAGATCGACGGCAACAATATGAGCGAAGTCGTTTCGGCCCTCGAACACCGGGGATCGAGACCGCATTGCATCGTGGCCCATACCAACAAGGGGCATGGAATCTCGTTCATGCAGGACCGGGTCGACTGGCACCACAAGGTGCCGAACAAGGAACAATACGAAATCGCATTGGCAGAATTGTCGGAGGCATTGTAATGAACGCGCCAATACACGCACCCAAGCTCTACGATTGCCGCGACGCATTCGCCTCTACGCTTGAGCGGCTGGCAGCCGAAAACGAAACGATCGTCGCCGTCTGCAACGACTCCGTCGGTTCCTCCAAGCTCGGCGGCTTCAAGGCGAAGTTTGGGGAGCGCCTCGTCAATGTCGGTATCGCCGAGCAGAACATGGTCGGAGTTGGAGCAGGCCTCGCCAACGGCGGACGCCTTCCGTTCGTCTGCGCCGCCGCTCCGTTTCTAACGGGACGGTCGCTGGAGCAAATCAAGGCCGATATTTCGTATTCGAACGCCAACGTCAAACTGGTCGGCATTTCTTCCGGGATGGCTTATGGCGAACTCGGCCCGACCCATCACTCGATCGAAGACTTCGCCTGGACGCGGGTTCTGCCTAATCTTCCGGTCATTGCGCCTTGTGACCGCATCGAAACAGCTGCTGCGGTGGAGTGGGCCGCGGCCTACAACGGCCCCTGTTTCCTGCGCCTGTCTCGCGTGGGTGTGCCGGATCTGCTCCCGGAGGGTCACAAGTTCGAACTTGGCAAGGCAAACCTCCTTCGCCAGGGTTCTGACGTCACCCTTATCGCAAACGGTACTTTGACTCATCGAATTCTGAAGGCTGCCGAGATCCTCGCAGAACGCGGCATCAACGCCAGGGTGCTCAACCTTGCAACGGTTCGTCCGATCGACGAGGACGCCATCATCGCTGCGGCGAAGGAAACCGGAGCGATCGTCACAGCCGAAGAGCATTCGATTTTTGGCGGTCTCGGGTCCGCGGTAGCAGAAGTGGTGGTCGACAATGCTCCGGTTCCGATGAAACGTCTCGGCGTTCCCGGCGTCTACGCTCCAACCGGTTCGGCGGAGTTTCTGCTCGACGAATTCGGGATGGCGCCGTCCGCGATCGCCGACGCCGCGCAGTCGCTGATCAGGCGCAAGTAACTGGGATCACGTGATCGGCCGGGACGCTTATTTGTCGTCCCGGCTGCCGTCTGATCCGAGGAGGATAGAATGCGGGCAATTCTGGCAATCGACCAGGGCACCACCAATTCGAAGGCAGTTGTCGTTTCCGAAAAGGGAGAAATTGTCGGCAGAGGTTCGGCTCCAGTCGGCATCGCCTATCCGAAGCCGGGCTGGGTCGAACAAGACCCACGCCGGCTCTACGCATCCGTCTGCGAGGCGATCGACGCCTGCCTGAAGGCCGCTCCCGACGTGGTTATCGAGGCCGTGGCAATTTCCAATCAGCGCGAGTCGGTCACGGCTTGGGACGCCGAAACGGGAGAGCCACTTGGACCGGTGGTGAGCTGGCAGTGCCGTCGAACGGCACAGGATTGCGAACGTCTCATTACCGAAGGCCACCTTGACCGCGTGCAGGTGCTGACAGGCCTGCCACTGGATCCGATGTTCCCGGGTTCGAAATTCCGATGGCTGCTCGACCGTATGCCGGCCGGGCGATCGGTGCGGCTGGGAACGATCGACAGTTGGCTGGTCCACTGCCTGACGGGTGGGCGCCGGCATGTCTGCGATGCTTCCAATGCCGCCAGGAGCCAGTTGTTCGATCTCCAGGAGCAGAGATGGAGCGAGGAACTGGGCGAGATTTTCGGCGTCGATATCGCATTCCTGCCCGAGGTGCTCGACAGTTCCGCCGAATTCGGCAGGACGCAAGGATTGCCAGGCGTGCCGGATGGAACGCCCATAATGGCCGCGATCGGAGACAGCCATGCTGCGCTGTTCGGTCATGGCGCATTCAAGCCGGGTGATGGCAAGGTAACCTTTGGAACCGGCTCTTCGGTGATGACGACGCTTGCGCGATTTATTCCCCCACGCAACGGCGTCACAACGACCGTCGCATGGCGTATCAAGGGAAAGCCGACTTTCGCTTTCGAAGGCAATATTCTCGTTTGCGCCGCCAGTCTTCCCTGGATGGCAGGCATTCTCGGCCTTTCGGACGTGGCGGCCCTTGTCGAACTTGCGGCAAGCGCCGAACCGGGCGGACCGGGCTTCGTGCCAGCATTCGTGGGATTGGGCGCGCCCTATTGGAACTCCGACGCCCGTGCCTTGTTCTCCCAGATCAATTTCAATACGACACGCGCGCAAATGGCGCGGTCGGTAACCGATTCGATCGCCTTCCAGGTGCACGACGTGATCGCAGCCATGCGAGCGCAAAGCGGCGGCGAGCTCGGGGCCCTCTATGTCGATGGCGGACCGAGCCAGAACCGGTTCCTGATGCAGTGTGTCTCGAACCTCATCGAACATCCCGTGATCCAATGTGAAGCACCCGAGGCGTCGGCTTTGGGAGCTGCATATCTCGCGGGTCTCTCACTTGGCTTGTGGAGCGATCTCCCTGTTATCGCAGAGCTGCCCCGCAGCTCACAGATCATTGACCCGGAACCCGTGGATCGAGCGGTGCTTCTGGATAGCTGGAATGATGCACTTGCCCGCTCGACGTCACGCATTACAACGGCTAATGATGAATAAAAATTCACTCCAGGATTAGCGATGACTCGCCTCAACGAACTCCGCCTCATCTCAAGGGTCGCCCAGATGTACCACTTGGAGGGACGGCGACAGGCGGAGATCGCACAGCACCTTCGCCTGTCGCAGGCGACGGTGTCGCGCATGCTCAAGCGCGCCGAGGCTGAAGATATTGTGCGAACCAGCGTGACACCCCCCGCTGGCACCTACAGTGAGCTCGAGGGCGCTCTTCGCGAGAAATATGATTTGCCGGAGGCGATTGTCGTCGAGTGCACGGAAGATCGGGACGGAGCCATCATGGCCCGTATCGGAGAGGCAGCGGCTCATCTCCTGGAGGTGACGCTTGCGCCAGGGGAGATCATCGGCGTTTCGAGTTGGAGCCAGACCATCTCCAAGATGGTCGAGAACATTCATCCCCTGAAGAGCGCTCAGGCGAAATACGTCGTCCAGACCCTTGGAGGCATGGGCGATCCTTCAGTGCAGACGCATGCGACGCAGCTTACCACGCGGCTTGCACGGCTGACTGGCGCTGAACCGAAACTGCTCCCTGTGCAGGGCGTTACGACGTCCAGAGAGGCAAAGCTCCTTATGCAGGCCGACCCGTTCGTCCGCGAGACGATGGATCTGTTCGGCAGCATAACGCTTGCGATCGTCGGAATCGGGGCAGTCGAACCGTCCGAACTTCTCGCACGGTCCGGCAACATCTTTTCGTCTCGCGAACTGTCCGATCTCGCGGAAGCGGGAGCCGTCGGCGACATCTCGCTTCGCTTCTTCGATAGAAACGGCAAGCCGGTCAAGACACCCCTTGATGATCGGGTCATAGGGCTTCCACTTGAGGATCTCGAACGGGTGGATCGGGTCATTGCTCTTGCCGGCGGGACCAAAAAGACGGACGCTATCGCCGGTGCGCTCCGCGTGGGCGTCATCGACATGCTTGTTACGGACAAGTTTACCGCGCAGCGATTGATCGACTGACAGGGCGGAGAGAAGCGCAGCGCCTGGTCGAGGTCGTGGATGGCGACCAGCATGATCATACCTTTGGTGCGGGCCAGACGGTGCCCGGATATCAACCCTTCCTCCCTCATTCCTGTGCTCGTCACAGGAATCCAGCCACGGCGCGTCGGCGCCGTGAATGACCCCCTACAGCAAGTGCGTTTTCCGCGCCCAAGGACTTGGGCGCACTGGATTCCTGTGACGAGCACAGGAATGAGGGCGGGTGGGGTGCGTACCACCCCTATTTTTCACCCACCGGTGACACTCATATGCCGGGCCACGGCCGGGCGGTTATGCGTGCGGTCGATGATGAAGTCGTGGCCTTTGGGTTTGCGGGTGATGGCCTCGTCGATGGCGGCGTGGAGGAGGGCGTCGTCTTCGGTGGCGCGGAGGGCCGCGCGCAGATCGGCGGCGTCGTTCTGGCCGAGGCACATATAGAGCGTACCGGTGCAGGTGAGGCGCACGCGGTTGCAGCTCTCGCAGAAATTATGGGTCATCGGCGTGATGAAGCCGAGGCGGCCGCCGGTTTCTTCGACCCGGACATAACGCGCCGGGCCGCCGGTCTGGTAGTCGATGTCGGCAAGGGTGAACTGGTCTTCGAGATCGGCGCGGAGTTTCGAAAGCGACAGATATTGATCGGTGCGGTCTTCTTCGATCTCGCCCATCGGCATGGTCTCGATGACGGTCAAATCCATGCCGCGGCCATGGGCGAAGCGCAGCAGCTCCGGCATCTCGGCATCGTTGAAATCCTTCAGCGCCACGGCGTTCAGCTTGATCTTCAACCCGGCCTTTTGAGCGGCGTCGATGCCTTCCATGACCTTGGCGAAATCGCCCCAGCGGGTGATCTTGCGGAACTTGTCGGGATCGAGCGTATCGAGCGAGACATTAATGCGGCGCACGCCGCAATCATAAAGCTCCTCGGCATGGCGGGAAAGCTGCGAACCGTTGGTCGTCAGCGTCAGCTCGTCCAGGCCGGAGCCGATCTTCTGGCCGAGCTGGCGCACCAGATACATGATGTTCTTGCGCACCAGGGGCTCGCCGCCGGTCAGCCTGATCTTGCTGACACCCTTGGCGATGAAGGCGGAACAGAGCCGGTCGAGCTCTTCCAGCGTCAGGAGATCCTTCTTCGGCAGGAAGGTCATATTCTCAGCCATGCAATAGGTGCAGCGGAAATCGCAGCGGTCGGTGACGGAGACGCGGAGATAGGTGACCGCCCGCCCGAAGGGGTCGATCATAGGGTGCGCACCTGCCACCAGCGGCGATGCATTGCCTATCGTTCCAACTCTAGTGTTCACCTGTATCTCCGTACTCCAGTCAATGTGGGCATATGCTATTGTCGCGTCAAGGGAAACAGGCCGCGTGCGCATGCCAATTTCAGCTTGCGCTGAAAAAGATCAGCGCCTACTCCTCGCATGAGAAGAGGACAAAATGATGAGCGATATCTGGCCAACGGAACTCCGCGTCTCGAAAGACCGGCAGCGGCTGGTGGTGACCTTCAACGACGGGCAGAGTTTCGACCTGTCGGCCGAGCTCCTGCGCGTGCTGTCGCCCTCGGCCGAGGTTCAGGGCCACGGGCCGGGGCAGAAGGTGACGGTATCAGGCAAACGCAATGTCGCGATCATCTCGATGATGCCGACCGGCAATTACGCAGTCCGCATCGGCTTCGACGACATGCACGATACCGGCATCTACACCTGGACCTATCTGCGCGAACTCGGCGAACGGGGCGCTGAGCTGTTTTCGGCCTACGAGGACGAGCTGAAGGAAAAGGGCATGAACCGCGACACGGCGGAAAAGCCGCGCTGACGGGCGCCGTTATCACTCTCAATCCACGCATAATTCCAGCCATCGGGGGCCATATGGCGAAGACGAACGGAAAGAACTGGCTGCGCGCCAAAGGGAGTGCTGCCGGCAGCAAGGTGACCTTCCTCGAACTGTTCTTCGACCTGGTCTTCGTCTTTTCGATCTCGCAGCTTTCGCATGCGCTCGCCGCCCACTACACGCCGCTCGGCGCCGCCGAGGCAGCGCTGATGACCTTCGCCGTCTGGTGGGTGTGGATCTTCACCGCCTGGGTGACGAACTGGCTCGATCCGGACAAGATGCCGGTGCGCGGCATGCTGGTGGCGCTGATGATGCTCGGTCTGCTGCTGTCTGCCTCGATTCCCGAGGCCTTCGGCGACAAGGGGCTGTTGTTTGCCGGCGCCTATGTGGCCATGCAGGTCGGGCGCTCGCTGTTCACGACCTATGCGATGACGCGCGTCGATCGCGCCAACACATTGAATTTCGTCCGCATCACCACCTGGCTGGTGGTTGCCGGGGTCTTCTGGATCGCCGGCGGGCTGCTCGAGCACGAGGCCCGGCTGATCGCCTGGGTGATCGCGCTTACGATCGAATATATCGGGCCGGCCGCGGGCTTTGCCGTGCCGGGGCTCGGCCGCTCGACGGCGCGGGATTGGGACGTTTCCGGTGCGCATATGGCCGAGCGCTGCGCGCTCTTCGTCATCATCTGCCTCGGCGAAGCGATTCTCGTTTCCGGACGCACCTTTTCGGAGCTGCCGTTTTCGGGGCTGACCAGCATTGTCTTCGTCACCGCCTTCATCGGCACGGTCGCCATGTGGTGGCTGTATTTCCGCTTCGGCCACGGCCGCGCCGCCCACCGCATCGAACATGAAGAGACGCCGGGCAGCTTGGCGCGGCAGGCCTTCACCTATGGGCATATTCCGATCCTTGCCGGCATCATCGTCCATGCGGTGGCCGTCGAGTTCATGTTCTCGCATCCGCATGAGACCGGCGATCTCGGCATCGCCGCGGCGGTGCTCGGCGGCTCCGGCCTGTTCCTGATCGGCAATCTCTGGTTCAAGGGCGCGACCAGCGGGCAGTTGCCGTTGTCGCATCTGGCCGGGCTGGTGCTTGTGATCCTGCTTGCCTTCGCAGCCCCCTTCATCGAGGTCTATTTGCTGGGCATTCTGGCGACGCTGGTGCTGATCATCGTTGCTGCCTGGGAGTACCGCTCGCTGGCCGGCACGACGGCAGCACCGACGCTGCATTGATCATCAAGCGCTCGCATCGAACTTGGTTCATGCGAGGCGCTTTAGGTCTTGGTTTTATGCATGTCGTCCTGCCAAAACCGCTGCACACTTCGGGCGACATGCATTCGTCTAATCGTCGTCGCGCAACTCTTTGAGCAGCATGGCGATGATGCGCTCCATCGAGGTGGCGGTCGCCATGCATTGCTCGATCGGCTCTTCCGAGAGCGTGCGCTCGATGAGATCGGTCTGGATCGCCATCGCTGCCTCAGTCAGCTTCCGGCCCTCCGGCGTCAAATGAAGGCGCAGCACGCGCTTGTCGCGCTCGTCGCCGCGTCGTTCGATCAGCCGGCGGTGTTCCATCTGCGGCAGCAGCATGCTCATGTTCGAGCGACCGACCAGCAGCTTGCGCGCCAGCTCCTGCTGCGAGATTCCTTCGAAACGATAGATGTTGACCAGGATATCGAGGTGCGGCGGCTTGATGTCGAGATCGGCAAGCGAGCGGGACAGCGTTTGCTGCATCAGCTGACAGGCACGCGCCACCGCGATCCAGCTGCGAAAACGCGGATGATCCCAGGGAAGGGATTGATTTTTGTTCATCGTTGTACTTTATTGTTCAGTGTTGAACAGTCTTTTGGAATCTCACTATGGCAAACTTTGCGCTTGACGTCACCCGCCTCGCGTTTTCGGCCCTTCAGGCAGTTTCGGCTGACCTGGCAGGCAGGGCGGCATTCCAGCTGTTCTGCCGGACGCCATCGCCAATCCCGAAGGGAGCCAAGGCGAAGATGGCGCATGCAGCGGGAGCGGCCCGGCTTGCCGGCGCCGAACACTTCACCCTCAAGCTTGCAGGCGGGCGAGGGGCGCATGCCTATCGGCTGAACGGCGGGGCGAGGGGCAAGCGCAAACGCTATCTGGTGACGCATGGCTGGGGATCGAGCGCCGCCTATATGGCAGAGCTCGTCTCGATGCTTGCGGCATCAGGCGCCGAGGTCGTGGCGCTCGATTTTCCCGGCCACGGCCGTTCGGGCGGACGGTTCCTGCATATGGGGCTGGCGGTCGAGACGATCGCGGCGGCGGAGGCGCGTTTCGGCGCCTTCGATGCCGCCATCGGTCATTCCTTCGGCGGTGCGGCGCTGATGGTGTCGGCGGCAGGCTTGCTGCCTGGCGTGGCGCCTCTAACCGGCGAGCGCCTAGCGCTGATCGGCGCGCCCAGCGAAATGGGCTGGTTGTTTACCGATTTCGGCGGGATGATCGGCCTTCGCCCGGCAGCGCAGGCGGCGCTGGGGAATGAGGTTTACCGTGTCACCGGACGGAGACTGGAGGATTTCGACGCCGGGGAGGCGGCCGGCGCGATCGGCCGGCCGGTGCTCGTCATCCATGCCGAGGATGACAAGGAGGTGTCGTCTCTCCATGCCAGGCGCTATGGCGCGGCCGGAAAGAGCGTCCGGCTTTACTGGGCGAACGGCTTCGGTCACCGGCGCATCATCGGCGCCGCGCCGGTTCTTGCGGCGATTGCGGCGTTTCTCGATGGCGATCGGGACGTGGGTGATGTGGCGGACGAAAGCATCAAAAAAGATGCAGAGATCATTCCGTTTTTTGAGCTTCCGGCAAGGCGTGCGGCATTGTAGCGTCCCGTCCTGATATCAAGCCGCGGCGGGACGCCTCATGAAAATCATCAGCAGCATCGAAGAGCTCAACACGATCTATGGCGCCGGGCTTTCGCCGGCCTCGGTCAGCAAGGTGACGAAGCAATTGACCCCGCTTTATCGGGAGATGATCGAGATCTCACCTTTCGCGGCGCTTGCGACTGTCGGCCCCGAGGGTCTCGACTGTTCGCCGCGCGGCGATCTCGGTGGCGTCGTGCGCGTCGTCGACGACGAGACGCTGCATCTGCCGGACTGGCGCGGCAACAACCGCGTCGATTCACTTTCCAACATCGTGCGCGATCCACGCCTGGCGCTGATGTTCCTGATTCCCGGCTCGAACACGACGATGCGCATCAACGGCCGCGGTGTCGTCTCCGACGATGAGACGCTGCTTTCGAGCTTCGAAATGGACGGCAAACACCCGCGCACCATCGTGGTGATTTCGATTGATGAGGTCTATTTCCAATGCGCGCGCGCCGTGATGCGGGCCGAGCTCTGGAATGGAGAGCACTTCGCCGATCCGGCGAAACTTCCGACGCCCGGGCAGATGCTGAAGGCGGCGGTCGGCGATTTCGATCAGGAAACCTACGACCGGGAATGGCCGAGGCGGGCGGCGAAGACGATGTGGTAAAACCGCCGTTACCTTATGGTGACAGCGTGCACACGGTGCGGAATTGCCGTCAGGTCTTATAGATCAGCCAGCTCTTGGTGAAATCCTTCTGCATGCCGTCCTGATAGAGGATGGTGCAGTTGCGGCCGGCATTCTTGGCGCCGTAAAGCGCGATGTCGGTCTTGCTGTAGAGTTCGCCGGCATCGTCGGCGCTTGAGGCCATGCAGATGCCGATCGAGACGGTGACCGGACCGTAATTCACCCGCGTGCGGGAATTCTTGAAGGGCGTCATCTCCAGGGTGCGGCGAATGCGCTCGGCGATTGCGATGACTTCCTCGGGCGTGTTGCCGTCGATGATGAGGGCGAATTCCTCGCCGCCGGTGCGGGCGACGAAGATGTCGCGGCGGACATTGCTGCGGATGACGGAGGCAACGGTGGCGAGCACCTTGTCACCGACCGGATGGCCGTAAGTGTCGTTGATCTTCTTGAAATTGTCGATGTCGCAAAGCAGCAGCGCAGTCACCGGCCGCATGCCCGGATTGTCGAAGACGGCGGCGAGGCGGTCGTCGAAGGCGCGGCGGTTGGAAAGGCGCGTCAGCGAGTCGGTGTTGGCGATGCGCTTGTATTCGTCGAGTTCCTTGCGGACCTGGTCCATTTCCTGCGAGCGCTGGACGACATCCTCAACGGTGCGTTCGCCATGCGCCATGGTGTCGCCGGTCGCCTGGCTCAGGAGATCGATGGCATTTTCGATCAGTTCGACGCTGGCATTGCTCTTGGACGTGATGCGCTTGTGGGTCTCGCCGAGCAGCCTGGTATAGCTTTCGAGCGAGTTCTGCTCCTGCCTGAGGATGCGCAACAGGCCGTCGAGTTCGCCAGCAAGACGCGTATGAGCGTCGTCGAAGATGCGGGCGGGACTGTGGGTAAAATGCTGCGCGCCGAGCGCATCGAGTTCGGCCTGGGTCACCTGGCTGCCGAGCGCTGCAAGTTCGCGGGTGAGCGCCGGGTTGGACCCGATATAGGCCTCATAGAAGAGTTCGTAATTGCGCGGTATCGGCGCAACGCCCATGGAGCGCATGGCATAGGTGATCTGACCCGCAACATCGGGAACCGGCACCTTGGGCGCGACAGCCGTATTCATCCGGCGAACTCCTCATATATTCAAAGGCAATATTCTGTTTGTTAGCTTAAATTTCTTGGGAAAAGATTAAAGCGATATATACCAAAGATTACATACGACAAATGCCCGATGGGTCAATACTTCGATCAGGCCTATGATTCTCCACGGAAAAACGTATCTTCGCCGGGACAATGCATACCCGCTGTGCGGGAGCGGTTTCTAAAAAACTTACAGTTCTTCTTTGCGTGGAATCGTATTCATCTTGTCGACAGTTGGTTTTGGCCGTTTCGTATTTTGGTCCCGGCATTTCGGGGTGACATTTTCTGGCAGTGGACGCGATCGCGACGCGCAGACCGGGACTTGAGATCATGGAATCGCGCCCTCATGTTTCTTTCGCAATTCTGACCTTCACCGCCGTCGCGGCTGGCGCCCTGCTGCTGGAGCACACCGGCTTCTTCGCCGGTGCTTTCCGCAGGGAAATACTGGCAAGGGTCGATGCCGGGGATGTGGTCAGTATCAGCGAGGCGGTGACGGCGCCGAACATCAGGGCATCGAATAAGACGTCGGCACGATAAAGCAGGCTGCAACGCAGCCCGCCCGGTCACCCCAAATTCAGTTCCTGGAAGAAATCGTTACCCTTGTCGTCGATGACGATGAAGGCGGGGAAGTCTTCGACTTCAATCTTCCAGACCGCTTCCATGCCGAGTTCGGGATATTCGAAGACTTCGACCTTGCGGATACAATCCTGGGCAAGACGGGCGGCGGGGCCGCCGATCGAGCCCAGGTAGAATCCGCCGTGTTTCTTGCAGGCCTCGCGCACGGCGCGCGACCGGTTGCCCTTGGCGAGCATCACCATCGAGCCGCCGAAAGACTGGAACTGGTCGACGTAACTATCCATCCGGCCGGCCGTCGTCGGGCCGAAGGAACCGGAGGCGTAGCCGGCGGGCGTCTTGGCCGGTCCGGCATAATAGACCGGGTGGTTCTTCAGGTAATCGGGCATGCCTTCGCCCTTTTCCAGCCGTTCGCGGATCTTGGCATGGGCGAGGTCGCGGGCAACGATGATGGTGCCGGTCAAGGACAGGCGCGTCTTGACGGGGTGCCGGGAGAGTTCGGCAAGGACCTCGGCCATCGGCCGGTTGAGATCGATGCGCACCGTCGATTCCGACAGTTTCGCCTCGTCGATCTCGGGCAGGTATTTCGACGGATCGCTTTCCAACTGCTCAATGAAGATGCCGTCGCGGGTGATGCGACCCTTGGCCTGGCGGTCGGCGGAACAGGAGACACCGAGCCCGATCGGCAGCGACGCGCCGTGGCGGGGCAGGCGGATGACACGCACGTCGTGACAGAAATACTTGCCGCCGAACTGGGCGCCGACGCCCATCTGCTGCGTCAGCTTATGGATTTCCTTCTCCATCTCGATGTCGCGGAAGGCATGGCCGCTCTCGGAACCTTCGGTCGGCAGCGCGTCGAGATAGCGGGTGGAGGCGAGCTTGACGGTTTTCAGGTTCATCTCGGCCGAGGTGCCGCCGATGACGATCGCCAGATGGTAGGGAGGACAGGCTGCCGTCCCTAACGTCAGGATCTTCTCCTTAAGGAAGTCGATCATCCGGTCATGCGTCAGCAGCGAGGGCGTGCCTTGGTAGAGAAAGGTCTTGTTGGCCGAGCCGCCGCCCTTGGCGACAAAGAGGAATTCATAGGCGTCGGTGCCTTCCTCATAAATGTCGATCTGGGCCGGGAGGTTATTCCTGGTATTCTTCTCCTCGAACATCTTGATGGGCGCGAGCTGCGAATATCGCAGGTTCTTCTTCTCGTAGGCATCCATGACGCCGCGGGCCAACGCTGCACTATCCCCGCCCTCGGTCCAGACCCTGCGGCCCTTCTTGCCCATGATGATCGCCGTGCCTGTATCCTGGCACATGGGCAGCACGCCGCCGGCGGCGATGTTGGCGTTCTTCAGGAGATCGTAGGCGACGAAACGATCATTATCGGTCGCCTCGGGATCGTCGAGAATCGCGGCGAGCTGCTTCAGGTGGCCGGGGCGCAGCAGGTGGTTGATATCGGCAAAGGCGGTTTCGGCCAGCAGGCGGATGCCTTCCGGCTCGACGGTCAGAATCTCCTGGCCCTTGAACGTATCGACCGAGACATGGTCGCCGCTGATCTTGCGGTAGGGGGTGGCATCCTTGCCGAGCGGGAAGAGATCGTCAGCCATCGAAGTGACCTTTCTGGTAGGGCGTCGCTAAATTGGAACCGGTCTAAATCCGCTGCAGGGCAAATGCAATCGGGATACGGTCGCAGTCCCGCCGGTCGAGGCCATGGTCGCATATGTTTTCGCTGCCGGCGCGTAACGAGGTGAAATAGCGAAAAAGGCACGAGCTTCCGTTAAAGACGACTCAAAGTTGCCTTCGGTTCGCAGCCAGTCCATATTCCCGGCCGCGTTAACTTGCTGGAGCTTCCGATGACGAATGCAAAGCCAACTGCTAACGACGACCTCCGCATTTTCTTCGAGCACGACTGGATCCGAGGGGACTTGCTCCCCAATGACAGCGATCCCGAGGGATCGACGCTTTATCTTCGCTTTTTCGACGGTGTGCGCGTCGACGCGAAACATGGGCTCGCACAGGAAACCATCATAAGAGGGGACTATGGAACCTTCACCGTGCGGCCGGACGGCCATTTCGAGTACGAGCTGGATTTTACGCTCGACGTGGTGAAGAACCTGCGGGCGCACGAACAACTGATCGAAGAAATCCGCTACAAGATCTCCGATGGCGCAGGCGGCACGGATGTCGGGGTTCTGACGCTCGCGATAGACGGCGTCAATGAAGAGGACAAATATCACGAAGTCCTGGATTTCGACGATATGGGCGTCACATCAAGGGCAGATAATTTCTTCCTCCCTGACTATCGGGGCTTTGCGCTCTCTGTGAACGGCAGTCATGAACTGACGCTTCTGAACGGTTATGTCTATGATACCATCCCGGGCGTCGACGCCATCACCGAGGATGGTTTCAGCGACACCGTTCTAGCCCCGGGTTCGGCGCCCGTCGTCTTGAAAATGCTCGATGGCGGTGAGTTCACCTTTCAGAGCGTTTCCATCGCCGAATTGTCGGCATCGCCCTTTCACCTGACGCTCACCGCGCTGAACGACGGCTTGATCGTCTATCAGCAGGAACTTGAGGTCACCGGCCCCAATCTCGAGGTCAATCTCGAAGACATCGAAGAAATCCGGTTCGACTTCATGGGCAATTCTGTCGTGATGGACAATTTTTCGCTGTTGGTTTGACGTTTCCCAGGTTTGCCGTGAGTTGCTCCCCCGGCAGGGCAGGCATGCGAATGCGGGGTTTTGTCCGCGTTGGCAGGAGATTTTCGGACGGCGCTCCACGCATCCTCACTCATTCTTGTGACATCGCTCGGGCAAAGCCCGAGGAAGGGAATGAGTGAGGGGAGCGGACAGGCCTTCTCAACCGTCCTACTTCGGCCCAATCATCGTTTCCGGCCGCACGATCGCGTCATACTCCTCCGATGTCACCAAGCCGCTCGCAAGTGCCTCTTCCTTCAGCGTCGTGCCGTTCTTGTGCGCCGTCTTGGCGATCTTGGCCGCCGCGTCGTAGCCGATCTTCGGGGCGAGTGCGGTCACCAGCATCAGCGAGCGTTCGAGGCCGGCCTTGATGTTGTCCTCGCGCGCCTCGATGCCGACGACACAATTGTCGGTGAAGGAGACGGCGGCGTCGGCGAGCAATTGCACCGACTGCAGGAAATTATAGGCCATCATCGGATTGTAGACGTTGAGCTCGAAATGGCCCTGGCTGTCGGCGAAGGTCAGCGCCGCGTTGTTGCCGAAGATATGAATGCAGACCTGGGTCAGCGCCTCGCACTGGGTCGGATTGACCTTGCCGGGCATGATCGAGGAACCGGGCTCGTTTTCCGGCAGTGCCAGCTCGCCAAGGCCGGCGCGCGGGCCGGAACCGAGCAGGCGGATGTCGTTGGCGATCTTGAAGAGAGCGGCAGCCGCCGCATTGATGGCGCCATGGGAAAAGACCATGCTGTCGTGCGAGGCGAGCGCCTCGAATTTGTTCGGCGCGGTGACGAAGGGCATGCCTGTGATGGCGGCGATCTCTTCGGCGACCTTTTCGGCAAAACCCACCGGCGCGTTGAGGCCGGTACCAACGGCAGTACCGCCCTGGGCCAGTTCGCAGAGGCCGGGCAGGGTCATTTCGATGCGCTTGATGGCGGAGCCGACCTGGGCGGCGTAACCCGAAAACTCCTGGCCGAGCGTCAGCGGCGTCGCGTCCTGGGTGTGGGTGCGTCCGATCTTGATGATGTGGCTGAATTCGGTGACCTTCATGTCGAGGGCGGCATGAAGGTGCTTGAGGGAGGGTAGCAGCTGGTGCGCAATCCGTTCGGCGCAGGCAATGTGCATCGCCGTCGGATAGGTGTCGTTCGACGACTGGCTCATATTGACGTGATCGTTCGGATGCACCGGCTTCTTGGAACCCATGACGCCGCCAAGCATTTCTATTGCGCGATTGGAGATCACTTCATTGGCATTCATATTGGACTGCGTGCCCGAACCGGTCTGCCAGACCACCAGCGGAAAATGCTCGTCGAGCTTGCCGTCGATCACTTCCTGGGCGGCATCGACAATGGCTTGGCCGAGGGCAGGATCGAGCTGGCCGAGCGACATGTTGGCGCGGGCGGCCGCCTGCTTGACGATGCCGAGTGCCCGCACGATCGACAGCGGCTGCTTTTCCCAGCCGATCTTGAAATTGCCGAGCGAACGCTCGGCCTGGGCGCCCCAATATCGGTCGGCGGCGACCTCGATCGGGCCAAAAGTATCGGTTTCGGTGCGGGTTGCGGTCATCGGCCTTGCCTTCCCTTTACATGCTGTTTTCGGGCATCTTCGAAAGATGAGGTCTTATAGGTTGGAAAGTCCGACAAGAAAACCGGATGCCGTGCGAAATATTGAAGATGACAGTCATGTTTGCGCGGGCTTTTCGGCGTGCCTTTTAGGCCACTTCGGAAATTTTATGCGTCCGGGCGTTTTTGCCCCACTGGTCTGTGGCCGAAAATTCGGTAAAAAATTAACTAATAATTTCATAATTTTGTGTGAACTGCTGCACGGCGCCGTGCAGGACCTCCGTCACACAAAATTGAGTCCGCCGGCGCTGGCGGCGCAGGCCGGTTTCTGATCAATGAGGCCCTACGCTGCTTGAGTTTCGCGGGATTTGATCTGAGAACAGCATGACCGGGACTGGAAGATATATGACGTTCGTTTTGAAAAGCGCGGCATCCGCATTGGCAATTTCCTGCGGCATGGCAGTGATGAGTGCCGCACCCGCGCATGCTTACACACTGATGGACATGCTGCGCGGCGACAGGCAGCGGAGCCAGAGCACCATCTTCATGGATCAGGCGCCCGGCCGACCGGTGCCGCGCGGCGCCGTCGGGGGCTCGCTCGGCGGGCTCGACCCGGAAGCGCCGCTGCCGAAGGTGAGCGGTCCGCGTTATTATACTTATAAAACCGAGACGCTGCAGTTCGTCGATACCGGCAAGTTCGCCGATCCCGTCGTCACCGGCGCGGTCGCCGATGTTTCGGCAAGCGGCGATGCCGGCGCCGAACCTGCGGTGCAGCGGCGTTTCCTGGCGCAGGCCAAGGTGCGCGCCAATGCCGACGTCGCAAAGGCGCTCGAAGCCTACTATGGCGACAGCCGCAATCCGCTCGTCTGGGTCGAAGGCAACCAGATCAACGACCGCGCGAAGGCGGCGATGACGGCACTTGCCGATGCGGCCTCCGTCGGTCTCGACCCTGCCGACTACGCCGTCCAGACGCCAGCGATCGACCCGGCCAATCCCGATCCCGCCTTCCGCGACCGGGCGCTGACGCAGTTCGAGCTAGAACTCTCCGCCAAGGTCCTTGCCTTCGTGCAGGACACGGAGCGCGGCCGCATCGATCCGAACAAGATCTCCGGCTATCACGACTTCCAGCGCAAGGTCGTCAACCTGACGCCGGTGCTGAAGCTTGCCCGCATGAGCCCCAATGTCGGTGCCTATATCGCCAACCGCTCTCCCGACAGTCCGCAGTTCCAGGCGTTGAAGACGGAGCTTGCAAAGCTTCGCGCCGCTGACGGCGGCAACGAGGAACAGATCGTCGTTTCGCTCGACAAGCTGCTGAGACCCGGCGACAGCTCGCCCGAGATCGCCAATATTGTCAAGGCGATCGGCAAGCACGGTTCCGAGACGCTGAGGACGGATCACGCGGCAACGCTTGCTGCTTACGCAGGCGGCATCGACTATTCGCCTGACATCGTTGCGCTGGTCGAGGATTTCCAGAAGGAGCGCGGCTTGAAGGCCGATGGCGTCATCGGCCAGGCGACGGTGCGCGCCATGACCGGCGGCGACACCAATGCCTCGAAGATCGACAAGCTGGTCGTCGCCATGGAGCAGGCGCGCTGGCTGCCGGAGGATCTCGGTTCCCGCTACGTCATGATCAACCAGCCGGCCTACATGGCCTACTACCACAATGACGGCAAGGAACAGCTGTCGATGCGCGTGGTGGTCGGCGGCAAGAACAACCAGACCTATTTCTTCGATGACGAGATCGAGACGGTGGAGTTCAACCCGTTCTGGGGCGTGCCGCAATCGATCATCATCAATGAGATGCTGCCGAAGCTGCGCTCGGATCCGAACTATCTCGACCAGCTCGGCTATGAGGTCGAGGTGAACGGCCATGCCGTCGCCTCATCCAGCGTCGACTGGTACGGCTCGACCGACAACGTCTCGGTGCGCCAGCCGCCGAGCAGCGACAATGCGCTCGGCGAACTGAAGATCCTGTTCCCGAACAGCCACGCGATCTACATGCACGACACGCCGTCGAAGAGCTTCTTCAAGCGCGATATGCGGGCTCTCAGCCACGGTTGCGTGCGCCTTGCCAATCCGCGTGCGATGGCGGCCGCCGTGCTCGGCACGACGGTTGACGACGTCGCCAAGCAGATCGCCAGTGGGCAGAACCATGCTGTGCGCGTGCCGCAGAGGATCCCGGTCTACGTCTCCTACTTCACCGCCTGGCCGAACAAGGACGGTGTGGTGGAATATTTCGACGACGTCTACGGCCGCGACGCCTATGTCGACAAGGCCTTCGACGCGACGACCAAGGCGCGTGGGGCGCAGATTTGACCTAGGTTTCTATCGGTATTTTGGCGGGCGGTCTTCGGGCCGCCCGTTTTGTTTTGGCGGTGAGCACGGAAACAAAGTCAAAGTAGAGAGGGCGTGCCGTGTTGCACTCCCCTCTGGAGGAATGGCGGAGGCGAGCGATCGCCTCAGACCGCAACCTTCGCCGCGAAATCGCGGATCAGCATCTCGACCAGTTCCGTCGTCAGCTCATCGAAATGGGTGATGATGTGGTCCGGTCCCAGCGTGTTCACCGGCACGTCGGAATAACCGAACGGCACGGCAATCGACGGAACGCCAGCGTTTCCGGCGACGGCGATGTCGTTGACGCTGTCGCCGATCATCACGGCGCGGGCGATGTCGCCGCCGGCCCGGTCGATGGTGCCGGTGAGGTGGCGGGCGTCGGGTTTGCGGTATTCGAAGGTGTCGCCGCCGGTGATGGCGTCGAAATATCGGGTGAGCTCAAGCTTGTCGAGGAGACCGAGCGCCAGGCTTTCCATCTTGTTGGTGCAGACGGCGAGTCGGTAACCCTGTGATTTGAGCCGGTCCATGGCGGCGACCAGGCCGGGATAGGGCTGAGTACGGCCGGGCATGTTGCCGGCATAATGGGCGACGAAGCGCTCGACCAGCGGCGGCAAAGCATCGCTTTCAAGCGGATGGCCGCGCAGCCGGCAGGCGCGCTCGATCATCACGCGCGCGCCATGACCGACGAGGTGGGTGAGATCGTCATAGCTGACGGGTTCGAGGTCGAGGGCTGCGATCGTATGGTTCAGACTCTCGACCAGATCCACATGGGTGTCGAGAAGTGTGCCGTCGAGATCGAAGACGACAAGCGCCGGGCGAGTGGGGGCAGGGGTCAAGGGCATGTCTCTTTGAGGGATGGATCGTCCTGAGATACAAAGGATCGTCCCGGGGAGCGACGGGGTCGCCCCGGGAACGACAGCTCGTTCCTGGGGTAGGCGATCGCGCGGCGGAAAGCAACGTCCTGCAATGGTCGGGAGGGCCGCAGGCATCTGTTTCGGCTTTTCATTTTCCGTGATGATTTTGACTTTCGTTTGCCAGGCGAGCCGTGTAAACAGCACATCCAACGCAATAATCGGAGCTGGCGGCGCATGGATGCCCGCGAAATGAAGATCAAGGCCGCCGAGGCCGCACTCGCTCATGTCGAAAGCGGGATGCGTCTCGGGATCGGCACCGGCAGCACGGCGGAGGAATTCGTTCGGTTGCTGGCAGAGAAGGTCGCTGGCGGCTTCAAAGTCGAAGGCGTTCCGACGTCGGAAAGGACCGCGCGGCTTTGCGTCGAACTCGGCGTACCGCTGAAGTCGCTTGACGAACTGCCGGCACTCGACCTGACGATCGATGGTGCCGACGAGGTCGATGCGGGGCTGAGACTGATCAAGGGCGGCGGCGGCGCGCTGCTGCGTGAAAAGATCGTCGCGGCCGCCTCCGAGCGAATGATCGTCATTGCCGACGAGAGCAAGCTGGTCGAGACGCTCGGCGCCTTCGCGCTGCCGATCGAGGTCAATCCGTTTGGGCTCGTCTCGACGCGGATCGCAATTGAGAAGGTCGCGGCCCGGCTTGGCCTTTCTGGTGAACTTAATCTGCGCCAGTCCGGTGACGGAGAGTTTACGACCGATGGCGGCCATCACATCATCGATGCATCTTTTGGCCGCATTCCTGATGCAGAGGCGCTTTCGAGCGAGCTGAATTCCATACCCGGCGTCGTTGAACACGGGCTCTTTATCAATATGGCGGCACTTGCGATCATTGCCGGTCCTGCGGGTGTGCGCACACTGCAGGCAAACAGATAACAGGAGCATATACTCATGATGAACATTGCAGGTCTTGGCCGTTTCGCCGCTGCGACCGTCGTTCTTTCCGGGCTTGCCTTCGGCTCTGCCGTCAAGGCGCAGGAGGTCTCCGAGGAGCAGCTGAAGGCGTCTCGCGCCGCGATCGACGCCATCGGCGCCACTGCCCAGTTCGACAACATCCTGCCTGGTCTCGCCGAGCGCCTGAAGGCCGGCCTGATCCAGGATTCGCCGAACTACCAGGACGTTATTTCCTCGACGGTCGACGCGCAGGCGCTGAAGCTGGCGCCGCGCCGTGGCGATCTGGAGAAGGAAGCAGCACTCACCTATGCCAAGACCTTTACCGTCGACGAGCTGAAGGCGATCGCCGATTTCTATAATTCCGACGTCGGCAAGAAGCTGCTGCGCGACGGCCCTGTCGCCTCGCGCGAGACGGCGAAGGCTGCCGACATCTGGGCGCAGGGCATTTCCCGCGATCTGGAAAAGCAGAGCAATGCCGAGCTTTCCAAGGTCATCAAGGCGCCGCCGCCGGCAACCGACAGCCCGGCCGCTCCGGCTCCCGCACCGGCAGCCCAGCAGTAAAGCCTGTCCCACCAAACTTGCGAAAGCCCGGCATCGTCCGGGCTTTTTTGCTATGATGCCGCAAATGCCGCCGGCGAGGTTTTAGGTGACTGCAGATGTCCGATCATGACAAGGCTGTCCGAGTGCGGATATCCGGCAAGGTCCAGGGTGTCGGTTTTCGCATGTGGACGCGCGATGAGGCGGTGCTCCTCGGTCTGACCGGCTGGGTACGCAATGAACAGGACGGGACCGTCGTCGCGTTGATCGCGGGACCGGATATCGCCATCGCGACAATGATCGAACGTCTCAGGCGGGGACCCGCGGGAGCGTCGGTTTCAGGCGTCGAAACGGAAGCAGCTAAACTCGAGACGACGCTGGCGGATTTCCGGATCACCCGCTGACAACGGCGATATCTGAAGAATACTCCCTGGCCGCTCAGCCCCAAGCATCCGAGTTCTTTGCCAGTTGCCACACACCCGTCTCATCCGGTTCCACGCGCTTGTTGCCGCGATAGAAGATCGGCAGCCCTGTTCTCTTGTCCATCGCGAACCGGCTTGGCGTAAATTTCTCATTCTCGTGGCCCTGGGTGGCGAGCCCGAGCGCTTCCTTGAATTTGCCGGCCTTGCACAGGTTGGCGAAGAGAGTCTGATCCATCTTTTGCTCCGGCATGCTTTCTATATCCCGTGGATTGCGTGCCAGCCCGAGGCGGCTGGGTCAACCGTAAACCGTGGCCGGGTCAACCGCAAACGGTGACGGGATCAACCGTAACGGTGACCGGATTGACCATTTGCCGCGAAGATTCGGCGATGGGAACGGGATGACGCAGGAGCGGGCTTTTGTTTTCGTGACGATCGCTCCTATATCAGGAACATCCTTCCTGCGATTCCCTCCCGGAGCTCCTCATGTCTTCCTACGACTACGACCTTTTCGTCATCGGCGGCGGTTCCGGAGGCGTGCGCGGCGCGCGTGTCGCTGCCTCGCTCGGCAAGAAAGTGGCGATCGCCGAGGAATACCGCTATGGCGGCACCTGCGTCATCCGCGGCTGCGTGCCGAAGAAGCTTTTCGTCTATGCCTCGCAGTTCCACGAGCATTTCGAGGATGCGGCGGGCTTCGGCTGGACGGTCGGCGAGAGCAGCTTCGACTGGAAGAAGCTGGTGGCGGCCAAGGATGTCGAAATCGCCCGGTTGGAAGGTCTCTACAAGAAGGGGCTCGCCGGCGCCAATGCCGAGATCCTGGAAACGCGCGCCGAACTCGTCGATGCCCATACGGTGCGGCTGCTGAAGACTGGACAGACGGTGACCGCAAAGACGATTGTGGTTGCCACCGGCGGACGGCCGAACCCGCATGCGGCCCTTCCCGGTCACGAGCTCTGCATCTCCTCCAACGAGGCCTTTCATCTCGAAGAACTGCCGAAATCGATCGTGATCGCTGGCGGCGGCTATATCGCCGTCGAATTCGCCAATATCTTCCATGGGCTTGGCGTCGAGACGACGCTGATCTATCGCGGTGCCGAGATCCTGTCACGCTTCGACGAGGATCTGAGACGCGGGCTGCACGAGGCAATGGTCGCCAAGGGCATCCGTATCCTCTGCCACGACATGCTGCAGAAGGTTTCGAAGGGTGAGGACGGCGGCCTCATTCTGGAGACACTGAACAGCGGCACGCTGCAGGCCGGCGTCGTGATGTTGGCGCTCGGGCGCGATCCGAATACGGAAGGCCTCGGTCTAGAGGCGGCCGGTGTCGCCGTCGACGAACGCGGCGCCGTTATCGTCGATGAATATTCCCGCACCAATGTCGAAAACATCTATGCGCTCGGTGATGTCACCAATCGGGTACAGCTGACGCCGGTGGCGATCCACGAAGCGATGTGCTTCATCGAAACCGAATACAAGAACAATCCGACCCGGCCGGACTACGAGCTGATCCCGACCGCCGTCTTCTCACAGCCGGAGATCGGCACCGTCGGTCTTTCGGAAGAGGAGGCGGGCAAACGTTATGGCGAACTCGAAGTCTATCGCGCCCAGTTCCGGCCGCTGAAGGCCACACTGTCCGGCCGGGCCGAGCGGATGATCATGAAGCTGATCGTCGATGCGGCGAGCCGCAAGGTCGTCGGCGCCCATATCCTCGGCCACGATGCCGGCGAAATGGCGCAGCTGCTCGGCATCACGCTGAAGGCTGGCTGCACCAAGGACGATTTCGACCGGACGATGGCTCTGCATCCGACGGCCGCCGAAGAGCTCGTCACCATGTATGCGCCGAGCTATCGGATCCGCGACGGCAAGCGGCTTTAGGCCGCGAGGGGCTTTAGCCCTGCATGTCGTCGACCCGGAGCCGCGGCTCACTTCCGGGCGGCATGGATTAGCTGGTGATGCGGGGAGCGCGGATGACCTTGAGGAAGAGCGCTTTCATCGCATCGGCGATACCTTGGGTCGGCGTCACCTCGAAATAGAGGCCGGGCGAGGCACATGCCTGCATCTTCGTCGGAATCTCGCTCTGGAAGGGACTGATCCATTTGTTGTACCAGTCGTTGGTCGGCAGCGGCAAATAGGTGGTGTAGAGCACGGCGATCTTGACGCCGCGATCCTTCAGCGGTTTGCAGAAGGAGGTGTCGATCGGTTCCTGACAGCGGCCGCCGGTGGTCTTCTTGGTGCATGTCGACGGCTTGTAGCTGTCGCCGACGCCATCGGAAACGAAGAAGAGGATCTTTTCAGGGCTGATATTCGACGTGCCGTCACCGGCCGGATCGATGATGGTATTCATCTGCGTCAGGGCGCTGTCGAAGCTGGTGAGCTGGTCCTGGTTGTAGTTCTGGTAGGGAATGGTCATCAGGTCGACGGCGTCGGTGTAATTCTTCACCTTCGTCAGATCGGAGGTTGGGCTGGAGATCGTCGTCAGCTTGGCGTCCTCAGCCTTGGTGCCGAATGTATAGACGCCCATGCGGAATTGGTCGCTGCTGACGCGTTCGGTCTTGGCCGTATCGGTCAGCGCCTGGGTTGCCTGGCGCACGACGTCGATGCGCATGGCGACGCCGAGGCTCTTGGCGATGGTGTAGTTGTTGGTGCTCTGGTCCATCTGATGGCAGGCGAAGGCGCAGCCTGTTTTAGCCTGCAGCTTGGAAACATCGGTCGCGGTGGCGCCGACGCCCATGGACGGCGTGTTGTCGAGCAGGATGTAGAAATCCATGAAAGCGGCGGTTTGATATTCCGCCGTCGCGGCGCCCGAGATGGTGATCGAGTCCCGACCGAGGATGCGCATGAAGGTGGTGGGCACGGTCGCGCTGAAGGAAACCTTCGAATTCAGCTTGTTGGCGGTCTTGGTGACGTCGATGCCGAGATCGACGTGAACGTCGGTCAGCTCCCCGGACATCTGGGACATGAAGATGTTGCGGGCATCGTCCTTGCCGAGCGAGATCGTGCCGTTGCCGCTCATCGTCATGGCGGCGGCGACCGCGCCGGATTTTTCGGCGATCGAACCGACGGCGGCGGCGTCGGCGGCGGCGAAAAGCTGTGTCCTCAGGCTGAGCGCGTGGGCGAAATCCACCGCCATGCCGGCAGCACCGAAGAGCGGCACCGCCAGCAGCGCCGTCATGATGCCGAAATTGCCCGAGCGGTCCGATATGAAACCGGGCGGAAGGATCGCCATGCCATGTCCCCGAATTGAAACTCTCACCGGTTCTACATGGAAAGTCTAAAATATGGGGAAATCGACATGGTGTATGCCGGTTTAACTGGAGAATGGCGGGCGGCGGCGGCGAGGCGACAACTGTCGGCGAATGGTCTTTGCAAGATTGACCTAAAGGTCTATAAGCCGCCGCATATTGAGGGCATCCTAAGGTATGGATGTGAGTGAGGTGAGTGAGATGGCAGACAATTGGACCCCGAGCAGCTGGCGGCAGAAACCGATCCTGCAGGTTCCCGAATATCCCGACGCAGCCGCTTTGGCGGCAACGGAAGCCACGCTCGCCAGCTATCCGCCGCTCGTCTTTGCCGGCGAGGCGCGCCGCCTGAAGAAGCATCTCGCCAATGTCGCCGAAGGCAACGGCTTCCTGCTGCAGGGCGGCGACTGCGCCGAGAGCTTCGCCGAACACGGCGCCGACAATATCCGCGACTTCTTCCGCGCTTTCCTGCAGATGGCCGTGGTGCTGACCTTCGGCGCGCAGCTGCCGGTCGTCAAGGTCGGCCGCATCGCCGGCCAGTTCGCCAAGCCGCGTTCGTCGAATGTCGAGAAGCAGGGCGACGTGACGCTGCCGGCCTATCGCGGCGACATCATCAACGGCATCGAGTTCACCGAGGAGTCGCGCATTCCGAATCCGGAACGCCAGGCCATGGCCTACCGGCAGTCGGCTGCGACGCTGAACCTTCTGCGCGCCTTCGCGATGGGCGGTTACGCCAATCTCGAAAACGTGCATCAGTGGATGCTCGGCTTCGTCAAGGACAGCCCGCAGGGCGAGCGCTACCGCAAGCTTGCCGACCGCATCAGCGAAACCATGGATTTCATGAAGGCGATCGGCATCACCTCGGAAAACCATCCGAGCCTGCGCGAGACCGATTTCTTCACCAGCCACGAGGCGCTGCTGCTCGGTTACGAGGAGGCGCTGACCCGCGTCGATTCCACCTCGGGCGACTGGTATGCAACGTCGGGCCACATGATCTGGATCGGTGACCGCACGCGCCAGGCCGACCATGCGCATGTCGAATATTGCCGCGGCATCAAGAACCCGATCGGTCTGAAATGCGGTCCGTCGCTGCAGGCCGACGATCTGTTGCAGCTGATCGATATTCTAAATCCGGCTAATGAAGCCGGGCGCCTGACGCTGATTTGCCGCTTCGGCCACGAAAAGGTTGCCGAGAGCCTGCCGAAGCTTATCCGCGCCGTCGAGCGCGAAGGCCGCAAGGTCGTCTGGTCCTGCGACCCGATGCACGGCAATACGATCACGCTCAACAACTACAAGACCCGGCCCTTCGAGCGGATCCTGTCGGAAGTCGAAAGCTTCTTCCAGATCCACCGCGCCGAAGGCTCGCATCCCGGCGGCATCCATGTCGAGATGACCGGGAAGGACGTGACCGAGTGCACCGGCGGCGCCCGCGCCGTCACGGCCGATGATCTGCAGGATCGCTACCACACCCATTGCGACCCGCGTCTCAACTCCGACCAGGCTCTCGAGCTCGCCTTCCTGCTTGCCGAGCGCATGAAGGGCGGCCGCGACGAGAAGCGCCTGGTTGCCAACGGCTGATATCAGCCCGAAACGGATGAAGAAAAGCCCGGCCGATGCCGGGCTTTTTTATTGCTGTGCTTAGGGATGGCGGCTCAGATGCTGGCCTGGATACTGTGCAGGCCGGCATAGACGCCGCCTTGCGCCATCAAGTCGTCATGGGTGCCCTGTTCGACGATGCCGTCAGCCGTCAGGACCAGGATGCGGTCAGCATGGCGGACGGTCGAAAGACGATGGGCGATGACCAGGGTGGTTCGACCATTTGCCAGGCTGAGCAGCGCCTGCTGCACCGCCCGTTCGCTCTCGTTGTCGAGCGCGCTGGTCGCCTCGTCGAAGATCAGTATCTCCGGATCTTTGAGGAAGGCGCGGGCGATGGTAATGCGCTGGCGCTGGCCGCCCGAGAGCTTGACGCCGCGTTGGCCGATATCGGTGTCGTAGCCTTGGGGCAGGGCCATGATGAAGTCGTGCGCATTGGCGGCGCGCGCCGCCGCCTCTAGTTCGGCGTCGGTGGCGTCGGGCCGGCCGTAACGCAGGTTTTCCGCCACGGTACCGGCAAAGAGGTAGACATCCTGCTGCACCACGCCGACATGGCGGCGGAGCGAGGCCAGCGTCACCTCGCGGATATCGGTGCCGTCGATGCGGATCGCCCCGGCCTCGACATCGTAGAAGCGTGGTATGAGCGCACAAAGCGTGCTCTTGCCGACCCCCGAGGGGCCGACCAGGGCAACGAACTCTCCGGGCGCGATGGTCAGCGACAGCCGTTCGAGGACGCGCGGACCATCGGACTCGTAGCCGAAGGCAACATCGGAAAAGCTGATCTCGCCCTTTGGCGCCGCCATTGGACGGGCGGCCGGCTGATCCGTGATATCGGGGGCGATCTCCAGGATCTCCATGGCCCTGATGAAGCCGGTGTAACCCTCCTGCCAGAGGCGTACGAAATTGGCGAGCCGCTGCACCGGATCGACCAGCACAGCGACGCAGAGCAGGAAGGTCAGCATATCGGGAACGGTCAGCTCCGCCGCCAAAATGCGCAGGCCGCCGACGATGATCACCAATATGGTAATGAGCTGGGCGAAGGTTTCGGTGCCGACCGAGAACCAGGCCTCGCTGCGGTAGCCTTCGGCGCGGCTTTGCAGGAAGCGCCGGTTCTGCTCGGCGAAGCGTTCGCGCTCCAGCGCCTCGTTGGCGAAGGACTGGACAACGCGGATGCCGGCGAGGGCATCCTCGACGCGCTCGTTGACGGCGGCGATCTGCCGTTTGCTGGCCTCGAGCGCGCGGTTCATGCGCCGGTTGAAATAGAGCGCATAGGCCACCGCCACCGGAGTGAGCAGCAGGATGATGCCTGCCAATGGCGGATCGATGAAGAACAACACCAGCATGGCCCCGCCATATTTGAGCACGGCGATGGAAAGATCCTCAGGACCATGGTGAAAGAGTTCGCCCAGCCACAGGCTATCATTGGTGATGCGGCTCATCAGCTGACCGGTGCGCTGGCGGTCGTAAAAGCTGAACGAGAGCTTCTGGCAATGCTCGAACAGTTCCTGCCGCACCGTGGCCTCGATGCGGGCGCCCATGACGTGGCCGCGATAGTCGACGAAGAAGATCGCAGCGATCTGGACCGCCAGAACCGCCAGCATGATGCCGCCCATCGCCAGGATCTGTGCGAAGGCCTGCGGTGCCTCGGGCAGAGCCAGAAGCCTGCTGGTGACGATGTTGGCGCAGAGCGGCAAGGCGACAGCGGTGCCGGCGACGAGGATGGCGCAAAGCAGATCCGCGAGCAGCAAAGGCAGATGCGGACGGTAGTAAGAGAGGAATTTGCGCATGCGCGACCAACGCCGGCCGCGGTCGGCGGCACTGGAATCGTCACGGAAAAGGTTCAGGAAGGAGTTATGGCGTCGCGAGCTTTTCCTCGCGCGAGAGAACGAAATATTCATGAAGCTGAATGTCCTTGTGGGGGATTTTTCCTTTCTGTTTGGACAGGGTCGCTCTCATGTCAGTCTCCCGGGGGTCGAGTGAATTGGACCTTAAGTATCGCCGACAACAGCCGCTGATTCAATGCCGGGATAGGATGCTGTTGGCGGATGTTGTCGACAAGCAACAGGTGTGCGAGCCGGCCGGCTGCGCGCAAGCCTACAATCTTCAAGATTTCTGATGATTTTGTTGAGCGGATTGGATTTGACGCCGACTGTGATTGGCGGCAACGTCCAGTCATAAACGGGGAGCGATCATGACCGACCGGCATACAGGCGGCTGCCTCTGCGGCGCCGTGCGATTTTCAACGACGGCGAGGCCAGGACCAGTCGTCGGCTGCCATTGCTCGCAGTGCCGCCGGCAGACGGGGCTGTATTATGCAGCCGTCAACCTGCCGCGTGCAGCTCTTTCGATCGAGGGCGATGCAGCAATCCGCTGGTACCGGTCGAGTGAAGAGGCGCAGCGCGGCTTCTGCTCGAATTGCGGCTCCGCATTGTTCTGGCAGGGTGACGAACGGGCGGAGATTTCGGTCATGGCAGGCGCCTTCGACGAACCGAGCGGCCTGACCTTCGGTTACCATATCTACTGCGCCGACAAGGGCGATTTCTACGAAATATCGGACGGCCTGCCGCAATATGCGGTGAATCCCCCATCGTCATCCTCGCCGGCCCGTGATTGACAAAGGTTGATCGCCGAGGCTAGGTTTACCGCGCTGCGTAGGGCGCTTCGTCGAATGTCGAAAGGGCAATGCCCGCCTACAATGTATCAACAGTTGCGCCCATGCCGAATCTCGAAAACCTCAAAAAGCAGGCCAAGCAGTATTTGCGATGGCACAGCGAAAGATACTATCCTGTTGCAGCCGAGATCAGAGCTGCGTTGCCGCGCTTCCGTCATCTCGATGACAGCCATGTGCTGGAGGCGCGCTTCAAGCTTAGCGACGCGCAGGACCTGATCGCACGTCAAATGGGTTTCGAGGGATGGCAGGCGCTCAAGACAGGAGCCGCAGCCATGACAGATCCGAAAAAACAGCCAGCACCACAAGCCATCCTGAGTTCGCTATCCGCGCAGTTGTTCGTCACCGATATCAAAGCGTCGTGCGAATTCTTCACCGGCAAACTCGGCTTCAGGGTCGACTTCGTCTATGGCGACCCGCCGTTTTACGGACAGGTCATCCGCGACAATGCTCAACTCGCTCTGAGGCTGGTATGCGAGCCCGTGTTCGTCGGCGATATCAGGCAACGGGAGCATCTGCTTTCAGCCTCGATCACCGTCGGTACATCAGACGAGATCAAGCGCCTGTTCCTGGATTTCCAGGCCGCAGGCGTATCCTTCCATCAGCCCCTCAGGAAGGAGCCGTGGGGCGCCAGAAACTTCATCGTGCTGGATCCGGACGGAAATCTCATCCTGTTTGCCGGTCCGGGCGGCTGATCATTGCGCAATAAGCGCTGCCTCAGCTTCTGGCGGAAAGTTCGGCGCTGAGGCGGGCCACATCCTCGCGCAGCGCCGTCAGCTCGGTCAGCACGCTCATATCGATCTTCTGGTGCAGGGAGAGCACTTCGAGCTCGGCCTTGAGATTGACCTCATAATCCTTGGCGGCCTCGAAGCGGTCGCGCTCGGCCTGCCGGTTCTGCGACATCATGATGATCGGCGCCTGGATGGCGGCGATCATCGACAGGATCAGATTCAGAAAAATGAAGGGGTATGGGTCGAAGGGATTCGCCACCAGACCGATGGTGTTCAACAGTGTCCAGACGGCGAGAAAGGCGAGGAAGGCGAGTATGAAGGACCACGAGCCGCCGACGCGGGCAATGCCATCGGCGATACGCTCGCCGAAGGATGACTCGGCGGATAGAGCGGCATTGACGTCGGTCGAGATGATCTTGCGCGCGTGCGTTTTCGCCAGCACGCGCTTTTCGATATCGCCGAGTTCATCGGCCGGTTTGTCGAAATGATGGTGCACGAAATTCGAAAGATTAGACATTGCCTGTTTCCGATGCCGGTTATCGATGCGGTCGCTTTCGGCGCCAGTATTCCGCTCCGGAGGCAAATTGCAATGCGTATCGGTGCCGCGCGGAGCCACGTGCGATCCGATCATAAAAATTTCGTCACTCCCAAGTGCCGCTTTCGGCGCGAACGTGTTGCGGTCGCGAAAGGCGCAGGCTAAATAAATGACATGACACAGGAAAACGCTCTTTCTGATATCTTCCGCATCGCCATCGGCCAGCTCAATCCAACGGTCGGCGACGTCGCAGCCAATCTCGCCAAAGCGCGTGAGGCGCGCGCCGATGCGGGCAGGGAGGGCGCGCATCTGCTCGTCCTGACCGAGCTTTTCATCTCCGGCTACCCGCCTGAAGATTTGGTGCTGAAGCCCGCCTTCATCCGCGCCTGCTGGAAAGCGGTCGAGAGCCTGGCGGCCGATACCGCCGATGGCGGGCCGGGCGTCCTCATCGGCTTTCCCCGGCAGGACGAGACCGGGCGTTACAATTCAGTCGCCGTGCTCGACGGCGGCAAGGTGATTGCGGTGCGCGACAAGATCGACCTGCCGAATTACGGCGAGTTCGACGAGAAACGCGTGTTCGACCAGGGCGCCATGCCGGGTCCGGTGAATTTCCGCGGCGTGCGCATCGGCATTCCAATCTGCGAGGATATCTGGGGCGATCTCGGCGTCTGCGAGACGCTGGCCGAAAGCGGGGCAGAGATCCTGCTGTCGCCGAACGGTTCGCCCTATTATCGCGGCAAGGTGGATATCCGTCACCAGGTGGTGCTGAAGCAGGTGATCGAGACCGGCCTGCCGCTGATCTATGCCGCCCAGCTCGGCGGCCAGGACGAGCTGGTTTTCGATGGAGCAAGCTTCGCCTTCAATGCCGACAAGTCGCTCGCCTTTCAGATGAGCCAGTTCGAAACCGCACTGGCGGTGACGACGTGGAAGCGCGGCGAAAGTGGTTGGCATTGCGCCGAAGGGCCGATGGCGCACATTCCCGAGCGCGAGGAGGCCGATTACCGCGCCTGCCTGCTCGGTTTTCGCGACTACGTCAACAAGAACGGCTTCAAGACCGTCGTGCTCGGCCTTTCCGGCGGCATCGATTCTGCGATCTGCGCGGCGCTTGCCGTCGATGCGCTGGGCGAAGAACGGGTGCGCACCGTCATGCTGCCCTATCGCTATACTTCCGAGGATTCGCTGAAGGATGCGGCCGACTGCGCCAGGGCGCTCGGCTGCCGCTACGATATCGTGCCGATCGAGCAGCCGGTGACGGGCTTCAGCAGCGCGCTCGCCAGCCTTTTCGAAGGCACGGACAGCGGCATCACCGAAGAGAACCTGCAGAGCCGGGCGCGCGGCGTCATCCTGATGGCGATCTCCAACAAATTCGGCTCGATGGTGGTGACGACTGGTAATAAGTCGGAAATGTCGGTCGGTTATGCGACACTCTACGGTGACATGAACGGCGGCTTCAACCCGATCAAGGACCTCTACAAGATGCAGGTCTATGCGCTTTCTCGCTGGCGCAACGAAAACGTGCCGCCGGGTGCGCTGGGACCGTCGGGCGAGGTGATTCCGCAGAATATCATCGACAAGGCGCCGTCGGCCGAACTGCGTCCTGATCAGAAAGACCAGGATTCGCTGCCGCCCTATCCCGTGCTCGACGATATTCTCGAATGCCTGGTGGAGAAGGAGATGGCGGTCGAAGAGATCGTCGCGCGCGGCCATGACGTGGCGACCGTCCACCGGGTCGAGCACTTGCTCTATCTCGCCGAATACAAGCGCCGGCAATCGGCGCCTGGCGTCAAGATCACCAAGAAGAATTTCGGCCGCGACCGGCGCTACCCCATCACCAATCGTTTCAGGGACCGCTGACGCAATCGGGACCGCTGACGCAATCGGGATCGCTGACGCAATCGAGATCGCTGGCGCAATCGAGATCGCTGGCGCAATCGAGATTGCTGACGTCACTACGTTTTTCGGGAGGAAACATGCGCAGCTCGGTTGAGATCTACAATGTCAGGACGGGCAGGGCCCGTGAGGTCTGGCAGACGGACAGACTGGTGGAGGCGCCGAACTTCTCGCCCGACGGTTCCTACCTGCTGCTGAACGGCGACGGACTGCTCTACCGGCTGCCGCTCGATGGCGGCGAAGTCACCAAGGTCGATACCGGCTTTGCCGTCAACTGCAACAATGATCATGGCATTTCGCCCGACGGCACCGAGATCGTCATCTCCGACAAGACCAAATTCAGCAAGTCGGCGATCTATATCCTGCCGATCGAAGGCGGCACTCCGCGGCTCGTCACGCAAAATCTACCATCCTACTGGCACGGCTGGTCGCCGGATGGTCGTCAGCTTGCCTATTGCGGCATCCGCGACGACGTCTTCGATATCTACACGATTTCCGTCGACGGTGGCGCCGAGACGCGGTTGACGCATGGTGAGGGCCGCAACGACGGACCGGACTATTCGGCCGATGGGCAATGGATCTATTTCAATTCCAGCCGTACCGGGCTGATGCAGATCTGGCGCATCCATCCCGATGGCACGGGTCTCCACCAGGTGACATCGGACAATCAGGGTAACTGGTTCGCCCATCCGTCGCCTAAGAACGACCAGGTGCTGATCCTGTCCTACGACCCTTCGGTGTTCGACCATCCGCGCGATCTCGATGTACGGCTGCGGCTGATGGACATGGATGGCGGCAATCTGAAGACGTTGTTCGAGCTTTTCGGCGGGCAGGGCACGATCAACGTGCCCTGCTGGTCTCCTGATGGCGAGGAATTCGCCTATGTCCGGTACTTTCCGGTAGGTTAGGCCGCCGCTGCCTTGCGACGATCGCGTCCCGATTTCGCCAGGTCTTCGAGCACCGCGACCGACATATCCCAATCGATGCAGCCATCGGTGATCGACTGACCGTAGACCAGCGGCTTGCCGGGCACGAGATCCTGGCGGCCTGCGACGAGGTTGCTTTCGATCATCATGCCCTTGATGTGGCGGTTTCCGGCAGCGATCTGTGCGGCGACGGATTTGACGACGCGCGGCTGGTTCATCGGATCCTTGCTGCTGTTGGCATGGCTGGCATCGATGAGGATGCGCGGGGCCACGCCGAGCTTGACGGCTTCGGCGGTGACAGCTTCGACGTCGGCCGCCTCATAGTTGGGCCGCTTGCCGCCGCGCAGGATGATGTGGCAGTCCTCATTGCCCGTCGTAGAAGCGATCGCTGCCTGTCCGTCCTTCGTCACGGCCGGGAAGTGGTGCGGTTGCGAGGCGGCGAGGATCGCGTCGAGCGCCACGCGCGCTCCGCCGTCGGTGCCGTTCTTGAAGCCGATCGGGCAGGAGAGGCCGGAGGCAAGCTGCCGGTGGATCTGGCTTTCGGTCGTGCGCGCGCCGATCGCGCCCCAGCTGACGAGGTCGGCGATGTATTGCGGCGTAATCGTGTCGAGGAATTCGACGCCGGCCGGAAGACCCATGGCATTGATATCGAGCAGCAGGCGTCGTGCAATCCTCAACCCTTCCTCGATGCGGTAGCTGCCGTCGAGGTGCGGGTCGTTTATCAGACCCTTCCAGCCGACGGTCGTACGGGGCTTTTCGAAATAGACGCGCATGACGATCTCGAGATCACCGGCAAAGCGCCGCCGCTGTTCTTCCAGCCGCGCGGCGTACTCCCTGGCGGCAACCGGGTCATGGATGGAGCAGGGGCCGATGACGGCGATCAGGCGATCATCCTCGCCCCGGAGAATCCTGTGGATGGCATCACGGTTGCTGGTCACGGTGTCGGTGACGGCAGCATCGCGGCGAATTTCCGCGAGGATATCGGTGGGTTTGGTGAGGGGCGTGATCTCGAGGATACGAAGATCATCAATGGCATCAGACACGGTATGGCTCCTGTTTGGTCATACCGTGCGGAACAAAAAAGCCGCCAGGTAGACTAGCGGCTGTTCGGGTTGTCGTCGCGTCGAATTCAGTTACGCATAGACCCGCATCCGCTGTGAGTAGCGGTACCAATAAAATCGCGAGGCGTTGACTGACGTGATCGACATGCGGCGTGTTTAGCGCCAAGGCCGCGCGTTGTCACGTAGATTTTTCTGCCTAAAACCTGCGTTCCTTGGGAGAGCAACTGGTCTTGCGGGAGCGACACGCACGGGAGGCAGGCAGCACGCCGCACTCGATCTCACTCGTGCGGCGTGCTGGGTCTTTGAGACTAGAGGGCGTCGACGTTCACGCCGACGGTGATGGCGCCGATCGGTGTTCCCTTGTCGTCTGAAATCGTCACGCTTGCCTGCGACTGCAGCGTCTGGGTCGATTCATCCTTTTCGATCTCATCGACGAAGACGGCATCCTTGCCGGCGCCGAAGGACTTCTGGAACTTGCCTTCGTCGCCCTGCCAGTAATCTGACGTGACGTCGCTCTGGCCGACATTCAGGCCCTTTGCATCCATGACGAAGATCTCGGTGATCTTGCCACCGGAGGCCTCCTTCTTCGCCTGAAGGAATTTCGACAGCGCATTGTTGAGCACGCCGTCGATCATCGAGTGGTCGGAACCATCGACTTCGGCGCGCCACTTCTTGTCGAGGGCGTCGATATCGGCTGCACTCAGGTTGGCGTTGGCGGCGTCCTGCGCCTTGACAGCCTCGATGATCGCGGGGTCGTTCAGCCAGGGCGTTACGTCGCTCTTCACGTAGTCGAAGATCGGGGCAAGCTTCGCATCCTCAGCCATGGATACGTCCATGGGCACGGCAAATGCGGTGCAGGCCAAAAGAAATGCGGGCACGAGTTTCTTCATAACTGTTTCCTTCCTGATTATAGGTTGCTGAGAACTAAGGCTTATCGGACGAAGGCGGCGTCAGAACTCTTCCCAGGCACCGGGAGCGGCGGCAACGGCGGCATTGCCTGCATGACGCTGCACGTAGGCTCGGGGTTCGGGACGAGATTGGCGGGCGGGTTGAACGGGTTTGGTCTGGCTGGCCGCGGCCGCGCCGACGACGAATCTGCCGGCCGAGTCCTGCAGTTGGCGTCCCTGCGACAGCAGTTCCTGGCAGGCCGCATTGGTTTCCTCGACCATTGCTGCGTTCTGTTGCGTCGCCTGATCCATCTGGTTGATCGCGCCATTGATTTCCTGCAGACCGGTCGCCTGTTCGCGATAGGACTGGACGATGGAGGCGATACTGTCGCTGATGCGGTTGATCTGCTCCTCGATCTTCAGGAGAGCGTCGCCGGTTTCGTTCACCAGCCCGACGCCTGCGGCAACCTCTTGGCCGGACACATTGATCAGGTTCTTGATTTCCTTGGCGGCATTTGCCGACCGCTGGGCGAGTTCACGCACCTCCTGCGCGACAACCGCAAAACCCTTACCGGCTTCGCCCGCACGCGCCGCCTCGACGCCGGCGTTCAGCGCCAGCAGGTTCGTCTGGAAGGCGATTTCGTCGATAACGCCGATAATGCGGCCGATCTGGCTCGACGAGGTCTGAATACGGTCCATCGCGCCGATGGCATCACGCACCACCGTCGCCGAGACGTGAGCGCTGCGCTTCGTCTCCTCGACCAGCTTCCCGGTATTTTCGGCGCGCTGCGACGATGTTCGGACGGTGGTGGTCATCTCATCCAATGCGGCAGCGGTCTGTTCCAATGATGCCGCCTGTTGCTCGGTCCGCTTGGCGAGTTGATCTGCGGAGGAGGCAAGCTCGCTCGAGCCGCCTTCAACCGCCACGGAGGCGGCCTTGATCTCCGTCAGTGCGGCGGCGACGGCCTCGACCATGTTGTTGAAATCCTGCCGCAACTTATCGAATTCCGGACCGAGATCGGCCAGGTGTACGGAGAAGTCGCCTGCGGCGAGCTTTTCCAATGCATTTGCGAGAGCGGTCATGACCAGCCGCTGCGTGTTGCTGGCCTCTTCCGTGAACAATGCGTTGCGCGCCCGTTCGGCATCGAGCGAAGCGCTCTGCTCGGCAGCGGCCTGCTCCCTTTCGACCTTCGCAATCGCCTCGTGGCGGAAAACTTCCAACGCACGCGCCAGGAAGCCGATCTCGTCGCCATTTTCCTTGTAGGTGACGGGAGAGGCCAGGTCGCCTTTCTGCAAGGCGCTGATCCGTTCGCTGATGATCCGGATGGGCCGGCCAACGAGGCTGCGCATGGCAAGAAGGAAGGCGATGACGGCCAATGCGGTGATCGCGGACTGCGTGAGCAGCGAAACGAGAACCTTCTGCTTGACTTCAGAAGCGATTTTTTCGACGGACCAGTTGGTGACGATATAACCGGTGACCTTGCCTGACTTATCCAGTGGAAGCGGTGCGGTGATCGTCACCACGCCGGCAGATAACCCGCCGTCATTGATGGTCGTCTTTTCCGGCTTTGCACTCAGGCCCTTCGCCAGATCGACCGCTGCGGGCAGACCGTTGATGCCGTCGCGTGTCCAGGTGTCGACGGCGACCGCCTCCGCATTGAATGCGGCAAACTGCACGAGATCGAGCGAGGGATCGTCGCGGTAGAGCGAATAAGCCTCTCGAACGGCATTCGCCTTGCCCCATTTCACGCCGCCCGCCGCCAGAGAGGCAAACTGCTCCGCATCCTTGGACCAGTTCGCCTTGGCGCCGTCGATCAGCGCTCGGGTTTCGTACATCCATGTGTAGGTAGCAAAGGCGGAAATGCCGCACAGATTGACGGCCACGATAATCGCCGCCAGCTTGGCTGTCAGAGGCATCGTTTTCAAAAATTGGAACATTCCGCGGGGGCCTAGAATTGCGGCTCAGTCGGACATGTTCCCGACCGGCGTATCAATACGGGCATCCACGCTGACGGTCACATCACGAGCGCTCATGCCCATGTCCTGATAGCGACCCAAAACGCGCAAACGCAGTGTGTATTTGATGTGTGAATAAATCATAAAGTAGAAAGGGATGCCGGAGCACACGCGTGTGATTTCGCTATCACGCCCGCTGGTGATCTGCCGCGATCAGCTGTTTTCCGCGATCGCCTCTTCGGGCTCCGTCTGCCGGTGTTTGCGGCGGCGCGTCGTCAGTTCCGCGCCGGCATCGCGCGGCAGCCGCAGGAAGGTGATGCAGGCGAGCGCCGAAATCGCCGAGACGCTGAAGAAGGCGACGTGGAAATCCGAGACCAGCAGCCGGCCGCCATGGAAGCTGCTCGAAATTTCGAGGATGCCGCCGGCGATCGCCACACCCATTGCCATGGAGATACGCTGGGCAACGGCATTGATCGCGGTTGCCTGGCTGCTGTCGGCGGCGTCGACATCGCCGAAGGCCATGGCGTTGACGCCCGAGAAAGCCATGGAGCGGAACAGGCCGCCGATCAGCAGGCAGGCCATGATCAGGAAAAGCGGGGTTTCGGCGGTGAACAGGCCGTTGATGCCGAGGAAGATCGCCGCCAGCAAGGTGGTGATTGATATGACGGTGCGGAAGCCGAAGGCATTGAAGGTGCGCGAGGCGGCGAATTTCGAGCCCATGGAGCCGAGTGCGCTGACGAAAGTGACCGAGCCCGATTGCAGCGGCGTCAGGCCGAAGCCGAGCTGCAGCATCAGCGGCATCAGGAAGGGCAGCGCGCCGAGCCCCATGCGGAAATTCGAGGCGCCGAGGATCGCCGCCCGGAACATCGGGTAGCGGAACATCTTCGGATCGAGAAGCGGATAGGGTGCGCGGCGGGCATGCAGGAGGTAGATGAGACCGGCAAGGATGCCGATCGCAACCGTGACATAACCGTAGATGACGGGCACGGCCGGCAGGCTGATCACCGAGACGCCGAAGACGAAGCCGGAGAAGCCGAGGCCGCACAGGAAGAAGCCCGGGAAATCCATCGGCCGCGGGCTGCGCGGCTCGACCGCCGGCAGGAAACGGGTGACGAGGATGATGCCGAGCACGCCGATCGGGACGTTGATCCAGAAGATCCAGTGCCAGGTGAGATAGGTGGTGAGGAAACCGCCGATCGGCGGACCCATGATCGGGCCGATCAAGGCGGGAATGGTGAGCCAGGCCATGGCGTCGACGAGTTCGTGGCGTGGCGTTCCCCGGACCAAAAGCAGGCGGCTGACCGGCGTCATCATCGAGCCGCCGGCGCCTTGGACCAGCCGTGAGATGACGAAGGCCGTGATCGAGTTGGAGAAAGCGCAGGCGACCGAGCCGATCATGAAGACGAAGATCGCCATGCGGAAGATGTTGCGCGCACCGAACCGATCGGACATCCAGCCGCTGATCGGGATGAAGATCGCCAGTGCCACGAGATAGCTGGTAACGGCGAGCTTCAGCGCGATCGGCGAGGTGCCGATATCGGCTGCGATCGCCGGCAGGCTGGTGGCGATCACGGTCGAATCCATCTGTTCCATGAACAGGGCGACCGCAAGGATCATGGGCGTGAGGCGGGGCACGGGCAACCGGGATGCTGCGAGGGACTGTATCGTCCATACGCCTTCGGTGGTGATAAGGCCATAGAAACTATGGATGAAGGAGCTTGTCGAGCCGCTTCAAACCGACGCGGGAGGGTGCGTGGCTCAACCTGGTTCCCGACTGCGACCTCGGGCCGGCTTGCCGTCGCCGCGCTTTCCTGAAATAGATGCGCCGTCAGGTGCCCGCCATCAACGCGGGAGAATCGGGAATCCGGTGCAAGGCCGGAACGTGCCCAACGCTGTAAGGCCGACGCTTGCCGCTTCATCTCGCCACTGGCTTCTCGCCGGGAAGGCTGCGGCAGACGGATGACGCCGAGTCAGAAGACCGGCCTGGCAAGATTGACCGATCCGCGCGGACGGCGGGCGGTTGCGTTGTTGGGGATTTGACGATGCGACCCTTTGATGAGGATGCCCTTTCGGCGGCGTCCGGTTTTTCCTTGGCCGAGCGCGAGGCCGTCTATCACGCGATCAAGACGCGGCGCGACGTTCGCAGCCAGTTCCTGCCCGATCCCTTGCCTGACGATGTCGTGGAGCGGCTGCTGACGGCCGCCCATCATGCGCCCTCCGTCGGCTTCATGCAGCCGTGGAATTTCATTCTGGTGAAAAGTGCCGCGGTCCGGGCGCGCGTCCAGGACGCCTTTGTGAAGGCCAATGAGGAGGCGGCGCTGATGTTTACCGGCGAGCGGCGGCAGGCATACCGCTCCCTCAAGCTCGAAGGCATCACGGAGGCACCGCTCGGCATATGCGTGACCTGCGACCCCACCCGCAGCGGCAGCGTGGTGCTGGGGCGCACCCACAATCCCAGGATGGATAGCTATTCCACAGTCTGCGCCATCCAGAATCTCTGGCTTGCGGCGCGGGCGGAAGGGGTCGGCATCGGCTGGGTCAGCATTTTTCGCGAAGGCGATCTGAAAAGCATTCTCGGCATACCCGAGCATATCGAGGTGGTCGCCTGGCTCTGTGCCGGTTTCGTCGATCGGCTTTATGACGAGCCGGAACTCTCCGTCAAAGGCTGGCGGCAGCGTCTGCCGCTCCAAGAGCTCGTCTTCCATGACGGGTGGGGACGCAACGACCCGTAGCAATCACTGCTGTTGAGGCTGCGGCCCCGGTGTTGCCGGATTGGCGAGGTCGATCGAGCCTTGATCACCGGCAAGAAATTGCGGGCCGACCTGGCGGACCTTGTTCTGCACGGGATCGTAGGGGCGCTCCGGGACGGATGGTTGCGGTGGGGCTGCGGCAGCATCCTTCGCCCTGGGATTGGTGCGGATGGTGGTGATCGAACCTTGTTGCGGCGGTTCGCTTGACGGCTGCTTGCCGCGCATCTCATCGTAGTAGGCGGTGAGATTGCAGGCGCAGGAGGACTTTTCCCCCGGCGTGCGGTTCTTGTAGGCAAAGGCGTTTTTCATGGCGCTGTAGGGCGTGCCCGTTGCGACCGAGATCATGTTCGAGGCTTCGGTGCTCGTCACGTCACGATAGAACAGCTCTGTCTCGATACCCGGGCACATCTTGGCGCACGTCTGGGCGTCGCGGCCGAAATCGACCGAAGTGGCGTTCGAGCTGATCGGGAAGAAGCCGCCGTCGCAGGTGCGCACACACATGGTGCTGACCGGCGAGAGCATTTCGGCCCGCGGCAGGCCGTAGCGCGGATCGACCTCTTCACCGCCGCCGAGCGGAATGAAGGTATCGGTGCGCATCGCCTGCTCCTCGATGCTCGGGGCGGGGTCGGCGGCGCTGCGATCGCTCGGGGCATAGAAGTTTTCGCTGTTGCAGCCATTGCGATCGAGCGCGGAGATCAGTTCACGGCGCGTCCCATCATCGCCGCTCTGGCCGGCCAGCTCGTTACGGCGGTCCTGGAGATATTGGATATTGTCGATCATGCGGCCTTCGGACTGCGAGAGTTCACCGCAATAATCGGCATTCTCGCCGCCGATCACGACCATGCTGCCCGAGGTGCAGCCATTGTTGCGCAGCTCGTTGCGAACCTTGCGCAGCTCGAGGTTCTGCTCGGCCATGGCGCTGGCATATTGGCGCGCTTCCCGGCCGTTGCTATTGCCGATCGATCGCGGCAGATCGGCGAGACGGCCGCGCAGGTCCTCGCAGACAGCGCTCGTCTGGGCGGCGGCCGGCGCTGCGAAGGCGAGGAGGAGGGCAAGAGACAAGTTTCGGCGTTTCACGGCGTCGTCCGGGGTGAGCAAAAAGTCGATCGGTCGATTGCGGCCTCGATCGCCGCGCATTGTCTCTTAAGGCGTTTCTCTTAATGAGCTTGGAGAAAATCCTAGCGCATTTTCGCGATCTTATCCAGCAGACGCGGGTAATCTTCCGTAAGGGGAGGTCGGGGCAGATTCATTGTCCATGATCCACATTGCCCTACAGTTCTCGGTCGGGGCGGGCACTGTTGCCGCCACCATCGTCAATGGTTGACACAACGCAGAGGTACAGTTCGAATGTCCGCTTCGGGGCGAGCAGGCAGTCGCAAATTGCGCTGGCGCAGCGAAGGCAAAAAGCGGAGAAAATGACGAGCATTTCCAACAAGCTTCACTTCCCTGCAACAACAGTCGGAATATCGGAAGGCCAACATGGCCTCCACCTCTTCGTCGACGGTTGCTACGAACCCGGCTCCGGGCATGGGGGTTGGGCTTTTGTCGCTTATCGCGATGCCGTGGAGATCGCCTCCGGCTTCGGCGGCGTCGAAGATTCCGCCAATAATTCGATGGAATTGGCCGCCGTCCTCGAGGCGGCAATATGGATCAATAGCCAAACGACAGGCGAAGCTGCGACCATCTGGTCGGATTCCGTCTACGTCGTCAAAGGCTGCAACAGCCGGCGGCATATCTGGAAGAACAATGGCTGGAAGAAAAGCAGCCCGAATGGCAATGGCCGAAGCCGAACGATCGCCAATGCGGAACTCTGGAAAGCGGTTGACCTTCAGCTGTCCCAGAACGGTCTGGTGGCAATTGCCTGGTGCAAAGGCCATTTCGGCATCGCCGGCAACGAACGTGCGGACGCGCTTGCGGATAGAGGGCGCCTTTCGTTACAAGGCGCCCGATAGCTGTTTCATATCAACCGGTTGCAGATGCCCAGGACAAGCCTGAGCATGACGAAATGAGGAGCCGGCTTAGGCCGGCTGCGATGCTTCGACGACGGCGAGTGCCGCCATGTTGACGACGCCGCGGGAGGTGACCGAAGGGGCAAGGATGTGTGCGGGCAGGGCCGTGCCGAGCAGGATCGGTCCGACATGCAGGCCGTCGGTCATCGACTTGACGACACCAAGCGTGATGTTGGCGGCATCGAGGTTCGGGAAGACCAGGAGGTTCGCTTCGTCGTGCAAGGTCGTGTCCGGCATGACGCGCTTGCGCAGCGCTTCGGTGATGGCGCTTTCGCCGTGCATTTCGCCGTCGACTTCGAGATCGGGAGCGGCGTCGCGCACGAGCTGCAGAGCGCTGCGCATTTTCGTGGCGCTTTCGGATTCGCGCGAGCCGAAGTTCGAATGCGAGACGAGGGCGGCGCGCGGGGTGATGCCGAAACGGCGGATTTCCTCGGCCGCCAGCACCGTCGCCTCGGCAACCTCCTCGGCGGTCGGATTGAAGGTGACGTAGGTGTCGGTGAAGAAGGTGGCGCCGCGCTGCGAGATCATCAGGCTGAGTGCGGAGAAATCACGGACATCCTTGCGCTTGCCGATGATCAGGCGGACATCGCGCAGGTGCTTCTCGTAGCGGCCTTCGAGGCCGCAGATCAGCGCATCGGCCTCACCGCGCCGCAGCGCCAGCGCGCCGATGACGGTGGTGTTGGTGCGCACGATGGTGCGGGCGGCTTCGGGAATGACGCCGCGGCGGCCGACGAGCGAGAAATAGAGATCGACATATTCACGGAAGCGCGGATCGTCTTCCGGGTTGATCACCTCGAAATCCTGCAGCGGCCGGATGCGCAGCCCGTAACGCTTGAGGCGCGTTTCGATGACCTGCGGGCGGCCGATGAGGATCGGTTCGGCGAGGCCTTCCTCGAGCAGCACCTGGGCGGCGCGCAGCACGCGTTCGTCCTCGCCTTCGGAGAAGATGACGCGCTTGCGCTCTGCAGCCTTGGCGGCGGTGAAGATCGGCTTCATGACGAAGCCGGAGCGGAAGACGAAGCGGTTCAGCTGGTCGAGATAGGCGTCGAAATCCTGGATCGGGCGACGCGCCACGCCGCTCAGTTCTGCTGCCTTGGCGACCGCAGGCGCGATGCGGAGGATGAGGCGCGGATCGAAGGGCGAGGGGATGAGGTAATCCGGACCGAAGACCGGGGTCTCACCGGAATAGGCACGGGCGGCGACGTCGGACGGCTCTTCGCGGGCAAGCGCGGCGATGGCGCGCACCGCCGCCATCTTCATTTCCTCATTGATCGTCTCGGCGCCGCAATCGAGCGCGCCGCGGAAGATATAGGGGAAGCAGAGGACGTTGTTGACCTGGTTGGCGAAATCCGAGCGGCCGGTGCAGATCATCGCATCGGGGCGGGCGGCGCGGGCGAGATCCGGCATGATCTCCGGCGTCGGGTTGGCGAGCGCCATGATCAGCGGCTTGTCGGCCATCTGCGCCAGCAGCTCCGGCTTCAGGACGCCGGCGGCGGAAAGGCCGAGGAAGACGTCGGCGCCGCCGATATTTTCGGCCAGCGTGCGCGTGTCGCTCTTCTGGGCATAGACGGATTTCCATTCGTCCATCAGCTCGGTGCGGCCCTCATAGACGAGGCCTTCGAGATCGTGGACCCAGATGTTTTCGCGCTTCGCCCCGAGAATGACAAGCAGGTTGAGGCAGGCAAGGGCGGCAGCACCCGCGCCGGAGGCGACGATCTTGATGTCGGCGATGTTCTTGCCGGCGAGTTCCAGCCCGTTCAGAATCGCGGCGGCGACGATGATCGCCGTGCCGTGCTGATCGTCGTGGAAGACGGGGATCTTCATCTTCTCGCGCAGGCGCCGCTCGACCTCGAAACATTCCGGCGCCTTGATATCTTCGAGGTTGATGCCGCCGAAGGTCGGCTCCAGCGAGGAGACGGTCGAGACCATCTGCTCGACGCTTGCTGCGTCGATCTCGATGTCGAAGACGTCGATGCCGGCGAATTTCTTGAAGAGTACGGCCTTGCCCTCCATAACCGGCTTGGAGGCGAGCGGACCGATATTGCCGAGGCCGAGCACGGCGGTGCCGTTGGAGATGACGGCGACGAGATTGGCGCGCGAGGTGTATTCGGCCGCCATTTCGGGATTGTCGCGGATGGCGAGGCAGGGGGCGGCAACACCCGGCGAATAGGCGAGCGCCAGGTCGCGCTGGTTGCCGAGTGGCTTGGTCGCCTGGATCTCCAACTTGCCCGGACGGGGATAGCGGTGGAAGAAAAGCGCCTGTTCGTCGAGATCGCCGCTCGTCAGGTTCTTTTCCGTCTTGGATTTATCCGGGTGATCCATTGCCGCCTCCGTGCACGTCTTTTGAGTTTTCCTCCATACATCAATCGGCTACGGGGGACAGTATGGAAATGGGGGATGGGAAAAGTTTTCGTGATGGGCGTGCCGTGGGGCCAAGCGGCGGCCTCCGTTAGCTAATCCTTTTGGAAAACTTGTTTGACGACCTCAACAGGCGCAGGATGCCGGCCGCGACGGTGCGGGGCGCCGGTCGCATGGAGGAAATCATGGACAATTTGAACCTGACGACTCTGCAAAGGGGTCAGACGATGGTCAATGACGTAGCCATCGATGCCTTTGCCGCCGGATTTCGCGGCAGTCTGCTGACCAGCAAGGATATGGATTACAACGATGCGCGGGCGATCTGGAATGCGATGATCGATCGCCGGCCCGGGCTTATCGCGCGCTGCGCTGGTGCAGCCGATGTCGTGCGGGCAGTGCGGTTTGCACGCGACAATAATCTGCTCGTTTCAGTGCGTGGCGGCGGGCACGGCATTGCCGGCAACGCCGTCTGCGAGGGCGGTATCGTCATCGACCTGTCGGCGATGAAGTCGGTGCGGATCGATCCTGAGACCAAGCGCGCCAGGATCGAGCCGGGGGCGACGCTTGCCGATGTCGACAAGGAAACGCTGGCCTTCGGGCTGGTACTGCCGACCGGGATCAATTCCACCACCGGCATCGCCGGCCTGACGCTCGGCGGCGGCTTCGGCTGGCTGACCCGCAAATTCGGGCTAACGCTCGACAATCTGCTTTCGGTCGATGTGGTGACGGCCGACGGTGAACTGGTCAAGGCGAGCGAGACTGAGAAACCTGACCTGTTCTGGGCGCTGCGCGGCGGCGGCGGCAATTTCGGCGTCGTCACCTCCTTCGAGTTCAAGCTCAACTCGCTCAATACAGAGGTTCTGGCCGGCCTCGTCGTGCATCCCTTCGCCGATGCGGAAAAGGTGCTTAAGGAGTACCGGCAGGCACTGGAAGAAGCACCCGACGAGCTGACCTGCTGGGTGGTGATGCGCCAGGCGCCGCCGCTGCCGTTCATTCCCACCGAATGGCACGGCAAGGAGATCGTGGTGCTCGCCATGTGCTATTGCGGAGACATTGCGGCGGGAGAGAAGGCTGCGGCGAGATTGCGCGCGATCGGAAAGCCGATTGCCGATGTCGTCGGCCCGGTGCCGTTCACCGGCTGGCAGCAGGCATTCGACCCGCTGCTGACGCCCGGTGCGCGCAATTACTGGAAGAGCCAGGATTTCGCCGCCCTATCGGATGCGGCAATCGACGTGCTGCTCAAGGCCGTGCGCAAGCTGCCCGGACCGGAATGCGAGATCTTCATCGGCCATGTCGGCGGTGCTGCCGGCCGCGTGCCCACAGAGGCCACCGCATTTCCGCAGCGCAGCTCGCATTTCGTCATGAATGTGCATGCCCGCTGGCGGGAAACGGGAATGGACGGAAATTGCGTCGGTTGGGCGCGGGAACTCTTCGAGGCAACCAAGCCGCATTCGGTCGGCACCGCCTATGTCAACTTCATGCCGGAGGACGAGACCGATCGGGTCGAAAGCGCTTACGGTGCCAATTACAGCCGCCTTGCCGAAATCAAGCGGCGTTACGATCCGAACAATCTGTTCCGGATGAACCAGAACGTCAAACCCACGGCGGCCGTACGGGCTGCCTGACGGGAATGGCGCGACATCAAGGCATTGAGCCTGCGCCGCGCGTTCGCTTTACGCGCGGCGGCAAAATGATCCGAGTGCTCGACGACTGATGTCCTCGGCCGGTGACAATCTGTTCCTTGTCAGCCTTTGGTGAGTTCGATCAATTGCTGCAACAGCGCCGTGTCGTCGGGAGCCGCCTGGTTGTCAGGCCTCAGAACATGGGTAAGCCATGCTCCGTCCGCCGCCAGGCGAACGATTTCGAGCCGCATTCCAGCGTCGGTTTCGGCGTGTTTGATGAGCCGGTCATTCATCCATTTATGCCAGAGCGACTTGGAGTAGGGGTCGGCAAGCACGGTCATGGTCTGCGCCGACCAAGGGCTGTTGTTGAGGGCGCGGTCGGCAAATAGCGTGCGGACATAGGCGCGGGTGAATGTGCCGTGGCCGCCCTTATCCCTTTCCAGTTCCTGGTCGATCTCGCGGTCGAGATTTTCCATCATGCCGTCGAATACGGCTTCTATGAGCGCCTGCTTATTGGGGAAGTGGTGAAACAGACCTCCCTTGGTCACGCCGGCTGCGCTGGCGACTGCCTGCAGGCTGACGGCGGCGAGACCATGTTCGAGCGCCAGCTTCGTGGCGCAATCGAGAAGAGCCTGCCGCACGACATCCGGCTGTTTCTTTCTGTTGCGAGGGCTATCTACCAATGCATGACCTGTGTTCGGGATAAGCTTCGCGTCGAGACGGTTCGAGAGGATCAGTATCACTCCCGGGATCGCCGGACCATGGGAACTTCAAGTATGAGAATGCTATCATACCGACCGGTAGGTATCTTGTAATGCGAAAAAAGATCGACTATCTGTCGGTTCACGAGGCCCGCCGAACGTCATGTCGGCGGGCTGTGCTTTTTTGGACCCCAGCGGACCATCAGGAAGGCTTATGAATATGCTTTTTCGTCCGAAATCATTAGGTTACGCGCTGACGCTGGCGCTGTTGCTCGGCGCCGGACTGCCGGCTCACGCACAGGAAGGCGGCGCGATGCCGCCTGCAGCCGTCAGCGTCCTGACGCTCAAGGCGCGTCCGGTTCCCGTTATCAGCGAATTGCCCGGCCGCATTGCCGCAACGCGCGTTTCGGAAGTGCGGGCTAGGGTTTCCGGCATCCTGCAGGAACGGGTGTTCGAGCAGGGCAGTCTCGTTCACCAGGGTGACGTGCTCTACCGGATCGATCCGGCGCTCTTCCGGGTCCGCGTGGCGAGTGCCGAGGCAAGCCTCGAGCGCGCCAAGGCGACGCAGTTGAATGCCCGCCAGCAATTGGAGCGCCAGAAGTCGCTGCGCGACCGCGATGTCGCAAGCGGTATCGAATATGATGCGGCCGCCGTCGCCCTTGCCCAGGCCGATGCCGATGTCGCGCTGGCGCAGGCAGCGCTCGACGAGGCGAAGATCAATCTCGGCTATACCGAAGTCCGGGCGCCGATCACTGGCATCATCGGCGGCGCGCTGGTGACGGAAGGCGCGCTGGTGACGGCCGACGCCGGGGATGCACTGGCGATGATCCAGCAGATCGACCCGGTCTATGCCGACTTCACGCAATCCTCCGGAGACCTGCTGGCGCTGACGCGGGCGGTCGAGAACGGCAGCCTGGCATCGACGGAAGCCGGGAAGGCCGATATCAAGCTCGTCTTCGACGACGGCACGGTCTATGGCGAAGCCGGAAAGCTGCTCTTCAGCAGCGCCAGCGTCGATGCAACGACGGGTCAGGTCACGCTCCGCGGTGAATTCCCCAATCCGAAGGGCGACCTGCTGCCGGGGCTTTATGTCCGTGTTCGCATCGAGCAGGCCGTCCGTGAGAAGGCAATCCTCATTCCGCAGCGCGCCGTCATCCGCACGGCCGATGGCAAGGCGCAGGTCTATGTCGTCCTGGAGGGAGACGCGGCGCAACCGCGCGATATCGAACTCGGTCAATCCTCCGGCAATGAATGGGTCGTCGAAAGCGGCCTGTCGTCGGGCGAACGCCTTGTCGTCGACGGTGTCCAGAAGCTGCAGCCGGGCGCAAAGGTCGCGCCGGAAGAATGGCGGGATGGCCAGCTCGCGTCCGGTGACGCCAAGAAGCCGGAGTAAACTCGATGGCACGTTTCTTTATCGATCGCCCGATCCTTGCCTGGGTCTTTGCGATCTTCATCTCCATCGCCGGCCTGATCGCGCTGCCCTTCCTGCCGGTCGCCCAATATCCGAAGGTCGCGCCGCCGCAACTCAGCATCACCACAAGCTATCCCGGCGCGTCGCCGCAAGATATCTATCAGGGCGTCACCCGCCAGATCGAGGAAGAGCTGAACGGGGTCGAGCATCTTTCCTATTTCGAGTCGACCTCCGATACATCGGGCGCGATGACGATCACTGCGACTTTTGCGGCAGGCACCGATATCGACCAGGCCTCGGTTGACGTTCAGAACGCCATCCGCCGTGTCGAGCCGCGGTTGCCGCAGTCGGTCAAGGATCAGGGCATCACGGTCGAGGAGGCGTCGTCCGGCTTCCTGATGTTCATCTCGCTGACCTCGACAGACGGCAAGACCGATGAGGTGGCGCTCGGCGATTATCTCAACCGGAACGTCATCGGCGAGCTGCGCCGTCTCGAAGGCGTCGGTCGCGCGCAGTTGTTTGCCTCGCAGCGGGCGATGCGTATCTGGATCGATCCCGACAAGATGGTCGGCCTCAATCTCGCCGCCTCTGACATCAGCGCGGCGATTTCGGCGCAGAATGCCCAGGTGGCGGCGGGCCAGATCGGCGCCGCACCCAATCCGATCTCGCAGGACCTGACGGCGACGGTGCTGGTCAAGGGACAGTTGACCGACACCAAGGAGTTCGGAGACATCGTGCTGCGCGCCAATGCCGACGGATCGAACGTCAGGCTGCGCGATGTCGCGCGCATCGAAGAGGGCAGCGAGAGCTACAGCTTTTCCACCCGCTTGAACGGACAGCCGAGTGCGGCGATCGCCATCCAGCTGTCGTCGACAGGCAATGCCGTCAATACCTCCAATCTGGTCAAGGCGAAGATGGAGGAGCTATCGCGCTTCTTCCCGGCGGGCGTCGAATATGCGGTTCCCTACGACACCAGCCCGTTCGTCTCGGCATCGATCGAGAAGGTGGCGCATACGCTCGCAGAAGCCGTCGCACTCGTCTTCGTCGTCATGCTCATCTTCCTGCAGAGCTTCCGCTACACCATCATTCCAACGCTCGTCGTGCCGGTCGCGCTGCTTGGGACGCTTGCTGTCATGTATGCCGCCGGCTTCTCGATCAACGTGCTGACGATGTTTGCGATGGTGCTGGCCATCGGCATTCTCGTCGACGACGCCATCGTGGTGGTGGAAAACGTCGAGCGGCTGATGGCGGTGGAAGGGCTGTCGCCAAAGGAGGCGACCAAGAAGGCGATGCGACAGATCACCGGCGCGATCCTCGGCATCACGCTGGTTCTTTCCTGCGTCTTCGTGCCGATGGCGTTCTTCCCGGGCTCGACCGGCATCATCTACCGCCAGTTCAGCCTGACCATGGTTGTCTCAATCCTGTTTTCGGCCTTCCTGGCGCTGTCGCTGACACCGGCGCTCTGCGCCACCTTCCTGAAACCGATCAAGGGCCATCATGAAAAGAAGGGCATGGCCGGCTGGTTCAACCGCAATTTCGACCGGCTGACCGGCCGCTACGCCCGCACCGTCGGGGGATTGGCCAAGCGCTCCTGGCGGGTCATGGCCGTCTATCTCGCGCTGGTCGTCGGCCTCGGCTATCTCTTCGTCAACCTGCCGAGCAGCTTCGTGCCGGATGAGGACCAGGGATTCCTGATCGTCGACGTGCAGGGACCGCCGGAGGCGAGCCGCAACCGCACCGTGGCTTCGCTCGAAAGCATCGAGGCGATCTTCAGGAAGGAACCGGCCGTTGCCAACGTCGTCGCGATCCAGGGCTTCAGCTTCTCCGGGCAGGGACCGAACGCCGCCCTGGTGTTCGTCACGCTCAAGGACTGGGCCGAACGCGGCGCCGGCAATTCGGTGCAGGAGATCTCCAACCGCGCCAATATGCAGCTGTTTGGGCTGAAGGATGCCACGTCCTTCGCGCTGTCGCCGCCGCCGATCGAAGGTTTCGGCACGACCAACGGCTTCACCTTCCGCCTTCAGGATCGTGGGGCGAAGGGCCAGGCGGCACTGACCGAGGCGGCGGGCATTCTGATCGGCAAGGCATCTGAGAATCCCGTCATCGCCGGTATCCGCCCGGAAGGCATGCCCGACTCGGCCCAACTCGTGCTGGTCATCGACCGCGAAAAGGCAAATACCTTCGGCGTCGCCTTCGCCGACATCAACAGCACGATCACCGCCAATCTCGGTTCGAGCTATGTCAACGACTTCCCGAATTCGGGCCGCATGCAGCGCGTCATCGTGCAGGCGCAGGACAAGAGCAGACTTCAGGCCGAAGACCTGATGAAGCTCAATGTCCGCAATGCGAGCGGCGGCATGGTGCCGCTGTCGTCCTTCGCCATCGCCGAATGGCAGAAGGGACCGGCGCAGATCGTCGGCTATAACGGCTACCCCGCCGTGCGCATTTCCGGCGCTCCGGCGCCGGGATATTCATCGGGCGCGGCGATTGCCGAAATGGAGCGGCTGGCCGCCGAACTTCCCGACGGCTTCGGCTTCGAATGGACCGGCCAGTCGCTGGAGGAGCTCAGATCCGGATCGCAGGCGCCGTTCCTGTTCGGCCTCAGCATTCTTTTCGTCTTCCTGCTGCTGTCGGGGCTTTACGAGAGCTGGTCGATCCCGCTGTCGGTGATGCTGGTCGTGCCGCTCGGCGTCATCGGCTGTGTGCTCGCGGTGATGAGCCGCGACATGTCCAACGACATCTACTTCAAGGTCGGCCTGATCGCGATCATCGGATTGTCGGCCAAGAACGCCATCTTGATCGTCGAATTCGCCAAGGACGGCTTTGCCGAGGGGAAATCGCTGATGGAGGCTGCGATCGAAGGCGCTCGTCTGCGCTTCCGGCCGATCATCATGACTTCGCTCGCCTTCACCTTGGGCGTGGTGCCGCTGGCGATCGCCACCGGGCCAAGCGCGGCCAGCCAGAATGCCATCGGCACCGGCGTGCTTGGTGGCATGATCTCGGCGACGGTGCTGGCGATCTTCTTCGTTCCCGTCTTCTTCGTCTTCGTGCTGCGTCTCCTGAGGACGAAACGGCCGGAGGCGATGAACGAGGAAGCGTCGACCGCGCAGGAGCCGGCAACCATGACGTCACCGAGCTGACGCGACGTCACCGCCTGAACCGACGAGTTGGCGGGTTGCCTTGCGCAACCCGCCACACACCTTCGCACCGGGCCGTTCATTTCTAGGCTGTGTTGCTAGCCGCCGAGCTTCGGCGTGATCGTCATGTCGGCGCCATACGCATCGCGCAGTTCGCCTTCCTGTCCCGGCTGCCGATCGACCGCCTGATGCAGCAGGATCGACTCGTATCCTTGCGAGCGCGTCCCCTCGATCAGGGTGATATCGGCGTTTCCGGGATTGTCGGAGCGCTCGAACCACTCGACGGGGCGGTGCAGGAAGTTCATTTCCACCGCCCGGTTGGTGACGCCATGGCCGACGATCACGACGTTGTGGTCGCTATTTTCGGCGTCGTGCATGACGGTCTGCAGGAACAGGCGCACCCGCTGGGCCACATCCGCCCGGCTCTCGCCATCCGGCGGCCGAGCGTAGAATTTGCCGCTGTTGCTGCGCAGCCTTGCCCATTTTTCGAACTCGTCGGGAAACTTCTGCTTCTGTTCGGCATGATCATAGATCTCGGTGAAGAGACCGAAATCCTGCTCGCGCAGCAGATAATCCTCCCTGATGTCACCGACGACGCTTTCCGGCAGGGCTGCAAGCAGCGCATCCTTGCTCTGCCGCGTCCTGAGAAAGGGCGAGTACCAGATGTGCAGCTTGCCGAAACCGGCGCTCGGCAACGCCGTGACATAGGAGGCGATCACGCTGCCTGCCTCCAGCGCCTGCCGATAGCCCCACTGCGTCAGCGGAACGTTATGATCGCCGAATTGGCGATAGGCCTGTTCATTGATGTTGCCGAGGGATTCGCCGTGGCGAACGAGAAAGATACGCATCAGCCATCCCGCATTGTCGGATATGAATCGCTGTCATCATGACCGCCCTGAATGCGCAGGGCAACATGGCTGGCGGGCCGCGCGGCGATGGACACTCTGCCAGCGCAGCGACGGGCATTCTGCCCGCGCGGCGCAGGCATTCTGCCAGCGGGGGATGAGCGGTTTGCAGCGCTTTTCCACATCTTGTCATCATCCTGAAACACGAGTCTGGTTTTGGAAGGTTAGATGAAAGATGGGGACATGAGCGGCAGCTCGTGAAAGACATGATGGAACCCAGATATTTCCGCACGCTCTTCATTTCCGATGTCCACCTCGGCTCGAAGGCCGCGAAGGCCGACTTCCTCTTGGATTTCCTGCGCCACCACGAAGCCGAAACAATCGTGCTCGTCGGCGACATCGTCGACGGCTGGCGTCTGAAGCGCAGCTGGTATTGGCCGCAGGTCTGCAATGACGTCGTTCAGAAACTGCTGCGCAAGGCGCGCAAGGGCACCCGCGTCGTCTATATTCCCGGCAATCACGACGAATTCCTGCGAGACTTCCCGGGCATGCATTTCGGTGGCATCGAGGTCGTCGAGCGCATGATGCATGACGGCGCCGACGGCAAGAAATACCTGATCCTGCACGGCGACGAATTCGACGTCGTCGTCCGCAACGCCCGGCTGCTCGCCTATCTCGGCGACTGGGCTTACGATACGGCGATCCGCATCAACATTCTCCTGGCGGCAGTGCGCCGCCGGCTCGGTATGCCCTACTGGTCGTTCTCGGCCTGGGCCAAGCTGCAGGTCAAGCATGCCGTCAACTTCATCGGTGAATTCGAGCGCGTCGTGGCCGAGGAAGCCCGCAAAAACGGCGCCGATGGCGTGATCTGCGGACATATCCATCATGCCATCATTCAGGACATGGACGGCATCCGCTACATCAACACCGGCGATTGGGTGGAAAGCTGCACGGCGGTCGCCGAGCACGAGGACGGTACGTTCGAACTGATCACCTGGCGGGCGCTCGCCAGCAGCGTGCCGGCGCTTGCCGCCATCGAAATGCATGACGAGGGCGAACTCGCCCCCCAAGCTGCCTGATTTTGGCGGCCTGATTTTTGTGCTGGCACATCCGTGCCCGCGCTCCCAAGAATTTAGCCGTTACCGTCAGGTGACAGGCCCTATTTATTTTCTAAAACGTTTCAGAACGGCTATTTCTCGCAATAGTCGCCTCCAGGGTGGCGTGTTAGGACAACGTCCAGTTTCCTTCAGGTCTGCCCATGATTCCCGCTCAACATTCCCCGACGGGTGAGGGAGCGCCGCCGCGCTTCCGGCTGCTCAGCGCGCTTTCCTATTGTGCGCCGCTGCTCGTCAACGGCATCGTTCTGCCGTTCTTTCCCGTCTGGCTCGCAACCCACAGCTTCAGCGATCACGAGATCGGCATCATCCTTGCCGTACCGATGGTGGTTCGCGTGCTGGTGGCGCCTGTCGTCGCCATGATCGCCGATCGCCTGAAGGAACGCGCCGACGTCTTGCTCTGGTCTGGCTGCCTGTCGCTGCTGACGGCGATTGCGCTCTTCTGGACGACGACCTTCTGGCCTGTGACGATCGTCTATGCGCTGCAGGGCGCCACCTTCGCGCCCTATGTGCCCGTCGTCGAATCGATCGTCATCTCGGGCGTGCGCCGTTGGGGGCTCGATTACGGATCGATGCGAGTGTGGGGCTCTATCGCCTTCATCGTCTCGACGTTGGTCGGTGGCCAGTTGATCAGCCGGTGGGGCGGCGAGATGGTGCTTGATATCATGGTGTTCGGCTTCATCATGACCGTCGTCATGGCGATCTTCTGTCCGCGCATCGGGCCGACGCGGCGGCGCGGCCAGCCGATCAACATTCCGGCCGCCACCGGCAGCGGGTTGCGCGAGCCGCATCTGCTGCTGCTTCTGATCGGCGTCGCCATCCAGCAGTCGAGCCACGCTGTGCTCAACGCTTTTTCCTCGATCTACTGGCATCAACTCGGCTTCTCCGGCACGCAGGTCGGCCTGCTCTGGAGCGCCGGCGTCGCTTCGGAGGTAACGGTGTTTTTCCTGTCGAAACGTCTCAACCGGCGCTTCAACGCCTGGACGCTGATCCGCTTCGGCTGCGCCGTCAGCGTCTGCCGCTGGATCCTGTTTCCGATGAATACGGGCTTTGTCGGTTTCTTTCTGCTGCAGTGTTTCCACGGCTTCACCTATGCCTTCGTGCATACCGGGGTGCAGCGGCGGATCATGGCGACGGTGCAGGAAACACAGGAATCATCGGCGCAGGGCGCCTATTTCTTCTATGTCGGCATGGCGATGGCGCTGATGACGTTGACGTCGGGTTATCTCTATTCCTGGCTCGGTGTCGTCAGTTATTACGTCATGGCGCTGGTCGCGCTCTCCGGCCTCGGCCTCGTCATCTCAGCCTATTATCTTCAGCCCCAGAGGGTGCTTTCCGGCGGAAAGACCAGGGAAGCGGCGTAGCGCAGGCCGGGCTCGCGGTCGCGTGCAAGCAGCAACGGACCATCGAGATCGACGAAATCGGCAGTCTGGGCGAGCAGCACGGCCGGCGCCATGGCAAGCGAGGTGCCGACCATGCAGCCGATCATGATGCCGAATCCAAGCCGTTCGGCCTCGGCCTTCGTTGCCAGGGCCTCCGTCAGGCCGCCGGTCTTGTCGAGCTTGATGTTGATCGCGTCGTAGCGGTCGGCGAGGCTTGCGAGATCGCCGGTGTGGTGGACGCTCTCGTCGGCGCAGACGAGGAGCGGGCGGCGGATTTCGGCAAGCATCCCATCGCGGCCAGCCGGCAGCGGCTGTTCGACGAGCGCCACCCCCGCTTGCGCCGCGATATTGAGGTGGCGTTCGAGCACCGCTTCCGGCCAGCCCTCATTGGCGTCAAGGATGATTTTGGAATCGGGTGCGGCCGCGCGGACGGCGCGGATGCGGCTTTCATCATCGCCGGTTCCGACCTTGACCTTGAGCAGTGCGCGGCCGGCATGTTCGCGCGCCTGGGCGGCCATCACCTCCGGCTCACCGAGCGAGATGGTGTAGGCGGTGGTGAGCGGCTTCAGATCGGCAAGGCCGAGACGGACGGCGACGCTTTCACCCGTTCGTTTCGCTTCCAGGTCCCAGAGAGCGCAATCGACGGCGTTGCGCGCAGCGCCCGGCGGCATCGCCGACAGCAGGTCGCTGCGCGAAATGCCTGCCTCGACCAGCGGACGCGCGGCCTCGATCTGGGCGAAAACGCTCTCCATGGTCTCGCCATAGCGGCGATAGGGCACGCATTCGCCAAGCCCCCGGGCACCGTCTTCGGCGAGTGTACAGGTGATGACATCGGCCTCGGTCTTGGCGCCGCGCGAGATGGTGAAAGTCCCGGCAATCGGAAAGGAATTCATCTGGATATCGAGGGTGCGCGGCATTATTGCTGTCCTGCGAGCATGGAAATTGCACGTTGCTTCTGTATATTGACGCGCCGGTCGTCGAACGGTCCGTTCGCGATTCGCGGCAAGTTGCTGTAAGCCTTGAAAGACATAAGTATCTTGAACGCCGAGAATCGCAACGCTGCCTCGCTTGACGTGGACGACCAGGCCGATGGTTCGGGGCAGCATGTGCGTCTGAGCGGCAATTGGCGCAGCGCCTATATTCATTTCGTGCTGCGCGACTTCGAAAAGCTCCTTCATCAGAAGGCCGGCGACCTGACTGTCGACCTCTCGCATATTTCGGATATCGATACCGCCGGAATCTGGCTGCTGTGCCGGCTGAAGAAGGAAGAGGAGGCGGCTGGACGGACGGTTCGCTTCGAAGGCACCAATCAGCATATCGACGAAATGCTGGCGATGTTTTCCGAGGAGCCGGCCAAACCCGAGCCGGAGCAGCAGGAGAAGGTCTCGCTCGTCGCGCGCATCTTCGCGCCCGTGGGCAAGATGACCTACGAGGTCTGGGACAATTTCGCCGCCGCCATGTATATCCTCGGCTCGGCGGTGCGTGGTGCGCAGATGAAATTCGGGCGCGGCAGCGGCGTTTCGCCGGCCTCGATCGTCAACCAGATCGACCATATGGGCGTTCGCGCCGTTCCGATCATCCTCCTGATGTCGTTTCTGATCGGGGCGATCATCGCCCAGCAGGGCGCCTTCCAGCTGCGCTACTTCGGCGCCGAGGTTTTCGTCGTCGATCTCGTCGGCATTCTGCAATTGCGCGAAATCGGCGTGCTTCTCACCTCGATCATGATCGCCGGCCGTTCGGGCAGCGCGATCACCGCCGAAATCGGCTCGATGAAGATGCGCGAAGAGATCGACGCGCTGAAGGTGATGGGGCTGAACCCGATCGGTGTGCTGATCTTCCCGCGGCTGGTGGCGCTGACCATCGCGCTGCCGCTTCTGACGGTGCTGGCGAATTTCGCGTCGCTCGCCGGTGCGGCTGCGGTCGCCTGGGGTTATTCCGGCATCACCTTCGCCAATTTCCTGGCGCGTCTGCACGAGGCGGTGACGCTGTCGACGGTGCTCTCAGGCATGATCAAGGCGCCGTTCATGGCACTCGTCATCGGCATTGTCGCCGCCGTCGAAGGGCTGAAGGTCGGCGGCAGCGCGGAATCGCTCGGCCAGCACGTAACGGCCGCGGTGGTGAAGGCGATTTTCGTCGTCATCCTGATGGACGGGTTATTTGCGATGTTCTATGCAGCGATCAACTTCTAGCATGGCGAGCCCCGTGAACGAGCAACCGATCGAAAGCGAAGGACAGGGCAGGGATGTCGTGCTCTCGGCGCGCGACGTCACCGTCGGCTTCGGCTCCAAAGTGGTGCTCGACAATCTGAATCTCGATATCTATCGCGGCGAGATTCTCGGATTCGTTGGCGCGTCGGGCACCGGCAAATCCGTGCTGATGCGCACCGTGCTCCGGCTGCTGCCGCGCCGCTCCGGCACAATCAAGATCCTTGGCCAGGATTTCGACGAACTCGACGAACCCCAGCGCAACGCGCTCGATATGCGGCTTGGCGTACTATTCCAGCAGGGTGCGCTGTTTTCGTCGCTGACGGTCAAGGAAAATATCCAGGTGCCGATGCGCGAATATCTCGATCTGCCGCGCTCGCTGATGGACGAATTGGCGCATCTGAAGATCCGTATGGTCGGGCTTGCTGCTGACGCCGCCGACAAATACCCGTCCGAACTCTCCGGCGGCATGATTAAGCGCGCCGCGCTTGCCCGCGCGCTGGCGCTCGATCCGGAACTCGTCTTCCTGGACGAACCGACCTCGGGTCTCGACCCGATCGGCGCTGCCGAATTCGATGAACTGATCGCCAACCTGCGCGATAGTCTGGGACTGACCGTATATATGGTAACGCATGACCTCGACAGCCTGTTTTCGGTCTGCGACCGTATTGCCGTGCTCGGAAAGAAGCGGGTAATGGTGGAAGGCACGATCGACGACATGCTGGCCTATGACGATCCGTGGGTGCAGGCCTATTTCAAGGGTAAGCGGGCGCGGTCGATCGTGCCGCAGGACAATGGCGTGCGGCACGGCAGCAGCGGGAAGTGACCGGATAAGATGGAAACCAAAGCCAATTACACGATTGTCGGTTTTTTCACGGTGCTGGTGATCGCGGCTGCCTTCGGCTTCGTCTACTGGATGGCGGAGTATGGCCGTGGCGGCCCGATGACGGAACTGATCGTTCGGATTCCAGGATCGGCGAACGGCCTTAGTGTCGGCTCGCCGGTGCGCTTCAACGGCATCCAGATCGGCTCGGTGCAGACACTGTCGATCGATGCCGACGATCCGCAATATTCGCTGGCCTTCACCCAGGTGCGCACCGATGCGCCGATCTACCCGTCCACCAAGGCCGCCCTTGAAATCCAGGGCTTGACCGGGGCCGCCTATATCGAACTCTCAGGCGGCCGCAAGGGCGAGGAAAGCATCCTCCAGCATGCGATCGACAATAACAAACGCGCCGTCATCGTCGCCGACCAGTCAAGCGTCACCAATCTTCTGGCGACCGCAGACAAGATCCTCGATCGCGCCAACGACGCGGTCGGCGAACTTCAGGGTTTCATCGAGGATTCGCGCGGGCCGCTGACCGAGACTTTTAAGAATGCCGAGACTTTCTCGGACGCGCTTGCCAAGAATTCCGGCAATATCGACTCCTTCCTGCAGAGCGTCGGCCAGCTTTCGGAGACGGTGAAGGCGGTTTCCGGCCGCGTCGACTCGACGCTCAAGGCCGTCGAAGAGCTGGTCAAGGCGGTCGATGCGCAGAAGATCGACAACATCGTTTCCAATGCGGAGAAGCTCACCGCCAATGTTGCCGATGCCTCGGGCGACCTCAAGGGTGCGATCCAGAAATTCGACCAGACTGCCACCACCTTCAACGATTTCGGCAAGCAGGCGCAGGCCACACTCGACCGCGTCGATACGCTCGTCGCCCAGATCGACCCGGCAAAGGTGAAGGGTTCCGTCGACGACATCGCGCAAGCGACCAAGGATGCGCGCACCGCCGTCGCCTCGATTCGCGATGTCGCCGATACGGTTTCAGCCCGCAAGAAAGACATCGACCAGACGATCCAGGACGTCTCGCAGCTTACCAACAAGCTGAATTCGGCTTCGACCCGCATCGACGGGATTCTCATCAAAGTCGATGCGCTGCTCGGAACCGACAATACGCAATCGCTGTTCACTGAGGCGCGCGATACGCTGGAATCCTTCAAGAAGGTGGCCGACAACCTGAATTCGCGCATCGGCCCGATCGCCGACAATCTGCAGAAATTTTCGAGCGGCGGCTTGCGCGACGTGCAGACTCTCGTCAACGACATGCGCGGAACCGTGAACAATCTGAACGATACGATCACCAACTTCGACCGCAATCCGCAGCGCCTGATCTTCGGCGGGGACACGGTCAAGCAATATGACGGCCGGACGCGGCGTTAACAGGGGAAGTCAGGGGTAGCCTAATATGGTCGCATCGCATCTGTTGTCGCGCCGTTCGTGGATCAAGGGAACGGTGATCGCGCTGCCGCTGACGGCGCTGATCCTTTCGGGGTGCGGCACCGCGGCCAAGAACGATACCTATGACCTGTCCGCGGCCGTCGACGGCGACGGGCCTGCGGCCAAATCCCGCCAGATCCTGATCGCCAGCCCGACGGCGCTGCGGGCGCTCGACAGCGAGCAGATCGTCATCCGTGTTTCGTCTTCGGAAATTCAGTATCTCTCGCGGGCGCAGTGGGGCGACAAGCTGCCGCGCATTGTACAGTCGAAGCTGGTGGAAGCTTTCGAGAACTCCGGCAAGCTCGGCGGCGTTGGCATGCCGGGGCAGGGGCTGGCGATCGACTACCAGGTCGTCACCGATATCCGCTCCTTCGAGATCGATGCGTCGAGCGGCAATCAGGCTGTGGTCGAAATCTCGGCCAAGATCCTCAACGACCGCAACGGCTCGGTGCGCGCCCAGAAGGTGTTCCGCGCCACGGCACCGGCCGGCGGCGACAATGTCGGCTTCGTCAAGGGTCTCGACCGCGCCTTCTCCAAGGTTGTCTCCGAGATCGTCAGCTGGACGCTGCGCTCAATCTGAGATGGCGGGTCGCGACCGCTGCGTCGACATCAAGGGTTGCTGATTCTGAAGAATATTTGGCCTCATGAGTTTGGGGTCGCCATCGTATTCAATTTCTTCATGAATTTGTGGAACGCATCATGTTATCGCTATCAGGAGGCATGCTGCATGGTGGTCGCACGCGTATTCGGAAAGTCGTCGTCGGAAGCGATTCAGCGCGAAAATGCTCGGTTGGCTGCGCTGCAGCAGCTCGACCTTCTCGATACGCCGAGGGACGAAGGCTTCGAGCGGATCGTACGCCTGATAAAGCAGATATTTTCCATCGACATCGGCATCGTATCCCTGATCGATGCGCATCGGCAGTGGTACAAGGCATGCTCCGGCCTTTCGGCCGACGAGGTATCGCTCGAAGACACGTTCTGCCGCTGCGTTGTGGACTGTGACGAGCCTGTTATCGTGCAGGATGCCACGAAGGATGCCCGCTTTTCGAAGCATCCTGCAGTGACAGGCGAAGACCATATCCGCTTTTATGCCGGCGTGCCGCTGAGAACAAAAGCCGGGCACTTGATCGGGACGGTATGCGCCATCGACCGTCGGCCAAGATCGTTCGGCAACCGAGAGCTCAGCATCCTCCAGGAGCTGGCGGGGGCGGCGATGGACCGCATCGAGCTCATGCAATCGGCCGCCACCGACAGCCTGACCGAGACGATGACACGGCGCGCCTTCAAGCAGGAAGCCGATCAGCTGATCTCGCTCGCTCTGCGGCATAAGCATGACCTCTCGTGCATCGTCTTCGATATCGATCATTTCAAGCAGGTGAACGATACGCATGGGCATGCCGCAGGCGACGAGGTTCTCAAGGCGGTCGCAGCGGTCTGCAGGACGGCGCTCCGAGCCGGTGATCTTTTCGGCCGTCTTGGAGGCGAGGAGTTTGGCGTTATCCTGCCGCATGTCGACCGGGAAGGTGCTGTCGCCGTCGCCGAGAAACTCAGAGCCGCCATCGCCTCTGAGATCATTCGCGGCGATCACGGCGCCCTGACCGTTACGGCCAGCTTCGGAACGTCGGCGCTTTCGATCGTCAGCAAGGAAATCGAGACCCTGCTGGCCCAAGCCGATGCCGCGATGTATCAAGCCAAGCACAGCGGACGGAATCGTTGCGTGTCGTGGAGTTCCATCCACGCCGATCACGCCATCGGCGCGCGACGGCGGGTGCTGAAGGCGGGTTCGATCCTGTTCAACGATCGACGCTCGACCATCGACTGCACCGTCAAGTCCATCGGTTCGGAGAGCGCCGGCATTTCGGTCTCCAATACGTCAGGCATTCCGCCGGAATTCATCCTTGCCATCAAAGGCGAAGGCTTCGAAACGAATTGCAGGGTGATCGCCCAAGACCGGCAACACCTGGAGGTGGCTTTCAGATAAGCCGTCAGCAAAAACCTGCCGGAGCTACTTCGTCGGTTGCGAATCCGTCATCGTCGCTCCCGGCTGGCTGCCGGGTGTCGTGGAAGCTGTGGTGGTCGATGACGCCGGCAGGGTGCTGTCCAGCAGGCTTGCCATCTTGTCGTCGCGCAGGCTCGCGGTCTTTTCGCCCATGACGACGCCGACCACGCGGCGGCCATCCTTCTGCGCCGACGTCACGACGTTATAGCCCGATGCGTCGGTATAGCCGGTCTTGATGCCGTCGACGCCGTCATAGCGATACATGAGGTTGTTATGGCCGCGCAGCTTCATGCCGCGGAACTGGAAGCCGCGCATGGAGAAGAGCTTGAACTCCTCGGGGAAGTCCCGCATCAGCGAAATTCCGAGTGTGGCCATGTCACGCGCCGTGGTGACCTGCTCCGGATCGGGAAGACCCGACGGATTCTTGAAGACAGTATCCTTCATGCCGAGCTGGCGTGCCTTATCGGTCATCGCCTCGGCGAAAGCCTGTTCGGAGCCGCCAAGCTGCTCGGCGATCGCCACCGCCGCATCATTGGCCGACAGCACGACGATTCCCTCGACCGCTTCGCGCAGCGTCACCTTGCGGCCGGCGCCGACGGCGAGCTTGAAAGGCTCCTTGCTCTCGGCATTTTCCGACATGGTGAGCTTCTGGTCCCAGTTGAGGCGCCCGTCATGCAGGGCCTCGAAGGCAAGATAGAGCGTCATCATCTTGGTCAGCGACGCCGGATAGTTCAGGTCGTCCTCATTGGAGCTTTCGAGGACCTGACCGGACTGCGCATCGACGACGAAGCTTGCCTGGCCCGCCTCAGCCAGAGTGAAAGCGCCCATCAGGAAAATGGAAGAGAGCGCGGTGGCAAGGAGCCGGGATGTCGTCTTGGTCATCAATATTGCTGTCTCTGTCGTTTCGATGATCGAGTGGGCCGTTGGCCTGAATGCAGCGGATTATAAAAGTTTGTGACGGAATGAAGGACGAGGGGCAATAAAAAAGGGTCATCCACAGCTGGTTCCTTTTGTCTCACCGTTTTCGGTTTTGACAAGGATGCGCCCGGCACGTAGAAAACTCGCCATGAGCATGAAGCCCGCGCTTTTCTCCCGTCATATCAGCACCTGCCTGCAGGTCGTGACGGTGCGCGCTTTTGGCGGACGAGGTCTTCGCGTCCTGCTGTGACGTCGGAGCGCTGCGGGCGTCCGGCGCGCTGCTGGACGTAAAGCCCCTCACCACGCCAATCAAGGTTGCCAGGGAGACAGGCACCGTGCTCAATCTTTATCATGTCAATTCGCTCGTCCATTGGGAGGAGCGTGAGATCCATCTGCGCGATCATATGATCGCCTTCTTCTCGCAAGAGGTCCGCAGTTTTCTCAGGTCGGTCAATCCGGCCTGGGATGTCAGGAGGGTCGAGGCGCCGGCGCTGATGCCGCAGGCGCTGGTGTCGAGCGCCTATTCGAACGCCGATATCTGGGTTCAGGAACAGCTCTCCGCCAGCGATGCCGCGCTGGTCCTGCGACCGGAAACCACGCCATCGACCTACATCTACATGCAGCACATTCTCGGCAATCATTCGAAGACGCGACTGCCGCTCTGCGTTTGGCAGGCCGGCAGATCCTATCGCCGCGAGCAGGAACAGCCGACGAAACACATGCGACTGAAGGAATTCTGGCAGCTCGAATTCCAATGCGCCTTCACGGCCGACAGTGGCAACGACTATCACGCCGCCTGCCTAGAACCGGTCCGCCGCATGATCGCATCGCTGATCCATCTGCCGACGCGGATGGTGCCCTCCGACCGGCTGCCGGCCTATTCCGAGGTGACGATGGATATCGAGGTCGACAATGGCGACAAGTGGATGGAGGTCTGCTCGATCTCGCGGCGCACGGATTTTCCGCAGCGCTACCGATCTGAGCCCAAGAAGGGAGCGGCGGTCGACCATGACGTTCTCGTGCTCGAGATCGCCATCGGCCTCGACCGCTGTATCCATAACTGGGACATAGCGGCCGATCGGTGAGGGCATTGTAAAACGAAAGCCGCCTGACACATGTTCAAGCGGCTTTCCTGTATCCGATTCAGATCAGCAAGTTCAGCTGAGCCTGCCTGCTGCATGGGCGAGCATGGTGTAGACCTTGCCGGTGTCCGAGGTAAGGTAGGATTGCGTCACCGTGCGGTTCGGGTCGGTGCGGGCGACGTCGGCGAGCAGCTTTTCGAAGTCACCGATGTAGCGGTCGACGGCGGTGCGGAATTCCGGTTCGCGGTCGTATTTGCGCTTGATCTCGTCGAAGGTCTGCTGGCCTTTCAGCGTGTAGAGGCGACGAGTGAAGACATCGCGCTCACCGCGCTGATAACGGCGCCAGAGATCGACCGAGGCGTCGTGATCGATGGCGCGGGCGATATCGACCGAGAGCGAGTTCAAGGATTCGACGACGTGGCGCGGATTGCGGCTGTCGTTGCTACGCGCGGCCGGCGCGGCAGTTTCCGCCGGGCGGGCAGGGGCGCGGGCAGACGCCTCGTCGGCGGCCTCCTCACGCGATGCGCCGCGCAGGAGATCGCTGATCCAGCCACCGCTTTCCGGACGGGCCGGTTCCTGGCGCCCCGATTCCTGGCGATCGGGAGCAGGTTGCGGGGCGGCGCGTTGGGGCGCAGCCGCCGGCGCAGACGGCGCGATCGTTCCACGCAGGCCCGTCGCTTCGATCGACGGGGGCGCTGCCGGCTGCGGCGGCTGGGCTGCGACCGGCTGGGCAGGACGCGGAGCCGGCTGCGCCTGCGCGAGCGTGCGGGCGACGGGCTGGGAGATCTCGAGCTGCTGGCTGGAGCGGCCGACGAGCTGAGAGATATCCTGCAGAGCCTTGATCTGCTCAGCCACGGCCCGGCGCATGGCCGAGGCGCTTTCCTTGGCTTCCTCGGGAAGATCGAAGGCGCCGCGCTTCAGTTCGGCGCGGGTGGCGTCGAGCTCGTTGCGGATGTCGGCGGCGGAGCGGCGGATATCTTCGGTGGCGCCGGAGAAACGGCCGACGGCATCATCGATCGCCTCGCGCAGTGCTTCCCGCATGTTCTGGGCGGCGCCGTCTGAGGCGCGGCCGGCTTCGCCGAGCATGCGCTCGACTTCCGACAGCGAGGCGGTGAGACCGCCGCGAATGCGATTGGAGAGATCGCCGGAACGCCGTTCGACATTGGCGAAGGTGCCGTCGATCGTCGTATTGGCCTCGTCGCCGGCGCGGGTGATCGCCTCGCGCATCGTCTCTGCCGCTTCCTGGGCGCGCTTCTCGGTTTCGCTAAGAATGCGGCCGATATCGGCGAAGGAAGACTGCACGCCCTGGCGCAGATTGCCGGTGACCTGGTTGGAGCGTTGCTCTGCCCGCTCAAACACGGTCTCGATCATGCTGCCGAGGCCCTGCATCGTCTTTTCGATCTCGGCGGAGCGCTGGACGAGGCCGACCGAGAGGGTCTGCAGAGCGCTCTCGCGCTCCTCGAGCGTCGAGGCGAGATTGGACTGGGCAGCGCCGAGCAGCTGCGAGGCCTGGGTCAGGACCTTGGAGTGTTCGTCGAAGCGGCCGATGATGCCGCCGACCTGTGACAGCGTCTGGCCCGAAATGTCGGAGAGGCGGTCGACCTTGCCTTCAAGAAGCCTGGTCGAGGCGGAGACCATTTCAGCGGCCTTGGTGGCGGAGTCGGCAAAGCGCGTGGTGGTGTCGCCGAGACGGCCGTCGACGTTGGCCAGTTGCTCGGCGGCGCGGTTCATCATCATCGCCATTGCCGCACTGCTTTCCGACATGCGCTGGACGAGGCCGTTGACGTTGCCGACCAGGCTGTTCTCGATGGCGCTGACGGCGTTGGCGACATTCTCGGTGCGGGCGGCAACGGCGCTGGCGAGCGCTTCGTTTTCGGCGCGCAGACGCTCGGCGCTGAGGTTGGCCGCAGCGGTGATGCGGGCGGCGGCCTGCTCGCCGGCATCGGTGTAGCGGTCGATGATCGGGCGAGCCGTTTCGTCGAGGATGCGCGTCAATTCGACAGAGCGGCCCGCCAGCATCGAGTTGAGATCGCGGGTGCGCTCGTCGAGCGTCGAGCGGATCGAGTTGCCGCGCGCTTCGAGCGCCTTGTCAATGTCGGAGAAGGTCGTATCGATCTCGCGGGCACGTTCCTCGAGATTGGTGCGGATGGCATTGCTGCGGGCTTCCAGCGCCCGATCGACATCCGCCATGGTGGCGGAAATCTCGCTGCCGGCCCCCGACAGCGTCGAGCGGATGGCATTGCCGCGCGTCTCCAGAGACTGGCCGGCATCCGACAACACCTTGGAGATGGCATTGACCTGCGTGCCGACGATGGTCTCGGCCTCGGAGACCTTGTTGACGATGGCATTGCCGGCTTCCGAGAAGGTCTGGGCCACGGCAGCGGCCTGGCTCGCCAGCCGGTTCTGAGCTTCGGCGACCCGGGTGACGATTTGCGACGAACGCTCATCCATGGTGCGGGTGAATTCGTCGCTTTTCGCATTGAGATCCTCGGCGAATTGCTGGCCGGTCTTGCCGAGCAGTTCGGTGGTTCTCGTCGCTTCGCCTTCCATTCCCTGGGCCGCGTCGGCAACCGCGCTGCGCAGTGTCGAGGCGAGACCGGCGGCCTTGCCTTCGATGGTGCGGTTGACGGCTTCGAGGCCGACGGTCAGCGCACGGTCCATGGTGGAGAGGCGCTCCTCGATCCGTTCGTTGCCGCGGTCGAGGGTTTCGCCAAGGCTTGCGGTGCGGCCGTCGATAGCGCCCGTCAGGCTCGTGGTGCGGCTGTCCAGCGTCTCGGCCAGATTGGCGGTGCGGCTGTCGATCGCCTGGGTGAGGTTTGCGGCACTGCCTTCGAGCGTCGCGGAAATGCGCCGAGTGGCGTCGTCGCTGAGCGCACCGAGACGGGAGACGCCGTCGGCGAGCACGCCGGACAGCTGGCCGCTGGCGGCTTCGACCTTTTCGGCAACGCCGCCGACGCCGTCGCGGATGCGGGTCTCGATCGCCGCAAGACCGGCTTCCACGCGCGATCCGGTTTCTTCAAAACGGCCGGTCAGGCTTTCGACCGACCGATCGAGATGGGCGGAGAAATCCTGGGTGGAGCTCGAAATGGCGTTCGCCGCCTCCTGGAAGCGGCCGGCGATCTGGCCGGCGCCGGCATGCATGCGATCTTCCAATGTCTGGGCGCCGGCATCGATCGCCTGGCGAATCGCGGCTTCACGGTCCTCCAGCGACATTTCGAGCATGCTGACGCTCGTCGCCACCGAGGTGCCGATGCTGGTCGCCTGTTCGGTCAGCGTATCGCTGATCAGCGCATGGGCCTGGCTCAGCGACAGGTCGATGGCATTGGCGCGGTCTTCGAGCGTCGTGCGGATGCGTTCATGGGCGGAGGCGAGCCCGCCCTCGATGCGCGCTGCGGCCTCGTCGGCGAGGCCTCCGAGCCGTGTATGGGCATCGGTCAGGCGACTTTCGATGCGGCCGGTCAAGCCGCCGACGAGATCCTCGAAGCGGGCGCCGCCGGCATCGAGAGCGCCGGAGAGGGCGGCGCTATGTTCGGAAAGCGCATTTTCGAGCCGCTGCTGATTGTCGGTATAGGCGGTGCGGATCGCATCGGTCTTGTCGGCGAAGGCGCCGGCGACGCGAGCCTCGGCACCGGAGACCGCTTCCATGATGGCATTGCTGCGGGCTTCGAGCGCACTGTCGAAGCGGCTCTGGTTATCGTCGAGCGAAATGGCGAGCGCCATCGTCTTTTCGTCGAGCGTATCGGTGAGCCGGTCGTGGGTTGCGGTTACAGCGCCGATGATTGCGGCGGTGCGGTGCCCCAAGGCTTCCTCGAGGCGGGCCTGGCCTTCGGTGAGCGAGGCGGCAATGGCGGCGGCCTTTTGGTCGAGCACACCGTTCAGGCCTTGATGCGTGCCGGAGACCGCATTGGTGATCGCGTCGGCGCCTGTTGTCAGCGTCTCCTCGAGACGGCTCTGGCTCTCGTTCAGCGAGATGGCAAGCGCCATCGCCCGATCGTCGAGTGTTTCCGACAGACGATCATGGGTGGCGGAGACCGCATTGAGGAAGGATTCCGAACGGCTCTCCAGCGTGTCCTGCAGGCGGCTCTGACCTTCGTTCAGGGAGGCAGCGAGCGCCGCAGACTTTTCGTCGAGCGTTTCCGAGAGACGGTCGTGCGTGCCGGACACAGCCTGGAGGAAGGCTTCGGAGCGCGCTTCCAGCGTGTCTTCGATCCGCGACTGGCTCTCATTGAGCGAGATGGCGAGCGTCATCGCCTTCTCATCCAGCGTTTCGGACAGGCGGTCATGGGTGCCGGAGACGGCGTTCAGCAAAGCTGCGGAGCGGGTTTCGAGCGTATTTTCGATACGGGCCTGGCTCTCGCTCAAGGATCTGGCGAGCGCCACCGCCTTTTCGTCGAGCGTCTCGGCAAGACGGTCGCGGGTGCCGGATACGGTGTTCAGCAGCGCTTCGGCGCGCGTTCCAAGCGCATCCTCGATGCGGGCATGGCGCTCATCGAGCGAGGTCGTCAGGGCGGCAGCCTTGCAGTCCAGCGTTTCAGAAAGCCGGTCATGGGTGCCGGAGACGGCGTTCAGCAGAGCCGCGGAACGGGTTTCGAGCGTATCCTCGATGCGGGCCTGGTTTTCATTGAGCGAAATGGCGAGCGCCATCGCCTTTTCATCGAGCGTCTCGGAGAGGCGGTCATGCGTGCCTGATACCGCTTTCACCAGCGCTTCGGAGCGGGTTTCGAGCGTATCTTCGATGCGGGCCTGGCTCTCATTCAGGGAGATGGCGAGTGCCATCGCCTTTTCGTCGAGCGTCTCGGCAAGACGGTCATGGGTGCCGGAGACGGCATTGAGGATGGCGTCGGAACGGGTTGCCAGCGCTTCCTCGAAGCGGCCGTGATGGGTGGTCAGCGCCTCCACAAGTGCGTCGCCGCGCTCAGCCATGACGCTGTCGATGCGGCCATGGGCCGTGCCGAGCGCCTCGGTGATCTCAGCCGCACGCGCCGCAAGCACGCCGCTCAGCTCCTCGGCGCGACCGCCGAAGGCAGCCGTCACCTGTTCGGTGCCGGCGGCAACGGCGCTCGTCAGCTCAGTCGTGGTGGTGCGCAGCGTGTCGCGCAGTTCGGCCGAGCGTGTCTGAAGATTGTTCTGCAGTTCGGAGGTGCCGGATGCAAGCGCCAGCGCGATTTCCGAAGTCGCATTCTGCAGCGACGAGGTCAGTTCGCCGGTGCGGCTGCTGAGCGCGGTGGTGATTTCCTCCGCCCGGCTGCCGAGCGTGCTTTCCAGCATCTCATGGCCGGTGGCGAGCGCGGTGGCGAGCGCCAGCGACTGGTCTGTTATCGACGAACCAAGCCGGTCGATACCGGAACTCAGGATGCCGTCGATTGAATCCGAGCCGCCGGTCAGCGTCTCGTTGATACGGACGAGGCTTTCCATCAGCTTGGTGTCGAGCGAGCCGGTGCGTTTGTCGAAGGCGCTGGTGAATTCTGCGACGCGCTCGTCGAAGGCGGTGGACAACTGGGCAACCGTCGTCTGCAGCCGTTCCTCGAAGAAACCGGAGCGTACGTCGAGGTCCATGACGGCGTCGTCGGCGGTGGTCTGCAGGCTCTGGCGGAAGCTTGCGCCCTTTTCGTCGAGGGCGCTGTTCAGCTTCGACAGAACGTCATCGAGCGTGCCGCCAATGGTGCGTTCGCCCGATGTCAGGCTCTCGTTGATCTCGCGGGTGCGGGCGATCAGGATCTCGTTGAGCTGGTGCGTGCGCTCGTTCAGGGCGGCATTCAGCTTCTCGGTGCTGCTGTCCATGGTCGAGGCGCGCGTCTCGAACTGGCTGAGCAGCCTTTCGCCATGGTCATTGAGATTGACGGAGAGCGCTTCGAGGCGATTGTCGAATTCGGTGGCGAGCGCAAAACCTGATGCGTTCAGTGTCTGCAGCAGGGTATCGGTCTTGGCGGCAAGCAGGCTGCCCATCGACTGCAGGGCGCTGTCCGACTTTTCCAGGATCGTCGCGGCGCGCGTATCGATCAGCGAAGCGAAGGCTTCGCCCGATGTGGCAAGCCGCACCGCGATCTCTTCGGTCGCAAGCGACAGTTCTTCCTTCAACTGGTCGTGGACACTGCCGATCGAGGTGCGGATGCGGTCGGCATGGTTGACGATCGCCTCGCGCTCGGAGCCGAGTTCGTGGACGAGGCCACGGACGCGCAACTCGTTGTCGGCATAGGAGCGTTCAAGGGCATTGACTTCGGAATGGACGAGCGTTTCCAGTTCGGACGCACGCGCGATCGTGCGCTCGATGCCTTCATTCATGGCCGAGACTTCACGGCGCACGGCCTGGCCGACGGTCATGATGCGCTCGGAGGCAATGGTTTCCGGCTCGGCCAGGCGCAATGCCACCTCTGCCATGGAGCGGGCGGCGTTGCGCATGTCCTGGGCGCGCGCGATCATGATGGCGAAGGCATAGAACATCATTACGGGAATGATGATGCCGACGAGGCCGGCGATGACGCCGGGCAGGGCGACGAGATCGGCGATAGAACGGATCTGCCAGATCTGCGGAGCATAAAGCAGCGACATCAGGCCGAGGCCGGCCATGACCCAAAGCACGGAGAACAGCGTGGCGGTGCGCACCGCCGAGCGGCTGGAGGCGCCGTCGAAGGATTTCAGGATCGAGGCAGGCGTGTTGCGGCTGGCATCGTTGGCGGGCGCGAAGGCCGGCCCCCTGGAAGCCTGCTCGCCGGCGGCACCGCGGCGGCTGCGCCGCTGCGCCTCTTCCTGGGCCTGCTGGTTACGCGCATTTACTGGATCAGACACATTAGCCTCCGGGGCCTGGGGCGCGTCGCCGCGGCGAGACGGTACGTTATCCTTGCTGAAGTCGATCTGGAGGGCCTCGTCCAATGCCTTGAACGCCTTGTCCTCAATCGACTCGTTATATTTGTTGTTCGCCATTCGGGTATGCCTCGTTACTGTCAGCCGGCCCAACCGCGCATCCCGGGCTTCCGCCTCACCCGGGGACAACTTTGCCGTTCCAGCCTTCCATCCCAACGACGGACGGATAAGCATGTCATTTCAGAGTAGATAGCCGCTTTTTCAAACGGAAGGTATCAAAACACTACCATTATCCACTCGCTCGGCAAAGGCGCGTACCATAAACCCGCTCCACCAGTATCGTAGTGACACATCTGGGCTCTTCACACAATTAATGAAGGCTTGAGATTTGCGGTCCGTTAACCCGTTGTTAACATCTTTGAATCCTGGGCAGCGCTTAAAAACCAATAATTTAGGGATATTTAACGGACGTTAACCATATGGCGAGATTTCCGCCCTGAATGTGCCGGAATTTAACGGGATGGCCACCCTCCTGACGCAGAACTGTTGCAACTGCGGACGACAGAGACGGGAGAATTGGCAATGGCAGCCCAGATGGCGGCATTGAACATCGTATTCGAGGCGCCGGATAATGCAAAGGGACCCTGTCCCTCGAAGGTCCGGCCGATCGACCTGGTCCATCTCGCAAAGCAGACGATGGGCGACAAGGCGCTGGAAATCGAAGTCCTTCAAATGTTTGCGCGCCAGGCCCGCGCATGCCTCCAGGATATTGCGAGCGGCGAAACCATCCGTATCGGCGCAGCCGCGCACCGGCTGAAGGGCGCGGCAAGCTCGGTCGGCGCATTCCGGGTGTCGCAGACGGCCGAAGCCGTCGAGGAAACCGGCGGCGATGCCGGCGCGACCGCAGCGCTCGGGGCTGCCGTCATCGATGCGGAGAATTTCATCCTGAAGCTCTGCCGCGGCTGATCTCCAAGTCGTTAGTTGATGCATATCATTGTCCCAAAACCGCCGCACAGTTTTGGGCGACATGCATTGAATCCCCTCCGAACGAAGACCCGTTGTTCCATTGCGGAACCGCGGGTCTTTTTGCGACGTCCCGAATGACGCTTTGAAGACGGCGGGCGAAGGCACGATCTGCGAGGCTATGGCGGATTTCCCCAATGTTGACTGTCGCGTCGAATTGTCGGAAGAAAAATCCGCCCACCCACCTGAAGACCGGAAATAGTCCCGATGCCAAAACTTACCATCGTCGCCTTCGACGGCACGCGCTTCGACCTCGACGTCGACCAAGGCTCCACCGTGATGGAGAACGCCGTGCGCAATTCGGTGCCCGGCATCGAGGCCGAATGCGGCGGCGCCTGCGCCTGCGCGACCTGTCATGTCTATGTCGATGAGGAGTGGACGGAGAAGGTCGGTCAGCCGGAAGCGATGGAAGAGGATATGCTCGACTTCGCCTTCGACGTGCGCCCGACTTCGCGGCTGTCCTGTCAGATCCGAATGAAGGCCATCTATGACGGGCTCGTGGTGCACGTGCCGGAACGCCAGGCCTGAGGCACATCCGCTTCAAACGTCGCCGAAACATCCGATATCAAAAAAGACGCCTCGCGCGCTGGAGCGAGCGAGGCGAGGCGGGCGCATTACCTTCGGATGAGGGAGGAACATCCGAGGCTTCGGAACGCGCCAGGAGAACCCAGCGATGAAAGTGCAGGTGCCGTACTTGGTGTCGTACCTGGACTTTCGAATGTGTTCATATTAACGCGTTCCGGTTGAGTCTGCCAGGATGAAAAATGACCATTCAATCGCTGGGGAGAGCGCAAGTTTCGCACAAGTTTCGTTGTGCAGCTAAGGTTTCCTGCTCGCAAGCTGATTGAAAAAGCCCTATTTTGCGCCGGTTCGACCGTTGATTCGATTATTCAGCAATCTCAGCATGCGCTTCTGGAAGTTGACCGCTTCGACCCTGTCGAATCGCGCCTGCTGCCGATCGTGCTCCTCTATACCGCGTGCTGATTCGTCGGAGACGAGTTCCTGCATGGCTTCGCAGCTGCGCTGCTGCGGCAGCGCGCGAATGGCGCGCTCCATGGCGCGGGCCTGATCGCGGGCGATCTCGGCATGCCGCTCCTCATGGCGTTTGATATCGCTCGACAGGGCGTCCCAGATCATCGACAGCTCCTTGCTGGCACCCTTGCGGCTGCTCCAGCGCGGCAGGATGATCTGGGTGTGGACCGTGACCTTGACGTTGCCGACGCGGCAGCGCCCGTTATCCTGGATATAGGTTGCCTCGCCGCCGAAGCGGATCTTCGTGGCGCCGGGATGGCGCGCCGAGGAGCCGCTCGCCGTCGGGCCGCGCCGGCTGAGTTCGCGGTCGAGTTCATCCGCGGTTTTGCCGCGAATGTCGAAATAGGAATAGCTTTTCGATGCGATCACTTCGGCTGCCACGGGGCTGCAGAGGGAAAGAGCAATGGAAAAGGCGATAGGGAAGACCATATAACGCACTGCAAGCGGCATTCTGAACGCAACCCGTGTTGAAATCGACCGGAGCTTGGGGCATAGCCACCACAAGCGCAATATCGGATGGCGCTTTTTTCGTCATCAATGGGATAAGTCTGGTGACAGGGCTGGAAGGCAGCATATGGCGTGTCGGCCATGGCCGGGAGATCGAACTTGGCCGTCGTTCGACGATCATGGCGATCATCAACGTGACGCCGGACTCCTTTTCCGACGGCGGACGTTTTGAAACCGTCGATGCCGCGGTCGAACAGGCGCTGCGGGCGGTGAGCGAGGGTGCCGGCATTGTCGACATCGGCGGCGAATCGACCCGGCCGAACGCAGCAGCCGTCAGTCCTTCCGAGGAGCAGGCGCGCGTATTGCCCGTCATCGAGGCATTGCGCGGGCGCACCCAGGCGCTGATCTCCATCGACACCTATCGCGCCGAGACGGCGCGGCTTGCCATCAGCGCCGGCGCCCATATCGTCAATGACGTCTTCGGGCTGCAGAAGGAGCCCGATATCGCCAATATTGCCGCAGTGACCGGAGCCGGGCTGTGCATCATGCATACCGGCCGCGACAGGGTAAAACTGACCGACGTGATTGCCGATCAGGTGCATTTCCTCGAACGCTCGCTTGCGATCGCCGCTGCATCCGGCGTCAACAGCGACCGGATCGTGCTCGATCCGGGCTTCGGCTTCGCCAAGGAGACGGCGGAGGAAAACCTGGAGCTGATGGCGCGGTTTTCCGAGCTTTCCCGCTTCGGTCTGCCGCTGCTCGCCGGCACGTCGCGCAAACGCTTCCTTGGTGCGGTGACGGGGCGTGAGGCGGCAGACAGGGATGTGGCGACGGCTGCGTCGAGCGCGCTGCTCAGGCTTCAAGGGGCTGCGGTTTTCCGCGTGCACAATGTCGCAATCAACAGGGATGCGCTTGATATCGCCGATGCTATGCTGAATGCACGCCAGGAATTCGAGAGGAAGCGGCCGACATGACCACCTACACGATCACGCTGCAGAACTGCGCCTTCTTTGCGCGCCACGGCGTGCATGACGAGGAGGAATTCCTCGGCCAACGTTTCTTCGTCGATGCCGAGCTCGATGTCGTCGCCGGCGAGGCGCTGGAAAGCGATTCGATCAACGATACCGTCAATTACGGCATTGCCTTCACCGTGATCGAGCAGATCGTCACCGGCAAGCGGCGCTACCTCATCGAGGCGCTGGCGCTCGATATCGCCAAGGGGCTCTGCGAGACATTCCCTCAGATCCGGCGGGCGAAGATTACGGTGCGCAAGCCGAACGCGCCGGTGCCGGGCGTACTCGATTTCGTGCAGGTGAGCGTTGAGCATTTTGCCTGAGGCCGCATTGCAATCCGCCACACTCGGTCTCGGCGGCAATATCGGCGATCCGGTGAAGGCGATGGCGGGCGCGCTGCAAAGGCTGGACGGACGCGACGACTGCCGGGTGACGGCGGTCTCGCGGCTCTATCGCACGCCGCCCTGGGGCAAGACGGATCAATCCTTCTTCTTCAATGCCTGCGCCGCCGTCAAGACCAGGCTGGAGCCCGAGGCTTTGCTCGATGTCTGCCTGTCGATCGAACGGGAGATGAAACGCGAGCGCATCGAGCGCTGGGGGCCGCGCACGCTCGATATCGACGTGCTGACCTATGGCGACGTCATCCAGGACGCACCGCGGCTGGAACTGCCGCATCCGCGCATGACCGATCGCGGTTTCGTGCTGATGCCGCTCGCCGATATCGCGCCGGGCCTTCTCGTCAGGGGTAGGGCGGTCAGTGACTGGCTTGATGATGCCGAGGTGACGGGCATCGAGATTGCGGACGAGAGCCGCGACTGGTGGCGGAGCGCCTGAAGCAGAAGCTGAAACGGAAAACGGCGGGAAACCCGCCGCTTCAGGAAAATCCGCTGTGCAGTTTCTCTACTGGATGGAGCCGACGGCCATCTCGTCGACCTGGCGGGTCAGCGTCAGGCCGATCACCGGGATCATCTGGCTTTCGACCTTGACCGAAACGGTGACGTTCATCGTCTTGTCGTCACGCACGCGGGCGATCATCGCACCGTTCAGCTTGGCGCGGTTGATGCCGACGACGACGGTATCCTCGGAGACGGCGCCGGAGACGACGTCAAGGCCCTTGCCGGCGGCGCCGTCCAGGAACTTGCCCTTGTAGGTCGAGCCCGACTGCGAGATGACGGCAGTCATCGGCTGTTTGAAGACGCCAACGCGGCAGGTGCCGTCGAGCTTGATGCCGGCGCTGCTGTCGCCTGTGGGTTCGCCGATCAGGTTGCAGGTGAATTTCGTGCCCTTGTACTTGCCGGCGACGATTTCGCCGGGGCCTTTCCAGGAGCCGGCGACCGAATCGAAGAAGGCCTTGTCACGGGTTGCAGCAGTGGCTGCCGGAGCGACATCTGCGACGGGAGACAATGCCGCGGCGGCCAGGCCGCATACGATGAGAAACTTGCGCGAATACATGGATTTTCCTTGGCAAACACCACTCACGAACTGGGTGCAAGTTTTGCCGAAGAATGGTTAATCCTTCCTTTCAATTGTGCCGAAATGCGCGGAAAGACAGGAGTTTCAGGCTCCGGAGATCTTAAAATACTGTCGCTAGAGCTCTGAATTCACTGAAATTTCTTCAACGTTACGCATGGGGAGGCGAAAGACGCGGAATCGCTGTGTCGCTCAAGGATTGTTGCCGCGCGGCGACATGGACGGGGTGAGATCGCCGATGAAATCACCGATTCCCGGCCGCTTCAGGGCCCGGAAGGCAAGCGGACGGCAGAGATCCATGGCCGCGATTCCGATGCGGGCGGTCATCAGGCCGTTGATCACACCCTCTCCCAGTCGGGCCGAGAGCCTGGAGGCCAGCCCGTGACCGAGCACCTGCTGGACGAGGCTGTCGCCGACGGCGATCGAGCCGGTGACGGCCAGATGCGCCAGCACGTCGCGCAGCAGGCGGAACATGCCCAGCGTGCCGGGCCGGCCGCCGTAAAGTTCGGCCATGGCGCGAATGAGGCGCACGGCCTCATAGAGCACGTAGAGAAGGTCGACCACAGCACGCGGGCTGACGGCGGTGACGATCGAGACGCGCTTGGAGGCATTGACGATCAGCGCGCGGGCCTTGCGGTCGAGGGGAGCAAGCAGTTCGCGTTCGGCGAGCGCAATCAGATGCGGGGGGTCGATGACCTCGCCCTCGGTCGCTTTCAGCGTTGCGCGGCCCTTCGATGTCTCGGGATTGGCGGAAAGCAGGGTGGTGAGGCGCGCCACGACGGCGCGCGCCTTCGCCGGCCGGGTTTCGAGAATCGCGGCGTCTGCTTCGGCCTTGATCGCCTGGACGGCAGCAAGACGCATCATGCCCACAGTTTCGCGGACGACCAGGGCAAGCACGGCGAGGATGCCGACGGCGAGCACGGCAAGGGCTGCATAACCCAGCCAGTCTGCGCGGGTGAAGAGATCGCGGATCAGGCTGTCGGTCCAGAGGCCAATGGCGAGAGACAGCAGGATGCCGAAGGCGCCGGCGGCAATCTTGCCGAAGGAGGTTCGACGTCTCCGCGGCGTGGCAACCGGAACTGCGCTCAGATCCTTGTCGGGATTGAGGAAGGGATCGTCCTCATCAGGCGTCACGATGATATGTTCGGAGAAACTTTCCGGCTTGCGCCGTTGCTCTGCCTGCCTGCCGTTGTCTCGCGGCTGGGTGACCTCGTCCTCATAGGTGAAGGCGGCGGGTGCGCGGCGCGGCGGATCGGACGGGGGCTTGCTCATGCGAGGCGGTCTCCGAACAGGAACTGCATGGCGCGGTCGAGGCGGATATGTGGCACCGACAGCTTGATGCCGCCGCCGGTTTCCTCAAGCTGCGGCGGGCGGAACCGGACGACGTTGACATCGTGCAGCTGCAGGCCTGTTACACCCGAGGCAATGCGGTCGAACAGGCTTTCCGGATCCTCCGGCAGGTCGCCGGGGAAGATCGCGGTCTTTCTCTGGCCGTCGAAGCGTTCGCCGGCAAGGGTTTCGCCGTCCATCGGCGTGCCGACGATGACAGGCAGCTCGTGTCCATCGCGCTTGACGGTCGCCTCGCGAGTGGCGCGGACGGAGGCAAGCGCCATGACGTCGATGCCGGCCCCCGCCATGCCGATGCGGTCGATGGCGCGATCCACCAGGCGGCGGGTCAGCGCATCGAGGCGGTCATGGCTTTCATGGTGGAGGTGATCGGCCTTGGTGGCGGCGACCAGCACGCGGTCGATGCGGCGTCCAAGCAGGGAGGAGAGCAGCGAATTGGTGCCGGGGCGGAAACAGGCGAGCACATCGGTCAGCGCGCGTTCCAGATCCTGTATGGCTTCGGGGCCGCGGTTCATCGCCTGCAGCGCATCGACCAGCACGATCTGGCGGTCGAGGCGGGCGAAATGCTCACGGAAGAAGGGTTTGACGACGACCGATTTGTAGGCCTCGTAGCGCCGCTCCATCATCGTCCACAGCGAGCCGCGCCCAGGACGTCCGTCCGGCAGCAGCGCCAACGGCGCGAAGGTCAATGCTGGCGACCCATCGAGGTCGCCGGGCAAGAGCAGGCGGCCGGGCGGCAGGGTGGAGAGCGAGCGTTCATCGGCCTTGCAGGCCTTGAGATAATCGGCGAAGGCGCTGGCGAGGTCGCGGGCGATCATCTCGTCGGCGCCGGCGTGGATATCGGCGGCGCGCGTCAGAGCCAGCCACTCACGCGACAGCTCCGAGCGGACGCCGGTTTCGGCGAGCGCGATGGTTTCCTCGCTGAAGGTGCGGTAATCCTTGCCGAGCAGCGGCAGGTCGAGCAGCCATTCGCCGGGATAATCGACGATATCGATCGACAGGCGGCCGGGGGAAAACAGCCGGTTCCAGCCGCTGGCGCTCTGGTAATCCAGCGTGATGCGCAGTTCCGATATGGCGCGGGTCGAATCCGGCCAGATGCGGTCCTTCACCAGCGCACGGATATGGTCCTCGTACTGGAAGCGCGGCACGGCATCGTCGGGTTGCGGCTCCAGCCGCACCGCCGAGACCCGGCCGGATTGCACCGGCTCGAACAGCGGCAGGCGGCCGCCATGCAGGAGATTGTGGACCAGCGAGGAGATGAAGACCGTCTTACCGGAGCGGGAGAGGCCGGTGACGCCGAGCCGCACGGTCGGATTGACAAGGCCGCTCGCCCGGTCGGCGAGATTGTCGAAGGCGATGCGGGCGTCATCGGCAAAGGATGTCAGGCGTGGCGGCAAGGCGCGATTCCGGTTGGTGACTGCCCCGCAATATAGGGAGGGCGCGCCGCCCGCAAAAGAAGAGCGGCGTGAAAGACTTCAGACGACCACGAAATCGGTGAGGCGCCAGACAGAGGCCGAAGCGTCAAAATCGACGACGGCAAGGCCTGCGGTTGGGAAGCCGCCGGGAAGGGCGCTTACCATCGCCTCATGGCCGATCAATGTCTCCAGCGCCTGCTCCATGGTCGGATTGTGGCCAACCAGCATGACGGCCGCCTCATCCTGTGCATCGACGATCTCGAGATAGGTATCGACCGTGGCATTGTAGAGCGCATCGACATAACGCACCTCGAGCGCGACGCCCATCGCCCGGTGGACGGCGCCTGACGTGTCACGGCAACGCAGCGCTGTCGAACTGATCAGGAGATCGGGACGATAACCCTTGTCGGCGGCCTTGTCGGCGATGATCTCGGCATCGCCAAAGCCCTTTTCGCTCAGCGGCCGGTCGAAATCGCGCTGTCCGGGTTCGGCCCAGCTGGCCTCGGCATGACGCAGGAGATAGATGCGGTTGGGCGGAGGCAGCGGTACGGTCATGGGCAAATCCAGGATCGGGCGGGGTCTTTTCAGTAGCGGTTGCGATTGGCCGCCGTCAATCGCCAGCCATGTCGCAACTGCCCGAAACGTGGCCGATAACACGGCGTTTTGAAGGCGAAGCAAAAAACGGCGGCCGGAATAACCATGACAAAATAGATCGTTAGCCGAAAATTGTAACAGATTTAAAAATCTGTTTACCTGTCGTATTTGGCTTGAATCGCGACTAGCGCTTGGGATATACACCCGGCCAGATGAGATGTTCTTCAGGAGAATCGCGTTGAGTGAGAAGATCGATCTTAGCAATTACGTTCCCTCGGAAGAGGAAGAGTTCATGAACGTAAACCAGCGTGCCTACTTCAGGGCTAAGCTGGTTGCATGGAGAAACGATATCCTTAGAGAAGCGCGCGAGACGCTCGACCATCTGGCCGAGGAAAGCGCAAACCATCCCGACCTCGCCGACCGGGCGTCGTCGGAAACGGACCGGGCGATCGAACTTCGCGCCCGTGACAGACAGAGAAAGCTGATTTCGAAGATCGACGCGGCACTGCAGCGCATCGAAGACGGTACCTACGGCTATTGCGAGGAAACCGGCGAACCGATCGGCCTGAAACGTCTCGACGCCCGCCCGATCGCGACACTGTCGATCGAGGCGCAGGAGCGTCACGAACGTCGCGAAAAAGTCTATCGCGACGAATAAGAGTTTTCATGCAGGCATGAGAGCAGAACAGGCGCCGCGATCCCGATCGCGGCGCCTTTTTCGATAGTCACGAAGGCCCGAGATCGAGCGTCCGCGACGGAGTTCCACTATTATAGCGGATCTCCTGCTGCCAGAGCTTTCCAAGATTGCTCTCGGTCGGCCTCCATGGCGAGGTCAATCACGACAAGGGTGCCATTCCTGATCCGCCGCCGCATGACGCCTGCTCGGTCAGGATCTGTCCGAACCATGCCTTGATCATGCAGAGCCTGCAGCCGCGAGCGTGACACTTTCAGTTCGGAGCCCAGCAGACGGTCGAGGCGTGTGCTCGTTGGAAACGGGACCATCAGTTCGATTGCCAATCTCGTCCAATTCGCCGTGTCGCTATGCATCTCTTTTTTGATGTCAAATTCGGCAAACTCGTCCACACGCTGTGACTTCTGCCGGAGAGCATCGAGGTTGAAGGTTTCTGCCCGGATCCAGCCGGGATCGTTGGATTGTAACGCGTCAAGGACTTGAGGATCGATGTCGCGAACATTGCGGCGCTCGAGGATTGGCCGGTTCCATGTTCTTTCACAGGTCAGGCATTTGTAGATAAGCCAGGCGTCGACCTTGCGACCGTTGGCGTTGAGCCGGATCTTGCCGCTGGGTTGGAAAGCTCTGAGGCCCCCGCATCCGCCGCAGGCCAACCAGGGCTGGGGAGCTGTCTTGGGAATAATGGTCCATCGGACCCGAAGCGTATTGCACATACCGTCTTGGTCTTCCGTTCGGAAGTCCACCAAGATGGTGCATGAGAAAACCCTTGCGGGCGCGGTGTGGCGATGTCGGGGGCGGCTGAAGAGCTGAGACAGCGGAGCTGCACATGGCACATTGTAACAATGCCAAACCGGTCTCTCGCCACCACCCGATGAACATGTTCGTATGCCGCCAGCGTGTCGCTTTGCGGCAGTACGGGTGAAACTGGAGTGAGACCGGTATTTACTTAGGCAAAGTGTTACCTCGAATGCACCAAAGCTCTTCGACTTCAGAGATAACAAATGATCGGCATCAAGGGGAGCCCCCGAGCCGTTCGCGAACTGAAAGTCGCAGCATTGCGGCTTTTATGCAACTTGGTGATGAAGGCCGGCGTGTCTGCCCTCATTTGTCGCGATTGACGCTCATCTCGCCGAAGATGCGGGCGACTTCCTTCTGCAGTTCCGTGTCGGCTCCGGTGATGGGAGCTAGCTCGGGATCGCGGCGCGGCAGGTTGCCCGGCTGCGGCGCGGCTTGGCGGGGTTCCTGGTTTGCCGGCGCCGGCACGATGCGCTCGGCGGTCAGATTGCTCGACATCTCCTCTTCCAGCACGCGCTGGAAATCATGACGGATCGCCGCTGCCGACTGCGCAGCCGCATCGTCCTCGGCCGTAACAGGCGCGGCGCGTGCTGCCGCCGGCACGTGCTGGACAGGCGGGGCGGAGACCTCGGGTTCGATGCGCTGCTGCGGCAGCACGCGCTGGTGGGCGGCATCGAGAATCTCGGCTGCACTCGCGGTATCATGGAACTGTGCGGGCTGCGCGGCTGGGGGAACGGCGGGACGCTCCGGCGGGCGCGGCTGGGGCGGAGCGGCGCGCAGAGGATTGTCGCGTTCGGCCGACAGTGGAGCTGTCACCGGCTCTGCCGGAAGCGGGCTCGTGACCACCGGCGGCGCAACGGCCGGCGGTTGGGCCGATGATTGGGCCGATGATTCCGGGCGCGAGCGCGGCTCTGGCGGGACCGGCGAGGAGAAAGAGGGCTCGGCGGCCGGCTCGACACGGGCAGCGACCGGCGGGCGCGGCGGAACGACCGGCGGCGTTTCCGGCCGCGCGACGGGTATCGGGCGCTGCTCGACGGGCTGCGGGCGGTTGACGCTTTCCGGTTGTTCGGTTGCCGCGGCGGGCAGGATGCGGCTTTCGATGACGATATCGCTCGGGCCGCCGATCATGATCAGGTGCTCGACGTCGTCGCGGCGCACCAGCACCAGCCGGCGGCGGGCATCGACGGCAGCGGCATCCAGCACCTGCAGGCGGGGCTGGCGGTTGCGGCCGCCGCGCACGAAAGGCGAGGGCGCCCGGCTGCGGATCACCCAGAGCACGAGGATGAGCAGGAGAAGCGCCAGACCGACGCCACCGGCTGCAAGCAGGAAACGACTGCCATACGCTCCGACAACATCATCCAACATAGTCACTTACTCCATTTCGCATTTCGGCACATATTGACGACTTTTCCGTTCCTTAGGCAAGGGCCGCCCATGCTGTCCAGTCACGGGAGAACGCGATTTCGTGTTCAGCTGCCTGGCGCCCAGCGACCTTGCGCAGGGGCGGCCGCTTTGGGCTTCAGGGGCAGATGGCGCTGTTGCCTGTGAATTCAAGCAGTCTTGCCGGTTGCCGGTGTTTTTGCCGACGCGGCAAATTGCTAAGAAGGAAAGAGTGCCTGATTCCCGCTTTGTGTTCGTGCTACGAAGCGGGAGGGGCTTATGTGAGGAATACATGACGAAACCGCGTCAGGCCGACGATTATAACGCACCGCTTGTGGATCGTGGGGGGCGTTCTGGCACGGTTTTGCGCATTCTGCTGCTGGCGCTCGTGCTGATTGCTGCCGCCGGGGGCTTCGTCTTCTTCAAGAAGTCGCTCGACAACGAGATCGTGCTCGGCGGTCTCGGCGTGCTCGCCATGGTCGGCATCTTCTTCCTGGTCTCCTCGGTCATCGGCTTCATCGAGGTGATGCCGCAGCGCCAGTCCGACAGCCTGGCGCGCGCCTTCCTCAACAGCCATCCCGACGGGACGCTGATCACCGACGAAAAGGGCCGGATCATCTATGCCAATGCCGCCTATGGCGCGCTGACCGGCGCGCGCAAGGCGACCGAGGTGCAGACGCTGGAAACGCTGCTGTCGCGTCACCGCGAATCCAACGAAGCGCTCTACAGGCTGGTCAATGGCCTGCGCGAAGGCAAGGAAGGCCGGGAGGAATTTCGGCTGCTGCGCGCCGTCGGGCCCGGCAGCAACAACTCCGGCGCGCATTGGTACCGGCTGAAGGCGCGGCTGCTGCAGCCGGAGGAGAATGGCGGCAGGCCGCTGCAGATCTGGCAGATCACCGACATCACCACCGAGCGCGACGACCAGGAGCGCTTCTTCAAGGAATTGCAGAACGCGATCGATTATCTCGACCATGCGCCGGCCGGCTTCTTTTCCGCCGGCAGGAAGGGCGAGATCTTCTACCTGAATGCGACGCTTGCCGAGTGGCTGAGCCTCGACCTCACCAAGTTCGTGCCGGGCTCGATGACGATCGGCGACGTCGTGGCGGGCGAGGGGCTGGCGCTGATCCAGTCGGTGCAGGCCGAACCGGGTCTGAAGAAGACCGTGACTCTCGACCTCGACCTGCGCAAGACCAACGGCCAGAGCCTGCCGGTGCAGATCATCCACAGCGTCACCTCGATGCGCGATGGCGCGCCCGGCGAAAGCCGGACGATCGTGCTGGCGCGTGAAAAGAGCGATGCCGGCGGCCAGTCGGCTTCGGCCGCCGCCATGCGCTTCACCCGTTTCTTCAACAACACGCCGATGGCGATCGCCTCGGTCGACGGCAACGGCCGCATTCTGCGGACCAACGCACCGTTCCTGAAGTTGTTCTCCGGCGTCGTCTCGCGCGACGATCTCGAAAAGGCGCCGCATCTCGAAACCATCGTGCAGGAGAGCGACCGGCCGCAGCTTGCGGAGGCGCTGGCGGCGGCCAAGGATCGGCAGGGCGATATCGCACCCATCGATACCCGGACGCCGACCGACGAGGCGCGCTATTTCCGCTTCTATGTCAACGCGGTCATCGACCAGAGCGACGAGGCGCCCGAGGAGGCAGCGATCGTCTATGCCGTCGAGGTGACCGAGCAGAAGGCGCTCGAAGCGCAGATGGCGCAGACGCAGAAGATGAATGCTGTGGGCACACTCGCCGGCGGCATCGCGCATGATTTCAACAACGTGCTGACGGCGATCCTGCTGTCCTCCGACCATCTGTTGCTGCAGGCGCGGCCGGCCGATGCCAGCTTCGCCGACCTGATGGAGATCAAGCGCAACGCCAACCGCGCCGCGGTGCTGGTGCGCCAGCTGCTCGCCTTCTCGCGCAAGCAGACGATGCGGCCCTCGGTGCTGAACCTCACCGATGTCGTCGGCGACCTGCGCATGCTGGTCGACCGGCTGCTCTCCGGCACCAACGTCAAGCTCGACGTGCAATATGGCCGCGACCTGTGGCCTGTCAAAACAGACCTTTCGCAGTTCGAGCAGGTGCTGATCAATCTCTGCGTCAATGCCCGCGACGCGATGCCCGAGGGCGGTACGCTGACGCTGCGCACCAAAAACCTGACCGCCGCCGAGGTCTCCGCCTTCAACTATTCCTACATGCCGGCCGAGGATATGGTGCTGATCGAGGTCGCCGATAACGGCACCGGTATCGCGCCTGAGATCATGGACAAGATCTTCGAACCCTTCTTCACCACCAAGGATGTCGGCAAGGGCACCGGTCTTGGCCTTGCCATGGTCTACGGCATCGTCAAGCAGTCGGGCGGTTACATCCAGCCGGAATCCGAAGTCGGCAAGGGCACGACCTTCCAGGTGTTCCTGCCGCGCCACATCCCTGAGCCGGTGGTCGCCGCCGAAGCAGGCTCGATCGACAGCGCCATCGCCGAGATCGGCGTGCGGCCCGAGGCGCCGGCGTCGCAGCAGCCGGAGGATCTGACGGGATCGGCGGTCATCCTGCTCGTCGAGGACGAGGAGGCGGTGCGCCGCGGCGGCAAGCGCATGCTGGAAACGCGCGGCTACACCGTGCACGAGGCGGGCTCGGGCGTCGAGGCGCTGAGCATCATGGAAGAACTCGACGGCAAGGTCGATATCGTCGTCTCCGACGTTGTCATGCCCGAAATGGATGGGCCGACGCTGCTGCGCGAGCTGCGCAAGACCTATCCCGACATGAAATTCATCTTCGTCTCCGGCTATGCCGAAGATGCCTTTGCCCGCAACCTGCCGCCGGATGCGAAATTCGGCTTCCTGCCGAAGCCCTTCTCGCTCAAGCAGCTCGCTGTTGTGGTGAAGGAAACGTTGGACGGGTGAGTGGGGTGCGCCCGAGAGAGGGCGTGCCACACATCGCCTCTATCACGGTTGTGCCGTGCCAGCCCCTCTGCCCGGCAGGCAGAGAGGCTTTTTCGGCACCATCTATCTGTCACGGCCATACCGACCTACCCGTCAATCCTCATTCCGCAGCGCCACCGCAATCTCGGCCGCAAGCCGCGCATTGTTCTCCACCAACGCAATATTGGTCTTCAGGCTCTGGCCGTCCGTCAGGTCGAAGATGGTCGAGAGCAGATAGGGCGTCACAGCCTTGCCGGTGATTTCGTCGCGCTCGGCGCTATCCAGCGCCCGCTCGATATAGATTTCCATCTCCTCGCGTGGGATTTCGTCGGCTTCCGGCACCGGATTGGCGACGAGCATGCCGCCGTCGACACCGAGCTGTTCGCGCACCGTCTGGAAATTGGCGATGGCGGCCGGGCTGTTCAGCGACAGCGGGCTTGATATGCCCGAGGAGCGCGACCAGAAGGCGGGAAATTCCTCGCTCTCATAGGTGACGACAGGCACGCCGCGGGTTTCCAGCACTTCCAGCGTCTTCGGAATGTCGAGAATCGCCTTGGCGCCGGCGCAGACGACGATGACGCCGGTTCGGGCGAGCTCCTCGAGGTCGGCTGATATATCGAAGCTTTCCTCGGCGCCGCGATGTACGCCGCCGATGCCGCCTGTGGCAAAGACGCGGATGCCGGCGCGCGCTGCCGCAATCATCGTCGCCGCGACCGTGGTGGCGCCGGTGCGGCGCTCGGCGATCGCGAAGGCGAGATCGGCGCGCGACACCTTCATCACCTCGGTCGCCTTGGCGAGCTGTTCCAATTCCGCGGCTTCAAGACCGATATGCAACGTGCCATGAATGACGGCGATCGTTGCCGGCACCGCTCCCTGTTCACGGATGATCGTCTCGACGCTGCGGGCCATCTCGATATTGCCGGGATAGGGCATGCCGTGGGTGATGATCGTCGATTCCAGCGCCACAAGCGGCGCGCCGCGCTGCTTGGCGCTGGCAACCTCCTTCGAATAGGCGATCGGCAGAAGAGGGGAGATGGGCTTGGTCATGGTCTTGTCCTGTGATCGACAGAACATGATGCCGAAAAGTGTGGGCGGTTTTCGGACGGCATCATGCTCAACTCTTTAATTAGTCGCTTCAATGCAGAATTCTGATTTTGGGAACAAGGGCAAGCGCCTCATTCAAAAGATCCGGCGTCAGATTTTCGTTGACGGCGTGCCGCGACTGCACGGTCAGCGTGGCGGCCGCGGTGCCGTGGCGGACGGCTTCCTCGAGCGGCAGGCCGAGCATCAAGGCGGCGAGCGTGCCGGCCGCAAGAGAATCGCCGGCACCCGTGACATCGGCGACGGTGTCGGCGATCGGCGGCTGCAGCGTCACGGCGCGGTCCCCGCAAAGCGCGACGAGTTCGCGCCGGCCGCGAGTGACGACGGCATTCCTGATGCCGATCTCGTTCAGCAATGGCGGCCAGCCGGCGGCGTCTTCCGGCTGCTCACCGGTCAGGGCGGCGGCCTCGGCCTCGTTCAGGAACAGGTAGTCGATATCCCCGATGCAGGGTTTCAGCCTGACGACCTTGGCCGGCGAGATGGCGATCGCCGCGACGGGCTTGGCCAGGGAATGCGCCTTGGCGACGATCGCGGCGATTGTCTCTTCCGGCAGGTTGGCATCGAAGAGGATGAAATCATGGGCGGCGAAAGCTTCCCGCACCCAGCGGATGGATAGACGCCGCGGCACGAAGAAACGGTAGAGATCCATGTCGGCGAGGGCGATCACCAGATTGCCGTCCTTCTCGATGATCGCCGTATAGCTCGGCGTCTTGCGGTCGAGGAAGACGAAAGGCCGGTCGTCGATGCCGGCGAAATCGGCGGCTTCGCCGACCAGTTCGCCGTTGGGATCGCCGCCGCGCGGCGAGATCATCGTCACCTGAAAACCGAGCCTTGCGAGATTGCGCGCCGCATTGAAGCCGCCGCCGCCGGGCTCCTCGAACCAGGTGCCGGGATTGCTGGCGCCAGGCGCTGTCTCGCCGGAGATGCGGCCGCGCCGATCGATATGGGCACCGCCGAGAACGAGAATCTTTCTTTTCATTTCAGGCACTCTCCTGATGCCCGACGTGCGAATCGATGGGATGGGTTTTTGTGCGCGGGTGCCGGCACTTTACATCTAAGTCGTTGCTTTTCATCGATAAAACAAATACAGAACACGGGCCGTTTTACCTTTTTCTTTCAATTGTTTGATCGCCTATTGCGAGAGTGGAACAAATAGGGTACAAACTCGACATTGCTTGGGCGGCTTCAATAACCTAAAGGTGGATCGGATGTCTCAGAATTCATTGCGGCTGGTAGAGGACAAATCAGTGGACAAAAGCAAGGCGCTTGAAGCGGCACTCTCACAGATAGAGCGGTCGTTCGGCAAGGGCTCGATTATGAAACTCGGCTCCAACGAGAATGTTGTCGAGATCGAGACGATCTCGACCGGCTCGCTTGGCCTCGATATCGCACTTGGTGTCGGCGGCCTGCCGAGGGGCCGCATCATCGAAATTTACGGACCGGAAAGCTCCGGTAAAACGACGCTTGCGCTGCAGACCATTGCCGAGGCGCAGAAAAAGGGCGGTATCTGCGCCTTCGTCGATGCCGAACATGCGCTCGATCCTGTCTATGCCCGCAAGCTTGGCGTCGATCTGCAGAACCTTCTGATCTCGCAGCCCGATACCGGCGAGCAGGCGCTTGAAATCACCGATACGCTGGTGCGCTCCGGCGCCGTCGACGTCCTCGTCGTCGACTCGGTCGCCGCACTGACGCCACGCGCCGAAATCGAAGGCGAGATGGGCGACAGCCTTCCCGGCCTGCAGGCGCGCCTGATGAGCCAGGCGCTGCGCAAACTCACCGCCTCGATCTCGAAGTCGAACACCATGGTGATCTTCATCAACCAGATCCGCATGAAGATCGGCGTCATGTTCGGTTCGCCGGAAACGACGACGGGCGGCAATGCGCTGAAATTTTATGCCTCCGTACGCCTCGACATCCGCCGCATCGGCGCGGTCAAGGAGCGCGAAGAGGTGATCGGCAACCAGACCCGCGTCAAGGTCGTCAAGAACAAGATGGCGCCACCCTTCAAGCAGGTCGAGTTCGACATCATGTATGGCGAGGGTGTTTCCAAGACCGGCGAGTTGGTTGATCTCGGCGTCAAGGCCGGCATCGTCGAGAAATCGGGCGCCTGGTTCTCCTATAACAGCCAGCGTCTCGGCCAAGGTCGTGAAAACGCCAAGACCTTCCTGCGCGACAATCCGGATCTCGCCCGCGAGATCGAGTTGTCGCTGCGCCAGAATGCCGGCCTGATCGCCGACCGCTTCCTGCAGAACGGCGGACCGGATCCCGATGACGGCGATGGCGATGCCACTGCGGAAATGTAATTTTCGCGCTTGAACTCATCAGTCAGTTCCAGCCGGCCGCATTCCTGATGAGAATGCGGCCGGTTTTGTTTGTCTGCTGGACAGTGGCGGAGGCGAACGTTAAAAGCCGATGGATTTGTATTTACCTGCCTCCGGCAGCATTGAAGGGCATAGCATGAGCGGCGTGAACGATATCCGGTCGACCTTCCTCGACTATTTCAAGAAGAACGGCCATGAGATTGTTCCGTCGAGCCCGCTCGTCCCGCGCAACGACCCGACGTTGATGTTCACCAATGCCGGCATGGTGCAGTTCAAGAATGTCTTCACCGGCCTGGAAAAGCGTCCTTATTCGACGGCGACGACCTCGCAGAAGTGCGTGCGCGCCGGCGGCAAGCACAACGACCTCGACAATGTCGGCTATACCGCGCGTCACCTGACCTTCTTCGAAATGCTCGGCAACTTCTCCTTCGGCGACTATTTCAAGGAGAATGCGATCGAGCTTGCCTGGAAGCTCGTGACCGAAGGTTTTGATCTGCCGAAGCATCGCCTGCTGGTAACCGTCTATTCCGAAGACGAAGAGGCAGCGACGCTGTGGAAGAAGATCGCCGGTTTCTCCGACGACAAGATCATCCGCATTCCGACCTCCGACAATTTCTGGCAGATGGGCGATACCGGCCCCTGCGGTCCGTGCTCGGAAATCTTCATCGACCAGGGCGAGAACGTCTGGGGCGGCCCTCCGGGCTCGCCGGAGGAAGATGGCGACCGGTTCCTGGAATTCTGGAACCTGGTCTTCATGCAGTTCGAACAGACGGAGCCCGGCGTTCGCAACCCGCTGCCGCGTCCGTCGATCGACACCGGCATGGGTCTGGAGCGCATGGCCTGCATTCTGCAGGGCGTTCAGAGCGTGTTCGACACCGATCTCTTCCGGACACTGATCGGCGCCATCGAGGATACGATGGGCCTCAAGGCGGAAGGCAGCGCCAGCCACCGCGTCATCGCCGACCACCTGCGCTCCTCGGCCTTCCTGATCGCCGACGGTGTGTTGCCGTCGAATGAGGGCCGCGGTTATGTCCTGCGCCGCATCATGCGCCGCGCCATGCGCCATGCGCAGTTGCTCGGCGCCAAGGAGCCGCTGATGTACAAGCTGCTGCCGACGCTGGTGCAGCAGATGGGCCGCGCCTATCCGGAGCTGGTGCGCGCCGAGGCGCTGATCTCGGAAACGCTGAAGCTCGAGGAAAACCGCTTCCGCAAGACGCTCGAACGTGGCCTGTCGCTTCTGTCGGACGCAACGACGGATCTTTCCAAGGGCGATATGCTGGATGGCGAGACCGCCTTCAAGCTCTACGACACCTACGGCTTCCCGCTCGATCTGACGCAGGATGCATTGCGTGCCCGAGAGATCGGCGTCGACATCTCCGGCTTCACCGATGCGATGCAGCGCCAGAAGGCCGAAGCCCGCTCGCACTGGGCCGGTTCCGGCGAAAAGGCGACCGAAACCGTGTGGTTCGAGCTCAAGGAAAAACACGGCGCGACCGAATTCCTGGGCTACGACACCGAAACGGCTGAAGGCGTCGTGCAGGCGATCGTCAAGGATGGCGCGGTTTCGACCGAGGCCAGGGCCGGCGACAAGGTGCAGATCGTCGTCAGCCAGACGCCGTTCTACGGCGAATCCGGCGGCCAGATGGGCGATACCGGGGTGATCTCGTCCGACCATGGCAAGATCGAGATTTCAGATACGCAGAAGAGGGGCGAAGGCCTGTTCGTGCATCTGGGTACTGTCATCGAAGGCGTGGTCAAGGATGGCGATGCTGTCGCGTTGACGGTCGATCATGCCCGCCGTTCGCGCCTGCGCGCCAATCACTCGGCAACCCACCTGTTGCATGAGGCGCTGCGCGAAGTGCTGGGCACTCATGTGGCACAGAAGGGTTCGCTGGTAGCACCCGAGCGCCTGCGTTTCGACGTTTCGCATCCGAAGCCGATGTCGGCCGAAGAGCTGAAAATCGTCGAGGATATGGCAAATGAGATCGTGCTGCAGAATTCGCCGGTCACCACGAGGCTGATGAGCGTCGACGATGCGATCGCCGAAGGTGCGATGGCGCTGTTCGGTGAGAAATACGGCGATGAAGTCCGCGTCGTGGCGATGGGCGAGGGTGTGCGCGGCGCCAAGGCCGGCAAGCCCTATTCGATCGAACTCTGCGGCGGCACGCATGTCGGAGCCACCGGCCAGATCGGCCTGATCCGCGTTCTCGGCGAAAGCGCCGTCGGCGCCGGCGTTCGCCGCATCGAGGCCGTCACCGGCGAATCGGCGCGCGAATATCTGGCCGAACAGGACGAGCGCGTGAAGACGCTTGCCGCCTCGCTGAAGGTTCAACCGTCAGACGTTCTCTCGCGCGTCGAAGCGCTGATCGACGAGCGCCGCAAGCTCGAAAAGGAACTGGCCGACGCCAAGCGCAAGCTCGCCATGGGCGGCGGGCAGGGCGGCTCGGCCGATTCCGTGCGCGAAGTCGCCGGCGTCAAGTTCCTCGGCAAGTCGATATCGGGCGTCGATCCCAAAGATCTGAAGGGGCTCGCCGATGACGGGAAGACCAGCATCGGCTCGGGCGTCGTGACGCTCATCGGCGTTTCCGAGGATGGCAAGGCAAGCGCGGTCGTTGCCGTGACGCCCGACCTCGTTGATCGCTTCAGCGCCGTTGATCTGGTGCGCGTCGCTTCTGCCGCGCTTGGCGGCAAGGGCGGCGGCGGCCGTCCGGACATGGCGCAAGCTGGCGGCCCTGATGGCGCCAAGGCCGACGAAGCCCTTGAGGCAGTTGCGTCGGCACTTGCAGGCTGACCATCAGCCTGACGGCGTTTGACATGTGGACCGGCTGCGAGATCTGGATTTCGCAGCCGGTTTTATTTTGCGCAGAAGCCTGCGGCGGTCAGTTTCGCGCTTGCAAAGCGAGGCGGCAGGCGAGCCCGGTAAAAACAGTCGCCAGCATATATTGCGGCATCTTCGGAAAGCGGCTGAGCGAGGCCAGCCGCGTGCGAATTTGGCTTCCGAGAATAATGACGGCTCCATTGACGACGAGGCCGATGCCGTTCAGCACGGTCGCAAGCACCAGCATCTGCATCGTGATCGAGCCGCTTTGCGCAGTCACGAATTGCGGAAAGAGGGCCATGACGAAGAGGGCCATTTTCGGATTGAGCAGATTGGTGGCGAGACCTGCAAAGAAGATGCGTCTGCCCGAAAGCCGACTCAATGTCGATGCTGGCGCAAAGGCGGTGACTTCCGAGCGGATTGTCTTATAGGCCAAATAGAGAAGATAGCAGCAGCCGGCCCAGCGCACTGCTTCATAGATAGCGGGCACCGTCACGAAGAGCTGAGAGAGCCCGAAAGCGGCGGCAAGGGCGTGGCAATAGGTGCCGAGCGCGATGCCGGCATAGGTCAGAAATCCGGCGGCGCGTCCCTGGCTGACACTGCGCGAGGCGATCAGCAGCATGTCGGGACCGGGCGTGGCTGTCAGCACCAGCGCTGCGGCGGCAAAAAGCATCAATGTTGAAAAATCCGGCATCAGTCATTCCTTTTGGGTTCGAGCCGGACTTCCGCCCTATGCCGGATTCGTCGAAAGCGCAAGTCAGCAGGATTTGTCAAATCGGGTTATGTTCTTCTTTGGCCGATCGATTTGCACGAGGTTTGACATGAACGGCGAAACGGCATGGGCACTTTATGAAAACCGTCTGCGACGGGTTTCGGCCTATATTCACGACCATTTGGACGAGGAGCTGGATATGGAGCGCCTTGCCGAAATCGCCTGCATGTCGAGCTATCACTGGCACAGGATCTACCGGGCGATTTACGGCGAGACGCTGGCGGCAACCGTCAAGCGGCTCAGGCTGCATCATGCGGCAGGCGAGATCGTCCGCACGGAACTTGCCGTCAGTGAAATAGCGAAGCGATCAGGCTATCCCAATCTCCAATCCTTCAATCGCATCTTCAAGTCGGTCTACGGCATGCCGCCGGCCCGCTACCGGAAAGAGGGAAGCCACACAGCCTATGAGCCCTCACCCAACGGAAAGACCAAAGCCATGTTAGACGTTACCATACGCGAGATCGGGCCGATCGAGCTGATCGGCGTTGCCCATACCGGTTCCTACATGCAGATCGACAAGGCCTTCGAGACACTGTTCGGCACGCTTTATGCCCGCGGCCTCGCCAAGCCCGACATGCGGATGATCGGCGTCTATCTCGATGATCCCGATATCGTGCCGGTGGAAAAGCTGCGCTCGATCGCCTGCGTCACCGGCGCTGAAGACGTGCCGGCCGATGCGCCGTTCGAGCGGCGCACGATCGACGGCGGCGATTATGCCGTGCTGCGCCACAAGGGTCCCTATGCCAATATGCCCAAGTCCTATCAATGGCTCTTTGCCGAATGGCTGCCGAAGTCCGGCCGGCAACTGAAGGACAGGCTCATGTTCGAGGAATATCTCAACAATCCGCGCGAGGTGCGGCCGACCGAGCTTCTGACGGACATTCACATGCCGCTTGTCTGACCGCTGATATCTCCGGGGCGGCGGTCTGGCCGCCGCCCCGGGTTCGACGTCTCAAGCGGCCTGCATCGTCTTGCCGGCTTCGTCGTCCAGCGCATTCGCGCGCTTGTAGGCCTCACGCCCGCTGATGCGGCCGAAATAATCGACGAAGGCCTGACGCTTCTCGATGCTGCCGAAACCGAGGCCCCAGCCGATATGCGAGCCGACATAGACGTCGGCGGCGGTGAAGCGTTCGCCGGCGACGTAGGTCGAGCCGGAGACCGCCATTTCGAGTGTATTCATGACGTCGCCGAAACCGCCGCAGCCGGCCATGCGCAGGCGATCCTTCGGAATTTCGAAGCCGAGCCCCTTCATCGTTACCGCCGATTCGAGCGGACCGGCGGCAAAGAACATCCAGCGGTAATAGCGGGCGCGCTCCTCCGGCGTCGGTGCCAGCGCCTTTTCGGGGAAGGTGTCGGCGAGATAGGCGCAGATCGCCGCGCATTCGGTGACGATGGTATCGCCGTGACGGATCGCCGGCACCTTGCCCATCGGATTGACCGCGAGATATTCGGGCGCCTTCATGGTTTCGCCGAAGGTCAGGAGTTCGGTGCGATAGGGCTGGCCGATCTCCTCCAGCATCCAGCGCGCGATGCGGCCGCGCGACATCGGGTTCGTATAGAATACCAGTTCTTCCGTCATGAGATCCTCCTCGTGCTGCCGTTATTCTGCGGTCTTGCCGTTCCCCGGAATCAATAGTGCGGCGAGGCCTTTGTGCAACCCCAGCCGCTTAAAGCGCCTTTCGGTACTGGATGAAACCCGAGCGCTCGGCGATCCTGTCATAGAGCCGCCGCGCCGTTGCATTGGTTTCATGCGTCATCCAATAGAGCCGGCCTGCGCCGTTTTGGCGGGCGAGGTCGGCGACGGCGTCGATCAGTGCGGCGCCGGTGCCGAGCCCGCGTTGGCTGTTTTCGACATAGAGATCCTGCAGATAGCAGGTCCATTGCGGCAGCCAGCAGGAGCGGTGAAAGATGGCATGGACGATGCCGACGAGACGGCCATCTTCATCAAAGGCGCCGAGCGCGTGCATCGGTTCGTCAGGATCGTGGAAGCGAGCCCAGGTGAGATCGGTGGTTTCGGGCGGAATGACCACCTCATAGAAGCGCTGATAGGCTTCCCATAAGGGTTCCCATGCGGCGCGGTCGGCGGGTTCAAGCGGTCGCAGGATGGCCGTCATCGGTTCATTCCCCAATTGAAAACGGCGGGGAAATCCCCGCCGTTTCGATCTTATCTCGGAAAGGCCGGCTTACGCCATGGCCTTCTGGAGGTTCTGGTCGATCTTGTCGAGGAAGGCGGTGGTGGACAGCCACGGCTGGTCGGGGCCGATCAAGAGCGCCAGATCCTTGGTCATGAAACCGGATTCGACGGTATCGACGCAGACCTTTTCGAGCGTTGCGGCAAAGCGGGCAAGCTCGGCATTGTCGTCGAGCTTGGCGCGATGCGCCAGGCCACGGGTCCAGGCAAAGATCGAGGCGATCGAGTTCGTCGAGGTTTCCTGGCCCTTCTGGTGCTGGCGATAGTGGCGGGTGACGGTGCCGTGAGCGGCTTCGGCTTCGACCGTCTTGCCATCGGGGGTCAGCAGCACCGAGGTCATCAGGCCGAGCGAACCGAAGCCCTGGGCGACGGTGTCGGACTGGACGTCGCCGTCATAGTTCTTGCAGGCCCAGACGTAGCCACCGGACCACTTCAGCGCCGAGGCGACCATGTCGTCGATCAGGCGGTGTTCGTAGGTGATGCCGGCTTCCTTGAACTGATCCTTGAACTCAGTCTCGAAGACTTCCTCGAAGATGTCCTTGAAGCGGCCGTCATAGGCCTTGAGAATGGTGTTCTTGGTGGAGAGATAGACCGGCCACTTGCGCATCAGGCCGTACATCATCGAAGCGCGGGCGAATTCGCGGATCGATTCGTCGAGATTGTACATGGCCATGGCGACGCCGGCGCCCGGTGCGTTGAAGACTTCCTTCTCGATGACGGTACCGTCCTCGCCGACGAACTTGATCGTCAGCTTGCCCTTGCCGGGGAATTTGAAGTCGGTGGCGCGGTACTGGTCGCCGAAAGCGTGGCGGCCGACGACGATCGGCTGCGTCCAGCCGGGAACCAGGCGCGGCACGTTGCGGCAAATGATCGGCTCGCGGAAGATGACGCCGCCGAGGATGTTGCGGATCGTGCCGTTCGGGCTCTTCCACATTTCCTTGAGGTTGAATTCCTTGACGCGGGCTTCATCCGGCGTGATCGTCGCGCACTTGATGCCGACGCCGTACTTCTTGATGGCGTTGGCGGCATCGACGGTCACCTGGTCATTGGTGGCGTCGCGGTTTTCGACGGACAGGTCGAAATAGTCGATGTCGAGATCGAGATACGGATGGATCAGCTTGTCCTTGATGAGTTGCCAGATGATGCGCGTCATTTCATCGCCGTCGAGATCGGCGACGGGATTGGCGACCTTGATCTTGTTCATGTATCTGCCTCGTTCGAGCTTGAAGGGGGACGGGGTCCCGGGTGGGTGATGTGATGAGGAGCGCTATAGCATTGTGAACCGGGAACGCAAAGCTGCAAGGGGTTCTGCAATGCGTTTTTGCTGCATTGCCAAGTGCCGGAATTCGGCTAGTGTCCGCCTTGATTTACCGCCCCTCGGATATTCGACCATGAAGACAATCGCTGTTGTTATCGCAAGCCTTATCGCCTTTTCCGGCATCGGCCATGCCGCCGATGTCACCGCCCCCGTGAAGGAGATCATGGACGCGACCAAGAGCAACTGGGCGGACAATAACAGCGACTGGACCGACATCTTCGACGCAAGCCGGCTCGACCATCTCTACAGCCGCGATTTCGTCGCGAGATACCAGGCGGCGGCGCAATTTCCCGCGGTCGACGACGACGGCATATCGCCGTTCGACTACGACGTCATCGTCAATGGCCAGGATGCCTGCCCGTTGCAGGATCTGACGATGGCGGCAGCACCTGTGGTCAACGGCACGGCCGAGGTGACGGTGCGCTTCCAGAAATCCGCCTGCTCGGATGCGTCCGATGCCAAGGACTATACGACCGTTCGTTTCGAAGTGGTCGAAGAAGACGGCAAACCGGTGATCGACGATATCGTCACCGAGAATATCGAAACGCAGGCCCGTGATTCCCTGAAGGCGACGATGGCGCTGATTGCCAAGGGCCAATAGACGCGCCACATTCGATCGATGCCGAAGGATTCGAGCCCGGCGAATGTTCCGATCGTTGCCGTGGTTTGATTTCCGCTCTTGCGGCGGTATCTGTCGATCCTTCTGCGGCATGAGGGGCTTTGCATTTGTTTTCCGGTTTTCAGTTCCGCGACTGGCTGCTTGCCAATGATCCGGCGCTTTCGCGCCTGCGCATGGCCTCGCGGGTGACGCTGACGATCATCTTCTCTTTTTTAATCCTTCTCGCCATCCATATGTTCATCCGACCATTGCCGACGGCGGCTTTCGGCCTCGGCATCGTGCTGTCGATCGAGGGTGGGGTGGCCGTTCGCGACAAGGGCAATACGCGCCAGCTGGTGACGCGGCTCTTCGGTTGCGTCGCAAGCCTTGGCGTCGTCGCCATCGCGGCGGGCCTCGAGGATCGCCGTTTATTCTCCGACCTCGTCTTCCTGGTGGTGATCGCGCTCGCATCGGCCGGGCGGGCGTTCGGGCCGCGCGGTTTTGCGATCGGCATGTTCGCTTTCACCTCCTATTTCATGGGCGCCTATTTCCGGCCTTCGCTGGCCGAGCTGCCTGATGTGGCGATCGGCCCCGTCGTCTCCGTGCTCGTCGGCCATCTGGTGAGAGCCGTGTTGTTGCCGGACGACTGGCGGCGCGACCTGCTCCGCTCGCTCGAAAGTGTGCGCGGCCGGATCAACCAGATCCTCTTCAAGCTCGCCGCCCTCGCCGGCGGCGCCGAGATCGGTGAAGCCGACCGGCAGGAACTGCGCCAGTTGGAAGACCGACTGAAGGAAGTGGTGCTGATGGCCGAAACCTTCATCCCGCGCCCGTCCGGCGGCGTTTTCGATGCCACCGCCGATCCGGCCGCAGAATTGGCGATCCGGCTCTTCGATGCGCATCTGGCCGCCGAGAGCGCAATCGTGCTGAGTTTCCAGAGCCCGCCGCCTTTTGCGCTCATCCATGCCGTAATCGAGGCCGATAGCACGGAACTTGCAAGATTTGCGGAGATGGCCGAAGCCATCAAGGACCAGCCGCGAGGCGAAACCGTGCGGGCGCTGCTCTGGCTCGGCGAGGCGCGGCAGCAGTTGACACAGGCGATCGGCGAGGGGCAGACCTCGGGATTCTCCGGCATCGACGCCGTCAAGGATACTGTGCTGCCTGAGAAGATCGACTTTTCCTTTGCCAATCCCCTGCTTCGCTCGGCGCTGCAGATCACGCTCGCCTCAGCGCTTGCCATGGCTTTTGGCCTGGCTCTCTCGCGCGAGCGCTGGTTCTGGGCGGTGCTTGCCGCCTTCCTCGTTTTCACCAACACCAATTCGCGCGGCGATACGGCGATGAAAGCGCTGTCGCGTTCGCTCGGCACCGTGTTCGGGATCGCCATCGGGCTTGTGCTGGCGACGCTGATATCGGGCGAGCCTGATATCGCCATTCCGATCGCCGCCGTCTGCATCTTTCTGGCCTTCTATTTCCTGCAGGTTTCCTATGCGACGATGACCTTCTTCATCTCGATCGTGCTCTGCCTGGTCTACGGCATGACCGGCGTGCTGACGCTCGATCTGTTGAAGCTGCGCATCGGCGAGACCATGATCGGGGCGGCGGCGGGAACGGCGGTCGCCTTCATCGTCTTCCCCACGCGCACGCGCGGGGCGCTCGATGCCGCACTTGCCCGTTGGTTCCAGGCGTTGCGCGAGCTGCTTGGCGCGATCGGCGAGGGCAAGAGCGGTTTCGACCTGATCCGGTTGTCGCAGAAGATCGATGGCTGCTACCGCGACGTGACGGTGGCGGCGCGGCCCCTCGGCTCGTCCTGGTCGGTGGTGACGCGCCCGGGCCAGATCCGCCAGACGCTGGCGATCTTCCTCTCCTGCACCTATTGGGCGCGTATCCTGGCGAAGAGTTATGACGCGCCGGCCGCTGACGACAATCTGAAGACGCTGATCGCGGCGGATCTGGCGCTGATCGACAATGCGGCCCGGCGCGGCTCGAGCTGTTTCCTCATCAAGCGCAAGGCGTCGCGGACAACTGGCCGGCACCTGCCGCTATCGCGCGAGGGCGCGAAACTTGGGCTCGAAATGATCGGTTCGGCGCTGGAAAGACTCTATCCCCCTGCAGACGTCTTGCCGTTTGCAGCGGGCGAGGCTATTGCGCGCTCGAAACAGGGATAGGACCATGGCAGGTACGAACAGCGAGCGTCAACTTCTGGCCGAAGGCCCGGCCATCATTCTGGTCGAGCCGCAGATGGGCGAGAATATCGGCATGGTGGCGCGCGCCATGGCGAATTTCGGCCTTGCCGAACTGCGCCTGGTCAATCCGCGCGATGGCTGGCCGAACGAAAAGGCGCTGGCGACCGCTTCCAAAGCCGATCACGTGATCGAGGCGACCAAGGTCTACGACACGCTGGAGCAGGCGGTTGCCGATCTTAATTTTGTCTATGCGACGACGGCGCGCGAGCGCGACGGCTACAAGCCGGTGCGCTCGCCCGTCATCGCCGCCGAGACACTTCGGGCGAGGTTCCGCGCCGGCGAGGGCACCGGCATCCTCTTCGGGCGCGAGCGCTGGGGGCTGACCAACGAGGAGGTGGCGCTTGCCGACGAAATCGTCACCTTTCCCGTCAATCCCGCCTTTGCCTCGCTGAACATTGCCCAGGCCGTGCTGCTGATGTCCTATGAATGGATGAAATCCGGCATGGAGGATCTCGGCGCCGTTCCGTTCCAGGCGATGGGGCAGACGCCTTCGACCAAGGAACAGCTTTTCGGCCTGTTCGACCAGCTGGAAGAGGCGCTCGATGCCCGCGGTTATTTCCATCCTGCCGGGAAAAAGCCGAAAATGGTCGACAATCTGCGCGCTGTCTTATCCCGCCGGGCTTTCACGGAGCAGGAAATCAGCGTGTTGCGCGGCGTCATCTCCTCCCTCGACCGCTTCTCGCGCAAGAGCCCGCGCGGAGGCCGGTTCCCGCCAGCGGCCAAGGAAACACCGCCCGATGACAGCGACGACGCGTGAGCTGAAACCTATTCTTCTCTTCGATTCCGGCATCGGCGGGCTGACCGTCTTGCGCGAAGCGCGCGTGCTGATGCCGGAACGCGGCTTCATCTATGTCGCCGACGATGCCGGTTTTCCCTATGGCGGCTGGGAGGAGCAGGCGCTGAAGGAGCGGATCATCGGGCTTTTCGGCAAACTGTTGGCGGATCACGATCCCGAAGTCTGCATCATCGCCTGCAACACAGCCTTCACGCTTGTTGGTGCCGATCTGCGCGCCGCCTTTCCGCAGATGACCTTCGTCGGCACCGTGCCGGCAATCAAGCCGGCGGCGGAGCGCACGCGGTCGGGCCTGGTCTCGGTGCTCGCCACTCCCGGCACGGTGAAGCGAGCCTATACGCGCGACCTCATCCAGTCCTTCGCCCAGCAATGCCACGTCCGCCTCGTCGGCTCGGAGAACCTTGCGCGCATGGCGGAGGCTTATATTCGTGGTGACGCCGTCTCCGACGAGGCCGTGCTTGGCGAAATCGACCAATGCTTCGTCGAGAAGGACGGTCGGAAAACCGATATCGTCGTGCTCGCCTGCACACATTATCCTTTCATGGCCAATCTCTTCCGCCGGCTTGCGCCCTGGCCGGTCGACTGGCTCGACCCCGCCGAGGCGATCGCGCGGCGCGCCCGCACGCTGGTGCCGCTGGTCGCCGATGCCGTACACCCGGACAATTTCGACTTCGCGGTCTTCACCTCCGGCCAACAGGATTTCGCCACGCGGCGGCTGATGCAGGGCTTCGGCTTGCGGGCGTAGCGCGGCGACGGGATGTAGGATCGCGGCGATGGATCCTCTTCTCGGGTGAGCCGGGAATTGTCCTGTGGGTTGGCGAAATCCGGTCCTGAAAGATAGCGCATTCTTTGATAGACGGGGCGATGCCGTTTCGGAAGAATGGCGCTTCGTTCATGTGAGTCTCTTCGCCGCGAGGATCAGCATTGCAGGTTGGCATCGATATGGGATTGGCGTCCGGCAGCCCGGCGACGCTCGATATCGAGGAGCTGCTGGCGACCCGTCTGCTCGTGCAGGGCAATTCCGGATCGGGCAAGTCGCATCTGCTGCGCCGCCTGCTCGAGCAATCGGCGCAATGGGTGCAGCAGGTCATCATCGATCCTGAAGGTGATTTCGTCACGCTCAGCGACAGGTTCGGCCATGTCGTCGTCGACGGTGAACGGACCGAGGCGGAATTGGCGGGCATTGCCAACCGTATCCGTCAGCATCGCGTTTCCTGTGTGCTGACGCTCGAAGGCCTCGATATCGAGCAGCAGATGCGCGCTGCCGCCGCCTTCCTCAATGGCATGTTCGATGCCGATCGCGAATATTGGTATCCGGTTCTCGTCGTCGTCGATGAGGCGCAGATGTTTGCGCCGTCGGTCGGCGGCGATGTCTCGGAAGATGCGCGCAAGATGTCACTTGGCGCGATGACCAACCTGATGTGCCGCGGACGCAAGCGTGGTCTTGCCGGCGTGATCGCGACGCAGCGGCTGGCCAAGCTCGCCAAGAACGTCGCCGCCGAGGCCTCGAACTTCCTGATGGGCCGCACCTTCCTCGATATCGACATGGCGCGCGCCGCCGACCTGCTCGGGATGGATCGGCGCCAGGCCGAGATGTTCCGCGACCTGAAGCGCGGCAATTTCGTCGCTCTCGGACCGGCGCTGTCGCGCCGGCCGCTGCCGATCCAGATCGGCGCGGTGGAGACTTCGGCGCGCTCGTCCAGCCCGAAGCTGATGCCGCTGCCGGATGCGCCTCAGGATGTCGAGGACCTGATCTTCACGCCCGATCCGGAAGAATTCCAGCGCCCGCCCATGCGCCGCGCTGCGCCGGCGCCGCGGCCGACGACCGACATTCTCGCCGAACTCTCGCGCTCGACGCCGGCAGCCTCGGCCGCATCTGCCGAGGCGAGGGCGAGCCAGGTGGAGGTCTCTGCCGAGGAGCGGGAGGAGCGCCTTGCTGGCGTGCTTGCCGAAATCCTCGACGATCCCACCTCCGGTTTCCGCACCGATTCGGTGCTTTACCAGGATTTTCTCGTGCGGCTGCGCATGCGCCGTGTGCCGGGACCGCCGATCGCCCTGCCGGATTTCCGCCGGCGCGTGGCGATCTCGCGCTCGGGCGTTGATGCGGAAACGGCCGCGAGCGATGCCTGGGCGACGGCGCTGTCGCTGTCGTCAGGCGTCACCGACGATCTGCAGGGTGTCTTCCTGATGCTCGCCAAGGCGGCCATCTGCGGCGAACCGTGCCCGTCGGACGCCCGGATCGCCCGCGCCTACGGCACCCATTCCGCCCGCCGCGCCCGCCGCCTGCTTGGCTATTTCGAGGAGCAGGGTATTGTCGTCGTGCACACGGATTTCTCTGGCAAGCGCATCGTCGCTTTTCCGGATATGAACTGCCAGACCGCACCTGGCGACGCCAACGCGCCTGATACAGGCGGCGACCAGCCGTTGGCGGCAGAATAGTGGCGCGTTCAGGCTGTGCCGCTGTTGACATTTTCATGACGGCCCTCTAAAGACCGCCGCAAGCACCGGGCAGCAATGCCCGGTGTTTCATTTGACATGTCCCGTGGATCGTTTCTGTTCGCTAACCGAAACATCCTGTCAGATCTCGGCAGAGATCAGAGGAGGGCGTGTTTCCTTCGTGCGGTTTGGTAACAAATCGTCATAAACCTTTGAAAGGAAATACGATGAGCAAGCGCGAATCGTCCAAGTACAAAATTGACCGCCGTATGGGCGAAAATATCTGGGGCCGTCCGAAGTCCCCGGTGAACCGCCGCGAATACGGCCCGGGCCAGCACGGCCAGCGCCGCAAGGGCAAGCTTTCGGACTTCGGTGTGCAGTTGCGCGCCAAGCAGAAGCTCAAGGGCTACTACGGCGACCTGCGCGAAAAGCAGTTCCGCGCGATCTTCGCCGAAGCTGACCGCCGCAAGGGCGACACCTCTGAAAACCTGATCGGCCTGTTGGAATCGCGTCTGGACGCCATCGTCTATCGCGCCAAGTTCGTCCCGACGGTTTTTGCTGCCCGTCAGTTTGTCAACCATGGCCATGTCACGGTCAACGGCGTTCGCGTCAACATCGGTTCCTACCGTTGCAAGGCCGGCGACGTCATCGAAGTTCGCGAAAAGTCGAAGCAGCTGGTGACCGTTCTGGAAGCCGTCAGCCTCGCAGAGCGCGACGTTCCCGACTATATCGAAGTCGATCACAACAAGATGGTCGCAACCTTCGGCCGTGTTCCGACGCTCAGCGACGTTCCGTTCCCGGTCGTCATGGAACCGCATCTGGTCGTCGAATTCTATTCGCGTTAATGCCTTCGTCTCGCAGTCGAAACCGATTGCGAGACAACCGCATGCGTCGATATACGGAAAGCCGCTCTTTCGAGCGGCTTTTTTGCGATCTGGAGAGAAGCGATGGCAGATTTGCAGGCGACCCTCGATAGCATCTACGCCGATATCCAGCCGCGGATCGGCGAGGGCAAGGTCGCGGACTATATTCCCGAACTCGCCAAGGTCGATCCGAAGCAGTTCGGCATGGCGATCGTCACCGTCGACGGCAGGGTTTATCGTGTCGGCGATGCCGATACCGCTTTTTCGATCCAGAGCATATCGAAGGTCTTCATGCTGACGCTGGCGCTCGGCAAGGTCGGCGAGGGGCTGTGGAAGCGGGTCGGGCGCGAGCCCTCGGGATCGGCTTTCAACTCGATCGTCCAGCTCGAGCACGAGAGCGGCATCCCGCGCAATCCCTTCATCAATGCCGGCGCGATCGCCGTCAGCGACGTCGTCATGGCCGGCCATGCGCCGCGCGAGGCGATCGGCGAGCTGCTGCGCTTCGTGCGTTATCTCGCCGATGACGAGTCGATCACCATCGACGACAAGGTGGCGCGCTCGGAGACGCAGACGGGATACCGCAATTTCGCGCTCGCCAATTTCATGCGCGCCTACCGCAATCTCGACCATCCCGTCGACCATGTGCTCGGCGTTTATTTCCATCAATGCGCGCTGTCGATGACTTGTGAGCAGCTCGCCCGCGCCGGGCTGTTCCTGGCGGCGCGCGGCAGCAATCCGACGACCGGCCATTCGGTGGTCTCGCCGAAGCGGGCGCGGCGCATCAATGCGCTGATGTTGACCTGCGGCCATTACGATGGCTCGGGTGACTTCGCCTATCATGTCGGCCTGCCCGGCAAGAGCGGTGTCGGCGGCGGCATCTTCGCTGTGGCGCCCGGCATTGCTTCGATCGCGGTGTGGTCACCGGGGCTGAACAAGGTCGGTAATTCGCAGCTCGGCGCCGCGGCGCTGGAAATGCTCGCGGCCCGCACCGGCTGGTCGGTTTTCGGCGATTGACGCTGTGTTGCCAGACGGGTTTCTGCTAGAGCAAGTGTGGAATTTCTGTAGGACGAAGCAATGAATATCGCAGCCAATATCGCCGATGAGTTGGAGAGTGGCGAGGCCGACACCGGCGGCCATGCGCTGTTTGCCGATGCGCCGCGTTCCGTCACCTTCAACAAGCTGCGCAAGCGCTTGCTGCGGCAGGTGCGCCAGGCCTTCGACGATTTCGACATGCTGAAGGGCCAGAAGCGCTGGCTGGTCGGCCTTTCCGGCGGCAAGGATTCCTACGGGCTGCTGGCCTTGCTGCTCGATCTCAAATGGCGCGGCTTGCTGCCGGTGGAGCTCATCGCCTGCAATCTCGATCAGGGACAGCCGAATTTCCCGAAGCACGTGCTGCCGGATTATCTGAAAAAGATCGGCGTTCGGCATCGGATCGAGTATCGCGATACCTATTCGATCGTGAAGGAGAAGGTGCCGGAAGGCGCCACCTACTGCTCACTCTGTTCGCGGCTGCGGCGCGGCAATCTCTACCGCGTCGCGCGGGAAGAGGGCTGCGATGCGCTGGTGCTCGGTCACCACCGCGAAGACATTCTCGAAACCTTCTTCATGAATTTCTTCCATGGCGGGCGGCTCGCCTCGATGCCGGCCAAGCTTCTGAACGACGAGGGCGACCTGATGGTGCTCCGGCCGCTTGCCTATGCTGCCGAGGAAGACCTCGCGAAATTCGCTGTCGCGATGCAGTTTCCGATCATCCCCTGCGATCTCTGCGGCTCGCAGGACGGGCTGCAGCGCAATGCGATGAAGGATATGCTCTCCGATATCGAACGGCGCATGCCGGGACGCAAGGACACGATGCTGCGGGCGCTTTCGCATGTGAACCCTTCACATCTGCTCGATCCGAAACTCTTCGACTTTTCCACCCTTGCTGTCACCGACCCGTCATGAATGGCCGGCTAAGCAGGCGGCTCATGTATGACGGACAGGATTTCGCATGACTATTTCTGACAAGGACATTCTCTTTCTCGGTGATTGCATCCGGGAGGCGGCGCGTGCCGAGATCATGCCGCGTTTCCGCAATCTCGGCGATGCCGATGTTTTGGAAAAGACTTCGGCAATCGATCTGGTGACACAGGCGGATCTGCTTGCCGAACACAGGATCACCGCGGCGCTAAGGGAGCGCTTTCCTCAAGCCCTCATCGTTGGCGAAGAGGCTTATGATGCCGATCGATCCGTCGTGCCGGCCCTTGCCGATGCCGAGCTTGCCTTCGTCATCGACCCTGTCGACGGGACGTTCAATTTTGCCGCCGGGCTTCCCGTCTTCGGGACGATGCTGGCGGTGACGGTCAGGGGCGAAACGGTCGCCGGCATCATTCACGATCCCGTTCTCGGCGACACCGTGACGGCGATCAAGGGTGCCGGCACGTTGCTGACGCGCCGGGACGGGCAGTCGACAAAGCTGAAGGTGGCCGAGCCTGCTAGCCTGAGCCAGATGGTCGGCGGCCTCTCATGGGGCCACATGGACGACCCGGATCGCGCGCGCATCTGCGCCAACATGGCGAAGATCCGGATGACCTTCTCCTTCAATTGCTCGGCCTACGAATATTGGATGGTCGCTTCCGGCAAAATGCACTTCATCGGCCATGCGAAGCTGATGCCCTGGGACCACCTGGCCGGCGTGCTCGCGCATCAGGAGGCCGGCGGCTATACGGCGAAATTCGACGGCACACCCTATCGCCCCGGTGAGACGACGGGCGGCATCATCTCCGCACCCGATCGGGAAAGCTGGCAGCTGATCCGACGTGAGATCGTCGGCATTTGATGTGGGGCCCTTCCCGAAAGGCCGGACCGAAAGGATTTGACATGACTTCGACCGTTGACGTGACCGTTCTTGCCGATCTACTGCGCCGCGCGGCGAAGGCGGAGATCCTGCCGCGCTTCCGCCGGCTCGGCCAGGGCGACGTGCGCGCGAAGAGCGAGGCGACCGATCTCGTCACCGAGGCGGATGAACAGGCCGAGCGGATGATCAAGGCGGAAGCTCAGCGGCTCTGGCCGAGTGCGCTGTTCCTCGGCGAGGAATCGGTCGCGGCCGAGCCTGATTTGCTCTACGGGCTCGAAGATGCCGGTCTCGCGATCGTCGTCGATCCGGTCGACGGTACGTTCAACTTCGCCTCCGGTATTCCGGCTTTCGGCGTCATGGCCTCTGTCGTCTCGGCCGGAGAGACGGTTGCCGGTATCATCTACGATCCGATGGGCGACGACTGGGTGATGGCGGAAAAGGGCGGCGGCGCCTGGCTGCGCCGGCCGGACGGCGAAGCGCAGCGGCTCGCGGTTGCAGAGCCGGTTGCGCTCGACCAGATGGTCGGCATGGCCTCGGCCGGCTACCTGCCGCAGGAGAAGCGGGCGGAGATTCTCGGCAATCTGGCCAAGGTGCGTTTCCTCACCAATTACCGCTGCGCGGCCCAAGAATACCGCACCTTTGCCGGCGGCCATGTGCATTACCTGATGTACAACAAGCTGATGCCCTGGGATCATCTTGCCGGCACGCTGATCTCGCAGGAGGCCGGTGCCTATGCGGCGCGCTTCGACGGCTCGCCCTACCAGCCGCATCACCTCGACGGCGGTCTGCTGATTGCGCCCGACAAGGCCTCGTGGAACGTGCTACGGCGTGAGGTTTTCACGGTCTGAAAAGCGGTCCGACTGCCGCCTGTTATCCGTAGAACTTTTCCATGAGAAAGTTTCCCAGGCTTTGCCCACGTTTCTCGACGATTTGCTTCGTTATGACGCGGAAGCCTTTTCGCGCAAAAAACGGCCGGGCAGTTCGGCTGGCTTCGGTATAAATTCGGCTGAACCCCAGTTTCAGAGCTTCGTCCTCGATCCTACTCAACAGCCGGCTTGCTATTCCAAGCCCTTGAAATTCGGGATGCACAAACATCATGTCCAGGCACCCGTCGCCGGTCAGGTCGGAAAACTCAACAGGCTGTCCGTCAAATTCTGCGATCCAGGCAGGCCTGCTTATCCTTCGCTCTGCCCATAGTCCGCGATCTTCCACCTTTGCCCAAGCCTGGATCTGTGCGGGTGAGTAGTCTTTCGACGAGACCTCTCGAATCGCACGCAGAAAAATTTCAATCGTCGCGTCCACGTCGCCGGGCGCGTAAGACCTGATCAGAATTCGGTCGTCCATAGAGGATGCCCTTCGCGCACTGCAGCACCAATCCGATGGCTTGAACCATCGATCAAATGACTACTGCTATCCCGTTATAGGGCAGCGAGAATGTACTCCCACGCCAGTCGTCCCAATTTGGCGTCGGCTGTCTCACTTCCACCGTGAGCACGCAGCGATGATCGGGGAGTCGTTTCACCCGGCAGCAAAATGCGATGGCCCGCATCTTCTCCCAACACAAGCTGGGTGAGTAGGCCCGAAGCTGCGCGCCGGCGAACAATTGCTGCGGCAAATTCGTCTGACGGCCAAAGCGCATCATCACCTCCTGCCACAAGCAGAATTTCGGCAGTTGTTTTCTCCAAAGGGATAGTTGCTAGTTCGATCTCAGACTCGTGCACTTGAAGACATCGTTCGAACAGGCCCCGGTAGGCAACGAGCCCGTCTCGGTATTCCTGCACCCATTCAGGGTCGGACGATACAAAGGGAAGCGGTGTCCCTCGCAACGTCCAGGATGAGCGTTCCGGCCAGCTGATGCCGTCAAGCCCCGGACCAATATTTCCCCATACGACCGAAGAAGGGCTCATTGCGATGACGGCGCTGATGCGTGGATCATGTACCGCCGTGAGCAGCGCGGCTTCGGCGCCTTTCGATGTCCCCACCAAGACGATACGTCTGCAGCCGAGCTCCATCAAATAATCGGTGGCGGCGAAGAAGATTTCCAGCGGCACCTCGCAAATACCTGGCACCTGGCCTTCGCCGCCGAACCACCGAAGCGCGATTACCGTTGCCCCTTGGCTGGCAAACAACCTGGCACGGGCCACATCGACCCGACCACTGGAGCCGCCGAGTACCACAACGCCAGTGGCGGTATTTGTTTTGGTTTGAAATATCCCACCCTGCAATGGCGGGGGGAGATGTTGATATTCTACATCCAAAACTGAGCTCCTTGTTCCAAGGGCATCCAGATTTAGGAACGTGCCGAGTTTGTTATTTAAATGCAATGCCGCCGGGACCGAACCACCCAGCAGCTCGCATTTCAAAAGTGGGCCGCACCCGGATCGAGCTGCAGGCTGTCGCCGGGGTGGGTGAAGAGCTTGCCGTTCTCCGCCCAAAGGGTGGCTGCGATCGTCACCGCGCCGAAGAGCGCGAAGCCGCCGAAGAGCGGCTGCACCGTGCCGTTGAACATCTGACCGACCAGGCCGCCGAGGATGGCGCCGAAGGTCGTCGAGACGAAACCGGTGATGGCGGTGGCCGTGCCCGCGAGATTGCCCATCGGCTCGAGGCTGATGGCGGTGAAATTGGTGGCGATCAGGGCAAACATCATCAGCACGATGGTGAAGATGCCGTAGGCGATGGCGAAATCCGGCTTGCCGGCCAGCGAATAGAAGAAGCCGACAGCCGACAGTGCCGTGAAAATCAGCAGGGCGGCGTGCGAGATGCGGCGCATGCCGAATTTGCGCACGAAGAAGCCGTTGGCGAAATTGGCGACGGCGATGCCGCCTGCGGTGGCCGCAAAGGCGATCGGCAACCAGTCGCCAAGGCCATAGACTTCACCGAAGACCTGCTGCACCGAGATCACATAGGCGCTGATGACGCCGGTGAACATGGTGAGGCCGATCATGTAGCCGCAGGTGATACGGTTCGTGAGCACGGTCTTGAAGCCATCCCCGACAGAGGCAACCGACAGCGGCAGCCGCTCTTCCGGCGGCAGCGATTCCTTCAACCGCAGAAGAGCCCAGACGAACAGGATGGCGGCGATGATGCCGAGCAGGATGAAGATCCAGTGCCAGTTGGCATAGCGGATGATGAGCTGGCCGACGGAGGGCGCAACGATCGGCACGATCATGAAGACGATCATGACATAAGACATGACGCGCGCCATTTCGCGGCCGCCGAAGCAGTCGCGGACGATGGCCATGGTGGTGATGCGCACGGCCGCACCGCCGATGCCCTGGACGAAACGCATGACGAGCAGCATTTCGAAACTGCCGGTCGCTGCGGCGGCAAACATTCCGACAATATAGCAGGCCAGGCCGCCGAGCAGGATGTTGCGGCGGCCGAACGTATCCGAAAGGCTGCCGAAGAATATCTGTGAGACGCCGAAGCCTAAGAAGAACACGCCGATGATCAGCTGCGCGTCGTTGGTATTGGTGACGCCGAGGGAATGGCCGATATTGGGCAATGCCGGCAGCATGCTGTCGATCGCCATGGCGACGCTGGCGGTCATGATGGCGATGGTGACGACGAATTCGCCAAAGCCCATGCCGATGCGGCGAGAGCCCTGGTTTTCCTGGTGCGGTTTATGCGGCGGCGTCATGTGGTGAAATCCCGGATGCGAATGAGGCCGGCCGTTCAGACGGCTGGGTTCTGCGATTGGAAGAGGCGGCCCTTCTCGGCGATCAGCACGAAGACCAGGCCGACGATCGACACGGCGAAATAACCGGCGACCATCGGCAGTGCCGTGCCGTCGAAGGCCTGGCCGATGCCGGCGCCGATGATGGCGCCGCCGACCGTACTCATGAAGCCGAGGACGGAGGAGGCGGTGCCGGCGACGTGGCCGAGCGGTTCCATGGCGAGCGAATTGAAGTTCGAGCCGATCCAGCCAAACTGGAACATGGCAAGGCCGAAGAAGGAGATGAACAGGGCAAACGGCATCGGCTCGGTGCTGGCCATCTGGACGATCAGCCAGATGGTGTTGATGGCAATGAAGCCGAGCAGCGATCCGTGCGACAGTCGGCGCATGCCGAGCTTGCCGACGAAGCGGGAATTGAAGAAGGACGACAAAGACATGAAGATCGCCACGCCGGCGAAGGCGAAGGGAAAATAGACGCCGAGATCGTAGATGCCGACATAGACCTGCTGGGCGGAATTGATGAAGCCGAACAGCGCGCCGAAGATGAAGGTGCTGGCGATGGTGTAGCAGAGCGCCACGCGATTGGTCAGCACCAGCTTGAAGGCGCCGAAGATCGAGCGGGCGGTAAAGGGGCGGACATTGCCGGGATGCAGGGTTTCCGGCAGACGGAGATAGGCCCAGACGGCGATAGCAGTCGCCATCGCGGCGATGAACAGGAAGATCAGGTGCCAGTTACCGAAGAACATGACGATCTGACCGGTGCCGGGCGCAATCACTGGCACGATCATGAAAACCATCATGATCAGCGACATGACTTCGGCCATCTGCCGGCCGCCATAGATATCGCGAACGATGGAGACGGTGATGACGCGGGTTGCGGCGGAGCCGACGCCCTGGATGAAGCGCAGGGCGAGCAAGCCAGCAAAGGACGGAACGAAGACGATACTGATGGCGGACAGGATATAGATGACGAGGCCGATCAGAAGCGGCGTGCGGCGGCCGAAACGGTCGGAGAGCGGACCGTAAAACAACTGGGCGCAGCCGAAGCCGAGCAGGTAGGTGGAGACGACGAACTGACGATGATTTTCGCTCTCGACGCCGAGGCTCGCGCCGATCTGCTGCAAGGCCGGCAGCATGATATCGATCGCCAGCGAATTGACGGCCATCAGGAAGGCAGCAAGCGCGATGAATTCTCGCTTGCCCATGGGCAGGCGGCCCGCGGACACGGCTTGTGATGAATCTGTCACAATGAAATTCCCATAAACAGGTCAAGGCGCTGCTAGCGGCAGCGCCTCGAACTCAAGAAACAGATTTGGAAACCGGGCGGACGTCCGGTGACCGGTCAGGCGGCGCCGCGCACGGTGATGCCGTTTTCCTGGAAGTGCTGCTGCAGCTCACCAGCCTGGAACATTTCCCGGACGATGTCACAGCCGCCGACGAATTCGCCCTTTATGTAAAGCTGCGGGATTGTCGGCCAGTTGGAGTATTCCTTGATGCCCTGGCGGATTTCCGAATCGGCGAGCACGTTGACGCCCTTGTAGTCGACGCCGATGTAATCGAGAATCTGCACGACCTGCCCGGAGAAACCGCACTGCGGAAACTGCGGCGTGCCCTTCATGAAGAGGACGACGTCGTTGCTCTTGATTTCGTTGTCGATGAATTCGTGAATGCCGCTCATAGGACCTGATCCTTTCAACAGGCGGGTTAAAGGCCCGCCGTTTCAATCGTTGCCTTTAGATAGCATGCGACGGCAGGAATTCCAGCCGCCCGAACCAAAAAAATACCAATTCGCGCAGGCCGTTGCCGGGTTGTTGCCGTCGCTTTACGGTCGATTGGCGAGATAGGTCTGAATCTGTTCGATTTCGACATCGGTGAAATGGCTGAAATCCCATTGGGAAACCTGTGTCATCACGCCGAGATCGCGGTTGCCGACACTCTTGCCGGTGCGCAGCAGCGTCCTGAAATCGGCAGCCGAATAGGATTGCGCCAGGGGCTTAAGCGCCGGCGCCAGGAAGGCTTCCGACTGCTTTGCCGTATCGAGATTATGACAGTGGCTGCAAGCGGTCCTGAAGGCGTATTCGCCGATATCGGCCGGACGCGTCGCGGCAGGGGTGCCCACGGCAGGCACCAGATCAGCCTCGAAGGGGATCTTGTGGAGCGCCAGGCCGATTCGCCCGAGCGGTCCCCATTGAGTCGTTCCGGCCACCGCATCGGGAAGCTGCTTCAAACTGCGCATCCACGCAATGATCGCCGCCATATCGTCATCGGTGATATTGGCGAAGTTGCTTGCCGGCATGATGAAGGCGCCGGTACCGTCCTTCTTGACGCCATGGCGGATGAGGCGCACGAGTTCGGCATCGCTGTACATGGGCACGAAGCGGGTCAGGTTCGGCGCGACGATGCGGCCGACGCCCGGCTCGTCGATGAGCACGTTGCCGGCATCGTGATGACAGCCGCCACACATCAGCGTGCGCGCGCGGCGTTCGGTTTCCTCGGCAGGCAGCGTCGTCTTGACGGTGAAATCGGCAACCGCGACGTCGTAGGTCCTGGAAAGGCGCATCTCCGACAGGGCGTAGACGCCGGCAGCCGCGATGAGACAGATCGCGACGACGGCCGCAAGAATGATTTTCAACATGCGCATCATCGGTTTATGCCCTCAAGAGCGCCGCTATTCGTCCGAAACCGCTCACATTTGATCGTGCCTTAGCTGCGTCGCTGGCGGCTGCGGCCAGCGGCGGTGCGGCGCTTGCTGACCTGTTTGCGGGCGGGCTTAGCCTTGGCCGAGGTCGTCTTGCGCGCAACCTTCGTCGTCGCGGCGGGTCGTGTCTTACGCCTCCTGCGCTTCGTCGTGACGCGGCCGGTGGTCTTTTTCAGGATCTCCTTCAGCACGCTGTCGACGACGCCTGATATCAATTCTTTGACTAGGTCGGCCACAAAACCCCTCCGTTCGTGATGGAAACGACATGGACGCTATTGAATTCCGGAAGAGTTCGGTTAGCAAGACGGCTTCGAGACCATAGCTGCTTTTTTGCCCCTAATCAGCGGCGCAGCAGCCGGATCGCAGCAACATGCCGGCCATTCGCCGGCCGGAAGAGTGGAATGAAACTGATCGAGAAGCGGATCGTCCTGCATTTTACGGGCTTCGAGCCGCTCGACGGCGTTGCCCATAGGGCACGCTACGAGCGTTCGGCCAGGCAGAGTGCCGCCGTTTGGGGCTATTCGCTTGAAACGGGTGCGCCGGAGGCGGGAAGTGATCCCCTCAGTTTCGTGGTCACGACGGGCGGACGGGATGCCGGCAAAGCGGCTGATGGGGAAGGGACCGGTTTCCCCGGCTGGCAGACGAAGAGCCGGATCCACATGGTCGATCACGATACGCTGGTAAGCAGGCTGCGCGGGGGCAACACGCTGACCCAGATTATGGCAGGTTTCCGAAGCTGCGCCGAGATCATGCTCGAAGGCGGGATGCGGGGATATTTTCGCCACGCCTGGCGCTTCGGTCTGTTCTTCCTCTTCCCGTTCCTGCTGACCGCGCTCGCGATCGCGCTGACGGCGCAGATCGCCATCATGCCCTATGGTCTCGGCTTTTCGCCGTGGCACATGCTCTGGAGCGGACCGCTGGCGCTTTGTTTCTTCATCTTCGCCTTCCTGCCGTTTTCCGAACGTTTCCATACGCTGCATCTCTTCGCCGATTGGGTAATGGCCGTGGCGCTCGGCCGCATGGACCGGACAGATTTCAACGACTGGCTGGAAGACCGGGCCGCTGCCGTGCGCAAGGCGCTTGACGAAGAGGCGGACGAATATGTGATCTCCTCGCACAGCATGGGATCGAGTGTTGCCGCCCATGTCATCGGCATATTGCTGGAACGGGAGCCGGAGATCTTCAAAGGCAAGCGGGTGGTGTTTGCCACACTCGGCAGCGCCATCCTGCAATGCGCGCTGCTATCGTCGGCGACGCAGCTGCGCGCCCGCGTCGGGTTGATCGCGCGCTGTCCCGAGATTTCCTGGCTCGACGTGCAGTGCCTGACGGATTCGATCAATTTCTACAAGGTGCCGGTCGTCGCCGTTTCCGGCCATGCGGATGCACCTCCGGCGAAGATGATCCTGATCCGCGTCAAGCAGATGCTGACGCCCGAGCACTATCGCAAGATCCGCAAGGACCAGCTGCGCGTCCACCGGCAATATGTGCTGGGGCCTGATCTGCAGGCGTCCTTCGATTTCACGCTTTTGACATCGGGGCCAATGCCGGCCTCGGTCTTTGCCGATCCCGACGAAAAGAGAATGCCCGGCTGAGGGCCGGGCACCGTTTATCCGGATCGCGTCGGGCTCTATTCCGGTGCGGAGGTCTGCAGCGCCAACGCGTGCAGTATGCCGCCCATATTGCCCTTCAGCGCCTCGTAGACCATCTGGTGCTGCTGCACGCGGCTCTTGCCGCGAAAGGCTTCGGCGACGACTTCGGCGGCGTAATGATCGCCGTCGCCCGCCAGATCGCGGATCGTCACCTTGGCACCGGGAATCCCAGCCTTGATCATGTCTTCGATATCGCCGGGTTTCATGGCCATGATCGTTACTCCTTGCGCATCATTCCGCAGCCAGTTCGCCGCGGCCTTCCATGAAATCAGGGAACCACGATTCATGGGCATCGCGCAATTGCTGAATCGGCAGCGAGATGAGATCGCCGACGATGAGCGCCGTTCCTCCGACCGTGCCGAGACGGCGGAAGGGGACGCCGGCGCCTTCGGCATTGGCGCAAACGAAATTTGCGACGTCCGCAGGCACTGTCAGCACGTAGCGCGCCTGATCCTCGCCGAAGAGCAGCGCATGCGGCGCGCCCTTGGCTTCACCGAGATCGATGACGAGACCCTTGCCTGAGGCCATCGCCATTTCGGCGAGCGCCACGGCAAGACCGCCGGAAGAAATGTCGTGGCAGGCGGTCGCCTGGCCGTTGCGGATGACGGAGCGGACGAAATCGCCATTGCGGCGCTCGGCGAACAGATCCACCTCCGGCGCCGGACCTTCGCGGCTGGCAAGCACGTCTCTGACATAGACGGACTGGCCGAGATGGCTGCCGTCGACGCCGATCATGATCACCTTGTCGCCGTCGTTGGCGGTGCCGATGCGGGCCATCTGGCTCCAATCCGGCAACAGGCCGACGCCTGCGATCGTCGGGGTGGGCAGGATGGCGACGCCGTTGGTCTCGTTGTAGAGCGAGACGTTGCCGGAGACGATCGGGAAATCGAGTGCACGGCAGGCTTCGCCGATGCCCTTCACTGCCTCGACGAACTGGCCCATGATCTCGGGCTTTTCAGGATTGCCGAAATTGAGATTGTCGGTGGCGGCGAGCGGCTCGGCGCCTGTCGCGGTGATGTTGCGCCAGCATTCGGCGACCGCCTGCTTGCCGCCTTCGAAGGGATCGGCTTCGACATAACGCGGGGTGACGTCGGAGGAGAAGGCGAGCGCCTTGCTCGGATGGCCGTCGACGCGCACGACGCCGGCATCGCCGCCCGGAAGCTGCAGCGAATTGCCCTGGATGAGCGTGTCATATTGTTCATACACCCAGCGGCGGCTCGACTGGTTGGCGGAACCGACGAGCTGCAGCAGCGCCTGGCCGTAATCCTGAGGTGCCGCGACGAGATTGGCGGGCAGGGGAGCCTGCTTGCCGGATTCGCGCCAGGGGCGATCATATTCCGGCGCCTGGTCGCCGAGATCCTTGATCGGCAGGTTGGCGACTTCCTCACCCTGGTGCATGACGCGGAAGCGCAGGTCGTCGGTTGTCTTGCCGACGATGGCGAAATCGAGGCCCCACTTGACGAAGATCGCCTTGGCTTCCTCTTCCTTCTCCGGCTGCAGCACCATGAGCATGCGCTCCTGGCTTTCCGACAGCATCATTTCGTAGGCCGTCATCCTTTCTTCGCGAACCGGCACCTTGTCGAGCTCGAGCAGGATGCCGAGATCGCCCTTGGCGCCCATTTCGACGGCCGAGCAGGTGAGGCCGGCCGCACCCATGTCCTGGATGGCGATGACGGCGCCGGTCTTCATCAATTCCAGGCAGGCTTCCAGCAGGCACTTTTCGGTGAAGGGGTCGCCGACCTGAACGGTCGGGCGCTTCTCCTCGATCGATTCGTCGAATTCGGCCGAGGCCATCGTCGCGCCGCCGACGCCGTCGCGGCCGGTCTTGGCGCCGAGATAGACGACAGGCAAGCCGACGCCCTTGGCTTCAGACAGGAAGATGGCGTTGGATTTCGCAATGCCGGCGGCAAAGGCGTTGACGAGGATGTTGCCGTTGTAGCGGGCGTCGAACTCAACTTCACCGCCAACCGTCGGAACGCCGAAGGAATTGCCGTAGCCGCCGACGCCGGAGACGACGCCGGAGACGAGATGACGGGTCTTGGGATGATCCGGCTCGCCGAAGCGCAACGCGTTCATCGCGGCGATCGGGCGTGCCCCCATGGTGAAGACATCACGCAGGATGCCGCCGACGCCGGTCGCCGCACCTTGATAAGGCTCGATATAGGAGGGGTGGTTGTGGCTCTCCATCTTGAAGACGACGCAATCGCCGTCATCGATGTCGACGACGCCGGCGTTTTCGCCCGGACCCTGGATGACGCGCGGCCCCTTGGTCGGCAGCGTGCGCAGCCATTTCTTCGAGGATTTGTAGGAGCAGTGCTCGTTCCACATGGCCGAGAAGATGCCGAGCTCGGTGAAGGTCGGTTCGCGGCCGATCAGATCCAGAATACGCTGGTACTCGTCCGGCTTCAGGCCATGGCCTGCAATGAGTTCCGGCGTGATCGGGATGGTGTTTGGAATGGTCATGAGCGGAAAGTCCCTGGCGCGTTTTGCGCTGTCTTTAGCTTATGTAGCGGCCGCGCGCGACAGAAAAAAGCCCACCGTCAACAGAGGGCGGGCAGGCTTTCTTCACAAAGGCGGCAACCACTCAGAACTTATAGCCGATCTGCAGGCCGGCGCGGGTCATGCCGTCGTTCGGGCCGTCGCAGAGATTGGCATGCGAGGAGTGGGCAATCTGGGCCATCACGTTCCAATTGCGGGTGAAACGGTAGCCGGCGCCCAGATATTCGTGGAAGAGGACGCGACAGCCGAGTTCCGGACCGTCACTGTCGCCCTCGAGATCGCCGGTATGGATGACGCCGCCGAATCCGGCTTCGGTAAAGAGCTTTTCGTTGAAATCGACCGTCCAGGTGAAGCCGGTGAAGAATTGGGTGGCCTCGCCTGACGTGCCGATCGACGTGCTGAGATGGATACGGGGATGCAGCAGCTGTTGCCAGCCGACCGCCGCGTCGTAGCCGAAGGGATCGAAGAGAGCGGTAATCTCCGGAAAGACGCCGTCTTCCCTGGAATGGCCCGATTGTACCGAGGTCGAGACGCCGAAGCGCAATTCATCGAATATCTGCTCGCCGGCCGTTGCCGAGCCCGCAACCGAGAGGGCGGTTACCGCTGTCACTGATGCCATGCCCAAAAAACGCAACGCGATCCTGCCGAAATCGAGCCTCATTTGCTGTCCTTTGATTCGCGTCAGACGGGAACAACAAAGAGGTAACATGGAGGTCGAGTCGCTAAAGCACCTCGAAGAAGCTTCGGCGTTTTTTCCGATTTATGGCGTCTATTTGCAACACGTCATATTTCACCGTCATAGGCGGAGCCGCCATTTTCCAGCAGGCGGCGCAGGATCATCAAGCCCGAAATGAGTTCCTGCCCTGTCTTCGGCGAGGAAAAACCGATGCGGACGCGGTGATAGGTTTTCTCGCCGCGGGCTGCTTTGAACTCATCCTCGTCGTCGACGAGCACGCCGTCGCGATAGGCGGCGTTCTTGAAGGTGCCGGACATCCAGGGTTCCGGCAGTTTCAGCCAGAGGAACGGCGCATGCGGGTGCGATTCGAAATCGAAGCCCTGCAACTGCTCGCGGACGAGCCGGACACGCCGGGAGAGTTCCTCGACACTTGCCTTGCGGATTTCGTGCGCCGTGCCGCTTTCGACGAGACGTGCGCAGGTCTCCGCCAGGATGAAGGGCAGGCCGCCGGTGATCATTCTGTGCGTCACCTTGATGCGCTGGGCAAAATGCGGCGGGCAGGCGACCCAGCCGCCGCGCACACCGGCGGCGACCGATTTCGACAGGCCGTTGACAAGAAAGGTGCGATCGGGCGCAATCGAGGCGAGCAGTGGCGTGTCGTCATCGGCCATGCCGCCGTAGAGATCGTCCTCGATCAGCCAGACGCCGTGCTTCCGAGCGATCGCAGCGATTGCCATCCGCCGCTCATAGGGCATGATCGCCAGCGTCGGATTGTGGACGGTCGGCATCAGGAAGGCGATCTTCGGATGCTGCTGCTGACAGAGCCGCTCGAAATCCTCGGGAATCACGCCGAGTTCATCGGAATCGACCGTCAGCGTGCGCCTGCCGAGCAGGCGAGCACTGCGGCTGACCTGCGTGTAGGTGAGGTCCTCGAAGACGATCTTGTCGCCCGGCGCCGAGACGGCCGAGATCACTGATATCGCCGCCGCATGGGCGCCGAGCGTCGGCACGACATTCTCGACCTCTGGCGTCCAGCCGCTGCGGGCAAGCCAGAGGCGGCCGGCCTCGAACCAGTTGCGCGGGAAACTCCGGGAATAGGAGGAAATTTCGGACAGATGCTGTTCGCCGATCTCGGCGAGGATGCCCGCTATGACCTTGCCCTGACCGAGATCGGGCGCGGCCGTCGTGTCAAAACGGATCTTGTTGGCAGGTGCATCCTGGACGCGGGTGCCGCCGAGCGAGACGGTCAGCGGATCGATCTGCTCGCCGGGCGGCGTTTCGGAGCGGTTCAGTACATAGGTGCCGCGCCCCACTTCGCCGGCGACCAGGCCCCGCTCATGCACCAGCGCATAGGCGCGGCCGATCGTGCCGATTGTCACGCCGATATCATAGGCAAGATTGCGCTGCGGCGGCAGCTTGCTGCCGGCGGGCAGGGCGCCGCTTGATATTGCGGATTCAATGCTGTCGGCGAGCCGGAGATAGACCGGCCCGGAACCGCGGGAAATATCGGGAAGCCAATTTGTCATGGTGACAATTGTATATATTGGCACATTGTATCGGTCAAGCGTATGAGTCAATTCCAACGACAAGCCGTGAGGATTCCTGGAATGTCTGCCTTACCCGAGATCAAAATGCCGATTGTACCGATTGTCTCCTATGAGGACAGGAGACAGATCATTCTCCCCGACGTGCCCGCTGAGGCGACGACGCGGCTCGGCCGGATCTGGGCGGCCACTCTTCTCTGGCATCAGAAGCGGGAAGGCCGGCGTGCGCTGAGAAACCTGACGGCGAACGAGCTCAAGGATATCGGCGTGTCGCAGTCCGATGCGGCGCGCGAAGTCAGCAAGTCGTTCTTCTGGGACTGAAGATGCTTTCCGAACGGATCATGCTTTCGGAACTGAACGGGGCGATCAGCTGCAGGCCTTGTTGCCTGCCGACCAGCGATTGACGTCGGCGGCGATGCGGCCGGCGACCGGCTCCTGCATCATCGGCCCGAAGGCCTGGAGACGCGAGGGGCTTCCCTCAGCCTGCACGACGAGCAGCGGCCGGCTTTCCGGGCTGCCCTTGTGGACGACCAGGATGCGCGGCCGGCCGGAAAAGGAATTGAGTTCCGGTGCGAGCTTATAGGCGGCAAAAGCCGGATCGCCCGACTTGAACCAGCAGGCATTGGCGCCGAGCGCCACGCGTTCCATCGTCGGCAGCGCGCCACGGTTCGGGCCTGTCGTCGGTGCCGGCGTCTGGCAGGCTGCGACCATGGCTGCGAGAGCGGTCAACAGGGCGGCGTTTGCGAGGCGAGGGCGCATCAATCTTGCTCCAGATCCGGACGGAAGGATTTTCGGGTGCATGCAGTTGCCCAAAACCGCTACGCGCGGGGCAACGTGCAGGTCTCAGGCGGCGATGACGTCGAGCGCCGAAGCAAAGAGGCCGCGGCCGTCCGAACCGCCATGGGCGGCTTCGATCAGGTTCTCTGGATGCGGCATCATGCCGAGCACGTTGCCCTTTTCGTTCATCACTGCGGCGATATCGTTGATCGAGCCGTTCGGATTGGTGCCCTCGGCATAACGGAATACCACCTGGCCATTGCCTTCGATCGCAGCCAGCGTCGCTTCGTCGGCGAAATAATTGCCGTCATGATGGGCGACCGGGCAGCGGATGACTTGGCCCTGCGCATAAGCGCGGGTGAAATCCGTCTCGGCATTGACGACTTCGAGCTTGATTTCGCGGCAGACGAATTTCAGCGAGGAATTGCGCATCAGCGCGCCGGGCAGCAGGCCGGCCTCGACGAGGATCTGGAAGCCGTTGCAGACGCCGAGCACCTTCACGCCCTTCGCAGCCTTGTCGATGATTGCCTGCATGACCGGCATGCGGGCAGCGATCGCGCCGCAGCGCAGGTAATCGCCATAAGAAAAGCCGCCGGGGATGACGATCAGGTCGACATCGGGGATCTCGGTTTCCGTCTGCCAGATCGTCACCGGCTGCTGGCCGGAGATTTTGGCCAAGGCTGCGATCATGTCGCGGTCGCGGTTGAGGCCCGGAAGTTGAACGACAGCTGATTTCATGGGGTCCCTGCGTCTGGCGAAAGATATTGAACTGGAACGCTTTCGGCGAGCCATACTCCATTGTCGGAGACAAAGAAAGAATGACCCTCTGAAAACATGCGGGCCGCGTCGACACGCAGGATGATGTATTCACCCTTGCGGCGCCTTGCGACGATTTTAGCCGTGTCGACATCTGCTGAGAGATGAACGTGGTGTCGCTGCATCTTCTTCAAGCCTTCGCGCTCGATCGACTGCCAGTTCGTCAGAGACGTGCCGTGAAATAGAGCGGCAGGCGGTTCAACCGGGTTCAATGCGAGATCGACGTCGACGCTATGACCCTGGTTTGCGCGAATTCTATTATCGGCGAGGGCGAAGCGCTTCTTCGGATTGTTTTCGACAATCTCGATAATATCGGCGCGGGAAACGTCGAATTTCGACGCCAACGCTTTTTCGAGCGCATCGAACGACACCCAACCCTCGCCATCAAGCGTCAAACCCGCGGCATCAGGCGCATGACGCAAAACATAGCTCATATATTTCGAGACTTCCGTCTCCAGCTTTGCTTTCATCATGACGCCAAATCCTCAAGGTCCGCCGGAAGACGGGTCTGTGATCGTCAGTCGATCGCGATTGCGTAGTTCTCGATCACCGTATTGGCGAGCAGCTTTTCGCACATTGCCTTGAGGTCGGCCTCGGCCTTGCCCTTGTCGGCGCCTTCCAGTTCCAGGTCGAAGACCTTGCCCTGTCTTACATGGCCGACGCCCGAGAAGCCGAGGGCGCCAAGCGCACCCTCGATAGCCTTGCCCTGCGGATCGAGAACGCCGTTTTTCAGCGTGACGGTGACACGAGCCTTGATCACTTTGTCTTTCCTGCCTTACTTGACGAGAACCGGGCCGGTGCCGCGCACAGGCTCGTTTTCATTGATGATGCCGAGACGGCGCGCAACTTCGGAATAGGCTTCGAGCAATCCGCCGAGGTCGCGGCGGAAACGATCCTTGTCCATCTTCTCGTGGGTCTCGATATCCCAGAGCCGGCAGCTGTCCGGCGAGATCTCGTCGGCGAGAATGATGCGCATCAGATCGCCTTCGAAGAGGCGGCCGCATTCGATCTTGAAGTCGACGAGCTGGATGCCGACGCCGAGGAACAGGCCGGTCATGAAGTCGTTGACCCGGATGGCAAGCGCCATGATGTCGTCGAGCTCGGCAGGATTGGCCCAGCCGAAGGCAGTGATGTGCTCTTCGGAGACCATCGGATCGTCGAGCGCGTCGGACTTGTAATAGAATTCGATGATCGAGCGCGGCAGCACGACGCCTTCGTCGATGCCGAGGCGCTTGGCGAGAGAACCGGCGGCGACGTTGCGCACGACGATCTCCAGCGGGATCATCTCCACTTCCTTGATCAGCTGCTCGCGCATGTTGAGCCGGCGGATGAAATGGGTGGGGATGCCGATCTTGTTCAGATGGCTGAAGATATATTCGGAAATGCGGTTGTTGAGGACGCCTTTGCCATCGATGACTTCGTGTTTCTTCTTGTTGAAGGCAGTGGCATCGTCTTTGAAGAACTGGATCAAAGTGCCCGGTTCCGGGCCTTCATACAGAATCTTTGCCTTGCCCTCGTAGATACGGCGGCGACGGTTCATCGTGGTCATTCTCTGTTGTTGGCGCTCTTGGGATAGCGCGAGTGGATCGATCTCGTGGCGTCCCCTTAAAGGAAAAGAGAGGGTTTCACAATCCGCCTGTCGCTCCTTCCATGGTTTCCGAATTTCCTGGCCCCGGTTTCCGATTTTACGGAATACCGCCAAGAGAATCGAATGAATTCGCAAGACGAGTCTAGCGCCTTTTCCTCTACGGTGGAATGAAGGCGAAATGGCGGGCCGCTTATGCAGGTGTTTATTTGGCGGCTCTGCTGCGCAGCGCGCGGCGAAGCTCAGTCTGCAAGGCGCGAGCGGCGATTTGCCCGTGGCGCCAGCTTCCGGCGCGGATGAAGGAGGGGATCTGCATGGCCGGCATCGGCCGGGCGAGCGCGTAGCCCTGCAGCGTGTCGCAGTCGAGTTCCTCGAGGATGCGGATGTGATCCGCCGTCTCGACGCCCTCGGCGATGACCAGGATATCAAGCGAGCGGCCGATATCGATGATCGAGCCGACGAGTTTGCGCTGCTCGGCCGATTGCGGCAGCATGCGGATCAGTTCGCGGTCGATCTTCAGCGTCTTGGGGCTTAGGCGCAACAGGCTGACGATCGAGGCATGGCCGGTGCCGAAATCGTCGATCTGGATGTCGATGCCGAGCTTGCGCAGCTTTTTCAGGTTGGCGGCTACCCCCTCGTCGCAATCGTCGAGCGAGATCGATTCCAGCAGTTCGAAGGAGATGGTGCCGGGCTCGATCTTCAGAGCGCGGAGCTTTTTGCCGAGATCGGGATCGGCGAGCCGCCTTGCGGAGACGTTGACCGATATCTTCGGAATCGACAACCCGTCCTTGATCCAGGCGCTGCGATCGGCCAGCGCGCGTTCCAGGATCAGCGCGTCGATGGTCGAGACGACGTCGAGATCCTCGGCGATATCGAGGAAGCGGTCGGGCGTCAGCAGCCCGTGCACCGGGTGCTGCCAGCGCGCTAGTGTTTCGACGCCGGTGACATCGAGCGTGCGGGCATCGAACTGCAGCTGATAGAAGGGCACGAATTCATTGCGTTCGAGGCCGATCAGTATCTCGTCGGCGAGGTGCTTGGCGGAGATGGTGTCGCGGCGGTCAGACGCCGAGAAGAATTCGAAACGGTTGCGGCCCAGGCCCTTGGCCCGATAGAGCGCGATATCGGCGTCGAGCAGCATCTGCTTGGCGTCGAGCGTCGGCCCGCTGTCGACGGTGATGCCGATGCTGGCGCCGAAACGGCAGTCGTGCCCTTCATATCTGACGGGTTTGCGCAATTCGCGGATGACACGTTCGGCAAGGCCGGCGATCTTCTTCGATGCTGGATCGACGGCGCAGAGGATGACAAACTCGTCGCCGCCGATGCGGGCGACGAAATCGGCGGTTCGGACGGAATTCCTCAGCACGTTTGCGGCATGCTGCAGCATGGCGTCGCCGGCCCGGTGGCCGAGCGTGTCGTTGATCTGCTTGAAGCGGTCGAGATCGATATGCAGGATCGCCAGTGCAAGGTCCTTGGCCCGGCATTCGGCCGAGCGCTCGCCCAGCATCTTGTCGAGGTAGCGGCGGTTCGGCAGGCCTGTAAGGTAATCGTGCAGCGCCAGATGCTCGATGCTCTCCTTGGCGGCTTCGAGCTCGCGGTTGCGCGCTTCCGCCAGATCCTTGGCGCGCTGCAGCTCGTTGCGGAGCGCGGCCTCTTCGGTAACATCCCAGTTGGCGCCGATCAGTTTGCGGTTGCCATTGCCGTCGATGAAGAAGGCCGAGCGGGCGCGGATGACGCGTTCGGCGCCGTCGCCGCGGATGATGCGGTATTCCTGCTGGAAATCACTTCCGCTTTCGACGCTGCGGTCGGACAAGCCAAGCACGCGTTCCCGGTCGTCGGGATGCAGGCTTTTCGCCCAGGCGTCGCCGCCGATCTGACGCGGGGCGCCCTGCAGACCGTAAATGGCAATGAGGCGCTCGTCCCATTCGACGGTATCATGTTCGATATCGGCTTCGAAGACGCCGATGCGGGAAACCTCCAGCGCCAGATCGAGCCGGCGCGACAAACGCGCCAGCGTCTCCTCGGCCTGCTTGCGGGCGGTGATATCGGTATCCGTGCCGACGATGCGCGTCGGCACGCCGCTCTCGTCCCATTCCACGCAGGCACCGCGGCACTCGATCCAGATCCAGTGGCCGTCCCTGTGGCGCTCGCGATATTCGAAGATCTGGTAGTTGGGATCGCCGGCGTTCTGCCGGTCGATGGCATGGATGACGAAATCGCGATCGTCGGGATGAACGAGCTGCAGCCAGGCGTCGTAATCGCCGGCGGCTTCCTCGTCGGGCGCCATGCCGCGCATGGTTTTCCACGTCTGCGAGTAATATTTCCGGTCGAGACGGTAGTTGTGATCCCATACGCCAAGGCCCGAGCCGACGAGCGCGTGGTTCCAGCGGCTTTCCCGCTCCGCCAGGTCGGAATCGTCGGCCGCCCCATTGCCTAAGCCTGCCTCAGCCGCTGCGGCTTCGCCATGCGGATCATCAGCCTCTGGAAGGGCTTTCTTCACGGGCATTCTCGCTTATTTCACCTCGGTGCAGTCTGCTGTCATTCCATTAAGAAAGACTTAGAAAGCACTTGCTCAACAAGCGAGAAGGCGGGTTTTCCTCACTCAGCGGAGAGCCGGCTGAGGAACTGGGCAAAGACCATGGTGCCTTCGGGCCAGGGACCGTGACCGGAATCGGCATTGATGTGACCGGACTCGCCGGCATCGACGAGGAAGGAGCCCCAGCTGCTGGCGATATCGTCGGCATGGTCGTAACTGCCGAACGGGTCGTTGCGGCTGGCGACCGTGATCGACGGGAAGGGCAGCGGATCGCGCGGATAGGGGCCGAAGGTCATCAGATGCTTCGGGCGGATGTCGGGATTGGCGACATCGGGCGGAGCAACGAGGAACGCGCCCGCCACCCGGTTGCGGAAATGCGGGATGGCGTGGATCACCGAGGGCACGCCCAGCGAATGGGCGACGAGAATGACCGGGCGGGTCGAGGCGTTCACCTCCTCGGCGATGCGGGCGATCCAGTCCTCGCGGACCGGCTTCGTCCATTCGACCTGTTCGACACGGCGCGCCGTGCTGAGCTTTGCCTCCCAGCGGCTCTGCCAGTGGCTCGGGCCCGAGTTGGTGTAGCCGGGGATGATGAGGATATCTGCGTCTGAGGCTTTCATAGTGCCGCCGATGTGAGAAAGCTTGGCCGAGATGTCAAGAGGGGATGCCAAGGGAGAGAGCGACAGGGCGGCTGAAACTTGTTATATTGCTCGAGTGCCGGTTGCGGATTTCGTGTCGGCTTGCCCGCCGATGCTGTCCGCCGCCGATCAGGTCTCGGCTGAGGAGGAGAAAGCCATGGCGGCATTTCATGTCATGACGGGTTCAAGTGAAAACTTTGTGCGCCCCGTCGTCAATCGCATCAGTATCGCCGACGTCTTCGACGCGCTGAAGCGCGGGTACGATGATTTCATGGAGAAACCGTCCCACTATGTGTTCCTATGCCTGATGTACCCGATCGCCGGCGTCTTCCTGACGCTGTGGACCTCGGGCGCCAACCTTTTGCCGATGGTCTTCCCTCTGATGGCGGGTTTCGCGCTGATCGGCCCGATCGCGGCGATCGGCCTCTACGAAATCAGCCGCCGGCGCGAGGCCGGTCTTGACACGTCCTGGACGCACGCGCTCGAGGTGCGCCATTCGCCGGCTCTGCCGTCGATCGTGGCGGTCGGGCTGATGCTCTGCGCTTTCTTTGTCGTCTGGCTGGTGACGGCGCAGACGCTCTACAGCAATCTGCTCGGTGAAGTGTTCCCGCGCAGCATGGCGGATTTCTTCCGCCAGGTCTTCGGCACGTCCCAGGGCATGCAGCTGATCATCTGGGGCAATCTCATCGGCTTCGTCTTCGCGCTCGTCGTGCTGGCGATGACCGTCATCACTTTTCCGCTGCTGCTCGACCGCGATGTCGGGGCGGTGGCCGCCGTCACGGCGTCGATCCGCGCGATGGTTCTCAATCCGGTGCCGGTGCTGCTCTGGGGCCTGATCGTCGCCGCACTGCTCGTGATCGGCACGATCCCGGTCTTTGCCGGGCTTGCGCTGGTTATCCCGATCCTCGGCCATGCGACCTGGCATCTCTATCGCAAGCTGATTGCGCGGGAAGCCGCCGCGTAACCAAGCCTCGCCCCCAGGGAATTCTGGAATACCTGGGGAACCTCAAACCTGCCTCGGAGTTTTTTGCCAGAGCATGATGTCGTCGAGACCATGCTCTGGAGACGTCGAGGGAGGATTTCAGAGGTGGCGATAAAGCATCTGTTTGCCCGCTTCGCAACCAAGACATCGGAATGGGCGGGCAAGCCCGTTATCTTCATCCTGGCGCTCATCGCCGTTATCATCTGGGCCTGCCTTGGCCCGTTCTTCGATTATTCGGAAACCTGGCAGCTGGTGATCAATACCGGCACGACGATCATCACCTTCCTGATGGTCTTCGTATTGCAGAACGCCCAGACGCGCGACACGCGGGCGATCCAGGCCAAACTCAACGAAATCATCCTGACGAGCCACGCCGAGAACCGTTTCATCGGTATCGAGAACCTCGACGAGGAGGAGCTGAAGCGCCTCGACGAGTTGGTCGCCAAGGCCGCCAAGGGCAGGGGTGAGACGGAGGTTTGCAGGACAGAGGAGGCGGCGAAAGCGGCACCTTTGAAAAAGGCCGCGGCGCGCAAGCGCCCTGTTGCCGCCAAAGGAAACAAGCAGAAACAACGGCCGCTTGAGAAAAGCTAAACCATCATCCGATCTGCCATCGCAGGAAGACAAAGGCAGAAATAAAGCGGCGCCCGCAAGGGCGCCGCCATATCGTTGATTGCAGATCGCTCAGGCGTTGCCGAAGACGCGACGGAAGATCGTATCCACATGCTTGGTATGATAGCCAAGGTCGAACTTCTCCCGAATATCCTCTTCGGAAAGGGCGGCACGGACCTCGGCATCAGCAAGCAGTTCTTCCAGAAAATCCTTGCCCTGTTCCCAGACCTTCATGGCGTTGCGCTGTACCAGGCGGTAGGCGTCCTCGCGGGAGGTGCCGGCCTGGGTCAGCGCCAGGAGGACGCGCTGGGAGTGGACGAGGCCCCGGAACTTGTTGAGGTTCTTTTCCATATTTTCCGGATAGACCAGCAGCTTTTCGATGACGCCGGCGAGACGCGAGAGGGCGAAATCGAGCGTCACGGTCGCATCCGGACCGATCATGCGTTCGACCGAGGAGTGGGAGATATCGCGCTCGTGCCAGAGGGCGACGTTTTCCATCGCCGGCATGGCATAGGAGCGGACCATGCGGGCAAGGCCGGTCAGGTTTTCGGTCAGCACCGGATTGCGCTTGTGCGGCATGGCCGAAGAGCCCTTCTGGCCGGGCGAGAAATATTCCTCGGCTTCCAGCACTTCGGTGCGCTGCAGGTGACGGATCTCGGTCGCCAGCCGCTCGATCGACGAGGCGACGACGCCGAGGGTGGCGAAATACATGGCGTGGCGGTCACGCGGGATGACCTGCGTCGAGACCGGCTCGGCCTTGAGGCCGAGCGCCTCGGCGACATGTTCCTCGACGCGCGGATCGATATTGGCGAAGGTGCCGACGGCGCCCGAGATGGCGCAGGTCGCGACTTCTTCGCGGGCGGCGACGAGGCGCTGGCGGCAGCGCTCGAATTCGGCATAGGCGAGCGCCAGCTTGACGCCGAAGGTGGTGGGCTCGGCATGAATGCCGTGCGAACGGCCGATGGTGACGGTGTCCTTGTGTTCGAAGGCGCGGGTTTTCAGCGCTTCGAGCAGGCGATCGAGATCGGCGATGAGGATGTCGGTGGCGCGGACCAGCTGGACGTTGAAGCAGGTATCGAGCACGTCGGACGAGGTCATACCCTGGTGGACGAAACGCGCATCCGGGCCGACGATTTCGGCAAGATGGGTGAGGAAGGCGATGACGTCATGCTTGGTAACGGCCTCGATCTCGTCGATGCGGGCAACGTCGAAGGTGGCGGCGCCACCTTTTTCCCAGATTGTCTTAGCCGCGGATTTCGGGATGACGCCCAGTTCGGCCAGCGCGTCGCAAGCATGCGCCTCGATCTCGAACCAGATGCGGAACTTGGTTTCGGGAGACCAGATGGCGACCATTTCGGGCCGGGAATAACGCGGGATCATGGGCTGCTGCCTTCACTTCAAGAGATTTGTTCAAAGTTGGAGCCCCTGTAGCAAAGACGGGCGGCAATCTCAACGCATGCGTTTGGCAAGATGATAGCTGCTGACGACAAGGCAGACGAGACCAAGCGGCAGGAAAAGACGCAGGCCGATCACCAGGAACTGGTAGACAGCGCTGATACTGGTGAAGACGAACTGGAAAGCCCAGATGATGCTGCCGAAGGGGGCGTGCCAGCGCGAATAAAAGATCCGGTATTCCATGGCGAAGAGGAAGGCGGTCATCGCAATCGTCGCTGCTGTCAGCGTCACGAAAAAAGCGGCAAAACGTGCTTCCGGCGGCCTGTCATAGGCAAGGAAGCGGGCGACCGGTAGGGCGAAGGGCCAGGCGAGCAGGCCGCCGAGGAAATAGAGTGTGGCGACCTCGGCAAGGCGGCTCGTCTCCAGGCCGTTGCGCAGGTAAAGGCCGAGCATGGCGGCGGCGAGCATCTGCATGCCCCAAAGCAGCGCGCCGGCAATCAGATCAGGGTAGGGCGGCCGCGCAGCTCTTAGACGATCCATCCTCGGGCGATCCGTCCTGGGGCGATCCATGCTCAGGGATGAACCGGAACGGCGATCCAGCGTCCGTTCCTCTCGGCATCGAAGGCGAGGATGAGGGCGATGTGAACCTGATTTCCGGTTTCCGGCTGATAGACCATCGCACCGCCGATCCGGTATTCGACCGAACATACCCGTTCGGCCGGAACGGCGGTGGCCTGGCGTGCCGCCTGGCGGTTCGGAGCGCCCTCCTTCTCAATCATCTGCAGGCTGAAGCCAAGCACCCGCTTGTCGATCGAAGCGCACTCCTTCGGCGTCGGCACCGGCATCTCGCCGAGCGAGAGCGTATAGGGCGATTTTGGCGGACCGTCGGTCGCAAGCGTCGTGTAACGGATCGTCTTCGAAGGAGAACCGAGTTCGGTCGGCGGATTGAAGGCGGCGATCAGGCCGGGATTGGTCAGGAGATCGTATTTGTCCATCTCGCCGCGTGCCGCCGTCAGGTTCTGCCGCCGCGCCTTGGAAAGATTGGCGTCCTTATCGGTCAGTTCGGTGCGAAACGGCGTGCCCTCGAGATACTGGCCGCTGCCGGTATTGACGAAATAGGTGTTGGAGTAGGGGACGCGGCCCTCCTCCTTGATGCCGAATTCCTGAAATCCGAAGACCTTGCCGTCGGCGGAAAAGCCGATCGGCTGGATATTGGCAATGTCTCCGGCAAGTGACATGCCGGGCAGGCCGGCAAGTGCGGCGGCGAGCACCCCGCCAATGATGAGACGCTTCTTCATGTTCGTGCCCCTTCGGCTGCCTGACGCAGATCGGCGATGGTCCGACGGTAAGCCTCGACCGTATCGCCCTTGAAAATTGCCGAGCCGGCGACGAGGACGTTGCCGCCCGCCCGGGCAATTGCCGGCGCCGTTTCCACAGTCACGCCGCCGTCGACCTCGAGTTCGATCGGCCGATCACCGATCAGTGACTTCGCCGCCGCGATCTTGGTCGCCATCGCCGGAATGAACTTCTGTCCGCCGAAGCCGGGATTGACCGACATGATCAGGATGAGGTCGACATCGTCGAGCACGTTCTCGATGGCGCTGAGCGGTGTCGCCGGATTGATCGTCACGCCGACCTTCTTGCCGAGATTGCGGATGGTTTGCAGCGAGCGGTGCAGATGCGGTCCGGCTTCGGCATGGACAGTGATCCGATCGCAGCCGGCCTTGGCGAAGGCTTCGAGATAATCGTCGACCGGCGAGATCATCAGGTGGCAGTCGAAGGTGGCTGATGTGTAGGAGCGCAGCGACTTGATGACATCAGGGCCGAAGGAGATGTTCGGCACGAAATGCCCGTCCATCACGTCGAGATGAATCCAGTCGGCGCCGGCGGCCGTTACGTCGCGCACCTCCTCGCCGAGCCTGGCGAAATCCGCCGCGAGGATCGAGGGGGCGATGCGAATGGGCAGCGTCATCAAATCTTACTCCATATGGGTCGCCATTTGACTGCGGCGCCCTGATTCAAGGCTGGCGCGCGCCGCTCATTGCGTTGGCGCGGCGGGTGGAAAAAAGCCGTTGCCCCGCCATTCGAGCAGGCGGTAGGGGTTTTGCGAAAGCTCATGCGCGCCGGTGAAGGCCATAGTGCCGATCGGCGTCTGGAATGTCGTGCCGAGAAGCATCTCCTGGAGGGGTTTGTTCGCTACAGCGGCGGCTTCCGCAGCCTGGCCGGCAATCAGTGCCGCGGCCAGCGACGGCAGGACATAACCTTCCGGCTCGATGCCTTTGGCGCGCAAAGCGTCGGCTGCAGCTGCGCTTTCCGGCCGAACGGTATATTCGGGCAGGGCAACGGCGCGCACGCCTGTAATCAGCGGCAGCGGCTGGTCGGCGGCGCGCATGGCATCGCCGCCAAGGATGGACAGCGGGATGTTCTCCGCCTTGGCGTCGCGGGCGATGACGGCAACGTCGTTGCGGTCGCCGCCGATGAAGACCCTGGTGGCGCCGGCCCGTTTCAGGCGGCGCACGAGAGCAATCTGCTGTTCCTGTCCCGGCCGATAGGTGTCGGTAAAGACCGGCTTCAGGCCGTTCTGCTCCAGCGCGTTGCGCACTGCTTCCGTCAGTTCTCGGCCATGGATGGTGCCGTCTTCGATCAGGGCGATCGGATCGGCGGCCCAGTCCTTCAGGATGACTTCGATGATCTTTGCCGCCTCGGCGCCGTCGGCAGGCGCTGCCCGGAAGAGCGGCCAGCCGTTCTTCAGCGCATCCTCCATCAGGATGCGGGAGCGCACGGAGACGGTGATCGCGGGAATGTTGGCGTCCTTCAGCTTCGGCAGTGCGCCTTCCAGCGTCTCGCTGCAGAGAAAGCCGATCGCGACCTCCACCTTGGCATTGATCAGCGCGTCGGCAATTGCTGCGCCGCTATTCTCTTCGCAGGTCTCGTTAATGGCGACCAGAGTATTGCCTGATTGTTGAATCTCGAAACCGGCGCCGGCGGCAATCTGGGCGCCGAGGAGGGCGAGCGTGCCGTTCTGAGGGGCGACGACGCCGATCGTCACGCCTGCCGCATGGCTCGGCACGGCCGCTCCCAGCAGCGTCAGAAAGGCTGCTATGCCACGCAGGTTGATCATGAAAGGCGAAGATCCCTAGCCGTCGTCCATGCCCTTTTATCCGCAAGGCCGCGATCGTCAAAGAAAAACAAGCGCAACGCAGCGCTTTTCACCGGTCCTATTGTAGAAAAGGTAACCGATGCTCGCCATATTGGCGCGATAACAAGTCGATCAATGCAAAAGCGCGCACGGGAGAAGCAGGTGTTGAACAGGCAGCATATCGACCCTGGCCTTTATCGCGATGCCATGAGCCGTTATGCCGGCCATGTGCAGCTCGTGACGACGGCGATGGGCGAGTTGCGCCGCGGCGTCACCATCACCGCCGCCTGCTCGGTCTCGGATAATCCGGCCTCGGTGCTGATCTGCCTCAACAACACCAACCCGAAGAACGACATCTTTTTCAGGAGCGGCATCTTCGCGCTGAATACGCTCGGCGCCCATCATCAGGGCGTCGCCGATGCCTTTTCCGGACGCACGGCGCTTGCCGATGACGACCGTTTCGCCAGCGCCCGTTTTGAGATGCTCGTCACCGGCGCGCCCGTCCTGGCCGACGCGCTTGCCGCCTTCGATTGCCGGGTGACCGACATCAAGGAAATGCCGACGCACAATGTCATCTTCGGCGAAGTCGCGGCCGTCCGCTTCAGCGAAAAACACCCGGCGCTCATCTATATGGACCGGGATTATCACGCGCTGTAATGAGAGCGCCGTGGCCGAGATTTCGAGGGAATAGAGAATGGACAATGCCGGGATCGAGGAAATGTTTCAGGGGCTCGGCCCGGTCACGGTCAAGCGCATGTTCGGCGGCAAGGGCATCTATCACCTTGGGCGCATCATCGCGCTCGAAGTGCGGGACGAGATGCTGCTGAAGGCCGATGACAAGAGCGCCCCGGAATTTGCCGCTGCCGGCGCCACGCAGTGGAGCTATGAAGGCAAGAAGGGCAAGCCGGTGAAGATGCCCTACTGGTCGATCCCCGACGAGGCCTATGACGATCCCGATCTGATGGCGAAATGGGTGCGGCTAGCCTATGAGGCGTCGCTTCGCGCCGAATGACTAGCTGCGTTCGGCAATCGGCAAAGCCGCTATCGCCGCCTTGGTGAAGGCCGACAGCGGCTCGGGCAAGTCCGTCAGCGGAAACCAGCCGAAATCCGAAAGCTTGTCCGGTTCGGTCAATTGTGGTTCGCCTTCGATGTCACGGGCGAGATAGAGAACTGAAATCCAGTGCTGGCGATCGGCATCGATGATCTGCTCGGTCATGCCGATTCGTTCGATGCGCCCGATCGTCAGGCCGGTTTCTTCTTCGGCCTCGCGGCGCGCGGCTTCCTCGGCCGGCTCCATGTGATCGACCTTGCCGCCGACAATGTTCCAATAGCCGGCTTCAGGTGGGCGCATACGTTTGTAGAGAAGGATCCTGGCGTCGCGCAGAATCACCAGCCCGACGCCGAGACCCGGAAAATCGATACCGGGTCTGGCCATGGCAATGCTCAGACCTTGGCGCTGCCGGCGATCAGCATGAAAGCGGGGATATCGTCGCCGAAACCGATCGGGGTCGGGCCGTCGTCGTGGTCGCGATGGCGGCGGCGGTCGCGGCTGTCATCATTTGCCGGATAAGGCCGATTGTTGCGCGCGTTGTTCTGCGGCTTCTGCTCTGCTTTGCGCTCGTTCTTCACGATGTCGGCCTTTACTGGTGCTGCCTGGATCACTTGGACGTCATTATCCTGTATGTCGTTGTCAGATTTATGACTCGCGGCGCCACGACTGCCGCGGCCGCGGCCGCGATCCTTTTCGCCTCGATCGTCCCGACCGCCACGCTCGCGGCTGTTGCGGCGCGGGCGTTCGCTGTCCTTGCCTTCTTCCGCCGGCGGCAGGGAATTCAGGTCACCGTTCTGCCATTCGACCTTTTCGCCGATCAGCTTCTCGATGGCGTCGACGAATTTGGTGTCGCGCTTGGTGACCAGGGTGAAGGCGGCACCCGAGCGGCCGGCACGGCCGGTGCGGCCGATGCGGTGGACGTAATCCTCGGAGTGAATCGGCACATCGAAATTGAAGACGTGGCTGACATCGGGAATGTCGAGGCCGCGGGCTGCAACGTCGGAGGCAACCAGCAGCTGGAGATTGCCGTCACGGAAGCTCTGCAGCATCATCGTGCGGGAGCGCTGGTCCATATCGCCATGCAGGGCGCCGACGGAGAAACCGTGGCGCTCGAGCGACCGGAAGAGATCGGCGACATCCTTCTTGCGGTTGCAGAAGATGATGGCGTTCTTCAGCTCTGTCTGGGCACGGACGAGTTCGCGCAGAACCGAGCGCTTTTCGTAATCCTTGCTGTGGGAGGCGACGAAGCGCTGCGTCACGGTCTTTGCGGCGGAAGCCGGCTTTGCGACCTCGATGCGCTCGGGATTCTGCAGGAACCGGTCGGCGAGCTTCTGGATTTCCGGCGGCATGGTCGCCGAGAAGAACAGGGTCTGACGGGTGAACGGGATCATCTTGGCGATGCGCTCGATATCCGGGATGAAACCCATGTCGAGCATGCGGTCGGCCTCGTCGATGACGAGGATCTCGACGCCGCTCATCAAGAGCTTGCCGCGCTCGAAATGGTCGAGCAGGCGGCCGGGCGTGCAGATCAGCACGTCGGCGCCGCGCTCGAGCTTGCGGTCCTGGTCCTCGAAAGAAACGCCGCCGATCAGCAGGGCGACGTTGAGGCGGTGGTTCTTGCCGTATTTCTCGAAATTCTCGGCGACCTGGGCGGCGAGTTCGCGCGTCGGCTCGAGGATCAGCGTGCGGGGCATGCGGGCGCGGGCGCGGCCTTTTTCCAGAAGCGACAGCATCGGCAGAACGAAGGATGCCGTCTTGCCGGTGCCTGTCTGCGCGATGCCGCAAATATCGCGGCGCTCGAGCGCAAAGGGAATGGCTCCCGCCTGAATGGGCGTGGGGATCGTGTAGCCCGCGTCGGCAACAGCGGATAGCACTTTTTGGCTCAAGCCAAGGTCAGCAAATGTCGTCAAAGGGAAAACTGTTTCCGTTCCGGTTCGGCCGAGCTCTGAACGAGTCGGCGGGATTGCATGCCGCAATGCAGCGCGACATAGCCCCGAATGGCCGGCAAGTCAAGAATTAGAGAGGCAGCACCCCGTGCAGAGTGAAGCGATGGTTACCGGGCGGGTATTACTTGATATAGGTGGCGAGTTTAAGGCCGGCATTCATGAAATATACTGGATCGACCGCGTGGCCGTCCTGGCGCACTTCATAATGCAGGTGTGTGCCTGTCGAGCGGCCGGTGCTGCCGGCAAGACCGATGACATCGTTGCGGTCAACCGTGTCGCCGACCTTGACCAGCACCTCCGACATATGCCCGTAGCGCGTCGAGATGCCGTTGCCATGATCGACCTCGACCATGTTGCCGTAGCCGCCGGTCCAGCCGGCTGAAATCACTTTGCCAGGCGCCGTCGGGCGGATCCTTTCGCCCGGCGAAAAGCGGAAGTCTATGCCGGAATGAAGCGCGAGGCGGCCAAGGAAGGGGTCACGGCGATTGCCGAAGGGGCTGGTCACTTCCTTACCGACGGCGGGATTGCGGAAGGGCAGGGATTCGGCGGTGCTGCGCACGGCTTCGAGCCGGGTCAGCGCGCCGTCGAGGGCGACCAGCGAATTGTTGAAGTCGTCGTTGCTTTCAGGCTCGACATAGGGGCCGCCGACGGCATCGGCATCGTCTTTCCTGGCAGCGGTCTCGGGCATCGGGATCTTGAAGCGGGTCAGCACGGTCTCGATGGCGTTGGCGGCACTGCCGGCATCGCTCGTCAGCTGTTCGACCCGGCTGCGCTGGTCCTGTTCGACATCCTTCAGCGACAGCGTCACCTTGGAGAAGATCCGGTCGGCGCGGTCGCCGACCGTCTCAGCGGTCGGCACATAGGCAAGCGTCGAATTGTCGGGCGTCGCATCGGCAGGCGCGCCGCTCGCCAATTGTTTTTCGATCGCCTCGATGCCTCCACCGTTAAGCGAAGCGCGCTTGTCCTTGATATCGGGAGCATAGGACTGAACGGGCGAAGACGGCGCGGGCAGGGCACCGTCCTTTTCCGTCAGCCCGGAGCTTTCGGCCCGGTCGAGCAGATTGTCGAGCTTGCCGTGGCGTGAGGTCAGCGCCATCTGCTGCTCCATCAGCTTGTCGACCTTGTCCTCGACCACCTGCTGGTCGAGAAGCTGGCGGGAGGTGATGCGGTCAACCTGAGCGCGAAGGGCGGCGATCCGGTCTTCATAGTCGTGCTGCATGCGGGCCTGGCGCGCCATGGTGGCGCCGATCAGGTCGTCGCGCAGCACGAGATAGGAGGTGGCGAGAAGATAGCCGATCGAGAACACGCCGATGAAGCAGAAGGCAAGGGCTGCCATCCACGGCCGGACCGTCATGTGGCGGACATTGTCGCCGCTTGCCAGGATGAGGATATGTTCCTGCGCCCGCCTGCCGAATACCCGGTGCTGATGTCCGCTGTTCACGCAGGCTCTCCCGATTGATGCTCTACGCCTCTTTCGGAAAATTAGACACGTTTATGGTTAATGAATGCTTTCATTGCCGTCGTACCCGGCAGAAATACTAGGCATTTCAAGCGTGGCTGATCGATGCCAGCGCGCGGTAGAAGGACGGCGTCAGCCCCGCCTCGGCACGGGCGAGATCATTGAAGGGCGGCTTCAGCGGTCCGCGGAAATTGGCGCGTACCAGTTCCTGGAAGGCTTTTGCCGGGTCGCGCTTTTCCCGCGCGCAGAGGAAGCGGAACCATTTGGCGCCGATGGCGACGTGGCCTTTCTCGTCGTTGTAGATGACGTCGAGCACCGCCGCACTTTCGAGATCGCCGGTTTCGCGCATCTTCGCCTGCAGCGACGGCGTGACGTCGAGGCCGCGGGCTTCAAGAATCAGCGGCACGACGGCGAGCCTTGCCGTCAGATCGTTGCGCGTCGAATGGGCAGCCTGCCAGAGCCCGTCATGGGCGGGGAGATCGCCGTAATCGGCGCCGAGATCGTTGAGTCTGGCGCGCACCATGCGAAAATGCTTCGCCTCCTCGAAAGCGACTTGCATCCAGCCGTCGAAGAAGGAGTTCGGCACCTGCTCTGTCGCGAATCGCGCGACGATATCGAGCGCCAGATCGACGGCGTTGAGTTCGATATGGGCGATGGCATGCAGCAGGGCGATCCGCCCTTTGAGCGTATGCAGCGAGCGCTTCTTCACCTGGGTCGGCGGCGTCAGCTCCGGCCTGTCGGGACGACCGGGCCTGTCCGGCAGGGCGGCATCGAGCGGCGAGCGCAGCGACACCCGGCGGGCGAACCAGCGGGTGGCGCTTTCCTGCGCAAGAGCCGTCTTGCGGTCGAGATCGGCGGAAGAGATCGCATCGATGGCGCCACCGCGCAGCGAGGTTATGGCCAGATGCCCCGTCACGCGGCGAGATTCCGCACGGCCTCGAGCACGGTTTCGGCATGCCCCTGCACCCTTACCTTCTGCCAGATGGTGGCGATGATGCCGTCCTTGCGGATGAGAAAGGTGGTGCGTTCGACGCCCATGAAATTGCGGCCATACATGCTCTTTTCTCTCCAGACGCCATAGGCCTGCAGCGTCGTCTTTTCCTCGTCCGAGGCGAGCGCAACCGAAAGACGGTGCTTCTTGACGAACTTGTCATGGCAGGCGGCCGAATCGGGAGACATGCCGATGACGGCGGCGCCCGCCGCATCAAACTCGGCTGCTAAGGCCGTGAAAGCCAATGATTCGGCGGTGCAGCCGGTCGTATCGTCCTTGGGATAGAAGAACAGCACGAGCGGCCTGCCGTGGAATTCGGCCAGCGAGACGCGGCCGCCGCCGTCGCGGGGAAGGTTGAAATCGGGGGCCGTGGCGCCGATGCCGGGAACCGCCATTGGGAAAACCTTTCTTTTGCCGGGTTTGTGGATGACACTTTCTCTCCCCGAATTATATAGTGGATGGAAACCCGTCCAGCATGGCCGGGTTCAATTCTTCACTAAAGGGAGAGCCCGAGGGCGCATGTCAGCCATCCGCGGCGAAAAGGTCACGTTTCGCAAGAAGGATATCGTTGCGCTGGACCGCTTGCCGTCCGCCCAGGCCGAGGATCCGATCATCGTCCATTGCCCGCCGCCGCGTTCGCCGATGCGCCGCACGGCGAAGCTGACCTGCGGATTCGTGGGACTGATCCTTGTTATTCTGGCCGGCATCGTTTTCACCGTCGAGAGCGGCATGTTCGACAAACCGCTGTCGCAGCAGGCGCAGGCGGCGCTGAACGGCGTGGCCGGACCGCGCTACCGCGCCGAGGTCGGCTCCACCGTCATCCGCTTCACCTCGGGCTTACGTCTGGCGCTGGAAGCGCGCAACGTCAACATGATCGACCAGGAGAGTGGCCAGCATCTGTCGACGACGGGTTCGGTGCGTCTGGGGCTGGATCCGCTGCAGCTCTTCCGCGGCCGCATCGCCGTCACGGACATCGAGGCTGACGATATCGCGCTCGATACCGCGCTTCTGCCTTCCGGCAATCCCGTCAAGCTCGACGATCTGCGCATCGACGCCATGCCGGCGGCGATGGAGAGGATTTTCTCGCAGTTCGACATGTTCGACAGTATTGCCACACGCGGCTCGACGAATTCGGTGCGCATTTCCGGCATCGACATCAAGCTTGCCGATACCGCTAACGGTCCGCTGTCGCTCGTCGTCGACAATCTCGTCTTTGCCCATGCCGGCCCGTCCTCGCTGCAATTGACCGGCGAGGTGGCGCTCAACGGCGAGGTGGCGGAACTCGACGTGCTGGCCGAGAAGGAAGACGGTCACGTTTCGAAGGTGGTGGCGACGCTGAAGCATGCCGACCTCACGCCGTTCGCGCTGAAACGCAACGATCAGGGTGTGATACGGCAGGGGCTTAGCGCCTTTGTCGACATGACGGTGTCGGCCACCAGGGCGCGCGATGGCGCGCAGCCGGCGCTTGCGGCAACGGTCGATATCGATCCCGGCCTGATCTATGCGGACGGTGATCCGCAGGAGCTGTCGGGCGGGCAAATCAACCTCGTTTATGATTTCGCCAAGCAGACGATCGAGATTGCCCGGTCCAACGCCCGGTTCGGCGCGACCACGCTGCCGATCAACGGCGCGCTGATCGATCTCGACAAGCTCGACCCGCAGGCCGGCAAGGGCTTCGGCATCGACCTGCTGGTCAGCGGCGGCACGGCGGCCCCCGGCGGTTCCGGCGAGCCGCCTGTTGCCTTCGATATCCAGGCGACCGGGCGGTACATGGTCGCCGGCCGGGAATTCCGGTTTCCCAACATGACCGTTTCCAGCCCGCTCGGCGCGCTCTACGGATCGCTTGATATCAAGCTCGGTGACAAATCGCCGGAGATCAGCTTCGCCGGCCAGTCGTCGCAGCTGCAGACGACGGCGATCAAGCAGCTCTGGCCGTTCTGGATGGCGCCCAAGGTGCGCAACTGGGTGCACGGCAATCTCTTCGGCGGCACCGTCACCGACGCTTCCATTTCCGTTTTCATTCCCTTCGGCCGGCTGGACGAGGCAGCCGGCGGCAAGGGATTGAAGCTCGACGCCAACCAGATCCGCATCGGTTTCGACATCGCGGGGGCTCGGATGAACGTCGCCGGCGACATTCCGCCGATCCGCGACACGTCGGCACATTTCGACCTGACCGGCCCCGTCGCGACGATCGCGATCAAAAGCGGCACGTCCTATTTCCCATCCGGCCGGTCCGTCGGTCTCGGGCAGGGGACATTCGTCATACCATCCGCCTATGACAAGCCGCTGATGGCAGATATCGATCTCGCGGTGTCCGGCGCGGCGGACGCGGTCGGCGAGCTTCTGACCTACAGGCCGATCCGGGTGCTGCAGCGCGCCGGCTTTACGCCCGACGATTTCAAGGGCCGGATCGAGGCGAATGTGAAGGCGCATTTCGGCCTGCTCTCCTCGCAGAACCCGCCGCCGGCCGAATGGGCGGCGGCCATGAAGCTCAGCGATATTGATCTCGCCAAGCCATTTTCCGGCCGTACCATCACCAATCTCGACGGCACGCTGAACGGCAATCCGAAACAGATCACGCTCGATGCCAAGGCCCAGATCGACGGCGTTCCGGCCGATATCGATCTTACCGAACCGGTTGAGGCATCCGACAGTGCGTTGCGGCAGCGGGTGATCACCGCGACGCTTTCCGAGGACCAGCGCAACAAGCTGATACCCGGCCTTTCGGGCATCATCGGCGGCAGCGTGAAGATGGTGCTGACGCGGATCGACAACGACCGGCAGGACGTCCAGCTCGACCTCACCAAATCGCTGCTCGAATTGCCTTGGATCGGCTGGTCGAAGGGCAGCGGCATTGCCGCCACAGCCGAATTTGAAACCTCCGGCCCGGCCGACAACACTCAGATCAAGAACTTCCGGCTGAAAGGCGACGGTTTCGGCGCCAACGGATCGCTCAATATCGGCAAGGGTGGGCTGACCTCGGCCGATTTCGACAGTGTCAAGCTTTCCTCGCTCGACGATTTCGCTCTCTCGGTGAAGCGCAGCAAAGGCAATTTCGACGTCTCGGTCTCCGGCGACAGCGCCGATGCGCGGCCTGTTATCGCGCGGTTGAAATCGGGCTCGGACGGCGATGGCGACGGGGATGCCGGCGACACCAGCGTATCGGTGCGCGCCCGGCTGAAAAACGTCATCGGCTTCAACGACGAGAAGGTCGGCAATTTCCAGGCGCAGATATCACTGCGCGGCGACAAGCTGCAGACGCTCAACTTTTCCGCCGTCACGGACAGCGGCGAGGCCGTGGTCAGCCAGATGAAGGACGGCGGCGTCATCAACATCACCAGCGGCGATGCCGGCGCGGTATCGCGTTTCGCCGATCTCTACCAGCACATGCAGGGAGGGTTGCTCAATCTGGCGATCCGGCTGGGGGCAGAGGGCGGCTGGGACGGCTCGCTCGATGTGCGCCGCTTCTCGATCGTCAACGAACAACGCTTGCGCTCGATCGTCTCGACGCCTGTCGGAAGTGAACAGCGCAGCCTCAACGAGGCGGTCAAGCGCGACATCGATACCTCGTCGCAGCGCTTCCAGCGTGGCTTTGCCCGCGTCGTTTCACGCAATGGCATGGTCGGCATCGAGAACGGCGTGCTGCGCGGCGACCAGATCGGCGCGACCTTCCAGGGCGTCGTGCGCGACCGCAAGGGCAATATGGACATGACCGGCACCTTCATGCCGGCCTACGGCCTCAACCGCCTCTTTGCCGAGCTGCCGCTGATCGGCGTCATCCTCGGAAATGGCAGCGACCGCGGCCTGATCGGCATCACCTTCAAACTGACGGGCAAGTTCGACCAACCGAACCTGCAGATCAATCCGCTGTCGATTATCGCGCCTGGCGTCTTCCGGCAGATCTTCGAGTTCCAGTGAGGCTGTGAAGGCCGGACGGCAGAGGTCGTGGCGAGAACGCCTAAATTCCTTTCCGCCTGAGTAGGATCGGCAAAACGCGCAAGCATCGACCCGATCAGAATCGATCCGAAGCCCGGTGTCGAAACGAGCGAACGACGCTTGGCCTGCTATTTTAGGGAAATTTGATGTAAGCTGCGTCTCCGGCCTTGGCAACGGCCGTTGCGATGTCGGAGGATGCCATGCAGTGCGCTCGGACAGTCTCTTTCGTATCGGTCGCGGTGATCGCCGCTGCGGTCGGCGGCCATGCTGCATATCCCGCTGAAAAGAGCGAGCGACTGAAGCCGCCGGAGCTCATCCGGTCGGCCCATGTGCTGACGGTTCCTCTCGACGCGATGATGACGCCGCCTGTCTTCTCGATCAGCTGGTGGTCGCGCGTCAAACCTGCTTCAGACGTCAATCCGCCAAGCTATGTGTTTCGAGAGGCCGAACGGACGGATGCGCCATCCCGGCCGGGAGTCGAGTGACCGTATGCGGTAGTGCCGCGAAAACTCTCGGTACGCGCGGCTCTATCGTCAACTTCGCAAATGCCTCGACACGCCGTCAGCGAAATCGAAAAAGCCGGCGCGGAGGCCGGCTTTCATATCTGTTCGGAATTGAGGCCGCTTACGCCGCGCGGCGGATCAGGATGTGCTTCTTCTTGCCGAGCGAGAGCTTGATGACGCCGTCGGTGGTGATTTCGCCGCTGCCGATCAGGCGGCGTTCGTCGCTGACTGCCTCGTCGTTGATGCGGACAGCGCCGCCCTGGACGTGGCGGCGGGCTTCGCCGTTCGAGCCGGCGAGGCCGGCGCGGACCATCAGCGAGAGCAGGCCGATGCCGCTATCGAGTTCGCCGGCCGGGATATCGACCGAAGGCAGGTTTTCCGAAAGACCGCCTTCCTCGAAGGTCTTGCGCGCCGTTTCGGCTGCCTGTTCGGCGGCTTCGCGGCCGTGCAGGATCGCCGTGACCTCGGTCGCAAGGATCTTCTTGACCTCGTTGATCTCCGAACCGCCGAGTGCCGAGAGGCGGGCGATTTCATCCATCGGCAGCGTCGTGTAGAGCTTCAGGAAGCGCGAGACGTCGGCGTCCTCGGTGTTACGCCAGTACTGCCAGAAATCATAGGCCGAGAGCATGTCGGCGTTCAGCCAGACAGCGCCCGTCGCCGACTTGCCCATTTTGGCGCCCGACGATGTCGTCAGCAGCGGCGAGGTCAGCGCATAGAGCTGCGGTGTCCCCATACGGTGACCGAGGTCGATGCCGTTGACGATATTGCCCCATTGGTCGGAACCACCCATTTGCAGGCGGCAATCGTAGCGCTTGGCGAGCTCGACGAAGTCGTAGGCCTGGAGGATCATGTAGTTGAATTCCAGGAAGGACAGGGACTGTTCGCGGTCGAGACGCGTCTTCACGCTGTCGAAGGACAGCATGCGGTTGACCGAGAAGTGCTTGCCGACATCACGCAGGAATTCGAGGTAGTTCAGCGAGCGCAGCCATTCGGCATTGTTGATCATCAGCGCGTCCTTCGGACCGTCGCCGTAGTTCAGATAGTTGGAGAAGACGCGCTTGATCGAGGCGATGTTGCCTTCGATCGTGTCCACGGTCATGAGCTGGCGCGCTTCTTCCTTGAAGGAGGGATCGCCGACCATGCCGGTGCCGCCGCCCATCAGCGAGATGGCGCGATGACCGGTCTTCTGCATCCAGTGCAACATCATGATCTGGATCAGCGAGCCGGCGTGCAGGCTGGGCGCCGTCGGATCGAAGCCGATATAAGCCGTCACGGTTTCCTTGGCGAACATGTCGTCGAGGCCGCGCTCATCAGAGATCTGATGAATGAAGCCGCGCTCTTTCAGCGTGCGGAGGAAATCGGACTTGAACTCGGACATGGCCTTCGTCTCTTGATATCTGCGCTCGCCCATGCGGGTCTCGCGCAAGTTCGTTGTTGTTGATCTGTCGCGGCGCGTTTAGCACTGTTTTTATCAAAGTGCATCCGGGAATCGCATGGGAGGCAAGCCTCATGGATGTCATCAGGACTGCGATCGGTCTGATGAGCGGCACGTCGATGGACGGAATCGATGTCGCGCTGCTCAGGACCGACGGCCGCGGCTTCATCGAGCACGGGCCGTTCATGGGCGTGCCCTATGACGCCGATTTTCGCGGCCGGCTGAAACGGGCGCTGGAACTGGCGCGTCCGCTCAGCGACAGGAGCGAACGGCCCGCTGAGCTTCGCGACATCGAGCTGGAACTGACCTTACGGCATGCAATTGCCGTTACGGCATTCCTGGAGCGTTTCGGGCTTTCTGCCGATGCCGTCGATGTTCTCGGCTTTCATGGCCAGACAGTACTGCATCGCCCTGACGAAGGATTGACGATCCAGATCGGTGACGGTCCGGAACTGGTGCGCCGAACCGGCATTCCGGTGGTGTACGACATGCGCGCCAACGACATGGTTCATGGCGGGCAGGGCGCGCCGCTGGTGCCTGCCTATCACGCCGCACTTGCGGGAAAATTCCAGCAGGCTGGACAGGCGGTGTGCTTCGTCAATATCGGCGGCATCTCCAATTTGACCTTTATCGGCACGGATGGCCGGATATCGGCCTTCGACAGTGGGCCGGGCAATACGCTGATCGACCAGTGGGTGGAGATGCAGACCGGCAGAACCTATGATCCCGGCGGCGAAATCGGGGGGCGCGGCAAGGTCGTGGCCGCTCTCGCGGAACGTTATCTGCAAAGCCCGTTCTTCCGCGGCAATCTTCGCCGTTCGCTCGACCGCGGCGATTTCGCGCCGCTTCGGCCCGAGGAAGCGAGCCTTGAAGACGGCGCCCGCACGCTCGCCCATGTCGCCGCCGCCTCGATCATCAAATCTGCCGGCTTTCTGCCCGAGAGCCCATCGATCTATATCGTCTGCGGCGGCGGGCGGCTGAACGCCACCGTGATGGCGGAGTTTTCCGCCATGGCCGGAAGGCTGGGCGCGAGGGTGTTGAGCGCCGAGGAGGCAGGCTTTGACGGTGATGCGATGGAAGCCGAGGCCTGGGCCTATCTCGCCGTCCGCTCGCTGGACGGGCTGCCGTTGACGTTTCCCGGCACGACGGGCGTCAGCGCCCCCGTCAGCGGCGGGGTGCTGGCGACGCCATGAGAGAGCAGAGCGTCATATTGAGCACGCCGCGGCTCAGCTTCGTCATGTGGGACGAAGGCGATGCGCCCCTCGTGCAGCAACTGCATTCGACGATGGCGACGACCCGATATCTGTCCGGCAACGGGCCATGGAGTCTCGAAAAGGCTGAGGAGCGGCTGCGGGGCTGGTTCGAGGAGCAGGCGCGCCACGGCACGACGAAATACAAGATCCTCGACGAGGACGGCCGGTTTATCGGTCGCGCGGGGATTTCGAAGTTCAGGAACGAGCAATTCGAACTTGGCTATTCCCTGCGCGAGGAGGTGTGGGGCAAGGGCCTGGCGACCGAGGCGGCAGGTGCGTTGGCCGACTGGTTCTTCGAAAGGCAGCTTGCGCAGCGCCTCATCGCCTTCACGCATCCCGATAACATCGCCTCGCAGCGTGTGCTGAGGAAAATCGGCATGCGTGAACGCGTGCCGATCCTGATCGATGGAGTGCTTGACCCAGCTTTTGAACTCACCGCCGATATGCGGCCGGCAAAGTCCTGATTTAACTCTTTACGGCAACCGGGGGCCGGACGTGGGATTCGCGCCCAGCCTGATTGCCATCCTCGACGCCCCTGACCTGGGCGATGAACGAGAACTTCTTGCGAAGGCCAAGGATCGGCTTCTCGATGAAATGCCAGGACAGCACCGCCACGGCGAGGGCCGAGGGCAGGCCGACGAGATAGAGCGCCAGCGCACCATATTTCGGGTAGAGAAAGACGGACGGAAACGAGCTGATCCAGATCTGCAAAAACGGGTCATGATAGAGATAGACGCCGTAGGAATAGTCGCCCTTCCTGAAAAAGGCCGGAATGGGCACCTCCGACAGGCCGATAAAGACGGTGATATAAACGAGAGAGGTGATGACCAGGGGCCGGTTCATCACCGACTCCGTCGCCTGGCTGTCCAGGGTGAGAATGGCGACAAGGCAAACCAGGCAGGCGGCGGCGAACAGCCAGCGGGAATGCGGAATGACCGCTTTGAACTGAAAGACGACGATGCCCATCATGAAGGCCGTTATCAGCTGGGAGCCTCGGCTCATGAACAGGAAGCGAGCGATCGGCTTGATCGAGCCTGGCAGCAGATAGGGCATCTTCTGCACGACAAGGCCGATGACGATATAGGCGATCGTCACCGCAAGCAGCTTGTAGCGCGTCTTGACGATGGCGGTGATCATCAGGAACGACATGATGATGTAGCAGAAGATCTCCCAGGGAACCGTCCAGAGCGCGCCATTGACACGTTGGCTCGGATTGTCCTGGAAAACGCCCGGCAGCTCGTAATGGATCCACCCGACGATATTCAGAAAGTATTTGAAAAACCGCGGATCGGTAAAATATTCGGCGTGATAGACGATCGTGACGAGCGGCCCGATGATCAGCGAACAAACGACGATATCGACGGCAAGCGCCGGGACGATACGCAAGCTTCGGTTGATCAGGAAATTTCTGAGGCTCAGGCGTTGGGCGCTGCCGGCGATCAGAAATCCGCTCAGCGCGAAGAACATCGGAACAAGAGCGTATTCCGTGAACCAGAATACCGACCCCCTGATGAAGTCATTGTTCCTGGTTAACAAAAAGGAATGGGTCAATACGATGGAAAAGGCGAGCCCTATTCGAAGAAAATCGAACCCCGGACCGATTCCCCTATACTTATCCAGGACTTCCCCGAACGACTTGGTCATTGCGGACCTCGCTTTTGTTAGGATCGCGAGGACCCTACCGCACTGCAACATACATTGCAACACGATAGGTGATCTGTTCTGACACGTTCGGTCCGGGGGTGTTCCGGACCGTCACGGCATCGATGAGGCCGAGATTTTGTGGTGTCAGCGAATCCGCTTGGCGGCCGGTTCCGGCACCAGTTCGCCGTTGAGGCGGCGGTCGAGATAGTCTTCGCATTCGCCCATCAGGGTTTCCACCTGGCCGTTGAAGAAGTGGTTGGCGTTGGCAACGGTGCGGTGGGTGATGAGGATGCCCTTCTGGGTCTTCAGCTTCTCCACAAGGCCATTGACATCCTTTTCCGGCGCTACCTTGTCGGCCTCGCCATTGATGATCAGGCCGGAAGAGGGGCAGGGCGCCAGGAAGGAGAAGTCGTAGGTGTTCGGCTGCGGCGCGATCGACATGAAGCCTTCGATCTCCGGCCGGCGCATCAGCAGCTGCATGCCGATCCAGGAGCCGAAGGAATAACCGGCGACCCAACAGGTCTTGGAATCGGGATGCAGGCTCTGCACCCAGTCGAGCGCCGAGGCGGCATCCGAAAGTTCGCCGGCGCCGTGGTCGAATTCGCCCTGGCTGCGGCCGATGCCCCGGAAATTGAAGCGCAGCGTCGTGAACCCGCGCTTCTGGAACATGTAGAAGAGCTGATAGACGATCTGATTGTTCATTGTGCCGCCGAACTGCGGATGCGGATGCAGAATCAGGGCGATGGGCGCGCTTTTTTCCTTGGAGGGCTGGTAGCGGCCTTCAAGACGGCCGGCTGGGCCGTTGAAAATTACTTCGGGCATTGGTACTCCGGGTTTTATTTCGCGTTCGCGCTGCGTTGGACGACAACATTGACTTGACTAGTGTTGTCAGCTTTTCTAAAACGCAGTTTAGAACAATTCGAAACTTGCATGGCGATCCACGCATCGTGGAATGTGTCATAAGGCAAGCCCGGCGGAAATTTCAAGAAAAATGAACCGCGGCCGCTGAAGCAAGCTCGTCAAGCGCAGGACTGAAGATCATGGCGCCGCCACGCCTTTATCTCGACTGGAATGCCACAGCGCCGCTGCACCCCGCAGCACGCGAGGCGATCATGCGCGCCATCGACATTTTCGGCAATCCAAATTCCGTGCACGGCGAAGGCCGCGCCGCCCGCGCTGCAATCGAGGGCGCACGGCGCAAAGTGGCGGCACTTGCCGGCACCGATGCCGGAAATGTGGTTTTTACCAGCGGCGCGACCGAGGCCGCCAATCTGGTGCTGACACCGGATTTCCGCATGGGCCGCACGCCGCTGCGGCTCGGCCGGCTTTATTTTTCGGCGATCGAGCACCCGGCGGTGCGCGAAGGCGGCCGCTTCGCCAGGGAGGCGATGACGGAGATCCCGGTGACGGAAGCCGGCATCGTCGATCTCGATGCGCTCGGCACCCTGCTCGATGCTCATGACAAGGCTGCCGGCCTGCCGATGGTCGCCATCATGCTCGTCAACAACGAGACGGGCATCGTCCAGCCTGTGGAGGCAGCGGCAAAGATCGTGCATGCCCATGGTGGGCTCTTGGTCGTCGACGCCGTTCAAGCCGCCGGTCGCCTCGCGCTCGACATCAATCGGATCGGCGCCGATTTCATGATCGTCTCCTCGCATAAGATCGGGGGACCGAAGGGTGCCGGCGCGCTCATTGCGCGCGGTGAGGCGCTGATGCCGCGGCCGCTGATCCAGGGCGGCGGGCAGGAGCGGGGTCACCGCTCGGGGACACAGAATTCACTGGCGCTGATCGGCTTCGGCGCGGCGGCGGAAGCTGCGGCCGAGGAGCTCGATGGGCGCAATGCGGCGATCGGCGCGTTGCGAGAGCGGCTGGAAGCCGGCATGCGTCGGGCGGCAGCCGATGTAATGATCCACGGCGAGGGCGGCGAACGTGTCGCCAACACGATCTTCTTCACCCTGCCGGGGCTGAAGGCCGAGACCGGGCAGATCGCCTTCGATCTCGAAGGCGTTGCCCTTTCCGCAGGCTCGGCCTGCTCATCCGGTCGGCTTGGCGAAAGCCATGTGCTGACGGCGATGGGACGTGACGCCAAGCTCGGGGCATTGCGCATCTCGCTCGGCTTTTCGACAACGGAAGACGATGTCGACAGGGCGATTGCGGCTTTCGCGAAGATTGCCTGCCGGCGAAGGTCGGCGGGTGAGGCGGCATAAGCCGCATCATAAACTTGCGGAAACGCAAATTTCCGCTTGCCAATCGGGCTGAAAAGTCCCTTTTGGCCTCTTACATCAGGGTAAGGCATTTGCCCGACATCAGGGCAGGACAATTGCCCGAACGCTACAAGCTGCCGGACCTTGTATCCGGCGAGATTGGAGAATGAAATGGCTGCGGTGCAGGAAACAATCGACCAGGTCCGCCTGATCGATGTGGACCAGTACAAATACGGTTTCGAGACCGTCATCGAGATGGACAAAGCGCCGAAAGGCCTGTCCGAGGACATCATTCGCTTCATTTCGGCCAAGAAGCAGGAGCCGGAGTGGATGCTGGAATGGCGCCTTGAAGCCTATCGGCGCTGGCTGACGCTGGAAGAGCCGACCTGGGCGCGCGTCAATTATCCGAAGATCGATTTCAACGACATCTATTACTACGCCGCGCCGAAGAGCACGCCGGGTCCGAAGTCGCTCGACGAGGTCGATCCGGAGCTGTTGAAGGTCTACGAGAAGCTCGGCATTCCGCTGCGCGAGCAGGAGATCCTTGCCGGTGTCGAGAAGCCGAAGATCGCCGTCGATGCCGTTTTCGACAGCGTTTCGGTCGTCACCACCTTCAAGGCAGAGCTGAAGAAGGCCGGCGTGATTTTCATGTCGATCTCCGAAGCCATCCGCGAGCATCCGGAACTGGTGCAGAAATATCTCGGCTCCGTGGTGCCGACGAGCGATAACTATTATGCGACGCTGAATTCGGCTGTTTTCACCGACGGCTCCTTCGTGTTCATTCCGAAGGGCGTTCGCTGCCCGATGGAGCTTTCCACCTATTTCCGCATCAACGAGAAGGGCACCGGCCAGTTCGAGCGCACCCTGATCATCGCGGAAGAAGGCGCCTACGTCTCCTATCTCGAAGGCTGCACGGCGCCGCAGCGCGACGAAAACCAGCTGCATGCCGCAGTGGTCGAGCTGGTTGCGCTCGACGATGCCGAGATCAAGTATTCCACCGTCCAGAACTGGTATCCCGGTGACAAGGAAGGCAAGGGCGGCATCTACAACTTCGTCACCAAGCGCGGCGATTGCCGTGGCGACCGCTCGAAGATTTCATGGACGCAGGTCGAAACCGGCTCGGCGATCACCTGGAAATATCCGTCCTGCATCCTGCGCGGCGACGACAGCCGCGGAGAATTTTACTCGATCGCCGTGTCCAACGGCCATCAGCAGATCGACAGCGGCACCAAGATGATCCATCTCGGCAAGAACACGTCGAGCCGCATCGTCTCCAAGGGCATCGCCGCCGGCGTGTCCAACAACACCTATCGCGGCCAGGTCTCGGCTCACCGCAAGGCGTCGAACGCACGCAACTTCACCCAGTGCGATTCGCTGCTGATCGGCGACAAGTGCGGCGCTCATACCGTGCCCTACATCGAGGCGAAGAATTCGACGGCGCAGTTCGAACATGAAGCCACGACGTCGAAGATCTCCGAGGACCAGCTGTTCTACTGCCTGCAGCGCGGTATTCCGACAGAAGCGGCGATCGCACTGATCGTCAACGGCTTCGTCAAGGAAGTCCTGCAGGAACTGCCGATGGAATTCGCCGTCGAGGCGCAGAAGCTGATCAGCATCTCGCTCGAGGGCTCGGTGGGCTAAACAGGTCTCCGTCATCCTCGGGCTTGTCCCGAGGATCTGCGCACCTATGCGGAAGGTCGCGCCGGAACATTAGGACGATTACAATTTAAAGCTTAGATCCTCGGGACAAGCCCTAGGATGACGATTGAGGCCGATGAGAACGGTCAATTGGGCGGCACTTGAACCCGCTTTATGGACAGGAAAAACGAAATGCTTGAAATCAGAAACCTCCATGCCCGTATCGCCGAAGACGGCACCGAGATCATCCGTGGCCTGAACCTGACGGTGAAGGCCGGCGAAGTTGCCGCGATCATGGGGCCGAACGGCTCCGGCAAATCGACACTCTCCTATGTGCTGTCCGGCCGCAGCGACTACGAAGTGACTGAGGGCGACATTCTTTATAATGGCGAGAGCATCCTCGAGCTCGATCCGGCCGAGCGCGCCGCCAAGGGCATCTTCCTTGCCTTTCAGTATCCGGTCGAAATCCCCGGTGTCGCCACCATGCAGTTCTTGAAGGTGGCGATGAACGAGCAGCGCAAGGCGCGCGGCGAGGACGAGCTTACGACGCCGGATTTCATGCGCCGCGTCAAGGATGCCGCCGGCAAGCTGCAGATCAATACCGAGATGCTGAAGCGGCCGCTGAATGTCGGCTTTTCCGGCGGCGAGAAGAAGCGCGCCGAGATCCTGCAGATGGCGCTGCTCGAACCGAAGCTCTGCGTGCTCGACGAAACCGATTCCGGCCTCGATATCGACGCGCTGAAGATCGTCGCCGACGGCGTCAACGCGCTGCGTTCGCCGGATCGCGCCGTCGTGGTCATCACCCATTACCAGCGCCTGCTCGACTATATCGTGCCCGATACCGTCCACGTGCTCTATAAGGGCCAGGTGATCAAGTCGGGCGACAAGACGCTGGCGCATGAGCTGGAAGCCAATGGCTATGCCGACATCATCGGCACGGCGGCCTGAGTTCGGGTGGAAAGGACGACGTCCATGAACATGCAGACGACGAGCCGCCTGACAGCGGCCGAAGCGGCACTGATCGAGGCCTTCAACCAGCAGATCGGTGAGCTGCCCGGCAATGGCGCGGTGACGGCGCTGCGCGACCGGCTTCTCGACGACCTGAAGAAGGCCGGCCTGCCGACGCGCCGCATCGAGGCCTGGCATTATACCGACCTCAAGAATCTTCTGCGCACCGTTCCGCCACAGGCAGGTGATGCGGGCTCCGAAGCTTTGGAGCCGCTCGTTGCCGATGCCACGGTGCTGGCGGTGATCCAGGGCCATTCCAACCAGAAGGCTGCCGCCGACGGTCTTGGCATTTCGACCTATTCCGGCCATCTGCTCGATGGCTCCGCCGCAGGCGGGCTCGATGCGCTCGGCAACGACGACGCCGTCGGCCGCATCAATGGCAGCTTCGTGCGCGACGGCTATGTCGTCGACGTGCCTGCCGGCACCGAGCTTGAAGCTCCGCTCGAAATCCAGTTCATCCATGCCGGCGGGCAAGCGCATACGCGCCTTCCCGTGGCCTTCGGCGCCGGCGTCAAGGCGACCGTCATCGAGCGTCACCTTGCGGCGACAAATGATGCGGCGCTGGTCTCCCATGTCAGCGACATTACGGTCGGCGAGGGAACGGAGCTGACCTGGATCATCCTGCAGCAGCAGGGAGCCGACGATACGCATCTTGGGCAGATCCGCATCGATCTCGGCGCTGACGCCAAGCTTCGGCTGTTCGTCATCAATGCCGGCGGCAAGCTGGTGCGCCAGGAACTGCATATCAAGGTGACGGGCGAGGGCGCCGATCTGACGCTGCGCGGCATCAACCTGCTGGGCGCTGACAGCCATACCGACGTGACGATGGTGCTCGGCCACGATGTGCCGAACACCGGTTCGACCGAGGTGATCCGCAACGTCGTCTTCGACCGCGCCAAGGGCGTGTTCCAGGGCATGATCCGGGTGGCGCCCGATGCGCAGAAGACCGATGCCAAGATGGCCTGCAACACGCTGCTGATGTCCGACGATGCCGAATTCTCGGTCAAGCCCGAGCTTGAGATCTTTGCCGACGACGTGCAGTGCGGCCATGGCGCGACGGTGACCGATATCGACGCCAATCACCTCTATTACCTGATGGCGCGTGGTATTCCGGAGAAGATGGCGCGGGCGATGCTGGTCAACGCCTTCGTCGCCGAAATCGTCGAGGAACTGGAAGACGAGGCCCTGGTCGAGGCGCTGGAAAGCGTGATTTCGGCCTGGCTCGAAAAGCACGCCTGATCGGATATATTGATGGACAAGATAGTGCCGGCCACTGAGTACGACGTCGAAGCCATCCGCCGGGATTTTCCGATCCTGGCGGAGAAGGTGCACGGCAAGCCGCTGGTCTATCTCGATAACGGCGCGTCGGCACAGAAGCCGCAGGTGGTGATCGACGCCATCTCGCATGCCTATTCGCATGAATATGCCAATGTGCATCGCGGCCTGCACTATCTCTCGAATGCCGCGACGGACGCCTATGAGGCCGCGCGCGAAAAAGTCCGCCGCTTCCTCAATGCGCCTTCGGTTGATGACATCGTCTTCACCAAGAATTCGACGGAAGCGATCAACACCGTCGCCTATGGCTGGGGCATGCCCAAGATTGGCGAAGGCGACGAGATCGTCCTCACGATCATGGAGCACCATTCCAACATCGTGCCCTGGCACTTCATCCGCGAGCGGCAGGGCGCCAAACTCGTCTGGGTGCCCGTCGACGACGAGGGCGCCTTCCATATCGAGGATTTCGAAAAGAGCCTGACGGAGCGCACCAAGCTCGTCGCCATCACCCACATGTCGAATGCGCTCGGCACGATCGTTCCCGTCAAGGAAGTCTGCCGGATCGCGCATGAGCGCGGCATCCCGGTGCTGATCGATGGCAGCCAGGGCGCCGTGCATCTGCCGGTCGACGTGCAGGATATCGATTGCGACTGGTACGTCATGACCGGCCACAAGCTCTACGGCCCATCCGGCATCGGCGTGCTTTACGGCAAGAAGGAACGGCTGCAGGAGATGCGTCCGTTCCAGGGTGGCGGCGAGATGATCTTTGAAGTCGCCGAGGACGTCGTCACCTATAATGACCCGCCGCATCGCTTCGAGGCCGGCACACCGCCGATCGTGCAGGCGATCGGGCTCGGTTACGCGCTCGACTATATGGAGAAGATCGGCCGCGAGGCTATCGCCCGGCATGAGGCCGATCTTGCGGCCTATGCTGTCGAGCGGCTGAAATCGGTCAATTCGCTGCGGGTCTTCGGGACGGCGCCCGATAAGGGGAGTATCTTTTCTTTCGAGCTTGCCGGAATCCATGCCCATGACGTCTCGATGGTGATCGACCGGCAGGGTGTTGCGGTCAGGGCCGGCACTCATTGCGCCATGCCGCTCTTGAAACGCTTCGGCGTTACATCCACATGCCGTGCATCTTTCGGCATGTATAATACCCGTGCCGAGGTCGATACCCTGGCCGATGCGCTGGAATATGCGCGCAAGTTCTTTGCTTGAGGAGTGTCCGTGATGAGCCTGGACGAAAGCGAACAGAAGATCGACGTGCGCGAAGGCATCGTGCATTCCAGCATTCCGGCCGATGAACTGGCGCGGCTGAGTGACGACGTCATCAGCGCCCTGAAGACCGTCTACGATCCCGAAATTCCGGCCGACATCTTCGAACTCGGTCTGATCTACAAGATCGATATCGAAGACGACCGGATGGTGAAGATCATGATGACGCTGACAGCGCCCGGCTGCCCGGTGGCCGGCGAGATGCCAGGCTGGGTCGAGAACGCCGTCGGCGCCGTCGAGGGCGTATCGGGCGTCGAGGTCGAAATGACCTTCGATCCGCCGTGGACGCCGGACCGCATGTCCGAAGAGGCGCAGGTCGCCGTCGGCTGGTACTGATACGGTGCCGTGGTATTGATCCGTTTACCTCGGACGACTACATTTGAGTCACGATGCGCCGGATCTTGACCCCGGTTGCGGAAGGAGAATAAGCCGATGGGCTTTGCAATCATGAGCATGACGGACGGGGCTGCGGCCCGTGTCAAGTCGATCGTCGAGAACTCGGGACCGGCCGCCAAAGGCATTCGCGTCGGCATCAAGAAGGGCGGCTGCGCCGGGATGGAGTATACCATCGACCTGGTGACCGAGCCCAATGCCAAGGACGACCTGATCGAGCGCGATGGTGCAAAAGTCTGGGTCGAGCCGTCGGCGGCTCTTTATTTGCTCGGCACCGAAATGGGCTTCGAGACGACGACGCTGCGCTCGGGCTTCACCTTCACAAATCCGAACCAGACGTCGGCCTGCGGCTGCGGCGAATCCGTCGAGCTGAAGCCTGCCGATCTCGCGGCCCTTGCCGCCCAGCGCCAGGCCGAGCCGGCGCATTCCTGATGGCCTTCAGGCCGACGGAAAATTCTCCGCCAGCAACTCCATGAAATCGGGCGTGCTCAGTCGCGCTTGATGCTCATCAGCATTTCCCACATATCGGCGCCGGTCTCGAAGACCACGGCGTTTGCCTTGTAGCTCTGCTCGGCTTCAACAAGGCCGGTCAATTCGGTGGCGGGATCGACATCCGACGCCGTCGGGCTGACGACGGCCTGGACACCGCCTGCTTCAACGGAGGTGAGGCTGGTGTTCAGCCTGGCATAGTCCGGCGTGCTGCTGTTTGCGATGTTGTTGGCAATCGCGCCGACCCGCGTCGTCTGCGCCCGCATTCCCGAAAGAGCAGTGCTCGTCATGCCCGATATGCTCATCAGCCGTTTCCCCAGAACTGGATGAAATTCTTGTACACGCGAGGATTTAGAGAATGCTGAAGGCGTTGCGTTAGCAAAGACCTACAGTTGAGTGCGTCTTGCCATTCATCTGTTCCGGATTGGCACGGAACGATGTTGGAAAGGCGCGGAAATCATGGACAGCTTGGCTATCGCGACGCCACCCAGTCGTGCCAGTCGCTTTCATTGCCGTTGAAGACGTTCAGGTCGATCTTGCCGTCGACGCCATCGGAAAGGCCGGAGCCGGAATACTGCCAGAAGAGCCACTTGCGGCCCGGATAGACCTTGGAGGGGTGAGCGGCCACCGAGCGCAGCCAGAAGGGATAGTCGAGCATTTGGCCCTTCAGGTTATCCCGGTAGAAGTCCGGCGCGGTGTAGATGATTGGACGCTGGCCGTAATGGCGCTCCAGCTTGTCCATGAAGACCTGCATCTTTTCCCGGACACGTTCAGGCGAGATGCGCCTCTTGCAGCTCGATTCGCCGTTCCATTCGACGTCGATCACAGGCGGAAGAGCGTTGGCTTCCTTTGGTACGTTGCGGATGAACCAGTCGGCCTGCTCGCCGGCTGTCCGGCACCAATAGAAGAAGTGATAGGCGCCGTGTTTCAGCCCGGCTTCCTTGGCCCGGCGCCAGTTCTTCTTGAACATCGGATCGAGGTGATCGCCACCGTCTGTCGCCTTGATGTAGACGAAGTTCGCGCCTTGCCTGCGCAGCGTCTCCCAATCGATCTCGCCCTGCCAGCGCGACACGTCGACGCCGTGCACGGCAAGCTTTCTCGGCGAGGTGGAACCGAAGTTGATCGGCTTGGCATCGCGGAACCGGTGGCCGTAAATTTGGCCGCGTGAGGGCGGCCTCGCGCCGAGATCGGGCATCGCATTGCCCGCGGGATTGCTCGGCATCAGCATGGCGACCGGTTTTTCCGTCGGCATCGGCATGCCGACCGGCCTGTCTGCGGGGACGAGCGCCTGCGGCTCCGGAACCTGCCCCGTCCAGCTCAATGCCTCCTGCGGCGAGCTTGCCTGCGGAGCAGGATCGCCCACGGCTGCAGCCGGTATCGGGCCGCTCGGCTGGGTAATGGCATTGGTCGTTTCGCGCGACGGTACAGGGGTGAGCACATCTTCGGCCCCAGAACTTGCGGCGCATCCCGACAGAATCAGGGCGGCGAGGAGGATTGCTGGCACAGCCGATGGACGCATAAGAACCTGCACGCAAAACAAGGGATCGACGATGATCCATGTTGATGGAAGCCGCCTTTATGAATTGCTAACAGAGACTTGCTAAGAAAGGTTAAATTTGATCCTTGTGCATCAGAAGCATCCAGCCGCTCCCAACCTATGGGAGGGGCCTTTAACCACTGCGACTTGGCTCCCTCTCAGCGACTGGCTCTCATCCCCGCAATCAGAATATCGATGAGTTGTCTTGCTGCCTCCCGCCAGGCGGGGCCGCAGCTGATGCTTGCGCCGCCCGCCAGCGCGCGCAGGATATCGAGCGGGTCCATCGCCAGGCGGATTTCGCCGGTGGCGACTGCGCGATCCACCAGCAGATTGACGGCGCCTATGATCAAGTCGGCCGAATCGGCATAGAGCTCGGAGGTGCCGCCGACCAAAGAATCCAGCACCTCCGACATGCCGTGTTTCGTTACGACATAATCGACGAACTGCACCAGCCACAGACGAAGCGCTTCGACAGGCGGATGTGTCTCGGCAAGGCTTTTGGCGGCAGCGGCAAGCTGCGTCGTCTCGTTGCGGTAGATGGCGGCAACCAATGCATCGCGCGTCGGGAAATGGCGATAAAGTGTGCCGATGCCGACGCCGGCGATGCGCGCAATTTCTTCCAGGCTGGCGTTGGAACCCTTGTCGGCAAAGACGGTCTTTGCCGTTTCCATCAGCAGAAGACGGTTGCGTTCGGCATCCGCACGCGGCTTTCGGACGGTGGGTCCGTCACTTTTTTCAGCCATTTCCGAGAAGTCCCCTTGATAAACGGAGGCGCCCTCCATATTTATCTGGAGGCATCCTCCTTTTATTCCATTAGAGGCCGGCGGGCAATGGTCCACCAGCCCGGAGCGGTGCGTCCATGATCAAGGAGATAATCATGAGTGGACTTTTTGGCGCGACATCGACCACCGATGAGGTGCTCGCCGGCGTCGATCTCAACGGCAAGCGTGTTCTGGTGACGGGTGTTTCGGCCGGTCTCGGCGTGGAAACCGCACGTGTCCTGGCAGTCCATGGAGCGCAGGTGGTGGGTACGGCCCGTGACCTTGCAAAGGCAAGGGCGGCAACGGAAGTCGTGCGCGCCGGTGCAGCCAATGGCGGCAGTCTTGACATCGTCGAGCTCGATCTTGCTTCTCTGGCAAGCGTGCGGGCCTGCGCCGATGCGCTCATCGCGGATGGCCGCCCCTTCGATGTCGTCATTGCCAATGCCGGCGTGATGGCTGCTCCCTTCGGCCGCACCGCCGATGGTTTCGAAACGCAGTTCGGCACCAATCATCTCGGTCATTTTGTGCTGGTCAATCGCATCGCATCGCTCGTCAAATCGGGCGGCCGTGTGGTGATCGTCGCGTCCTCGGCCCATCGCATGGCTCCTTTCAGCCTCGACGACCTCAATTTCGAGAGCAAGACCTATGAGCCCTGGGCGGCCTATGCCCAGTCGAAAACCGCAAATATCCTGTTCGCGGTGGAGCTCGACCGGCGCCTCGAGAAGCGCGGTATCCGTGCGACGGCACTGCATCCCGGCGGCATCCAGACCGAGCTCGACCGTCATGTCGGCGCCGGCGCGATCGAAGGCATGATGGCTGAGATCAACGCAGCACTCGCCGCCGAGGGCAAACCGCCCTTCCAGCGGAAGACGATCCCGCAAGGTGCCGCGACCTCAGTCTGGGCAGGTTTCGTCGCTCCGGCAGACGCGGTCGGCGGCAGATATTGCGAAAATTGCCACGTCTCCGAAGTAACGGATGCGGAAATCAGCCCGATTTCCGAAGGCGTGCGCAGCTACGCGCTCGATCCCGCGACGGCCAAGGCATTGTGGGCCAAGAGCGAGGACATGGTCGGCGAGCGCTTCTAAGCGGCAAACCGCACATTTTGGCACTGACGGAGCGCAGGGGAACCGGGAACGGGTGCCCCTGCCGAGGTATTGAAGCTGGACCGGCTGCAAACCGGTCCACCTCTCTTACGTTGAGCCTACGCGGGGCGTCGTGTCTCCGCCGTTCAGGTCTTGATATCGAGGCCAGCTTCGACCGCGGCGGCGATGAATGCTTTGCGTGCATCCTCGCCGGTGCGCTTGCCCTTGATGACGTCGGCGCAGATCAGCAGCGCCTGGTCGAGTGCGGCACCGTCCTCGGTCGGCCAATCCTCGATCATTGCCCAGGAGGCGGCCTGGGTGGTATCGATGCTCGTGTATTTGCCGGACTCTTCGAGGGCGACGAGCACGGGTTTCGACCATGGCGCCTGCATTCTTGCTTCGCTTTGATCCTGGGGCATGGAATGACCTTCCTTCGCACATTTCTATCAGAATGAGGAAAGCCCCTCCCATGATGGAAGGGGCTTGGATTGCTCGGCTTTCGCTACGGCGTCAGGTGTGACCGTTATTCGGCCGCCTCTGCGTAGCTTTCCACCGGCGGGCAGGTGCAGATCAGGTTGCGGTCGCCATAGACGTTGTCGACGCGGTTGACCGGGGACCAATATTTGTCGACGCGGAAGGCGCCGGGCGGGAAGCAGGCCTGTTCCCGGCTGTAGGGACGGTCCCATTCGCCGACGAGGTCTTCGACCGTGTGCGGGGCGTTCTTCAGCGGGTTGTTGGTCTTGTCCATGCGGCCATCCTCGATGGCGCGGGCTTCCTCGCGGATCGCCAGCATCGCCTCGCAGAAACGGTCGAGCTCGGCCTTGGTCTCGCTTTCCGTCGGCTCGATCATCAGCGTGCCGGCGACCGGCCAGCTCATGGTCGGCGCGTGGAAGCCGCAGTCGATCAGGCGCTTGGCGACATCGTCGACGGTGACGCCTGAGCTATCGACCAGCGGGCGTGTGTCGATGATACATTCATGCGCGACCCGGCCGGTCTTCGACTTGTAGAGCACGTCATAGGCGCCCTTCAGCCGGGTGGCGATATAGTTGGCGTTGAGGATCGCCACCTTGGTCGCCTGGGTCAGGCCTTCACCGCCCATCATCAGGCAATAGCTCCAGGAGATCGGCAGGATCGAGGCGGAGCCGAAGGCGGCGGCCGAGACCGCACCCGAACGGCCGTCGGTTTCGGGATGGCCGGGCAGGTAGGGGGCCAGATGCGCCTTGACTCCGATCGGGCCCATGCCGGGTCCGCCGCCGCCATGCGGAATGCAGAAGGTCTTGTGCAGGTTGAGATGCGAAACGTCGGAGCCGATGTCACCGGGGCGGGACAGGCCGACCATGGCGTTCATGTTGGCGCCGTCGAGATAGACCTGGCCGCCATGCTCATGCACCAGATCGCAGATTTCCCTGACGGTTTCCTCGAAGACGCCGTGCGTCGAGGGATAGGTGATCATGCAGCAGGAGAGATTTGCCGCATGCTGCTCAGCCTTGGCGCGGAAATCGTCGAGATCGATATCGCCATTCTCGCGGACCTTGACGACGACAACCTTCATGCCGACCATCTGGGCCGAGGCCGGGTTGGTGCCATGCGCCGAGGTCGGGATCAAGCAGACGTCACGATGGCCGTCGCCATTGGCGATATGATAGTTGCGGATCGTCAGCAGGCCGGCATATTCGCCCTGCGCGCCGGAATTCGGCTGCATCGAGAAGGCGTCGTAGCCGGTGACGGCGCAGAGCTTTTCGATCAGGTCGTCGATCATCTCGCGGTAACCGAGCGCCTGGTCGGCCGGCACAAAAGGATGGATATCGGAAAATTCCGGCCAGGTGATCGGCAGCATTTCCGCCGTCGCATTGAGCTTCATCGTGCAGGAGCCGAGCGGGATCATCGAGCGGTCGAGCGCCAGATCCCGGTCGGAGAGCCGGCGGATGTAACGCGTCATCTCGCTTTCGGCGCGGTTCATGTGGAAGATCGGATGGGTGAGGTAGTCGCTGGTCCGAAGCAGGCCCTTCGGCAGGCGATAGGAAGGCTCGAAATCGGCAATGGTGAAATTGCCGCCGAAGGCGCGCCACACGGCTTCCAGCGTCGCAGGGCGGGTGCGCTCGTCGAGGCTCATGCCGATCCGGGTTTCGCCGACCTTGCGCAGATTGACGCCTTCGGCAACGGCGGCGCGCAGGATCAGGCCCTGCATGTGGCCGACATCGACGGTGATCGTGTCGAAGAAGGTGTCGGGTTCCACCTTATAGCCGAGCTTTTCCAGGCCCTTGGCCATCAGCACGGCTTTCTGGTGCACCTGCTGGGCGATCGCCTTGATGCCCTTCGGGCCGTGGAAGACGGCATACATCGAGGCCATGACGGCGAGCAGCACCTGGGCGGTGCAGATATTCGACGTTGCCTTCTCGCGGCGGATATGCTGCTCGCGGGTCTGCAGCGACAGGCGATAGGCACGGTTGCCACGGGCATCGACGGAAACGCCGACGAGACGGCCGGGCATGGAGCGCTTGATGGCATCCTTGACCGACATATAGGCCGCATGCGGGCCGCCATAGCCGACCGGGACGCCGAAGCGCTGCGAGGAACCGATGGCGATATCGGCGCCCATTTCGCCGGGCGATTTCAGCAGCGTCAGCGCCAGGATATCGGCGGCGACGATAGCGATGGCGCCGGTCTGGTGCAGGCGCGCGATCAGGCCGGTAAAATCATGCACGTGACCATGCGTGCCCGGATACTGGAAGATCGCCCCGAAGACATCGACGGGGTCGAGATCGGTGAAGGGATTGCCGACGATGACGCTCCAGCCGAGTGGCTCGGCGCGGGTGCGGATGAGGGCGATGGTCTGCGGATGGCAGTCTGCATCGACGAAGAAGGCTTTTGCCTTCGACTTGGCGACGCGCTCGGCGATCGCCATGCCTTCGGCGGCGGCGGTCGCCTCGTCGAGCAGCGAGGCGTTGGCGACGTCGAGGCCGGTCAAGTCGCAGATCATCGTCTGGTAGTTGAGCAGCGCTTCCAGGCGGCCCTGGCTGATCTCCGGCTGGTAAGGCGTATAGGCCGTATACCAGGCCGGGTTCTCCAGGATGTTGCGCTGGATGACAGGCGGCGTGATCGTACCGTAGTAACCCTGGCCGATCAGCGAGACCAGCACCTTGTTCTTGTTGGCGGTCTCGCGCAGCTTGTCGAGCGCCTCACGCTCCGTCATCGGCGCGCCCCAGACGAGCGGCGCCTTCTGGCGGATCGAGGGCGGCAGTGTCGCGTCGATCAGGCCGTCGAGGCTGTTATAGCCGATCACCTTCAGCATGTCGGTCATCTCAGCCGGCGAGGGGCCGATATGGCGGCGATTGGCGAAATCGTAGGGCTGATAGTCGGTAAACTGGAATTCCGTCGGCGTCGTCATTACGCAGTGAGCTCCTTGTAGGCCGCCTCATCGAGCAGGCCATCGGCGTCCGCAGGATTTGCAAGCTTCAGCTTGAAGAACCAGCCGGCGCCCTGAGGATCGGAATTGACCAATGACGGATCGGCAACGATGGCCGGATTGACCTCGGTGATCTCGCCATCAAGCGGACAATAGACGTCGGAAGCAGCCTTGACGGATTCAACGGTCGCGGCATTGCCGTTCTTGGAGAAGGTCGCGCCGACTTCCGGCAGTTCGACGAAAACCAGGTCGCCGAGCTGATCGACGGCATAGTTGGTGATGCCGACCGTCGCAACGCCGCCTTCGATCTTCAGCCATTCGTGTTCTTCGGTAAATTTCAGCATTGTTCGTCCTCTCTGGAAAAGGTTTAGCGTTTGTAGGTCGGTGTGACGAAGGGCAGGGCGCTGACGGTGATCGGCAGATATTTGCCGCGCACCTCGGCATAGACGAGTGTGCCCGCCGCAGCATGAGAGATCGGCACGTAGCCCATGGCGACGGGGGCTTCGACGCTGGGGCCGAAGCCGCCCGAGGTGACTTCGCCGATTTCTACCTTGCCCTCGGCATCGGCATAGAGCTTGGCATGGCCGCGCACCGGGGCCTTGCCTTCCGGCTTCAGGCCGACGCGGCGGCGCGCGGCGCCGTTTTCAAGTTCGGAAAGGATGCGGCCGGAGCCGGGGAAGCCGCCGGCGCGTGCACCACCGCCGCGCCTTGCCTTCTGCATGGCCCATTCCAGCGCCGCCTCGACCGGTGAGGTGGTCGTGTCGATATCATTGCCGTAGAGGCAGAGGCCGGCTTCCAGGCGCAGCGAATCGCGGGCACCGAGCCCGATTGCCTGGACGTCGGGATGTTCGAGCAACCGCATGGTGACATCCTCGGCCTTGTCTGATGGAATCGAGATTTCAAAGCCGTCCTCGCCGCTATAGCCGGAGCGCGAGACAAGACAGGAAACGTCGTGCAGGCGGCAGTGGCGCACATCCATGAATTTCATCGCCGCGACGTCGGCCCAGAGCTCGGCGAGAACCTCGACGGCACGCGGTCCCTGCAGCGCGATCAGAGCACGATTGAGAAGGGTGATATCGCATTGGTCGCCGATATGGGTCTGCAGATGGGCGAGGTCGGCTTCCTTGCACGACGCGTTGACGACGACGAAAAGATGATCGTCGAGATGGGTGATCATCAGGTCGTCGAGAATGCAGCCGGTGTCGTCGGTGAAGAAGCCATAGCGCTGACGGCCCTCGGCAAGGCCCAGTATGTCAACCGGCACCAGGCTTTCGAGCGCCAGCGCGGCATCTTCGTAGCTGCCCGATTTCGCCTTCACGATCACCTGGCCCATATGGGAGACGTCGAAGAGGCCGGCTTCGGTGCGGGTATGAAGATGTTCCTTCATGACACCTGCAGGATATTGCACCGGCATGTCATAGCCAGCGAACGGCACCATGCGGGCGCCGAGCGAAAGATGCAGGGCATGCAGCGGGGTTTTCTTCAGGGCAGCAGTATCGTCCAAAAGACGCCTCCGGGGTTTGCGCCTTCTCAGGAAGGCGCGGGCTCAAATCTGAAGGCGCGGTTGCGCACTTCTCTCCTGAGCCCCCTCTGTCCTGAGTGCCTGAGATTGTTATCCCTTCGGCGAGCGTTTCGAGAACGCTTCTCTCCAGAGTTCCGTCTGCCCCTTGCTGGTCCTTTTGCCTGAGAGTTTCCGGGGCGGTTGCTCCTTCGGCACCGGTGGCGAAAGCACCGGATTCTCCCAACAAGGTTGGCGCAATTATCCGGCGGGTGCAGCGCTTGGCAAGGGGCAAATGTCGTGACCGGGCAAATTTTTGTCGTCTTATTCCAACCAAGCCCTAATCTGCGGCAAATCTGCTTTTGCATTCGGCGGGGAAACCGGCTATCGCGACATGCTGTTGAAGGGGATCTCATGCGGCAGACCGGACTGAAAGCGACGCTCTTCCTGCGCATGCTTTGCGCATTGAGCTTGGTTTTGCTCGGCCTTGCCCATCAGGCGCCGCAGGCTGCCGCCGCCGAGGGCTACGATGCCGCGGCCTATGTGCTGCCCGACGGCACCTTCGCCTCGCTCTGCGTCACCATAAAGGACGCCGACGGCAAGACCCTTACCTTCAAACCGAATTGTGAAGCTTGCCGGCTGTCGGCCTCGGTCATCCTGCCGACGCCGGATGCGGCCTCCTGGCTCGAGCGCAAGCTCGGCTCGCTGATCAACGCGCCGGTCGAAATCTCTGTCGTTGTCGGCGCAGGCGCCGTCAGCCGGGCGAATTCCCGCGCGCCCCCCATCCTCGCCTGATCTGTTATCGTAACCATGATCAGTAATGCCGGCCCACTTGAGAGAAGTCCGCGGCCGGCGAGGAGATATCCGATGAAAACTTTCAAAAAAATTGGCAAGACATTCGGGCTTGCCGCCATTCTTTCCGCCACCGCTTTTGCCGGCGCCGAGGCGCATGTGACCTTCCTCGACAAGCAGGCAAAGCAGGACAGCACCATTCTCGCCACATTGCAGCTGCCGCACGGCTGCGACGGCAAGGCGACCACGGAAGTGCGGGTCAAGCTGCCGGAAGGTTTCGTCTTCGCCAAGCCGCAGCCGAAGGCCGGCTGGGAGCTCGAGGTGATCAAGGGCGATTATCAGAAGACCTACGACAATCACGGCGACAAGGTGAAATCAGGCGCGATCGAGATCCGCTGGAAGAACGGCAATCTCTCCGACGATTTCTATGACACCTTCGTGATCCAGGGTAAGGTTTCGGGCGTCGAAGCCGGCACCTCGCTCGCCTTTCCGGTGACGCAGATGTGTGGCGATACCGTCGCGGCCTGGGATCAGGTGGCGAAGGAGGGCGACGACGCGCATGGGCTGAAAAGCCCGGCGCCGCTCCTGAAGGTCGTCGCCGGCGAAGGTCACGGCCACGATCATGACGACATGGCCGGCATGGACATGACCGGTAAAACCAGCATGGACATGTCCGGTATTGCGGGCTTGGGTGCTGCGGCGCCCGCCGGCGAAACGGTCAAGGCCGGCGATCTCGAAATCTCCGGCGGCTTCGCCAAGGCGATGCTGCCCGGCCAGCCGGTCGGCGGCGGTTTCTTTACGGTGAAGAACAACGGCCAGACGGATGATCGACTGGTGTCGGTGAGCTCGCCTGCATCAGGCGAGGTTCAGATCCACGAGATGGAGACCAAGGACAATGTCATGCGGATGCGCCAGCTGAAGGACGGCATCGCCATCGCTGCCGGCGAGACGGTCAAGCTCGAGCCCGGCAACCTGCATCTGATGTTCCGGAAGGTGAAGACGCCGTTCAAGCAGGGCGACACGGTGCCGGTGACGCTGACCTTCGAAAAGGCCGGCAAGGTCGATCTGGTGTTGCAGGTATTGTCGGCCCAGGGCAAGTAAGGACCACGATTGTGAAGACAGAAAAGCCCGCGGTTGCGATTGCAGCCGCGGGCTTTTCGTTCGGGGAAGGCGGATGCCTCAGAAATCTTCGTAGGATCGCAGCGCCTGTTTCAGGCCAGCCTGCGGTTGGCGATTGCCTTTGGCCATCAGGTCGAGCGCCACCTCCGTCGACTGGATGATGCTGGAAGGCTCGTCGACCTCGTCGGTGCTATCAGCCTTCAACTGCCGGTCGGCAAGGCGCCGTGCATCGCGCGCCGCCGTGCTCGTCGCGACACGCTGCGGGATGCGCAGCGATTCGAAGGCAACGGCGGCGGTGTTGGCCGATATCGACAGCAACTGGGTCATGCCATCACCGTATCGGCATGATCTTGGCGCCATCATAAGAAAATCATTGGCATTTTACAAAATGGTAAGAATTCATAGGGGTTCGGTTAGAATCACTTTCGCAACGCGGTAAATCCGGCTCATGATCCAGGCTCTTCTCGTCGCCGTCGGCGGCGCCATCGGTTCCCTCCTCAGATATTATGTCGGCCAGTGGGCGCTGAGACTCATGGGGCCAGGCTTTCCCTGGGGCACGCTCACCGTCAATGTCGTCGGCTGCTTCGTCATCGGCGTCTTCGCCGAGCTGATTGCGCGGAAGTTCAACGCCTCGGTGGAACTGCGCCTGCTGCTGATCACCGGCTTCCTTGGCGGCTTCACCACCTTCTCGGCTTTCTCGCTCGATGCCATCTCATTGTTCGAGCGTGGTGAGGCTGTTGCCGGCGGCGTCTACATCGTTGCGAGCGTCGGGCTTTCGATGGCGGCCGTCATCGCGGGCCTTGCCGTCATGCGCGCTTTGGCCTGATTTCTTTTCCGGTTTCCGTTTTGCGTGAAAATGCTCTAAAGGCAGCGGCAAGAACGCCGGCTCGGCCCGCGCAGCAATTTCCGAAAGATTTTTCATGGCTGGCATAGAACATATCAAGGTTGAACCCGACGAAGCCGGCATGCGGCTCGATCGCTGGTTCAAGGTGCACTTTCCGGGGCTCGGCTTCGGTCCGCTGCAGAAGCTGCTGCGCTCCGGCCAGGTGCGCGTCGACGGCGGACGTGTCAAATCGGATGCACGCGTGCAGCCCGGCCAGACGGTGCGCGTGCCGCCGCTCGATGTCGATGCCAAGCTGAAATCCGGACCGATCGCCGGCAAGGATCTCAAGCATTCGACCGATTTCGAACTGCTGTCGCGCATGGTGCTGCATGAGGACGACAAGGTGATCGTGCTCAACAAGCCCTCCGGTCTTGCGGTGCAGGGCGGCTCCGGCGTCGCCAGGCACATCGACCAGATGCTCGAAGCCTGGACCAGCCCGAAAGGCGAGAAGCCGCGGCTCGTTCATCGCCTCGACCGCGACACGTCTGGTGTTCTCGTGATCGCCCGTACGCGCGGCGCCGCGCAGAAGCTGACGGCGGCCTTCCGCGAGCGCGACACCAAGAAGACCTATTGGTCGCTGGTCAAGGGCGTGCCGCGCAAGCATGAGGACAAGATCTCGACCTGGCTGGTCAAGGAGCCGACTGCCGACGGCGACCGCATGCGGATCGCCAAACACGGCGAAGACGGCGCGGATCATGCCGTCTCCTTCTATCGTGTGCTCGAAACCGCCGCCCAGAACCTCGCCTGGCTGGAGATGGAACCCTATACCGGCCGGACCCATCAGCTGCGCGTTCACGCCCTGCATATCGGCCACCCGATCATCGGCGATCCGAAATATTTCGACGACGATCCGAACTGGGATTTTCCTGGCGGCGTTCAGAAGCGTCTGCATCTGCATGCCCGCCACATCGACATTCCGCACCCCTCCGGCGGGCGGCTGCGCGTCAGCGCGCCGCTGCCGCCGCACATGGTCCAGACCTGGAACCTTCTCGGCTTCGATCTCTCCAGTGCCGAAAGGGACGACGAATGAAACTGGCGCTTTTCGATTGTGATGGCACGCTGGTCGATAGCGCCGGTCTGATTCACGAAACCATGCGCCGGACCTTCGATAAGTTCGGCAAACCGGAACCGCGATTTGACGACACCAAGGCGATTATCGGCCTGTCCCTCGATATTGCGATCGCCCGCATGCAGGGCAGGCCGCATGTGGAACAGGAAGACATCGATATGACGGCGCATTACAAATCGCTGTTTTCGATCGTGCGTCAGGATCTTGATTACAAGGAGCCGCTGTTTCCCGGCATTCGCGAGATGATCAACGCGATCAGCGGGCGCGAGGACCTGCTGATCGGCGCGGTGACGGGCAAATCCAGGCGTGGGCTGAAGCTGGTGATGGAGACGCATGGCTTCGACGAGCATTTCATCGTCGCACGGACCGCTGACGATTGCCCCTCCAAGCCGCATCCGGCCATGGTGACGGAATGCTGCGATGAAACCGGCATGAATGCTGCCGACACCATTGTCATCGGCGATGCCGTTTACGATATGCAGATGGCAAAGGCTGCCGGCGCCAAGGCGATCGGTGTTGCCTGGGGCTATGCCAGCGTGGATGAGCTGATCGCCAACGGCGCTGATGCGATCGCCTACCATCCGAACGAGATATTGCGTCATTTTTCCTGAGGTGAGCCCATGCGCGATCTGCTGAACGACCTTTCCGAAGGCCTGAGCCATCCCGATCCCATCCGCCGCGCGCAGATCCAGATGAAGAAGCCGCTGCCGAAGCGTTTCTATACCGACGTCTCCATTGCCGAGCACGAGGGCGGTTTTGCGATCACGCTCGACGGCAAGATGGTGCGCACGCCGGCGCGGCAGGTTCTGGCCGTTCCGACAGAGGTGCTGGCGCGGCTTGTCGCGGCCGAATGGCAGGCGCAGGGCGAGGAAATCAATCCGGTGAGCATGCCAGTGACACGGCTCGTCAACACCGCGCTCGACGGCATTACCGCCAATGCGCAGGCGATTTTCGAGGATATCCTGCGTTTTTCCTCCAGCGACCTGCTCTGCTATCGCGCCGATGGGCCGGAATTGCTGGTCGAACGGCAGGCGGAGCGCTGGGACCCCGTCATCGACTGGGCGGCAAACGATCTCGGCGCTCGCTTCATCCTTGTCGAAGGGGTAATGCCGCAGGAGCAGCCGCGCGAGGCGACTGCCGCCTTCGCCGTCACGCTCGCCAGATATGACAGCGCGATGGCGCTTGCAGCACTCCACACGGTCACCACGCTCACAGGTTCGGCGATCCTGGCGCTCGCCTTCGCCGAGGGCCGGGTGACGATGGAGGAGGCCTGGTCGCTTGCCCATCTCGACGAGGACTGGACGATCGAGCATTGGGGCAGCGACGAGGAAGCTGAGGAGCGGCGGGCCAAGCGCTTTGCCGAGTTCAAGGCGGCGACGGATGTTTTTTTCGCCCTAAGCGCCTGAAACATATTGCCTTCCCAGGGATTATGGCGAAATCTGCGACTCCAACGGGGTGGTGCGGGATTTTGCAATGAATTGGCTGAGGTCGTGTTTTTGCCGGGCCGCATTCGTCTGTATCGCGCTCACGGCCTGCGTCAGTCTCTCGGCCACGAAGCCGGAGACGCCGGTCTATGATGTGCGCAGCGCCGTCGTTCTCTCCGGCCCGAACATGCCGGCCGAGCTGCTTTCCGGCATCAACGACCGCGTCAACGCCGCGATCAACGCCACGGTGCGCGACACGGTGCTGCCGCGGGTGGTGCTGACGATCCGGGTGGTGTCCGTCGAAAAGGGCCTCGGCTTTCAGAAGGACCGCAACGTCGCCAAGATCAGCATCGACGCCGCCTCGGTCGAGGACGGCTCGGTCATCGCCGTCAGCGCCTTCGACGTGACCAGCATCGCTGCCGATCCCAAGCTTGCCGACGAGATCCTGGCCGAGGACGTTGCAGCAAGGATACGCTCGGTTTTCTCGCTCAGCGGCCGCAGCCGCTAGGACAAATCTACCGCCGGATTGCCGCCCGCAGCGGCGAGGGAGATCGCATGAAGGAAATTCTCGAAGAGCTGGAACGGCGCCGCGACATCGCCCGTCTCGGCGGTGGCAAAGCCCGCATCGACGCCCAGCACAAGCGTGGCAAACTGACGGCGCGCGAGCGCATCGACCTTTTCCTCGACGAGGGCTCCTTCGAGGAGTTCGACATGTTCGTCGAACATCGCTCCACCGATTTCGGCATGGACAAGAGCCGTGTTGCCGGCGACGGCGTCGTCACCGGCTGGGGGACGGTCAACGGCCGCACGGTGTTCGTCTTCGCCAAGGACTTCACCGTCTTCGGCGGTTCGCTGTCGGAAGCGCATGCCGAGAAGATCATGAAGGTACAAGACATGGCGCTGAAGAACCGCGCGCCGATCGTCGGCATCTACGATGCGGGCGGCGCCCGTATCCAGGAGGGCGTGGCGGCCCTCGGCGGTTATGCCGAGGTGTTCCAGCGCAATGTGCTGGCTTCCGGCGTCATCCCGCAGATCTCCGTCATCATGGGGCCTTGCGCCGGCGGCGACGTCTATTCGCCTGCGATGACCGATTTCATCTTCATGGTGCGCGATACCTCCTACATGTTCGTCACCGGTCCGGATGTGGTGAAAACCGTGACCAACGAGACAGTGACAGCCGAAGAACTCGGCGGCGCCGTCGTCCATACGGTGCGCTCGTCGATTGCCGACGGCGCCTATGACAATGATGTCGAAACGCTGTTGCAGGTGCGCCGGCTGATCGATTTCCTGCCGCTGTCGAATACCGCGCCGCTGCCGGAGATCGAATGTTACCAGTCGGTGACAGAAATCGACGCCTCTCTCGACACGCTGGTGCCGGCGAGCGCCAACAAGCCTTACGATATCAAGGAACTGATCCGGAAGGTGGCGGACGAGGGGGATTTCTTCGAGATCCAGGCGAGTTTTGCCGGCAACATCGTCTGCGGTTTCGGCCGCGTCGAAGGCTCCACCGTCGGCTTCGTCGCCAACCAGCCGATGGTGCTGGCCGGGGTGCTCGACAGCGACGCCTCGCGCAAGGCGGCCCGTTTCGTGCGCTTTTGCGACTGCTTCAATATTCCGATCGTCACGTTTGTCGACGTGCCGGGCTTCCTGCCGGGCACGGCGCAGGAATATGGCGGCCTCATCAAGCACGGCGCCAAGCTGCTCTTCGCTTACGCCGAGGCAACGGTGCCGAAGCTCACCGTCATCACCCGCAAAGCCTTCGGGGGTGCCTATGACGTGATGGCGTCGAAGCATCTGCGCGGCGACTTGAACTATGCCTGGCCAACGGCGCAGATCGCCGTGATGGGCGCCAAGGGCGCGGTCGAGATCATTTTCCGCAAGGATATCGCCGATCCCGAGAAGATCGCCGCACATACGAAAATGTACGAGGATCGGTTCCTCTCGCCCTTCGTCGCCGCCGAGCGCGGTTATGTCGACGAGGTGATCATGCCGCATTCGACCCGCCGGCGGCTGGCGCGCGGCCTGAAGATGCTGCGCAACAAGGATCTCGCCAATCCGTGGAAGAAACACGACAACATTCCGCTTTAACGTTTCCGCCGAATAAAGCTGCGCGATCGGGTGTTTACCCGCTGTCGAAAATGTGAACGGCCGTCAGTGATCCGTGTGTTCAATCGCTGACGAGGACGGGCTAACGCTCGGCTGTAATTGTTTTAATGGAGAGGTTTAATGTCAAGTTTCGAGCGTCTTTCTGCCTATCGCCCCTACGGGCTGGCCGCTCTCAGAATCATCACCGCACTGCTGTTCATCGAACACGGCACGATGAAGCTTTTCGGCTTCCCGGCTTCGCAGATGTCCGGCTCGCTGCCGCCGCTGATGCTTTTCGCGGCTCTTCTCGAGCTTATCGGCGGTATCCTCATTCTCATTGGCCTGCTGACGCGCCCTGTCGCTTTCCTGCTCGCCGGCGAAATGGCGGTCGCCTATTTCATGGCGCATGCGCCGAGCAGCTTCTTCCCGGCCGTCAACCAGGGCGACGCCGCGATCCTGTTCTGCTTCGTCTTCCTCTACCTGTTCTTCTCCGGTCCCGGCGCTCTTGCCGTCGACAACCGCAAGACAGTCTGAACCATAGCTGAGGGACGTCGCCGACGCCCCTCAGCCTCAATCTCAGGCAGTGAGCTTGAGGCCGGCGATACCGCCGACGATCAGCATGATGCAGGCAAGACGGGAGACACTTGCCTCATCGCCAAGCAGCCAGATGCCAAGCAGTACGGTGCCAACCGTGCCGATGCCGGTCCACACCGCGTAGGCGGTGCCGATCGGCAGGTGCTTTACCGCCAGGCCGAGCAGCACGATGCTGATCACCATGGATATGACGGTCAGCGTCGTCGGCAACGGCCGCGTGAAACCCTCGGTATATTTAAGACCGATCGCCCAGCCACATTCGAAAAGACCGGCGAGAAAAAGCAGAAACCAAGCCATACGACTCTCCTTGTTCAAGAGCGAGGCCGTCCCCGCGACGGTTGCATCCCGAGGGATGCCGCAGTCGTCTGCGATGGGGCGTATATGCGTGAGGAGACGGCTTACTTCAAGGTAGGAATCGGCATGGCTGCCATGCCACCCGTTTCTTGCTGACTTGTTTTGCTGGTTTGGGATGCGATCAGCCTTGGCCGCCAGCTTGCGCGGAAAGGCTCTTGGCGCGGCGGCAGAGGCGGTCGAAGGTTTCGAGGAAGCGTGACCGGTCTTTCGGGCTGAAGGCGGCGTTATAGCCCTTGCTCTCGCCGGTTTCACGCAAATGCGCGCCGAGATCGCGCATGGCGCTTGCCATGCCGATATTGGTTTCGTCGAAGACGCGCCCGGTCGGGCCGCTGACGAAGGCGCCGGTCGCGACACAGCGCACGGCGAGCGGTACATCGGCGGTGACGACGACATCGCCCGCACCGGCGCGTTCGGCGATCCAGTTGTCGGCGGCGTCGAAGGCATTGGAGACGATGACGTTGTGGATCATCGGATCGCGCGAAGGGCGCAGGCCGGAATTGGCGACGAAGGTCACTTCGAGGCCGTGACGTTCGGCCACCTTGAGGATTTCCGGTTTTACCGGGCAGGCATCGGCGTCGACATAGATCATGGCTATATCCTCATGCCGGCTGAATGGCCGGCTGTCTGATCATATCGATATGGGGAATGCCGTCTTCCAGATATTCCTGCGATATCCCGACAAAGCCGAAGGATTCGTAGAAACGGCGTAGATGGGCCTGCGCCGACAAGGCGATCGGATTTGCCGGGTAAAGCCGCTCACAGGCGGTGATCGCTTCGCGCATCAATGCATCGCCCAGCCGCTTGCCGCGATGGGCAGGCGAGACGACGACGCGGCCGATCGTTGATGGATCCCGCGGCTCATACGGTTTCAGGATTCGCGCCGCGCCCAGGAGCTCAGCGTCCTCCAGAAGGCGCAAATGCAGAGCATCGATATCCTTGCCGTCGAGTTCCGGATACGGGCAGTTCTGCTCGACGACAAAAACATCGACGCGCATTCTCATGAGGTCGAAGAGCTCCCGGGCGGGGAGCTCTTCGAGCTTCTTGAGATCGACCCTGTAGTTGGCTGCAGTCATCAGTACACGACCACGCCGCGGATGGACTTGCCCGCATGCATCAGCTCGAAGCCCTTGTTGATGTCTTCGAGCGGCATGGTGTGGGTGATCATCGGATCGATCTGGATCTTGCCCTGCATGTACCAGTCGACGATCTTCGGCACGTCGGTGCGCCCGCGGGCGCCGCCGAAGGCGGTGCCCATCCAGTTGCGGCCGGTGACCAGCTGGAACGGCCGGGTGGAGATCTCCTGGCCGGCGCCGGCCACGCCGATGATGATGGACTTGCCCCAGCCGCGATGGCTGGCTTCCAGCGCCTGGCGCATCACCTTGGTGTTGCCGGTGCAGTCGAAGGTATAGTCGGCGCCGCCGATCAGGTCGCCGTTGCGTTTGGTCAAGTTGACGAGATAGGGCACGATGTCGTCACCGACCTCCTTCGGATTGACGAAGTGGGTCATGCCGAACTTTTCGCCCCATTCCTTGCGATCACTGTTGATATCGACACCGATGATCATGTCGGCGCCGGCAAGCTTCAGGCCCTGCAGCACGTTGAGACCGATGCCGCCGAGACCGAAGACGATCGCCGTCGAGCCGATCTCCACCTTGGCGGTGTTGATGACCGCGCCGATGCCGGTGGTGACGCCGCAGCCGATGTAGCAGATCTTGTCGAAGGGGGCGTCGGGATTGACCTTGGCAAGGGCGATCTCCGGCAACACGGTGAAGTTCGAAAAGGTCGAGCAGCCCATATAGTGGTGGATCTTGTCCTTGCCGATCGAGAAGCGCGAGGTGCCATCCGGCATCAGCCCCTGGCCCTGGGTTGATCGAATCGAGGTGCAGAGATTGGTCTTGCGGGACAGGCAGGAATAGCATTCGCGGCATTCCGGCGTGTAGAGCGGAATGACGTGGTCGCCCTTCTTGACCGAGGTGACGCCCGGACCGACATCGACGACGATGCCGGCGCCCTCATGGCCGAGGATGGCCGGAAACAGGCCTTCCGGATCGGCGCCCGACAAAGTGAAATCATCGGTGTGGCAGATGCCCGTCGCCTTGACCTCGACCAGCACTTCGCCGGCCTTCGGCCCTTCCAGCTGCACGGTCATCACTTCGAGCGGTTTTCCGGCCTGAACGGCAACGGCGGCGCGAACGTCCATCTTCATATCTCCCTGCTGATTTTGTTGCTTCCCAGCTGATTTATTGGGCTCGAGCTTGGCATGGTCGACGAACTCGGCTCAAGCAAAAACACCCGGCCGCCCGGTCTTTCCCTTTCAGGCGAATTCCATGATCACGGCATCGACGGCCAGGCTTTCGCCGGCTGCAGCATTGACCTTGGAGACGACGAGATCGCGGTCGGCGCGCAGCACGTTTTCCATCTTCATCGCCTCGACGATCGCAAGCGTCTCACCGGCCTTGACCTCCTGGCCCTCGGCAACGGCGATGGCGATGACGAGGCCGGGCATCGGGCAGAGCAGGAGCTTGGAGGTATCGGGCGGCAGCTTCACCGGCATCAGCCTGTCGAGTTCGGCATGACGTGGCGAAAACACCTTGGCCCTCACCGAAAGCCCCTGCCAGTCGATGCGCAACCCGTTGAGAACGGGACGGACCTGCGCGATGATGTCGCGACCGCCGACCTTGCCGCTCCACACAGGGTCTCCCGGTCTCCAGTCGGTGACAACACTCCGGCTCTCGCCCTCGATCGCCATGTCCATATCGAAAGGGATGGTGACGAGGCCGTCGAGCAATCTTGCGGCGACGTGGTTGTCGCCGATTTTGACCACCCAGTGCTCGCGCAGCGCGCCCGATGCAGCGCGCAGGCGATCGGCGAAACGTTCGCGGCGGTTCGCCTCGATCAGCGATGCGGAAAGCGCGATGGCGGCAAGCACGGCCTCCTCCTGCGGCTCCGGTTTCATCGGTGCGAAACCATCGGGATATTCCTCGGCGATGAAGCCCGTGGAAAGCCGGCCCTCGCGCCAGCGCGGATGTTTCATCAGCGCCGCCAGGAACGGAACATTATGTTCGATGCCGTCGACGACGAAGCCGTCGAGCGCCCGGGCCATGGCCTCGATCGCCTCGAGCCGCGTCGGCGCCCAGGTGCAGAGCTTGGCGATCATCGGATCGTAATACATCGAGATCTCCGCACCCTCGAAGACGCCGGTATCGTTGCGGATGACGACATTGCCGGTCCTGCCTTCCGCCGGCGGGCGGTAGCGCGTCAGGCGGCCGATCGAGGGCAGGAAATTGCGGTAGGGATCTTCGGCATAGAGCCGGCTCTCGATCGCCCAGCCGTCGAGCCTGACATCTCCTTGAGCAAAGGGAAGGGGCTCGCCCGCTGCGACACGGATCATCTGCTCGACGAGATCGATGCCGGTGACGAGCTCGGTCACCGGGTGCTCGACCTGCAGACGGGTGTTCATTTCCAGGAAATAGAAATTGCGGTCGCGGTCGACGATGAACTCGACGGTGCCGGCGCTCTGGTAGTCGACGGCTTTCGCCAAGGCCACCGATTGTTCACCCATCGCCTTGCGGGTTTTTTCGTCGAGGAAAGGCGAGGGCGCCTCTTCCGCGACCTTCTGGTTGCGCCGTTGGATCGAGCATTCGCGTTCGCCGAGGTAGACGACGTTGCCATGTGCATCGGCCAGGACCTGGATCTCGATATGGCGCGGCTCAACGACGAATTTCTCGATGAAGACACGGTCGTCGCCGAATGAGTTCTTCGCCTCCGAGCGGGCGCGCTCGAAGCCATCGTGCACCTCCGCCTCGTTCCAGGCAATACGCATGCCCTTGCCGCCGCCGCCAGCCGAAGCCTTGATCATGACGGGATAGCCGATCCCGGCTGATATCACTTCCGCATGGGCGGCATCCTCGATGATGCCGAGATGGCCGGGCACGGTGGAGACTCCGGCGGCGTTGGCGAATTTCTTCGATTCGATCTTGTCGCCCATCGCCATGATCGCCTTCGGCTTCGGGCCGATGAAGACGATTCCCTGCTTTTCCAGCTCAGCGCAGAAGGAGGCGCGTTCGGAGAGGAAGCCGTAGCCGGGATGCACCGCCTCGGCGCCAGTCGCCTTGCAGGCAGCGATGATCTTTTCGGCAACCAGATAACTTTCCGACGCGGCGGCCGGGCCGATATGCACGGCCTCGTCGGCCATCTCGACATGCAGCGCGTCCCGATCCGCATCCGAATAGACCGCGACGGTTTGAATGCCCATGCGGCGCGCAGTCTTGATCACGCGGCAGGCGATTTCGCCGCGATTCGCGATCAGGATTTTCTTGAACATCGAGACTCCACCCAGAAATGCATCCCGGAGTTTTACGCACAAAACACCGGAACGCACAATCAGGCTTGCGGAGGGTCAGGCGACGGCTGCTTCCGAGACGGGTTCTTCGTCGACGATGCGCAGCCAGCGGCTGCGCCGCGGCTCGGCATATTCGCGCAGCTTGACGGCGGCCATGATCCCCGCCCAATGCGGATGATTGGCGCCGGCCAGTGTTGCCTGCTCGATCTGCTGGAGCACGCCGTATTCGACCGGCGAGACCGGGATGATGCCGCCTTCGGCGACGCTTCTGAAGATGCGCATCGCGAAATCGACGTCCTGGCGGGTAATGCCCCGGCGGTCGACGGCACGCGACAGCTTGTAGCCACCGATATTGTCGGTGATCGCCAGTCGGAGCTGATCGAGGGCGAGCGCTCTCAATTCACCCGGGACATCGGCCGAGATCTCCATGACATGGAGAATGAGCTCGAGTTCCAGCGCCGAGTTGACGACACCATCGGTCGTGAACATGCGCATGATCCAGGCGACGTTGATTTCATCAAGCGAGCCTTGCGGATAGGTATAATGGACGATGAAACCGGCGAGCTGTTCGACGAAGAAAGCGTTCCACGCGGCACATTTTTCAGGGCAGGAATTATTGAGCGCCAACATCGCCACGACATCGTCGGATGTCCGAATGCCATGCGGAAAAGCATGTTTGCGCAACAGTATAATATCTTCGGCCGTCAGCCGATGCTTGCCGGCCACGACACAGGCCGGAAAAGCGAGACGAAATTCGCTCATGTTTTAACTCCAGGCTTCATCATGAAACCGGAAACTGTTTTATCGTCTGCGAATTGACGATCCCTCAAGAAGCGGAGTTAACCCGATATTCCCGGGGTCAGGAGGATTTTAACGATTGCGCCTGCAACCGCTCGCGCCAGATGATGAAGAGGCCCGATGCAACGATGATAAAGATGCCGATCCATTTGGAAAAGCTCGGGAAATCGTTGAACAGCGCATAGCCGAGAACGGTCGCCGAGATGATCTCGAAGTATTGGAACGGCGCAAGCAGCGACAGCGGCGCGAGCCGGAAAGCCCGGACCACCAGCATATGCGCATATCCGGAGATCGTGCCGAGGGCGAGCAACAGGACAAGGCCGAGACCGGAGGAGGGCAGAGAGACGGTAAAATCGGCATTGCCGGAACTGCTGCCGACGAGAAGGGCGGCGGCCATGAACACCGTTCCGCCGATTCCGGCCATCGTCTGCATGGTCAGCGGCGAATCGGCCTCGCCGATGGCGCGGTTGAGGAAGAGATAGAGCGAGAACAGAAAGGCGCAGGCGACCGGCAGCAGCGCCTTCAGGCCGAAAATCTCGTAGCTTGGCTGAATGACGATCATCGCGCCGCCGAATCCGACGACGATCGCTATCCAGCGCCGCCAGCCGACCTTCTCTCCGAGAAACAGCGCCGACAGGGCGGCCAGCATGAAAGGCTCGACGAAATAGATGGCGAAGACATCGGCAAGCGGCATGTATTTGACGGCGACGAAGAACAGCAGGCTCGCGCCCCCATGCAGCGCACCGCGCAGCAGGTTCATCCACGGCCGCTGGGCCGAAAGCGCCTTGAGCCCGAAAAGGGCGAAAAGAATCGGCAGGGTGCAGGCGATCTGGAAGAAGAATCGATAGAAGGTCACCTGACCCGGCGACATCGCCTCGAAGGTCGCCATGTATTTGGCGATCGCATCCATAGTCGGCAGGATGAGCATGGCGCCGGACATGATGGCCATGCCCTGCAGGGAATTTTGATGGGGCTCTGACATGGCTGCTGATTCTTGCGAGGATGACGCCATCAATCACGGCAAAGCCGGGCGATCAAGCCAGGCAGCCGCAAATAGCTTCGAGGTGATGTCGAAATCGTCGCTTAGAAAGCGTTCCCCTGAAGGGAAATGGTGCGGTCGAGAAGACTCGAACTTCCACGGGTTGCCCCACAGCGACCTCAACGCTGCGCGTCTACCAATTCCGCCACGACCGCATCGTGGTAGGTGCCGATTTGCGTCGGCGGGGCAGCATGTAGCAAAAGCATCTGGGGTGCACAAGGGCGATATGACAGTTTTTTTGAAAACCGCTCACAGCATTTGAATTGGCCCCGAAACGGGTCCATATAGCTGTCCTGCCGCCCCTTTTTTGCAGGCATTTCGGGGAGAGCGGCAAGGAATGGCCATGCTTCGCACCGATCTCGAATTCTCAATGCTTCCCCAACCCGGCACCCGCCCGGTGCGCTGGCGCATCGCCGATGGCCTCGTTGCCTATGAGGAGGCGGTGGCGACGATGGAGCGCGAGGTGGCGGTGATATCAGACGGCGGAGACGAGCTCGTCTGGCTCGTCGAACATCCGCCGCTCTATACTGCCGGCACCAGCGCCAATGCGAGCGATCTCGTCCAGCCGGACCGTTTTCCGGTCTTTGCGACGGGGCGTGGCGGTGAATATACCTATCATGGACCCGGCCAGCGCGTCGCCTATGTCATGCTCGACCTGAAAAGGCGGCGCCAGGACGTGCGCGCCTTCGTCGCCGCCCTTGAGGATGTCGTCATCCGCACGCTCGACATGATGAATGTTCGTGGCGAGAGACGTGAAGATCGCGTCGGCGTCTGGGTGCGTCGGCCGGAAAAGCCATTGCTGGCGGACGGGACGATGGCCGAGGACAAGATCGCCGCCCTCGGCATAAGGCTGCGCAAATGGGTGACCTTCCACGGACTGTCGCTTAACGTCGATCCGGATCTCGATCATTTCGGCGGGATCGTGCCCTGCGGGATATCAGCCTATGGCGTGACCAGTCTCGTCGATCTTGGCTTGCCCGTGATGATGGCCGATGTCGATATCCGGCTGCGCACCGCCTTCGAGTCGGTTTTCGGCGAAACGACGGGCGAGAACTGACTCAGCATGACGGCGACTTGTCCGGGGCAATTTGCATTTTTCCGCGGATCAATGCGTCGCGCGACATGGTAGACGCGCAGTTCTTGAGCGCCCATTTCCCTTCGGACGACGTCCCCTGGCGCATTTTAGGGTCAGGATCAGCAAATCAAATCGCTGCACTGCGAGATGTGGGTGAAGGTCTTAACCTATAATTAGCGGTGTCAAATATATAGGACATCACAACGCTGTGGATGTGGAAGTCTTGCGGACAATGAAAAAAAACTCAGCGGCAAGCTGGTCGATCTTCGATGTGTATTTCGTTCTCGATATTGTCGAGAAGGTCCTCATCGGGTATTTTTTCGTCGCGATCGTCATGCGTGTCCTGCCGCAGATGCAGGATAACCGGGCGATCATCGATTTCCTGCTGATCGTTTCGGAGGGCGCTGCGGCCTTCCTGATCCTGACACGCCGACCGACGAGAAATGCGTCGCTGCGCCTTTTTGACTGGACGGTCACCGCCATCGGCACGCTCTTCCCGCTGCTCGTCTCACCCTCCGCGACCACGCCTCTCGCGCCGCTCGCACTCTGCGGGACGGTGATGGCACTCGGTTTCATCCTGCAGATATCGGCAAAGCTGACATTGCGGCGAAGCTTTGGCTTGGTGCCGGCCAATCGTGGCGTCAAGATCGGTGGACCCTACAAGATTATCCGCCATCCGATGTATGCGGGCTATCTGATGACGCATATCGGCTTCTTCCTGGCCCATCCGAGCTTTTGGAATTTTGCCATCTATGCGACCGCCCTTGCCGCGCAGTGTTTCCGCCTTCTGGCGGAAGAGCGCCTGCTCAAACAGGATCCTGCTTACGAGGCCTTCATGGGCAGAACCCGTTACCGGCTCGTTCCATTCCTATTCTGAAACGACAGACAAATAGATCGAAAAAGAAAGGGCCGATTTCCGGCCCTTTCTTTTATCGGATCAATGCGTTGCCCGGCATGCTTCGGTGCGGGATGCGCCGCTGTCGGCACCCTTGGTGTGGGAGCCCTTGGGGCCAATCATGCTGTGGCACGGAGGCAGGGGGGCGATGCTCGCCGTTGCGGTTTTGTCGACGGCAGGGGTCGCCATGGCGCTCGGGGCGAAACCGTCGCTGTCATTGGTGTAGTCGCTGGAATAGGCCGGGGCCTTGCGGCTGCTGTAATGGACCGGGGCCGGCTTCGACACCGGGCTCGGTGCAAAACCGTCGCTGTCATTGGTGTAGTCGTCGGAATAGGTCGGCTGGGCGAAGGCAGCGCCTGCAAGGCTGACGGCGAACAGGGACGCGGCAAGGGCAAATTTGATGCGCATGGGTCTATCTCCTCAATCTGCTGTTGAATTCCACAACATAAACTAACCCTCGGCACGCACGAGTTCGCGCCCCAATTCAGGCAATTTTGTGAAAAGATGGCGACGTAGCCGCGACCTTTTGTCCAAATGAAATCACAGTGTTGTCAACGAAATTGACGTTCTCGTTACGCAAGCCGCCTAAGCAAAATAACAAAATACGGCACTCACAAAAATGGATCGGCCTGCAATCTTAAATTGTTAACTTTTGGTAATGTAGGCGGAGGGGTGGGGAGGCCTTGGCGCCTCCCGCTTATGATCGGTATGTTGGGTGTCAGTCCTCGTTCGGAATATGCGCGTCGACGCCGGTCAGCTGCAGTTTATTGCGGACATGATGGACGCCATCGACCGAAAGCGCGGCGAGTTCGACCTTGCGGGCGATGCCGATCGTCTCTACCGAGCCTTCCAGGGTGACGACGTGGCCGTCGGCGTGAACCTCGATGCTGTCGATGTCGACTTCAGGAATGTTTTCGAGATTGTCGTTGACCCGCGCTTCGAGGTCGTCGCTTTCATCGCGGTCGATGGTATCGGCGCGCAGCGAATCCTTCAGGCGATTCTCGTTACCGTCCTCGTCCGTGCCATCGACCCGGAAGCCCTTGTTGGGATCGCTGTCAAAATTGGCTGCGGTCTCGCCATAGGGGCGGTTGGCGGGGTCGGCGCCGGTGCCGTCGGCATAGGGCCAGCCGGCGTCGAGATTGCGTTCCTCGAGGTCGCGATAATCTTCTTCGCGGGAAAGCTCAGGCTTTTCCCGGGAGAACTGGGTCTTGTCACCGATCCTTTCCATTGCAGTCGCTCCATGTTTTTTGCCGGGTTCCTTTGCTGGAAACGCCGGCATCAGCGAATGGTTCGGTGTGGAGGGGATTTGTCAGGCCGACGTTTTTTCCCATTTCTTCACGAGACGCTCGCGTTTCAGCCGCGAGAGGCGCTGCAGCCAGAAAATGCCGTCGAGCTGGTCGACCTCGTGCTGGATGCAGATGGCGAGGAAATCTTCGGCGGCGTCCTCGTGCATGGCGCCTTCTGCATCCTGATAGCGGAATCGGATCGCTCGCGGGCGCGTGACCTCGTCGGTCGCGCCGGGCATGGAGACGCTGCCTTCGGCATGGCTCATCGTCTCCTTCGAAAACCAGGTGATCTCCGGATTGACATAGAGACGTACGCCGTCGGCCCTGTCGAGCTCCAGCACGGTCACGCGGCTGAAGACGCCGATATGGGCGGCGGTGATGCCGACGCCGGGCGCGGCCCGCATGGTCGCCAGCAGGTCGTCGGCAAGTGCCGTGAGTGAGGAATCGAAGGCCGTCACCGGCGCGCAGGCTGTCTTCAGACCCGGATGCGGATAACGCAGAATCGGACGGATGGGCATGGGGCTGGCTTCCTCTTGGACGGGCTCTGCTTGGACGGGTGAGGAAACTATCGCCGGCCGCAGGCATTGTCATCACGAAGCACGGTTTGCCGCTTTACGACGCGGATGCTTTGGGCTAGCAGGGGCCAAGAATTCCGGCTGCGGGAGCCTCGCGCGGGATTCGCTTATCCGCTTGTTGACAATGTGTTTTCGGCCGACATTTGCGAATGCGGCACGGCAGTCGTTGAAATTCAAACCAGGTGCGAGGGCGGCAGATGACGACCACCGACGGGGAAGACCGCATTCGCAGGCGTCCTGACGGCGAGGAAGCCGATATCTACGACGAGGACGGCAATGTCCGCAGCGATTTCCTGGCGCTCGTCGGCGCCGCAATCGCCGACCGCGACACGCTGTTCCTGCGCCAGAACGTTGCCCGCCTACATGAATCCGAGATAGGCGACCTGCTGGAAGCCATCCAGCCGGATCAGCGCCTGGCGCTGGTGCGCCTGCTCGGCGACGATTTCGACATGACGGCGCTGACCGAGGTTGACGAGGTGATCCGCCGCGAGATCGTCGACCAGATGCCGAACGAGCAGATCGCCGCTGCGATCGGCGAGCTCGATTCGGACGATGCCGTCTACATTCTCGAAGATCTCGACAAGGAAGACCGGGAAGAAATCCTTGCCCAGCTGCCGTTCACCGAGCGGGTGCGGTTGCGCCGGGCGCTCGACTATCCCGAAAGCTCGGCCGGGCGCCGCATGCAGACGGAATTCGTCGCGGTGCCGCCGTTCTGGACGGTGGGACAGACGATCGATTACATGCGCGACGAGGAGGATCTGCCCTATTCCTTCTCGCAGATCTTCGTCATCGATCCGACCTTCAAGCTGCTCGGCGCCGTCGATCTCGATCAGATCCTGCGCACCAAGCGGCAGACGAAGATCGAGCAGATCATGCGCGAGACCAACCATCCGGTCCCTGCCGAGATGGACCAGGAGGAGGCTGCTCAGCTTTTCGAGCAGTACGACCTTCTCTCGGCCGCCGTGGTCGACGAGAACGGCCGACTGGTCGGCGTGCTGACCATCGATGACGTCGTCGACGTCATCCACGAGGAGGCCGACGAGGACATCAAGCGCCTCGGCGGCGTCGGCGACGAAGAGCTATCCGACAATGTGCTCTCGACGGCACGTTCGCGCTTCCTGTGGCTTTTAATCAACCTCGGTACGGCGATGCTTTCGGCAAGCGTCATCGGTCTGTTCGACGCCTCGATCGAGAAGATGATCGCGCTCGCCGTGCTGATGCCGATCGTCGCCTCGATGGGCGGCAATGCCGGCACGCAGACGATGACGGTGACGGTGCGCGCGCTCGCCACTCGCGATCTCGACATCTACAATGCCGGCCGCATCATCCGCAGAGAGGCGGGCGTCGGCATCCTGAACGGAATCGTCTTCGCAACGATCATGGGCGCGATCGCAGGCACCTGGTTCCACGACTACCAGCTTGGCGGCGTGATTGCGGCGGCGATGATCATCAATCTGATAGCGGCAGCCCTTGCCGGCATCCTGCTGCCCCTGCTGCTCGACAAGGTGGGGGCCGACCCGGCGATCGCCTCTTCCGTCTTCGTCACGACGGTGACGGACTGTACCGGCTTTTTCGCCTTTCTCGGTATCGCCACCTGGTGGTTCGGTATCTGAACCGCCAAAAATTGACTATTACGTAAAAGTCAATATTATCGTCTGTCCGACGACGGGGAACACATGCCGGTGAACAAGTTTTATAGCATAACGGAACTGACGCGCGAATTCGGGGTCTCGACGCGCACGCTCCGCTTCTACGAGGACGAGGGACTGATCCATCCGGAGCGGCGTGGGCGCACCCGCCTGTTCCGGCAAGCCGACCGGCGGCTCATCGCAGAAATTCTCCGCGGCCGGCGCATCGGTTTCACCATCGCCGAAATCCGCGAGATCATCCAGGTTTACAAGGAGCCGCCGGGCGAACTCGGCCAGCTGAAGCTCCTGATGAAGCGCGTCGATGAGAAGCGTGACGACCTGCGCCAGAAGCGCAAGGATATCGACGACACGCTGGCGGAACTCGACGCTATCGAAGAGACCTGCCTCGGCCGCCTGGCCGAAATCGGCGTCACCACCTGATCACGCGCGGTATTGTCGGCGAATTCATTCCGCCTCGGCGCTGCATTCTGCGGCAATTGTCTGGACCCGCTCGTCGTTCTGTATATCGATCGCGCCCGCCTGAAGCGGCGTGAACAGGGCCTGCGCCTGCAATTTCTCCAGCGTGCACTGGCAGAAGCTGCGGCAGAGAGCTTCGCCCTGCTGCATGACGCAGGAGGCGTTGCATTGCCTTAGGTAAGTCGCAACCGGATCAGGCGCCTGCGGTGGGACGACGAGGGAAAGCCCATAGGCGATACCGATCAATACCGGCTGGTGGATGAGGTAAAAGGCAAGGCTGTGGCGGCCAAGCCTTGCCGGCCACCAGGAACCGGTGCCGATGGCGGCAAGCCGGTGCAGCAGTCTGGTTCTGATGGCGATCGAGGCAATAGTTAAACCAGCGAAGAAGGGCGTTGCCCAGGGAAACAGCGGCACGTAGTCGTTGGATCGTTCCGGCATCACCGCAAGGCCGATCCAGGCGAGATATCGGGGATCGAAGAAGGACGAGCGAAGCAGGCCGGGTGGACCGAAATTATCGGTGATCCAGGCGGCAAAGAGCGCGAGCGTGGCGATAAGGCTGAAGGCAAGCGGCAGTCTCAAAAAAACAACGCCGATGAGCGTGAGCACCGCGATACAATGCAGGATGCCGAAATAGATCCACTCGTCCGGCATCGCGATGCGCGTGGCAATCGAGATTGCCGCGGCTGCCGCGGCGATCATGCCGAAGCGCTTCCAGAAGGAGGGCCAGCGAATCTCGGGCTTGCTCGAGAGCACCAGGCTGATGCCGACGATGAAGAGAAAGGTCGTGGCGATCGCCCGGGCATAGATCTTCAGCCAGCCGGTCTCGGCCGTGCCCGGCGCGAGATAGCCCATGAACTCCATATCCCAGCTGAAATGGTAGCTCGCCATGGCGATCAGCGCGACGCCGCGCGCCGTATCCAATAGACCGATGCGCGGCGGTTTTGTCACCACATCGGTTTCCGTTGCCGGCAATGTCATCAAAGTCCCTCGGGCAAATCACGTCCGCCGCTTGACGGCTTGTCGCGGCGAATAGCAGAAAGGTTGAGATTTGATGGCGGGCCGGCATCCATGATCGCCAGTCGCGCCTCCGAGAAGAACTGCCGCCGCGCCAGCACGAAGATGACGATCGCCGTGGTCAGCATGAAGACATAAGGGTTGATGAACCAGCCGAGATAGCCGATCGACAGGAAGATCGCCCGGAGGCCCTCGTTGAAATTACTGCCGGCAATGACGTTCATGCGGATGACGCGTTCGGCGGCCCGCTCGGCGGCGATGACGTCGCGCTCGGTGTCGCGCATCATTGGGATCGAGCCGAACAGGATGGTGCAGTAGTTGAACAGCCGGTAGGACCAGCCGAATTTGAAGAAGGCGTAGCCGAAAAGCGCAGCCAGCCCGCCGACCTTCATCTCGAAAACGGCGTGGCCGCCATGAAAGACGAAAGGCAGGTCGGCGAAGACGGCGTCGACCTTCTCGGTCGCGCCGAGCAAGGCAAAGCAACTGCCGATCGCGAAGATCGAGGTGGATGCGAAGAAGGCGGTGCCGTTCTGCAAGCCGGCCATGATCTGCGTGTCGATCATCTTCAGGTCGCGGCGCAGCGAATTGTAGATCCATTCCCGGCGCCGTTCGGTCATCGCATGGGTCAGGCTGGTGCGTCCGAAGAAGGTGCGGCCGTGCAGCAGCCAGGAATAGCCCATCCAGACGCAGGCAAAGAAGGCCAAAGCGATATAATCCGCCGTCGTCATCAGTGATTCAGTCTCCGCATGAACGCGGCCACTATGCCGCAAGTCGGATTGTGCCGCATGGCCGAGTTCGGCGGCTATACGCGGGCTTTTGGCCATGCGGCACTTCGGCATAATAGAGCCGTCGGGAAACGACAAGGCTTAGTGGACAACCGACCGGCATCTTCCGGAGGGAGCGCGCTGAAATCCGTGTTATCAACGAGCTTGCGTGGCAACCGGCAGACGAGAGCGCACCGCGTTAACCGCTTGTAAAGTTGTCGTGGCCAATTGTTCAGGACTGAACCTGAACAGCTGATTCAAAAGTGACCCATGAGCCGGCCGGATTACATCCCGAGTCTCGATGGCCTGCGCGGTGTCGCTGCGCTTCTGGTCGTTGGAGCCCATATTGGCTTTATCTTTCCAATCACAGCTCCGCATCTCGTGTCGATGGGCGACGAAGCTGTCGGTTTGTTTTTTGCTCTTAGCGGCTTCCTGATGGCTCATCTCTACGGCTCACGGCCGGTCACGAGAGAAAACGTGTTGGATTTTCTTGTGAGCCGCTTTGCCCGCATCTACCCGGTCTATCTGGCGGCCGTCGTTCTGGTAGCGATGCTGTCGAGGGTGCAAAATCTGGATTTTGTTCAGCCGATCGCGGGCGGCGCGGATTTTGTGCGCCATGTCTTTCTTCTCGGCTCCAGTGGTGTTTTCTGGTCGATACCACCTGAGATCCAATTCTATCTGCTCTTTCCCGTCCTGTGGCTTTGCTTGGCCCAGCCGCAACGCTTTAGCGGCATGATTGTGGGCCTGACCGTGGTCGTCGTCGTGGACGGACTGGTTGAATTGCCAGGCCCGGGAATATTGCTCGTCTCCAAGCTCCCTTATTTTCTTTTCGGCGCACTTGCCGGAATGACACATTCCTACTGGAGCAGTTGGATTCCCTCGACCCTCACGGGAATTTCAACGCTTTTCCTTCTGGCGGTGTTTTTCACGTACAGGCATATCTTCCCGGGCTTTTCCCCTGAATTCTGGAGCCTGCAAAGCGCGGTGGCTGCAGCCGTCATCGTCGGGCTCGTCGCTCGACAACCCCCGATCGCTGCAGATGTCCTGGCAGCTGCACCAGTACGGTTTCTGGGGAAGATCAGCTTTTCACTTTACCTTTTCCATGTCCCCATAATGTTCCTGGCGCGTCTGACTTTTGATGCGTCGGTACCCGAACCGGCGCTCATCGTGGCGACGCTTTTCGTAGCGGTAGCCGGGGCATGGTTCATCCACGAGACGATCGAGGCTCCCGGTCGTCGGCTGCTGGTCAGGCTATGGCAGAATAATCGCACGCGCATGGTTCCGCACGAAACTTCGGCCGATCAAATGGATCGCGCGATCGTCAACCTGCAAGAGATCGAAAAGCGCCTGCTGCACGGCGCTATGCCCGAACCCCAGGATGGGGCCGACGGCACGGTCATTCAGGATAGTCGCGACGAGAAGCTTCGCGCATAGCGCTCAGTCGAGCTCTTGGGCGAGTCCGATGAGAAGCCCTCCAAGCCCGCGGATGTAGCAGAGCCGATACGCGTCTTTATACTGCACGACTTCGCCCACGAGTTGCGCGCCGCGCCTGCGGAGCCTTTCAAGCGTCTCGTCGATATCATCGACCGTGAACATGACGCGAAGGTAGCCCAGAGCGTTCACCGGGGCATTGCGGTGATCCGCGACAGTGGGTGGCGTGAGGAAGCGGGAGAGTTCGAGCCGGCTGTGACCGTCCGGCGTGCGCATCATGGCAATCTCGACGCGCTGATCGCCCAGTCCAGTGACACGTCCGGCCCATTCTCCTTCGATCGTGGTCCGCCCTTCGAGCTCGAGACCGAGCTCGCCAAAGAAATCAATCGCCTCTCCGAGGTCGTCGACGACGATTCCTACGTTGTCCATCCGTTTGAGCGCCATGCGTTCAATCTACAATGTGTCGTCTCGTCTAACAACGGACAAGTTGTGCAAACCTTCCCATTTGAAATGCTATAGTGACTGACAAGGCGGACCGCTTGGTTTGGCGCATAACCCCGAAAATCGGATTCGATTTTCGGAAAGGATTATGCGCAAACTCAAAGTGCTAGAGCGTCCCATTGGACGCGGGACGCTCTCGTGTGCACCGAATGTCGCACCGGCTCCATGCGATGTCGGTGTGCCGCGCGGATTTTAAACCGGCCCCGCTTAAGCTTGCATCCTTGTATTCAGAAGGCGCACCTATGTTTCTCTCGGTATTCGATGTCTTCAAGATCGGTGTCGGGCCGTCGAGTTCGCACACGATGGGTCCGATGTCGGCGGCCAACCGGTTTCTCGACCTGATCCTGTCGAGTGAATGGCCGCGCCCGTCGTCGGGCGCACAGGTCGCAGCCATCAAGGTCAGCCTGCACGGCTCGCTCGCCCATACCGGTATCGGCCACGGCACGGGCAGGGCGGTCATTCTCGGGCTGATGGGCGAGGCGCCCGACAGCGTCGATCCTGACAAAATGGACGGCATCATCGATACTGTGGAGCGGACCGGCCGCATCACGCCGGCGGGCCATCCCGCCTATCAGTTCCAGCCGAAGACCGACCTGATCTTCGACAAGAAACAGCCGTTGCCCGGCCACGCCAACGGCATGATCTTCTCGGCCTATGACAGGGATGGCCGGCTGCTCCTCAAGCGCATCTATTATTCGGTCGGCGGCGGCTTCGTCGTCACCGACACCGAGCTCGAACAGATGCGGGCGAAGAAGAATGCGGCCGGCGGAACCCGCGTCCCCTATCCCTTCGCCACCGCCAAGCAGATGCTTGAGATGGCGGAGCGCTCCGGACTGTCGATCGCGCAGATGAAGCGGGCGAACGAAGAAAGCCAGCGTAGCCGCGAGGAGCTCGATCAGGGCCTCGACCGCATCTGGGAAGCGATGCGCTCCTGCATCGAGCGCGGCCTCAAGGTCGAGGGCATCATGCCCGGCGGCCTCAACGTCAAGCGTCGCGCCCGCCGGATTCACGACAAGCTCGAGGAGGAGTGGCGCAGCAACCGCGTCAACCCGCTGCTCGCTAACGACTGGCTCAGCGTCTATGCGATGGCCGTCAACGAGGAGAATGCAGCCGGCGGGCGCGTCGTCACGGCGCCGACCAACGGGGCGGCCGGTGTCATTCCGGCGACGATCCGCTATTACGAACATTTCCACGAGGACTGGGATCAGGACGGTATTCGCGACTACCTGCTGACGGCGGCTGCCATCGGCGGCATCATCAAGCACAATGCGTCGATTTCGGGCGCCGAGGTCGGCTGTCAGGGCGAGGTCGGGTCGGCGGCGGCGATGGCGGCGGCGGGCCTTGCCGCGGTCATGGGCGGTACGCCGGAGCAGATCGAGAATGCCGCCGAGATCGCGCTCGAACACCATCTCGGCATGACCTGCGATCCGATCGCGGGCCTGGTGCAGGTTCCCTGTATCGAGCGCAACGCGCTCGGCGCGGTCAAGGCGGTCACCGCGGCATCACTTGCCGTCAAGGGCGACGGCCAGCATTTCGTGCCGCTCGATGCCTGTATCGAGACGATGCGCCAGACCGGCCACGACATGAGCGAGAAATACAAGGAAACATCGACCGGGGGACTCGCCGTCAATGTCGTCGAATGCTGAGTTTGTGGACGCTGGAAGCTTGCTCTTGACGCTCGCTGCCAAAAGGATTTCAACGGCAGCATGGCATTGCATCTCATCAAACTCTGTGTCGGCGCCGACTCGATAGACGATCTGCGCGAATGGGTGGCGGAACGCGCGCTGCGCGCCATCACCGCCGGCCTCGAGCCGCATTCGGTGCATACGACGCGCATGGTGCCGAAACGCATGGAGGAGCTGCTTGACGGCGGTTCGCTCTATTGGGTGATCAAAGGGCAGGTGCAGGCACGGCAGAAGCTGCTCGGCATCGAGACCTTCACGGACGGCGAGGGGATTTCGCGCTGCCGCCTGGTGCTCGGCCCGGAGGTCATCGAAACGGCGGTGCAGCCGAAGCGTCCCTTCCAGGGCTGGCGTTATTACACTGAGGACGACGTGCCGCGCGACCTGACAAGCCTTGGCGCCGGCATTGCCGAAATGCCCGCGGATCTTCGCCGCGAGCTTACGGAACTTGGCCTGCTGTAAGCCCGTAAATCAGAAACAATTTCCGAACGATCTATGCGTGTGGCAGCCGTCCGATCGGAGACGCTGCCACTCTCCGCAATTCAGCGCAGGCGCAACTGCACCGGCGCGCTGCCGTCCGGCGAGGTCACATGCAGGTGGATCCGGGCTTCGGGCTGGGAATAGCGCCAGGCGCGCGCGCCATGGCAAAGCAGCAGATTAATGAGATCCCGGGTCTTCGGAGATTTCGCCTTCGGCCGCTGCAGGCCGATCTCGGCCAGGCGCAAAGCCGCCTCGTGCAGCGGATGCAGAGATGAGCGCCCTTTGGTCGCCGTGCGGCGGTCTGAAGGCACTCCCGGAAAATTCTCATTGATCGCCATTGTTTTCCCCGTACGCAATACTGATCGAGTTCAAGAATTGTGGCCGGAAACGCAAACACCGATTCCGGCCGTTACCGATGCCGCCGGCCATCTTGCAGGCAGCATCGAATAGCTCATTGGGCAGCCGCCCAGCACTTGATGCCGGCCTTCTTCAAGGCCTTGCAGGCGTTGACCGCATCGCGCTGGTCGTCGAAGCCACCAAAGCGGGCACGGTAAAGCTGGTCACCTCCAGCGGCGTAGGCGACTGCGAAAGGCTTTGCCGAGGCCAGTGCCTTGCCGCCCTTGCTCTTGGCGCTTTCCAGAAGGTCCATGGCCATCTGCCGGCTCGGCGAGACGCCGACCTGCACGACCCAGCCGGTCGGGCCGTTGCTGATTGAAGCAGCACGAGTCGGGGAGGGAGTGGTCGAAGCGGTCGTGACGTTATCGACAGTGGTATCGCCCTGTTCCGGCGCCATGGAGGCGGGCGCCGGCGTCGGTACCATGACCGAGGCCTGCTGCTTGAAGGTCATGGTCTTGACCTTGGTCGGCGCCGGCATCGGCTGTGCTACCAGCGGATTGTCGGATTTCGACTGAGCGGTCTCGGCATAAGCGACTTCGGTCTCGGCGACCTGATAGCGGGCATCCGGCATCGGCCCCTTATGCGGCAGGCTGAGATCGGCAGCGGCGGCAGAGACCGGCGGCTGCGCTGCGGTGATCGTCTTTGCGACCTGCTGTTGGGCCATTTGCGGCTGAGCTTTCTGCTGGGCCTTCTGCGGCTGGACCGGAGCAGGTGTTTCGATCATCGCCGGGGCAGGGGCTGCCTGGGCGATCAGCGCCGACGATCCACCGCGGCTCGATGCCTTCGGCAGGTAGGTGGCGATCAGATTGCGCATCTGGGCATCGCGGGCAGGCGTCGAGGCGCCGCCGAGCACAACACCGACGATCGATTTGCCGTCGACCTGCACCGAGCTCACCAGGTTGAAGCCGGCAGCGCGGGTGTAACCGGTCTTGATGCCGTCGACACCGCGCACCGAACCGACGAGGCGGTTGTGGCTGCGAATCGTGCGGCTGCCGAACTTGAAGGCGCGGGTGGAGAAATAGCCGTAATATTGCGGGAAATGCTGACGAAGGGCGATGCCGAGGCGGGCCTGATCGCGGGCCGTCGTCATCTGCGCCGTATTCGGCAGGCCGTTGGCGTTGCGATAGGTGGTGCGGGTCATGCCGAGCGCATGTGCCTTGGCGGTCATCAGTTGGGCGAAGCGATCCTCACTGCCGCCGCCGAGCATTTCGCCGAGTGCGGTTGCGGCATCATTGGCCGACAGCGTGACGAGGCCGAGAATGCCCTGCTCGACGGTGATCGTGCCGCCGGCGCGCACGCCGAGCTTGGTCGGCGCCTGGGCTGCCGCATGGGCGGAGAAGGGAACCGGTGTATCAAGACGGATGCGACCCTGCTCCAGCGCCTCGAAGGTCATGTAGAGGGTCATCATCTTGGTCAGGGAGGCGGGGTATTGCAGCCGGTCGGCATTCTCGCTGTAGAGAACGTTGCCGGTCTTGGCGTCGACGACGATGCCCGCATATTTCGGATTCGCCGCTTCCGCGTCGGCATTCACCGAATCGACCAGGACGATCGTGACAGCCACCGAAAGGATCGCCAGCAGCTTTGCGAAAAAGCTGCCGGATCGGGACGATGATACGGAGGAGACTGACCTTGACACTATTCCACTCTTCGCTTGCATTTTCAGATATTTGGCATTTCGGATATTCGGGCAGGAACCGCACACCTCCCGCCGCACAGCTCGTCTTTCAAAATTACCGGTTGGGCGTTACCAATCCGTTTATGATGAATCGTTTATTTCGCTGTCCGGGGGGCATTTTAGGGACCTGTCGCAGAACGGTTCACAAGACGCGCGTCCACAAAGGTGCGGATAGCGGCATCAATATGTTCCCACTCGTCGAGATGGCTGCTCGAGAAACGGTAGAGAACGCTGAGATCCCTGCCGACCTTGATATCGCGCTGACAATCTCCGCTCGCCGCCTTGTCCGGGGCTGAAGGTAAAATGCAGCGCACGACGTAGTCCGGCCCGCCCTTGAGGGGCGCCGTCAGCAACACTTCGTCACCGTAACCGGCATCGGCGCGAAGACGATGCAGCGTCAGTCCGTCGCGGAAGGGCTCGGCCGGTCCTTCGAGCAGATGCGAATAGATCGGCTCCAGCCGCCCCGACATGTCGCGCGACATGGTGCTCTGTGTGATCTGCAGGAAGATCAGGCCGGAGGATTGAGCGACATCGTCGAATCGAAGGTGATTTTCCTTGCCGTAACCCTGCATTTCGGGCCAGGCGAGGTAGAGATCGACGCGCTCGGCAGCGCCCTCATGCCTTTGACTGGGGAAGCGGATGGCATTTTCCCGGAATTTGACGGTGTCGCGGCCGATTGCCAGCATGATTTCAGCCGTGCTGTCGGTGTTGCCGGCGAGCGAGATATGCCTGCCGAACCAACGGCCGCCGATGCTGATGGCAATAGTCAGGGCCGCCAGAATGGCGATCACCGCCATCGTGCGGAAGAGAAACCCCATGGAAAGAAGCGGTTGCTCGTCGGTTGCGCTGTGCGCGGCATGGCTCATGGTGGTTCTTCGCGTTTCGGTCCGCCGCAGGAAGAACATGAGCCGCCGGTACCGATGATGAATCTCATCGGTATGATCGGATCGATATGGTTAACAATTTGCTAAGGGGCTGAAGGCAAGCCTTAAAAAAGGGGCGAGCCGTTCCCGGGACAGCGGGAACGGCTCTTGGGCGCCGGTCGGGGACGGGATGCGGGGACTGACCGGGCCGCAGACTGCAGCCGACATGGCCGGCAGGCTTGTTCTTACTTGACGCTACCGACCGCAACAGCGCGGCCGTCCTGAAGCTTCGACCAGCGGGCCGGATCGTCGGCGGACTGGCGCTTCAGATAGGTGTATTCGGTATCCGACCACAGCAGCACCTTGTTGCGCATGTTGTCGAGGATGAAGTCGCCGTGATCGGTGCGGACCGTCAGCACGGCATGGCCTTCGCCATTCGGCTGCAGCACGACTGTTATCAGCGTATCGGACGGCGAGAAGCCGTCGTCGATCAGCATCTTGCGCTTCAGCAGCGCATAGTCCTCGCAGTCGCCGACGGTGGTTGGATAGGCCCAACGCTCTTCGACACCGTAGATCTGCTCATCCGTCATCGGTTGGATCGTCGAATTGACGGCGTAGTTGACCTTGAGAATTTCCTTCCAGCGATCCTCGGTGAGGATGGCCGGTCCGGCATCGCCGCCGACTTCGACACATTCCTTTGGATTCGCCTTGCAGAATTCATAGTGTCCGATCGGCGGGCTGGCATTGCCCGCCAGGGCCATGCTGGCGGGCATCGCCTGTCCCGAACCCGCCATTGCCATGGTGATGGCACCGGCCAGAAGGCCGCCTTTCAGGATATTTGCAGTTGTCATTGCCGTCTCCCCGTAAGTTAGGGTGACAATGGCACAGACGTTTTTACCTCACGCAAAATTACGCAATAGAATTAAAGGCTTAGTTGATTCAAATGCCAATAAAACTTGGCTAAAAACAGATTCGAATGCGCATAAAATTCGAAGCGGATTTGTCGCGAAATCGATTAAAATTGTAATTCACGCAACAAGGCTTTCACCCGCGAAAAGGTTGCGTTGCCGTCCTCAAGTTAAGGATTTTCGTTGAGCCGGATAATTTCCGATGGGCGGCTGGCGATCTCAGGCGGGGTGCGACCGGCCGGAAAGGTCGCCGGAATGGACCGATTCGGTCGGTTCAAAAGCGGAATATCGCTCAGACCCCTGATGCCGGCGGGAAAATTATTTTTGCTGGATATCGCGAAATCGATCGGTAGCTGCGACGATCGCCGCGCTCATGTCGGGATTTGCGATGGAATGGGCAGCACGCGGAAGGACGCTGAGCTCGCTTTGCGGCCACGCGCGGGCGAGTTCCCAGGCAGTGACAAGCGGCGCTTCGATGTCGAACCTTCCCTGCAGCAGGATACCGGGAATGCCGGCAAGCCGCGTGGCGTTCTTCAGCAGTTCGCCGTCCTCCAGCCAGGCGCCATTGCTGAAGTAATGAGTGATGATGCGGGCGCGCGTCAGCAGATAGGCGGGATCAGCCCAGCGGTGCGGCAGGCCTTGGGGATCAGCAAGCAGGATCGAGGCCGCTTCCCAATCATGCCAGTCGCGCGCCGCCTTGAGGCGGGTCTCCGGGTCCGGATCATTGAGGAGACGATGATAGGCGGCAACCATGTCCTCATCTCGACCCGGCACCCCTGGGGGAATGGCCTGACGGAAACGGTGCCATTCTTGCGGAAAGAGCGGCGCCATGCCGCGAGAGAGCCAGTCGATTTCCGAACGGCGGGTGGTGGTCACGCCTGACAGGACGATCGTTGCGACCCGCTCCGGATGGGTTTCGGCATAGGCGAGCGCCAGCGTCGAACCCCAGGAATTGCCGAAAAGCAGCCAGGTGTCGATGCCGAGACAGGCGCGCAGCCGCTCGATGTCGGCTACGAGATGCCAGGTGGTGTTAAGGGAGAGATCGGTTTCGGGATCGGCAGCACTCGGCAGGCTGCGGCCGCAATTGCGCTGATCGAACAGAATGATTCGGTAGGCACCGGGATCGAAATAGCGCCGCGCCGTGGTCGAGCAGCCGGAGCCCGGTCCGCCATGCAGCACCAGCGCCGGCTGGCCCGCCGGATTGCCGCAGGCCTCCCAGTAGACCAGATTGCCGTCACCCGTATCGAGCCGACCATGATCATAGGGTTCGATTTCCGAATAGAGAGCTGACATCGGTGTCCCTGCGGTCGAAGCCGACCTTATCCATCATATCGCTGACAAAGGGAAGATGGGCGAGGGCGGGGCATTGCCGGACGCAAATTACTGCACAATCCTGGGCGACCTCATCGGGCGCCGATCGGTGTCGCAGCTTGTTCCACTCATAATATTATCTACCGACTGGATGGAACGACTTGCGACAGGAATAGGCGCTTGCGTTCCAAAGCCGGGTTTGTTGCCACTTGCAAAGCTCTTGCCATGAGGTGCAGGCTTTTCAACACGACCTGACCGGGTGCGCGCCGGATCCGGCAATCGCGTTCGATGGAAGCCCGTCAAGAATTGCACCCGCCACAGAACCCTCGGCAGGGCAGCCTCATTTTCAGCCATTGTTACAGGAATTCGCGCAGCGTCTCGCGGGACTGGATCGACAGGAATTCGATCGCCACGCCTTCGACGAAATGACGCACAACGCGGCCGCGCATGTTGCCGAGGCGCACCGCCGTCCCGATTGAGGGACGCATCTCGACGTCGACGGCAGCACCCGACAGCGAAAGGTCCATGATGCGGCAGGAATAACGCGTGCCGTCTTCGAGCGTCAGCTCGGTCTTCGTGTCGCGCGGCGTCAGGCGGTCGTGGCGGCGATCTTCCGGCAGGCCGAGTTCATGTTTGTTGGCGAGCCAGGTGAGCTGGGCCGCGAGCTTCTCGCGCTTCCGGTCGGTGGCGTTGATCGACATGGTGAAGCCGCGGCCATCGAGCGTCTGGACATAACCTTCGACGCGTCCGAGATGATCGATATACGCGACGACGCGTTCGTTGGCGCGCGGCCGCCCGGAGCAGGTGACATACATGTCGCCGGGCGACATGTCGATCACCATGCATTCGAACTCCTCGTAGTTCGCAAGCATCAGCCGGCCCTGCATGTTGATGGGCACACGCTGAAAAACGCCCTGTTCAGGGCGCGGCGCAGGTCGTTGCGTCTGAGCTGGCTGGAACGAGTGCATCAAAGGGCTTCTTCATCAAATCTGAGAGTCCGATCATTACCCGCAATCCATTAACAGAAGGTTGTTCCGTCTCGTCCCGACATAGCCGAAAACGAGTATGCCCGATGTCCCGAAACGAAACCCTCAGCGCGCCTCCGCACTCATCAGCAGCTGCGACACCATGCGGCGCATGACCTGTCCGAAACGGGCGCTTCTGCCGGCGACAATCTCGTTGATGGGGCGCAGTTCGACGGGTGCTGCCTTGCCGAACTTTCCGGGCAGCAGACGGCTGCGGTCGAGCGCCAGGAATTCGAGCGGTACGATCTCCAGCCAGCTCGCAGCCGCACTCGGGGCAATGGCGCCGAGCAACCGATCACAGGCGCCGTTCGGTGAGCGCAGCGGCATCATGATAATCTCGAAGGAGGCCTGATGGCCGACGGTGCTGTAGCCGGTGGCATTGAACAGGGCGGGCATGGCATGGTCCATGACGCCCATCGCCGTGCGTTCGATATCGGCGTGCTGGCCATGGGCCCAGAGCGATGAAAAACGTTCGCCGCGCAGATCATGGCCAAAGAGATCGCAGATGCGGGTGCCAGCGAGCCGGAAACCAATATCTCCGCCCTCGCGCGCCTCCAGGATGAAGAGACTTTGCAGCAGATGCGGGACGGCGGAGGGTTCGACCTCTGATTTCAGCGGCGCATCGGCAGTGCCGCGGATACGGTTCCAGTAGTCAAAAATTTCGATGGTCGTTTGCACACGCATTTCACACCAACCTGTCCCATTCCGGATCATTTTCGGGCACTCATTGCCCCTACAGGCTCTACCTTGCGGATTTCATGCCAAACCGCGGCGGTTAAGGTTAAGAAAGGGTTTCGGTTGAGGTGCTGCGCCAGTCGTGCCACTGTCCCGCATCGCTTCGACTTTCGAAGTTCAGCACAACCTGCCCGGGCCGAGGTCTTTTCCTCGAACTCCCGACACGCCGTCCGGCACTTCGGACGGCTTTTTTTTTGACAGTCGCTCCTGTATGGCTGTGGCCTCAACGAGGCGATACGCAGATGAATGAGCAGACGGCCGAGCCGAACGAGGCGCCCGAACCTTCCAAGGTCCAGCCGCCGGCACGGCCAGCGCGCGAACCGGTCTTCAACCTTCCGCCGGCACTGTTCTTCAGCCTTTGCCTGCTGGCCGCCATCTACGCGGTGCAGGAGCTCTTGCTCTCCGACGATGCGCTGAACTGGCTGTTCTTCACCTTCGGCTTCGTTCCCGCCCGCTATGTGATTCCGCTGTCGCAGCAGGGGCCGGAGCTGTTCTGGACGCCAGTCACCTATTCGCTGCTGCACGGCAGCGTTCAGCATATCGTCTTCAACGCGTTCTGGCTGATGGCCTTCGGCGCGCCCGTGGTGCGCCGTATCGGGACGCTGCGTTTCGTACTCTTCTGGCTCTTTTCCTCCGTCGCATCCGCTGCCCTGCACGCGGTCCTGAACTGGGGGGACGTGTCGCTTTTGATCGGCGCGTCAGGGGTAATCTCCGGGCTGATGGGCGCTGCCTGCCGATTCGCCTTTCCAGCCGAACGACGGCCGATGCTGCCGGCGCATCTCAATGCCCGGCTTTCCATCTTCGAGGCGCTGAAGAGCCGCACCGTCATCATCTTCATGCTGCTCTGGCTGGTCGGTAACGCCCTGATCGCCGTCGGAATCCCGCTCGTCGGCGACAGCGATCAGGCGATTGCCTGGGACGCGCATATTGGCGGCTTCGTCTTCGGCTTCTTCCTGTTTTCGCTGTTCGACCGGGCGCCGCGCCCGCCTGTGGTGGAACCTGCGGGCACCGAGAAGGATGTGTTGCAATCCTGAGCCGGGCAGTGCACGATTGCCTTATCCGCGCTGGGGGGAGAAACCGCCGCGGATGCCTGTGACAAGTGTTTCACGGACATAGGAGGTTCGAATGACCAGTTCAGTCAAAGCAATCCTCGACCTGAAGGGCAGGGACGTCGTCACTGCCGGGCCGAACACCACCGTCGCCGAGGCGGCGGCCATCCTCAGCAAGAAGAAGATCGGCGCGATCGTCGTCGTCGGCATGGAAAACCGGATTTCGGGCATGTTCACCGAGCGCGATCTCGTGCATGCGATCGCCAAGCACGGCAAGGAAGGCCTCGATCACTCGCTCGCCCAGGTCATGACCGCAAAGGTCTACCGCTGCCATGAGGAGACGACCGTCAACGAGCTGATGGAGCTGATGACCAGCCGCCGTTTCCGTCACGTGCCGGTGGAAAGCAACGGCAAGCTTGCCGGCATCATCTCTATCGGCGACGTGGTGAAATCGCGCATCGCCGAAGTCGAGCGTGAGGCCGAGGAAATCAAGGCCTATATCGCCGGCTGAGGTTTCTGCCGGCCGTGCCTGATTGATGTCGCCGTTCCAAACGCCACACGCTTTCGGACGGCATGCATCAGGGCTGGCTAGCGTAGACTTCCTGCATGCGCTTGATCTCGGGGAGCCGGGCTCTGGCTTCCTCGTAGCCGCGTTCGATCGCCTCACCGGCCCGGTGGAATTCGGAAAGGCCGATATAGCTGAGGCGCGGCTGCAGCGAAATATCCGGCGGGTCGCCGGCAAGACGGGCGCGGGCGATCCTATCCTGGATGATGTTGAAGGCCTGCACCATGACGCCGGTCATGCCGAGACGCGCATAGGGCGCCTCTTCCTGCTTCTGCACTTCCTGCGGCGAGAGGCTGGCATTGTGCCGGACGACGGCCGAGCGGCCGTAGAGATCGTAATTGAGATTGACGGCGACGACGAGCGGCTGCTCGTAGGCACGGCAGACGGAGACGGGGACGGGATTGACCAGCGCCCCGTCGACCAGCGTGCGGTGATTGCTGCGCACCGGCTCGAAGATGCCGGGCAGGGCATAGGAGGCGCGCAGCGCTGTAATCAGCGACCCATTGGCAATCCAGACCTCATGGCCGGTATTGACCTCGGCCGCGACCGCGACGAAGGGCCGATCGAGATCCTCGACATTCAGGCCTTCGAGATGTTCCTGCATGCGCTTGGTCAGCCGCATGCCGCCGAAAAGGCCGCTGCCGCCGATGGTGAGATCGAGGAGACTTGCAATCCGGCGCATGGTCAGCGAACGCGCGAAACTTTCGAGTTCATCGAGTTTGCCGGCGAGATAGCAGCCGCCGACCAGCGCGCCGATCGAGGTGCCGGCAATCATACCTATTTCGACCTTTGCCTCGTCGAGCGCGCGCAGCACGCCGATATGGGCCCAGCCGCGGGCCGCGCCGCCGCCGAGCGCCAAGGCGATCTTGATTTTCTTGACAGGCGCGGGAGGCGGGATCGTCTCCAGCGTCGTGGACATTCCGGAACCAGGACCTTCGCCTTCAGAGCTTTGACGATGCAGACTCCAGCTCAGCATGGCGCTCTCCCCTCCCAGCAGAACACTTGGTTTCCGATAGTGTGCCCGATCAGTTTCCAAATGGTATATAGAAGCGGTTTCTGGCGCAATAAGGAGCAAATGCCGGAGAAATTCGGGCTATTTTCCGTAGACATCGTGTGGATCGAAATGAATCTCGTCGTCGACGATATCCAGCATCGGCTTTCCGTCTCGAAGCGTGATCGTGCGGTAGAAGCAGGAGCGGCGGCCGGTGTGACAGGTGGCGTCGTGGCCGGCGACCTCGACCTTCAGCCAGATGGCGTCCTGATCGCAATCGGTGCGTATTTCCTTCACCGTCTGGAGATTGCCCGAGGTCTCGCCCTTCTTCCAGATCTTGCCGCGCGAACGGCTGAAATAATGGGCCGTGCCGGTCTGGATGGTCAGCGCCAGCGCCTGGGCATTCATATGCGCCACCATCAGCAGTTCGCCGTCCCTGGCGTCGGTGACGATCGCGGTGATCAGGCCGCGGTCGTCGAAACGCGGCGTGAAATCGCCGGCGTCTTCCAACGCCGACTTGTCCCCGGATGGTTGATTGAAGATCAGTTGACTCATCGCGGCCCTCCTGAGGGAGCCGGTATCAGCGGCTCCGCACCATGGTCATGAAACGGGCCTGATCGGCCGGCTCGGTCTTGAACGTTCCCGTAAACGTGGTCGTCAACGTGGTCGAGCCCTGCTTCTGAACGCCGCGCATCGCCATGCACATATGTTCGGCCTCGATCATCACGGCAACACCGCGCGGATTCAGCGTATCGTCGATGGCCCTGGCGATCTGCGCGGTCATCGTTTCCTGCGTCTGCAGGCGGCGGCCAAAGATCTCGACGACACGGGCAATCTTCGACAGACCGAGCACACGCCCGTCCGGCATATAGGCGACATGGGCCTTGCCGATGATCGGCACCATGTGGTGTTCGCAGTGCGAGAAGAAGGGAATGTCTTTGACGAGGACCATGTCATCGTAACCGGCGACCTCCTCGAAGGTGCGGCCGAGCACGTCTTCCGCCGCCATGTCGTAACCGGAAAAAAGCTCGCGATACGACTTGACGACGCGGGCCGGCGTTTCGAGCAGGCCTTCGCGCGTCGGGTCGTCACCGGCCCAGCGCAGCAGAACGCGAACGGCTTCCTCGGCCTCCTGCTGGGAAGGGCGATCGGAGTCCCGGTTCGTCTGCGGAAAGTTCTTTACGATGGCGTCCATGAACAATGGTCTCCTGGCCCGCACCGCGGGCCCATCTGTCGGAATCGCCACTGGTCAATCCCATGCGGGAATTCATGCACCTTTGGCAGGCTCCGGGGCTTTCAGGGCGGATTCAACGCCCGTCCGGCACGGTTTCCCAATCAAACTTACAAGAGGCCATTGCATTTTCATGGCCTTCGAACGACATACATATAGGAAGACGGCCATTATATGTAAGTATCCTCGGACGACACGGTGTGTTTTTTGTTTCAATAACAATAACACCCGCAAAGAGGCCGATCCGCAGCGATTTTGGAGCGGAAATCCAGCATGGATGACATCTACAACAGCAAGATTCTCGAATTCGCAGGCAATATTCCGTTGACCGGCACGTTGGCGGATGCCGATGCGACCGCCCAGGCCCATTCCAAGCTCTGCGGCTCGAAGGTGCGGATCTGGCTGAAGATGGATGGCGATACCGTCACCGGTTTTGCCCATGACGTAAAGGCCTGCGCACTCGGCCAGGCCTCGTCCTCGATCATGGCCCGCCACGTGGTCGGCGCCACATCGGGCGAACTGCGCCAGGCACGCCTGGACATGCTTGCCATGCTGAAGGCCGATGGAGCGGGGCCGCAGGGACGGTTCGAAGATATGCGTTATCTTCAGCCGGTGCGTGACTACAAGGCTCGCCATGCTTCGACGATGCTGACCTTCGATGCCGTTGTCGATGCGATCGGGCAGATCGAGGCGAAACGGGCGGAAGTTGTCGAGGCGTAGCTGACATGTGCGAATTCTGCGTCCGGCAGGCTGATGATGAGGACGACGGCGGTGCCGCCGGTTCCGACAAGCCGCGTGAAAAAGCCGCACGTATGTCCCGCAACTATAACGGCCCGTTCCGCAAGACCCCCGACCGCTTGCTCGGCATGGGGCTTATCCGCCTCTATCAGCTGACGCTTTCCGGCTTTGTCGGCAATTCCTGTCGCCACATCCCGACCTGCTCCGAATATGGCTACGAGTCGATCGCCCGCCATGGCCTGTGGGCTGGCGGCTGGATGACGCTGTTTCGCGTCGGCCGCTGCGGCCCGGGCGGCACCAGCGGCCTCGACCAGGTGCCGGAGAGGCTCGGCGACCGCTTCCGCTGGTGGACCCCCTGGCGTTATCTCGCTCTCGGACGCAAGAGAGGGTGAGCGCCATGACGATGCCCGGTGAATACAGGCGTGCATCGGAGGATTTCGACAGCTATCTTGATGATGTGAGAGCCGATGCGCTGATCGACAGCCGCAATGTGGTCTACACGATGACCCAAGGGGTATTTCAGACGTTCCGCTGCCGCCTCGATGTCGCAGACGCACTCCGGTTCGCCGATGTGCTGCCGCCGGTGCTGCGCGCAATCTTCGTCTCCGACTGGAACCCGCATGACGCCACACGGTCCTTTGAGGATCGTGTCGCGATGACGCGGGAGGCGCAGTCACTGCGCGGTGACCATAATTTTGCCCCCGACACTGCCATCCGAGACGTGGCAATGGCTGTGCGAAAACATGTCGACGTCGCCGCATTCGACAGAGTGCTGAAGACATTGCCCGACGGCGCAGAGGAGTTCTGGCGGCCATGAGCACCTTCATCGCCCTGCTGCACAGCATTGTCCTGACGCCCGATCGCCGCGTTATCATGCAGGATTTGCGCGCACTTGCCGAAGAGCTCGGCTATCGCGAGCCGCGCACGCTGGTTTCCACTGGCAATCTCGTCTTCGAGGCCGACGATATGCGGCCGCACGAACTTGAAGTCGCCCTCGAAGAGGGTTTTGAAGAAAAGTTCGGCAAACATGTTGATATCATCGTGCGCAGCGACTGCACCTGGATGGCGCTTTGCAGCACCAATCCCTTCAAGGACGGTAATGGTGACCAGGTCATCGTTCGGGTAATGCGCCTGCCGGTCGACCCGAAGAAGGTGGAAGCGCTGAAACCGCTGCTGACCGAGGGACAACGCATCGCCGTCGTCGGCGGCGATCTCTGGATCGATTTCGCCGGTAAGCCGAGCCAATCCAAGCTGCTTTCGGCGCTGACGACCAAGCGGCTCGGCGTCGGTACGATGCGCAACTGGAACACGGTGTGCGGCCTGACTGAAATGATCATCTAGGCCGGCTTCTTCTTTACTCACGTAGGAAATCTGAGTATCAGGCGGCAGCGTATCCGAGGACGGAGGCGCTGCCGTTACAACCACCCGCATTCGTTGGCGGGACTGGACAAGGAGAATTTCGATGTCCCAAGCTATTTCCCTGACATTTCCCGATGGTTCCGTGCGCAGCTTCGATGCTGGCGCAACCGGCCGGGATGTCGCTGAATCCATTTCCAAATCGCTCGCCAAGAAGGCGGTCGCCGTCGCAATCGACGGCACCGTGCGCGACCTTTCCGATCCCGTCACGACGGGCAGGATCGAGATCATCACCCGCAACGACGACCGCGCGCTGGAGCTCATCCGCCACGACGCGGCGCACGTCATGGCCGAAGCGGTGCAGGAGCTCTGGCCCGGCACCCAGGTGACGATCGGCCCGGTCATCGAAAACGGCTTCTATTACGACTTCGCCAAGAACGAGCCCTTCACGCCCGACGATCTGCCGAAGATCGAAAAGAAGATGAAGGAGATCATCGCCCGCAACGCCGCCTTCACCAAGCAGGTCTGGTCGCGCGAGAAGGCCAAACAGGTCTTCGCCGACAAGGGCGAGCAATACAAGGTCGAGCTCGTCGACGCGATTCCGGCAGGACAGGATCTCAAGATCTATTACCAGGGCGACTGGTTCGACCTCTGCCGTGGCCCGCATATGGCCTCGACCGGCCAGATTGGCAACGCCTTCAAGCTCTTGAAGGTGGCCGGCGCCTATTGGCGCGGCGACAGCAACAATCCGATGCTGAGCCGCATCTACGGCACGGCTTTCGCCGAGCAGTCGGAACTCGACAACTACCTGCATATGCTTGCCGAAGCCGAAAAGCGCGACCACCGCAAGCTCGGCCGGGAAATGGACCTGTTCCATTTCCAGGAGGAAGGCCCGGGTGTCGTATTCTGGCACGGCAAGGGCTGGCGCATTTTCCAGTCGCTGGTCTCCTATATGCGTCGCCGGCTTGCCGTCGATTATGAAGAAGTCAACGCACCACAGGTGCTCGACACAGCGCTCTGGGAAACCTCGGGGCACTGGGGCTGGTATCAGGAAAACATGTTCGCTGTGAAATCGGCGCATGCGATGACGCATCCCGAAGACAAGGAGGCGGATAACCGCGTCTTTGCGCTAAAGCCGATGAACTGCCCCGGCCATGTGCAGATCTTCAAGCATGGCTTGAAGTCCTATCGCGAATTGCCGATCCGTCTCGCCGAATTCGGCCTGGTGCATCGCTACGAGCCTTCGGGCGCGCTGCATGGGCTGATGCGCGTGCGTGGCTTTACGCAGGACGACGCGCACATCTTCTGCACCGACGAGCAGATGGCTGCCGAATGCCTTAAGATCAACGACCTGATCCTGTCGGTCTATGAAGACTTCGGTTTCAAGGAAATCGTCGTCAAGCTTTCTACCCGTCCGGAAAAGCGTGTCGGCTCCGACGCGCTCTGGGATCGTGCGGAAGCCGTCATGACCGATGTGCTGAAGACGATCGAGGCTCAGTCCGAAGGTCGCATCAAGACCGGCATCCTGCCGGGCGAGGGCGCTTTCTATGGGCCGAAGTTCGAATATACGCTGAAGGACGCGATTGGCCGTGAATGGCAGTGCGGCACGACACAGGTCGATTTCAACCTGCCGGAACGCTTCGGGGCCTTCTACATCGACAGCAATTCCGAAAAGACGCAGCCGGTGATGATCCATCGCGCCATCTGCGGCTCGATGGAACGCTTCCTAGGCATCCTGATCGAGAACTTCGCCGGCCATCTGCCGCTCTGGGTATCGCCGCTGCAGGTGGTGGTCGCAACGATCACTTCGGAAGCCGATGCCTATGGCCTCGAAGTGGCCGAGGCGTTGCGCGATGCCGGTCTCAACGTCGAGACCGATTTCCGCAACGAGAAGATCAACTACAAGATCCGCGAGCATTCGGTCACCAAGGTTCCTGTCATCATCGTCTGCGGCAGGAAGGAGGCCGAGGAGCGCACGGTCAACATCCGCCGCCTCGGCAGCCAGGACCAGGTTTCGATGGGGCTCGATGCCGCCGTCGAAAACCTTGCTCTTGAGGCGACACCGCCCGACGTCCGTCGCAAGGCCGAAGCACGGAAAGCCAAGGCGGCCTGAAGATAGCGAATTACGACAGCGCCGGGCTCTGGCCCGGCGCAGTCGGAAATCTGATATAAAGCCGCACTCTGTCGATCATGCTGCCCGCCGAAGCGCGGCCTTGCCCAAAGGTCTCGGCTGAGCCAAGCCGATCGAGGTTAAATCAATCGAGGCTGGTGTCGTCGCCGCCTTGCGGCGCGAGTTGCTCGTAGGAGGGCAGCGGCGCCACCGGAGCCGGCTGGACGCCCGGCGGCGGCGGTGTGCCAACCGGCACCTGTTGCACTGTGCGAGCCGCGCTCGCCGGCGACTGCGGCTGCTGGTCCTTCATCAGAACCTCGACATCGGTATTCCGGCCGGCGACGACGGTGAAATCGCGCTGGTAGATTTTGTCCTTGTTGCGGGCGACGGCGGAATAGCCGCCTTCGGCGAGAACCATGGTCGGGAAGGCGCTGACGCTTTCGCCGACGCTGTCGCCGGCGGCCGTCAGGATCGACCAGGCCGTATCGGCGATTGCCTCGCCGCCGGCATCGGAGACAAGCTTGAAGGTGACCTGCGCGGCGCGATGCTGGATCGTCGCCTCGGTCAGCTTGCCGGCCTCGACCTGGATGTCGGCGCGGATCACGGCGTTGACGTTGCCGTATTCGGAAACGATGTGATAGGTGCCGGCATTGAGGCGGACGATGGTATTCGGCGAGACATCGGCAACGACGAGGCCACGCTCGCCATCGTCGCGCACTTCCGAGGAATAGATCGAGAAGCTCAACTGGTCGGGGCGGATGCGGGCATCGGTGCCGGAGACGGCATTGAGCAGCAGGCCGCCGGCATCGAGCACCATCACCTGCTTGTCGACATCGCCTTCAGCCGGCACGGTCAGCTTTTTGGTGACGCCGGCGCGGCCAAAGGAAACGTTGACGAAATAATCGCCGGGGGCGAGCTGGAAGGCGGCGGGTCCGCCCTTGGCGCTGGCGATCAGCGGCAGTTTGCCGTCGGTTCCGGCGATCGGGCTGAAGACGTACCAGGAGAGGCCTTCCTCCACCGGCGCGCCGTCCGCCGTCAGCTTCGCCTCCATCGGGACGTCACGCAGTTTGACCCCTTCAGGCGTATTGCCGGGCGCGATGAAGGCATCGAGCTTCGGCATCTTCGGCGTCGATTCAAGCTGTTTGAATTCCTTGAAGGCATCCTGAGCGCCGGCGCCCAAGGGCGTCAGTATCATCAGGGCAATGGCAAGGCCGATGCGTGCAAAAGGCGAAATGCCAAACATCTGTTTCGTGAACCGATTGACTTCTGAAATCGCAAAGGCCACTTCAAGACCAACGCGATGGCAAATTCAAGACCCACCCTTTGCAGCAGCATTAAAATGAGAGTTTCTCCCGCATGAAATCCGATATCAAGCTGATTGATTACCTCGCCGTGCGCCGCTCCATCCCCGCTTTCCAGATGTGTGAACCAGGCCCTGAGAAGGCCGAGATCGAGGAGATCCTGCGGCTTGCCTCGCGGGTTCCCGATCATGGCAAGATCGCGCCCTGGCGCTTCATCGTCTATCGCGGAGAGCAGCGCGCCCGTCTCGGTGAGGAGCTTCTGACCTTGGCGCTCAAGGCAAAGCCCGACCTTTCCGAGGAGATGATCCAGGTCGAGCGCAGCCGTTTCACCCGCGCGCCCGTGGTCGTCGCCGTCGTCAGCAAGGCGGGGCCGCATATCAAGATCCCGGAATGGGAGCAGTTGATGTCGGCCGGTGCGCTTTGCCTCAACGTCATCCTCGCCGCCAATGCCAGTGGTTATGTCGCCAATTGGCTGACGGAGTGGTTCGCCTATGACCAGCGCGCTTATCCGCTGCTCGGCGTCGGTCCGGATGAAAAGGTGGCGGGCTTCATCCATATCGGCTCGACCACATTTCCAGCCATCGAGCGGCCGCGGCCGGAGCTTGCCGATACCGTGACCTGGGTCGGTGGAGAAGACTGATGTTCTACGCCACCGACGGGAACCGGCACGGGCTCGCGCATGATCCGTTCAAGGCGATCGTGTCGCCGCGTCCGATCGGTTGGATCGGCAGCAAGGGCAGGGACGGTTCGATCAATCTCGCGCCCTATTCCTTCTTCAATGCCGTTGCCGACCGGCCGAAGCTAGTGATGTTTTCTTCCGCCGGGCGTAAACACAGCCAGCGCAATGCCGCCGAGACCGGCGTCTTCACCTGCAATTTCGTCAGCCGCGATCTTGCCGAGAAGATGAACCTCTCCTCTGCGGCACTGCCCTACGGCAACAGTGAATTCGACTTCGCTGGTCTGACGCCGAAGCAGGCCGAACTGATCAATGCGCCCTATGTCGGTGAGGCCTTCGCGGTGCTCGAATGCAGGGTTACCGAGATCATCGAGCCGAAGACGCTGTCGGGTGAACCGTCCGAAAACGTCCTTGTCTTCGGCGAAGTGGTCGGCATCCACATCGACGAGGCGATCGTCAGGGACGGCCGCCTCGACATGTCGATCGCGCGCCCTGTCGCCCGCATGGGCTATATGGATTACAGCGAGGGCAGCGATGTTTTCGAGATGGTCCGCCCGCAATTGCCGCCGATTGATGGCTAATCAAGGCATGTAAAGGCTTAAGAAACATGGTGAACCAATCTTAAACCTTTTGCCGCTACCGTCGCAGCATTGAATGAAGCGCGAGGGAATCGCGTTCAAGTGCTGGGGCGTCGCGTGATCGTAGAAGCTTTCCTTCGTTGGATCGAAACGGCCAAGACGGGTGACCGGGCCCGGGCCGCAAACGCGCTCGGGCGAGCCTATCTGCAGTCCGAGATGTCTGCGGATGAGCGGGCGGCGGCTGAGATGGCGATGACCTTTCTGCTCGACGATCCGTCGCCGCGCGTGCGGCTGGCGCTTGCCGAGGCGATCGCCTGGTCGCCCGATGCGCCGCGCAGCCTGATCCTTTCTCTTGCCGAGGACCAGCCCGAAGTCGCCTGCCACGCAGTGACCTGTTCGCCGCTTTTGAACGATGCCGATCTCGTCGATCTCGCCGCCCGCGGCAATGGCGCCACCCGCATGCTGATCGCCGCCAGAGCGCATGTGACGCGCCCGGTTTCCGCCGCGCTTGCCGAGGTTGGTGACGAGGAAGAACTGCTGTGCCTGCTCGAGAATGACGGCGCGGTGATCTCCAGCCTTTCGTTGAAACGCATCGCCGAACGGCTCGGCGACTGCTGCGATATCCGCAACCTGCTTCTCGACCGCAGCGATCTTCCGGCCGATGCCCGCCAGCTGCTGACCCAACATGTCAGCAATGCGCTGGTCGGGCTACCGCTGGCGCAGGCGGCTATCGGCCTGCAGCGGCTCCAGCGCATCAGCCGCGAGGCGACCGAGGCTGCCATCGTTTCGATCGCCGGCGATATCGCGCCGCGCGAAATACCCGATCTCGTCCAGCATCTGCGACTCAACGGCCGGCTGACGCCATCCTTCCTGATGCATGCGCTCTGCGCCGGAAAGGTCGACTTCTTCGCCGGCGCGATCGTCGATCTCACAGGCTGCAGCGAGCGCCGGGTGCGCTCGATCCTGGCAACCGGGCGCATGCATGCGGTGCGCGCGCTCTACGAGTCCGCCGGCCTGCCGAGAGATATTAGTGTCATCTTCGTCGAGGCGACGATGCTGTGGCGCGACGCCGCCAGAAAAGCGCCGGGCAGCGTGCTCGGCAATGTCTGCGGCCGTCTTCTGGAAAAGTTCCGCCATCACGACGCGCATGGCGCGATCGGTGAGCTGCTGGACATGGTGGAAAAACTCCACGTCACCGAACAGCGACAATCCGCCCGTGTTTATGCGGCGCTCGCTGCGGCCTAAAGCGCGTCGCGATCTTCAAATTCGCTTGCCGGACTTCAGGTCTTTGTTTCCGCCCGTCTTTTGGCGCAAAACCGCTGCACAGTTTTGCGCGACATGCTCTAATCGGCGAGCCGTGTCACCACCCAGGAATAGCTGGTGGAGACAAAATGCACCGGCTTGGTGAGCGTGTCCTTGACGCTCTTGCCGGAAGGCAGATGGTCGCGCACCTGCTGGGCAATATTATCGGCAAAACCAAGCAGTCCCTGCGGACGCTGTTCTGTCGCTTCAACAACAGCCGGCGGAGCGGGCGCCGGTTTCGGCGGCTCGGCGGCGGCAACGGTCTTCGGGGCCTCGCACACCGCGATTACCGAGGGATAATTGACATTCACATAGGTCTTCAGCCGGCGCTCGGCTTCGGCATCGCAGGCGGCAACGGTTTCCCAGCGTTTATCGACCGTCGCGAGATAATTGCACTGGCTGATGGAATCATCGCAGCCGAGAATGGTCATCGCGATCAGCACCGCTTGCATATTCTGCTTCCTTGACTATTGAGCATGTCATCGTCTTAGACGGCGCAATTCCAACCGAATGAAGGCAGCGGGATTAACTCTTTGTCATGTCGGCAAAAATTGTGTCCCAGTGCCAGCAGGGAGTCAGCATGTCCGTCACCATCGCCCTGGAGCCGCCGCGTCAGGCGGGTGTCATCCGGCTTCTCGATCTTTCCGATGCCTATGCGCAATCGCTCTATCCCCCTGAAAGCAACCATCTGGTCGACCTCTCGTTGCTGGAGAAACCTTCGGTGAGCTTCCTCGTCGCACGCAGCGACGATGTGATCGTCGGCTGCTGCGCGCTGGTCGAGGCCGGCGACGGCACGGCTGAGATCAAGCGCATGTTCGTCGATCCAGAGGCGAGGGGGCTGAGGATCGCCAGCGGACTGATGAATGCGCTGGAAGCGATCGCCGGGGAAATGCAGCTGACGGCGATCCGGCTCGAAACCGGCATCTACCAGCCCGAGGCGATCAGCCTCTACCGCAAATACGGATATCGGGAGATCGAGCCTTTCGGCGCTTACCTGCCGGATCCGCTCAGCCTGTTCATGGAAAAGCGGCTGGGATGATCGCCCGCTAGGGCGGGTGACGATTTAACAGTCAGGGATTCCCAGGCTGGAGCAAATCAGATTCCACACCGACTTTTGCAGGTCGGTGATGGATTGCGACGCACTTCGAGATGATCGATGGGAGCGTATCAGCGGCTTTGTGCCCGGTCGAACCAAAGGCAAGCGCGGTTCCCGCACGGACAATCGAGCATTTTTGGAGGGGGTATGAGCGATGTGTGCGGGAGCAATTCGCGGCCGAATCTGGTCGCTCACCTGCGCAATCGGTTTGGTCGAATCTGCCACGGTAGCCCCCATTTTCATCTCGATTAGTACCAATCTTTGGGGAAAAGCTGCCCAAAATAGCTAAATTCAGAAAAAAATTTCGATTCCGCCTTCGACGGCAGGAATCCAGTCACGCCCACTAGCTTTTTCTAATGTTTTCAATGGACGCATTTCGCTATAGTTGCAGAAAGAATAATTCGCGGTACGCGAGACATATATTTTGCCACATTTTGGGCGACTCGAAATTCACCAAATATTTCAAACCGTAACTTCGGATCGATTTGGATAATGTGGCAGCAATATGGCTATACTTCTCAAGCACTTACTGTCGCGTTGCTGTTGCGCCCTCCAAAACGTCGCCCTATAACCTCCCGCCGTAACGCCTGATTAACTAAAAATAGTAACCGGCAAAGACAACGCTAAGGTTGAGGAACAAGAACATGACGACATACTACGTAGCGACGACCGGCAGCGGCGGTAACGGCAGTGCCTCGTCTCCTTTTCGCACGATCAGCGAGGCAATGGCGGCAAACCTTAAACCCGGCGACGAGGTCGTGGTGAAGCCGGGGACCTACAACGAGAGCATCAACATCGACAAGGACGGCTCGGCGGCTGGCGACATCACGCTGCGCTCGGAAGTGCCTGGCGCAGCACTGATCCGTCCGCCCTCGGGCTCGTACACCGGGATCAGCGTCAACGCCAACTACGTGACAATCGACGGCTTCGACATCAAGGGCGGCAACGGCGACGGCATCGAAGCGAACAACGTCCATCACGTCTCAATTCTCAACAACAAGGTCCACGATAGCGGGGAGTCGGGCATTCAGTTCAACTATTCTGACTTCGTCAAGATCGTAGGGAACGAGACCTACAATAACGCGTCGTCGGGCTGGTACTCGGGCATCTCGATCTACGAGAACCGGAACATCACCGGCGATACCTCGACGACCGGCTACCGGAATATCGTGCAGAACAACATCTCGCACGACAACGTCACGAAGTCGGGTGCGCACACCGATGGCAACGGCATCATCATCGACGATTTCCAGAGCACGCAGGCGAGCGGTCATCCGAACTACACGTTTAAGACCCTGGTCGACAACAACCTGGTCTATGAGAACGGCGGCAAAGGCATCCAGGTTGCCTGGAGCGACTCCGTCACGGTGCAAAACAACACCGCATACCACAACAATCAGGACCCGCTGAACGACGGCACCTGGCGCGGCGAACTCAGCAACGCGCAGTCGAGCAACAACACCTGGGTCAACAACATCGCCGTAGCGGACCCATCGGTGAACAAGAACAACACTGCGGTCGATAACACGTCGTACGGCGGCTACACCAACGCCAACACCGTCTGGGCCAACAACATCACGTACAACGGCACGGCCGGCCAGTCCTCGGTCAGGACCGACGGCGGCAACGCGATGCCGAGCACGGCGAACGGCAATAAGCTCGGCGTCGACCCGAAATTCCTGGGGGCAGCGAGCGGCGACTTCCACCTCGGCTCCGGCTCGTCGGCGATCGACGGCGGAACCAACAAGTACGGCGTCGGCTCGGTCGATCTGGACGGCCACGCTCGCGTCGTTGGAACTGTCGATATGGGTGCCTATGAATCAGGCTCCAGCTCGACACCGGGAACGCCAACCACGCCGACGAATCCGACGACGCCAACTACACCGACGAACCCGACCACGCCAACCACGCCAACTACGCCGACGACAAAGGAATTCGTCGGCACCAACGGCAACGACATCCTGCCACACACCGGTCAGTCCAACGGCGGCAACGAAACCTTCAAGGGTCTCGGCGGCAGTGACCTGTTGAAGGGCGGCGCCGGCGCGGACGTGCTCGACGGCGGCAGCGGCAACGACACGGCCAGCTATGCGGGCTCCACCGCGGTCAACGTCAACCTGGCGACTAAGGCCGCATCGGGTGGGCAAGCCACCGGGGACAAGATCGCCGGCATCGAAAACTTGACTGGCTCCAGCTACAACGACGTGCTGACCGGCGGCAATGGCGGCAGCAACGTTCTCAATGGCGGGGCCGGCGCGGACAAGCTCAGCGGCGGCGCCGGCGGGGACGTCCTCAATGGTGGTGCCGACAGCGACACGGCCGGCTATGCGGGCTCCGGCGGGGTCAACGTCAACTTGGCGACTGGGGCCGCATCGGGCGGCGATGCCGCCGGTGACAAGTTCGTCAGCATCGAAAACTTGACTGGCTCCAGCTACAACGACGTGCTGACCGGCAATAGCGGCAGCAACGTTCTCGATGGCGGGGCCGGCGCGGACAAGCTCAGCGGCGGCGCCGGCACGGACGTCCTCATCGGTGGTGCCGGAAAGGACATCATGACCGGCGGTATCAGCTCGGATACGTTTGTCTTCAAAACAGCGGCGGAAGCCGGGTCCGGGTCGACCCGCGACGTCATCACCGACTTCCAGCACGGCGTCGATAAGATCGATCTCCTTGCGATCGATGCGAATGGCTCTGCACAGGGCAATGGAGCCTTCCATTTCCTGGCGCAGGAGGGTGCCTCTTTCGACCACAAGGCCGGCGCGCTCACTTGGCACTATGAAGACAAAGCTGATGCTACCGTTGTCCAGGGCGACCTGAACGGCGACGGTGTTCAGGACTTGCAGGTTCAGCTGCATGGCCACGTCCAGCTGGGGGCAGGCGATTTTCTCCTGTAACCATGTCAGTTGTGGCGATCGTTCGATCGCCACAACAATCGCGCTAGCGATCTGAAAATATGTCAACGGCAGAGTAATAACCAGCCACGCGACGCGCAAAAGTCGGTTACTCGGCGCGCGGATGAGTCCACCGGGAGGGCGTAGCCCGAGCGGGGTTCCCATCCGCGCGCTGCGATTTTTCTAGGGGTGTCAACCGGCCTTTCAGGCGCGGCTTTGCGTGAGGCGATAGCTGTCGCCGTTCATCTCGAGCGTGTTGACGTGGTGGGTAATGCGGTCCAGCAGAGCGCCGGTCAGGCCGCTCGGGTCCCAAGGTCTCGGTCCATTGGTCGAACGGAAGGTTGCTGGTGATCAAGGTGGCAGCCGTTCGTGGTGTTGCGAGATCAGTTCGAACAATAATTCCGCACCGGGCCATACTGCGATTGCGGCGAGCTTGACGAACCTCATGAAGTTGACGAGCAGCTTGTCGTATCGGGTTGCGACGCGTCGAAGTCGTATGGGATGGGGTGACAGCTTCGGCATCCAGATTGCTGATGACTTGGCGCAATGCATTAGAATCATAGGCTTTATCGGCGAGAACGCGGCCAGCTTGGAGTCCTTCGAGCAGGGCTGAGGCCTGGGTGACATCGGCGCGCTGGCCGGGAGTGAGGATGATCCTGAGGGGCAGCCCTCTGCCATCGGTGGCCATGTGGACTTGGTGGTCAGTCCTCCTTGGGAGCGTCCCAAAGCCTGGTCCCCTTTTTGGCCACCATCCTTTCCGGTGGCCCCCTGCTGGTGGGCGCGCACCAGCGAAGAATCGAGGGCGACATAGTCGTTGTCGGGATCCTGGACGAGATGATCGAACGCCGTCTCCCAGACGCCCGCCTTGGCCCACCGGTGAAGCGCTTGTGGACTGTCTTGTACTTGCCGTAGCGCTCAGGCAGGTCATGCCAATGGGCTCCAGACCGCAACACCCACAAAACCGCGTTCACAAACAAAAGGTAATCGGCCCGAATCGGCTAGGATCTCTGGGCTTGCCCGGCAAAAGATCGCAGATACGACGCCAGTGAGATGCCGTCGCTTGGCCATCTGAAGTCTCCAAATCAATCAATCCGGAGACCTATGCATCACACATGAAGCCTGACGTGAATCCTGAATGTCGATTGGACCTACGGCAGGTTCAGCCTTCGGCAACGCGCGGGATCGTTTTCGACGAGCCGGGGATTCCCGGCGGGGCCTGTTCGTCGATGAGGAGCTGCGGTCCCGTCTCGCTCTTGTCGGCATTGCGGGCCTCGTGGATCCATTCGCGCCAGATGGCGACGATCAGCGCCATCAGCACCGGGCCGATGAAGAGGCCGAGGAAACCCATTGTCTTGACGCCGCCGATGAGGCCGAAGAAGGTCGGCAGGAAAGGCAGCTTGATCGGACCGCCGACGAGCTTCGGCCGCAGCGTCTTGTCGACGATGAAGAGCTCGACCGTACCCCAGACGAAAAGACCGATGCCTGCGACATGCGAGCCGCTGGCCAGCAGATAGACGGAGACCAGCGTGAAGGAGAGCGGCGCGCCGCCCGGTATCAGCGCCATCACGCCCGTCAACACGCCGAGGGTGACCGGCGACGGCACGCCGGCGATCCAATAGGCGAGCCCGAGCACGATGCCTTCGCCGATCGCGATCAGCGTCATGCCCATGACGGTGGAGCTGATCGTCGCCGGCACGACCCGGGAAATGCGTTCCCAGCGGTTCGGCAGGATTCGCTCGCCCAGCATGTCGATCTGCTTGGAGAAGGAAAAGCCGTCGCGATAGACGAAGAACAGCGCGATCAACATGAAGAGCAGCGTCAGAAGCAGATGGAAGGCGCCGCCACCAGCCGCAAGCACGGCACGATAGATATTGCCGATATTGGCGCCGCTGACCGCCTGAATGACCTCACCCAGGGCGCCGGGACTGCCGATATATTTGGTCCAGGCTTCATCGAGATAGGCGCCGGCCAAAGGCAGCGCGACGATCCAGTCCGGTGTCGGGGCGCCGGCGCGGTTAGCGTGGATCGCCCAGGTGACCCAGGTGCGCACTTCGCCCGTTGTATAAGTGACCGCAAGCCCGATCGGGATGACCAGGAAGGTGATGATCATGATGATGGCGATGGTGGCGGCGATCGTCGTGTTGCCGCCGACGCGGGCAAGAAGCTTGCGGTAGAGTGGCCAGCTGGCAAAGCCGATGACGAGGGCTGCGAGCACCGGCACGAGGAAGCCGTAGAAGAAATAAACGCCGGCGGCGACGATCAGAACCAGCAGCCAGCGCGCCGCCGAGATGGAGGGAATCAGCGGCGTGCGTGTTTGCGCCGACGATCCGAGCCATCGCGGTTCATGATTGTTTTTCTGACGGTCGAATACACCCACGCGCGCCTCTTCTTATTCTTGTACTCTGGTTATGGGCCATGATCCCGACGGTTTCAAGGTCCGCAACGTGAAAGCGTATACAAAGCGTCGCTATTCGACCCACAGAATCGAACGTCTTACTACTGCGGACGGCGCAAGACCTTGAAGGCGTAGAATTGCGTCTTTTGGCTGGGCGAGAAATTATTGTCGGAGCCGAGAATGAGGACGTCGGCGCCGTCCTTGGCCTTGCCGAGCGACATGGTCTCGATATTGTCGGGAACAAGGCCGATCGCCCTCAGATCAAGGACCTGGCTCTTGCGGGCAGGGACGACGCGCTGGTCGTTTTTGGCAAGCGATGCGATGGCCGATACATCGGTGGCATCGGCCAGATCCATCATCATGATCTTGATGGTGTTGCCGAAGCCCTGGGCATAGCCGCGCTCGACGGCGAGCAGCCGATGATCGTCGAGGGCAAGCATCTCGGACATGCCGTTGTCATTGCCGCCTTCGGCCTTTGTGGCGGCCTGCGGGATCGGCGAGACGGGGTAGACGTACTGAGCCTTCGGCTCACCGGTGGCGCCGTCGTAACGGATGATGCGCGACAGGCTGCCCGACGTCAGTGAGGGGTTCGGGCCGTCCTGGTAGAGGGCAGCTTCGACGCCGACGAAAACATCGCCCGAGGGCGCGACTGCGAGATCCTCGAAGGCGAGGTTGTCGCGGATGCCGGTCGACTTGTCGGCGGTCGGCGCAAAGCCCTCCGGCAGCTTGAATTCGCGGACGAAGGAACCGTCCGGCGAAGCGACGCGGACGAAGGGTCCAAGCAACGCCTTGCCGTCGCCTTCGCTGCCCCAATAGATGCCGTCCTTGCCGAGGCGGATCGATTCCGGATCGACGCTCCTTGAGGCGAAGGCCTCGCCGTTTTTGTCCTTCAACGTGACTTGCTTGACGACCGAAACGCTCTTGAGACCCGATGCGTCGACATCGACGTCGAGTTCATAGAAGCGGGCAGGGCCTCTTTCCGAGCGGTCGTCGCTGATGGCGATGTAGTGGCCGGTGGCGGCATCGAAATCGAGACCTGATATGCCGCCGAATTCGACGCCGTTTTCCATATGGCCCGTGGGGATGACAAATTCGCCGAGATAGGAAAGCGAAATGCCGGCGGCGCAATCGCCGAAGGGGCAGGCAGTCTCGACGGTGGCGCCGATCTCGGTGGCGCTGACGGTGACGGTGCTGGACAGGAAAACGAAAGCGGCAGCCGCGAGAAAACGCTTGGTCATGACAATTATCCGGCAAGGGGTGTGACAACGGTTCGAAACGGTGCCGCCGCTCCCCCAAGGGAAGCCGCGCCGACCGCTTCATGCGCCGGTTGTTTGACGGAGTTGTTACGGTTCTTCGTCAGTTCCGTGAAATCGTCGATGCTAAAATGCGGTGCGCCGAACCGTTTTCACCCGCACCCAAGCGCATTCAGCGCTTTCGATCTAGAGTGCATTTTTATCACATTGTTTCTCCTAATGCGGGAAAAACAGGAATTACCTTGCAATTGCAAATTCAATTTGTAGTCTTCTTTTTGAGGTCATCGGCGCTGAATTGCAACTTCAAAGATGATATTTATGAGCCAACGTGAGAGACCAGCGAGGCGGCAGATCAACGCTCGGGTCTCAGCAACTCTGACGTGCGAGCCGAGATTTCCGACGGTAGATGGCAGAGGTTTGGCGAGGTCACGCCTGTACCCGGCATGCCGGTCGAAGCTTTCATACAGGCCAGTGAGCGGACTGCTGGCCTATCTGACGAAACCGTTCATGGATCAGGTCGCACGGGCGTTCAAGGAAGATTGAGAAAGATGCGGCGCTTTGATCAAAGACCAGGGGAAGAAAGGCTCCTGACCACTGCCGACGCATTAGCCCGTTCCGTATTCCCTGCGGCTGCGCGTCCCGGTCCGAGCGATACGCAGGATCTAGGTGACGGTGCAGGTCAAGCGAAAGACCGCTTTATCTTTCTGGATGAGCTTCGAGGACTGGCTGCGCTATCAGTGGTTCTCTTGCATGCCAGCCAGCTTTTCAGCTTTCGGCTCAACTCCCACCCCTCCTTGGCCGTGGATTTCTTCTTTTGCCTGAGCGGCTTCGTTCTCGCAAATGGATACGACCAAAGGCTAAAGGCGGGTGCTCTGGGGAGCAGGGCATTCTTGCTGAAGCGCGTGGTACGGCTTTACCCCATGATGGTGGTTGGCGTCGCCTTGGGCGTCCTCGCGTCGCAATTTGCTTTGACGCCCAATATTGCTCTCGACGAGGTCTCGATTCTTGCTGTCGGCGCATTATTCCTATTGCCCCTGGGGCTCTTGGTAGGGCAGGAGGCCTTCGCGATCAACAACCCACTCTGGTCCATCTGCTTTGAAATGGTCGCTAGCGTGGTTTACGGCTCAGTCGCTCACCGTCGGATATATTTTTGGCAAGAGATAGCGGTCTTCGCGTTGTTGGCCGCAGCGCTTTTCCAAGTTGTCATGTTCGAGGGTGCTATCGGGCCGGTTGGTTTTGCGAACTGGCGAGCATTCTTCGAAGGCTTTGTCAGGGTCGGCTTTTCGTTTCTTGCCGGCGTCTTGATCTTCCGCTGGAATATCCATCGTCGCGTCGGGGCTGTTCCACCTCAGATCCCGCTTTTCGTCCTGATCGCCGTGCTATTTTTCCCCTTTGCCGTCCCGAGTGACGTCTACGATTTCACTTGCATCGCGGTCATAATTCCGATCGTGGTCACGCTAGCTTCAGCAGTACCGCAGGGCGCGGAGCGGCCGTTCGCTGTCTATCTCGGGCAGTTGTCTTATCCCCTGTATGTCGTCCATCTGCCTGTTATTCAGTTCGGCGATCATTTCCAATACCTCACCGATGGCTTCATTCCATTGCCGGTCACGGTGAGCGGGACGCTCCTGGTCGCTGTCGGGGTGGCACATTTTCTGCACGGTTGCTTCGATGCGCCCCTTCGCGCGTACTTGGGCCGCAAGTTTCTCTTGAAGTAGTTTAATTGCTCTCAAGCCGGTCATTGCTTTTTGGACACGGCTCGGTCCCATGAGCGCGATTATTGAAGCAAACTAGCTGGCAGGTATCGCCCTGCTCTAGTGAGAAATCTATCGAAGTACTGGCCAACGCACCTGCAACCTATTGAAATTCGGCATGCTGGTCCCGAAAACGCATCGATTTCCGGCCAGCCAAGAACCTAAAAATGGCCAACAAATTCGGCCAAAAGAAAAGCCGGGCAAAAATGCCCGGCTCGAATTCTTAGAGGAGGTTCTCTGTGGACAGCACGTCGCGTCGATAGAAGGGCATTTCCCCGGCTGTGAACGATGGCGGCAAGCCAGCGTGGTCAAGTCTCCTCATGGTCGATGAACGAACTCGGTGCTTCCGGCGAGCCGATTCAACGAACAGTTTTTCGCGTATGAAAGTCTCGAGTTCTTCCGGCTCGGTTGCCTATTGAGGCTGCCGTTCTGTTAGTTTCGGCGATTGAAGGCCTTGATCCGCCCATCCTCAATGAGCGAATACGCTCCGTTCTTCGCCAATCGGGTCATCTGCGCCAGCTCGTAAACTCCCACGCCGCCGCGATGTTCACGCACTATCAGAGGCCGCATTTCGTTCGGGTCGACTCGGAGCGCTGCCAGTCCGATATGACTTTCGTCCCAGGCAACTTTTGAGAGTTTTCCAGACCGGATCAAATCAACTGCCTCGACGAACGTGCATCGACAACGCTTGATCGAAGTCCGTAAATCGTGGAGCCCACTCATGTCGGGGCAATTGACTGCAGATCTTAGGCTTTCGAGCAGCGAGGTAACGTTCTCGAACAGGTATCGAGGAATGAATCTGCTGCCAACTCGCGGTCTTACTTCGCCGGATGATTTCAAAAGTCCACCATTGATTAGCAGTCGGCACTGTTTGCGGGTGACCCCAAGCTTGGCAATGACCTCTTTCTGATTGAGTGTTGTCGCCATTACCCTCACGATGCGATCGACGGCTTGAGCTTCAATGAGTTTTCTGCCCCCACTGCTCGAGTCACTGGGGAGCAATCCTGCATCTAGCAGGAGCTTGTTAAGGCGCTCGAACGGAATGCCGTGCGTTTTTGAGGCCGAGTGGATGGTGTGATATCTCCGGGTACTGATTGGCCCGAAGAACTCATCGCCTGGAGCGAGCGCCAGGTTGTCTATCGCAACGTCTCGAACGATATCTCGGATGGGGTCGAAAGCAGCCTCGGTCGTCTTGTGGGCAAGGGTATAATGAAGTCGACCGAAGATGGATCGCTTGCCGCGAGAACTAGCGCCGCGATGAAATTCATCCACCTGAGACTCCAGATATTGCCGGAATGCAGGTTCTCCTCCTTCAAGAAGATCGTATCCTGCACCACTGCTCGCGGACCATTCCCGGTTGCCGAACCCCGATGAGCGGAACAGGTTTCCGTGCAACAGAGATGCGCCCACGATTTCGCAAAGGCGGATGGCAACGAACAGCGGCAGGGAGTCGAGCCAATCGGCACCGGACTTGACGCCTTTCATCCTCTTCTCGACATACGTCTGAAGATTATCCGGTTTTGCGGCTTCGGCCGAAGCAATGTACTCGGGAATCTTGGGGTATTCCGCCGCGAGGTTGGCAGCAAAGTCGTGCTGAAATGGCGATCTCGCGAGCTCGGCACTGGATACCAGGTGCACGCCGTGCCGCCTGCAGGTGCGAATAGCGGACACATGCCAGTGTAGGCGTCCGTATGCTCGAAAACCTCGTCGACCTCCGCAGAGACTTTCGTCCTCGTTCACGCAGAAAGGACAAAAGCGAAACCGGAGCCGTTGAATTTCATGTCGGCTGAGCTGTTGCCCGGAGAGTTGATAGATGGACTTGTCTCCGACGATGACGCCCGGAGAAAGTAATGACCTCGGCATATCCAGGACTGCGGCGAAGGTCTCCAGATCCTTCTCCCGTCCCGCAACGAGCCCGTGGAACTGCAGTTGGAGGTGGAAGGCGAAAGCGCGGGCGCTCTCGTAACCACATGCCGCCGCAAGGCGTGAAAAATAGCTGGCGACGGTTTCGTCGCCAGCGTGGAAGGGAAGCAATTCGGCAAGCCTGCTCATTGGGGCCGAACTCCATACCTTGTTGCGGTCTTTCCCTTGGATTTCAGCCGTTCGGCCTCCCAAGCACGATCGTCGTCGCGGAGCAGGGCGGTTACGGGGTCGAGTTCCTCCCAGTTGTCAGCGGTGAAGACGTTCTTGCTTGGCCTGCAGCCGGAGAAGGAGGCGTAGGTCTTCACGAAATCGTCGATCGTGACATAGTCGCGGTCCGCGTAGATTGCCAACTCGACGGCGGCCCTGATCATCTGGACGACGGAGCCGAATTCGGCATCACAGGCGTGCATCAGTCGCCTGAGGAACATTCCCTTGTCCTTGCGTCGCTTCTTGCCCTCTTCCTCGTCAGAATCCTCACGAGCGTCGTCCCCAAGCTTGATCCGGATTTCCATGCGAGCATGCTCCTGCACGATCGTCTCCAGAACACTTTTGACAAGATCGGTTGTACCGTCCGCGTCAAGGGTGTCGAAGGGAACAACAGTGCGCCGATTGTAGAGCTGCTTGCGGGCGAGAAAGCTTGCCAGCGGCGACACGCCGGCGAGGATCAATCTCACGGGCCAATCCGGCATCTGCGTCAGCGACTTGAACGCGTCGCCGATGACGGTCGCTTCGCGGACAGAGGCAGTCTCGATGGCGTTCTGAGCCTCGTCGATGAAGACCCACATGACCTTGTGGACCTTCAACAGGCGCCGGAACAGCAGCCAGGCCTGGTTCTCCTTGATGCCCCCCGGAGGGGCGTGACCGAGCGCTTCTAGGCAGGCAATAGCGAGGAGACGAGGAGTGCAAGGCGACGGGGCATCGACGATGATGACGGGATGGATCATCACCCCGTCGTCGTCTTTGTAGGACTGCATCGCCGGAATGCTACGGATATGCTTCATCAGCGCCGTGGTCTTTCCGGCACCGGAGCGTCCGGTGACGGCGACGATCCTACGCTTGTCTGGTCTTCCGGTGATAGGGGTGAGAACGCTTGCGACCGAGGCCATGAGAGCGGCTCGCAGGGGCACGTCACGATCTAGGGTGAGGTACTCGTCGTAGAGTTCCGCGATCCGGTCTGCGATGGCGGCTCGGTTGTCGCCGATCAGGCCGCGAACATGGTCGATGGCTGCCTGACTACGCTTTCTATCGAAGTCTTTTTCGAACTGGTCCATGGTGTACTCCCTAGTTGTCGAAGATGTTGGAGGTGATGCGGCGAACGACGGTCGTCTCGTTATCGACGCGTTCCAGCGGCTTGGCTGCGGACGCTTCGGCCTGCACTTTCGGCATGGTTCCGATTTCCGGGCGCGATCCGGTATTGGCCTCCTCTCGGACGGCCTTCGCGGACTTCTTGGCCTTGGCGTAGATCACCGGCTGGATCGCGAGGGCGGCGAAGAGCTCATTGGACGGATGCCATTCGCCATCAGGGACGAATTCGCCCTCAAACGGCTTTTCGACGACGTCAAAGGTCCGATCCATGCTCTGCTCGAAGCGTTGGTAGTCCTCCTCGGCAAGGACGGGGCTGAGCAGACCGGACTCGAGGCGAGCCATTTCCGCCTGGTTTTTGAGCCAGAGGAAGGTTGCCTGGAGTGTGCCGCGAGAGACCTTGGCGTTTTCCGTATTGAACAGGCGCAGCTTTTCGGTCGCAGCGAGCCACTGCCAGATGCTGACGCCTTCCAGTTCCTTGTGGACACAAGGGACCTCGATCCAGCCGTCCTCTGCCCAGACCGATGCCGAACCAAGGTTGTGGTTGTTGATGCGGGCGACGACCGGCGTCTTTCCTACCTTGCGGCGGATCTTCTGAAGCTGCTTGCTCTGGAAGTACAGTCCGGCAGCCCTGAGACCCTTTTTCGAGATGGTGCGCTTGATGTAGGTGCCGAAGAGGTGGGTGCGGATAGCTCCGGTCGGACCTGGCATCACACCGTAATCCCGGCTGAGTTCGAGCCAGCGGTTCAACGGCGTCGCACCGTTGAGCTCGCTGTGGGGTGCGTTGTGATATCCGTCGACAGCCCAGCGGAGCATGCACTCGGCAACCTGATCCGCGATCATGTCAGCCTCGGCTTCGGAGTCGTAGTCGCCCTTTTCGCTGGACGAACTCCAGGTGCGTCCGTTGAAGTAGTTGAACATCTGATGGCCGAAGGTTCCGAACCAGCGCTCGATGAAGCCGCGCCAGGGCGCTTCCCCCGCGGGGGGAAGGAAGAGGTCGCTACCCATGTCGTTGACCGCGATGCGAAATGGACGGTGGGCGAAATAGGCTGCGCTGTCCACCGCGATGGTTTCCATGGTGCCGCCCTGGACCCACGCCGTGGAGCATCCGAGACGTCTCGCGATGTCGGTCTTTTCCCGTGTCGCCATCTCCAGGACCGCCATCGCCGACTTCATCGAGGGCGGACGTGAACTGACGTAGAGGGCGGCCAGGCTTCGGCTGGCAACGTCGATCCCGGCAGAGATCCAAAGACGGATTCGCTTCACCTTGGCGCGGTCAGCCTTGGACATGGTCTTCCAGACGCCCATCTTTGCAAGAATCGTGTGCAGGTCGGTCTCGTGGTCGTCGACCTCCATGCGCTCACCCGCGCGGATGACATCGATGCCGCCGTGTTCCGGCTGCCACTTTCGTTTGGCAGCATCCTTGCCATCGTGAGCAAGGTCCCGCTTCATCTCAGGAAGTTCCGCGTAACGATTGCGCAGAGTGCTTTCGCACGGAATCCGGAGCTGGTCGTCGGCACCCCTGATTTTGTTTTCGGCTTCCATGACGGTGACCATATCGGCATGGATCCTTGCGAGGTCGGGATCGGTACGCGAGCAGGCGGCGGCGATCGCAGCGTTGAGGTGAATGAGCTCGTCCCCCGTGAAGTACTCCTGGCGTTCGTCACGGTACTGGTTTCGGAGGAAGACGGGATCGAAGTCGTTCTCCTCCATCTTCTGCATCCAGGTCTTCAATGTGGACGGGGTCGGTTCGACGAGGGTGACGGTCTTCTCCTTTGTCCGGTAAGTCGCCTTCGGCGAGCTCGCCAATTGTTGGGCACGCCACTTCAGAGAAATGAGCGGGATCACCCGCAGAAGGGAATCGCGAGACTTGCTGACGCGAGGCGGAAGGGGCATCCCATCGATGCGCGCAAGCCTGCACTTCTCCCTGTAGTCAGCCCGCATCTCGTAGAAGGACCGAACGAAGTATTCTCTTTTGAGGACCGTTTCCTGATCGCTCGGGTTCAGACCGCTGAGTTTGTCTGCGCCTTTCAGCCGGGCGCGCGCCTTCGTTTCGGCGTAGAAGTCCTTCTCGACCGTCATCGGATTGCCCGGACGGTTGAGTGCCTCCGTGAGTTCGGCCTGGCTGAAGGTCACTGTCGCCTGGGTCTCGTCCATGCGCTGGAGCGCGGCGCCGTTGCGGTCGCAGTACAGGACACAATAGTCGATGCCGCGATCGCGAACGCGGGCCTTGACGGGAAGGCGGTTAAACACCGGCAGCACGGCGCCGTGCTGGAGCGAGAGGAGGGCGGGAAGGTTGGTTTCCATGCTATTTCCTTTCAGGCTGCGTTGTGGTTGAAGGCGACGAAGGGGGCATCCACGAGCTTGATGTCGGGACGGGCGGGCAGAAGGATTTCGTCGTGGATCAGGCACCAGACCGCGTTCCAAGCGGCCGCGGAGTCGTCGAAGATGCTGGTCAGTGTCCTGAGCGACACGGTTCCGTGGAACTTCGACGCGTGGTTCGCCAGGCGGGCATTGTCGTTGGCGGCCAATCCCTTGAGCGCACGTAGGATGCTCTTTGCGTTCCACCCGCGGTCGTTCGTGATCTCGCGTTCGGTCAGGATGATCGCCTCGTCGGCGAAGCCCGCGAGCGAGCCGGAGTTGATCCGCTCGATCGTGTGACGGAGGTCGTCCTTGTCGAGCTGCCAGGATGGTCGCACACCGACGACGATCCGGTAGCCGTTGCCCGTCATCGTCACCCGGTAGTCGACGGTGTGTTGCTTGTCACCGTCGTCGCGGGGGACGATGATGGCTTCGGGCTGATCCTCGACCTTGGCGACGTGCTTGGAGGCACAGAGCATGTAGCCGAGGTTCATCTCGTATGTACTGGCGTAGGTAATTGCCGATCGTGTCTTCGGGTTGGTAATTGTGCCGCGGGAATGGCCCTTCGTTCTGGCCGGGTACCATCGGCTGGGTGTCGGCTCCTCGGTCGGCATCCATAGCCATGGGAGGCTGACGAGGTCGGCATAGTTCTCGTCCTCATCGTGAACGTCGATCGGGAAGGGCCGGATCCGTCCCGAGATAAGCGGATTATCCGGCTTGAGGAAGACAGTCTCGGAAGGAAGCGGGATCTGGGTCCGGTCGTGGCCGGACTCCAGCTCTTTCATGAAGCGGATAAGTTGTCTGACGCGGGTCATTGAAGGCTCCGTAGAACGCAGGATCCCGTCCCGGCGTGCATTCGCCGGGCGGAAGTCCAGTTGATGGGGGTATTTCGATGGCTCTAGCGACGGCGCTGCGGTATCGTCCGAAGGCTCACGTATCCGGTGATGCAGCGGGTGCCCGGGTCGACGACGGCAACGAGACGCGGCGTCATGCGCTTGAAATGGCGGCGCTGCTGGCGCGTGAGGGCGGCCCACAGCCCCGTCGTCCGGAGAAGGAGGGCGAAGTCGAACTGGACTTCCGCGAGTCCCGAGGGGAGGGTCTGAAGAACAGTGGAGTCACTGAAGGTGCGCTTGTTGTTCGTCTTCACGGCAGCGGGCGACAATGTGGTCTTCACGGTCATGGTCATCTCCTGTTCCATCATCTCGTTCACCGGCTCTTGCTCGCCCAGCGCCACCCGGCAGTGAGGTCGAGTAGGTTCAGCTTGGGGCCGCGTGAGACCGCCATCGCTCCGTAGCCGTAGGGATGGGAGCAGCGGTTCGGGAAGCTGACTTTGTTGAAGCGGCGAACTACCTCGCGGAACTGGGAGAAGGTGCAAGCACGGAGGCCGCGCTTCGCGCACTCGTCCTTCATCGCCAGATACTGGCGGGAAAGCGTCTCCCACCCTCCGGTACGAAGACACGGGCGGGCGAACTGCGCGTAGAGCGACGTCTCCTGCGGCGTTGCGTGCGACAGGGAGGCGACGGTCGGGAGCGGGGGTGGGGTGGTGTGGTCTGCAGTGTTCATCTCGGTCTCTACTCGGTGACGTTTGGACGTGCGCCATCCATCCCCCCGAAACACGGGGCGGCAGGCATGGCTGAGATTTCGGGTGCGCAGCTCGCGGCGGGGGCTAGATCAAGGCGGACCGCGAGCCGGTTCTGTCTTCACAAGTTCAGGCATCGAAAGGCTCCGATCCGGCGTCGAGCAGTGCGAGAAACGTGCGATAGTCGACGATCTTCAGCTCGTGGGCGCCGACCGCGCGAAGCTCCGCGTTCATCGCTGTGATCAGCTCCGCCATGTCGCTCCAGATCTGCGCCTCGGTGCCAGGGAACTCCTGGGCCATACAGAATGCTTCCTCGAGTGCGGCGCATTCATACTGGTGATACTTGCCGGGGCGGTTCGAAAAGCCGGGGACGATCTCACGCTCGGGCATCTGCCACGAAGCGCTGGCTTCGCTCAGAAGTTGGACGAAGGGCATGTAGTCCATTGCAGATCTCCTTAGCTGTGAGGCAGGGTGGGGGTGGCAGCGGCGATGTCGTCGATGATCTGCCCGGCGTCATCGACGATGTCCCAGAGACCGATGCCGCGGCCGTAGCGCATGTGGTCGACATAGTCGGCCGGCAGGGTCAGCACGAGGCGGCGGAAGTATTCGTATGAGGGGCAGTTCAAGGCGATCCCCGTTAGGTTTCCGTCATGATCGAGCATCGCGCCCAGCATCTGGTAAAGGCTCCGGATGGATGGGCGGCGGGGATCCGCATAGGCGAGGGCCGCACAGCGATGCAGCTTCAACTCGTCTTCAGAGAAACGCCCTTTCGAACTCGCCTGGAGCCAATCACGGAGACGGTTCTGGTGGTCGGGCTGGATCTTCTCGGAATGCGGACGCAGGTGTTCGTTCTGCTGCATGGTGCAGCTCCTTTGCTGATGAATGAAATCGCTTTGGTGGGGTGGACTTAGGGGGCGGTGGGGGCGGTGTGTGTCATCGATAGCTCCGTCTTCTCCCGATCGTGTAGACGGGATTCAGCCGGCCCACAGGACCCAAAGCGATTATCTGCTGGCGGAATGTTTTTGACAAAGCAAGCACCCGATCCATCGGGCGGCCAGGGGTTGGCTGGTAGATTCGACACGCGCCGATTCTCTGAGGCAGCTCTGCTGTCTCGACCAGACCGGGGCGGGCTACCTGCTTACTTTATCGCGATGCCGCTGTGGGCCGCGAATATTCGCATGCACATGATGGATCTCCTGAGCATGACCCATGGCGAAAGCGCCTATAGTTAACGCTTAGTTTGCGTCCCTTGTCCATCGATATATTTCAACCGGTGGGTGTTGACGTCGGATGGGACGGCGCCGTTTACTCGACGCCCGCGCGTGCCCAGGAGGCAGCTTGAAAAATCCAACGCGACGCCCGGTTGTGCCGTGCGTGGTGTCCAGAGATCCTCTCTCCATGTCGAAGGAGGATTTGATGGAACCGATTTTCATGAGAAAGCGCATGGCCCAGATCAGGAAGCATCTGGGATCGGTCATGGAGACGATGGGGCTGGAAGCTCTGTGTGTAGATGAAGGGTGGCGCTATGTCGTCGACTTCCAGACCGATCGGAGCTTCTCGCCGATCTCGTTGGAGTTCACTCACAAGCGCCACACCGACGAGCCCAGACCCGCTTGGTCTGAGGTTCGAATCCTACACGGCGACTACCGCAAGAAGAAGCTGGGCAGCACCGGCTGGGTGCACATGCGCCGGTGGAAGGAAAGGGTTCTTCCGATCGAGGGTGAAGTCGGCGCCGAGGTCAACGTCGAAGAGATGTTCGCGGCGATCGCGCGTAAGATCCGCTTCAGCAAGCTCGTCACCTTCGAGCGGGAGCCGATGAAGGTGTCCAGCGAGGATCTTGCCGACATCTTCTGGGCGATCAACGGGCGGATACCCGATCTCGCGGTCATGCGGGTGGATGGCGAGGATTTTCCCGGCGAGGAGGAAATGCAGTACGAAGCCCTCACGTTCATGGCTCACGAAGGAAGGCGGGTACATCTGTGTCTCCGTCCGGGAAGCGCGCGCGGCCCGATCTTCGCCGACGGCGAAGAGATCGCCCGCGTATACACGGACGATCTTAGACAGGTTGCTGAATATGCGGTAAGTTTAAGCACCGGGATTGATGTCGGCAAACTTACACCGAAGCCCTGCTGAATCGACCACGCCTTCCGGGATTCCGTCGGGAAACAGGACGATCAATTAGGGCGTGGTCCTCCGTTGCCCGGCGCTCCTGCTCCCACTGGATCCTGTGCAGGGTTTTGACTAGGTTCGTACGCCTCATGTGGTTCGGCTCCACCTCCTTGAGAAGGCTTCGGAACTTGGCCTGTCGCTTCTTTGCGTTCGGCTCCTTGGCAATGTCGGCTTCGCCGCGGAGCAGGATTTCAATCTGGGTCCATGTATGTGCGCTTTCTCTTCCGCCGTTCAGTCGTAGAGACCCTGTGCCAATCTGCTTCTCATTGACGATCGGCGGGACCAGCGCCGCATCGAGGTCGAATGTCACTCCCGCAAGCGCGGAGTAGATCTGCAGCCCCACGGCTTTCGCAAGGACTGGAGGCATAGCATCAGCGATCATGTCGATGTTGCCGCCGCCGATAGCCTTGAAGGCCCAGCGGTCCGGAAATCCCTGGGCTCGCGCAGCGATCTCCTGGGTCATCCTCGGAAGAAAGTAGTCATTCTCTTTCTGGAAATCTTCGACTCTGGGCGGCGTTACCGCGAATTCCGAGCGGTCGAAGCCTTCGGTTATTTCCGCTCTTGAATCCTTCTGACGGGCTCCACGAGACTCCTTCCATTCCCGCGAAATCGTCGCAATACGTGACTCTAGTGTGCGCGACCGCCAGCGGTAGGCCCAATTATTATAGTGCCACTGCGGTGTATCGCGTTGGATTGAATGCTTCAGATCGGCTGGGGTCTCGTGCCGGATGACGAGATCTTCGAGAGTTTCCCGAACATACCTGTCGATTGGGTTCCGGAGGACCGGCGGGAGGAACGTACCCGGTTCATCCTGACGAATGCCAACTAGAACGATGCGCTCGTCGTTCCGTGGGAGGCCATATAGCTTCATATCGAGACGATAAGATTCGACGGTGTAGCCCAGGTCGATCAGGTTGGCCTTGAACTCCGCGAGGTAGGAAACATGAGACTCGAAGGAGAATCCCCGAGCACTCTCGATCATGAAGGCACGAGGCTGAACCACTCGAACCGCGCGGATGAGCTCCGGCACGAGGTCGTCTTCATTCCCCCGCTTGTCCTTGTTGGACTGCCGCGACAGCATGTTGGAGGAAATGCCTCCCGCCAGCAGGTCGACGCCATGATGTCGAGCGAGCTCGGCGTCCGGCACCGTCCTTAAGTCGGCGCAGCGGACCGGCCAAGTCGGCCAGTTGGCCTTCAGCGTATTCGCGCGCTTCCGGACCCTCTCGTACAGGGCAACATGCTCGAAACCTGCGGACATCAGCCCGAGCGCCTGGCCGCCTGCGCCCGCTCCGAGCTCGAGGACACGGAGGTTGCGGGGCGGACGAGACAGGAGACATGATGGCTCTGTTTCAGGAGGCGACTGCGTGCAGATGTAGTCGAGGGCGTCGATTATCTCCCACGAGAAAACGTCGTCCGCGGCGACGTCGAACGCAAAGCCGCCGCTGTGGCCAAAGCATCCTGAGGACAAACGTTCCAGGGCGTGGCGGGACTGTGCCAGCGCCAACGCGTTCGAATTCATGGGTTCGAAAGTTTCAGGCGTGTCAACCAAACCCAGGACGCGTTGGAAAAGGTGAAGAACCGAGGCAGCCTTCGCGGTGATTTCCGCGTGGGTCTCGAAATAGCCCGCCCGTTGGGTTTCCATTTCGAATCCTTGTTGCGGCGCGCCAGGTCCGAAATAATTTGCAAAATCTGCAACGGCCTTGCGCAAGTCGGTGGCCTGGCTTTCCAGTTCGCCAAGCAAGGCACGCACATTTCGAGCTGCCAAGGATTCGATTGCGGCCGACCGTGCGGCCAGCGCAGTCTGTGCTGCTCCCGTTTCGATCCATCTGCGGTGAGTTTCAAGATGCTTCATTTTGGCCTCTCCGACCGGAAGGCCCGCCTTGATGGCACGTATGGCCTCCGCCCGATCAGGGTCCGATGCTGAAAAAAGCACCCGAAAGGTCTCGGCGGAGACGCCGCGCTCAAGAAGATCGGGATTGTCCTCGATAAGCTCTCCGATGGCCTTAAAGAGGCGGGCATCCTCGGGTGTGATGCCGGCCTGCACCATCAGCAATGCCTCAGCGACGTCGGCGGTCGTTTCCGTCCGGATGCGTTTCACGACCTTCGCCGCCTTGACCAGCAGCTTCGATAACCGCTCCATGGTGCGCTTCAGCGTATCGACGGCGTCGACAAGTTTCTCTTCGTCCAGAAATGTTTTCTGAGTCATGATGATCCCCTTCTGACGGGACCGGTAACATCGGAACGTTGCTGCCTGGAGAAGACAGACATTAAAATTGCAGCGAACCTGGGCGATGGAGAGACGCGACTTTAAGATTGGGAAGACAGACAGACGCGCTTACGCACAACGGGTGCCCCGCACCTTGACCAACATGCTTAAGGCGTTTCGATGATTACAACGTGATGATGGGACGGCTGCTTTGCGCCCGAAACGAGACCTTCTCAAAACCAGACGCTTCGAAACCACGCGCCGCGGAAGCTTCTCACTAAGGGTGGCCCGTCTGCAACAAGGCTTCCTTACTGCTGGGGGAACTCTGTCCGCGTTGCTAAGGCGCTTAATAAAATGATCGAGAGGAGGATAGGTCGGAAAGTCGCTTTGGCGTTTGCATGGACGTTATCGAGTCGGTGTGCATATAGCGACCGCCTGATGCAAACCATCCCCCTGCCGAGTTGCAGAATGGTGCCCACGCCTGCATGATCAGTTGCTGCCCAAGGTGAGGCCGGTTTGTGCAATGACGGAAACAGAAAGCATATCCGACTGGATTGCGGCCGGAGGTATGCCTCCCTACTGGGTGCTTTGCGCGAACGTCGTCGCGTTGCTGGCTGTTCTCTACATGGTGCCGTCTAGCCTTGCCCGGCCATTGCGGATAGCACTGATCGAAAGCGATGCAGCAAGGGTCATCGCCGGTTTCGCCGCGGCGATAGGATTCGTCGTGATCGTGGCCACCGCTTGGCAAATATGGATTGACCTCAATGACCGCCGCGAAGAGCGTGTCGATCGTGCATGGAATCGTCTGTTGCGGCCGGTCGGAGGCAACACCGGCAAGGATGCAGCGCTCAATTACCTGTTTGCCCAGGGTGAAGCGCTGCAGGAACTAGACATATCCTGCAAGGTGATAGGAGCTTGGAATTCGGCAGGCAGCTATTGCGAGGGAACCCCGCTGTTCGCCCGGGTCGAACTCCGCGGTCGAGGACATCTGCTGAAACCTATGGGCTTCAAACCGACCTGGCAGGGTAGGCCAATACTCCGTGACATCAAGACCGAAGGCAGTAGATTTGGCGTGCTGCGCTTGAGCAAAGTCGAAATGTGGGCCGACCTCGAAGATACCGAGGTCGACGAATTTATTGTCGAAGACTCTTATCTCTGGGCGAGAACGCGAAAACTCGTGACGCGCCATTGCCGTATCGTCGACAGCCATGTCCAACTTGGCATTGAGTTTTTGAAAGAGCACTACTGCGAGGTAAGCTCTTCCACCTTCCCCAGGTCATCACTCCTCATGCTGCAGTCGCGACTGACCGGCGAACCCCAGCCCTGGGCGATGGCTAACCGGCCGCCCTTCGTGGTCGACGATGTCCCGGATGGCGACAGCGTGATCGTTCCTTGGCCCGATGAGTTTCTCGAACATGTATTGCTGTGCGATCCGAAGGGCCTCTCGCCCGTCGTGCTCGACGTGCGCACCATTTGCGATCGCATGAGCATCGAAGACGCCAAGGCGGTATATCCCGAAGCCTACAGCCAGCGGTATCAGGTTCCGCGAGAATTCCGGTGACGCTTTGGCTTGCGAGAAAGCCACGCCGGGAAGGTTGCTATAATAATCAGATGGCGAGAACGCGGGACGTTCACAGGTGAACTCGGCCTTCTGCACCAATCGCACTGATGTTCGGGCTAACCGCGCTCGTGACTTCGATATTTGTTCCGGCAGCCGCTCTGCTTGAGTGCGCACAAGGGCAGACCCACGCAATGGCAATTATATGGGTCGCTCGGAGCCCCTAGACCCATCGGGTTGAATGTCCGCTATACTTCGTAGCCACCATGAGCTGTCAGTCCGCTTCCGGCCCCAAATCGGTCTCTCCGATGCCGAGCCGACAACTGCTTTTTGCTCAAAGTGGTCGTTCATCAAGCCGACGCAGTTTCTAACTTGCGCCGACAGTACAGCCGCGCGAGGTTTAGAGAAACGGTAGGCGCCTTCACGTAGCCGTAGATACAAGAGGTTCAGCGACCACGCCTTCGAACTGCAGCGGCGGCGGCACCAAATGGATCCGACGGCTCTCCTCCGGCCACAACATCGCTTCCCAGTCCCAGCTAACCTCCTCGATCGAGGAGAAGATTGCCAAGCCAACCGCCTGCGCCAGCCTGGGAGGGACTGCATTACCAATCTGGTCTGCAACGGCTTGCTTGCCCCCGACGAAACTCCAATCGTCCTCGAAATCCTGGAGCCGGGCACGCATGCGAGCGGTGAGGGCGGGCATGAACCCAGGTTTCGAAGCCTGCTCGTCGGTCGGGGCCAGGTCTGGCAGACCCGCAATATCGACGCACTTTGCGCCCCAGCGTGCCGCCTCTTTCGCTCGTGGAAGGCCTCGCCTGGTTACAATCGTGGAGGCGAGTGCACCTCGTGCGACGACATTGCCTTGGCGGTCGAAGACTGGTTGCTCACGTCTGTCACGCGCCCATTCACGCGCGCCCGTCCAACCGTTCGCGGCCATCAGATCCATCAGCGCATCGCCTAAGTTAAGGCGGCGGCCTGCGAACTTTGGCGGCATGCGAAACGCGCCCGTCACATCCTTTCGAAGGCCTACGAGCAGCACTCGATTTCGCTCCTGGGCTATACCGTAGTTTTCAGTCTTGATCCTGTGAATCTCGACATTATAGCCGCACTCACGGTATCCGCGAAGAATTTCGGCCACGTGATCAGCGTGTCGAGCATGCAATAGTCCATCGACGTTTTCGAAGAGAAATGCCCGAGGACGAATTTCGGAAACGACCCTGACAGTTTCAGGGAGCAGATCCCTGGGATCATCTTTACCCAGACTATATCCGTCGGACGAGTAGGGCTGGCATGGAGGGCCCCCAGCCACGAGGTCGATGTCCATCTCTTGATACGGTCGGAAGTCGATATCCCGGATGTCGCTCTCGACAACGTTCCAGTTGGGCCGGTTCAGCCTAAGCGTTGCGGCGGCATTTTTGTCATGTTCGACCAACGCGACATGATCGAACCCCGCTCTGTGCAATCCAATCGCCATGCCGCCGGCACCAGCACATATTTCGATTGCCTTCAGCCGATGATGGGCGGGCGGTCCCTGCCGGAGAGCACGGCGCTCCGGCTTGTAGGCTTCGGGCGAGCGTCCCGTGAAAGTTTGAAGAGCGACAAGACCCGGATGGCGAAGCGCTCTGTTCCTCGGCATGGCGAGGGTTCCGTCTTCGAGGTTTTTCAGCGTCTCGTATGCGAGGGCCATTTCATGCGCGGATGTGCCCGGTTTCGTCTGATCCACCGTCCCGTGACGAGTTCCGAACAAGGATTCGAATGCTCGCCGGATCTGTGCCGCGCCCTGACGGACGTCATCCGAAACCATCTTCTCGGGATCACGCTCGTTTATCAATCCTTCGGAGAATGCGTAAAGGACTTCCTGGAAGCGTGTGACGGCGTCGGCCGTATTCCTGCGTGCCGCGGCTGCGAGCTTTTTTCCATTCCGCGCTGCCAGCACCTGGCCCGGCGTAAGGGCAGCTTCCTGGAGACGCTGGCGAATGCGAGATATCTCGGTGGTATCTATCCGGGCGCCGATCTCCATTCGCTCGAGGACTTCCTTGCGGGTGGCCGGGTCGGCGGAGACCAAAGCTTTCACCACGGGAAAAGACACTCTGGAACTCTCGAGCAGTTGCTCGTTGCCCTTCAGCGTGGTTTGGAAGCGCACATAGGTCGACAGCTCGGATGCCGGCATATTGCAGGTGACGCGCAAGAACTCACGGGCTTCGCGTTCTGTCGTCGCACTAGCGAGCTTTTCGACTTCTGCAGCCATCTCCAGGATTCGTGTCACCATCTGCTTTTGCAGCGCGATGATCCGCTTCTTCGCTGCTGCCAGTGCTTCTGCCTTAGAATTCATTGTGTCCCATACCGCTGTATTCGACGCCTGGGTGTGTCGTAGCGGCACAGGTCTTAAAAGCCCGGGAAAGGATTCATTCAAATACGAGCGACACGATAATTCAGGCGCATCGTGCGTTTCGACTACGACCGCGCCGGCATTGGAGCCCTCATTTCGAGCGGATACCTCTGCACGGGCTTGGGCCTGAACGCTCCATCGGCGGCACCGTCAGTGGCAATGCCGCCAGCAACGTGCTCATCTGCTCCATGATTCCCCTCGCGCTCATTGCAGGACGCCCTTCAGGCAAGCGGCCAAACGGGTTAATATGGCGCATGTCCCAAGTGGGTGACATCTCCGCGATGGCGATGTCGGAATCGGAGATTGGCATGCCACATGGCGAAAAGAACGACGACGGCGAAGGCAGCGTGATCGGTCCGATCGGGGAAATGTCGGCTGACAACGAAACGGTTGGCGATGCGCTGTCAAAGGTTGGGTTCGAGCCGGCCAAGGTCGGCCGCAAGATCGTAACCCAGGGGAAACGACGGGAAAGTCTGAAACGGTGGGCTTCCCGGAAACCGGACCAGTAGAGCTGCGGCGCTACCGCGAACCGTTTGCAGGTTCGAACGAAGCGATGATCGGTGGGTTCGAAAGCTTGGGCAAAGCCCTCTCGTGCGGGTCGGGCTCGTCCGGATCGAAATACGGCAGCGGTACCTGGAAGACGGGGTCGACGAACCATCGCGCCTTCATCGGATGATGCAAGCCGGGCAGGGGAAAGAGTTCGTGGATCCGAAGGAAGTCATCGACGTTTGCCGTGAGGATCGGCATCCGGTGGACGATAGCCACCGCTGATATCGCCAGGTCGTGGCCAAGCCTGTTGCTCTTCTGGTTCCGCTGCACGGTCCAAAGATGCCTAAGCCGCGGGACCGACGTCATTTCGGCATATTTGCTCGCAACCGCCGCGGTCATCTCTGGAAAGGGAAAATCCATCTTCACGACGTCATTGGCCCAGTTGGCGATCCGTAGGGCGCTTTCTGGGTCATCCCGGACTTTGAGGTGGGCTCCGCGCATCAACTCTGTTATCACAGGGTAGCAGAGCGCCAGACGATGGATGCCGATGCGCAGCAGCCAAGGGCGAAGCCCGGGCGGCGCCTTCTGTCGGCCCATCAGGCTGACGATGTCGGTATCCATCAAAAGCAGCGGTTCTGCTTGCACGGTAGATTCCTGTGGTCAGGGTTTGAGTTCTTCAAAAATTCCGAGGCACTCTCCAATTCGATGTTACAATCCCCGGGCTGAAGTTCGCGAGGGGGCCCGATGACGCAAAGTTCCGACTGGCAGAGACAAGAGGCCGAGGCCCGCATCCGTGAGGTCTTGGATGCAGCAAAGGCGCGGGGTACCCAGAGAGTCATCGATGCTGACGGCAGATTCCTGGTGACCTTCGAGCCTGTGAAGAAAACCCTGGAAGAGCTGTTCGCACAGCCCGGCCCGCTGTCTGACGACGACGATCTCAATCTCTGATCATGTTTTCTGCTGGTATTGGAACGTAACCGGCGACGGGGCGACCAACAAGACGGTAAGTGCGCTAATTAATGGCGCTACGCCTATGCCACTGATCGGCTTCAAGATAAATTTCGCGAGGTTGTCTTGAAACCCACAACTTCCCTCGTTTGCACCCCCTGCCACGCAGAACATCGAGCGTTCGGTGAAACAAATCTCTGTTTTGCCGGCTTGACGAGTAAATTTTCGTTCACTAATTGTTCTGGACATGAGCAACATCTTTGCACCGACCTTTCGAATAGGCTGACGGATTCCGGGACCGATCCCGACGCCGCCCAGATTACCGTTCGTTGGAGTGCAGGTCATGAAGACCGGATCCGCTCATGCAGCAGGCGATGAAGCTTGCGATTCTCCCAACTACCGCCCGTATTTCCCTTTTGTGACGCTCAAGTGCGTCGGGCGACCTGTTTTCCGATCCCGCGAGGCGCGCAATTACGCCTGCCTGCTTGACCTCGATCCCAGCGTGGTGTCGTGGCGGTGCCTTACCTACGCGCTTGCGGACAACCATGGTCCCAAGCGCTATTACGTCGACTTTTTCGTGGAGAAAGTCGATGAACATCTTCTTGTCGAGGTGTGCGATCGTGACCCGGGAAACACTGAGTGGATCAGAATTCTGGCCGAGCAATTCGAATGCAGATATCAGGCGGTGCTGATGTCCGCCATCCGAAGTCAACCTCGGCTTCAGAATGCGAAGGATCTCCTGCGATACGCTGGCTACGAAGCAGCCCTCGGCGACCGGATCCGGATCCTTGCAGCCCTCGACGAGCTTGGGTCCTTGACACTTGCTGAATGCCTATCGGCCGTCCGCGACGGCCGACCGATGCAGACGGTGGCGGCGATGATCCTCACGGGACACATTGAAGTCGAACTCGATGAAGAACTGCTCGGGCCTGATACCACGGTCCGGCGCGCCAGCCGATAGGGAGCGTTCCATGAGAACTGTACCCCTGTCTGAGCGCGCTTCGACGCTCGAAGTGCAAACCTATGCCTTCGCCGTCCGCAGCGCCCTTCGCCGCGGCCGGGTGTTCCTGCCGGAGAACCGCCTGGTCGGGCTGCGGCTTCCACCGGGTGGCGACATGGACGCGTACAAGGATGCGGCCGAGACCATCCTGAAGTCTGCTGGTCTTGAAAAGTACACGATTTCGATGGTCATCGTCACATCCGGTCCTGGAGAGGCCGACGCTAGGGATGCCATTCAACTATCAAGATACAAAGCGGCCCTAATCGTCCTCATTCAGGACGGCGCGGACATTCCTTCCGAGCTGATGGTCGCCCTCGACCGCATCATTGATGTCGCCGCAGTGAACGCGAGACATCTGGTCGCTGCTGCGAAGTCGATCGCAATGAACATTCCGCTCGAAATCGCACGAAGACTTGCAGCTTTCCCGGCCAGCATGCTGTTCCTCGCACTGCGACCGGGACGGCCCCTTGATACCGTGCTTGAGAAGCTGGAATCGGCCGCGCTCGTACACAAGCAGATCCCTAAGCTGCCATCATGGGAACCTCGCATCGACGACTTGGAGGGATATGGGAAGGCAAAGGAATGGGCACTCGATCTCGTCACCGACCTGAGTGACTGGCGGGACGGGAGGATTACCTGGTCGGATGTGGCCTCGGGTATCCTATTGAGTGGGCCTCCGGGGACCGGAAAAACAATGTTCGCTGAAGCAGTCGCGCGGTCCTGTGGTGCGAATTTCATCCCCGCCTCGAGCGCGGTCTGGCAATCAAAGGGTCATCTCGGCGACATGCTGGCTGCCATGCGTCGCTCGTTCGAGAAAGCGGCAAAAACGCCGCCGACGGTGCTGCTGATCGACGAGATCGACTCGATCGGTGACCGGACGAAGTTCAGGGGACACAACACCGATTACAGCATCCAGGTAGTCAACGCACTTCTGGAGCTGCTGGACGGTTCGGGAGGCCGCGAGGGGGTGATCGTGGTCGCCGCGACGAACTACCCTGAACAGGTGGATCCAGCCCTGCGCCGGCCCGGTCGCCTCGACAGGCATGTCGCCATCGAACTGCCGGACGAGGACACGCGGGCGAAAATCATTGCGATGCATCTTGGCGATGGCGCGAGCCCGGACGAACTGAAGACACTCGCGGCTGCGACTGTCGGTCGCTCTGGCGCTCAGCTCAGGCAGTTGGTCGGCGACGCAAAACGAAGAGCGCGCCGACAGGCTAGGGATGTCCGGCCTGCCGACCTGATCGCAATGATTCCGCCTATGAGGCACCTAACGGAACAGGAGCGGCGGATCGCCAGTACTCACGAGGCCGGTCACGCAGTGGTCGGCATCGAACTTGGCGTCGCGACCGTCGACGGGATCGTCGTTTTGCCACAGGTCATGAGAAGCGATGGAGTTCAGGGCTATGTCCAGTGGCGGAGAGAACGATCGCTATTTAGGGGCAGGAAATCCTACCGCTCCGAATTGGCAATGCTATTGGGCGGCCTCGCGTCCGAAAGGGTCATCCTCGGTGAATCGTTTGATGGCTCTGGTGGCGGAGCTGACTCGGATCTGCATCGCGCGACCAACCTTGCAACGATCATGGCGGTTTCGCTTGGGATGGGCGGCGTGATTTCTTACACCCATGCGTCATCATCAGAGGAGCTTGCGGAACTTCGGCGCGAGGATCCGGAATTGCGGCTGCGGGTAGAGCGGCTTCTGTCGGACTCGCTCGACCGAGCCTGCGAAATCATCAGGCGCCGCCGGGATGAGGTGGAGCGCATTATTCAAATTCTTTGCGAACGAGAGGTTGTCACAGGCGACGAGCTGCGGGCTATGGGTCTAGGAGGTTAAATCGGGCGTGCTGCCGTTCCTCCTCATTCGGTTTCGATGATCGTTCAGCCGAATTCGGCCGCAGAACAGAGCCCTGAGACGCTCTGATCGAGCATGAGCGCGGGCTGGCGCTGGAGTTCCGAGCAATTGAAACTATCTGTGCCGCGCGACGCGGTCCGCGATGGGCCACTCCCGTAGCGTCTTCGGGATTCGCTGGTCTTGGTACCTGCATCCAACGTATGATCTGGCATAGATGGTCTATGCAAACAGGAGCACTTTGATGGATTCCGATGGACCAATTGTCACACTCCTTTCACTCGCCTCCTAGGCATCCGCCATCCGATCGTATCGGCCGCAACGCGGCGAGGATCGGCAAGGAATGAGCGGACGAAGCGAAGATGGTCGGCCAGCAGACTGTAGCTGAAGCTCATCGCGCCCGGACCTTCCATCGCCAGCTCCAGAAGGCGAGCCCTTCTGCGATGACAAGTGCGATCGCGGTCTTGAGTGCGAGAATCGGTGCGTTCGCATCCGTGTCGACGAGCGCGAAGGCATATCCCACGCCTATAAAAAGCCCGTTCCACAATGCAGCTCCCAAGGCGGTCGCGCCTGCAAACTGCCAGAATCTGATATGCAACAATCCCGATATGCCCGGCGAGATAAGCCGAACGGTGGGGATCAATTGTGCGAGAAACGCGATCGACCGCTGGTTGGAACGCAATCGGTCCTCCCACAGCCGATACTTCTCGGGCGAAATCCCGATCAGACGCGCTGCACCTTCGATAAAACGGCGGGAGCGGCGTTCGCCGACGGCTCGGCCAAGCAAATACAAGGACAAGCAGCCTAGAGTGCTGCCGACCAGGCTCAAAGCCAGGGCGGCAGGCAGGGAGAAACTTCCATCAGCCGCCGCCACGCCTATTACGACGAGCACTGCATACGACGGGAGCACTGGTACGAAGCGCTCCAAGAATGTCGCGATCATCGGTGTCATGACGCCAAAAGCAGCAATGAGAGGTATCAGCGCGGCGAGTGGATCTGAGGTGAGTAGGTCAGGCATAGCGCCTCCCAATCGGTGGGTAGGCTGCTGTATAGAGGCAGGACGCGCAGGCGGCATCATGCCGCCTGCTGGGGGAAAACGTCCCGCGGCCTTCTTCCACGATGGGGGCTTGGAAGTCGACCGAAGAGGTTGCAATGAAAGGCGCGACAGTTCGCCGTCGCGTGATTGTCTGCCTGATAACCAGCCGAACGGAATTCATCTCTGACCTTGCCCCCGAGTCGAATGGAGAGGCTTGAAGGCGATCGCCACGCGATCGTTGGATGTCTCCGGCTTTTCGTCCGCGGTCTCCCGGGCGAACCCGAGGCGGCGCAGCGACCGCTTGAGGAGCTGTTCCAGATCGTCGACCAAGGTGAAGATGACGGGGATGACGATGAGGCTTAGGAAAGTCGACATCATCAAGCCGCCGATCACCACAATGGCCATCGGTTGACGAAAGCTTGAATCACCGCCCATTAGGCTGAGCGCTGCTGGCAGCATCCCCGAAGCCATGGCGATGGTGGTCATGACAATCGGCCGCGCGCGCTTGTGGCAGGCATCAATGAGAGCGTCGAATCTGGACATGCCTTGCTGGCGCGACATAATCCCATATTCGATCAGCAGGATTGAGTTCTTCGTCACCACACCCATGAGCATCAGCAGCCCGATGACGGCCGGCATCGAGAAGCTTGTTCCGGTGACGACAAGCGGCAGCAGCGCACCGCCGAGCGAGAGCGGGAGGGCCATCAGAAGGGTGAGCGGCTGGAGGAAGTCGTGGAAGAGGAGGACGAGGACCGCGTAGATGCAGAACACACCAATCGCCATTGCCAGCGCGAAGCTCTGGAACAGCTCCGAACTGCGCTGAAGTTCGCCCTGTGAGACAAGGGTGACGCCCGTCGGCAGGTGTTGGAGCGCCGGCAGTGCCTGTGCCTCACGGTTGACATCACCAAGGATGCGACCGTTGAGCTCGACTGAGAGGGTGACATTGCGCATCCGATCGATACGATCGATTTGCGAGGGGCTGCCGCCGATCCGGATATCAGCAATTGATCCGAGATCAACACTGCCGTTGGTTCCAGCCACCCGCATGTTCTTGATGTCGTCGAGCTTTGTCCGTGTCTCGGGGCTGAACCGAACGACGATAGGAACCTGGCGCTGCGGCAGGTTGAGCTTCGGCAAGGCAGAGGAATATTCCCCGTTCGTGGCCACGCGCACCGCTTCGGAGATCGCGCTTGACGTTACCCCGAGGGCCGCCGCACGCGCAAAGTCGGGTGCGATCTGGATTTCGGGCGCCTGCCTCGCGGCGGTAGATGTGACCGCGCCGATGCCTTGGAGCGTGCGAAGCTGTTCCTCCAGGGCCGTGCTCGCAGTCTCAAGTGCGTTTGCATCGTCGCTTGCTAGCGCGATCTCCAGCTTTGTTCCATTAGCGCCGTTGCCGACCTCCACACGCAGGCCGGGGAGAGTCGAGAGGGCCTGCCGGATGTCGTTTTCAATCTCTGACTGCTTTCGATTACGCTCATCGATGGGTTTGAGAACGACAACGATAGTCGCGGAGCCGAGATCGCTCGAGGTGGTGACGTTGGGCCCGCCGCCGTTCGAAGACGCGACCCCCACCGAAGAAAAGACACGCGTGACGTCCTTGAGCTTGCCGACGATATCGGAGGCCTGGCTGGTGGCGGCGTCCGTCTGCTCGATGGTGGCACCCGGCTGCATGGTCAGCGTGATCTGGGTTCGCGCGTCGTCGGAAGCGGGCAGGAACCCCGATTTGAGGAAGGGAATGGTTGCCAGCGAAAGCGCAACGACGATGGCGGTGAGGGCCACCGTAGTTTTCCTGTGTGTCAGGGCTGCCCTCGCAACGGCCATGTAGGCGCGCATGATGCGCCCATCCTTCTCGTCCGCGGGATGAGCCTTCATGAAATAGGCAGCCATCATCGGCGTCAGGAGGCGCGCTACCACGAGCGAGGCAAGGACTGCAACGGCGGCGGTGATGCCGAACTGGCGGAACACGAGGCCGGGTATTCCGCTCATGAACGCCGTCGGCAGGAATACGGCGACGAGCGTGAAGGTGGTTGCGATGACCGCAAGCCCGATCTCGTTGGCGGCTTCCATTGCGGCGTCGATCGGCCGCTTGCCCATCCGCAGGTGGCGAGCGATGTTCTCGATCTCGACGATGGCGTCATCCACGAGGATGCCGACCACCAGCGACAACGCGAGCAGCGTGACGATGTTCAGGCTGAATCCGGCAAGATACATCACCAGGAAGGTGGGTATAACAGAAAGGGGCAGCGCAACGGCCGACAGGATCGTTGCACGCCAGTCCCGGAGGAAGAACCAGACGACGATGATGGCCAGGATCGCGCCTTCGTACAGCATGCTCATTGAAGTTTCGTAATTGCCGATGATCCGGCCGATCGTGCTGTAGGCCTCGTCGATCTGAACATTGGGATGGCCCGCCGCGAATTGCTTGATCGCCGCGTCAACATCCGCGGCGACGCCGCTGTCCGAAAAGCCGTTCGAACGCTTGATCTCGACCGCGATCACCCGTTGGCCATCGAGATAGGCAATCGAGGACCGCTCGGCGAAGCTGTCCGTGACAGACGCGATGTCGTCGAGGCGAACCTGCTGGCCGTTTGCCATGGGGATCTTGAGCCCCTTCAATGCCTCGACCGATGGCAGGGCGCCGAGCGTGCGCAAGGTCTGACGGGTGCCGCCGATTTCTCCGAGGCCGCCTGACGTATCCGCCTGCACGGCCTTTAGTTGCGACGATACGGTGGCCGCGGTGACGCCAAGTGATGCCATCGTCGAAGGATCGAGGTCGACGTGAACCTCACGATCAATTCCGCCGATGCGGTTGACCTGCCCGACACCGGGCACCGACAGCAGCGCTTTGGTCAGATCATTGTCGACGAACCAGGAAAGTTCAGTCTCGTTGAGAGCGGTAGAGCGGATGGCATAGGTGACGAGAGCGGTGCTCTGTACCGTGACCTTCGTGACGCTCGGCGTCTCCATCTGAGGCGGTAGATCGCCATTGGCACTGTCGACGGCGTTCCGGACCTCGTTCAAGGCCGTTTCGCTGTCTTTCTCGAGCTTGAAGGCAACCTTGATGGACACCGTACCGTCGGTGATCGTCGTCGTGACGTGGTCGAGATAGCTGAGCGCGGCAAAACTATCCTCAAGGGGACGGGCGACCTCGGTTTCGAGCTGCGCCGGTGCTGCGCCATCGAGCGTCGCGGTGACGCTGATGGTCGGGAGGTCCATATCGGGAAAGTTCTGGATCGGCAGTTGCCTGAAGGCCAAAAGACCCCCCACGGCAAGCATGACAAACAGCAGGATCGCGGGAACGGGGTTGCGGATCGAGAAAGCGGAAAAGTTCATCAGTCGTTCTCCGCAACTTTCACAAGAGCGTTGTCCGACAGGAACGCGCCACCTGCGGTGACGACCTTGGAGGACTGGTCGATGCCGGAGACGATCTCCACTTCGGTGTCGTTACGGCGGCCCGTTTCGACGCGTATCCGTCGCACACGCTGATCCGCGCCGGCCGTGAAGAGGTAGCTGATGCCGTCCCGGAACACGATCGCAGTCTCGGGAACGGTCAGGGCCGGGGTGGTCCTGAGTTCTATGGTGCCTGTGACATAAAGACCAACGCGCGGGCGTACGTCCGCGGGAAGCGTGACATAGACGATCGCCCGGCTGGTATCTGTACTCACTGAAGGCGCGACAAGCCTCACCTTGCCCCGAATTGGGAGATCGCCAGGTTCGTTGATCTCGACGTCCAGTCCTTCGGTAATTCGTGGAAGATAGCGTGCCGAAACTTCGGCTTGCCACTCGACCCTTTGCTGGCGAACCATGCGGAACAGCTCGGTGCCGGCGGAAACAACGGCGCCGAGGTCTGCGGAACGCGAAGTAATGATGCCATCGTCGACGGCGGTGATTGCTGTCTGCGCAAGCCTGATTCTTTCGCTATCGAGCGCCGCCTCCTCGGACGCCAGACTTGCCGTTGCCGTCTGCTCGTCGGCCAGATATTCGACGATCTTTTCGTCGGAAAGCGCACCTGAAGGGCGGAGCTGCCGTGCCCGGTCGGCATTGGCCTTTGCTTTCGAAAGACTTGCCTTGGCAGTCTCGACGGCGGCCTCCTGCTTGCGAAGATCGGCGAGAACGCTCTCCTGTGAGAGCCGCACGAGCGTCTGTCCCTTGGTGACCACAGCGCCGACATCGACCAGAACATCGGTTATGCGCAGGCCGCTGATTTCAGAGGCGATGATCGCTTCCTGCCAGGGTTTAAGCCACCCGCTTGCCGGAACGGTCTCGGGCCAGTCCCGCTGCACCGGCGTCGTCAGGGAAACGGTGAGAGCAGGTGCGGGGGCTTGTTCTGCCGCGACATTGCGAAATGGAGACAGGAACGCCACCATAACGAGCGCGGTGGCGAGTGTCACGAATGGCTTTTCCAACGGTCCAATCCTTGCAGTTCCGGCTGAGGGGCGGGGCGGTGCCCACGCGACCGATGCCGCCATGCCTATCAATAGCCCGCTGAACGTTAAGTACGGTCAAGTTAGTGTTAAGCTAGGTAAAGTTGGATGGAGCGCTCACGTTTGTCCTGTAATACAGCCGGCATGGACGCCAGGCGACATGAAGGGAAGTGATCAAGAATCCGAACTCGCCGCCGGAGCCCGACCTTTCAAGCTTAAGGAGATGCTCCATGAAGATCGCAATCATTGGCGCAACGCGCGGCATTGGTTTGGCCACTGCTAAAGCGGCGCTGAAAGACGGCCACGAGGTCACTGCGCTCGCCCGTGAGCCAAGCCGCATGCCGATTAAGCACTCCCGGTTGCGGATCCTACAGGGAGATGCCCAGGAAGCCAACGCGATCACGGGACTCGTGACGGGACAAGACGTCGTCTGCGATTGCCTGGGAACCGCGAATGTAACGCGAACAATAACCATGTTCTCCCGCTGCGCCGAAAACCTTTCGAAAGCTCTTGAGCGGGAACAATTGCTCATCGCCGTCACGGGTATGGGAACCGGCGATAGCAAAGGACACGGGACATGGTTGTACGACCATTTATTCCTGCCGATTGTCCTTCGCAGGATTTACGCCGACAAGGATCGCCAGGAACGCATTATCAAGAACAATATCGCTCGCTGGATCATTGTCCGGCCCGGTTTCTTGACCAATGGTCCGTATATGGGGCGCTATAGGGCGCTGACCGATTTGCAGGGCATCCATGGTGGCAGAATTGCACGCGCCGACGTCGCCGGCTTCATGCTCAACCAAGCCAAGTCGCCTCAATTCATCGGTCAAACGCCTCTGTTGATTTACTGAGGTGTCCGGGGAGTGCAGCCCCGGCTGACGACCGCCGGGCAACACCGGCGCTTGGGCGTGGCGAGGGAGGGCTGCTCCTGCAAGCAGACCGAAGCTAGCCTTCAGTGCTCGACATAATGCTTTCTTCAATCGGTGGTGATTTCCCGCACCTTCTTGCCGATCTACGCCTATTTGTAGCTTTCTATTCTAACTTTCTCTTTCTCAATGCCGCACCCATTAAGGGTTTCAACGACAGATGCGATGAGCCTTCTCGATCCGCACACGTAGAAAATCGCATCATCGCCATAACCTCCCCCTACCTTCTTGACGGTGTCCACGAATGTCTCCGGACGGACCGCGAGATAGTCGGATACAAGCGGCTCCAACTCCTTTCGATAGAGGAAATCGCCCCGTTGGACTTGAACCAGCGCCGTCTGATGGTTCCCTGCTTTGTGCGCCTCCAGAATCATCGAGCGGAATGGGGTCATCCCCACGCCGCCCGCTATGAAAACCAAATTTCCGGTTCGGTGTTCGGGCAATTTGACGTGCGCGCCTGTGCCAAACAAACTGATTGTATCGTCGGGCTGTAGCGCGCTCATCTTTTTCTTGAATTTGCTATTTGATCCCAGATGCATGCTGAACATGAGCTCTGGATCTCCCGGGGCTGAGGCGAAGGACATCTCGCGAACCGAGCCAAGAAAGTCGAGCGGACCACCAACCCTCAAATGGGTGTACTGTCCCGCTCTGTAGTTGACGCCGGGTGCATCGAAGAAAAACGAGAAAACGTCGTCGTACTCGTGTACTTTTTTCGTAAAGGTAATCTTCATTGGGTCGGGGCCTGATCATCGAATCCAACCATAACTGCGCTTTCGCGCCACAACTGTTCCCGAGCCTCTCGGCTTCGCGCCAGTTGGGATGGATCGGGAAAGGTCGGCTTGCCCTTGACAAGCGAGACGTAGATCCGGCCCGGCGGCGGGATGACCGCCCCGAGAGCGATCTCGGCCAGCGCTTCGCCTGAGCGTTCGGGCGTACCGATGACGTATTCAGGACGGAAAAGGCCGACCACTCGGAAGACAGTATGCATGAGGAGCATGACGACAGCGCGCATGGCGCGGGGGCTGTCGCGGCCCAGCGACGTGCCACCGGTAAGGCCGGGGCTGAAGGCGATCACCGCGAGCTTACGGGCCCTGACCTCTTCCCTGGCAGCGAAGGATTGTGCGGTCAGCAAATTGCACAGCTTGGAAGCTGCATACGCGCGTATGCCCATGCCAAAGCCGCTCTTGTCGGGATGCGCCAGGGCCTGGGGATCGAGAGCCTTGGGAGCGATTGGCGTAACGGCGGGATCGTGCGTTTCGCTAGTGGTGATCACCAGACGGCCTTGATCGGCCATTTGCGGCAGCAGGAGTCGAGCCAGCAGGTAGTGGGCGAGGTGATTGACCGCGAAGGTCAGTTCGTAGCCTTCGACACTCCTGCCTTCGTTCGTCGAGGCCTGCATGCCGGCATTGAGAACCAATATGTCGATGCGGCCACTTTCGAGCCGCGATGTGACAGCCTCAGAAAATTGGCGGACGCTCGTGAGAGATGCGAGATCGAGAGGAATGACCTTCACGCCGGGAGGTACAGCTCGTCCGCTTCCACGGGCACCGACGATGACCCGTGTACCTGGCTGAGCGGCGATCTTCTGAAGCGCATGTAAGCCGAGTCCGGCCGTGACTCCGGTCATGACAACAATACGCTGGGATTTGGCTTGGTTCACGTCGAATATTCCGTTTTTGTAGGTGTGGGGTTTGGCGGATCGGGATCGAGTCCAGCTCCGGCATGACGAACGCGTCGCGACAATGGATTCGCATGATGGGTTCGCGCCGGACGCGGTCACTTATCCGGTCCCCGAACACGGTCGCGGTTTGGAAAACGCTGGGGCTGGTGTCGCCTGAAGTTCAATTTTGCCCGTCACGTACAGTCCGGTACGTGGATGGACGCCGGCCGGAAAGGCGACATAAACGATCGCTCGGCTCGTATCGGCGCTGACCGAAGGGCCGACAAGCCTGACCTTGCCTTGGATCCGCTGATCATCGGGGCCTTTGACCACGACGTTCGACCCTTCCGAAATTCGTGGAAGGTAATCTGCCGGAACCTCTGCCTGCCATTCGACACGCTGCTGGCGCACCATGCGGAACAGCTCGGCGCCGGCGGAGACGACGGCACCGAGCTCGGCAGACCGCGAAATTATCAGACCGTCGTCGGCTGCGGTGATGGTCGTCTGCTCGAGCTTGACCCTGTCGTTATCGAAGTCGGCCTTTGCGGCTTTAAGGCTGACAACCGCCGTCTGTTCCGCGGCCACGTATTGCGCGATGTCCTCGGCGGAGCCCGCACCTGAAGGACCTAGTTGCCGCACCTGGTCGACATTTCCTCTTGCCTTCGACAGGTTCGCTTTTGCCGTCGCAATGGCCGCTTCGTGTTTCTGAAGGTCTGCAAGTACGCTCTCCTGCGAAAGCCGCACGAGCGTCTGCCCTTTCGCAACCACGGAGCCGACATCAACCAGGACCTCGGTGATGCGAAGGCCGCCCGTCTCGGAGGCGACAATCGCCTCTTGCCAGGGCTTGAGCCATCCTTCCGCCAAGAGGGTTTCGGGACAATCCTGCTGCGACGGCGCCGTCAGGGACACAGCGAGCGGCGGCGCGGCGGAGTGTTCCATAATGAAGTTGCGGAACGCGAAGAGAAGTGCGGCCGCAACGAATGCAGCGGCGAATGTCATGGACGGCTTTCTCAACGATGCTTTCCTTGGAATATTCGGCATCGGCGCGGACCTGTGCCGCCACGCGGGCGATGCCATAATGCCTATCAGTAGCCGTCTGAATGTTAAGTGCGGTCAAGTTAGTGTTAAGCTAGGTAAAGTTGGGTGGAGAGTTCCCATTCGTGCTGTATGACGGCGGATGCGAACAACGGAACCACACGAATGAACAAGGTTCTCCTCATCGACGACGATGTCGAGCTGACGACTCTTCTGCAGGAATATCTGGCGGAGGAAGGATATGATGTAGTGACTGACACGGATGGCCGAGCCGCGATTGCGGCTGCCGCCGGCAATAAGGTCGACATCATCGTGCTCGACATCATGATGCCCCGGATGAACGGGATCGAGGTCCTGCAGAGAATCCGGAAATTGAGCCAAATCCCGGTGCTGATGCTGACGGCCAGGGGCGATGACATCGACCGGATTTCGGGCCTGAACCTCGGCGCCGACGACTATGTTCCAAAGCCTTGTTCACCGGGCGAACTTGCGGCGCGCGTGCGTGCGATTCTGCGTCGAGCGGGCCAGCCAGCGGCCGGTTCGGCGACCGATACGCTGAGGACGGGACAGCTCGTGATACATCCGGGTAGTCGAACCGCCGAATGGCGCGGAGAACCTTTGGAGCTGACCGGCACCGAGTTCAGGCTGCTCGAAATTCTCGCGCGCAGCGGGGGGCAGCTTTTATCGAAGCAGGATATTTCGAAACTGGCCTTCGGAAAGCCACTCACCCCGTTCGATCGCCGCATCGACGTTCATATCAGCAGCGTGCGTCAGAAGCTGGGGCTCAGAGAGGATGGGCAATCTTGGATCCGGTCCGTTCGCGGCCAAGGCTATCAACTTTTGGTGGATTGACCATGCCCCGGCTTTTTTGGAAGTTCTTCAGGGTCATCTGGCTGACCATGGCGCTCTCTGTCGCAGCTATTGTCCTTGTCCTGAAGCTGCTGCAGGCGGTTCCCTTCGCCTGGGAGGTCGAGGAGGCGCGGCGGACGTTCGTAGTCAATCTGACTGAGAGCATTCTGGTTCAGGATGGGGAAGACGCGGCCACGCATTTCGTGCGCACAAGCGAGAGGACGCGGCCACTCGGCCTGGCCATCTCGAAAGTCGCGGACGCGGGACCTTGCACCGCGGGAGACAGACAGAATGGCAGGCTCGTCCTCAAGGATGGGGTTTGCTATCGAATATCTCTATCGGCTCCAACCAGCTTCACTCTTAAGAATCTTGTTCCGTTGATGCCGTGGCTTGCGATACTGATTTCGAGCACGCTGTCAGCGATCGCGCTCGCCCGATATCTCATTCGTCCGGTCGTTCACCTGCGTGACGGCCTGAGCGCGCTTGCCCATGGCCGTTTCGACGTTCGTATCGGAGACAAGATGGCCGGCCGAAAGGACGAGGTCACCGCACTCGCGCACGACTTCGATTCCACGGCAGCGAGACTGCAGGAGCTTCAGGAGGCGCAGCAAAGGCTTTTCCACGACGTCTCCCATGAACTGCGCTCGCCCTTGTCTCGTCTGCAAGCCGCTGTGGGCGTCCTGCGGCAAACACCGGCGAAACTGGGTGGCATGTTGGATCGCATGGATAGGGAGGTTGAACGCCTTGACCTGTTGGTGGGCGAAGTTCTGACCCTTGCCAGGCTGACAGCCGGATCCAGCAGCTCGCTGAAAGTGCAGTCGCTCGATGTCATCGACCTTCTGAACGAGATCCTCGGCGATGCCGCGTTCGAAGCCCAGGCACGAGGAGTTTCGATCACCACCAGTGTCGACGGCGTCTTCCTGGCGGAGGTGGAGGGGGAGCTGATCTACAGAGCCCTTGAAAACGTCGTTCGCAACGCCGTCAAGTATACGGCGGAGCATTCACGCATAACCGTGTCCTGTGCTTCGACGGCCGAACGCCTGACGATCCTCGTCGCGGATCAGGGGCCGGGAGTGAGACGGGACGAACTTGAGCGGATCTTCCAGCCGTTCTCCCGTGGCAACGACGCCGCCCCGCGAGGTGGATACGGTCTGGGCCTTGCGATCACCAGACAGGCGATCGAGCGTCATGGCGGGCGGGTATATGCATCACTGCCGGCCGCCGGCGGTCTGGCCATCACCCTCGAAATTCCCCGGAAGTCGACGAAACACGGTTCCTAGTGCGGCCAAGGCTGAGCCCGAGCTGATCAATCGACGCGCCCGAAAGAGGCATCGAAGTGCCCGTCATCTCAGGGCTGCGCAGACGCGTTTGAACCCCACGAAGACTGCCTTCACATTTTACCTAACTTTACAGTGCCTTTACCGCGGTTAACGCTGGCATTGCTAAAGCTGAGTCAAGACAACGGCTCAGAGATCTCACAAATGGACTTTGCCTTCCAACGACCTGGAACACGATTGCCGACAATTCTCTGCTTGATGCTGACATTGTCGCTCTCGTCGTGTGCCAACTTGCCACTGCAGCAAAGAGGGACGCTTGGCTCCTACGCTGGTATGGCCCCATCGGGTGGCACGCTCACAAAGGCAAAGCTAAGGGTTGATCCGCCACCCGTTCTCGCCGCGAAGACGGTACGCATCGTCCCGACGTCGGCGAACGTCGGCGGCACCAGTGCTTTCGATCCCAAAGATCTGGCGCTCGTCACAAACGCCATCGACCGCACCCTCTGTACCGGTCTTAGTGACCGCTTCAGGATTGTCGCTTCGGACGAGCCGGCTGATCTCACGGTCCATGCGACCGTCACCGACATCGTCGCTACCAACAGGACGGCGGCGGCGACCTCTACCGTCACATCCTTAGGCGCGTCGGTTGCACTCCCGGTGCCAATCCCGCGGATACCTCTCGGTCTTGGCGGCTTATCAGTGGAAGCAGAAGCGATTGGCCAGGACGGATCGCAGAAGGCGGCGATGCTCTGGTCGCGTGGAGCAAACGTGCTGACGACACCACGGTATTCCAACGTGGGGGATGCCTACTCGCTGTCTTCAGCATTCGGCACCGACTTCAGCCGGATGCTGGTCAAGGGCAAAGACCCGTTCAAAGGAATGCCTGCGATGCCCTCGGTGCAGAGTGTCAGGGTCTCGCTTGGCGGCGCTCCGAAATACGGCGCCTGCAAGGCCTTCGGGTCCGCCCCCGGCATCACGGGTGCGGTCGCCGGCCAGCTTGGTCTGCCGCCGGCTTGGAGCGACAAGGGCGCGCGCCGCGGGCCGCCAACAACAACAGTAAACCCATCCACCACGACGCGGTCGTGACGCAGTGATGACCGCATTTCAATCAAGGAAGAAAGGACGTCCAAATGAAGACACATGTTAAGATCGCAACGGCGGCGGTCTCAATTTTCGCCGCGAGCACAACGTTTGCCGCGCAGGGGCAGGGTTATCTGCCGCCGCAGAAGGCAGCCGCGATTCTCGCCGATGGCGCTCCTTGGTCGGCCGACGCGCCGAATGGCAGGTCCTTCAAACTCACCCTCAACAAAGACGGCACTGGTAGCATTAAAGGACCTCTAATGTTTGCACTATCCGTCAACTGGAAGGTCAAAGGCGACACCATGTGCCTCAACACCACGATGATGTCGAAGTGCCTGCGGTACCGCGAGATTCCTGGCGGACTTCAAGGCTGGAACGACGATCAACCCGATTTGAAGCTCAGCCGCCCGGCAAATTAGACCCGTGATGGCATCAGGCTGGTACCGTTGCGAACACGTCCCGCCCGATTCTCGCGGGTAGGGCTGAATGCATCCAACAAGGACTCCGGCTGACAGCCCGAAGAAGATGTCGCCGCCTGCGTGGGGCGACATCGAAAATCCCCTATCTTCTGAGATCCAATCATGACCAAACGGAACCGCTATGTCACCTTTCCGCCGACCGAGAACTTCGACGGGGTGCGTTTCGCCAATCCGGGGCATCCGGGAACGGATCGCTCGGTGCGGGACCTTTTTCGCTGGCAGAGGGAGCGCCGAGTACCGTGGCCCAAACGGGTGGACATCGTAAGGGCTGTACCAGAACGCCGTGTTTCCGAGCTGCGCGCCACCATGGTCGGGCACGCAACCGTATTGATTCAGGCGGCGGGGCTCAATGTTTTGACCGATCCCGTCTGGTCTGAGCGGGCAGGGCCGTATGGGTATATCGGCCGAAGTCGGACCACTGCGCCCGGCATCGCGTTCGCGGACCTACCTCCAATCGATGTGGTCCTGCTCTCCCACAATCACTATGACCATCTTGACCTGCCGACTTTGAAACGGCTGCACGAGCGCGATGCTCCTATGATCATCACACCGTTGGGCAACGAGACCATCATCCGCCGGGCTGTCCCCCGTGCCAGGATTGCCACGGGCAATTGGGGCACCCGCTTCCACCTGCCCAACGGCGCCGTCGTGGACATCGTGCCCGCCAATCACTGGTCGGCTCGCGGGATCGGCGACCGCCGCATGGCCTTGTGGGGCGGCTTCATGCTGAGGACCAATGCAGGACTCGTCTACTTCGCCGGCGACACCGGATATGGCACTGGTGCAATCTTCAAGGCCATGCGCGCGACCCATGGCCGACCTGATCTCGCCCTGATCCCGATCGGGGCCTATGCGCCTCGCTGGTTCATGGCGGCTCAGCATGTCGACCCGAAGGAAGCCGTGTTGATCATGCGCTCGCTGGACGCGCGCAAGGCTCTCGGTATCCACTGGGGCACGTTTCGGCTGACCGACGAGCCCTGGGATGAGCCGCCCCGGCTGCTTGCCGAAGCTCTTGCGTCGCATGGCATGAACCGAACCTGCTTCGAGGCTTTCCGACCTGGACAAGTTGTGGATGTCGATCCGCGACAGGATTCGGATGCCGGATCCCCCGACTGACCGATCGTCATGTATTAATGGGCGCTCTTCGTGGGCACCCGGTGCCGATCATGCTGCTGCAAGCCAAGTGCGCCTCGTCCCTTGGCCCGCGTTCCTCTGTGGAGAAGGAAATCAAATATGTCAGACGCGCAAAACACCGTTCATTGGACATCCACGAAGTTCAGCGAGACACTGATGATGGATGCTCTGCTGAAACACATCCTTGGGCTCATGCAATATGGCATGTCTGACCTCGGCGAAGTTTTTGAAGTCATCGGGCAGTTGAAGCCAAACGACGAAGAGCGCTGGATCAATGCATGGAGCGCAGTAGCACTCCGTCTCCAAAACTTGGCCGAAATGGCCGATCGCACAGATAAACGGCTGACGGCCTCTTCGACATATCTCCGCGCAGCGACCTACTGGCGCGCCTCGCTGATGTACTTCAGTCATCCTGAAGATTTGCGTATTGGCGAGTACGCACGTGCCAGTTCGAGGTGCTACCAGCGATATCTTGAGCTTTCTGGCTACCCGGGAAGGTATGTGGGGATCCCGTATGAGGACACATTCCTATCGGGATATTTCTTCAAATCTCCTGTTGCTGCAGAAAGCGCTCCGTTACTCATAATCACGCCGGGTCGCGATACCTGGGCTGACGATACAGTCTGGGTTTACGATGCTGCCCTGCGGCGTGGAATACATTGCCTGATCTATGATGGTCCAGGCCAGGGTCTGGCATTGAGGCTCAACAATCTTTATTTCCGACCCGACTGGGAGAACGTCAACCTGTCGTCGATTTCGCACTTGAAATTCCCGGAGTCGATCCGTCGAGGATTGGTCTTATGGGCTTGAGTTTCGGCGCGTTCCTTTCCGTGCGAGCCGCTGCCTTCGAAAAGCGCCTCAAGGTATGCATCGCCGACCCCGGATCCCTGAGTTGGGCAGAGGGTATTCTCAACCACTTCCCAGCCCCCATCCGTCAGGTGCTCGTCGGAGACGGTCCTGACGTCCTTCGGGAGGCATTTACCTGGACCGCTCAGCACACGTCGCTGAAGTGGCTCGTCAGAGATTATGCCTGGAAGCACGGGGTACGGGAGCAGGACGTGTTCAAAGCTCTCCTGGCCTATGACAACACACCCGTAATTGATCAAATCGAATGCGAAACGCTAGTCATGGACGGCACGGAGGAAATGGCAAGGGGCCAGGCGAAAAGGCTCTTCGATGCTCTCAAATGTCCGAAGCACTACATCCTGTTTGACGCGGATTCGACAGCACAAGCTCATTGCCAGATCGGAGCCTATTCCACGGCTTCTGCAACCTTGTTCGACTGGCTCGAGGGGCGCCTCTGAGATCACGGCCTTGGATCGAAGCCGCCGTCGCAGGTTCCTGATCAAGGTCGCCGAACGGGCCGGGTAATCGGCGATGCCGATAATCTCTTCGACCGGATCGAGAGACTGAAGGTGTTCCTTTCGTCGATTCCCCGAGTGTCAGGCCGGGGAGTCGACGAAGGAACGGAAGTTCAGCATCCCTCATGCTGCATGATGCTTGCTTGACTCTCTTGCCTCACAAACTCAAGACGACCTTGCCCGGAATTCGGGTACCGGATTCAATCGCTGTGATCGCGGATACTGCATCGGCAAACGGCACTACGAGGCCAACAGTTGGCCGCAACACGCCATCACTCGCGAGGTCCGCGATCGCTGAAAGACGCTTGATGCCCATGGTCGCGAACGCGAGCTTGTAACGTCGGGAGAGCATGCCACGCGCTACTCTTCGGAGGGTCGGATTGATGTCGACGAAAACGCCGCCCTTCTTCAGCATTGAGAGTCCGTGGCCTACATCCAACGTCCCAAGTGTGTCGAATACGGCGTCGAACTTGCCCTTCTGAGCCTGCAGTCGTCTATCGGTGTAGGAGAAGACGGAATCCACGCCGGCTGCTTTCGCGGTTTCCAAAGAAGCAGTCCCGCATGCGCCGCTGACTTTCACGCCACGAGCGAGCGCCAACTGCACGGCAGACGCCCCCACGGCACCAGTGCAACCGTTGATGAAGAGATGCGATCCCTGCGAGGTTTTGGCTTTGTCGAAAATAGCGGCCCATGCGGTCATCACTGGAATGGGCAGGCACGCAGCCTCCGGGAAAGAAAGGGACGCGGGTTTTTTCGCCACCAAATGAGAATCCAGGACAACTTCTTCCGCGAACGCACCAGATTCCTTGAAGTCCATCGTTCCGAAAACTTCATCATCTACGTTGATGTCCCTCACATCACTGCCGACAGCGGCAACAACGCCAGCGAAATCTGTTCCCATACCTTTAGGAAACTTGCGGTTGATGAACAGTTTCATCGCGCCCTGGCGAAGCTTCCAGTCAAAGGGGTTTATCGCTGCGGCACTTACGACGACACGCACTTGCTTCGGGCCAAGCTGAGGCAGCTTGGATTCGCCGATATACATCCTCGTGGGTCCGCCGTAGCGGTCATATTGCACTCTTTTCATATTTGGTCTCGTTCTCGATCCGAAATTCTTGCCGTTCGTAGCGTTGCTCCCATCCGGCAGCCGTTCCCTCAAGGGATGAGAGAGCGCTGCATTGCCTAAACTCGCCGTAGCTGATTTACCCGCACATGGAGTTTCATCGAGCTTGAATGTAGTGCCAACGCATGCATACTCATAGCAGAATACTCTCACGAGAGCAATAGGAGGCGTTATGTCATCGATCAGGCTTTTCATTCTGTCGTCCTTCGCCGAGCTTGGCCCGATGCATGGTCATCGCCTGAGGCAGGAGGCCGAACGCAAGCGCGTGCCGTTTTGGACAGACATACCGGTGGGCGCGGTTTACGGTGCGATGAACCGTCTTGCCGCTGAGGGTCTGTTGCGCGAAGCAGGACGCGAGCAGGAGGGTAATCGCCCCACCAGGCAACTCTACGAAATCACCGAGGACGGAAGACACGCATTGGCGCGTCTTCGGCACGACGGCCTGACTGAAATCTGGTTTAAGTATGATCCGTTCGACCTTGCGCTTACTCGTGTGGATCCAGCGAAGCTCGATGAACTTCCGGCGCTATTGGCGGACCGGCTTGCAAGGATGAAGGCGCAGCTCGAAGAGAGGCGGCGTATGATCGAGCAAGCGCTACCGTTTATCGGAGTGGCCGAGGAGTGGGCGGTTCGTCACACAGCGCACCGGATGGAAGCGGAGGTCCACTATCTTACCGATCTCATCACGGCGCTCCCAAACCTCATTGCCGACGAGAGGAATCCTCGGCCGCGACAGGAAAAGCCCTAGAGGAGAGCCGCTCGCCACGATCTTCTAACAGCGATCTCGATGGTCAATTGGAAATACCCCATACGCAGCATTTTCTGCGAAGCAAGCAGTGTGGCCACCGGCCACACGACCCGCTAGTCAGAGATAACACCTCATGGGTCAGGCGAGCTCGGCTAGGTCTTCCTGTGTTAAGACGATGTCGCCGGCGGCCGTGTTTTCTTCTAGGTGGGCAATCGATCCCGTTCCCGGAATTGCGATCGCCACCGGGGAAAGCGCCAGAAGCCAGGCCAAGGCGATCTGGTTGCTGGTTGCTCCGTGTCGACTCGCAATCGTGGCTAGGCGCCCATTGTCGATGTTCGCCATTCCTCCACCGAGAGGGAAGAAGGGGCTGAATGCGATATTCTCGTCCTGGCAAATGGCCAACAGTGCGGTGTCTCCGCGCTTGGCAATGTGAAAGTTGTTCTGCACTGCCACGACCGGTGCGATCGCGCGCGCTTCGGCAAGGTGGTCACTGTCGATATTGCTGAGGCCCAGGTGACGGATCAGGCCCTCCTCGCGCAGCGCCGCGAGCGCCTCGAAACGTTCGGCAAGGGACTCGCCATGGGGCGGAGCCATTTCACCGATTCGGAGATAGGCCAGATCGAGCCGATCCAGGCCGAGGTCCTCGAGGTTCTCCTCAATCAGGCGGCGCATATCAGCGCCTGTCGCTGTCCGATGCCTGTCGTCTGAATCGAAAACATGCCCTACTTTGGTCGCGATCACGAGGTCTGAGGGGTAGGGATATAGCGCCTCATGTATCAAGCGATTCGCGCGAACAGTTTTGTCGCCGCTATGATAGAAGGCTGCCGTATCAACAAGGTTAATTCCCAGCCCGACCGCCCGCCGCAGGACTGCGCGACCCGTCTCGGGATCTCTCGCAGGGCCCCGAAATCCGTTGGCAGAAAGACGCATAGCGCCGAACGCAACCCGGTTGACGGGCATGTCTCCACCAATGAGAAATTCCCTTGTTTTTCTTGATGACATAACGTGCGCTCCAGGATTTCGGCAACCTTCAGCCCACTCGCGGATATCGATTGGCCAGGCATCCGGGGCAATGCCGCTTCCCTCCAATCTCGGTCCGGAAGCAAGGTTGATGCCCGCAATACCCATACAGGATTACTCTCGTGTGATCAATCCGATCCTTGACCTACTAGGCTTAACCTGCGACACCAATCGCCGTCGTGGTGGAGCGCCTCGTCCGAATCCTTGCGGACGATAGACCGTCGCAATGACGATCTACATGTAAATGGGAGTGGGATTGGCCACGAACAGGATGGTCACCGCGAGCGGCGACGAAGCTATATTGGTGTGACGCATGCCCGAACGTCTTGGTATACTGCTTCTCCTTCTGATCGCATGGGGATCGATGTCAATTCCGGCGGAAGCCGAGCAACTGCTTGGCCGCGCGTCGGTTATCGATGGCGACACCATCGAGATCGCCGCCCGGCGGATCAGGCTGAATGGCGTAGATGCGCCGGAGAGTTGGCAGGTATGCCAGGACTCCGTCAGGAAGCCCTACCGTTGTGGCAAGGAAGCGGCTTTCGCCTTAGATGACTTCCTGGCGAAATCGCGCCCGACCCGTTGTCAGGCGCGGAACACGGACAGATATCGCCGCGTCGTTGCCGACTGCGTCAGAGCGGACGGGACCAGCGTGAATTCGTGGATGGTCCGACAGGGTTGGGCGGTCGACTGGGTGCGATATTCGAAAGGCGCTTTCAGAGCGGATCAGATTGCTGCCGAATCCGCACATGCCGGCATCTGGCGGGGGACGTTCGAACTTCCATGTAAAGCAAGGGCGTCGCGATCAAAGCGAAAGGCAGCCTGCTGAGGCACTGACTCCGCTTCCGAAGCGTCGCAGTCTCACGAAACGAGGTCGACAGGCTGGCTAAAGAAAGTTCGCCTGCAATGTCTCGCCTTCCGTGGAGACGACGCTGGAGCCGTACGCTTCACGAGACGTAATCATTATCGCGTCGTTCGCCGCCGGGCGCGCAAGGTGCCGTGCGTCTTCCCATGGTGCGGACAGCCAGATATCCGTCTCCTCCTTGGTAAGCAGCAGCACGGGCATCGCCTTTTCATGGATCGGCCTGACGACATCGTTCGGGTCGGTAGTCAGGAATCCATAGAGGTCGTCAGTTGTCAGCCCGTCTTTGACTTTGCGGACGCTCTTCCACTGCGGTACGTGGATTCCGGCAAAAAACATGAGCGGTTTGCTTTCGTCTCGGCCGAACCATGCGTTCGGAATTTTGCCGCCGGGTTCTTGGCTGGCGGGATCAGGCTCCGCAAACGACGTCACCGGGACGATGCACCTGTGCCCCACGTCGAACCACCGCTTCCAGTGCGGCAGATCGAGCTTCCGTACGTTGGTGACGCCTCGGTCTGGCTCCATCCGGATGAGTTCGCCGAGGTCGACCGCTTCGCCCTTTGCCCTCCGCTTGGCCGCGCGTTCCTCGGCTGCCTTTTTCTGAACGAACAGGGGGGAGGGCAGGCCCCATCGACCGTGGACGAGCAGCTTGCGGCCATCGGGCGTGTTTCGAACGATTGGACCCATCTGATCCGGGTTCATCTGGTAGGCAGGCATCAGGTTGATCATGCTCTCGGCGTCGATCGCCCATTTCCTGACCCAGTCCTTTTCTTCCATGCGATAGAGATTGCACACGTCAGCCACTCCGCGGTCGTTCCGGATGGCAACGTAGCCGGCCCGTCGATGACTGCCAACTGCGCCTCCAGCGAAATCTTGAAACTAGATGCCCCGACCTCCATCTCGTCTTCTATTGGAGGTTACGATGCCAAAACGTCCAGAACACGTGGTGGCAATTCCGACTGCTGAGATCATAGCTCCGCCGCGGTTTTCCTGCCGGGGAGCAGTCGTGTGTGATTGCTGTCGCCAATCGAGGAGGAAGGACGAATTCGATGAAGATGCATTCGGCATCTGCGCCGAATGTCTTGGATCCGACGCCGTCCTGATTGATCTCATAGCTCGGTTTCAGGAAAGCTAGCGAGCAGCTTCGCCGTTGGCTGCGGGTTGGGAGACTTGCGGGGGACACAACTCCCTTTCCCCATATTTTTTAAAAAGCGCCGCTGACTTACACGCTTTGCCTACGTTTCTGATTCGTCGAGAGAATCTTAGGTTTCACTGAAATTGTGAGACGATATTCCTATTTCGGCCCATCTTGACGTCGCCTTCGCAAAGGAACATACGGAGAACATCTGCATTAACACGGCATGAAGCCGTCCCTTTTCATCGCGATTTCGGAAGGATTCGCAAACGATGTCGGCTGCCCGCGAGCAAGTCCTCGCTGACCTGCGCGAACGCATCGCTGCTCTTAGCGGCGGCACAGCGAAGCGAGTGGGTTGCCTGTCCTTCGGTGTGCCCGAGATCGACGCCGTGCTCCCGGGAGGTGGCCTCGCTTACGGCGCACTGCATGAATTCGCGGGAGGCGGCTCGGGAACCGTGGACGGTTCCGCCGCAGCCCTCTTCGCTGCAGGAGTAGCGGCTCGCACGAAGGGACAGATCGTCTGGTGCCTCACGAGACCCGACCTTTTTATGCCAGCGCTGGCGCAGGCGGGTCTTCATCCGAAGCGGGTCGTATTCGTCGAAGGCGACAAGGAGGAGGACGTACTCGCGAGCATGGAGGAATGTCTTTCCTACGGAGGTCTGGGTGCGGTCGTTGGGGAACTCGTTCGCCTCCCGATGACGGCTTCGCGTCGTCTGCAGCTCGCGCCGGAGAAGACTGGCACGATGGCGGTCGCGGTAAGACGCTGGCGGCGACAAACGGAGGCGAATGATTTCGGCCAACCGACCGCGTCGACGACGAGATGGCGGGTCAGTGTGCTGCCGTCAGAGGATCTCCCGGTTCCCGGCGTGGGAAGGGCAAGGTGGCTGCTTGAATTGATGAGATCGCGTGCGGGCGAGTGTGCTGAGTTTGAAATTGGAGCCTGCGATGACAAGGGTCGTATCCATCTATCTCCCGGATCTGGCGACCGATCGAATACGTCGCGCCGATCCCTCTATTCCGCCTGAGCAGGCAATCGCGGTCATCGCGAAGTCCGGCTCCAAGCGCTGGGTTGCCGCGGCGGATGATGCCGCGAGGAAGGTCGGAGTGCGGACAGGGATGGCTGCGGCGAAGGCTCAGGCGATGTTCCGCAACCTGATGCTGGTCGATGCGGATCCTGCCGCCGATGCTGCTGCGCTTGAACGAATTGCGCTGTGGGCGCTGACCGTCTACTCCCCGATCGTCGCCGTTGATGGCATCGATGGCATCGTCATGGACACGGAGGGCGCCGACCACCTGCAGGGTGGGGAGGAGCCAATGCTCAGCCGCGTCGCCAATCAGTGCCGCGCGAAGGGGCTGACTGCTCGTGTCGCCGTGGCGGATACCTGGGGAGCGGCTCACGCCTGCGCCCGTGCGATCAACCGCGAGACTGTCAACGTACCCCGTGGCGAGACTGCCAGGGTGGTCGAGCGGCTTCCGATCTCATTGCTCCGACTCCCGGAGAAGATCGTCAGCGATCTGCGGACGCTTGGCTTCCGAGCGATCGGCGAGCTTGCGAACACGGCCCGCGCTCCACTCGCGCTTCGATTTGGCCCGGAGATCGGGCGGCGGCTCGACCAGATGTTTGGCCGCCTTTCCGAACCCATCGATCCCATTCGCGATCCTGAACAGGTGGAGGTCTCCCGAGCTTTTGCAGAGCCGATCGGAGCGGCTGAGACCATCAACAAGTATGTCGGACATCTTGTCGTCCAGCTCGTCGCAGAACTGCAGAAGAAGGATCTCGGTGTCCGCCGCACCGATCTCGTTGTCGAGAAGGTCGACGGCACCCGACAGGCGATCCGTGCCGGCACCGCCAAGCCCGCGCGCGATGTCGCATGGCTGACGAAGCTGTTCAGGGATCGCACCGAGAAGATCGAGCCGGGCTTCGGTATTGAGAGGCTGACGCTCATTGCCATTCTTTCGGAGCCGCTTGAGGAGGAGCAGAAATCGTCTTCGCTGGTCGACGAGAATATGACCGACATCACCCCGCTGATCGACATACTGGGCAACCGCGGCCAGCGGGTCTACCGGGTCGCACCCTTGGCATCGGATGTCCCGGAACGCAGCGTCGCCCGGGTAGCTCCAGCGGCTGCCGACATCGAGGAGAGCTGGAGTCATCATTGGCGGAGACCCGTCCGGCTGCTCGACCGCCCGGACCAAATCACCGCCATTGCCCTTCTGCCCGACCATCCGCCCCGGAGCATCACGTGGCGGGGCAAGACGCACAAGGTGAAGCGCGCCGATGGCCCGGAGCGCGTGTTCGGAGAATGGTGGAGGCGCGACAGCGAGCTCGACGCCGTCCGCGATTATTTTGTTATCGAGAACGAGCTTGGCGAGCGCTATTGGGTGTTCCGCTCCGGCGACGGCATCGATCCAGAGACTGGTTCCCACAAGTGGTTCATTCACGGGATCTTCGCATGAAGTACGCCGAGCTCCAGGTCACGACCCATTTCAGCTTCCTTCGGGGAGCAAGCAGCGCCGATGAGTTGTTCGCGACCGCCAAGGAGCTCGGGATTGATGCCCTAGGGGTCGTCGACCGCAACAGCCTCGCAGGGATCGTGCGCGCCCTGGAAGCGTCGCGGGCAACAGGCGTCCGACTTGTAGTCGGGTGTCGGTTGGATTTGCAGGACGGGATGTCGATCCTCGTCTTCCCGACGAACAGGGCGGCGTACTCGCGACTGACGCGCCTCATCACGCTCGGCAAGGATAGAGGCGGGAAGAATAACTGCATCCTTCACCTCGATGACGTTGGCCTGTACGCGCACGGCCTCATCGGGATCCTGGTGCCGGATCTCCCGGACGAGACCTGTGCAGTCCAGCTCAGGAAGATGTCGGAGATCTTCGGCAATCGGGCCTACGTCTCGCTCGCGCTCCGCCGCCGGCCAAACGATCAATTGCGTCTGCATGAGATTTCGAACCTCGCCTCGAAGTTCAAGGTTCGCACCGTCGTAACCAATGACGTGTTGTTTCACGAACCCGGCCGCCGCCAGCTCCAGGACGTGGTCACCTGCATCCGCAACAACACGACAATTGACGAGGTAGGATTCGAGCGCGAACGGCATGCCGACCGCTATCTGAAGCCGCCGGAGGAGATGGAACGCCTGTTCCCGCGCTACCCGGAAGCGCTTGCCCGCACCACAGAGATCGTCGAACGCTGCAAGTTCTCCCTTGAGGAACTGACCTATCAGTACCCGGAGGAAGCTATTGTCCCGGGCATGGACGCCCAGCAGTCGCTCGAACACTACGTCCGCGAATGCATTCCGAAGCGATATCCGGAAGGCCTGCCGCAGAAGGTGTTGCGCGCCGTTCGACACGAGCTCGACCTGATCAAGGAGATGAAATACGCGCCGTATTTCCTGACGGTCTTCAGCATCGTGAAATTCGCCCGCTCCCAGGGCATCCTTTGTCAGGGGCGGGGATCGGCCGCCAACAGCGCCATCTGCTACATCCTAGGGATCACGAGTATCGACCCGGAAACGAACGACCTGCTGTTCGAGCGCTTCGTCTCGAGGGAGCGAGACGAGCCGCCTGACATCGACGTGGACTTCGAGCACGAGCGTCGCGAGCAGGTCATACAGTGGATCTACAAGACCTACGGAAAGGACAAGGCCGCCCTCTGCTCGACGGTGACCCGCTACCGGGCAAAGGGCGCGATCAGGGATGTCGGCAAAGCCCTCGGCTTGCCCGAGGACGTAATCAAGGCTCTGTCATCCGGCATGTGGTCGTGGTCGGAAGAACTGCCTGATCGGAACATCAGGGAACTCAATCTCAATCCCAACGACCGTCGCCTGGCGCTGACGCTGAAGCTTGCTCGGCAGCTCATGGGTGCCCCCCGCCATCTTGGGCAGCACCCCGGCGGTTTCGTCCTCACCCATGACCGACTAGACAACCTCGTTCCCATTGAACCCGCCACGATGAAGGATCGACAGATCATCGAGTGGGATAAGGACGACGTGGAGGCGCTCAAGTTCATGAAGGTGGACGTGCTCGCGCTCGGGATGCTGACGTGCATGAACAAGGCATTCGAATTAATCCGCGAGCACAAGGATGAGGATCTCGACCTTGCGACGATCCCGCAGGAGGACCCGGCGACCTATGCGATGATCCAAAAAGCCGACACCCTTGGCACCTTCCAGATCGAGAGCCGGGCGCAGATGTCCATGCTGCCGCGCCTGAAGCCTCAGACCTTCTATGACCTCGTCATCCAGGTCGCGATTGTCCGGCCTGGCCCGATACAAGGAAATATGGTGCATCCCTATCTTCGTCGGCGCGAGGGCAAGGAGAAGCCTGAATATCCGACACCGGAACTGGAAGAGGTTCTCGGGCGAACGCTAGGGGTCCCGCTTTTTCAGGAATCCGCGATGAAGGTCGCAATGGTCTGCGCCGGCTTCACGGGTGGCGAGGCCGACCAGCTCCGTAAGTCGATGGCCACCTTCAAGTTCACAGGCGGGGTGAGCCGCTTCAAGGACAAGCTCGTTTCCGGGATGATCAAAAACGGCTACTCGGCCGAGTTCGCCGAGCGTACATTCAGCCAGCTCGAAGGATTCGGTTCCTACGGTTTTCCGGAAAGCCACGCAGCTTCCTTCGCGCTCATCGCCTACGCGTCAAACTATATCAAACGCCACTACCCGGATGCGTTCTGCGCCGCGCTCCTGAACTCGCAGCCGATGGGTTTCTATGCGCCGGCGCAAATCGTAGGCGACGCGAGGAACCACGGTGTCGAAATTCGCCCCGTGTGCATCAATCATTCGCGCTGGGACTGCACGCTCGAGCGCATCGGCGATGGCGACCATCATGCCGTCCGGCTGGGCATGCGGATGGTCAAGGGACTGGCGGTCGCCGATGCGGCGCGGATCGTGGCGGCCCGCATGAACCGAGCGTTCGAAAGTGTCGATGATGTCTGGCGGCGGTCGAGCGTGCCCATTGAATCTTTGAACCAGCTCGCGGAGGCGGACGCGTTCCTGCCATCAATGAAGCTTCAGCGGCGCGAGGCAATCTGGGCCATCAAAGCGCTCCGTGACGAGCCCCTGCCGCTGTTTGCTGCCGCTGCCGAGCGCGAGGCAAGGGTGATCCCCGAACAACAGGAGCCGGAAGTCAATCTACGGCAGATGACCGAAGGGCACAACGTTGTCCAAGACTACAGCCACGTCGGCCTAACCCTACGCGAGCATCCGATCACGTTCCTTCGCCGCGACCTGCAGCAACGAAACATCGTCACCTGCTCAGAGGCCATGAACGCGCCGGATGGTCGCTGGTTGATGACGGCGGGACTCGTCCTGGTGAGACAGATGCCAGGATCGGCAAAAGGGGTCATGTTCATCACCATCGAGGACGAGACGGGGCCTGCAAACTTGGTGGTGTGGCCTTCCCTGTTCGAAAGGCGCCGCCGCATCGTGCTGGGATCATCCATGATGGCCATCAATGGCCGGATTCAGCGAGAAGGGGATGTCGTGCACCTCGTCGCGCACCAGTTCTTCGACCTCTCTGGCGACCTGTCGGGGTTGGCCGACCGCGACAGCGAATTCAAGTTGCCGACGGGCAGGGGAGACGAGTTCGCGCATGGCTCGCCGGGCAGTCCAGATTCACGGGACAGGCCGAAGCCAGTGCCGCAGCATCCGCGAGATATCTTTGTCAGAGATCTGCATATCGACACGCTGAAGGTGAAGGGCAGGAATTTCCATTAGGCAGCTTGGCGCACTGCCCGAACTCGGGCCGTCTGCGGCCTGGCAGCTTTCGGCTGCCGAGGAGCGATCGTGCCGCTTACACCGGGCCGGCGCAGGCCCCAATGCGTGCTCTCCAGTGTCAAGCTGGGACCAAGCCACGCACGATACGGAACATCATAGGAAATGACCGGGGTCCATCGGGCAATCCAACCAGATACCCAGCACGAACATGCTGTTCGATCGAACCGCGGGCGTCGTCAGAAAGTGCCATCAATGTGCTTGTGGTGCTGCCTGGGCCGGCGGTGAAGGTGGCCCAATAGTCCGCGAAGGACGCATACTCGCAATCCACGACAATAGGAATCTCAGTCACGTCAACGAGGCCGATCTTCCGCCACAACGTCGCCTGACCATCCGGCCAGAAGAGCTGGCGCCCCGCCCGCATGGATCTCAGCCTTGCGAAGTCGGTCTCAAGCACGGCGCCGGTGTTAATGACGAGGTCGAAGGCGGGCATGCCACCAAAGAACTGAGTAACAGCGGACGCGACCACGCCGCCTGGACGGGTCACGCGCTTCATCTCGGCAACTACCTGTTCAATTTCCGGGATAACGTCCAAGGCCAAGGGTGGAAACTGCAGCATCGAAAGAATTGGCGTCGAACCGCAGTTGCCGAACATCGCCATGTTCATATGCGATATTGGGGTGGGATCGTCGACGACGAGCTCCTTCCAGGTATCCCTCCGATACGTCAACACCGATCACATGCGCTCCCGCCTCGGCCAGTGCTTTCGACAACACTCCCGTCCCACATGCTACATCGAGCACGCGATCGCCCCGAGCAACATTGGCACGGCTGAGAAATGGGCTTGCCAGATGTTCGCTCCAGCGCCCTATGAATGTCTCGTAGACGTCGGGATCAGCCCAATTATATCGTAGTTCTGCTGTTTCCATGGCTCGCCATCCTCCCTCCGCCAAGAATGGACCGTCACACGGCCATTCAGGTCGCGCGTATCGCCGTCACACCAGCTCCTAACAGCATCGTTCTGCTTTCCGAGCACACCATATCGCAACGTGGGTGGCAATCAACGTTCCTTACCAAGTACGGTACCCAGCGGTCATTCGCCGAGGCGGCGACCATCAATCCTACCGCAGCAGGCCTTCGCTCCCGAACTCTTCCCAGCCGCTCAACCCGGTTGCAGCATCGTCAGCGATCAAATCAGCCGCTTTGACGTTCTCCTTTCTCTTCAGCGAACGCGTCAGCTTCGCCTGGTACGCGGCACGCCTCCGGTTTTCTGCCTTCGCCGCGGCGTCTTCCTCGCGCCATTCCTCCACGGCCCCGCGATCGAGCAGGTCTTCGACAACCCGGGGATCGAATACGTGGAAGGTGATCCGCCGCGCTCGGCCCTGAAGCCTGACGGTTCGAGTTCCAGCGCTTGGGAGACGGCCGTCCTCCAACCACCGCTTCCTCTCAGAAGCCGTAATCCCCAGAATGTCCTCAATCTCGCGAGGGATGATGGGAAGGCCTGAGATGTCCCGGAGCGCGTCGGACACCATCGACGAGGTCGCGCGGAACGCAGTCTTGGAAATCTCTGGCATGACGAGGGTAAGCCCGCTCGACTGCATATCCAGCGACTTCCTGACTGCGGGAGGCAGGCGAGACCGGATTTCCTGCAGGATTCCCTTCACCCTTACAGCCGATCCGAGCGTCGCCTCCACCGGAAGTGACCACTCCCTGATCAGCTCGGGATCATCGCCTTCCTTCGTTTTCGTCTTCGTCCGGGGCATAGGCGAGCAGATGGGATTGGAAGGAGCCCGCTTCAATGGGCTGCCGGTTGGCGAACTCCAAGTAATCTGGAGATGAACTCCGGCACCTCTGATCGGACATTTCTTTGTTGACGTCCCCCACGATTGCGAACCACCATCAATTGCCGGTTCATTGCCAGAGCACACAAATGCAACCATGAAAGGATTCACATGTTCGAAGGTCTGGACTCCAAAGAGTTGCAACGACGCGAGAATGAAATTTTCTTCAAGGCGATGGAGCGGAAGTGGACTCTCAACGCCGCCGGTGTCTCGCCATCGGAGGACAAGCTTTTTTGCCTATGGAAATGGCAGTTGAGCGAGATCGAAGCCGCTAAGGCCAACGCATCGAGCTGAATGCTGTGTGACCACAGCGGTTCTTCGCAGCCCGCGAAATGCGATTGGAAGAGGGGCGGGCGGAGTGATCAGTGCCGAGTATCGAGAAGGGGCAGCTCGTCGTCGAAATTCCCGTTGCTCGCGGCATCGTAGGTGTTCACGCTTCGACCACCGCCCCGGGTGCCGAACGCAGTTAACTGCACCATGATGGCGCGTGCGCGTTCGACCGCAGCCTCCTCATCGATGTAGGCGGCCGCGGCTACATGAACGGTAACCGCATCGCCATCGTCTCCAAGGAAGTCGACGCGCCAGCCTCCGTTCTCGTGGGCAACTTTGGTGTTCGTCAGATGCATGAGATCATCCTGCCTTCCGACCTTTGAGATCGGCTTCGAGGCTCTTCCGGAGAGCGTCCATGATGTTGACGACGTTTGACGAGGGGGCGATCCCAGACGCCTTGCCCTTGACCGCCTTCTTCGGCTTCAGCGCCTTCCTCTTTTCGTCGATGAGCTTGAGCAAACTGGTCTGGATCGGATCGCTGGCCATCTCCGGCGACCAGTGAGCCGACTTCCGCTTGATGAGCTTCTCGACGAGAGGGACGAGGTCGGGATCCGCATCTTCGTCGATATCCTCGAAGTACGAATCCTCTGGCCGCACCTCGTCGCCGAACCGCAGGCTCCAAAGAACAATTCCTTCGTCGCGGGGTTCCAGGATGACGGCGCGTTCGCGGCGACCCATCACCAGTTTCGAGACGCCGAATACCTGGTCCGCCTTCATGGCATCACGGATGACGGCGAATGCCTCGTTGCCAACCGGGTCGTCAGGCATAAGGTAATGGGGCTTCTCGAGATAGGTCCACTCGATGGAGTCCGCCGGCACGAACTTCTCGATGTCGATCGTCTTCACGGTGTCCAGCGCGACCCGGTCGAGATCATCTTCGGTCAGGATGACATAGTCATTCTCGCCACGCGCGTAACCCTTGGCCTCGTTTTCGTCCTTGACCGGCTTCCCAGTCACGGAGTCGACATACCGCGAAACCACGCGGTTCCCGGTCGCCTTATTCAGCGTATGGAAGCGAACCTTCTCGGATTCCGACGTCGCCGGTGTCATCGCAACGGGGCATGTGACGAGCGACAGCTTCAGATACCCTTTCCAATAATAGGGAGCCATAGCCGCGATCTCCTGTTAGCTTGCTTTGCGACGCGGAGCAGCTCCGGAAGAGGCGGCTTTCGAGGCCACTCCGCGCGCAGCGCGCTCCCGACCATTGCCTTTGTTGGCATTGGCGGCAGTGCGTTTCGGTTTGTTGCCTCCGGCCGCGCCAGCCTTGAGAAGCCCGGCACTCTCGCGAAGGGCGGCCAGCAGATCGTTCGGTTTCGAGACCTCGACCTTCCTCGGCCTCGGAAGCGCTTTGCCTTCCAGCTTCGCCTTCACGAGCTCCGCCAGGGCGGCTTCGTACCGGTCGTCGAATGTCGCCGGATCGAACTCTCCTCTCTTCGTCGAAATGATGTGCTTCGCAAGGTCGAGCATCTCGCCTTCGATATTCAGCTTCGGCATCTCCTCGAAAGCCTTTTTCGAGGATCGGACTTCGTAGTCGTAGTTGAGCGTGGTGGCGATCAAGCCCCTGCCGTGCGGGCGTATGAGCACCGTCCGGACTCGCCGGAAGAGAACGGCACGCGCAATTGCGGCGACCTTGGACCTCTTCATGGCCTCGTGGAGGGCAACGAAGGCGTCAGCGTTCATCTTGTCCGGTGTGAGGTAGTATGGCTTGTCGAAATAGATGTCGTCGATCTCGCTGCAGGGGATGAACGCCTGCACTTCAAGCGTTTTGTTGCTTTCCGGAATCGTCGCGGCCACTTCCTCGGGGTCGATGATGATGTATTGGCCGTCGTCGATCTCGAAGCCTTTCGTCTGGGCCTCGCGATCTACGCGCTCTTCGGTCTCGCTGTCGATGAAGACGCGATTGACCCGGTTGCCTGTCTTCGCGTTGATGGTGTTGAATGTGATGCGCTCGGACGTGGTGGCGGCTGTGTAGAGCGCCACGCCACAGCTTACCTCCCCAAACCGTAAGAAGCCCTTCCACTGCGCGCGATGTCCCGATGCCATGGACGCACCCTCCGAATCACTGAGTCGCGACTCAAAGACGTGCGAAGGTGATTCGTTCCGACTCGAACGAATCATTTTCAATGGCTTACGGAATCTTCTTTTCAGGCAGCGATTTGTCTCGCTGGCCGGTTGCAATGGTGGCCGTTTCGTAAGGGCGGTGGTAGCAAAAACCAGCGGGACCGCTCAGTTCGCTGCCACCGGCAGCTTCCATCTTTTCCAGGGAACTACCGGAATCCCTGTGAGTTTCTTCTGCGATTCATAAACGCAAAGGAGAAACTCAGTGGCACAGTCATCCCGCGGACGCGCTCTGGATCGTGCAAAGGTCGCAGCAGGGCAGGACCACGAGGTCAGGTACGAAGCGAAGAAGGAAGGTGTCTCGAAGGACTCCGTCAAAAAGGCGGTCAAGAGCGCCGGTAACTCCCGAAAGAAAGTGGAAGCCAAAATCAGCCGTCACTAACGGCCACAAGTTCACTTTGCACTACTCAACGGCCACGGGCGTGAACGCAGGGCCTCGGCCCTCTGTGCACCGACCACTTCGGATCAGATCGGGCTGAACTCGATGAACTCGCACTGCATGTGGTCCGATCTCGACTTCTTCCAGTCGTAGACATATTCGCCCTGATCGACCGCCGAGCAACTCAACCCGGGCAACACGGTGCCCGATGGATTGGTGGCAGCTTTCCTGGCAACGTACCGCCAGAACAGACCGGAGGTATCGGACTGATCCTTCTCGAACCGAGAAAGCTGGACTACCCCACACTGTCCTTCTGGCTGCGAAGACACCACCCACGCACCGCTATTGCCGAAGTCAGAGACCCAGACGAATTCCTGCGCGAATGGGTTTGAACTGACTTGGCACGTTCGAAGATCCTTTTCGTGGCCGGCCATTGTGATCTTCAGATAGTTCTCCTCGGTCGGATGATCGCACATGCTGGCAAGAGCGCGAAACGTGTCGAGCACGCTCGGGTTCGCTTTGGCGTCTTCCTGCAGACGTATCATGCCCTCCTTGAACTTCGCAGCATCCGTCGCGATGCTAGGATTGCGGATGAGGGCGGCATCAATGGAAATCTGACCGGTGGCCATGCCGAGCCACGCGCCCACCATGTTGCACTCCTTGGGGTCTGAGAATTCCTTCACAGCATCCGGATAGTTCTTGCGTGCTTCCTCGAGCCTCTTTTCCAGATCGGCGGCCTTCGCCTTCTTGCGAACGGCTGTCTGGATGAACTCGCACCGGAGCCGCTGCTGGCCCTGCTGGAGGGAGCAAGTATAGGTCAGCGAGGAATCTTCCTGCTGATTATAGAGCATGCCAGTGGTGGGATAGTCGGCGGCCAGGGTGCTCGAAGCAACGAGGCCAAACAACCAGGCAATCAGCGTTCTCATGTTAGTTCCCCCAATTCTAACGTATCCTGAAAGCTCGTGGTTCAGTTTCCAGCACCAAGAATATTGGAAACAGCACCTTCTTTCTCATTGTCGTCTTTTACATGCGTTGCGATCTTTGACTTGATCCCGTCGACCATTGTTTGAAGTTCCGGCCTGATGGCGAGGGCCGCGGCGTGCTCGGCAGGCATGTCGACAAACAGACGCATTGCGGTCAGTCGTGTAGCTACACTGTCGAAAATCGTTCCTGGGCGAAGGATCTCGTACATAGCGGTTGCCGACCATCGTGACGGATCTGCGTTTTCGACGTCGATGAGGCATCGGTATGTCATGCCGTCCGGCGGGACCATCCCGCTGAGCTCGTCCCGTGAGTGGCGGTAGCACAGGACATCCCACATGACTCTGTGCTCGGCCTGGCCGTACTCACCGTACATATCTTCCGACCATTGGAAGTCGAGCATGCCGGGGGATCCTTCCCTGTCGTAGCCGTATTTGTTGCGAGCTTTGATGGACTGATACAGAGCCGTATCGAAATCCTTCTCCTTCAGATCGACGCCATCGCATCTCTCGACCATTAATGGCTTGTCGCTCCCCATGATGTTGCCAAAGAGCTTGGCCTCGCGCAGTTCGCGGCTGTCGCATCGGTCGAAGCTGAGCTTGATCCTTACGAGGCGATCCTCGTAAGCATACGCCTCGACGGTCGCCTCTCGTCCGATCGTGCACCGGATCGAAGTCAGCTTGCTCGAGTGAAATGCCCGCTCTTCATCGTAGTCGCTCGCCGGGTCTGGTTTCCCGCCGATGGAAATGAAGCCTGGACCCGGAGTATCGACGGGATCGAAGAGGTTGTCGGATAGGGTGGTGTCCTTGTTGATCCACCTTACAGGAACAGTAAAACCCCGCGAAGCGCAGCGGCTGGCCTGTCCCAGTGCGGCCTGCAGGGCAGATGTAGATTTACCAAGTTGAGCTGACCAATCGAATGCTTGAGCTACCACTACTGTCGGCATGAATGCCAACAGCGCTACTGCTGCAATTGCAGACCGCATACCCGTCCTCGCCATTAAACCCTGAGATTGTGTAGCCAATTGGGTTGGCATCAACAAGGTGGATCGAGATGGCGGCAGCGCCGGAACGACTGTCCGCGATATCGCCCGTGGGTTCAATGTCCATCCCGGACAGTCGCCAGAGAAGTGCAACGCCTGGGGAAGTATGCCGGCACCCTCTGGCTGAGAATATTCTGGTTCGCCCGACCAGGTCGAAGGTGAGGGCTCGAAGAATTCATCGACTAGGCCGCCGTACTCCGAACAGAAGCCGCGTTGAAGTGAATTTCGCCGGTGACAACGGCTAGATAAAGTTCAACTAAATTGGGAGAGTACCCGCGCGAGTGTAAGATTTCCCGAACGCCTACCGTATCAATGCGTATCAATCCGGTTTCAATTTCGCACAGAATGTCCTCATGCGCCGGAATCAGATGGAGTTCGTTCGTTGAACAAATATCTTCGATTGAGTTCATCATTGATCTCCAATTCACCGCTCCATGTGCTGAACGCTTCAAGTAGTTTGAATGCGAGATCTCTCGGCCGCAAGGCGTTGGGGCGACCACCTGGAATGTTCGCCAACGCGGGCAACAGTTGTGGGCTACCGCTGGTCAAAAACGGCTCGAATAAGCGTATTAATTCTGCGGGGTATTGTCCTTCAATGTCAGCTAGCCGCGACTTAATGCTGGACAGATTCTGATACCACCAATCCTGCGTAGGTGTGAAGCCTAGCACCAACCAAGCGAACCGGCCTTCTTGCGCAGCGACCAATTTCAGTTTGTCGAACTGAAGCTTCTCAGCAGCCATGTAGAGAGCTTGCGTCAGGCGTCTGGTATTGCCGCGTCCTCTCAGCGATCCCAACACGAAGACGTCATCGATCTCCACAGCATTGCTGGAAAAATTCAGTTTAACCTTGGCATTCGCGGGTCCATGAAAATCTATCCGATCCTTGCTGGTCGGGCTTTTGTCGATGAAATCGAACGTCAGCTCGGGGAAGGATTTGCACACCTGCTGAGCGAATTTCGACGTGACTGTCCGCACGACTGACCCCTTGGGAAACTGCCAAAGCATTGGCATACACGCGGTTGATTAAGCACGTGTTCCACTAACGCCGACTATCGTGGATCGAGGGATGGTCCGCGTCGCCAGACTTGTCCAGGTCTCTGACCTGGCGATAGCTTGGGTAGCTCGGCTACAAGGCGACCCCTGAAGGATCCCGGGGCACCGGTGCTTGCGGCGACTCGGTCAGGTCGCTACCGTGAAGGTGCTCCCGCCATCGTGCGTCGTTGCAATGAGCTGCCCTTGCGCTCAGCGACCCTCCCTGGAGCATGTTTCTCTGGAATATACGAGGAACTGACGATGCTCGCTCAACGAGACAACATTGCCGACATAAATCCCGTGGACGCAGCGATGGCATGGCACGGAGGCGACCCGCGAGCCACCATCGAAGCCCTTCTTCAAGATCGTATCCGGCTTCAGGAGCAGCTCGCCATCGCGAAGGCCTGCATGGGAAAAGGATATACCCGCGGATGGATGCCTGGCGCCGAATTCGAGCAATGATGGTTTACACGCCAGACAGCAGTGTCCCATCATTCGTCGCCGAGCTTATAAGGGCCGCGAACGAGATCGAACGGGTGACGCCTTCGGAAGTTCGGAAACTGCTGTTTCGCGCGATAACGACAGTGAGCGATCTCCGGGAGCAGGTCGGAATCCCCGGGAGTGGGACCGGACACGACGCGATAGTCGGCCTCAACGCGGTTGCAGATCACATAGAGCGACAACCTAACGAGAGGATGTCGGCAGCGCTCCTGGAGGCTGCCGATCTCGTTCGAACCCTATGGGTTGTCCTCGACAGCGGCGTCGAGATCACGACGACTTTCAGGAATTAGGCCCCTACTCGTTCTGAAAGGCGGGCAATTCGGACCCAGCCCACACGAGACCCCGCCGACCATTAAGCAAAGTTGCAAGATCAGGTTGAAATCGACACCTCGAAGGCTCTACTTTCCGACGGGTCTGGGGAGCTCGCATGTCTGTCACTTGCCGCGTAATCATCGCCGCTGGCCTATCGATGGCCGTCGCTTCGCAATCCTTTGCCGACGAACCCACCTCCTCGGGAACAGGGTTTGCGGTCACAGCGGACGGATGGATTCTGACCAATGCCCATGTGGTGCAGGATTGCGGACACATCGAGGTGAAGGGAAGGGGCGATGCCGCGGATCCCCGCATCGATGAGACCAATGATTTGGCGGTGGTGAAGATCACGGCCGGCGAGCCACTAAAGCCGCTGGCATTCCGAAAGTCTGCAACGAGGCTCGGCGAGGACATCGTTGCTTTGGGATACCCTCTGGCGACGCTGCTCGCGGATTCTGTGAAGATCACCACGGGCAACGTGAACGCACTCGCGGGGATCCGCAACGACACCAGATACATCCAGATCTCGACACCAATCCAGCCAGGCAACTCAGGTGGTCCTGTTGTGGACCGCAACGGATTCCTTCTTGGGATCACGAGCGCGACATTGTCCAAGAAGACCGCAGACGATATCGGTATTACTGCTCAGAACGTGAATTTCGCGATCCGCGCGTCAGTTGCCGAGTTGTTCCTGCAGTCTCAGAGTCTCCTTGCTCAAGCCGCTGATACAACTGAGAATGCGACAGCCTTGTCGACAGCCGATATTGCTGATCGCGTCACGCCGTCGGTCTTCCAGATCTTATGCTATCCCAAGGCCGACGCGCGCGTAGCCTTCACCCCTGAGACGCCGAATTCTCTCCAGACCCAGCCTCCGGCAAACTCTGTCAACCTGCCCGCTGCCGATGCGGCTACCGCTCAAGCGTCGCTCGAAGTTCCTCGGGCTCGGAGTGGCTTCGTGCGTCATCCCAAGGGAATAGCGCCGATCAAATCTGCGGCCGACGGAGATGCGAAGACGATCGGAGAGGCGCCAAACGGAAGTCCCGTGGAGGTCACCGAACTACTAAGCGACTGGTATCGCGTCACCGTCGGAGGATTCAGTGGGTATATGCACTATTCGTGGGTGCGAGTGAACGAATTCGAGGAACCTGCTGGTGACGGACGCTTCGTGCAGGTCAAATCTTTCCGGGCACTCGAAGACGCCCGCTCGTTCATCAAGGCCTCCTCGGTTCCGCTCGCGGCACATCTGGCAGCGAACGGCTGGATCGCCGTGACACTGCATGACGTCTATGGCGAGCAGGAAGCGAAGGACCTGTCAAATGCCCTCAAAACCCACGGGCTCATCGCGAAGGATGCCATGGTGACTTTCGGAAATACCTACGTCAGGAAGGTCTGCTGCGATTGACATCAATGAGAGGACTGACGAGGTGCGAGTGGGTGTGCCACATGGTTCGCGACATCGATGAGGTCCGCCGGACACTGAGCTGGACGAGGTCGCGAGCGTCCCCGATCACTCCTTCGCCTCCGAGAGGTGTTGAAGTGGAGGGCGCGTTGAAGGGAGCTTGCGGCACGAGCTTGTTTTTGGGCGCCGCAGCCATCTTTCTATCGATAGCAATGGCGGCACAAGCTGCGAACACTCCCTGCAGTGGCAGGAAGGGCGGTATCGCAGGATGTCAGGGTGACACCTTCATTTGCAATGATGGGTCGGTCTCCGCGAGCAAGCGATCATGCTCAGCGTACATGCGAGGCGCCGTTGGCCTTCTGGGTGGCAGCACATCACACATGTCTCCCGCCGTCGGCGCGGATTGTTCCTGTCGATCCGGAGCATATTGCACAGGTTCGAGGGGAGGTCGGTATTGCATGACCGACGGAGGGCAGAAGAGCTACCTGCGAAAGTGATTGTGCGTTTTGGCCGAAGTGAGGAGGAGCTGAGGTTGAGAGCGGTTCTGGGAATCGACGCCGCTTGGACGGAGCACGAACCGAGCGGGGTGGCCTTGATTGTCGATCTTGGCTCCGGCTGGCGGCTCGTCGAAGCGGCCAGCTCCTACACTGCCTTCGTCTCTCACAAAGATGCTGATCCTATTGTTCGCCATCGAGGCTCGCTTCCGGACGCGCAGTCATTGCTCGCGGCAGCGCACGGAAAACTCGGCGGGACTGTCGACTTGGTTGCGATCGACATGCCTCTGTCATTGACCCCAATAATCGGCCGCCGCGCGTCGGACAACTTGATCTCCTCTGAATACGGCGCCAGGCATGCGAGCACGCACACGCCCAGCGTTACGCGCCCGGGAAAGCTTAGTGATGAGCTCAGGGTCAGGTTCGAAGCTGCCGGATATCCGCTCGCAGTATCCGACCCGAGCGGCCAGGCGCTGCTCGAGGTCTATCCGCATCCCGCCCTGATCGAATTGGCTTCGGCCGATCGCCGGCTGCCGTACAAGCATTCCAAAAGCCGCAAGTACTGGCCGGGCGAAGGCCCTGCTGCCCGGAGGGAAAACCTACTCGAGACCTGGAGGCGAATCCTCACGCTGCTGGATGCTAGAATCCAAGGCGTGGGGGATGCCTTGTCGCTACCGGCTTCGGATGCACGTGGTTTCGAAATGAAGGCATTCGAGGATGCGCTCGATGCCGTCGTCTGCGCCTGGGTTGGAGCCTGTGTCATGGATGGACGGGCGAGGGCATATGGGGACGGGGCGTCGGCGATCTGGGTGCCCCTGCCTGATTGAGACCAGCGACTATCCTTCGCTCAATGAATATTGAGCCGAAATTCACAAAATCTGCAATCCGAATTGTTGACAATCTCATTCGGCCATTTCAGTTTTTACGCGACATGAAAAATCGTGAGAAAAATGGATAGTAAGCGCGAGAAATTCGTAAAATTGGCAGAGGGCAGGACGCAAGCTGCTCTCGATGCCATCCGCAAGATCGGCAACCTTTCAAACCGTCGGGCCTACGAGTTCGATGACGGGGATGTGAAAAAGATCGTCAAGGCACTCCGGGACGCCGCGTCTGAACTCGAACGCAAGTTCGGAACCTCCGGCGCGTCCGAGAAGGACGTTTTCAAACTGTAGGATTCAGAATGAGCTATGAGCGCCTGACGATCGAAGATGATAGGTTCCTGATCAATCGGATGATCGGACAGGCTCCGCGTCACACCGTGGTCCGGGAGTTCTTCATGAACGCCCAAGAGAGCGCTTCGCTTGCTCCGGACGGGCGGCGTATTGTCCGCATTTATCCCACGCTCATCGACGGCGTCCGAAAACTCACATTCTGGAATACCGGACCCGGCATGAGTGCGACCGAACTAAGGACGGCGACGAATATATCGGCTTCCATCAACAAGCAGATGTCGCTGAAGGGCAATTTCGGGATCGGGGCGAAGGTGTCCGGCCTCACAGTTTCTCCTGCTGGCATACGCTACCGCTCGTGCAAGAACGGTCTCGTCCACCAGGTCACGATCGGATACGACGACGAAGCAGAGACGTTCGTCCGGTTCACCTATGACATCGAAGGAAGACAGGAAGCCGTCTTCGATGTCGGCTATACGCTGCGCCACACTATGGACCTGTCCTCCGACTGGACCGAGGTCGTCCTCATCGGTGAAGACGACGACCATGACACGGTATCGGAACCCGTCGGGAAGGGGATCAGAGTCGATCGGAGCTACGTCGCCACGCAAATCTTCCGGCGTTTCGCAGAGTTCCGCCCCGGCGTGAAGGTTGTAATCGACGTGTCGATGACGAAAGGCGGCGGCAAGGACGAGACGGGAAGGACAAGGACTCTCAAAACGTTACAGGAGGTTGTTCCAGCACTTCCGAAAGCGGAATTCGTGCCGTGCCCCGAAACCGGGCTCAGTATCCAATACATCCACGATCCAAAGCACCAGAGTTACAGCCATTCAATCAGCGCCTTGAATAACCCTACGACGTCTTCGACGACGTTCTGCGCTCTCGTGCATAAGGGAGAGCGCTACGACTTCCGCACTGGCAAGAAATGGTCTGCGGTAGCGCCAAACTACGGAATTCCCTTCGGCTCGACCGTTCTTACCGTCGAGATCTATCTTCCCGACGACGACGCGCTCCCCAACCAATACCGCGATGCGCTCATGACGGTCGATGAGCGGAATCCCATTTCCACGGACGACTACGCGGGCAGGGTGCGTGAGCTCATGCCTGAATGGGTGAAGGATGTGATCCGCGAAGCTCACCCGCCGCGCGACGAAAACCTCGATGATCTTCAGAAGGATCTTCAGAAACTTCTGGACGAATTCCGTCTTCCGACGACCACGTACGTCAAGTCGCTGAAAGCTCCGGATCGCACGGACGATAGTGATCTCGGCCTCGATGAAGCACGGTCGGCAGCCGTTGAATCCATCGATGACGAAGAGGATCGATTCCTGCGCGGCGAAAGGAACGGCGGGCAGCGCGCGACAGAGAAGAAAGTTCGCAAGGCGCCCGAGGGAGCCAAGCTCTCGAGGGAGGCGCAGGCCCTGGAGAGAGCGCCGACCATCGAAATCCTGGATGACCCGACAGAGATCGACGAAAAGCAAATGAAGGGGCGAGCCGGACGCTACTACAAGGATGCCCAGACCTTGTTCATTAACGGCCTCTATTCCGCAGTCGAGCGCATGACGGCGGAGCTCGAAGTCTTTTTCGCTGGTCAGTTGGAAGCCGAGGAATTGAGGAGGATCATTCTAAGGGCGGCGCAGCGTTCGATGGCTTTCCGCGTAGGCAAAGCGACCTGTTTCGCGATCAGCAAACGGCTTGTCGAAGGATGGTCGCTCGAGGACCTTGATCGGGCTACCTCGCCGGAATCGCTTTCTCTCGCTGCCGACGACTATCGGCAGAGTATGATGGCCGCGCGGAAATGGATTAGTGCCGAACTCAAGATCCAGGGTCTCGCCCCGGAAGAGATTGAGGCGGTCTGAATGAAATCATGACCTCGGATTCATGCACTTGCCTTGCTGCTCGGGCCATTGGCACGAAATCAACGCCTATGTCCGCATTGGGGCACCGATCCAATCTACGCGACCATTCGGTAGTCACTAAATAATCGCCCAAGTTGCTTTCTCGCTACTGGACCATCGACCCAACTTTATGCATCAGTTGCACCCATGGGGAATGAGGTGAATTCATGCAAGCTGGCAATACACATGCAGCGGAAAGTTCCGAGCAATCGATCTTCGTCAGCAACCTCTCAGTAGAGGCAAAGATTGAACGAGCACGAACAGAGCTGCTCGACCTATCAGCAAGAAACAGACTCCTGAACGTTCCCCGATTCTCCAAAAGCGCCAAGACGATCGACATCGTGGACGAGAAATCAGCCGAGATCTTTCGGGTGCTCGTCACTGAAGGCAAGTCCATGACTTTTTTGGCTGGAGCCAAGGGAAGGGATCCGAAGGACGGCGAGGACGCCGAAGACCTGATTGAGCTTGCGCTGCCCGATGACGACGACCGCGATGAGAGCGGCCGTCTGACACGGCATTCGGATACTAAGCTTCAAACCAAGATGACCCCGAATGCGCTTCAGAAGCGGTTGCTGGATCTCTACTTCGATGCCCGCACTCTGGAAGAAGAGCAAGGTGTCAACATCCTATTCCTCGGGCTCGGCACGCTAAAGTGGATCGACCCCCAGAACGCGGAAAACATCCGTTATGCGCCCCTCGTTCTCGTACCAGTCTCGCTTATGCGCGGCAGCGCGGCTGAACGCTTTAAACTGAAGGCGCGTCCTGAGGACTTTGCATCCAACCTGTCGTTGGAGGCGTTTCTCGACCGGGTTCACAAGATTCGGATGCCTGACTTCGAGGCAACCGACGAATTCTCCTTCGAGTCCTACGCGAGTCAGGTGGCAGCGGCTGTGTCCGTGAAGCCGGACTGGTCCGTCCAGCCGGATGACATCGTTCTCGGCTTTTTCAGCTTCGCGAAATTCCTTATGTACCGCGATCTCGACCCGACACTTTGGCCGGCGGACGGGAAATTCACCGAGCGTCCTCTGATCACCGGGCTTGTGTCGAATGGTTTCGAACGCGGCGACGCTATTCTCGATGATGATACGAAGATTGACCTACATATCTCCCCCAGGGAGATGACGCACATCGTCGATGCAGACAGTTCGCAAGCGGTGGCTATCCACGAGGTCCGCCGCGGGCGCGACCTTGTTATCCAGGGGCCACCCGGCACGGGAAAGTCGCAGACGATCGCGAACATCATTGCCGCAGCGGTCGCGGACGGGAAAACAGTCCTGTTCATGGCCGAGAAGATGGCCGCTCTCGAGGTCGTAAAGCGACGCCTTGATCAGGCAAACGTTGGCGACGCGTGCCTCGAACTTCACTCCAGCAAAGCGAACAAACGTGCGCTTCTCGCCGAACTGCAGCACGTATGGGAGCTGGGTGCCCCCAAAGGCGAGGCCGCCGAGGCCCACGACCGCCGTCTGCTGGAAACAAGAGATAGCCTGAATGCGCATCCGGATCGGATGCACCAGATTTACCATCCCTACGACCTCACGCCCTACCAGGTGATCGGTCACCTGACGCGCCTGCGTAGGATGGGCCTGCAGCCATCGGATATCGAACTTCCAGCGGCTGTGGGTTGGAGCCCGGGGGCAAAGGATCAAATAGTCACCATCCTTTCTGAACTGGCGCAGCGAATTGACGATATCGGTCTGCCTTCGAAACATGCCTGGCATGGTGTCGGCCTTACAGGCATTACCCCCCTCGACCTCGAGAGACTTACGACACGCTTGACCGATGCTTCCGGGTCGTTGGCTGACCTCGGGAACTCGATGAGGGATGTGACAGACGCCCTCCAGCGCGAGCCTGCGGATTCCATCACGTCCTTCGAGGAAGTTCGGGTGCTGGCAGAGCGTCTCGCGACATGCCCTCCCGACATATCGTCTGAAGCTTTGGCCAATTCGGCATGGGAGACCTCTCCGCAGCAGATCGCCAGTGTCATCCGTGACGGAGCGGAGTTCCTTCGCCTGTCCGAGCAAGTGCGCGCTCGGTTTAACGACGCTGCGTGGGGAGCGGAGACATCGCCTCTCGTGACCACGCTCCGGCGGCTGCCTGCCACGTTTTCTCAATCAGGCCATCAGACCATCGAGCAGCTCGACACCTTGTTGCCGAGGTTCCTGAACGCCGCGGGATCGCTCAAGCAGATGCTCGGTGTGAACGCGTCCGCGACTCTTGGGTCCATCGGCAGGCTGTTGACCATCGGCGAGAGAGTGGCTGACGCACCCGATGCTAGCCCTGACGCATTCGTCGCGGCAATCTGGGAACGTGGCCTGGATCAAGCCAGTGATCTCGCTGAGGCCGTGTCGACGTATCGCCAGATGAAAGCGGAACTGACTGGCAAGGTAAGTGACCAAGCCTGGGACATGGATCTGACGGCTGCGCGAACGGCTGTGGCCGTCCATGGCCAGCGTGTCCTCAAGTTCCTGAGTGGCGATTGGCGGAGGTCCAAGGCTCTTCTGCGCACTGTCATGTCGGAAACCAACCCAAGCGAAATGGTCCGGCTGCTCGATCTCTTGCACAAGGGCAAAGCGGCGCGCGCGGCGATCAAGGACGGCGATAGCCTGGGCCGCGGTGCGTTCGGCGCCGACTGGCGGGGCGAAAAGTCCGATCCTCAACCGCTCGAGAACCTCGTACTGTGGATGCGCAGCCTTCGCGGGGTAGGGGCCGAAGCAAGGCAAATCGCCAGCAGATTGACAGACAAGGGATCGGTGGCGACACGGTGCGAGCAAGTGAGAGCGCTGCTCGAGGATACCCGGAAGCTGATGTTCTCGCTTTGGAGTGACCTCGGCGACGGCACGCCCCAGCTCTTCCAAGCTGCCGCTGGACCGGACGAGGCTGTGCTGACGCAGGCTTCAGCCGTGCTCAAGGAAATCGCGACGGCCGACCGTGCGATCGCGGCGTTGACGAACGCTGTTCCCGAGAACAACGCCGCCCGGATAGCGGCACTCGAGCTTCTTGCAGCCGCGCAGGCCCGCAAGAGCGCAGTCGAGAACTCCGGTGAGCTAGGGGTTGCGGCATTCGCCAACCTTTGGAAGGGCGCGGCCTCCGACTGGATGAAGCTTGCTGCCGTCTTCGACTGGCTGTCACGCAATGGTGATGTTCGACTACTGGCCTCCCGGGTAACCGACAGATCCGATATCGCGACCAAAGCACAGGATGCGGCATCGCACGGCGAACGGTTTGCCGCCGAGTTCGAAGTCATTCTGAAATTCCTGCAAGCGGATATTGCCGCGCTCTTCGGGGCGAGCAATGTCGCCCAGGCCTCACTCACGTCGATCGGCGAAAGGCTCTCCCGCTGGATCGAGAGCGACGAGCAGCTTTCGAAGTATGCTGCCTACAACGGACGCGCCAACGACGCCCGAAATCTCGGCATCGGTCTGGTCGTCGAACGCCTTCAGGACGGCCGGGTCGCTACAGCCGATGTCATCCCGTACTTTGAGATGGCTTTTTACGAGGCGATATTGCGCCATCAGCATTCGCAGGATCCAGATCTCGCGAGATTCGACGGCGAAGTCCACAGCAGGCTGGTTGGCGAATTCGCATCGCTCGACCGGAACCGCATGCGGATTTCGCGACTTGAAGTCGTGAAGGCACATCACAGGAACATCCCGGCGGTCAGCGGCCTCGGTCCTGTCGGGATCCTTCGAGGAGAAATGGCCCGGCGCCGTAACCACATGCCAATCCGGCAACTCATGCAGAAGGCTTCGCTCGCCATTCAGGCATTGAAGCCAGTCTTCATGATGAGCCCGCTGTCGATCGCCCAGTTCCTGCCGCCTGGTGTCTTGGAATTCGACTTGCTCGTGATGGACGAAGCCAGTCAGATTCAGCCCGTGGATGCGCTGGGTGCGGTCGCTCGCGCAAAGCAGGTCGTGGTCGTCGGCGACGAGAGACAGCTACCACCGACGAAATTTTTCTCGAAGATGACCTCCGGAACGTCGGATGACGATGACGACGGCGGCGCGCAGGTCTCCGATATCGAGAGCATTCTTGGTCTCTTCTCTGCCCGCGGTCTACCTGAGAAGATGCTTCGCTGGCATTACCGCAGCCGCCACCAGTCACTCATTGCGGTCTCCAATACCCAGTTCTACGACAGCAAGTTGTTCATCGTTCCCAGTCCTTACACCAAGGAAGCCGGGATGGGACTGCGGTTCAACCACATTCCAGGCGGGACGTTCGAAGACGGAGTGAACAAGGTGGAGGCGAAGGCGGTTGCCGAAGCCATCATCCGGCATGCGCTTAACTCACCCGGCCTTTCCCTGGGCGTCGCGGCTTTCTCGATCAAGCAACGGCGGGAGATCCAGGACCAGCTCGAACTTCTACGGCGGCTGAACCCGCAGACGGAAGAGTTCTTCCATTCGCATCCTCACGAACCGTTCTTCATCAAGAACCTGGAAAACGTGCAGGGCGACGAGCGTGATGTCATTCTGATCTCGGTAGCATACGCCAAGGGGCCAGGTGGCGCGCCAATGAGCATGCGCTTCGGACCGCTGGGCGCCGAAGGCGGGGAACGCCGCCTCAACGTCCTGATTAGCCGCGCAAAACGCCGCTGCGAAGTCTATGCCTCAATCACAGACGATGACATTGATCTTGAGCGCGGCAAGGGGAAGGGCGTCTTCGCTTTCAAGCTGTTCCTGCACTACGCGCGAACCGGACGTCTGTCGATGAGCCAGCGCACTGATCGCCAGATGGACAGCGTCTTTGAAGAACAGATCATGGCAGCTCTTCAGGAGAGGGGATATCAGGTTCATCCGCAGGTCGGGATCGCAGGGTTCTTCATCGATCTCGCCGTTGCCGACGAAGCGGTCCCCGGTCGTTATCTGCTTGGTATCGAGTGCGATGGTGCCGAATACCATTCGTCCCGCTCCGCGCGCGATCGCGATCGGCTGCGTCAGTCGGTGCTCGAAGATCACGGGTGGACGATCCACCGGATCTGGAGCACTGACTGGTTTCAGCGCCCGAAGGCTGAACTCGACCGTCTCATAGCGGCAATCGAACAGGCGAAGACCAACGCGTTGTCCGGCGACCATGTTGCGCAGGCGGCGGCGCGGGCGGTTCCGGTCGAAGTCGTCACGATCGAACGAGCGGACGTCACCGAGATCGGTCTTCAGCAAGTCTCCTTCGAGAGCACGACCCCGCTCTATGAGGAAGCGTCGCTCACACCGAACTTCACAACCGAGCTTCATGAAGCGCCGCTTGGAGTACTTGTTGGTCTGATCAAGCAGACGGTGGAGGTAGAGGGCCCGATCCATAGGGACGAGGTGATCACGCGCATCCGGACAGCGTGGGGGCTGCAGCGTGCTGGCAACCGGATCGATTCACATGTCGGCAACGCCATCAATACGGCAGTCAACGCGGCGCACGTCTACAGATCCGGTGACTTCCTGCTTTGGCCTGGCGCCGAAATCCGCGTTCGGGACCGAACCGCTGTCGCGTCGCCGAGCCTGCGCCGGATTGAGATGATCCCGCCGATGGAAATTGATCAGGGCCTTACGTCCCTCATTGCCACGAGCCTGGGCGCCACCGAGAACGAGGCTGTCAACGCCGTCGCGCGCGGCCTCGGATTCAAGGCGACCAGTAGCCAGTTGCGTGACGTGATCGTCGCTCGGATCGAGGCGCTGAAGTCCGATGGAGAACTCGCGGTCCGAGATGGCATGCTGGTCTCCGGAAATGCCTCGGCGCCTGCCCAGTGACGAAGTCATTTATTCGGACTGCCACTAGCGGCGAACACGTACATCTGCTCCGTAGAAGCTGTTTTCCCGCGGCGCTGGCGATCGTGATGATCTCGGCGGGCGGGTTGGAAGCCGCGAACGCGCCGTGCAGCGGTTCGAAAGGTGGCATTGCTGGTTGCCAGGGTGACACTTTCATCTGCAATGATGGATCGGTCAGCGCGAGCAAGAGGTCGTGCTCAGCCTACATGGGAGGAGCTGTCGGGCTCCTCGGCGGTTCGGAAGGGCAGATGTCGCCCACCGTCAGTGGCGAATGTTCCTGCCGCTCGGGCGCGTACTGCACAGGTCCGCGAGGGGGACGCTATTGCAGGACCGATAGCGGATCGAAGAGCTATCTGCGGAAGTGAGCGACAATCGGGACATGACCAGGTCGCGGAGTTGAAACATTTTCCAAATTGGTACGGGGAGGAGGGAATGCTCGAAGAAGTTTGTATAGCCAAGGTCGCGACATATCCAGATGCAGGGCAGCGGTTGCATGGGCTTAGACCGATCAATTTCATCTTTGGTACAAACGGCTCTGGCAAGACTACGATTTCACGAGTCCTTGCCGACACCGCTTCCTATCCAACGTGCAGCACCATCTGGGATCGCGGCAGAAGTGTCGAGACGCTGGTCTACAACAGTGATTTCGTCGAACGGAACTTCACCGAGCGCTTGCGCGGTATCTTCACGCTTGGCGAGTTGGAAGCAGGAAAGCTGCAACAGATCGAGGAAGCGCGTCAGAAGGTTTCCGGCTATCTGGACCAAATCGACAAGCTGAAGCTCACTCTTGGTACAGCGAGCGATGGAACCGGAAAGCTGGGGGATCTCAAGCGTCTTCGGGCAGCCTTCGAGGAGCGTTGTTGGCAGATCAAGTCTGAGCACGATGGAGAATTCAAGCGCGCGTTCGAAGGTGTGAGAAACGCGAAGGAGAAGTTCTGCGACCGGGTGCTTGACGAAGCAGCGACCAACGCCTCCAACCTCCGCGCTCTGGACGACTTGCGCAGCAAAGCCTCATCCATTTTCGCGGATGGAGCCGCCAGAATCGCACCGCTCGCCAGTTTCGACAGTGGCAGGCTCATCTCCTTCGAAAGCGACCCAATCTTGGAGAAGAGGGTTGTCGGCAAGGAAGACATAGAACTCGCGCCACTTATCCGCCGTCTGGGAAACAGCGACTGGGTACGGGCGGGACTTCATTTCGTTGAGGGAGCGGAGATGCCCTGTCCGTTCTGCCAGAAGACGATGGAAGCCGAGCTCCTTCAGAAGCTGAACGATCTCTTCGACGAGACTTACATTGCCGATACAGAGTCCATCGACAGCCTTCGCGACACCTATGCGACGCGGGCGCAGGCGATCCTTGAAACGTCGGAGGCAGCACTGAATTCCGGATCCTTCATTGACGTGGACGCGCTTCGGCCCCTCGTCGACCGGCTAAGGGCAATCATTGGCCTCAACCAAACTCACCTCGAACGGAAGCGAAGAGAGCCAAGTTCACGTGTGAAGTTGGAGCCCGCCGGGGAAGCTGCCCGTGCGGTAGCAGAGATCATCGGGCAAGCCAACGCCGAAATATCCCGGCACAACAGCCTGGTCGAGAATCTCATTGCCGAACGCGCCACCCTGAGCTCTGGAAATATGGCGCTATATCTGTGATGCTAACAAATCGGCGATTGATGAGTTCGTTTCCAACAAAGCCAACTTGGACAAGGCGATCGAAGGCATATCGAATGGATTGAAGACTAAGGCTACGGATTTAGCTTTGGCAGAAAAAGCGCTGGCCGACCTCGAAGCGAGCGTAACGAGCGTCCAACCCACTGTGATCGAAATCAACGGGATCCTTGCGTCGTTCGGCTTCACAAGCTTCCGGCTTGCTACCGCCGGAGAAAGGAACGAATCCTATGCGATCGTCAGAGACGACGGATCGAATGCTCGGAGCACGTTGAGCGAGGGAGAGCGAAGCTTCATCTCGTTTCTATATTTCTACCATCTGATACGTGGAAACATGACCGCTACTGGCGTCAGCGGCGACCGGATAGTGGTATTTGATGATCCGGTTTCCAGTCTCGACAGTGACGTCCTATTTATCGTCAGTGCGCTCATAAAGCGGGTGCTGGCCGAGGCGTGTTCCGGAACAGGCAGGATCAAGCAGGTATTTGTCCTGACCCACAACATCTACTTCCATAAGGAGGTCACTTTCGACCCCGATCGGAAGGCTGAAAAGCGTTCGCACGAGACGTTCTGGATTGTCCGGAAAACAAAAGATGGAAGTGCTATCCTTGGATATCCTAGCAATCCTATTCGCACATCGTACGAATTGCTTTGGGAAGAGGTTCGGAATCCCAATCGTCCAGCTCTCACGATACAGAACGTGCTGCGTCGGATCCTGGAACACTACTTCACAATCTTGGGCAACATGGACAAGGACTCGATCATTGCCAAATTCGATGGCCGCGATCAGCAGATATGCGCATCGCTGTTCTCCTGGACCAACGACGGGTCGCACAATTTCAGCGACGAGCTTTATGTCAGCCTCGACGAGACAACCGTCGATAAATACCTCTCAGTCTTCAGGCGGATTTTCTACGCGACTGGGCATGGCGCGCACTACGAGATGATGCTCGGGCCTGTGCCTGCAACCGAGAACGAAATACCCGCTGAAACGGTTGCGATTGCGACGGAAATGCTGGAGGCGTCTGGCGTGCTGCCGGTTGCACATGGGGATCCACCTTGAGATCGGTCCTCGGCATCGACGCCGCATGGACAGCGCGGGAACCGAGCGGCGTTTCGCTCATACACGAAGTCGGGGACGGCTGGCGGGTGGTGGAGACGCTTCCCCATATGCCGCGTTCCTGCGGGAGGGCAGAGACGCCGATCCCATCGTTCGTCATCGTGGATCCGCGCCGGACGCGGCATCATTGATCGCTGCCGCAAACGAGAAACTCGGCGGAAGAATTGACCTTGTCGCCGTGGACATACCTCTGTCTCTTACCCCGACCGTCGAGCGAAGAGCGTCGGACAAGATGATCTCGTCGGTGCATGGCGCGCGACATGCAAACAGCCATAGTCCAAGTGCAACGCGTCCGGGCATCGACGCCACAGTCTCTCTTTGCGTGTCGGATCATTTGCCTCTGTCAGAGCCCGCTCTAGCCGCTAGGGCAGTCTTGCTTGAGATCGTTGCCAACATGACCGCGAGCAAGCATGTGGGAATCCTCGCGGCCTAAGGCTCTTCGTGAGAACCGCCTTTGGCAGTGACGGCAGAGTGGGATCAAATCAAGAGGCTTTTGCAAGCAAGATTGAACAAACTGTCGAACGTCAAAATCTCGCAATTCACCTCAGAGTGCAGCCGTCTGGCTTGGAGTGGATCGACCTGCGGCTTGTTTCCGATGATCCCGATCAGACGCGGGCGATATGACTCGATGCCGTATCTCTGTTTGACCCTCTCTCGGCACCGCGGATCTTCAAAATACGCGCTGTATTCCCGCAACTGGGCACAAAGATCGGCGACGTCGTGCGTGAAGCGCATGCGGTCTTGCCCGCCCGCGTACAGCTCTACCTGAGGAAGTTTGATGTCGATGATATCCCAGAAGTCGCCTGTGGTGGGCAGTGCCATGAAATCTGGCCTCAGATTTGAAGCGTTATCCCGTTCGAGCACCACCTGCGCCGAGATTTGCCTATATCCAAGAAACTTGAGGAACTTGTCGTTTCGCTCAAAGAATTTCTGAAAGTGACGTTCCTGTACGTTCGGATCGGAGATCATGTTACTGAACTGCTGCAGTTCGGGCTGGAACAGCTTCTGGGTTTGCGTGGCCGCAATAGACGGCTTGAACGGCAATGCTCCCAAATTTGTATCAACATTGAAGATAGCATTGCTATGGAACGCCGATACATCCGCGGAGCCGTTGTTGAAAAAGAGACCCAATTGCACCGTAGAAGACTGCCTTCCCAACTCGGTGAACAGGCGTTTCAAATACCGAGGCCCGACGATTGCAGGACTTGCGATGTTATCGAAGACGTATTTGGAATTTTGCGCCGTCGTAGCAAAGTGCATTCGAAACTGATCGAAATTGCCAAAAATGTCTTTGATGGCAGGATCTTGGCTCGCGTAGAACCATTCCTCTTCTGTCGGCGGTGCCCGGCCTGCCATCTCTACAATTTTTTGGACTTCATCCTGCAGATTATAAAGCAGGATTTCATCTTCGGTGCGGAGGTGTGCCATTGAAACCTGGGTAAAACTCCAACTGCGGGCATTCTTGATAACCGCGACCTCTCCAAGGCGCCGCGGCCAGTTCTCGATGATTCCCTTCTGACTTTCATCGGCGACAACCAGGGCCCCTGCGTCCTTCCAGTGCTCTACAAACTCCCACACATCAGACGTCACATCATCCAGATCCTGGAGATCCAGTATCGGTCGATATTGTTTATTGAGGGGCTCGAAGGATTGGATGAGCTGTTCAACAATCCCGTCCATCAGCATGCCCGACGGCTTATGAACCTTGAAGATCGCGTATTTGTCTTCAACTGCGATTGAAATATTGTCGTCAACCATAACTGCCCGATGCGCCAAAAATGAACTGCACGGAACTTGGCATGCAATCCTCGCGAGAGCGTTAAGAGGAGAGGTTGATTCTTTGCTTCGGCAGAGAAGACACTGAAATCGCGTCGAACACCCCCACTCTTCACCATCTTCACCGTCGCTTTCACACGATGCCCGGGCACACCCTCCACGCCATAGCGGAGGCCTGCTTCCGCAATCGAATGCGGTCGGATAGGCACTCGTCTCGCAGGCTAGAAGCCTCGCGGCGAAGCTTCTTCGAGGCAAGAAGCGCTGGCAATTCATTTGCGCTCGCGAGCTTTTTCAAGTGAAGTTCCAGCTTCGACTGAAAGCCTGCAGACGCCGCTGCGCTTCGTTTGCGAGCCGCTGCCTTGACCGCGCTTGTGACTTTCCATCAGAACGTGGAAGGGCGTCAACTTCGCCGCGTGAAGTCGCTTCCGGATCGCGGAAGGAATGAATCCTTGCTATCCCGGTCGATGGCACGACGCGGTTTGCGCCGGTGACGCAAGCCAAGGATACTTCTTATTGCGGCGCTCGTTGCGCGAGGCGGCCCTGCGTTGAGGAAGATGTTCGAAGAACTGTTAGATATGGCTGTCCGCCAGTTGGAGCACGAGAAGATATCGCACTTGGCTGAAGACTGCCCAGCGCGACATGAGCATGGCGGATCAGGTGGGCATAGATCTGATGAGAGCGAAGAAGCTCAAGCGGTATGGCTCCGACTACACTTCCTCACACTTGGCCGAGCTGAGAGAAACGACATACCGTTGCCTGGCGTGGTCGCCGTGGTTAAATGCGCAGTGACAACATATGCAACCACGAGTCGGCAAAGTGCCCCCTTTCAAGTATCGCAGCCGCATCAGGGAATTCAACGAGGCGTTCACCAGACAAGTCGCTGCCGAGCTACAGAAGCGGCGCGATGAACTCATCTCGCCCAGGAATGCCCAGAAATTTTCGCATGGCCGAATGTGGAAGACAAAGCCGACTGAGCACGGCGATGAGGCGGGTGAGATGCAGGCGCATTCCTTCGAACTCCTGTCGCGCTTCGATGATGTAGTCAACCACAACCTTGCAAAGTTCGTGGAGGCGAGAACAAGGATGGTCGAGGGGCTGATGGCGCAATTCCAGGCCTCGCTCTATCAAACTATCAGCCAGTCCACCGAGAAGTCGGGAAACACAGTCGTCATGGGTCCGGACAGGTCTCCGGCCGAGGCTTTCCTAGCCGCCTTGGAGATGATCGAATTTGGAATTGATGAGAACGGAGAAGTTAGTCTTCCTCAATTTCACATGGGTCGGGAAGGCTTTGAAAAGACCATGGCCGATCTCGAGGCGCAGGGGCCGGAGTTCACTGAGCGAGTCGACAAGGTGAAGGCCGAGAAGTCCGAACGCGCTAGGGAGCGAGAAAAGGAGCGACTTGCGAAATTCCCTCCGGCCTGGGAAGGGGATTCTCATTGAGAGTGCTGATCGCCATCGGTTGCGACTCCTATAACAATCCACCCCTCCAGCCACTTTCCGGAGCGGAAAACGACGCCGCTACAATCTTCGGACACCTCGTCACGGACGAATGGGGTGAATACGACAAGGCGCAGTCGAAGCTGCTGCTGTCGCCAACCATGGCGACACTTCGATCCACTGTCGAAGACGCACTCTTCTCCAGCCAGCCGATCGAAGAACTGACGCTCTTCTTTGCCGGACACGGCGGCGTGAAGGACAACACCTATTTTCTCTGCCTGAAGGATACAGACATTGGCAGGATGTCGCTGAACGCCCTGTCAATGACGCAGTTGTTCGCGTGGATAACCGAGGCGAAAATCCATCACACCAATCTGATCGTCGACGCCTGCCACGCAGGCGGTGTCGTCCATGACATAGGTGTCCTCCTGAACCCGCACGTGATTGGCAAGGCCGGATCCCTGGCCATTTCGATCCTGGCCGCATCGGGTTCCGACGAGTATGCGGGAGAGTCGGGCGGAGCGGGGCATTGCACGAGCGCGCTCATGGCGTGCCTGAAGGGAGAGACGCTGGTGCAGACGACGCGCCCATCTCTCGAGCTTGTCGAGGTGGGGCAAGTCGTTTCGAGGACAATGCAGGGGACGGGTCAGTCACCGGTCTGCTGGGGGATCAATCTTTTCGGCATCTCTCAACTCGCTAAGAACCCGCGCTTCTCTGGAGGCAGCGCGCACATCAGCGAGACCTTCCTGGGCTTGGCTTCGGACGGTGCTGGAAACGAGCACATCCGGGCAGCGTCGGATGTAATCTGGGAGCAGTACCTCTCGCTCACGAGGGATTTCGACCCCGAGCGGTTTCTGGATGTCGTCCAACCAGTCTGCAAAAAACTGGAGGCAGAACCCGCAGTCGCGGCCGCATTCGTTTTGGGTCTCTCTACAACCTTTGGCGCTCGCATCGCGGAAACGGGCGATCGGTTTGATGTTGCTCGACTTCAGTCGGCGTGCGCGGTTGCGCTTCTGCCGATGTCGGCGTCCAGCACCGACTGCGCCAATACCATCATGCAACTGTCCAACGAGGTCTTAGAGTCGATCGGCAAGGGGGCAGACCAACTCTTGGCCGAGTTCAATGAGAGCACTTACGCGCTGCTCTCCAAGGACGGCGGCATTGCGGACTTCTACTTTCTCCCGCTGCGCCTCATGAGCATCCTGGGTTGGCTCGGCGCCGCTGTCCAAATTCAGACCATCTCCGGTGCAAACGAGGCGACGATCGCTCCGAAGGCGGCCGATCTCGTGCGGCTGATAATGACGCACTATGGCAATTCGATCGTTCCAGTGTCCGACGAGATGGCTGCCTTCTACGTGTCGTTCGCTGCGGGAGCCGACGTCTTGGATTGCCGGGAAGAGTTGGAAGCGATTTCCGGCCTTCTAATCAGGGCGTTGCATCAACGCGGCGGACGAATCGCTGATCCGAGGCTGAGCGGTGAGGATGCGCTGCGATTTCTCACTGCCGTGACCGAGGGACGCTACGATGACTTCCGAGACATTCTGGCGAACCCGACGACGCTGTTGCCTGCATTGCTTCTGGTTATGGATCAGTGCGGGCTGTCCGATATCGCCGACGGTGCGATGAGGGGATTCGATCACACCAACATCAACATCTTCATCCCGGACGATTTCACCACGTTTGGAGCGGCCCTCATTGAGGAAGGAACGAACTTCTCGCTGAATATCGGGCACACAGTCTTCCGCGTCAGTGAACTCGTGGCTGAATGGTCGAAGATCGAAGAGAGACTGAATGCCGACGCAACACTAGCCTCTCCACCGATCCGGATTGCCAGTATTCTCGCTTCCCTCCTGCGTCCGGATCGTGTCGCTTGGTTCCTTATCGCCGGAAAGCAATCAACAGGATCGGCCAGCAGCCAGGAATTAGTTCAGCCATGATCCGACCGAAACTGGGGGAAACCAATATGCATCCTTGCGAGTCAGGCCATGCCTACCTACGTTTTCCGTGAGGTGCTTCAGGCCCGCCTCACGACACGCTCTGATCGAAGGTGATTTTCGATGTCCGGTAATGACAGCAATTATGGGAGCAGAAGCTCGACACCCCGTACGACGACCCCAGCACAGCCGGAAAGGTCGCCGGGCGAGACTTCAGCGCAACCTTTGACCACTGGCGAAGGCGACCGCCCGCCACCGCCAAGACGCTAGGCGCCTGGTAACGTGTAGAGAGAGGGAAGACACATGTCCGGAAACGGAAACGACTACAGTCAGAAGAGTGCAACCCCAAGAACTACTCATGTCCAGCCGCAGACGACAGGTGGACATGGTGGCCAGCAGGGTTCGGTGCAACCTGCCACGACGGGCTCGGGCGACAGGCCGCCGCCACCGCGCCGCTGATCATTTCTTCCAGCCAATATCGATCTGCTTGATTTCGGCCCTCGGGATGTACGTGATGATGTTCTCGCCCGTCGTTGTTAGCTGATCGCAGTCGCGGCTGTCTCCGTCAGCGCCATGGATCGCGGTCACATAGAGGGCGATCCCGTCATCGTTCAGGATGACTGGCTTCGTAGGGATGCCCGCCTGTTCGGGCAATTTAAGCCAGCTCTCGAGAATCTTGCCGCCAGTGAGATGCACCTGGATAAAGCTCCATCTCGTATCCGCCGAAAGAACGGATCTGAACGCCGATGTCTCGTGATCATCGTGGTAGATCTTCAGGCGTGACATCAACGCCTTCACCCACTTTTCGAGATACTTGCGCCACAAGAGTGCGAAGCCGACGGATCCAACGATGGCGAGCACGCTGATGATGGCAACGCTCTTGTAGTCGGTATCCACCACCGCCGTCGGCGCCCAGTATCCCAGTTTCATCACGAGGCGCGCGACAATGTACGAAAACACCCGCCCGAGCGTGCCGAAGACCAGCACTTGAAGGAGGAAGTCTTCGGTCTTGTGCTCGACCTTCTTGGTCGCCGTCGTGAGCTTGTAGCCCAGGTAGCCTGCCACGAGGACGATCTGGATTTCAAATGGTAGTTTCAGGAGTTCGTTCATTTGATCCCTTACGCCACGAACTGAGGGATGGCGGGCAGGGGTGTAGCTGCCGCCTTCGACTTGCGTTCTGCCGCCGATTGGGCAGCCTTACGGACGATGGAGAGCTTCTCGTCATCCTGATCGAGGACACGGAGAATATCAGCGTCCGACGCACTTTCGATAGCCGCTACAACTTCAAGCCGGGCTTCGACCAGCGCGCAATACTCCCCGCGCGTGAGGTTCCCTCCGGCCTCCCGCGCGAGATCGACCACTGTGCCGGGCACGCCGTAGGTCAATCGCACCGCGAGCTTCTGAACACGCTCCGACAGGTCGAGCTGGGGATGAAGAATCTCGGCCACCCTTGCGGCAACACCGATCAAATCGGCAGCACGTGACGACACGATACGGATCGGACCAGCCGACCCGCCGAACGCACCACCATGCTGGCCCATCGTGACCTCGATGTCGCTCATTGCATCGGAAAATTGACCTCATCCAGCTCAACGGTGTTCTGCACCACGGTGAGAAGTACGGGATCGGTGATTTGCGATGGAGGGAGGCTGGCAAGCGCGCCCACAAGCCGCACGACCGATGCAACTTCGGTAGCGCTTTCTCCAGCAAGTCGTCCCAGAGGAGCGAGCGCGTAGAGACCGTCAGCTCTCTTCTCGATCAGCCGGTGTCGTTCGAGGTTTTCAAGCGCGCGCATCAGATCTTCATGCGACCAACGCCATCCGTCCTGCTTCCGTCCGGCGAGAAACGCGCCGAAGCTGCTTTCGAGGAACGATACTATGTCTTCGCTCGATACGCCTGACGCTGCGGAACGAGGGAGTGCGACAAGGACGCGAACAATGAGAGACCTCGGATCGGTCCCGTTGGAGATGAAACGCGAGGTCAAGTCTTCGGGTTTCCCTACGACGTAACGGCGCCAGAGATAATCCTCCTCTCGTGGGTTGATTGCCATCAGGTAGGATGTACCCATGTCAGCATAACCCAAGCGGCCCGCGCGGCCGACCAGGTTCTTGTACTCGGCAACAGTGTAGGGCACGGGAACTGGCCCCGGATGCTCCAACCCAGCAATGATCACGCTATTGGCGGGTGTGTTCACGCCCATGGCAAGCGTGGTCGTTGCGGAAATGACCTGAAGCCCGGATCCCTCCCGTCGGAATTCCTCTTCAATGACCTGGCGCTCGGCAGGCTGAAGGTCGGCATTGTGGAAGGCAACGCCATGCTGAAGATCGGCAATCAGATCGATATGCGCCTGCGATGGGTCGAGCCGCGGCATGCGTCTCGCCGCCTCGTCTGCCGCCGGTAGCCTGAGGTGGGCTGCCAGGTAGTTGCCGACGTTGCGGGACTCGCTCTTCGTTTCACGGAAGACGATGACATGCTCGCCCGATGCCGTCAGTTTTCTGAGAAGCGGGATGATCCAGTCCTGAGCCGTTTCTTTCATTCCCATCCGGACGACCGCGCCGTGCTCGATCTTTTCGGCACCGTCGGCAGGATCAATATACCGGAAGGACCCATCGTATCTCAGAACGCCCTCGCGCAAAGGGACAGGGCGTTCGATGCGACGAAGCAGCCTGCCACCGAGCCACGTCTCCAAGCCGCCGGTATCGCCAATCACGGCAGAGAGGGCGATTATCTGCGGTTCGATGCCTTCGCGTCTGCGCATCCTGATCAGGGTCAGGATGAACTCGAGGTTGGCGCCACGCGACTGGTCGGCAATCATCTGGACTTCGTCGACCACGATTGTACCCGCCTGAGCCAGGATGTGAGGGTAGGCCAACGCTAGAGCCGCGAACTTTTCGTAGGTGAGCAGGGCGATGTCGTACTTGCCGCGGATCAACGGCGACACATCGTCAGTTTCGCCGGTAGCCTCCAGGATACGGAGACCGAACCCGCCGTAGACCTTTTCGAAATGACGGCGCTTGTCAGCTACGAGCGCCTTCAGCGGGAGAAGGAAGATCGCACGTTTCCGTTCCACGACCTGGCGGAGCGCAGCCAGCTCGCCAACCATGGTCTTGCCGGACGAGGTGGGAGCGGAGACGAGGAGGTGCTCCCCATCAAGGATCCCGTATTCGTTGATTGCCTCAACCTGGAGGTCATTCAGTGAGGGGATCGCTTGTCCCCATGCAGTGACGATCTCGGCGGGGAAGCCATGATCAGCGAGGCTGCCGATATCCGAGGTGACGGCTGCCGGGCGAGCAGATGGAAAGGCAGCCTGGAAGCGCGCACCTGGGGTGAAGACGGGCCAGCTAATGCCGCCGTCGATCTGACCGCGCATTGCAGGGTTTTGGCTCTTGCCGATGCTTTGGGCGGCGGCCTTCACCCTTGCGGTCACGTAGTCCAGCATCTGGAAGACGGAAAGCCTTCCTCCCTCGACGATTTCTGCCGGTCCCCGCAGCGCCTCCAGAAGGTAGTAGGTAAGGAGCCCGTGGCCATGGCTCGAAAACTCCCAGGCCTCTTCCGATGCCGCGGATGCGGTGAAGATCAAGCGGCCATTGCCAGCCAGCTTCTGAAGCCGAACCTCGGTGGAGGCGAAGCTGCGGGGGATGGCCGGTACCTGAAGAACCTTGGCACCGAGGCCGCCCGAGAAGCAGCAATCCAGAAACAAGATCACGCGGCGTGCCGGTATCTTCGAGAACCATTCTTGAAGCCGGTTAAGCGGCAGGGACGTGGCCTCGATGTTATTGAAGCCGGTATCGTGGACGATCAGTTCGTGGGTCTCCGAACCGTGGCCGGAGAAGGCCATCACGACGGTGTCCTCAGGATCGCACTGGGAGAGCGTTTCGAGCTCGGCTTCGATCCGAGAGAGGGTCGCATTCTGATCTGTCAGGAGAACGGTAGAGCCGGCGAGGGTATCGGCGAAGAGAGCTTCGAGCGCGGTCGCGTCGCGAGCAGCGCACGACAAATCACGGATATCGGGCGACTGATAGCGGTCGACACCAACAAACAAACCCCTGAAAGCCATCGCATTCACCCTTTGTTCCTGAAGGCCTTTTCCGGACACTTTTCAGCGCCCGGAAATAGTCAAATGTGGTGTTGGCCAGTTTTAGCTTCCAAAATGGCCAGTTCTAACGCCTTTTGGCCAATACTTGGTTCGGTTTCTCATCTAGATATCGAGATTCTCCGCGAAGGCCGCGCGCTCCTGGATGAAGCGGAAGCGGGCTTCCGGTTTTGTGCCCATCAGATCGTCGACGGCGCTGCGGGTGCCTTCGAAATCCACCTCGTCGATCAGCACCTTGAGCAGGGTGCGCTTGGACGGGTCCATGGTGGTTTCCTTGAGCTGGGCGGGCATCATCTCGCCGAGACCTTTGAAGCGGCTGATCTCGACCTTGGCCTTGCCCTTGAATTCCGTCTGCATCAGCTCGGCACGATGGTTGTCGTCGCGGGCATAGGCGGATTTCGAGCCTTGGGTGATCTTGTAAAGGGGCGGCACGGCGAGGAAGAGGTGGCCGCCGCGCACCAGTTCCGGCATCTCCTGATAGAAGAAGGTGATGAGCAGCGAGGCGATATGGGCGCCGTCGACGTCGGCATCGGTCATGACGATGATGCGCTCGTAGCGCAGGTCTTCGTCGCGGTATTTCGAGCGCGTGCCGCAGCCGAGCGCCTGGATGAGATCGGCGAGCTGCTGGTTGGCGCCGAGTTTTTCGCGACCGGCGCTGGCCACGTTGAGGATCTTGCCGCGCAACGGCAGAATGGCCTGGTTGGCCCGGTTGCGCGCCTGCTTGGCCGAACCGCCTGCCGAGTCACCCTCGACGATGAAGAGTTCGGCACCCTCGGCGGTGTTCTGCGAGCAGTCGGCGAGCTTGCCGGGCAGCCGCAATTTGCGCACCGCCGTCTTGCGGTTAACTTCCTTTTCCTTGCGGCGGCGCAGGCGCTCCTCGGCGCGCTCGATCACCCAGTCGAGCAGCTTGGCCGACTCGTTCGGATTGTCGGCAAGGTAATGGTCGAAGGGATCGCGCAGCGCATTCTCGACGATGCGCTGGGCCTCGACGGTCGCGAGCTTGTCCTTGGTCTGGCCAACGAATTCCGGCTCGCGGATGAAGACCGACAGCATGCCGACGGCCGAAATCATCACGTCGTCGGTGGTGATCTGGGCGGCGCGCTTGTTCTGCGTCAGCTCGGCATAGGCCTTCAGGCCCTTGGTCAGCGCGATGCGCAGGCCGGCCTCATGCGTGCCGCCTTCGGGAGTCGGGATGGTGTTGCAATAGGAATGCACCTGCGGATCGCCGCCATACCAGGTGATCGCCCATTCCATCGAGCCGTGGCCGCTGACCTTCTCGGTCTTGCCGGCGAAGATCTCGCGGGTGACGGTGAACTCCTTGCCCATCGTCGCCTGCAGGTAATCCTTCAGGCCGCCGGGGAAGTGGAAGACGGCCTTGTCGGGCACTTCGGAGCCTTCGGGCAGCACGCCCGGCTCGCAGCTCCAGCGGATTTCGACGCCGCCGAACAGATAGGCCTTCGAACGCGCCATGCGGAAAACGCGGGCGGCATCGAACTTCATGTGATCCCCAAAGATCTGGGGATCGGGATGGAAGCGCACGCGGGTGCCGCGGCGATTGTGGACGTCGCCCAGCTCTTCGAGCCCCCCCTGCGGCAGGCCGCGGGAGAAACGCTGGCGGTAGAGCTTGCGGTTACGCGCCACTTCGACCTCGAGGTCGTCGGAAAGCGCGTTGACGACGGAGACGCCGACGCCGTGCAGGCCGCCCGAGGTCTCATAGGCCTTGCCGTCGAATTTGCCGCCGGCATGCAGCTTGGTCATGATGACTTCGAGCGTCGACTTGCCCGGCACCTGCGGATGGTTCTCGACCGGGATGCCGCGGCCGTTGTCGGAGACGGTGAGATAACCCTCGAGATCAAGATAGACCTCGATGAAATTGGCGTGGCCGGCGACCGCCTCGTCCATCGCATTGTCGATGACTTCGGCAAACAGGTGGTGCAGCGCCTTTTCATCTGTGCCGCCGATATACATGCCCGGGCGCATGCGCACCGGCTCGAGGCCTTCGAGGACGCGGATCGACGAGGCACCGTATTCATCCGAGTTGGAGGCGGCGGGCGCCGGACGCGCTGACGCCCCGCCAGCAGAGGGCGCTCCGGCGGTTGAAGGTGCAGCGACGGCGGGCGCAGCAATTACCGACGGCCGCTCGGCCAGAGCGGCAGGCTTCTGCGCCTCCTCGCGTTTTTCAGAGAGGGGCATTCCGGAAAAAAGGTCGTTGCTATCGTCCATGGAGCCGTTCAGATCTTCATCCTGTCTTAGGTCTGGCATTCCCGTCGACCCAAAATCACCGCATTTCATGCCACGTTTGCGAATCAGGCAGATTTTGCCAGAAAGCACCTCTATACGCGACACCGCCTGACTTGGCGGGTTTTTCCCAAATGATTTGCGTTGCCGGGCGCGGAATGGCAAGCGGCGGCAGGCTTCAGGAACCATCCGAATGCGAATGTCCACAAGTCATTGCACCATCATCACCGCAATTGCGGCGTTTTTCTTGTCCGTAGCCGTCCTCTCCGCCGTCGGCGCGCAGGCAGCCGATGCGCTGCCGCCCTTCAAGGACGATCTGTTTTCGAAGCAGACCGTGCTGCAGACGGGTGATGACGGCGCCTTCGAGGTCCTCGACTATGACGAGATGCGCGATATCAACGGCCGCGACCAGATCCCGCAAAAGCGGGTGCAGCAGAAATATGTGGCGCTCGGCATCCGCAAGGCCCAAGCCGACGAGACGCTGTCTCTCGATGGCGTCATGCTCGATGTCACGAGGGTGGGACCGGCCGGGAATGCCGCCTTCACGGTGATCTTCATCCATGGCCGCGACGGCGACCGGCGACTCGGGGCCAACGACTACAGCTTCGGCGGCAATTTCAATCGGCTGAAGAACCTGGTCGCCGGCAATGGCGGCGTTTATTATTCGCCGACGGTCAGGAGTTTCGACAGCAGCGGCGTTGCCGTAATTGCCGGCCTGATCCGTTATGCCGGCGCGCAATCGCCCGGCCGGCCGATCATCCTTTCCTGCGCCTCGATGGGCAGCCAGGTCTGCTGGGGCATTGCGCGCGACGCTGACAGCGTCAAGCGGCTGAAAGGCATGCTTGTCATGAGCGGGGTCACTGACCCTGATTTCACCAGGAGCGCCTTCTACAAGGCGAAGCTGCCGCTGTGGTTTGCCCATGGCAGCCGCGATCCGGTCTACGCCGCCGCCAACCAGCAGGCGCTGTTCGAAAACCTGCACAAGGCGAAATATCCGACGCGCTTCACACTGTTTCAGACCGGCAATCACGGGACGCCGATCCGGATGATCGACTGGCGTAGGGTGTTGAATTGGATTCTTGCCAGTTAGCGGCTGGTTTTCGGCAGAAATATACGCGGGACCGCTGAGATTCCCCTTACGTCAAGGGCATGATGCTTTTCTTTGCCGCGCGCTTTTGATATTGCCCAAGGCATAAGCAGATTTTGGAAGGCTGGCATGACACCTGACGTGCGCCCGCTTGTGGCGGGAAACTGGAAAATGAATGGCATGCGTGCCTCCCTGGATCAGATCAAGGCGATCGCCGAGGGCGTTCGTTCGCCGCTGGCCGACAAGGTCGAAGCGCTGATCTGCCCGCCGACCACGCTGCTCTATGTGGCAACGGCGCTCTGCACCGACAGCCCGCTGGCGATCGGCGCTCAGGACTGCCATCAGAAGCCATCCGGCGCCCATACCGGCGACATTTCGGCCGAGATGATTGCCGATTGTTTCGGCACCTATGTCATCGTCGGCCATTCCGAGCGGCGTACCGACCATGCCGAGACGGATCATCTGGTCCGTGCCAAGGCGGAAGCCGCCTTCGCCGCGGAGCTGACGGCGATCATCTGCATTGGCGAGACGGCGGATGAACGCCGGACCGGCCAGGCGCTCGATGTCATCAAACGCCAGCTCTCCGGCTCGGTTCCGGACGCCGCCACCGCCGAGAACACCGTCATCGCTTACGAGCCGATCTGGGCGATCGGCACCGGCGTGACGCCGACATCAGGCGATGTCGAGAAGGCGCACGCCTTCATGCGGGCAGAGCTTGTGGCCCGCTTCGGCGATGAAGGCCGCAAGATGCGTCTGCTCTATGGCGGCTCGGTCAAGCCGGCCAATGCAGGGGAGCTGATGGGCATCGCCAATGTCGACGGCGCGCTGATCGGCGGGGCGAGCTTGAAAGCGGCAGACTTCCTCGCCATCTACCGGGCGTATGAGGCGCTGCTCGCCTGAGGCATTGTTTATTCCTGGGTTTATTCGTTTATTCCAGGGCGTATTCCGGGCCGAAGGGCTTGGAATAGATCAAAGCCTCATGTAAAGAGCCGCCAGAATTCTTAACTTTGTCCGTCTCCAGGCGGGCAGGACTGGACCCATGCAGACAGTATTGATTGTCATCCATCTCATGATCGTGCTCGCCCTCGTCGGCGTCGTGCTCATCCAGCGCTCGGAAGGCGGCGGCCTCGGCATCGGCGGCGGTTCGGGCTTCATGTCGGCCCGCGGCACGGCTAATGCGCTGACGCGCACGACCGCGATCCTTGCGACCCTGTTCTTCCTGACTTCGCTCGGCCTCGGCATTCTGACGCGTTACGAAGGCCGCCCGAGCGACATTCTCGACCGCATTCCGGCAACAAGCGGCCAGGGCAACGGCATTCTCGATTCGCTCGGTGGCGGCGCACAGGCTCCGGCAAGTCAGCCGGCCGGCAACGGCGTTCCGAGCAGCGGGGCTGCGACGCCCGCACCGCAGGCTCCCGCCGCTCAAGCTCCCGTAACTGGCGCTCCGGCGACTCAGGCCCCGGCAGCTACCGCACCTGCAACGACTACCCCGGCAGTTCCGGCCGCGCCGGCTCAGCCCTCCGGTGTCCCGACGGGACAATAAACCGGTCTTCGACATAAACCGCCGGCAGGCCCTCGGGTCTGCCGGTTTTCTTTTGTTCAGATTCCCGCGTCACGCTCCGAAAGTTCTGGAAAAGAATTTTTGGGCTGGTGGAATCGTTTTTGAAAAGGTATCCGGTGAATCCCATGGCGCGATACGTATTCATCACTGGCGGCGTGGTTTCCTCTCTCGGAAAAGGAATTGCGGCCGCGGCTCTCGGAGCGTTGCTGCAGGCCCGTGGATATCGGGTCCGGCTTCGCAAGCTCGATCCCTATCTGAACGTGGACCCGGGCACGATGAGCCCGACCCAGCACGGCGAGGTCTTCGTCACCGACGACGGCGCGGAAACCGATCTCGACCTCGGTCACTACGAACGCTTCACGGGGCGTTCGGCGACCAAGACCGACAACATCACCACCGGCCGCATCTACAAGAACATCATCGACAAGGAACGGCGCGGCGACTATCTCGGCGCGACGGTGCAGGTCATCCCGCACGTCACCAACGAGATCAAGGATTTCGTTGTCGAGGGCAATGACGACTACGACTTCGTCATCTGCGAGATCGGCGGCACGGTCGGCGATATCGAGGCGATGCCGTTCATGGAGGCGATCCGCCAGCTCGGCAACGACCTGCCGCGCGGCACCGCTGTCTATGTCCACCTGACGCTCATGCCCTATATTCCGGCGGCCGGCGAGCTCAAGACCAAGCCGACCCAGCATTCGGTGAAGGAACTGCAGGCGCTCGGCATTCATCCCGATATCCTGCTGGTGCGCGCCGACCGCGAAATTCCGGAGGCAGAGCGCCGCAAGCTGTCGCTGTTCTGCAACGTGCGTCCGTCCGCCGTCATCCAGGCGCTCGACGTCGCCAACATCTATGACGTGCCGATGGCCTACCACCGGGAAGGTCTCGACGACGAAGTGCTCGCCGCATTCGGCATCGAGCCGGCGCCGAAGCCGCGCCTCGACCAGTGGGAAGAGGTCTGCAACCGGATCCGCACGCCGGAAGGCGAGGTAACGATCGCGATCGTCGGCAAATATACCGGCCTCAAGGATGCCTATAAGTCGCTGATCGAGGCGCTGCATCACGGTGGCATCGCCAATCGCGTCAAGGTCAAGCTCGAATGGATCGAATCCGAGGTCTTCGAAAAGGAAGATCCGGCGCCTTATCTCGAAAAGGTGCACGGCATCCTGGTGCCGGGCGGCTTCGGTGAGCGCGGTTCGGAAGGCAAGATCCATGCGGCCCGCTTTGCCCGCGAGCGCAAGGTGCCGTATTTCGGCATCTGCTTCGGCATGCAGATGGCGGTGATCGAGGCGGCGCGCAATCTTGCCGATGTGCCGGCCGCATCCTCGACGGAATTCGGCCCGACGAAAGAGCCGGTGGTCGGCCTGATGACCGAATGGATCAAGGGCAACGAGCTGCAGAAGCGGACAGCGGCCGGCGATCTCGGCGGCACGATGCGCCTTGGCGCCTACAAGGCGGCGCTGAAGAAGGGCACGAAGATCTCGGAGATTTATGGCTCGACCGATATTTCCGAGCGTCATCGCCATCGCTATGAGGTCAATATCGACTACAAGGACCGGCTGGAGAACTGCGGCCTCGTCTTCTCCGGCATGTCGCCGGATGGCGTGCTGCCGGAGACGATCGAATATCCCGATCATCCCTGGTTCATCGGCGTGCAGTATCACCCGGAACTGAAGAGCCGGCCGCTCGACCCGCATCCGCTGTTTGCCAGCTTCATCGAAGCGGCGACGGAACAGAGCCGTCTCGTCTGATGAAAGTCGCACCAGATCGCGCGGTTAGGCGCGATCTGGATTAGGTCCGGATGCTCTGCCGGATCAACCTTCAAGCCGCGGCCGGCAACGGCCCGATATAGACAGAACGCGGGCGAATCAACCGGCCGTCGAGCGCCTGTTCACGCGCATGCGCCAGCCAGCCGACGGTGCGGCCGATCGCAAAGACGCCGGTGAAGGCTTGACGCGGAAAGCCGAGGGCTTCGAGCAGCAGCGCGGTATAGAACTCGACATTAACGTCGAGCGGCCGGTTTGGCTTGCGCGCCTTGAGGATCGACAATGCAGCAGCCTCCACCGCTTCCGCCAGCGCGCTGCGAGCCCTGTTGACCTGTCCGGTTGATATCAGCGGCTTCAGTGCGCCCTTCAGCGCATCGGCACGCGGATCGCGGACACGATAGATGCGGTGGCCGAAGCCCATCAGCCGTTCGCCGCGGTCGAGCGCTTCGCCGAGCCACGGGTAAGCGTTTTCCGCCGTTCCGATTGCATCCAGCATGTCGAGCACGGGACCGGGCGCGCCGCCATGCAGTGGTCCTTTCAGTGCGCTCAGTGCTGCGAGCACGGACGAGGTGAGTCCGGCCTGTGTCGAGGCGATGACGCGCGATGCGAAGGTCGAGGCGTTGAGGCCATGGTCTGATATCGTCACGAAATAGGCGTCGAGTGCCGCCGTCTGCTCTCTGCTCGGCAATTTTCCGGTCAGCATGCGCAGGATATCGGCCGCCTGCGGCAGCGAAGCGTCGGGCGCGATCGGTTTTTTGCCGCGCTGCATGCGCAGAACCGCCGGAAGGAAGACTGCGGGCGCCGCCAGAAGGCTGAGCGCGGTATCGAAATCCTCGCCGTCGGGCAGCCGGGCGATCAGCGCCCGCATCGCATCGACCGGAGGCAGGGCGAGCAGTGCGGCATCGGCAGCCTTGATATGGTCGAACACCCCGGTTCGCGCTTTGGCGAGCCAGCCGCGCAATTCGGCTTCATCGAAGCTTCGTTCCATCAGCCCGTCGAGCAACAGGGCGGCGACGCCTTCATAGGTACCGTCTGCGACCAGATGATCCAGCGATACGCCACGGATGATCAGCCGTCCCGCTTCGCCATCGACATCCGAGAGCTGCGTTTCGGCGGCGATGACATCTTCCAAGCCATTCGTCATGTTGTTTTCTCCTTTACGCCACGGATGATCCGACCTAGTCTCATTGACGTCAATCTTGATGTAAATGATCAATATGAGGTTCCGATGTCGTGGCTGACCGCCGAGGAGGCGCTGCAGGCGCTGAAGACCAAGCCGCAGACGCTCTACGCCAATGTCAGCCGCGGGCGCATCCACGCCAAGCCCGATCCCTCCGATCCGCGCCGCAGCCTTTACCAGGCCAGCGACGTGCAGAGGCTTGCCGAACGCCATGCCGGCCGCCGCAAGGCCGAAACGGTTGCGGTCGAGACGATAAGGTGGGGCGATCCGGTTCTCCCCTCGGCAATCTCGACCATCACAGGCGGACGGCTTTTCTATCGCGGCCGGGATGCGGCCGATTTCGCTGCCGTCGCGACGCTGGAGCAGACGGCAGCACTGCTCTGGAACGGCGCGGAAGCCTTCCTCTCCGGGAGCAGAACCGGAAATACCTCTCCGTCGCTTCAAGCGGCCTTCCGGGCGTTGGCAGGGCGGGTGACATCCGATCTGCCGTCGCTCGGCCGCTCACAGGCCGCACTTCGCCGTGAAGCAGGCGGGGTTCTCTGTACCCTCGCCGATGCGCTGGCCCCGGGGCCGTCGGAGCACCCGTTGCATCTGCGGCTTGCTGCCAGCTGGCGGCGGCCGGATGCTGCCGATTGCCTGCGCCGCGCGCTGGTGCTGATGGCCGATCATGAACTCAACGCCTCCACCTTCGCGGCGCGGGTCACGGCATCGGCGGGTGCTGCCCTTTCCGCCGCCGTGCTTTCGGGACTGGCGACGCTGACAGGACCGCTGCATGGGGCCGCCTGGCAGGGCGTCGACGCCTTGATCGAGGCAGCAGCAGCCCTTGGGGCGGAGCAGGCGATCCGCCGCACGCTTGCCCAGGGCAATCGCCTGTCGGCCTTCGGTCATCCGCTCTATCCCGATGGCGACATCAGGGCTCTGGCGCTGCTGCCGCACTTTCCCCTGCCGCCGCAGTTTGCCGCGGTTCGGGAAACCGGCGAGGAGATGGTCGGCGAGAGGGTCAATGTCGATTTCGCGCTTGCTGCGATGGCAGCCGCCTTCGATCTCCCGAGGGAAGCGCCGATCATCATTTTCTCGCTTGCCCGTTCCGCCGGCTGGCTTGCGCATGCGATGGAACAGATCGACAGCGGCGAATTGATCCGGCCGCGGGCGCGTTATGTCGGACCGGCACCTGAAACGGACCGCAGAACTTAAGAATTCCGCCGCTTCGCTTTTTTGCCTAGGGAAATATCCGAATTCGGCTATCATGCCGCACATGGAAGAAGACGGTTGGCGGGGCGCTTTCGAAAAACTGTCCCGCGCGGTCAAGGGGACTTTCCATGAATAGGACGCTTCGTAGCCTGCTTGCCGCCGCACTCGCTGTCGGCCTCATTCCGCATGGGGCGGCCGTTGGGCAGTCTGCCGGCTGCACGGTCTCGCGTGATGCCGGCGCCCGCCAGGTGCTCAGTTGTCCAGGTGGTGTCACGGTAACGGCAGAGGCCGGCGCGGCCTACAGCCTCGTCGACCGCAACCGCGACGGCAGCCCTGATTCGGCGGCGTTGCGCCGCAAGGCGATCCTCGTCGATGTCGACAGCACGCAGCATGCCGGCGGCTTCCAGGTCGTGACGCCGCAGGCGATCGCCGCCGTGCGCGGCACCCAATGGGCTGTCGATGTCGCGGGCGGCAAGACCTCGGTGCTGGTCGTCAAAGGCAGCGTCGCGGTTCGTCGGCCGGCCGGCGAGCCGGTGGTGCTGTCGCCGGGTGAGGGCGTCGATGTCAGCGGCGGAACCGAACCCCTCGTCGTGCGTCGCTGGCCGGCGCCGCGCGCCGCCGCCCTTCTTGCCCGCCTTGGCCAATAAATCCTATGAACCACCGCCTGCAGACTGTGATCGCGCTGCTGCTCGCCGGTCTTTGGGCGGCAGCACTCGGCTATACCAATCTTAATGCCGGAAGCGGCATTCTCGACCGGATGGAGGCCTCGCTTGCCGATATCCGCAGCGTCATCGTCGGGGCGAAGACACCGCCTCCTGTTGTCTCGATCGTTGCGATCGACGACCGCACCGCCGGGGCGCATGGTTATCCCCTAAATCGGGCGACGCTTGCGCGCCTCATCGAGGCGATCACCGCGCTGAAGCCGAAAGCCGTGGCCATCGATATTCTGCTGGTCGATCCGGGGCCGGAGGAGGGCGATGCGGCACTGACCTCAGCCCTTCGCCAGGGACCGAGTGTGATTGCGGCTGCGGCCACCTTTGCGCAGAGCCGGCAGCGCGTGAGCGATACCGCCGACGATCCGCTTGCCGCCATCCCTGAGGCAAACCAGCTTCTCCTGCCGCTTCCCCGTTTCGCCGAGGCAGCCGCAGTCGGCATCGTCAATGTCGCAACCGACCAGACCGGCACGCCGCGCTTCATTCCGCTGATTTCGCGTACCGCAGAGCGGCTGGATCCGGCTTTTCCGCTGCGTGTCGCTTCAGTGGCACTCGGCGTCAATCCCACCATCGAACCCGACGCCATCATGCTCGGAAAGCTGCGCATTCCCACCGATATCGGCCAGCGGTTGCCGGTGACCTTCTACGGCGGGCACGGCAGAATCGCCACCTTCAGCGCCGCCGATGCATTGGATGGCAAGCTTTCGGCGGATGCGATCGCCGGCCGCATCGTCGTCATCGGTTCGACGGTCACCGGTGGCGGCGACGTCTTTCCGACGCCGTTCGATCCCGTCATGCCAGGTGTCGAGGTAATGTCGACGGCGATTACCCATCTCGTCACCGGCGACGGCATGGTGCGCGACCACAGGATAAGGCTGATCGATGCCGCCACCGCCATCGGTCTGACGGTCGTGCTCGTTTCGCTGGTCGCCTGGCGCCGCAGTGCGGCAGGCTATGTCATCATCGTGCTGACGCTCATCGTCTGGGCGATGCTCAATCTGTCGGCCTATGCGCATGGCTACTGGCTGAGTGCGGCGCTACCGATCGCCGCAGCGCTGCCGCCGGCGCTGATCTTCGGCGCGGCCGAACTCTGGCGCGACCGTGGCCGCGCCCGCCATTATGCCGAACAGAGCGCGCTCCTGCAGCGCATCGAGGCGCCCGGCCTCGGCGAGTGGCTGGCGCGCGATCCGAATTTCCTCGCCACGCCGGTGCGCCAGAACGCCGCCGTCATCTTCATCGATCTCTCGGGCTTTACCGGCCTCAGCGAAACCGTCGGACCGGTGGCGGTGAGCAAGGTGCTGAGCGGCTTCTTCGAACTGATCGACGAGGAGGCGCGCGCCCATGGCGGCGCCATCACCAGCTTCATGGGCGACGGGGCGATGATCCTGTTCGGCCTGCCGGAACCCTCCGATGACGATGCCGCCCGGGCTGCTGCCTGCGCGGTGAGCCTGTGTGAGCGCACGCGGGCCTGGCTTCAAGCGCATGCGGGCTTCGCCCAGAAGAAGATCGGCTTCAAGGTCGGCGCCCATTGCGGGCCGATCGTCGCCTCGCGTCTCGGTACCGGCGACCGGCAGCAGATCACCGCGGCAGGCGACACCATCAATGTCGGCAGCCGCCTGATGGAAGTGGCCGCCCGCCATGGCGTCGAGCTGGCGTTGAGCGCCGAAATCGTCCGCGCGGCAGGCCCCGACAGCATGCTTGCGCAGTCCGGCCGGATGGAGGGACCGCTGGAAACGACGCTGCGCGGCCGGGCGAGCCACATCGACGCGTGGCTGTGGCGTAGCCGCACGCTTTGACAATCGCCGCGGGAGCGGTTAGGAACGGCGCAAATACCCCGCCGGCTGGCTCCGGCCATGGCGCAGTCACGCGCCTGACAGCTCCGAAAGATCGAACCCATGACAGAATTCAACGGCGTCGTCCCGGCGATCGCCAAGGCGTTGCAGAAGCGCGGTTACGCCGAACTCACCCCGGTGCAAAAGGCGATGCTCGATCCGGCGCTCGCCGCTTCCGATGCGCTGGTCTCGGCCCAGACCGGTTCCGGCAAGACTGTCGCCTTCGGCCTGGCGCTGGCGCCGACGCTGCTCGAAGGCCGAGAGCGCTTCGGCAATGCCGGCGCGCCGCTCGCCCTCGTCATCGCCCCGACGCGCGAGCTTGCCCTGCAGGTGAAGCGTGAGCTCGAATGGCTCTACGAAATGACCGGCGCGGTGATATCAAGCTGCGTCGGCGGCATGGACATCCGCAGCGAGCGTCGCTCGCTCGAGCGCGGCGCCCATATCGTCGTCGGCACGCCCGGCCGGCTCTGCGACCATATCCGCCGCAGGGCGCTCGATATGTCTGAGCTGAAGGCTGCCGTGCTCGACGAGGCCGACGAGATGCTCGATCTCGGCTTCCGCGAGGACCTGGAATTCATTCTCGATTCGGCGCCGGACGAACGCCGCACTTTGATGTTTTCGGCAACGGTGCCGGCGGCGATCGCCAAGCTTGCCAAGAGCTACCAGCGCGATGCCGTGCGCATCAGCACCGCGGCCGAGGAAAAGCAGCATGTCGACATCGAATATCGCGCGCTCATGGTGGCGCCCAGCGACCGCGAGAACGCGATCATCAACGTGCTGCGCTATTATGAGGCGACCAACGCCATCGTCTTCTGCTCGACGCGCGCTGCCGTCAACCATCTGACTGCGCGGTTCAACAACCGCAATTTCGCCGTGGTGGCGCTTTCCGGTGAGCTGACGCAGAACGAGCGCAGCCATGCGCTGCAGGCGATGCGCGACGGACGTGCCCGCGTCTGCATCGCGACCGACGTCGCCGCCCGCGGCATCGACCTTCCGGGTCTCGATCTCGTCATCCATGCCGACCTGCCGACCAATCCGGAAACGCTGCTGCACCGCAGCGGCCGCACCGGCCGGGCCGGGCGCAAAGGCATCAGCGCCATGATCGTGCCGCTGAACGCACGTCGCAAGGCCGAGCGCCTGCTCGAAAATGCCGGAATCTCGGCTGCATGGGCGCGCCCGCCTTCGGCCGAGGAGGTGAGCGAGCGCGACGACGAACGTCTGCTTGCCGACCCGATCTTCAACGAAACACCGCAGGAGGAAGAGCAGGGGCTGGTGCAGCAGCTTCTCGCCAGCCACGGCGCCGAAAAGCTTGCCGCCGCCTTCCTGCGTCTATACCGCACCAATCATTCGGCGCCGGAGGATCTCATCGAGGTTACCGTGCAGGACGAGCGCAGCCGCAAGCGCCGCGACAATGCCGAGCCGTACGAGCCGGCGCAGAAGGGACCGCGCGAGGATTTCGGCGCCAGCGTCTGGTTCTCCATCTCGGTCGGGCGCAAGCAGAATGCCGAGCCGCGCTGGCTGATCCCGATGCTCTGCCGCAACGGCAATGTGACGAAGCGCGAGATCGGCGCGATCAAGATGCAGCCCGAGGAAACCTTCGTGGAGATCGCCGCGGCGAGCGCCGAAAGCTTCCAGGCCGCGATCGGACCGAACAAGGCGCTCGAACGCGGCATCCGCGTGACCCGGCTTTCGGGCACACCGGATTTCAGCCGGGCGCCGTCGCCGAAGCCCTATGCCGGCAAGCCATCCCGTGACGAGCGCCCGGACGATTCGTTCCGCGGCGAGCGCCCGAAGAACAAGTTCGGCAAGGGTCCGGGCGGCGGATATGCTGCGGCTGACAATGCCGGCGGGGAAAGACGGGACAGCAAGCCCTGGAGCAAAAAGCCGGGCAAGCCTGCTTTCGATGGACCCAAATCCGACAAGCCGAAATTCGACAAACCGAAATTCGAAGGCGCCAGATCTGAGGCCCCCAGATATGAGGGCAAGGGCGGCGGACCGAAGGCCAAATTTTCAAAAAAGAAGCCCGGCTGATTTTGCTGCTACAGCGCGGCGCGTCTTTTCAGGCGCGCAAAGGACGCTATAGCAGTTTGAATCGCGGGAACCCTTCGCCAGTCCGGGCGGGGGGCCCTAGGTCATATTCCTCGGGGAGCCATGTGATGGTGGAAACAGCGATCCTCAGCGTACCGGTCTTCAGTACGCTCTGCAACGAAGCCTTCCGGCTGCGGCGTGCAGTCTTCGTACATGAGCAGAAGGTTCCCGAAGCCGAGGAATTCGATGCCGGCGATTTCACCGCCCACCATCTCGTCGCCGTCACGGCAGGCGAGGTGTCCGGCACGCTGCGGCTCATCTACGCCGAGGAACATGTGAAGATCGGCCGCGTTGCGGTTGCCGGGTCATGGCGCGGCCGCGGCATTGCCGCCGCGATGATCGGGCGGGCGATGGAACTGCATCGCGATGCGCGCGACAACCGCTTCTATCTCACGGCACAGGCCGATAAACTGCCGCTCTACCAGCGTTTCGGCTTCGTCTCCTATGGCGAGGAATTCCTCGACGGCGGCATGCCGCATCTTGCCATGAAGAATTATTGAGCTTCAGCGCCGGCAGGAGTGGACGACGATGAAACGCGCCAGCCAGCCGCAACCCGACCCAGCCGCCTTCATCCAGGCCAATCTGCCGATATCGCCGGTTCCCTCCATCCCCGAAATTCTGCTTCACCAGGCCGGCCCTGCAAGCGGGCTCTGGCGGCTTGCCGGCCGGGGAGAGACCGATCCAGCGCCCTACTGGGCCTATCCCTGGGCCGGCGGCGCCGTGCTTGCCCGCCATCTGATCGACCGGCCGGAAATCGTTGCAGGCCGCCGCGTCCTCGATCTCGGCGCCGGCTCCGGGCTCGTCGCCATCGCGGCGGCGAAGGCCGGAGCTGCCGCGGTCACGGCGGTCGATGTCGATGCCAATGCCATTGCCGCGATCGGCCTGAACGCGGTGATCAATGGGGTCGCTATTGCGATCATCGCCGCCGATATGATGGACGAGCCGCCGCCGGAGGAGACTGATCTGCTTGTGGTCGGTGACCTGTTATACGATCCTTCGCTTGCCTTGCGAGTGATGGCCTTCCTGCGGCGCTGCCAATCGAGTGGCATTGACGTGCTCATCGGCGATCCCGAACGCGCTCACCTGCCACAGGGACAGCTCAAGCGAATCGCGACCCATGCCGTTGCGGATTTCGGCGCAGGCACCGGGGGCAAAGCGGTGCAGGCGGGTGTCTTTTCGCTCTCCTAATAGCTGGAGATGCAGCTAAACTAGAAGATCCGGCCGCAACTGCATGACCGGGCAGGGAGCTCCGGCCGGCAATTCCCCCGCATGTGGCGGGCGTATGATGAGGCAGTCGGCCTGCGCAAACACTTTCATCATTGAGGAATCCTGTTTGCCGAAGGGCTCGGCCAGCCAGTTTCCGGCAGCGGATTTCGAAAGCCTCGCCCTGATATAGTCCTGTCGGTGATCATTGGCGCGCAGTGTGACGGCCGCCTCCACCGTCGTCTCGCGCTGCACCGGCGGCAGGGAGGCGAGCTTGCGGATCAGCGGTTCGAGAAACAGCAAAGAACAGACGAGACTCGAGACCGGATTGCCGGGCAGGCCGAGCACATGCGTTTCACCGAATCTGCCGACCATCAGCGGTTTGCCGGGACGCATGGCGATGCGCCAGAAATCGAGCTGCATACCGGCCTCAACAAGCGTCGCCTGCACCAGATCATGGTCGCCGACCGACGCGCCGCCGAGCGTGACGATGACATCGACCTTGGCGTCCCGCGCCGTGTCGATCGCCGCGGTGATCCTGGCCTTATCGTCAGGCACGATGCCGAGGTCGAGCACATCGGCGCCGGCTTTGCGGGCAAGGGCTGCAATACCAAACGTATTGGAGGCGATGATCTGCGAAGGGCCGGGCGTGCTTCCGGGCGGCAGCAACTCGTCGCCGGTTGCCAGGATGGCGATCAGCGGACGCTTGAAAATCTCGACCTCAGGCCGGTTCATGCCGGCAGCGACCGTCAGCCGCGAGAAATCGAGCACCGTGCCGGCAGAAAGCACAGGTTCGCCTTCGACGAAATCCTGGCCGCGGGGACGCACGTGCTGGCCCTGTCGCACAGGGAAATTGGTTCGGATGCCGCCTTCGATCTTTTCCGCATCCTCCTGCAGCAGGACGCTGTCGGCGCCCGGCGGGACAGGCGCGCCAGTGAAGATACGGACGGCCTCTCCCTTGCCGACGCTTGCCTCGAAGCCGTGGCCGGCGGAAGACGTACCGATGACCCTCAGCACGGCGCCCGGCTCCGGCGCGTCTTCACGGCGCAACGCATAGCCATCCATAGCGGAGGCATTGAAGGGCGGCTGAGTGAGGCCGGCCGTGAGATCGACGGCCAGAACGCGGCCCTCAGCCTCGGCAAGCGGCAGCGTCTCGGATGCCGCGACGGGTCTTGCGCGAGAAAGCAAGCGGTTGAGGGCCTCGGCGACCGGTAGAAGGTTCATCTTGCCTCCGGATGACGGAAATCACCGGATTTTCCGCCGGACTTTTCCAGGAGCCGGATGCCGCCGATCTCCATTGCTTTATCGGCGGCCTTGGCCATGTCGTAGATCGTCAGACAAGCGATCGAGACCGCGGTCAGCGCCTCCATCTCCACGCCGGTCTTACCGGTGAGCTTGGCGATTGCCGTGACGCGCAGGCCGGGCAAGGCGGCATCTTCCTCGATCTCGACCGTGACCTTCGTCAGCATCAGCGGATGGCAGAGCGGGATGAGATCGGCGGTGCGTTTTGCCGCCATGATGCCGGCAAGGCGCGCGGTGCCGATCACGTCGCCCTTCTTGGCATTGCCTTGGCGGATGAGAGCGAGGGTTTGCGGCGTCATCTTCACATGGCCCTCGGCGGTGGCGATGCGCACCGTTTCGGCCTTGTCGGAGACATCGACCATATGCGCCTCGCCGGAGGCATCGATATGGGTCAGACCAGGCTTTCCGCCACTCATATCATTCGGCCGCGATGGCGGCTTCGCCAAAGAGCAGCGCGCGGGTCGCGGCCGCCACGTCGTCCTTGCGCATCAGGCTTTCGCCGACGAGGAAGGTGTTGATGCCGCTGGCGGCCAGCCTTTTGCAATCGGCATGGGTGAAGACGCCGCTTTCGCCGACCAGCAGCCGGTCGTCCGGCACCATCGGGGCAAGCGCCTCACTGACGGTCAGGCTGACCTCGAAGGTGCGGAGATTGCGATTGTTGATGCCGATAAGCGGCGAAGAGAGCTTCAGCGCCCGCTCCATCTCCTCGGCGTCGTGGACCTCGACCAGAACGTCCATGCCGAGGCCGAAGGCTTCGTCCTGCAGGCGCTCGGCTTCATCATCCGACAGCGACGCCATGATCAGCAAGATGCAGTCGGCGCCCCAGGCGCGGGCCTCGTGCACCTGATAGGTCTCGAACATGAAATCCTTGCGCAGCGCCGGCAGCGCGCAGGCCGCGCGTGCGGCCGTCAGAAATTCCGGCGCGCCCTGGAAGCTCGGCCTGTCGGTCAGGACGGACAGGCAGGCGGCACCGCCGGCCTCATAGGCGCTCGCCAGCGACGGCGGATCGAAATCCGGGCGGATGAGACCCTTCGAGGGGCTCGCCTTCTTGATCTCGGCGATGAGGCCGAAATTGCCGGCATCACGCTTGGCCACGAGCGCCTTGTGAAAACCGCGCGGGGCAGACTGGCCGGCCTGCATCGCCTTCAAGTCGGCGAGCGACACCGTCGCCTTTGCGGCGGCAATCTCTTCACGCTTGTAGAGTTCGATCTTCTTCAGGATATCGGTCATCGGGCAATCCTAGTCGATATCGTTGGAAACGGCGATGAGTTTGTCGAGGGCGAGCGCGGTGGCGCCGCTATCCAGCGACTGCGCGGCAAGCGTCATGCCGTCGCGGATCGTTCCGGCCTTGCCCGCGATGACCAGTGAGGCGGCGGCATTGGCGAGCGAGACATCGCGATAGGCATTCTTGGCGCCGCCGAGCACCTCGCGAAGCGCTGCGGCGTTGGCAACGCCGTCACCGCCCTTGATGTCGGCGAGCACGCAAGGGTTGACGCCGAAATCGGCGGGCGACAGCTCGAAGGTGCGGATCTTGCCGTCCTCGAGCGCCGCGACTTGTGTGACGCCGGTGGTGGTGATCTCGTCGAGGCCGTCGCCATGGACCACCCAGACGCATTCGGAGCCGAGATCGCGCATGACTTCGGCGAGCGGCACCAGCCATTGCGGTGAGAAGACGCCGAGCAGCTGGCGTCGGACGCCGGCCGGATTGGAGAGCGGGCCAAGCAGGTTGAAGATCGTGCGCGTGCCGAGTTCGACCCGGGAGGGGCCGACATGGCGCATGGCGGAATGATGCATCTGCGCGAACATGAAGCCGACGCCGGCCTCCGTGATGCAGCGGGAGATGATCTCGGGGCTGACATCGAGCTTGACGCCGAGTGCGGCCAGATTGTCGGCCGCGCCCGATTTCGAACTCAGCGCCCGGTTGCCGTGCTTGGCGACGGGGACACCGGCGCCGGCGACGATCAGCGCCGCCAGCGTCGAGATATTGTAGGTGCCGCTGGCATCGCCGCCGGTGCCGACAATATCGATCGCATCGGCCGGCGCCTCGACGGCCAGCATTTTCGCGCGCATCGCGGTAACGGCGCCGACGATCTCGTCGACGGTTTCGCCGCGCACGCGCAGCGCCATCAGGAAGCCGCCGATCTGCGAGGGCGTCGCCTGGCCCGACATCAGGATGTCGAAGGCGGCGCGAGCCTCGTCACGCGTCAGCGGCTCGCGGCTTGCGGCCTTGGCTAGGAACGGCTTCAGATCGGTCATAAGGCCTCCTAGCGGACTGTCGCCTGTTCGGCGAGCTTCTGGTTGATCTCAGCGCCGTATTGCGTCTGCAGCAGGTTGACCATCTGATCGAGGATGTCGTCGCCGGCGGCATTGGCCATGGCGGTGATCTGGGCATCGCGGTTGTTTAGGACGTCGCCGGTCGGTTCACTGTTGACCTCGGTGACCTTCATCAGGATCTGCGTCGAGGGATCGGCGCCGACGGCACTCGCGACCGTATCGACCGGGCCGGAGAAGGCGGCGGTGACGCCGGCGCGGCCGAGCACCGGATCGTCGGTGGAGCGGGTGACACCGCTCTTGCTTTCGACGGCGATGCCGAGCGGCGTTGCGATATCGGCAAGTGCCGTGCCCTTCGCCGCCTCGGCCTTCAATGCGTCGGCCTTCTTGGCGAGCTCGGCCTTCTGCTGTTCGGCGGTCCAGTCCTCGACGGCCTTTTCGCGCACCTCGGCGATCGGGCGATCGCGGTCCGGCGTGATTTCAAGGACGTTGAACCAGACATAGCCGTCATTGCCCATCGGCAGCGGCGGTGCATCGACGCCGACCTCGGTCTTGAAGGCTTCGCCGAGCAGCTGCTGCTTGGCCGGGAGATCCTTGACCTCTTTGCCTTCCTTGTCGGCGCCGGTCATGTCGACGGCATCGACGGTGACGGCCTGGAGCTTCAGCTGGCCAGCGATATCCTCGAGCGTGGAACCTCCGGCGCGCAGATCCTCAATGCGGTCATGAACGTTGATCACCTCCTGAGAGGCGTTGGAAAGCGCCAGCTGCTTGCGGATATCTTCCTTCACCTCGTCGAAATTCTTCGCCGTTTCGGGCTTGATGTTGGTGATGCGCAGGATGACCGGGCCGAAAGAGCCGTCGACCACAGGCGTCGTGCCGCCATCGCGCGAAACGGCGAAGGCCGCAGTGGCAACGGCCTGATCGGGAACCTTGTCCTTGGTGAATTCGCCGAGCAGCACGTCGCTTGCCGTCTTGCCCTGGTCGGAGACCAGCTGATCGAAGCTGGTGCCGCTCTTCAGCGCCGTTTCGGCAGCGGCGGCAAGATCCTTGCTGGCGAAGGTCAGCTGTTCAATGGTGCGGCTTTCCGGTGTGCGATAGCTATCCTTGCTCTTGTCGAAGGCTTCGTGGATCTGATCGTCGGTGACGGTCGCGGCGTCGGCGATATCGGCGGGCTGCAGCTTGAGATAAATGAGCTTGCGGTACTCAGGCGCCCGGTAGCGCTGTTTGACACCCTCGAACCACGCCGCCAGCACGTCGTCGGCGGGCGCCTTGATCGGCTCGATATTGGCGTTGGTGAGCAGGAGGTAATCGACGCTGCGGCTTTCGGCGCCATAGAGCTTCAGGGCGTCGACCAGCGTCTTCGGCGCGGTGAAGCCGTTCGAGATGGCATCGACGACCTGGCTGCGGACGGCTACCTTGCTGCGTTCCTTGATGTAGTCGTCCTGGCGGATGTTGGCATTGCGCAGGCGCGAGACGAAGAGTTCACGGTCGAACTGGCCGTTGACGGCCTTGAAAGCCGGATCGTCGGCGATCAGCTGGGCGAGGCGATCCTCCGACAGGCCGAGGTTCATGTCTTCGGCGAGCTGATCGAGCGAGGCGCCGGCGACGAGCTGGGCAAGCACTTGCTGCTCGATGCCGAAGGCGCGGGCCTGCTCGGGGGTGAGGCGCATGCCGAACTGCTGGCTGAGGCTTGCCACCTGGCGCTGATAGGCGAGGTGGAATTCGTTGACGTCCACATGCTGATCGCCGACGGTCACGACCGTGGTGCTGTTGCTGCCCGTTATCAGCGACCGGGAGACGCCCCAGATGCCAAAGGACGCGACCAACAGAAGCATCAGCAGCTTGGCGACCCAGGTCTGAGCGGCTCTTCTCAGGATATCGAACATAGAAACGCAAACCTCGCAGTATCATTGAGCCGCGCGCGGGCGGACATTCGACGTTCCTTAAAACAAACCCGACAGGAAATGAAGGGTTTGTCGTGCGAAAAGCTGCGTAGGGCGGCGGCTGCGCAGCAGCGGCATTGCGGCGAACAAAAGATCGGTTGGGGCGGAACTTTTCGGGCCGCCATTTCGTTGAAGCGGCATCCCATGAAACAGGAGCAGACCATGGCAGAATTGAAAACCGCTTCCGCCGAATCCACCGCCGCGCGTGTCAAGGCTGATATCGCAGCAGACGATCTGTCGGCGCAGGTCGCAGCCCTTCGCAACGATCTCTCCCGGCTGACGGAAAGCGTGGTCGCGCTGGGGCAGGGCGCGAAATCGGCGGTGACGGACGAGGCTTCGGTAATGACCGAACGGCTGCGCGACAAGGTGCGCGAAGAACCGCTCGTGGCACTCGCGGTGACGGCAGGCATTGCCTATGTGTTCGGCCTGCTCAGCCGCCGCTGAACGGGAATTCAGAGGTCAAGAAAAAGCCGGACGTCATCAACGCCCGGCTTTCGATATGTCTAACGCGCAGATTGAGGCCAGCGGCCGGGGTCAGCGGCGGATGAGACGGCCGATGAAAATCAGGATGCAGGCACCGATAAAACCGGTGATCAGATAGCCCAGCCAACCGGCAAGCGGCTGGATATGCAACAGACCCAGGATCCAGTTGGCGACGATGGCGCCGACGATGCCGAGCAATATGTTCATGAGCAAGCCCATGTTGCTGCTCATGACCTTTTCCGCCAGCCATCCGGCGATACCGCCGATGATGATGGCTGCAATCCAACCCACGCCTGCGTTTTCCATGGTTATCTCCCTCCTGGCAAAACGAGTCACAGAATGCACGAAACGAGAGGAAGTTCCACTCCCAGTTACCGAGATTGCTTGCGGGTTCAGCAACTTATGTGACTCACGGCTGCAGCACAGTGACCGGGGAGTTCAGCACGTAGGCGGCTATCTGAAACAGCAGGCCTGATATGGCGAGAATTGCGAATCCCAAAGGCATGATGAGACTTTTCGTAAACATCTTTCCTCTCCCCTATGCTTAAAGCATAAGCTGAAGCGGACGACACGCAAGATTATTACTAATAAATAGTTAAGTGCTGCATTTGAGTAAAACTTAAGATGTCAAAATGACACAACCTGTACTATTGCGACACGGATTGATAAATACTCGAATAGCTGGCGACGAGTCGTGCGATATATGACTTGTGAATGTTTTTCTTGCTTTGAAAAGACTGCGCTCAAACTCGCGATGACAAACAATGTCTCCAGGGGAGTACACTTGAATATTTTACGGCGTTTTGGGATTAACCCAACCTGTCGGCCGTTCGCTCCGTTGGAAATACGAAGGATTAATTCCGTGCCGGGGCGAAATTTGTTTCCAGACGCAAATGAAGCCGTTCCGGTGATGGACGGAGTTCAGAATAACTTCGCCGTCATGCCAGCCCCGACGGATTGATTTTGCTACGAAGCGCATCATTTTATACAGAAGCCATTCGATCCGGGGGAAACACTCGATGTCAAAAGCTGCAATCGCCATCGCCTGCATCTGCCTGCTCACCCTTTCCGGCTGCGGCAATACCGCATACGGGCTGAAGAAGGATGGACAGGAAGCGAGCCACGCAATGGACGACGCGACCCATCGGGTGCTTTCGGCCGGCGCCAAGAAGTGATGCGTATTAATCGCTAAAAAAGCCCGCCTGGGGTGAGGCGGGCTTCAAATAACAGGGAGAATGGACGGATGGAAGCCGTCTCGTCTAATAAAGCATTTCCTTAAGCGTATGGCTTTACGTCATTCGACGTAGCCGCGACCGGCAACGATCCGATGCGACCATGACTCGGAATCGAATCAGAGATATCACGATCGAATCAGAAGTTGCCCCAGTTCTGGGCGCGGGCACGGGCGCGAATAATCCGGTATTCGCGACCGCCATAGAGCGAGCCGATTGTCAGCAGAAGTGTCAGAACGTCCCAGATGATATGCATGTTATCCTCTTAGGTTGGACGGCTCTGCCGTCGATCGGTGAAGGTATAATAGCAATCTTTCGAATGTGCTTATATGACAAGAAATCGGGATAAGCGGAAAAGCGAGCAGGGCGCTCCCGCAGAGGAGAGGCGGCGTCACCGCCTTGGAGCAGCAAGGTGAACAGATTACCGGACGGCGGCCGATGACGATTTTTTCCGTCCGCCACATAACGTCCTATCGTTACGTCAGGGCGGTCGATTTCGGCGAGCATCGCCTGATGTTCCGGCCGCGCGACAGTTTCGACCAGCGGCTGATCGAAGCGTCGTTGACGACCTATCCCGAGGAAAGTCATGTCCGCTGGATCCACGATGTTTTCGGCAATTGCGTGGCGCTCATCGATATTTCGAGGCCGGCGTCCGAGCTTCGCTTCGAAACCTGGATCACCCTCGATCATACGCCCCAGGTCGCCCTGGATCTCAAGGTCGACGAGGCGGCCCTGATTTATCCATTCTCCTACGACAAGGAGGAGATTGCCGATCTGACGCCGGCCATGCAGCGCCATTATCCGGATCCGAACGACGAGGTCGGACGCTGGGCACGGCAGTTCGTGCGCCAGGGGCGTCCGACGGAAACCGGGCATCTGCTGATGACGCTCTGTTACGCCATTCGGGAAAGCTTCGTCTATCAGCGCCGGATGGAACACGGAACACAGACCCCGGTGCAGACCTTGCAGCTTCGCTCCGGCACCTGCCGGGATTTCGCGCTTTTGATGATGGAGGCCGCCCGCGTCCTTGGGCTCGCGGCGCGCTTCGTCACGGGCTATGTCTATGTTCCCGACCGGGACGGTTCCACGGTGCTCGGCGGCGGTTCCACCCATGCATGGTGCCAGATCTATCTCCCCGGCGCCGGCTGGGCGGAGTTCGATCCGACCAACGGGATCGTCGGCAACCGCGATCTCATTCGTGTCGCGGTTGCCCGCGATCCGCGCCAGGCAGTCCCGTTGAGCGGCAGCTATGATGGCGACGGGGCGGATTTCGACAGCATGACGGTGCAGGTCAACGTCACCACGAGATAATCTCGATTCTCTCCGAGGTAATCCGGATTACCTCCGAGATAATCTTCCGGGGCAATCTCGGATCACCACCAAGTCTCTGTATGGTGACAGTTGTCCCTTGCGGGAACCGGGTAGCGCGATCAACGTTCCATACTCACCTCCGCACATGCGGAGCCGCGATAGGGAAGCCACAATGAAGATACGCGCCGGGTTTCATCTGGGCTACGAATGCACGCAACCGACGCCGATGCTGCTCGTCCTCAACATCCATCCCTCTCGGCGCGCCGATCTGCTGAGTGAGCAGGTTCTGACATTCGACCGGCCGATCGAGGCCTGGGAATATACCGACGGGTTCGGCAATGCCTGCAGCCGGATCGTCGCCCCGCCGGGACTGACGACCATTTCCACCGAATTCGAGATCTACGACAGCGGGCAACCCGATATTGTTCCCGATGATGCGGTCCAGCACGCGATCAATGACCTGCCGGACGATGTGCTGGTTTTCCTGCTCGGCAGCCGCTATTGCGACACCGACAGGCTGGCAGATTTTGCCTGGGCAACCTTCTCGTCGACGTCGCTCGGCTGGACGCGCGTCCAGGCAATCTGCGATTTCGTCCACGACCATATCACCTTCGATTACCAGAAGGCCGACCTCCTGCGCACCGCCCATGGCGGCTTCACCGATAAGGCGGGCGTGTGCCGTGACTTTGCCCATCTCGCCATCGCGCTGTGCCGGTGCATGAATATCCCGGCCCGATATTGCACCGGCTATCTCGGCGATATCGGCGTGCCGATCGATCCCAACCCGATGGATTTCAGCGCCTGGTTCGAAGTCTTTCTCGGCGGCCACTGGCATACGGTCGACGCCCGCCACAATACGCCGCGCATCGGCAGAATATTGATGGGAACCGGCCGCGACGCTACGGATGTCGCGATGTCGACGGCCTTCGGGCCGGCAACGCTTTCCCGTTTCGAGGTGATCACCGAGGAAGTGCCGCAGGAAGCACCCAGGAACGATTGATGGTGGGCGACGGAGATCCTATGCCTTCTTCAAAAACTCGGTTTTCAACACGAGACCTTTGACCTGCTTGGTGCTGCATTCGATCTCACCGGGATTGTCGGTGAGGCGAATGCCCTTGACCAGCGTTCCGCGCTTCAGCGTCTCCGAAGTTCCTTTGACCTTGAGGTCCTTGATCAGCGTTACGGAATCGCCGTCGTGAAGCTGGCTTCCGTTGCTGTCTTTTACGATAATGTCGTCAGCCATGATGTCCTCGCTTGTTGATGCGAGACGGGAAATCACGGCGACATGGCATAGTCAACCTTAGGCGGCCTTCAATCACGTATCCGCGCAGACATCCCGGACACACTCGCGCAGCCAGCGATGGGCGGGATCGGCATCCATCCTGGGGTGCCAAAGCAAGGAAATCGTGATCTCAGGCGTCGGAACGGGCAGGGGAAAACTATGCATCCCCGCGCGCAGCGATTCCGTGTGACGCTCGGGCACGCTGGCGATCAGATCGGAGGTTCGGGCGAGCGCCAGCGCCGTGGAAAAGCCGCCGACGATCGTGGCGACCTGCCTGTCCAACCCGAGCGCATTCAGGGCTTCATCGATCGGCCCCTTGTCGAGCCCGCGCCTGGAGACAATGATGTGCCGGCCGGCCGCGTAACGGGGAGGCGTGATCTCGCCTTCGCTGAGCGGATGGCCCCTGCGCACCACGCCGATGAAACGGTCCCGGAACAAGGCCTGCGCCCGCACCTCCGGACTGGTCGTATCGCCGACGACGCCGGTTTCGAGATCGACGGTACCGTCGCGTAGCGGGGTGCTGTCCTTATCCGGCTTCTGCATGAAGCGCAGCCGGACGCCTGGCGCTTCCCGGCTGAGGCGGGCGATGAGATCGGGACCGAAATTCTCGGCGAAGCCTTCGCTGCTGCGCAGTGTAAACGTCCGGACCAAGCTTTGAAGGTCGAGCGCCTCCAAGGGCCGCAGCACCGCCTGCGCCTCCTCGACGACCCGACCGACCCGCTCGCGCAGTTCCAGCGCCCGTGGCGTGGGAACGAGGCCGCGGCCGGCGCGCACCAGCAGCGGATCGCCCGTCGTCTCCCGCAATCGGGCCAGCGCCCGACTCATCGCCGACGGGCTCAGCCGCAGCCTGCGGGCGGCGCGCGCAACGCTGCCTTCTGCAAGCAGGACGTTCAGGGTGACGAGCAGGTTGAGATCGGGTGTCGACATGCATCCGATATAACATGGTTTCATCATGATGTGGCGTCAGACGCATGAATGAAATGCATATCGTGCGCCTTCCGCCACGCCACGCAGCGGACTAGCTTTTCATCGGCTCCTTTCGAGCCCGCGGAAAAGGAGGCCATTGTGAAACCAGTCATTGCAGAGCGAGGCGAGGCGGTCGCCGAACAGATACCCTCCGTCCGCTGGGCGCTTGCCAGCCTTTCCCTATCCATGCTGCTGCCATCGCTCGGCACCAGCATCGCCAATGTCGGTCTGCCGACTTTGGCGCAGGCATTCGACGCCACTTTCCAGGATGTCCAGTGGATCGTGCTCGCTTATCTGCTCGCCATCACCACCCTGATCGTCAGCGTCGGACGGCTCGGCGACATCACCGGCCGCCGCCGGCTGCTGCTCATCGGCATCCTGCTCTTCACGCTGGCCTCAATCCTCTGCGGCCTGGCGCCGACACTCTGGCTGATGATTGCCGCGCGTGCGGTGCAGGGCCTGGGCGCCGCCATCATGATGGCGCTGACCATGGCCTTCGTCAGCGAAACGGTGCCGAAGGCGAAGACCGGAAGCGCCATGGGGCTGCTCGGAACCATGTCGGCGATCGGCACCGCTCTTGGGCCTTCGTTTGGCGGGTTCCTGATCGCCGGGCTCGGCTGGCCGGCAATCTTCCTCGTCAACGTGCCGCTCGGCGTGCTGACCTTCGTTCTCGTCCATCGCTATCTGCCCGCCGATCTCAGCAAGGGGAAGGCGAATCGGACCAGCTTCGATACGGTGGGCACGCTGGTGCTTGCCCTGACGCTGTCAGCCTATGCGTTGGCGATGACGATCGGGCGCGGCAGTTTTGGTCCGCTGAACATTGCCCTGCTGCTCACGGCCGTCTTCGGCGCCGGCTTGTTCGTGTTCACCGAGGCGAGAACGGCATCGCCGCTGGTCCGCTTGGCGGTGTTCCGCAACCCGGTGCTCAGCGCCAGCTTGGCGATGAACCTGCTCGTTGCGACGGTGATGATGGCGACGCTGGTGGTCGCGCCGTTCTACCTCTCCCACGCGCTCGGGCTCGATCAAACTCTCGTTGGGCTCGTCATGTCGATCGGCCCTGTCATCTCCATCTTGAGCGGAATCCCGGCCGGCCGCCTGGTCGATCGTCTGGACGCATCATTCGTGGTTATCGCCGGGCTCGTCGCCATGGCGGCGGGCTCCGTCGCCGTGGCCGTGCTTCCCGGCGTTACAGGCTATATCGCTGCCATCGCCATGCTGACGCCAGGCTATCAACTGTTCCAGGCGGCCAACAACACCACCGTCATGGCCGACATCAACCCCGACCAGCGCGGCGTCATCTCCGGCGTGCTCAATCTGTCGCGCAATCTCGGACTGATCACCGGCGCTTCCGTCATGGGCGCCGTCTTCGCTTTCTCTTCGGGAGCGCACGATATTGCGGCGGCGCATCCCGACGCGGTTCACTCAGGGATGCGGATCACCTTCGCCGTCGCGGCAGCGCTGATTGTCGTTGCGCTCGCCATTGCGACCGGGACTTGCCGGTGCCGCCGAGCGCTCGGGGAGAGTTAGCCCGACCCTCATCGGCCGCCGAGCGAAACTCAGACCAAGGTCCGACCTGTCCCGGACTTCATGCCGATACCAAAGCTTCGGTCGCTGCAATAGGTTTTGCGGACTTTGGTGGAGTTTGCGGAGCTATTGCTGTGACCAAGATCATTGTTGCGGGGATGATACTTATGCCAGTAATCTTCTGGGGTTCTGTTGGCGTCCTGATATACTCGCATCTCTCGTGAGGGCACTCACCAGAGCAATTCCAGGATCTGTGGCTCCTCGTAGAGGATCAAGCTGCTCGGACGCCGGGGGGCCTGATCGTGAAGGAATGTCTGATGAAAATTATGGCGGAGAATGCCGCTCAGCTGGAAGGTTGAACCAAGCCAAACTCACTTCAAGGCTGCAGCGAGAACGTCTTTGCGACGCCGGCTCAGAGGACGGCCACGTGATCTCGTGGCAGCGACGTGACGTCAATCTGCCGCCCGACCCCATTCTTAAGTTAATGGCAGTCGCGTCCTGCTGCAGCCTGTATATCATCTCATCGTCAACGCAAAGGAGCAGGCGTAAGACTCACCAAGATCGACGAAGGTGTGATGATCAGTGCGACCACGGCAACGCGCAGCTGCCCGCCTAACGTATGGCGAAGTAAAGCTGCGCTTCATATTGTTCATCCGGCGTCGGCATACGGGTTTCAACCAATGGAAATTTCGCGCCGCGCCGTCGCATGACTATGCCGCCAAGGTTTCCTTTTTCTTCGGAAGGGAAAGGCGCCCATTCAGTCGAGCAACTCATCCAGGAAAGCCATGCAAAAAGCTTCAAGCGAATTATCTCCAAATGACTTTGGGCAGTTTCGCTGACTTGTTCGCAAGTGAATATCCCAGCAATGTCGAGATGATTGAAATCGCGCCAAAAGACAATCGTGATTTTTTGGGAGATTGCCCGCGAGCGTCAGGGCGAGCAGAATCATTGGGGCAACAGTAAAACGGAGGCCTGCGATACCGCGCCGATGCTACTGAGATGGCACCCTACCGTTAAGATAAGGGCGCAGTTCCCAAGCGGAAATCGGAAATTATATAACAAAATCAATATTAAATGGCGGAAGAGGTGGGATTCGAACCCACGGTACGGTTTCCCGCACGCCGGTTTTCAAGACCGGTTCCTTAAACCACTCGGACACTCTTCCATCTGATTGAAAAGGTTAAGAAATCGACATTTCGTTGATTTCCAGCAACCGGTCATTGCTGCCGATTTGCGACCCAATCATTCGATGGCTGGCTTTTTAGCAGCTTTGATCGCAGCGTCAACGTGCTCTGCAGCATTTGCCGGCATCTCCGCTATGATGGGCAAATAGCTCGGGAGAGTACCGACCTTCAACCGTTCTTCAGCCTGCGCGAGCCTGTGCCATTTCCGGCGCAAGGAAGCTGCTGGTCAACCCGGCACTGCTAAACAATTCAACTCTGTTACGACCGTTGTTTTTGGCAATGTAGAGCGCCTGATCTGCACGTTTCTGGACGTCTTGGTCGGTCAGACCCGCTTCCCAAAGTGCCACGCCTGCGCTGACGGAAGGGGTGACCTGATTTCCTTCGAAGACAAGGCTGACGGCGCTTACCGCCTCGCGTATCCGCTCAGCGAGCGCAAAAGCGGAAGATTGCGTTTGGCCGCGAAGAAAGAGGCTGAACTCCTCGCCGCCCAGCCGGCCGAACACGCAGGAAGGGGGGACATTCTGTGCAATTGTCCGAGCAACATTTATGAGAACGACATCGCCTTTGTCGTGCCCGTACATATCGTTCACACGCTTGAAAAAGTCTATATCGATCAGGACGAAGGCGTCTCCGGGGCCGAGGCTTTTCGGAAGCGAATTGAAGAAATGCTGCCGATTGGGAATGCCGGTCAGCATATCGGTATTTGCAAGTCTGGTAAGCTTCTCTTCGGCTCTCTCCTGCACGAGCACGAGCACAAACAGCGCCACCGCGAAATGACAGATGATCAGCAAAAAGAATGCGTAGCGCGGAGGAAGGGGCGCATCGTTCGGAAAGACGAAGCCGACGACCACCAAAACGGAGAGAGACGTCGCCACCCATATGGATGCGGAAAGACCGAGCCGCGCGGTAAGGCGCTCGTGGAAGAAGTCGCGGGCGATCACGAAACCTGACAAGGCAAGCAGGACGGCGGCGCTGCCGTTGAACACCGATGCTCTCAATCCGTTGTTCAAATACCATGGCGTTATCACCGCACTCAGCGTCAGGACGACGGGCAGGAGTAACGGCCACCAGTCTCGTAGAGAGTTTTGACGCCGGCTGAGGCCGAAAAGCCCAACCGCCATGAGCCCATAACCATTGGCGCCGAGTGAAAAACTCCAGAACGTCCTGGCATCGTCGGACATATGAAGGCTCTCATCCAAACCAGCGAGCGTTGAGGCGATCGCAAGCAAAGAGAAACTGCCGGCAAGTACGCCAAGCCCTGGCGTCGCTCCGGAGCGCCATCTCACGTAAAAGAAGCAGATTGCTCCGACGATGAAGGAAGACTTGTGTAGAAGAAGAACAGTCGCAAGATCCATTGCCGGAACCCGATATGAGATGAGAAGCGGGCTCCGAATAACGGCTAAAATCTACTTTTCAATGAACGCGGAGTGACCTTTAGACGTCAGTATTCGCGGTGCTTCCGGAGACTGGCGATAGGAAGCGTTGAGCGGCCTGTTCCTCCCGCTGGAAATGACTCGCCTTCGCCCCGGCTTGAGCGTTTACTGTGCTATTCTGGCGGAGGACACACACCATGGCCATGTATCTCACGCGCTTCAGCTACACGCCCGAGACATGGGCGCGCATGATCGAAAACCCCGAGGATCGCCGGGAGGCGGCACGCAGCTATATTGAATCCGTAGGCGGAAAGCTCCACGGGTTCTGGTACGCCTTCGGCGAGCACGATGGTTGGAATCTTTGGGAGGCGCCTGACAACGTCGCGATGGCGGCGGTCGCACTGGCTATCGGCGCAGGCGGCGCGCTCAGCGCGATGGAGACCACTGTCCTCCTCAGCGTCGAGGATACGATCGAAGCGTTGGAAAAGGCGAAGTCGGTTCGATATCGTCCACCGGCAGCGTAATAAGCAGGGGCCTAATGCCAGCGAGCTCTCCGCGGCTCTCCGCGTAAAGTCTGAGCCGGGCCGCCGATTGCTCGGTGGCCCGGCCGTTAAGCGTTACTTCGACTTGATGTTTTCCCAGCGCTTCAAGAGGTCGGCATGGGTGTCGGTCCAGCCCTTAACCGCCTCGTCCATTGTCTTGCCGTCGGCGACCGCGCCGGCGATCGCGGTGATATCTGCGAGCGGGAGATATACGCTGGCGATGACTTCGCGCGCATGCGGGTTCTCGGTGGAGAAGCCGCTCTTGGCTATCCAGTTGTAGGTCTGCGCCAGCGGGAATATCGCCTTCGGATCCTTCAGAAACTTGACCGGGTACTTCTGTATCATCCACGACGGCTCCCAGAGCGTCACAGCAATCCATTCCTTTCGGTCGATGGCCGACTTCAATTCAGCCGTCATCGCAGCCGTGCTGCCTTCGACAAGCTGTAGCTTGAGGTCGTAGGCTTTGACCGAGTTGGTGGCATCGCGCATCAGGCCTGAACCCGGTTCGATACCGACGATCTTGCCGCTGAACTTGTCGGCGTTACCGTTCAACTGCTCCATGGAGTCGATCGGCACATAATTCGGAACCGCAATAGCCTGGTACAGGCCAAACGAAACCGGCGATATCTTCTCCAGCTTCTTCTTGTTCTTGTCCCAATAGTCCTGTGCGACGTAGTCGGTCAGCGAGGCGAGAATCTGGATATCGCCCTTGCTGAGAGCGGCATAGGCGATGCCCCATTCGGAGAACGACACGACCTTGACGGTGTAGCCGGAATCTTCCAGCGCCTTCTTGGTGACACCGCTGATCGCTCCCAGATCTTCCCACTGCATCGTGCCAATGGTGATGGTCTTTTCTTCCGCGTGCGCGGGCAGCATGGTCATTCCGAACATGGCCGCGGCACAAAGCATTTTCCACAACTTCATCATTTTTTGCTCCTAGTTTTCGTTCCCCTTTTCATGAAACACCAGCGGTCGGCCTGGCCTTCATGATTGCGCGGCGAGGGGTCATCCCTGCGCGCAATTCCTGCAATCAGATCACCGAGTCCCGCTCGTAGCCATCATGGCCACGACCTTGTAGACGGCGAGGCCCACATCTTTCGGGACTTCAGGCATGCCTTGACTTGCGTACGCCTTTAAGATCGATCCCTGAAGGACTGGCCGAAATCGAACTGATTGGCGGGAATTCAACCCTACGGCCTTGATCAAACCGCGGCCATGAATCGATGCGCGTCGTATATGGCCGCGTGGATGTTCCTGCTTGCGACCGCATCGCCAATCCGAAACAGCTGAAACTTGCCACCGGGATTATTGGCAACAACTTGCGGCTTGCCCGCTATCAAAGCCCGGTAATCGATTTCGCCTTGGTTCCGGGAGAGCGGCTTGAGCGAGAAATAGAGTTCGTCCATCGGCTTCGTCCCGCTTTCGACGACAACCTGGTCCACCTCTTTTTCGACCCGGACCTTGGAATACTCGTCGAAAAGTATGACTGCGATCCTGTTGCCGCGACGTTCGAGGCGCTCGATGCGCAGGTTCAGGGTGATCTTTGCGCCGGCTTTGTTGAGGGCACGGAAATAGGCGGGGTAGCTCGTTGCCCCGATGTCCGGCGCAAGGGTTCGTGCAGGCGTGACAACTTCAAGATTCGAGCCCGCGTCGGCCAGAAACTCAGCGATCGTCATGGCGGGGTGCGAGCCGTTGTCGTCGTAGACCAGCACATTTTTCGCGGGCTGAACGCTTCCGCCGAGGATGTCCCAACTGGTCGTCGCAAGCTCCTGTCCTTCTTCAAGACAGTCAAAATTAGGCAGTCCGCCCGTGGCAACGACGACGACGTCGGGTTCTTCCGCCACAACGTCACTCTCATCGACGAAGCGATTGTAGTGGAATTCGACGCCGAGGCGCTCGCATTCAGACAAGCGCCAGTCCACGATCCCAAGGATTTCGCGACGGCGTTTCAGTGCCGCGGTTATTAGAATTTGTCCGCCTGCTTTGGATCCAGCCTCAAAAACCGTGACCTTGTGGCCCCCGCTCGGCCGCGACCCGTGCAGCCTCAAGACCGCCCGGTCCCGCTCCGACGACCACAATCTTATGCATTGGCCCGTTGGTCTTCCTGATCACATGCGCGAGGCTGCCCTCCCGACCAGTCGCCGCATTGTGCACGCACGTGGCGTTGCCAGCGGGGTAGATGGAATCGATGCAGAACCCCATGCCGACACAGGGGCGAATTTGATCCTCCTTCCCTTCGATCACCTTGCGGATAATGTGAGGATCGGCAAGGTGCGCGCGTGTCATGGCGACCATATCAAGCTTGCCGCTCGCAATCGCGTGTCGCGCGGTAGCCACATCCTGAATTCTTGCCGCATGAAAGGTCGGTATCTTCACATTCTGACGAACCTCTCCGGCGAAATCGAGATGGGGAGCAGATGCGGTTCCCATGTTCGGAATCACATGACTCAAGGCCTCGTCTTCTGAGACGTGGCCGCGAATGACGTTGACGAAATCGATCAATCCGCCGGCCTTCAATCGACGGGCAATCTCCACCCCTTCGTCTCGCGAGAGCCCTTTATCCCAAACCTCATCGCAGACCATGCGGACGCCGACAATGAATTCGTGACCGATGCGCTTACGGATGGCGGTTAGAATATCGTTCACCAGGCGCATCCGGTTCTCGAGCGAGCCGCCGTATTCATCCTCCCGCTTATTTGTTGCCGGAGACCAAAAATGCGCGATGAGATGCGAGGCGCATTCGAGCTCGATACCGTCAAGCCCTGCCGCTTTGATCCGCTCCGCACTGTCGGCATAGGCTGTGATCACGCGCTCGAAGTCCCAATCCTCCATCGCCTTGGGATAGGCGCGATGCGCGGGTTCCTGGATGTGGGACGCATCGATTATCGGCAGCCAATCGCCTTTGTTCCAGTTGGTTCGGCTTCCAAGGTGAGTGATTTGAATCATCACGGCAGCGCCGTGGTCGTGAACGTCGTCAGCAAGCTCTCGAAGCCACTTCACGGACTCGTCTTTGTGGAGCTGGATATTGCCGAACGCCTGGGGACTGTCGATGTCGACGACGGACGAACCGCCGATCATCGTCATTGCTATCCCGCCTTTGGCTTTTTCCGAATGGTAGAGACGATAGCGCTCCTTCGGGAGTCCGTCCTCAGTATATCCCGGCTCGTGCGCCGTCGACATCATCCTGTTTCGGAGTGTCAAATACTTGAGTTGGAAAGGCTGGAGCAATGGATCGTTTGACATCTCAATTGTTCCCGTGACGGCCTATTGTCGTTGTCGCCTGTTCTCCCGACGTCGGGTTCTGGCGGGTGAACGACAATGTCCGGCGAGGGCGTGAGGCCGCAAGGGCAAATAAATTCATGGAAGTATGAGGCAGGATCGATCAAGACCTTCGAGGTCGGATCGGCCGGCAGGTGAGCGGGTGATCGTCCTCCAGGCTTGTTGACCACGCGAACGATAAGGTGTTTCGCTTCTTGCCGGTGCGCAGTCTTGCACCGTGTGACGGAGATTCCGTGCGCTGCAATTTTTCGAACGGCGAAGAACTCGAAACCATGAGTCATGATAGTCAGTCGTTACGACGGTCAATTCCCTCCCTCCACAGCCTGATCCTGTTCGAGGCTGCGGCGAGGTATCTGAACTTTTCGAAAGCCGCCACGGAATTGTCCATCACTCAGCCTGCGGTCAGCCACGGGATCAGACAACTCGAGTCGTCTCTCGGCCACGCGCTTTTTGTCCGGGAAAGGCGGGCGCTAAGCCTGACAACGCAAGGCCAACGCCTCTATTCGGCGGTATCGGGGGGATTTGCGTCGATCGCCGAAACGCTTGACGATATCGCCGGCATGCCTCGCCGAGACACCCTCGTCATCAGCGCCTCGACGGTGATGGCGACAGAGTGGCTGATGCCGCTGCTGCCGGAATTTCGCCAAGTCCATCCCGACTTGATGATTGACCTGAGATGCCTGGACCGCGATCCAGCGATGACGACGAGCAACATCGATGTTCATATTCGGCTCGGCGATGGAAACTGGCCGGATTGTGATGCCATTCCGCTGTGGAACGAGGAAATATTGCCTGTTTGCAGCCCGGTTTATCAGGCGAAGAGCAAGCCTCTGTCACTTGCCAGCGATATACTGTGCCATCGGCTTATACACTACGTTGACCCGTATCGCTTCAGGATCGGTTGGGCCGACTGGTTGCGGGCTACAGGCGTCGGCGCTCCGCCGACCTTGCCGACATCGCTGCAGGTCAACGATTCCCTTGTCGCGATGAAGGCTGCTGAAAATGGCGAAGGCATCGCGCTCGGTTGGCGACCTCTCATTGATCGTCCCCTTCGAGAAAACCGCCTCGTCATTGCTCTTGACCGCACCCTGAAGACAGGGAGGCGTTTCTATGCGGTAACGCCAAGTGCCCCGAACCGCAGAAAGGTCGCCCTGATTTTCAGAGACTGGCTGGCGAACCGTTTTGAAGGTCTTTGAGGCGCGCGTGTCGTTCCCGCCCTTGGCGTGATTCCGGTGGGGATGCTGCGCATAGACGCAATTCCAACGGCTTTGGGAAGTGGCAGCTAGCCCCCATCGGATCCAAGGCCCTTCGGACCGTTGAGCTGGTTCATATCCTCGCAAAGAGACCGAACCGCCTCCATCGTCACGGCAAGTGCCGACATCAGGATCGAGATGTCGTTGTCTTTATCTGGCTGGGAAAGCGCGCGAGATCGAGCGTGCAACTGTTGGCTGACCGTGTCGAGCTGCAGAATGGTTTCATTATTCATGGTGATCCTCCAAAGGTCTAAACCTTCAAAGCTCCCGGCGGGCATTTCGTTCCATACAGCCACGAAGCGTCAAATACGCAATCCGCCATATGGCAATTGGTGACGTGCCTTAGCCGTTCGGTTTGCGCAAGGGCGGAAGCCGCATGTAGTAGGAGTCCAGGGGGTCGTAGGATCCCTTCGGTTCACCCTTGCCGGGCTTGACCAGATTGGGCGCCAGTTTCCCCTCCGGCCCGAAAATATAGTCGATGCCGGCGCAGAGATGGGGGAGGGAGCGGTAGTTGAAGTGTTTGAACCAGTCGTTCGCGAGGAAGGCGGCTTCGTCCCAGGCCTTTCCGCGGAGGCGATCGTATCCGGCCTGCTGCAGAAAGGCCTCGCCTGTCCTCGTATTGATGCTGGCGCCGAGACATAAGTTGCCGGCGATCAGCGACAGCCTGAGCACTCTGATGGTTTCGGCATCCTTGTTCGATAAGGGTTTCAGGGTCTGAGCCAGATAGAAATTCGTCGATGGATCATTGGTCATCGTCTTGCGCCAATAGGCGGGGAGATCCTCCGCGCCGGCGCCGACGGCCGGTGAGACGGTCATTATGACCAGCAAAATCAAGCTTTTGACAATTCCGCCCATGGCAATCCCCCAACCCTGCGCATAGAATGCATAGCGTTATTTCGCCTGATGAGGCAAGGTGACGCCGCGCCGCGCGGGAAGCACGCGCCGCCTGTGCCAATTTGGGCTTTTCGGGCATTCGGAAGCGAGTTCAGATTTACCATATGCGCCGCATCGGCACGAGGATTTCGGGCCTTATTGCGGCGGCGGAAGGGCAGGGCGGAGAGGTCCGCGTTAGTGATTTATAAACCATAATCATTAGAATTGTCGCTATCGCTGCGAAATCGTTCGTAAATTTGCCACGAACTTCGCATGATTAAAGTCTCGTTAGGCGGGTGGGGATAAGGCGTATTGGCCCAGATTGGGGCAAAGTTCCTTAACCATAACGATCTTTGAGCGGCGTGGGACATATGAAACTGGAATACGGGGCGGCGTCTTTCGCAACGACAGCACGGTGGCTGGCGATCTCGGCGATGTGTGCGACGGTTGCGGCGTGCGGCACGACACAGGCGGTGCCGAAGAAGAAATCCCACGGCAAAGAATATTTCTCCGAATCCGAATATGGCGTGAAGGCAAGCCCGCGCGTCGCTACCGGCAACAACATCCCCAAGGGCGGCGGCCGCTACATCGTCGGCAATCCTTACGAGGTGAAGGGCAGGTGGTATTATCCGAAGGAAGACTTCTCCTATAACAAGGTCGGCGTCGCCTCCTGGTATGGCTCGGCCTTTCATGGGCGGCTGACGGCGAACGGCGAAGTCTACGACCAGATGCATCTTTCCGCCGCGCATCCGACCTTCCCGCTGCCGAGCTATGCGCGCGTCACCAATCTCGAAAGCGGTTCCTCCGTCATCGTGCGCGTCAACGATCGCGGCCCCTATCACGAAGGGCGCATCATCGACCTTTCCAACAAGACGGCCGATATGCTGGATCTGCAGCACAGCGGCACCGGCAAGGTGCGGGTGCAATATGTCGGCCGCGCCCGCATGGACGGCCACGACATGCCCTATCTGATGGCGTCCTACGTGCCGAAGGGCAGCCGCATTCCCGGCGTCAATCCGGAAGGCCAGATCGCAACCGGCGTGATGGTCGCCTCCAACAGCCGCAAGATCACCCGCGATCAGCTGCAGAGTTCGGAAGATTATGAGACGCCGGCCAACGTGCCGGTGCCGATGTCGGCCACTTCCTATGCCGGGTCGACGCCGAGCGCACGCTACAATGCGGCCCCCGTCGCAGCACCCGCTTTGGCAGCGCCCGCCCATGTTCTGGTAGCGCCATCAGCACCATCCACCACCAATGCCGCTCCGTCCTTCGACCAGATGGTCGTGTTGCCGGAGATCGGCCCCATGCCCTACGAACGGCCGCTGGGGTCTCTCGCGCTCGGCTACCAGAACGAGGATGTGAAGACCGTGACTGTCGATCTCGCCTTCGACGCTGTGATGGTGCGCAATGACGGGCTGACGCAGGAGTCGATCCTTGCTGCGACGAAGCGTCATCAGGCAAAATCCGCCGCGCGCTGAGCGCGGCAATTGCATCGAATTTCCTCTCGCTCTAACCTCCTGAAATACGCCCCCTGATCGATGGGAATTCTTGATGCTGAAGCCTTTGCTTCGTCTGCTTGTATGCATCATGCCGCTCTCCACCGGCGCATTTGCAGCCGATAGCGGTACCGCCGGTTTCGCCACCAAGGCGGCGCAGGCCTATATGATCGAGGCCGCCACCGGCACGGTGCTTCTCGCCAAGAACGAGGACCAGGGCTTTTCGCCGGCTTCGCTCGCCAAGCTGATGACGATGGATCTCGCCTTCGAGGCGGTGACGAAGGGGCAGATCACGCTCGATACCGAATATCCCGTTTCCGAATATGCCTGGCGAACTGGCGGCGCGCCATCGAGGACGGCAACGATGTTTGCCAGCCTGAAATCGCGCGTGCGCGTCGAGGACCTGATCAAGGGCGTCGCCATCCAGGGCGCCAACGACAGCTGCATCATCCTGGCCGAAGGCATGGCCGGCAGCGAGCAGCAATTTGCCGTGTCGATGACACGCCGCGCCCGTGAACTCGGCATGGAGAAGGCTGAGTTCGGCAATTCCACCGGGCTCCCCGACGGGAAGAGCAAGGTGACGGCGCGCGAGATGGTGACGCTTGCGGCCGCCCTGCAGCAGTCTTATCCCAATCTCTATCCCTATTTCGCCCAGCCGGATTTCGAGTGGAACAAGATTTTCCAGCGGAACCGCAATCCGCTGCTCGGGCTCGATCTCGGCGCCGACGGGCTTGCCACCGGCTTTACCGAGGGCGAGGGTTATTCGATCGTCGCCTCAGTCCAGCGCGATGGCAGGCGGCTGTTTCTGGCGCTTGCCGGCATCGCTTCCGACAAGGAGCGAACGGAGGAGGCCAAGCGAGTGCTCGAATGGGGACTGACGGCCTTTGAGGACCGGCAGATCTTCGGTGAGAAGGAAGTGATCGGCGCCGCCAGCGTCTATGGCGGTACGGCGCGTACCGTCGATCTCGTCGCCAAGGCGCCGGTCAGCGTCTATATTCCGATCAGCAATCCCGATCGGTTGTCGGCGCGCATCATCTATCACTGGCCGCTGACGGCGCCGGTCGAGCCGGATACCCAGGCAGGGGTGCTGAGGATTTTCGCAGGCAGCCGGCTGCTCCGAGAAGTGCCGCTTTATACGGTGCAGGCGGTCGGCGAGGGCTCGCTCAGCAGCCGGGCGGTTGACGCCATGCTGGAACTCGGCGAATCGCTGTTCTTCTCCTGGCTCTGGGACAAGTCGGCACCCGGCTGAGCGGCCACTTTCTGGTGCAATTTGCCGGGAAAGGTGAATATGTCGCCGCGACGAAAGGTTTTCCTCCCTGACATCTTCGGATAGATAGATGGAGCACGGCGCGTGCGGCGCCTGGAATGCGGGAAGTTGTCATTGTCATCCGGTACGGGATTGTTCGTTACGTTTGAAGGCGGGGAAGGCGCGGGGAAATCCACGCAGATCCGCCGCCTCGCCGAAGCGTTGAAGGGCGAAGGTCACGACGTGCTGATGACGCGCGAACCAGGCGGATCGCCGGGCGCGGAGGCCGTGCGCCACGTGCTTTTGTCAGGGGCTGCCGAAGCCTTCGGCACGCGGATGGAGGCGATCCTCTTTGCCGCGGCGCGCAACGACCATGTCGAAGAGGTGATCCGGCCGGCGCTGGCCGCCGGCAAGATCGTGCTCTGCGACCGTTTCATGGATTCATCCCGCGTCTATCAGGGCATAACCGGCAATCTCGAGCCGGATTTCATCGAGACGCTGCAGCGCATCGCCATCAACGGCGTCATGCCGGATTGCACCGTGATCCTCGACATCCCCGCCAAGATCGGGCTGGAGCGGGCGCAGAAGCGCGCTCCAGCCGACGGTCCCGACCGCTTCGAGAAGGAGCGGCTCGAAACGCATGAGAAACGGCGCGAGGCCTTTCTCGACATCGCCGCCCGCGAGCCGGAGCGCTGCCACGTGGTCAACGCCATGCAGAGCGAAGAGGCGATCGCTGCCGAGATCCTGGCGATCGTCCAACAACTCAAGTCGCCCGCCGACCGTTTGCGAATGCCGGAAGCCGCCCATCATGAGTGAAGCCCATCATGAGTGAGGAAAGGCCCGGACTGCTCGACGGCGCCATCTGGCCGGGAGAAAATACCAGGCTGTTCGGCCATGAGGAGGCGGAAGCCTTCCTTGCGCAATCTTACCGCTCCGGCAAGGGCCACCACGCCATCCTGATCGAGGGCCCGGAGGGGATCGGCAAGGCGACGCTCGCTTTCCGCTTTGCCAATCACGTGCTATCGCATCCCGATCCCGAGCGAGCGCCGGAAATGATCGGCGATCCGGACCCTGCCTCTCCCGTCAGCCGGCAGATCGCCTCCGGCGCCTCGCACAATCTGCTGCATCTTGCCCGGCCGGTGGACGAAAAGACCGGCAAGGTGAAATCGGCGATCACCGTCGACGAGGTGCGCCGCGCCGGCAAGTTCTTCTCGCAGACCTCGGGCACCGGCAACTGGCGGGTCGTCATCATCGATCCGGCCGACGACATGAACCGCAATGCCGCCAACGCCATCCTGAAGATCCTGGAAGAGCCGCCGAAGCGGGCGCTGTTCCTGGTGCTTTCGCATGCGCCGGGACGGCTGCTGCCGACGATCCGCTCTCGTTGCCTGCCGCTGAAACTGGCGCCGCTTGCCGACGCCGCGCTGGTCGCGGCCCTTGACCATCTCGGCATATCAGGCGAGGGCGGGGCGGTACTTTCGGCCGCCAAGGGCAGCGTCGGCGAGGCGTTGAAACTCCTGAACTACGGTGGCGGCGAGATCATTGCCGCCTATGATGAGATGCTTTCCGCCCAAGGACCGACGGCGCGCAAGGCGATGCATCGGCTGGCCGACGCGCTTTCGGGCAGGGAAAGCGACACGATCTTCGATTTCTTCGTCAGCCATGTTGGCGACGATATCATGAACCGCGCGCGGGCGGCAGCAAGCGAGGGGCAGATCACAGCTGCGGAGCGGCTGGCTCGGCTCTATTCGGACATTACCGAGCGGCTGACCATTTCCGACGCCTATAATCTCGACCGCAAGCAGACGATCATCAGCATTCTCGCCGATATCAAACAGCCGGGCCTCTAGAGCGGTTCAGCGTTTAACGGAAGCGCAGAACCGCTCTATCCTTTTGTTTTGACGCAATTCCCGGCAAAACCGCTTCGCGCTTTGCCTGGGAAAACCGCTTCGCACTTTTCCTGGAATTGCTCTAGGTCAGCAGCTTGCCTGCGACCACTGCTAGCGTGGCGGCGAGCACGATGCGGATGGTGCGCTCGTGCAGCTTCGGCGCCAAAAGGCTGCCGATAATGATGCCGGGGATAGAGCCGATGAGCAGGGCAGACAGCATTGGCCAGTCGATCTCGCCGATCAGCCAATAGCCGGTGCCGCCGATCAAGGTCAGCGGCACCGCATGGACGATATCGGAACCGACGATCTCGCGCACATCGAGCCTGGGATAGAGGATCAGCAGGATCGTCACCCCCAGCGCACCGGCGCCGACCGAGGTCAGGGTGACGAGGACGCCGAGCAGGAATCCGAGAATGACGGTAAGGGCGAGGATGGTTGCCGGCCGCGGCGGCGTGCGGTCGCCGATGGCGCGGCGCGCAAGCTGGAGTATCGGTCCTCGGAAGACCAGCATGATGGCGGTCATGACGAGAAGCCAGCCCAGCGCGGTGGTGATCGTATTGGTGACGCCGATGCTCTTGCGGTCGACGCCCGCCAACAGCCAGAGCATCAGCAGGGCGGCCGGCACGCTGCCGACGGCCAGACTGCCGACGATCTTCCAGTTGACCCGCCCATGCATGCCGTGAACGGCAGTCCCCGCCGTCTTGGTGATCGCCGCATAGAGAAGATCTGTGCCGACCGCGGTGGCCGGATGGACGCCGAAGAGCAACACCAGCAGCGGCGTCATCAGCGAGCCGCCGCCAACGCCGGTGATGCCGACGAGGGCGCCCACACACAGGCCGGAAAGCGAATAGAGCGGCTCGAATGTCAAACAGGCGCCCCTGTCAGCGCGCAGCCACGACAATTCCGATAGATGAAAACTGGCACTTCGTTCTGTCCCGCCCTCTTTTCCATGACGGGTAGATGGCGGCAGAAGCGGAGTCAAGTTCACCACGCCAGCGTCCGGGAAATCATCGACAGCTGGAAAGTTGAGGTTTCGCTCGACGGTGACATGCGCTAAGAGCGGCTGACCATTTTTATAGAGTTAGCCGGACATTGGCCTCCATGACAGACAAGACACCCTTCTACATCACCACCGCGATTTCCTATCCCAACGGCAAGCCGCATATCGGCCATGCCTATGAGCTGATCGCGACGGATGCGATGGCGCGCTACCAGCGTCTAGACGGCAAGGATGTGTTCTTCCTGACCGGCACCGACGAACATGGCCAGAAGATGCAGCAAACGGCGCGCGGCGAGGGGATTACCGCGCAGGCGCTTGCCGACCGCAACTCCGGCGAATTCCAGGCGATGGCAACGCTGCTCAACGCCTCGAACGATGATTTCATCCGCACTACGCAGGAGCGTCATCACGAGACGTCGCGCAACATCTGGAACCTGATGGCCGACAATGGCGACATCTACAAGGACAGCTATGCCGGCTGGTATTCGGTGCGCGACGAGGCCTATTACCAGGAAAACGAGACGGAGCTGCGCGCCGACGGTGTGCGCTACGGGCCGCAGGGCACGCCCGTCGAATGGGTGGAAGAGGCAAGCTATTTCTTCAAGCTCTCCGAATACCAGGAGAAGCTGCTTGCCCATTACGAGGCGAATCCCGACTTCATCGGTCCGGCCGAACGCCGCAACGAGGTGATCTCGTTCGTCAAATCGGGGCTCAAGGACCTCTCGGTCTCGCGCACGACCTTCGACTGGGGCATCAAGGTGCCGAACGATCCTGCCCACGTCATGTATGTCTGGGTCGACGCGCTGACCAACTACATTACAGCGACCGGCTATATCGAAGACAGGAACGGCCCGCGGGCGAAATACTGGCCGGCCGACGTGCACATCATCGGCAAGGACATCATCCGCTTCCACGCCGTCTACTGGCCGGCCTTCCTGATGTCGGCGAAGCTGCCGCTGCCGAAGCGCGTCTTCGCCCACGGCTTCTTGCTCAACAAGGGCGAGAAGATGTCGAAGTCGCTCGGCAACGTCGTCGATCCCGTCAATCTGGTGAACCATTTCGGCCTCGACCAGGTGCGTTACTTCTTCCTGCGTGAAGTCTCCTTCGGCCAAGACGGCAGCTACAGCGAAGAGGCGATCGGCACGCGCATCAACTCCGACCTCGCCAACGGCATCGGTAATCTCGCCAGCCGCTCGCTGTCGATGATCGTCAAGAACTGCGACGGCAAGATTCCGGAATGCGGGACGCTCAGCGACGAGGACAAGGCGATGCTGGCCCAAGTGGACGCGCTGCATGCATCGACGCGCGAGGACATGGGCAAGCAGCAGATACACCGGGCGCTCGCCTCGATCATAGCAGTCGTCTCCGAGACCGACCGTTATTTCGCCGGCCAGGCGCCCTGGGCGCTGAAGAAGACCGATCCGGAGCGTATGGGCACGGTGCTCTATGTGACGGCCGAAGTCGTTCGCCAGATCGCCATCCTGCTGCAGCCCTTCATGCCGGAATCATCGGGCAAGCTGCTCGACCTGGTTGCCGCACCCGCTGACAAGCGCGACTTCGCCGCCCTCGGCGAGGCAGGCCGTCTCGTTGCCGGAACGGCTCTCGAAGCGCCGACCCCGGTCTTCCCGCGCTACGTGGCTCCGGAGGCTTGAAGCCGTGCTGATCGACACGCATTGCCATCTTGATTTCGCCGACTTCGAGGCGGAGCGGGACGAGATCGTCGCGCGCGCCTATTCGGCCGGTGTTTCGCAGATGGTGACGATCTCGACACGGGTGCGCAAACTCGGCGCGCTGCTTGCCATCACGGAGAAGTATCCCTCGGTGTTCTGCTCGGTCGGCACCCATCCGAACAATGCCGACGAAGAGCTTGATATCCAGACGGAAGAGCTGGTGCGTCTCGCCAATGCCCATGAGAAGGTGGTGGCGATCGGCGAAGCCGGTCTCGACTATTTCTACGACACGCAGAAGCCGGAGGACCAGCAGACCGGTTTTCGCCGCCATATCGCGGCGGCGCGCGAGACCCGGCTGCCGCTCGTCATCCACAGCCGCAGCGCCGACGAGGACATGGCGGCGATCCTGACCGAGGAAACCGGGAAGGGAGCCTTCCCCTTCATCCTCCACTGCTTCTCCGCAGGCCCGGAGCTTGCCACGACCGGCGTCGCGCTCGGCGGCTATATCTCCTTCTCGGGCATCCTGACCTTTCCGAAGTCGGAGGAGCTGCGCGAGATCGCCAAGACGATCCCGCATGACAGACTGCTTGTTGAAACGGACGCGCCGTATCTGGCGCCGAAGCGCTGGCGCGGCAAGCGCAACGAGCCGTCCTATGTCGTCAACACGGCCGAGGTGCTCGCCGATACGATCGGCCTTTCCTACGAAGAGGTGGCGCGGATCACGACCGAGAACGCTTTCCGTCTGTTCTCGAAGATGCCGAGGGTCTAGCGGCGTGCTCTACCGGCGGCGTTTCACCATTCTCGGCTGTTCGTCGTCACCGGGCGTGCCGCGCATTACCGGCGATTGGGGCGCCTGCAATCCCGACAATCCGAAAAACCGGCGCACGCGCGCCGCCTTCATGGTGCAGCAATTCGCGCCGGATGGCGGTGTCACCACGGTCGTTATCGACACCGGGCCGGATTTTCGCGAGCAAATGATCAGGGCAGGGGCCGACCATGTCGATGCCGTGCTCTACAGCCATCCGCACGCAGATCATATTCATGGCATCGACGATCTGCGCGGCTATTTTCACAATACCCGCCGACGGGTGCCGATTTTTGCCGACCAATTCACGATGGACAGGCTGCGGGAAGCCTTCGGCTATTGTCTGGAAACGCCGCCGGGCAGCAATTATCCACCGATCGTACTGCCCGTTGTGATCGAAAACCTGGATGAACCCGTCGAAATTCGCGGCCCGGGCGGCACGATCGCCTTCCATCCGCATCTCCAGCAGCACGGGGATATCCACTCGCTCGGCTTCCGGATCGGCGATGTAGCTTATTGCAGCGATATCAGCGATTTCCCGCCGCAGACCGTCGAAAAGCTTCAGAACCTCGACGTGCTGATCATCGACGCGCTACAATATACCTATCACCCGAGCCATCTGTCGCTGGAACAGTCGCTTGACTGGATCGGCCGGTTGAGGCCGAAACAGGCGATCCTCACGCATATGCACACGCCGCTTGATTACGACGCTGTCATGGCAGAGACGCCGGACCATGTGGTGCCGGCGTATGACCAGATGAGCTTCGAGACCGAGGTCAGGATTTAGTCTAAAGCTTGAGCCCGCTCGCCTGCACGTAGGGCCACACTTCGACGCCGCCGCGATGGATCATGTCGAGCGAGACGTAGAGAATGATCAGCAGACCGACATAGGCGATCCAGCGATGGTTGTTGAGCAACCGGGCGATCAGGTTAGCGGCGATGCCCATCAGCGCAATCGACAGGGCAAGACCGATCACCAACACGCTCGGATGTTCGCGCGCCGCACCGGCAACAGCGAGCACGTTGTCGAGCGACATCGAGACGTCGGCGATGACGATCTGGGTCGCCGCCTGGAAGAAGGTCTTCTTCGGCGCGCGTTCGGCGCCCGTAGCTTCGTGGTTTTCGCCATGGCCGGCGCGAAGCTCGCGCCACATCTTCCAGCAGACCCACAGGAGCAGCAGGCCGCCGGCCAGTAGCAAGCCGACGATCGCCAGCAGATAGACCGCGACGCTGGCAAAGAGAATACGCAGAACAGTTGCGGCGACGATGCCGACGATGATCGCCTTACGGCGTTGCGTCGCCTCGAGGCCGGCAGCAGCAAGACCGATAACTACGGCGTTGTCGCCGGCGAGAACGAGGTCGATAGCAATGACCTGCAGCAAAGCCGTCAGACCGGCTGCCGTAAAGATGTCCATATGAATTATCCCCAATGCGTCAAAACCGTGCTAGCGTCTCGAAGGTTTAACGTCAACCGCTGACGGATTTCGCAGGCGGCACAATTCGCGACTCTGTGCATCAGACATGCAAGGCGGAAACACGGCGGGGCATCGCTATTCCCTTGGAACATTCAAGTCAGCCACCGGTTCTTCAAGTCAGGAAAGCTGCCGTCGATCGATGGCAGGATCGAGACATCGAGAGGAGAACCCCGTGAGCAGCATTTACAACGATACCAACCCGGCTTTCTCAGGCCCGACAGGCGGCAGCAGCCTTGCCGCATTTTTCGACAGCCGGTCAGAAGCCGAGTCCGCCGTCTCCCGTCTTGAGGACGCAGGCGTGCCGGTTTCAAGAATAAGGTTGATGCCCGGATATGAGGCGGATGGAAAAAATCCCGGCGCCATGAGCGACGACCGCAGCGGCTTCTTCGACGCGCTGGCGGACTTCTTCTTCCCTGACGAAGATCGGGCGGTCTACGCAGAAGGGTTGCGGCGAGGCGGCTTCCTCGTCCAGGTCAATGATATCGATGACGCGCTCTACGAGACCGTCCACGATATTCTGGACGACGAGGGCAGCATCGACATGGATGAACGGGCGGACCTCTGGTCGTTGGAGGACAGGCAACAAGGCGCATCAAATACCGGCTTTGCCGGCCAATCCTCTGGCGGCAAGGCGTCGGAAGACCTCGCCGTGTCCGAAAGCGCATTCGACGATGCGCGCCCGCTGGCAATGCGGGACACCACGCATGGAAGCGCCAAGGTGCGCGCCTATACCTTGCCCGGCAGCAGTTCCGAACCATCGGACGATGCCGATGGGAAATCCCAAGGCCAATCTCAGACCCAGTCGCAATCCCAGGGCGGATCTCACCAGAGCCAGGGCTTCCGACGCGATCACTGATAGCGCCTGACGTGGATCAAGGCCCGGCGGCGATGCCGGGCCTTGATCTCATCCCGCTTGTTTATTCGAGGATATGTCCATGCAATCATCCATCAATCGCGACGGCCGCCTTCCAGACCCCGACGAACTGATCGCAGAAGGTGAGCCGCCTTTTGCCGATGCCGCAGTGGAGACTGCGCGTGAAAAAGCCGACCAGGATCTCAACGCCCTGCAGCAGGAGCTAAGGCTGATGAAGGCCCATATCGGCGCGCTGCGCGAGGACGCCGAGGCGGCGCTGAAAGCCAAGGCCACATCGGTCGATGCAAGCGCCCATGTCCAGCTCGGCGACTATCCCTGGCTGAAGCTCGCCGCGGCTATCTGCGCAACCTTCATTGCAGCCAGACTGGTTCGGCGCCTTCCGCTCGGGGTCATGCTTGCCGGATTTGCCGGTCATCTCAGCGAGGCGAGAACACCTGCCATCCGAAGCCGCATGAGCGCGCTACGATCAGTCTAGAGCGGTTCGGCTTTTCACGGAAGCGCAGAACCGCTCTATCCTTTTGTTTATACGCAATCCCGGACGGAAAACCGTTTCACACACTTTTCCTGGAATTGCTCTGGCCGCTGCGCACCGAATGTTCCGCTTCCGTCTGCGATGCCGATGCCAGTTCCATGGCGATGTCGACAAAGCGCTGACCGAGCGAATTGAGTTGCCGGCCTGCAATTTTCTGCAGGGCGAACTGGCGTGAGGCGATGTGTTCCTGCAGCGGAATCGCTGTCAGCACGCCCCGGCGGATCTCCTCGCGCAGGAACTCATCGGACAATATGCTAACGCCATCCGAGCGTTCCACGATTGCCTTCAGCACGCTGAAGGGAGCTGCCTCGACAAGGTGTACCGGGAAGGGGACGCCATTTGTCGTGAACAGGGCTTCAATCTGTTTGCGGAAAGCGCCGCCGCGCGGGGGCATCACCCATGTCGAGGCGGCGAGTTCCGCGAGAGAGACGTCTTGCCGCCCCTCCAATGGATGCCCTACAGCGCCGCGCGTCTTTGATGAGGCTGCCGTCTTCACGTCTTCGCACCGACGATCGCCATCACCGACAGTCGGATGCGACAACGAACGCTTGGGGAGGATTCAATGAATCTGCGCGAAGTCCGAAGGCATCGGCTTGGCAAGCTCTTTGAGAATTGCTTCAAGCGCATTGGCCGTCGCCTGCAGGCCGGATGACTGCGCAATTTTCAGCGCCTCACGGCAGTGAACAGACAATTGGTCCTTCTGGTGGTCTTGGTGGATGTGGTCATTCGTCGGGAATACGATGCCCGCATATTGCGACGGGTTTCCGGCTTCATCCCTGAAGCACCGGCCGAAGGCGGCCACGGTGACCATTTGGCCGCTTCGGTCAAACACCCGATAGTCATGGCGGTACGGATTTCCTGTGATCACCGATTCTGAAATCGCCTTGGCCACGGATGGCTTGTCGTCCGGGTGAATCCGGTCGAGATATCGCATGACCGGCAGCCCCGCGATGGTCTCTTCCGGATCAAGCCCAAAGAGATTTGCCAGCGCCGTATCCGCATAAACCGTGTCGGTCGCCAACACCCAGGTGAAGATGCCAGCCTCTTCGGAGAGAGGAAATTCGGAGGTTCCAAAAGCTCCGTCGACAAGGTTCATTCGCCATCCCCAGTCTGCTCGCCAATGCTGCCAAATAACCCGTCACCCGGCTCTTGAAAAAATACGACACGCTCGATCAAAGCGGTCGACCATTTCACCCTCGATCCTAGATCTTAGATCTTAGCCGCGTTTCCATCGGACGCAACAGCAGGGAGGTTGCAAGCGCCGACTAGCGTTTCCTTGCTTGGCGGCGATCCATGTTTGATGGGGTCAATCTGTGGCGGATGAATGGCAGGCTTGAACGCACATCGCCCGCAGCCCACGTCCGGCGGGCAGCGGAACCGGCGGAAAGAACCCCGGGAGCGGCGATACGTGCTTGGAGCTGCCGCTGCCGCGAAGTAGTGTTTCAAAAAATCCACGTAAAGTTCGGGGGCACCATGGATTTTCTGAACGTCGCGGCGATCGTTTTCTTCCTACTTGTCTGGGTGGCGGTCGAGCCTTTGATGGCCGTAGGGTGGCCGAGGAAGAATGATAGTCTTTCCGTCGATATGGTGCGCGTTCGCGCGGCCTGGATGCGGGAGGTGCTGACGCGAGACAACAACTTTATCGGCGACGCCGCGATACTCGGGCACACGATCAATTCGGCATCCTTCTTCGGCTCGGCCAATCTCATCGTCATCGTTGGGCTGAGCGGCGCGCTTTTCATGGAACCGAACTATGGATCGGGTGGCCTGATTGCGATGTTTGCGGCTCAGGACCCCGCCTGGTTTTTCCAGTGCAAGGTCCTCCTGATCATGGCGACGCTGCTGCGGGGCCTATCCGATTTCATATGGGCGGTCCGGCAGATCAACTACTGCCTGGCGGCGATCGGGGCGAGCCCCTCCCGCGATGAAGACAGGGACATTGTCGGCTGGACGAATGCTCTGACTTTGGTGTTGAACCCTGCGCTTCGATCGTTCAGCGTCGGCGTCCGATCCTACTACTTCACCGTCGCAGCCGCGTTCTGGTTCATCGGGCCAATACCGTTCATTGTCGCCACCATCCTCAGTGTAGGCGTGTTGATCTGGCGTCAGTCCTGGTCGGATGCGGCAAAGGGGATCATGGCCATACGCAAGCTGCTCGACTAGGCCCGCGGCTCGGCGCAAGGTGGTAATCTGGGGACGTGCGGTTGAGGACGTTGCGAACGTCCGACACTCGAACGACAATAGACAGAAGCGATATCTCATGGGCGGTGGCTGATGGATCGTCTTGAAGCGATGCGCATTTTGCTGGCGGTCGTCGACGCCGGGAGCATCTCAGCCGGCAGCAGGAAGTTGAACGCGCCACTGCCGAGCGTCAGCCGCAAGGTGGCCGAGCTCGAACGACATCTTGGGGCGAACCTCATCGTCCGCACCAGCCGCAATCTTCAGCTCACGGACGCCGGGCGCGACTATGTCGATGCGGCTCGAAAGATCATGGCGGATCTGGAGGAGGCCGAGCGAAGGGCGTCCGGGGAATACCAGACGCCCCGAGGCGTGCTGACGATCACGACGCCGGTCGAATACGGTAGCCGATACGTCCTGCCGGTCGCGCTGAGCTTCATGGAGAAGTACCCGGAGGTGTCACTGAACCTTCTGTCGTTCGACCGCACAGTGGATCTCGTCTCCGAGCAGGTGGATATCGCGATCCGTCTCGGCGACCTCGCCGACAGCTCCCTCCATGCCGCCAAGGTCGGGGAGTTCCGGCTGCTGACCTGCGCGAGCCCCACTTACATCAAGGTGCATGGCATGCCTGAGCGTCCCGGCGATCTCATCCATCGCGACGGGATCATCTTCAACAAGCGGACATTCTTCTGGACATTCGACGTCGACGGCACGCCGATGGAGGCCGTGCCCCGCAACCGGCTGGAAGTGAATACCGCGGCGAATTGTGTTGCGGCGGCTGTCGGCGGGGCAGGGATCGCGCGGCTGTTCGACTATCAGGTTTCGGACGAACTGGCGTCCGGCGCGCTCATTCCCATCTTGCGCGACTTTGACGGCGCACCGCAGCCCATCCATATCGTCTACGCGCGCCAGGGACTTCTCGCCTTGAAGGTACGGGCTTTCGTCGACTGGGCGCTGCCGCGGTTGCGAGCGCAGACAATCCACAAAGATAATCAAATCTTATCTGAATGATGCACGGATTTCCTCAACCGTTTGTTTCGGACTCTGAAGGTGCGGGAAATGACCGATGCCCGGCAGGGTATCGACTTTTGCACCGATCTTGGCGGCGAACTCGATGCCCATTTCGCTTCTGATGTAGATGTCCTTCTCGCCCCAGATCACCCTCACGGGCGTCTTCAGCCGGTCGAGATTGGCCTCGAGAAAATTCTGGTCACGTGTGAAATTCGCGTAGTAGTGGGCGAAGGCATCCGCCGACGTGACGCCGTCGAGGCTCCAGGAGCGAGCCATGTCTTGCTGGACGTCGACAGGTAGATCGAATTGCTCAGCGGGGGAGAGGCCGCGCCTGTGCACGTTCTGAAGGATCTCGTCGCTTGTCTTGTTCATGTAGGCGCGCGTCGGCGAGGCGGTTGGCTCGGTTTTGAGGTTCTGCAGGTTCTCCCACATGAATTGCGGCCGGTCGAACGGCGCGAAGTCTCCGACGATGATCCGCCTGGCGATCGTCGGCTCATCGAGAGCGAGCAACAGAACGGGGAGGGCGGCGATGTCAGTCGCATAGATCACGAGGTTCGACCGGTCGATGCCTGCCCGCTCGACATAGGCTTTCAACACCTGGGCATACGCCTTCGGCGCGTAGGAGAAGAAATCAGGAACCGGGCGCGACGACTGCCCGTAGCCCGGCCAATCGAAGGCATGGACGTCGTAGTCGCGAGCAAGCATCGTCGCGATGTCCTTCCAGACCGTCAGCGTTTCCGGAAACCCATGCAGGAAAAGCACGGTGCCTTTCGGCGCCGGGGCTCGGACAATCATCCTTCTCAGCGTCAGGATCTCATCGATCTCGATGAAGTCGACGGCGTCGTGCGCGGCCTCTCGGGAAGCGACGGTTTCAGACGTGCGGGAAGTCGGAGTTGCTGCGACCGATGCAGCCGTATTTGCGGTTTTGTCCCTAGACATAGGAGGTCCTTTCCTGAACGGCGGTCAGCCAAAGCCCAGAGCCGGCTGTCTCCTGACACAATTGAGCACGGCGCCAGCGCGCGGTAGCCGGAGAAAGTGAGAGGCACCCTCTCGATGGCGGCAGCGCTGCAACGCGGCTGCCCAAGGTGGATATTTCAACGAGAGGGTGCCTCTCACTTTTCCGGGGTGCCGGCCGGCAGCCGACCGCGACAATATAAGGAAGAACTGATACTCCTCGAATACGAGCACGAGGAGCGCGAACCGTTAAGGTTCAACGCCCGTCAGCAAGAAATATCGACGTGGGCAGGGCGTCCGAGGTGGCGACCTATGTGGTCATCTGGGGCTTGCCCTTGTCGAATATCTCTCCGTTGGCTCTCGATGTCATGAAAGGACACGTGTCATGGCACTGACCTCTTTGAAGCATAGCCACTCCCTGAAACATGGACATATGTCACGACGCTCACTGCTGTTAGCGGTTGCCGCGGCCGGCGTGTCTGCCGCACTCCTTCCACCCACATCCGATGCTGCCGATGTCGTCGCCGCCACACCCGGGGAGATCCAGCCGTTCAAGGCCGAAGTCCCGGAGGCGGCGCTCGCAGACCTCAGGCGGCGTCTTGCCGCGACGCGCTGGCCCGACGGCGAAACCGTCATGGATCGTTCGCAGGGCGTCCAACCCGACAGGCTGAAGGAACTGGTGCGCTACTGGCGGTCGTCCTACGACTGGCGGAAGGCGGAGAGCAGGCTGAACAGTTTCCCGCAGTTTCTCACCAATATCGACGGACTGGACATCCACTTCATCCATGTCCGTTCCCGTCACGAAAACGCGCTGCCGATGATCATGACCCACGGCTGGCCGGGGTCGGTCTTCGAACTGCTTGACGTCATCGGGCCGCTCACGGATCCGACGGCGCATGGCGGCATGGCGGAAGATGCCTTCCACCTGGTGATCCCGTCGATCCCGGGATTCGGCTTCTCCGGAAAGCCTGCTGCAACCGGTTGGAACCCTCAGCGGATCGCGGCTGCCTGGGACGTACTGATGAAGCGACTGAACTATGACCGCTATGTCTCGCAGGGCGGCGACTGGGGGGCAATCATCAGCGACGCTTTGGGTCGCCTGGCACCCGATGGGCTGCTGGCGATCCACGTCAACAGGGTCGAACGTGCCACGACCCTCCCACCAGACGCAGCCCAGGCGCTTAAAAATGGAGGGCCGGCGCCCGATAGCCTGTCTGCGGATGAGAAAGTCGTCTTCGACGAGGCTCGAGATTTCCTCAACAACGGTTTTGGCTACGCAGCGATCATGAGTACACGGCCGGAGACGATCGGTTACGGCATTGCGGATTCTCCGGTCGGCCTTGCCGCCTGGCTTTACGACAAGATCGCCGACTGGGTGTTTACCCCCGGCGACCCCGAACAGGCGCTTGGCAAGGATGCTATCCTCGACAACATAACCCTGTACTGGCTGACGAACACCGGCCCCTCCAGCGGCCGCATCTATTGGGAAAACGCCATGTCGGGCGCGAAGCTCACGCCCGTCAAAGTGCCGGTGGCGGTCACGGTGTTTCCCGGAGAGGTTTACAAGCCGCCAAAGCACTGGCTGTCCAAGGCCTATCCGACGCTCATCTACTACAACCGCGCCTCCAAGGGCGGTCACTTCGCCGCCTGGGAGGAGCCGGAACTCTTCAGCCAGGAGATCAGGGCAGGGTTCAGAAGCTTGCGGTCTTAGAGCAATTCCAGCAAAAGTGCGTAGCGGCTTTGCCTCCGGAATTGCGTGAAAACAAAGAGATAGAGCATTTCCGTGATTGGGAGAAAAACGTAAATGCTCTAGCGCCTTCTGGCCGTTGGTTCGCAGTCTGCGCCCCGAGACCGGTTCGTCGATTGACGTTGGTCGTGCAACGCTTCACAAAGTCCGAAGTTTCGACCAACCCAGCAAAAGTGACGACAACGTCGCAGGGACCACGGCCACATGCGCATCAACGACGACCGTCATCCCCGCCACAGAATGTGCGCATTCCTGACGCTGGTATTTTCAACGCTTCTGCTCGCGAGCGCAAACCTCGCATCGGCGGCTGAGCCGACCAATTCCTCGACACCGATCCGGGTTATTATCGAATTGCCGAATGATGATTCCGGACGAGCGCTGGTCAATCGGATCGTTCCGGGCAATCAGGAAGCGGCGCAGCCGGTGGCAGTCTCGCAAGAGGCGGCACCGACGTCGATTGCGACGTCACTACAGGATTTGCGCCAGAGGTTGCTCACACTCGTCGATGCCGTTCCAACTCTTCCCGGGCAGATCCAGTCGGCGATCCGGGTCTTCCAAACGGATGATCGTATCGAACCTGTCGGCCTGATCTTGGCGGTCATACTCTTCGTCGCCGGCGGGTTCGTTGCGCAGCGCCTAGCCTGGTGGTCAGGGCGAGGGCTGCTCCATTTTGTGCTGAACGCGCCCGCCAGCACCGTCCGGCAACGGATCAAGCTCCACGCAGCCCGGCTTTCAATGGGTCTTCTCGCGTTGGCCGGTTACCTGATCGGAAGCCTCGGCGCGTTTATCCTCTTTCCATGGCCCGCCGTGTTTCGCGATATTGCGCTCATCCTGCTATCGGCCGCGCTCATGGTGCGCCTTGGCGTGCTCGTGGGCCGTATTGTCATCGCGCCAGGCGCCCGCCTGCCGCATATGCGGCTTCTGACGCTTGTCACCTCACTTGCCTGGTTCTGGTACTACTGGCTCCTCGCAATCGTCGCAGTGCTGGCGGCTGGCTGGGCCACCATTGAAGTGATCGGGACGATCCGAGCTTCACCCATCTTGGTCGACCTCTTTACCGCAGCATGGCTTGGTGTCGTTTCAATCGCTTTGATCGTTATGATTTGGCTGCGGCACTATCGTTCTGACGGGCCACCCGTGAGCCGGCTGGTCTGTGTTGGCTTCAGCGCGAGCATCCTGCTCTCGTGGCTGTTATGGGTTTCCGGTCTTCGCGGTGCATTCTGGACAGTGGTCGTCATCGCGCTTCTGCCGCTGACCGTTTCGGTGGCTCATGATATCATTCGTCGCATTATTCAATCCGGGGAGGGGCAGGCGGTCGAGGATCCGGCCATCGTCGGGTGGTCCGTCGTTATCATGCAAACGCTGCGGAACGCTCTCATCGTGGTCGCTGCGCTGCTCATTGCCCGCGCATGGAATGTCAATCTCAGTGACCTTGCCGCTGCCGAAACGGTGACCACGCGTTTGATCCGCGCCGGAATTCGCATCGTTATCGTGCTGCTAGTGACCGACGTTATCTGGAAGCTCGCAAGCACGTTGATCGACAGTCAGATGGCGATGGCGTCGCGAAGCGTGCAGGCGGGACATCAGGAGGGACCCGACGCGCGCCGGCGTCAGCGGTTGAATACCCTCCTTCCCATTCTTCGCAATGTACTCTTCCTGGCGATCGGCGCTGTCGGCTTCCTGATGATCCTGGATGCCGTAGGCATTCAGATCGGACCGCTGCTGGCGGGCGCCGGTGTCGTCGGCATAGCCGTCGGCTTCGGTGCCCAAACACTCGTCAAGGACATCATCTCCGGCGTCTTCTATCTGTTCGACGATGCCTTTCGCATCGGCGAATATATCCAGGCGGCGAAATATAAAGGGACTGTCGAAGGTTTCTCGTTGCGATCGATCCGCTTGCGACACCATCGCGGTCCGGTCACCATCGTTCCCTTCGGGGAACTCGGCGCGGTGCAAAACCTAAGCCGTGACTGGGTCATCGATATCATTACGCTCACCCTGAACTATGACAGCGACCTTGAGGAGGTCCGCAAGACCATCAAGCGCATCGGCGTTGAGCTTCTCGAGGATGCCGAACTCGGACCCAACATCATCGAACCCCTGAAAATGCAGGGGATTGAGCAGATGGCAGATTACGGTGTGCAGATTCGGCTGAAGTTCATGACGAAGCCCGGCGAACAGTTCGGCGTTCGCCGAAAGGCGCTCGCCATGCTCAAGAAGACATTCGCGGAAAAGGGCATTCAATTTGCAACGCCGACCGTTCATGTTTCCGGCGGCCCCGCCGATGCAGCAGCAACCGCTGCCGCCTCGGAGCTGCAAAGACCATCGAAAGTCATCTCGACACCTGAGGAATAGCAACGGCGAGCGGATCAGGTGAGCTTTCCGTCGAATCCCGTCGAAGTAGCACTCTGACCCGGACGTTGCCGCCAAACGCGCGTCGTCCGAGACATGGGTTTCGAAAGAGTCCATTGGCTGGGATCCGCTGTTCTATGAGGCATGTCCGGCGGTGAACTCGTCGATGCGCTGGATCGTCACGACGCAAATTCGAGCAGACCGATTTTAAAAGAGTGGGCCTATCAGATGGATGACGAAGGTATGCCTTTGTAATCAAACGGCATCCTCATGTCCCATAATCTATCTTATGCGATTGATTGATGTAGCGGGGTGGGTTCAAGGATGAAGTGCGACTTGCGAAAGATGCCAATCGGTTATCGCTCGCAAGGAAAGCGCAATGAGACACACCTACTCCCATATCGACCTGGATGAACGCCGCAAGATCGCTCGCTGGCGGACGGCCGGCATCAGCGTCGAGATTATCGCCGAGAAACTCGGGCGGCATCGCTCAACGATCTTTCGTGAGCTCAAGCGCAACACGTTCGTCGACAAGCTGATACCGGATCTCAACGGCTATTACTGCGTGACGGCCCATGACATGGCGCGAGAACGGCGTGCCAAGCTGCGCAAACTTGCCCGGTTCTCGCAGCTGCGCCAATCGGTGATCGAGCGCATCATGCATGGCTGGTCGCCACAACAGATCGCTGGCCGATTGCAGCTTGAGCGCCATCCGATCTCCGTCAGCCATGAGACGATCTATAAGTTCGCCTATTCCTCGGACGGTCATGCGATCAAGCTGTGGCGGCACCTGCCGGATCACCGGGCCAGGCGCCGGCCGCGGCATGCTCGACGTCGACACGGTCAGCGCTTCAGCCCGGAATTGAACATCCTGCGCCGCCCGGACGTCGTTGCCGATCGCAAGCAGTTCGGGCACTGGGAATGCGACCTGATCCAGTTCCGCAAGAAATTCGGCAAGGCCAATGTGACATCGCTCGTCGAACGGGTCAGCCGCTTTGCGATCTTCCTTCGCAACAACGATCGGCAATCCCGGCCTGTCATGGACGGGCTGATCCGCGCGCTGCAATCCCTGCCCCACCTCGCCCGCCGCACGATCACCTTCGATCGTGGCACCGAGTTCACCGACTGGCCGTATCTGCAAGCAAACATCGGCACCCAGACCTGGTTCTGCGATCCGCAATCGCCTTGGCAGAAAGGCACCGTCGAAAACACCAATGGGCGAGTTCGCAAATGGCTTTCGAGAGAGGTCGATCCCTTGTCGGTGACGGACGCAGACCTTCTTGCGGTCTGCAACCGGCTGAACTCAACACCGCGGAAATGCCTCGGCTACCGAACACCGGCAGAGGTCTTTCGAAAGAAATTGCTCGCCCAGATGAGACATGCCGGATAGCTTTAAGTGCTCCGCAAGTCGCGGTTCGCCATGAACTCACACGGGCAGATTCCATTTTCAAATGCAACGAAGACAATAATCGATTGGGCTGAGCGCCCGCCCCGTCCTTCGAGGCCCCTTCCGGGCACCAGGATGAGGTTCTCTTGGATGTTGCGCTCCAATCGTGGATCCGCCACCCTCGAACCTAAGGTTCGCAGGCCGTAGGCCGGAGCCTCGAAAGATGCGCCGCAACGCTGCTTACCGCATGCATTGACGCCGGCCACGAGATTGTTGGCCATACGAGTCGAACGGCCGTCAGAACTTCCATCGAATGCGTACCGACGAACCAGCGCCCTTACCGCCTCCCTCCTATCCCAAGGAACAAAATTCGCATGGCGAGGTTGTCACTACGATAAGCACAAGACCATGGGAGGAACTCATGCGGAAATCTCTTCAATTCGTCCTGGTTGGCTTGGCCGCCATAACTGGGCTCACTATCTCACCGACGATCGTTGCCGCGCAGGACTTGGAGTTACGGCTCGGCCCTGGGGGCGTCGGCGTTTATGACCGTGATCGTGATTATGACCGTTACGACCGCCGCGACCGCGGACGGCGCGGTTGTGATCCGGACGATGCTCTCGACATCGCCCGTAGCGAAGGACTTCGCAGGGCGCAGATCGTCCGCATATCTGCCCGCAGCATCATCGTCCAGGGCATGACGCGCCGCGGACCGGAGCGAATGGTCTTTGCAAACCAGCGAGGCTGCCCGGAAATCTGACTAGCGGCGTGAACTGTTAAGTCGGTCGGCCTTTGCGATTGTAGAACGAATCCGCCCGGTGCAGCCTTGTTTGCACGCCCGGCGCGGAACCTTTGGGCGCTCAGGACATTGCTGCCCATGCGGCGACCTGCATTGGGCCGTCTGCACCTTGGAGCACCATAGGAGGATTCATCATGATGAGCGGTCAATTGAAGGCGCTTCTCGCCGTTCTTGCCGTTGCCGGCTACCAGAACAGAGACAAGATCGGGGAACTCCTGCGGGGCATCCAGAACCCTCAGCAGGCTGGCGCGGGGAACCAGCAGCCGGGCGGTCTCGGGGGCATCCTTGGCGGACTGGGCGGCTCCGGCGGTCTCGGCGGCCTCCTCGGCGGGCTGACCTCAGGCGGCATTGTCAGCGGCGGGCTGGGCGATCTACTGAAGACATTTCAGCAGAACGGTCACGGCGACAAGATCGAGTCTTGGGTACAGCCCGGTCAGAATGCCGACATCAATGATGGGCAGCTGGCGGAAGCACTCGGGCCTGACGTTCTCAACGAGATCGCCGCCAATACCGGCCTTTCTCATGAGGAGATTCTGGGCCGGCTGAGCCGCGACCTTCCCAAGGCTGTCGACGATCTGACACCAGAGGGGAAAGTGCCCAGCGCCGAAGAGGCGTTTTTGTCATCCGCGAGTCAATCAACCACCTCCGGGCGGCCCGGCACCATCTGATATCGGGACGTCGCCCTCGCCTATCACCACTGGGCAGGTGCTCGGTCAACGAACGCCTGCCAAAGTCTTCACTTGCAGGCCTGGGGAAGCAGGTTCATGCTTGTCCCTGTCCGCTGGTTGCGGCTGAATGAGCTGCAACGCATCGGGTTTTCGCGAGATGCGTCCGATGGAGTGCGCGGGCTGCGGTTTCGATATTCAGAGCGGTTTTGCTTTCTGTCCGCGATGCGGCGCAAGGCAGCCTGTCGCCTGCGCCGCCTGCGGCTATCCCTGTCAGCCCGATTTTGCCTTCTGCCCGCAATGCGGCGCATCGATATCAGGCAAAGTCCAACCTGCATCGAAGCCCAACATCGAAGCGATAACGCCTAAGCCGGACAGCGATGCCGACCGGCGGCCGGTGACCGTGCTCTTTGCCGATCTCTGCGGCTTCACGACGCTGAGCGAGCAGATCGATCCCGAAGTCATGCGGGTGCTGCAGAACGAATTGTTCGAAGAGATGGCACAGGCGGTCGAGGCTTATGGCGGCTTTGTCGACAAGTTCGTCGGTGATGCGCTCCTGGCGCTGTTCGGCGCGCCGGTCGCCCATGAAGACGATCCGGTTCGGGCGCTTAACGCCGCACTCAATATGATCAAGCGAGCCACGGAGGTCGGCGAGCGCTGGCACGCACGCGCCGGCGTGCCGTTGCGTCTGCATATCGGCATCAATAGCGGCCCTGTTGTCACCGGCGGTTTCGGTGCAGTCAGTACGAAATCCTATTCGGTGACCGGCGATACGGTGAATACCGCGCAACGCCTGCAATCCATGGCCGGCGAAAACGAGATCCTCGTTGGGCCGCTGACCTACCGCCTCACCCGCCATGCCTTCGCCTTCGACAGTCTCGGGGCTCAGACCTTGCGAGGCAAAAGCGGAAACGTGCAGGTCCATCGGCTGACCGGGCTGTCGGAAGCGCCGCATACGGCGCGTGGGCTTGAAAGCTTTGGCCTGCGGGCGCCAATGATCGGACGGGACAGGGAGTTGTCGGGCTTGCTGACATGCCTCGATCTCGCCTGCGGCGGCGCGGCACAGCTTGTCCGCCTGATTGGCGAAGCGGGTATCGGCAAGTCGCGGCTGGTCAACGAGTTCGTCGCAATCGCTAGCAATACTGCCCGTTTTCAGGGCCTTGCCATCCGCAAAGCGACCTGCTCCCCCCTCGGCGAACAATCCTATGGGACGCTTGCCGCCGTGGTGCGCAGCGCCTACGGCATCGGCGAGCGGGATGATCTTGCCAGGACGCGGCAATTGCTGGCAACGGGGTTCGCCGCGCTCGATCTCACGCCGGAGGACGTGGAGGCACTTTTGCCTCTCTTTTTGCATGTCCTTGGTCTCGGAGATCCCGATGGCGCGTTGCGCCACATCGAGCCGGAGCAGTTGCGGCGGCAGATTTTCTATGCCGTCCGCACCGTCTTCGAGCGGCGGTTGGGACAAGGTCCCCTGCTGCTCGTCATCGAGGATCTGCATTGGGCGGACGCCGCCTCGCTTGAGGTGCTGCGCTTCATGATGGATCGGCTGGAGCGCAGCCGGCTGATGCTGCTTGTGATCTACCGGCCGACATCGCAGACCGACCCGCTGAACTCCAATCGTGTCAGCGTCACCGTGCAACGTCTTGAGCCACTCTTTGCAGCCGACGGGCAGAAGCTGCTTGCTGCCTTTTTTGGCGAGGGCCATAGCAAGTTGCCGGTGACGGTGCGCAAGCGCATCCTCGATCGCGCCGGCGGCAATCCGCTTTTCATCGAAGAAATCCTGCGCGGACTGATCGACATGGGCACGTTGCACGATGATGGTCAGCATGGCGACGGCCAGCACTGGCATGTCGCCGCCGAAGACACCGATGTCGATATCCCGGTCAATCTGCAGGCCCTGCTGCTTGCCCGCGTCGATCGGCTGCCGCAGGAGATCAGGCGGCTGGCGCAGGAGGCGGCGGTGGTCGGCCCGAAGTTCGATACCGCCCTGCTCCGCACCGTCGCCACCGACCCGAGCGGCATCGACGCTGCCTTGGATTACCTCTGCGATGCCAATATCATCGAGGAATTGCGCGGGTCCGATGCCGTGGTATCGCCGGGCTATCGCTTCAGCCAGACGCTGATGCACGATGTCATCTACCATAATCTCCTGCTGCAGCGGCGGGTGGAGCTTCATCAACGGATCGGCCGGGCTCTGGAACGTCAGTTTGGCGCAGCGCCCGACCGGCCCGAGCATCTGGCGCAACTTGGCCATCATTTCAGCCTGACCACCGAAAAGTCCAAGGGCGCCAGCTATCTGATGGCGGCAGGCGATCTGGCGCGCAAGACCTACGCCAATGATGACGCCATGCGTCTCTATCGGCAGGCGCTTGCGGCCTTTGCCAACGAGGCGGAAGTGACACCGGAGCAACTGGCACTGCTGGAGCGTCTTGCCGATCTCTGCGGTCCTGCCGGCCTGCGCGACGCCGCCTTGGCCCATTATCAGCGAGCGCTTGCGATCCACCGCGCCAAAGACAATCCGATTGCCGCGGCGAGGATATTGCGCAAGATCGGCCGTTTGCATCTCGATGCCGGCCGCCGCGATCAGGCGGAGATCCATTGCGCCGAAGCTGAAGCGACGATCGCAACCGTGGATGCGCCGGTCGAACGTGCGCATGTCCTGCAAGAGCGCGGCCATCTCGCCTTCCGCATGGGCGATCAGGCTGCCGCTGCCGGGTGGGCGACGCAGGCGCTGCAATGCCTGCAAACGCTGCCGATCGACGGCACGACCGAGGCCGGACGGGAGACGGCGCGGGCGATGGCAGAGGCGCTGAATACCAAGGGTGCAGCCCTTGCCCGACTCGGACGTAGCCGCGAGGCCGTGCAGGAAGTGGAGCGCAGTCTCTCCGTCGCCGAAAAGGCCGATCTGCAAAGTGCCGCCTGCCGCGCCTATTCCAATCTTGGCGTTCTCTACACGATCGTCGATCCGGCCAGCGCCATCAAGATCTGCCGGCGAGGACTGGAGGTCGCGACCCGTATTGGCGATCTCGGCTTCCAGGCGCGTCTTCTCGCCAATCTCGCCGTTGCCTGCTGCACCTTTACCGATCGGTGCGCCGCCGAGGGCGTACCGGCGGCGGAGAAATCAGTCGAAATCGACCGGGCGCTCGATCAGCGCGACCATCTCTCCGTGCCGCTGATCGTGCTCGGCCAGATTCATCAATGCCACGGGCAGCCGAAGCTAGCTCGTAAGTATTACGAGGAAGCCCTTGAGGTTGCGAAGGAAATTGATGAACCGCAACTGCTCTTTCCGTGCTATGATGGCTTGGCGACACTCAGCCTCGAGCATGACGACATGGACGCGGCAGAACGGTATTTCACGCTGGCACAGGATGTGTGCATCCGCCACAACCTCGATCCAGGCACGCTCGTCGTCTTGCCGTTTCTCGACTGACCCGTCCTCGTTGCAGTGATCACCGGAGATCGATTTGGCAAGTCGATTCAAAAATATAAAGGGAGGAACGAAACATGCAGGTGAACCACGCCGCAAGGCCATTGCAGCCGGGAGATCGCGCGCCGAACGTGGTGCTGGATGCCATCACCCGCCAGGGGAAAGTTGCCATCGACGATTTTCGCGGCCAGAAGCCGGTGCTCGTCGGGTTGTTCCGCGGATTGCATTGCCCCTTCTGCCGCCGCCAGATCGCCGCCATGGCCGAACTCACCGATGCCTTGCAGGAGAAGGGCATCGACAGCCTGACCGTCGTCAACACACCGATCGACCGCGCCCGCCTCTATTTTCGCTACCATCCGCTTCCCAATCTGCTGGCGGCCTCGGACCCGGAGCGGGTATCGCACAAGGCCTTCGGCCTGCCGAACCTTCAGTTTACCGAAGACGAGAATGACTGGCCGCATAAAATCAGCATGAATGCGGTGACGTCGATGCGCATCGACATGCCGGACGAGCTTCCAGCGCCCATGGACCTGATGGCAGCCGTGGAATTTCTCGACAAGGCCGATGGTTACGAATTCACCGAAGATGACAAGCAGATGATCGCCACCGGCCACGGCCAGCTTGTCGGTGAATTCCTGCTCGATCGGGATGGTGTCGTGCGCTGGTGCTTCACCGAAGTCGAGGAGGATGGTCGTCATATGTTCGGCGGCCCTGCCCCTCGCGAAGTGATGTCGGCAGCGTCGAACATGGCTGTTTGAAGCAAAAGAGGCCGTTCTTGACCGGTTGAACGCCGGAGCAAGGCGGGCCATTCCAAACCCGCGTGCTCGCCGTCATTCCGCCCTGAATTTGGCGTGGCAGGTCGTGCAGGTCTGGAGCATGAGGTGGAACGCGTGTTCCGCCGGCATTGCCAGGAGATCCTGCTCGTTGCGGACGTGAGTGCCGAGCGGTCCGCCGCCCATGGCCTCGCCAGGCTTCATGCGCATGCTGGCGGACATCGATCCCGGGTTACTCCGGGCGGCGGCGTCCAGCGCGACCGCGTAGTCGCGCAGGTCGTTCGCGATCCGGTCGAACCGCTCGCGCTCCGCGGGGATGTTCGGCCTGGCCTTCGACTGTGGACTGACGGCCTCGGACATGAAGTGCCCGGAGAGGACGACACCCGACCTGTCGCGGATTGTGTCGGCAGCCCAGCTGAACTCGGTAGCCTTGTAGCTCGCCGGATCCTTGAACATGCCGGAGATGGTCTTAACCGCCGCGGCCATGGCCTTCATGTCGGCCTGCCGAAGCGCTACGACATCCTCGGTCGCCGGCGACGAGACTGCCATGATCGGCATCATACCCACGACGAAGAGCAAACCAAACATGTTCGCAAAAATGGTTCGTCTCATAAGGCTGCTTTCCGAATCCGAGATCGTGCCGCTTGCGACTACCGATATCCGTTCTCATCGGGGCAATAAAAGGGCGGGCGCCCTCCCCGATACGCCGCATCTCGCGATGCTCCAAGCCGATCAGGAAGCGTTAACCGCCGCCGATTAGTCTGCGCCCCTCGGCAGGAGAGGATCGATGAAAGGTGGCTATTCACTGGCCCAGATAGGGCTTCACTGGCTGGTCGCCCTCATGGTGCCGGTGCAGTATCTGACGGGTGGCAGCATCGAGAGAACCCACCATGCCGTCCACATGGGGATGGCGCCGGCTTATTGGGACGTCGTCCAGCACCAGCTCCATAACTATGCGGGAATGGCGATCGGGCTGCTGATGGGCGCACGGCTGGTTCTTCGCATCCTTCAGCCGCCAGAGATCGGCGCGCCCGGCACATGGAGCGGACGAGCCGCCACGGCGCTTCATCACGCCTTCTACGCCGCCATCATTGGACAGGCCTGCATGGGATTGGTCGCGAGCTACGTCTGGTTCGGGATCGCGCCGTACCACGTTATCGGGTCGAGGATCATCCTGGCGATGGTCGCGCTGCATCTCGCCGCGGCGATCTGGCATACGCTCGTCGTCCGTGACGATACGGTCGACCGGATACTGCTGCCGCGCCGGAAGCGGTCAGCCGAAAATCTGTAACGTGGCGAGCGTCAGTACGTCGTAGCGGCCCGCCTTGGCGACGAAAACCGGGATCGTGTAGCACTATAGCGCCAAAGGAAGCTCTAGCTTGTGCACAACGTGATGTTCGCGCCACATAAAGGACTCGAACATCCGCGACACAGAGGTCTTAATTGAAATCCGGCTGCATTGCATGTAGGCCGTTGGGAATGGGCAAGATGTACCGAATCACAATGAGCAGGCTGCTCGTGATGATACGGCTGGTGATCGTCGTATCACTGGCGGGGTACTCGTTGTCGAACGCCAACGCAGCGATGCACGGCTCCTCCTTCCCCGATCTCAAAGCCGTTGTGTCCGACGTGACGTCGCCCCATGAAGGCCACGGCATGACGGAGGCGGCCCATCACGGCCACGCGCATGGCGACGTATCTCATGATGGCGAAGGCCCGTCGAAGCTCGTCAAGCAGGAGTGCTGCAAGGACTTCTGTGGCGGGCTTGGCATCATTTGTGATGGCCCCGACGTCGGCGAACCCGTCGTGACCTCGATCCGGCAGTTCGTCGACGACCGGACGACCATTGGCGAACTGCCGCCCCTCCACCGTCCCCCAAATATCTGAATAGAGACACACCCGCTTGATCGGGTCCCGTCGGTCGCGTGCCTTTTAGGCGCGCGCCCACAGGTTATCTCTTGTTCGGAAACTTCATAATGAAACCCTCGCTTTTCGTGGTGGGGCTGCCGCTTTTTATCGGCGGCTGCGCATCCACGCTTCCTCCCGACGTGGTGGCATCCTCCGCCGCCGTCGAACAGCCGTCCGCGCGCCCCATCACATACCGGTCGCCGATCTCGGGCTATGAAGCCAGGCAGCCCGTCGACCCCAAGCCTTGGCGCAGACAGAACGATCTGCAGTCTCCAGCAAATGGAGATGCCTCATGATCGGGCCTAGAAGAATGATGATGGCGCTGGCATTCCCGCTGGCGCTAAGCAGTTGTGTCACGGGCGCCGACTATTCCCGCAATGAGGCGGGCTTCATTTCCGTCGCCAACAAGACCGCCAGTGTCGAGGCGAAAGAGACCGTCTGGATCCAGAACCAGAACCAGGCCCGTTCTGCGGGGGCGCAGGTCAAGAGCCTGCTTGCTCGAACGAAACCTCTCGACGTCGAGACGGCCGTCCAGATCGCCCTGCTCAACAACAAAGGCCTCCAGGCCGCCTATGCCGATCTTGGCGACAGCGCGGCTGACGCCTGGCAGTCGACGATGTTCATCAACCCGACAGTCTCCATCGGCACCACAGGGATCGGAACTCCGGAACTTCAAGCGTTCAAGACGATCGAGGGGATGATCACAACGAACATCCTGGCGCTCGCGACGAAGAGCAGGGACGTGGCGATCGCCGACACACGCTTCCGGCAGGCGCAGTTGACCGCGGCCGTGAGAACGCTTCAGGTTGCCGCCGACACGCGGCGTGCCTGGATCGGCGCAGTCGCGGCCTGGGAGAACGTCGGGCAGCTCCAGCGCGCCCAGGCGACGGCCGATGCCGCTTCGGAGCTCGCGGCGAAGCTGGGCGAGACCGGTGCGATGACCAAGGGCGCCCAGGCACGTGAACATGTGTTCGTCGCCGAAATCGCCGGAGAAACGGCGAAGGCCCGCCTGGCGGCCCGCCTCGCCAAGGAGGAGCTGACGCGACTGATGGGCCTCTGGGGCTCCGAGCTGGACTATCAGGTTCCGAACAGCCTGCCGCCGCTGCCCAAGTCCGTCGCAAAACGCGACACCATCGAAGCCGAAGCACTCCGAAACCGGATAGACCTCCAGGTCGCGAAGCTCGAACTCGAAGCCACAGCCAGGTCCTATGGCCTGACCGAAGCGACGCGCTACGTCACCGACCTCGAGATCCTGACCGGCTTCGAAACGGAACGGGAAATCGAGGACGACGAGAAGAAGACAAGGACGACTCCCCAGGTCGAACTGGAGTTCGCAATCCCGATCTTCGACACCGGCAAGGCCCGGATGCGCAAGGCCGAGGTGGCATACATGCGGGCGGCGAACTTACTGGCGGAGAAAGCCGTCAACGTGCGCTCGGAAGCGCGCTCCGCCTACGAGGCCTACCGCTCGAACTACGACATCGCCCGGCACTACCGCAACAACGTCGTGCCGCTGCGCGCCAAGGTCGAGGAGGAATCCCTGCTGACCTACAACGGCATGATCACCAACACGTTCGAGCTGCTGACCGACACCCGCGACAAGATCAACTCCATCCTGCTCTCCGTCAACGCGAAGCGAGACTTCTGGCTGGCCGAAGCCAATCTCGCGCCTGCCATCTACGGCGGCGGCGCGACGAACGCCTCGGCAGAGACCGAGGTCGCCGCTGCTTCCGGGAGCGGCGGTGGCGGCGGCCATTGAGAAAGGAAACCACCATGTTCAACAGACGACAACTGTTCGGTGCAAGCGCGGCCATGCTGGCGGCGGGAGCCTGGACGAAGACGTCGGCGATGGGCCTGCCCGACGCTCCGACAATGGAATCGGCGGACATGCAGCCGCCGCTCCACCCGACCTCGGGCCCGGACTACCAGCCGGTCGTCACCCTCAACGGCTGGACCCTGCCCCACCGGATGAACAACGGCGTCAAGGAGTTCCACCTCGTCGCCGAGCCGGTCGAGCGCGAAATGGCCGACGGTATGACGGCCTATCTCTGGGGCTATAACGGCCAGTCTCCGGGGCCGACGATCGAGGCAGTCGAAGGCGACCGCGTCCGTATCTTCGTCACCAACAAGCTGCCGGAGCACACGACGATCCACTGGCACGGCATGATCCTGCCGTCGGGCATGGACGGCGTCGGCGGCCTGACGCAGCCGCACATCCCGGTCGGCAAAACCTACGTCTACGAGTTCGATCTCGTGAAGTCCGGGACCTTCATGTACCACCCGCATTCCGACGAGATGGTCCAGATGGCCATGGGCATGATGGGCTTCTTCGTCATCCATCCGAAGGATCCGAAGTTCATGCGCGTCGATCGCGACTTCGTCTTCCTGCTCAACGCCTACGACATCGATCCCGGCTCCTACGTGCCGCGGATCATGGAGATGACCGACTTCAACATGTGGTGCTGGAACAGCCGCGTGTTTCCGGACATCAGCCCCCTCGTCGTTTCCAAGAACGACAGAGTGCGGGTGCGTGTCGGCAACCTGACGATGACGAACCATCCAATCCATATGCATGGCTACGATTTCGAGGTGACGTGCACCGACGGCGGCTGGGTCCGGCCGGAGGCGCGGTGGCCGGAGGTCAGCATCGACATTCCGGTCGGCGCGATGCGCGCCTACGAGTTCGATGCCAAGTACCTCGGCGACTGGGCGATCCACTGCCACAAGTCCCATCACACGATGAACGCCATGGGTCATGACATCCCGACTTTCATCGGTGCAGACAAGTCGAAGGTCGCCGAGAAGATCAGGAAGCTGCAGCCGGACTACATGCCCATGGGTACCAAGGGCATGGCCGATATGGGCGAAATGGAAATGCCAATTCCCGAGAACACCGTTCCGATGATGACCGGCTGGGGGCCACACGGCCCCATCGAGATGGGCGGCATGTTCTCGGTCGTGAAGGTTCGCGAGGGCATCTCGGCGGACGACTACTCCGATCCGGGCTGGTACGAAAACCCGCCGGGAACGCAGGCCTGGGAGTGGACCGGCGAGCTGCCGGACGCGACCAAGGCCAAAGACGCAAAGACGCAAATCACGCCGAAGCCGACAAAAGGCTGAGGCCCAATCTCCCACGTCAAGAAAGGATCTACGCATGAAGAACTACGTATTGGCACTGGCGCTCGTCGCCCTCGCAACCCCGGCGCTCGCATCCGGCAATCACGCCGGCGGCCATGGCGACAAGATGGCCATCGGCGAGCCTGGCGACAAGGCGAAGGCGACGCAGACGATCCGCGTCACGATGAAGGAAACCGAGGACGGCAAGATGCTGTTTACTCCGGCCGTCTTCAATGTCCGCAAGGGACAGACGGTCAAGATCGCGATCAAGAATGCCGGAACCGTCGACCACGAGTTTGTGCTCGATCAGGAAGACAAGATTCTCGAGCACAAGGCGGTCATGGAGAAGTTCCCGGAGATGGAGCATGACGATCCGAACTCGATTCGCCTTCCAGCCGGCCAGTCCGGCGAGATCGTCTGGAAGTTCACCACCGATGGCGAATTCAAGTTCGCCTGCCTGATCCCCGGCCACTACGAAGCCGGCATGCACGGCGACGTCACCGTCGCTGGCAAGTAATCTGCAAAAGGAGCCATAAGCATGAAAACTGTTATGATCAAAATCGGCGTTGCCGCCCTGCTTTCGGCCAGCGCAGCCTTCGGTGCGTTCGCCCAGGAATTCACCAAGGGCGTCGTCAACAAGGTCGACACCAAGGCGAAGAAAGTCACCATCAAGCATGAGGACCTGAAGGGCCTCGACATGCCGGCGATGACGATGGTCTTCCGGGTCGAGGACCCGGCGCTGCTCGAAAAGCTGAAGGAAGGTTCGAACATCGAGTTCGTTGCCGAACGCGTGAATGGCAAGCTGACCGTCACCGAAGTAAAGTAGGGGACTCCTGCCGCCCGGCCTCGATCCGGGCGGCAGGACATCGAGGAGTGGAAACGATGCACAGGAGAAGCTTCATCGCATGGGCGGCATCAGCCCTGGCGTTCTGTGGCGGAAGGGCCTTCGCCGTCGCGCCGGCGAAGATGACCGTCTACAAGGATCCGAACTGCGGCTGTTGTCATGAATGGTCGAAGGCGATGGCGGCCGCAGGATTTTCGGTCGACGCCCGCGACACCGACGATCTTGCCGCGGTCAAGGCGCGGCTGGGCGTACCTGTCGACCTGGAGGGATGCCACACTGCCGTCGTCGAGGAATACTACCTCGAAGGACACGTTCCGCTCGAAGCCGTCCAGCGTCTGCTGCGGGAACGGCCGCCGGTCCGTGGGCTGGCCGTGCCCGGCATGCCTCCTGGTTCGGTGGGAATGGGCGACGACCAGCACGCGTCCTTCGACGTCTATGCGATCCCCTCGGGGACCGCCGCGCCATACGTGTTCATGGAGGTCCGCCCCCGGAAGGGCTGACGCACTCGATCGGCCAAGCCATGTCGTGCGACCGCTCAGGAAACCGGACTGTTGCAGAGCGCCGCCCAGAGATCGTGCTTCCAGTCGGCCCCCGGCCGCGCCGACACGTCGACCGCATAGTCGGCGGAATTGATCCGGACCGTGGCGGGCGAAACGCAGCGCACGCTCGCCTGGTGTCTTCCTCCGTCCCGATAGAGCACTGTCCCGCCGCCGTCGAACTCCAAAAGCGCAATGACGACGTCGAAATCGAAGGTGGGATCGCGGGCGGGCCTGCCCTCTGCCAGACTGAGGCTGATCGACCGGCTGCTGCCGAACGAAGCAGTATGGAAGATCGCAAGTTCGGACGCCGCCGATATCGATGCGGACTGCGTGCAAAGGATCAAAAGCAGAAGCATCCGGTGCATTTACCCCTCCCGTGGTCAATGCATGTTGATCCTATCATATCCGAGGAGACCACGCGAATATTCGCATGGCTGGCCGGCCGTGTTTGCGTCACGCGGCGTCACTCCGGAAGACCGGCCTTGCGGTAGCCGTCGATGAAATGTGCAAGCGTCCGGGCGTCGCGGAAGGGCTCGGTCGCCGCCCAGTGGCGGGTTGAAAAATGCGGGTTGGCGACGAGGAACAGTTCGACCTCGGCGCGCGCCTCGTCGAGCCGGCCGAGTTGGGCAAGGCTTGCCGCCAGGAAACGGCGTGAGCTCGTCCGATAGGTCTCGTCCCGGCGCAGCGTCTCGACGGCAGATTCGTACTCACCGGCGGCATATTGCGCCTGGCCGAGCGTCAGATAATACCAGCTTCCCGGAAACGGGTTCAGCCGAAAGGCCTTGGCGATGTGCTCACGCCCCTCCCCGATCCGCCCGGCGAGAACCGCAATGTCGGACAGCGCCGCAAAGGTGTCGGCCTCGTTGGGATCGAGCTCGATCGCCTTGGCGAACTCCGCATCCGCCTCGTCGAAGCTGCGCTCATAGGCCAACAGGTAGGCCAGGATCCAACGACAGCCGGCATCGTTGGGGTCGATTGCGACAGCCTTGCGTGCCAGTTCCAAGGCAAGGCTGCGGGTCGGTTGCGTTGGTCCGCCGCTGTGGACCTCTCCCATCCAGTGGTTGATGGCGAGCCAGCGATAGGCCTCAGCATAGTCCGGATCGAGCGAGATCGCACGCGTCAGCATCAGATGCGCTTCCCGCGCCGTCTGCGGTGAATCATCCATCAGCCTGCGCGCCCGCACACAGAGATCGTAAGCCTCGAGGTTCTTCGGCCGGTTGCGCGGCGGCGGCGCGCGCAGACGGCCGAGCAGCGCCTCGACGATCTTGCCGGTGACCTCGTCCTGAACGGCAAAGATATCGTCCAGGCTGCGGTCGAAGCGTTCCGCCCATAGATGATCGCCACTGACCGCGTCGACCAACTGGGCGTTGATCCGCACCTGCCCTACGGCGCGTCTTGCGCTCCCCTCCAGCAGGTAGCGCACCCCGAGTTCCTCGGCGATGGCGCGCACGTCCATCGCCTTTCCTTTGTAGGCAAAGGCCGAGTTGCGGGCGATGACGAACAGGCCCGGCATCCTGGAGAGATCAGTGATCAAGTCCTCGGTCAGCCCATCCGCAAAGGATTCCTGCTCGGAATCGTTGCTGATATTGACGAAGGGCAGCACAGCGATCGATGGCTTGTCGGGCAGCGGCAGAGGTGTTCGCTTCACGCCGCCGAGGTGATTGATGGCGCCTGTAAAGCGGTAGCCGACGCGCGGCACCGTGGCGATCCATTCACCGCCATCGGCGGCCGGGCCGAGCAGCTTGCGCAACTGCGCGATCTGGACGGTGAGATTGCCTTCCTCGACCGCCCTGCCCGGCCACGCCGCATCCATCAATTCGGCCTTCCCCAAGATTTCGCCGGGCCGCCTGACAAGTGCTTCAAGCAGTTTTACCCCGCGATGGCCAATGGCAACGGGATCGTCGTTCCGAAGGAGCGTTCCCGCCCCCGGATCAAGCACGAACGGACCAAAGGCAAAGCGCGATCCCATGGGGCGCATCCTAGAGACATTAACGCTTGGATGGAACTATTCGTCCGCTTAAGCCACCATGGCATCAAGGACGCGAGCGCCGGCCGGGACTGAGCGACGTCTGGGCAAGGTTGCCTGGAATCCAAAACGCAACGAATGCACGGCCTGCTGATAGAGGAAGCAGGATTTCAATGCTGCCGGGCGATGGCGCCGATGACATTGACCAGAAGGCGCGCGGCGGTCAGGGCTGACAGACCATCAACGTCTGCAGGAGGATAGAGTTCGACAAGGTCGAATCCCGCAATCTCAGCCCGCTTGCCGAGGCCGGCAATCAGATCGATCACCTCCGTATAAGTGAGGCCGCCAGGGGTACGCGCCGCCACGCCCGGCATGATACTGGGATCGATGCTGTCACAATCGAGGGTGACGACGACCCGGGCTCCTTCCGGAATATACTGAAGAGCGGCTTCGACGCCTCGAGCGTGGATCTCGCGGGCGGTCACGAAGCGGCTGCCATAGCGCTGCGCCGCCTCGATGTCGGCGAGGCGCGCACTGCCGACGCTGCGCAGGCCGACCTGCACCATGCCGGCGACATGCGGCATCTCGCTTGCCCGACGCATCGGACTTGAATAGCCGTAGCGTTCACCATGCACTTCGTCGCGCCAGTCGATATGGGCATCGATCTGCAGGACCCAGACAGGCCCTTGATCGGCAAAGCCGGCAAGGAAGGGAATGGTCACGGAACAGTCGCCACCGAGCAGGATCGGTACCGCCTGCAAAGCCAGCACCTCGCGCGTCTTCGCCTCGATACGGCCCCGGTTGCCGGGATTGTCATGCAGGATGGTCTGGATGTCGCCGGCATCGATGCATGAGACCGGCCCGCCGTCGAACAGCGGGCCGCCGAGATCGAAATCCCAGTGCTCAAGGAGTGGTGCATCGTCCTGGCTCGCCGCGCGGATGGCACCAGCGGCCAGGGCGTAGCCGCTGCTGTTCTTGCCGGGATAGGTGCTGCCATGGGCGGCTGCAAAGATCACCGCACGGGGCAAACCTCCATTGGGGAGGCGATCGGGAAGGCCGAGAAAGGAAAGCGGAGCTGTCATTTCCTGATGGTCCTGATGATGTCTGGCTGAAACTGTCGTGCTGAGGGTTTACGGCTGGGATGAAATTGGGCGCTGACCTGTTTAATCCCTTTGGACGTTTTTGAGAACTTTTTGGAAAAACTTAAGTACGACGCTCCCCTCTGTCCTGCAGAATTCATCCTCTTTGACGTCGAGGCTCCCGGAGCCTCAAAGCCTATGGTCTGACGAGGATAATCTGCATGACTGCCGAAAGCATCACATCACCGCACGCGGACCGCATTCCATGGGCGGCGATGACGGGCATTATCGCCACCGTCATGGTGTTCGCCGTGGCCCAGGGACTGACCTATCCGCTGCTCAGTTTTATCCTGGAGCGAAAGGGAACGACATCGGGACTGATTGGCCTGTCGGCGGCGATGACGCCGCTGGGTTTCATTGTGTCGGCCCCCTTCATTCCGGCGCTTTCGCGGCGCGTGGGCGGAGCGCGGCTGGCGATCCTGTGTTCGATCCTCGCCGCCCTCACGCTGATCGCGATCGCCTGGAAACAGGACGTCTGGGCCTGGATGCCGCTGCGCTTCCTGCTCGGCTTCTTCGCCAATCCGCTCTACGTGATCAGCGAAACCTGGCTGATCTCCATCACGCCAGCGCCACGCCGAGGCCGCATCATGGGCCTCTATTCATCGATCGTTTCGGGTGGCTTCGCCATTGGCCCGCTGTCGCTCGGCCACGCCGGCACTGAGGGTTGGCCGCCCTTCATGATCGGCATCGCCGCCTTCCTCCTCTGCGGCCTGATCGTGCTTGCGGTCGCCCCGCGCCTGCCCGCCACGCCTGAGGAAGGCAAGGCAACATCCGTCGGCGGCTTCTTCGCACTGGCGCCGCTGCTGTTGTTTGCGATTTTCGCGGCCGCCGCCTTCGAGCAGATCCTGCTTTCTCTGTTTGCGGTCTATGGCGCAGCCCTGGACAGCGGCGAGGAGCGTATCGCTTCGCTGATCACCTGCTTCATCGCAGGCAATGCCGCGCTGCAGATCTTGCTCGGGCGCGTGGCCGAGCGGTTCGGCTCGAACCGGATCATGTTGCTTTGCGTCCTGACTTGCCTGGCCAGTTGCCTCTTGCTGCCGCTCGTCTTCGATGCGTGGCTCATCTGGCCGCTGGTTTTCACTTGGGGCGGCGTCTCGTTCGGGATTTATACCCTGTCGCTGATCCAGCTCGGCGAGCGTTTCACCGGCCAGGCCTTGATCGCCGGTAACGCCGCCTTCGCCTTGGTATGGGGCATCGGCGGCATCGTGGGCTCGCCCGCGACAGGACTGGCAATGCAACTGATTGGCCATCAGGGGCTGCCATCGTCCCTCGCCCTGCTCAGTTGCATATTGGCGGTGCTTCTGATCGCGGAAAGGCGACGGGGCTGAGCGAGCCACTGGGTTTGACACAAATGCGGGCGTGGCGTCTCACAAGCAGCCCGGTTTTGTGATGGATCACCTGCACTCAATTTAGCAGGTTGAGCAAATATATAACACGTTATATAACTGTCGATACAAATGGAGGAATGGCATGGTCGAGGATGTGGTCCGAACGCTCGGGTTTCTGTGCATGGGCAGCCGGCTGCGGCGCATCGGCGAGAGGCTGCAGGCGGATACGCAGCAGATCATCGACGAGACCGGCCTTGGCATCCAGGCGGGCCAATACCCATTCCTGGCGGCGATCGACCGGGCCGGGCCGCTGACGGTCGGCGAGCTGGCGCAGGCGGTGGGCATTACCCAGCCGGGCGCCACGCGGACCACCGGCCAGCTTCTCGAACTCGGTTTCGTCGACATGCAGCCGGCGCCGGATGATCAGCGCCGCCGATTGGTCTCGCTGACCGACAAGGGCCAGGAACTCATCGACTATTCAAAGATATCGGTCTGGCCGCGTGTCGCGGCAGCCGTCGCCGATCTCTGCGGCGATCTCGACGGGCCGATTCTCGAACAGCTCGCCGCCATCGAGGACGGGCTTGCAGAGGCGCCGCTGGCACAGCGGAGCCCCGCCAAGGAGAAAACACGATGAAACATGTTCTCGACCGTCCAATCTGGAGCGCGCTGGAGAGCGCGCATTCCCATCTTGCGGAAGGCAATGAAAATGCGCGGCGATACCCGCCGTCGATCGTCCCCTTCGCGGCGTCTGCCGACGACAGGCCGGAGAGCCTCGACGCGCTGGAGGCGCTGCCGGCGTTGGAGGAGAGCATGATCCTCGTTGAAGCCGGACCGATCGTCATCCCAGCGGGGCTAGCCGTAGTCGCCGAGGCATCGTTGGTGCAAATGATTGCCGAGCGGCCTCACGGGCGAATTTCGGATTCTCGCATCGAGCCGCTGACGGAGGCCGATGCCGCCGACATGCTGGCCTTGGCGACATTGACCAAACCCGGGCCGTTCACGCTGCGCGCCCAGAGCCTCGGCAGCTTCTGGGGGATCAGAAGCAACGGCCGCCTGGTGGCGATGGCCGGACAGAGGATGCGGCAGAGCGGCTTCATCGAGCTCAGCGGGCTTTGCACCCATCCCGATTTCCAGGGGCGCGGTTTCGGCACACTGCTCTTCCGTTTCGTTGCCGGCGAAATCGCATCCAGCGGCGACACGGCCTATCTGCATGCCTATGCATCGAATATCTCGGCCATTTCCCTCTACAAAACGCAGGGTTTTGCTCTTCGCTCGGAGATGAATATGCGCGCGGTCAAACGCCGGTCCTGAGCGGTATTCACCACTATCGTACCGCCGCCGGCAGCACTTCGAATTTCCAGAATTTTTCCGGGCCGAAATAGGCCGAGGAAAACGCGCGGATATCGCCGGCGGTGACCTTGTCGTAGCCGCCGAGACTATCGCGTATTCGGTCTAAACGACGCGAATCCGTCTGAGCGTGGTGCAGATATGAGAGCCAATATTCATTGCTCTGCTGCTGATGCTTCAAGGTCTCGATGATGGGTGCCCGGGCGCGCGCAAGCTCGTCCGGCGAGACCTCCTGCGATCTGAGATCATTGGCGATCTCGTCGACAAGGGCGTAAAAGCGCGCAACCTTTTCCGGGCCTGTCTCGACGTAGAAATAGGCGTAGCCGTAACCGGGGACTTCCCTTGACAGGTCGACGTCGCCCTGCACGGCATAGCTTGCGCCTTCTGCAATGCGAAACTGGTCGATCAGCCTGTTTTGAAAAATCTGCACGGCGACATTGGCGGTGAAGGAACGCGGCAGATCGGAGAGCAGATCACCGATGGGAGCCCCAACGACGGCGGCGGCATTGTCTGCCCTGCCGCTATGGGCCTGCAAGACGGGCTGGTTGGTCGCCGGCGGAAAACGCACCTCGTCCCGATCGGTGCTCGACGCAGTCTCCGGGCGCGGCGGCAAAGCGCCGAAGGTTTCAGCCGTCAGCCGGATCGCCTCGTCCACCGTGACGTCGCCGACGATGGTGACATCGATCGGGCCGTTGGAAACCATCGGCCGGAACAGCGCCTCGAAATCGTCCGGCTTGGCGGCGGACAATTGCGCGCGGTCAGGGAAGGTCCAGCGCAGATCTCCGGAATGCACGAGACCTGCGAAATCGCGGCTGACAACGCCGCCGGGCGACGCGTCATACTGATCGAGGCCGCTCAAATAGGCCTGCTGCACACGCTTGAACGCCTCGGGGCGGTAGGCTGGATCGGAGGTGTAAGCGGTCATCAGTTGCAGCTGTGTCGCAAGATCTTCCGTCCGTGTCCGACCGTCGAACCTGAAGGAGCTGTCGCCGACCGAGAAGTCGACGCCGACGATGTTGGCCGTCAGCGCTTTCTGTATATCCTCGTAATCCATGGCCTTCACGCCGGATAGCACCACGGCCGGAGATGCCCAGGTCGCGAGGGAACGGTCGCGCGGCAGATCCAGCCGACCGCGGCCGATATCTTCGCGCACCAGCACTTCGTTGGCACGCAGTTTGGTTGGCTTGACGGTCAGCCGCACGCCATTGGAAAAGCGCACCATGGTCAAGCCGAGATCTTCGACGGCGCGGCGTTCGACCACTGCGCCCGGCTCGCCGAAATGGGTGTAGGGCCAGGCGACGTCAGCGGCACCGGATGGCGCCGAGACGTCAATGGCATTCGAAGCGTCATAGAATTGCCGAACCGTGTCGGCTCCGCCCTGCGGTGATTGGGGCGTCTGCAGCACGACCTGCGGACCATTGCCGGAGAAAGCACGCTGAAGGGCTTGATTGACCTCGGCCATCGTGACGCCCTTCGTTATCGTCTCGAACAGCGAGAGGTCTTCGGCGGGCGAGGTGAAGACTTGATCGTCGTCGACGCTGCCAGCCAGCGCCGAGGCGATGTCGGTGGTCGCGCGCGTCGCGGCTCCGTCTGCGGCGGCTTGCAGGGCCAAGCGATATTCGCGGATTTCGCGATCGATCTCCGCCTTTTCAACGCCGAATTTTTGGATACGACGCTGTTCCTGGTCGATGGCCGTGAGCGCCGCCTGCCATTTGTCCGCCTCGGAATTTGCCGAGACCAGGACGACATGCGCGGAATCGAGGAGATCCTGGGAGCCGACGCCCGCGCTGATGAAAGGGGCATCCGCCTTGCTGGCGATAGCGCTCACCCGCCGTTTGAGCACCAGCAGCCCGAGATCTTCGATAAGCTCGGCGCGGCGCCTGGCAGAGGTATCAGGCGCGGCGTCATAGGGACGCGTCCAGGCGACCTGTATGCTCGTCATGCCGCCGGGAACAGTGATCACCTCGGCACTTTCGCCTTTCGCCGCCAGTGTGCCAAGATCCGGTTTTGCCGGCGCCGGCCCCACGGCCTTCCAGTCGCCGAAGCGCTGCCGGATTTCGGTTTCCATGGCGGCCGGGTCGATATCGCCCACCACGATCAACGTTGCCCGATCGGGTCGGTAGTTGGCCCGGTAATAATCACGGACGAGGTTTACGGGCGCATTGCTGATGATGTCGGCTTTGCCGATCGGCACGCGCATGGTCGCGCGCTGGCCGGCGAGCAGCGAATTCATGATTCCGAGCGCTGCGCGAGACTGCGGTGTATCGCGCAGCCGCTCTTCCGACAGGATGACGCCGCGTTCGCGATCGAAAGCTCCGGCATCGAGGGTCAGCTCGCTCGCCGTTTCCCGCATCAGCATCAGGCCCGTCGAAACTGTGTCCGCATCGACCTCGGGCAGATCGAGCGCATAGACAGTCTCGTCATAAGAGGTATGGGCGTTGGTGTCCGGTCCAAAGGCCAGGCCCTTGCGCTGCAAGATACGGATCATCTCCCCTTCGGCGACGTGCGTCGAACCCTTGAAGGCCATATGCTCGAGGAAATGCGCAAGCCCCTGCTGGTTGTCGTTTTCCTCGAGCGAGCCGGCGCCGATGCGAAAGCGGATCGCAGCCTGTCCGGGCGGCGTGACGTTGCGCATGATCGCAAACCGCATGCCGTTGGCGAGCGTGCCGAAATGCACGCCAGTCTCGGCTTGCAGGTCGCTTTGCGTTTGCGGCCAAGGCTCGGATGGGGTGTCCGCATAGGCTGGCAACGCAAAGTTTGCAGCAAGGCAGACCGCCGCGAGAAACCACCGCGCCGTGGAGCATTCCATTTGTTTGTGAGACATTCTTGTCCAGGTGATGAGCAGGAGAAGGGTAGATAGCGTCGATTCAACTATTCCACAGGTTGCATTTCGCATCAACGTCCATGTGCGCGAATGGATAAGAAGGAGACAATTCCGGCCGAGCGTCAGACCAATGTCATTGAACCCACTTAAAGGATTGCGCCTTGATGAGGTTACCAGGAGGCGCTTTCATGGCGACGTTGGAGCAGGTCGCATTCCGGGCAGGCTGCTCGCTGGCGACCGCAAGCCGTGTTCTCAACCGCAACGGACCGGCGAGCGACCTGATGGTGCGCAAAGTGCGCCGTGCGGCCGCCGAACTCGGTTATCACTCCGCCGGCAGGCTTGGCCGCAGGCCCGTGGTCGGCGTGCTGATCCCGAGCATCACCAATCCGGTCTTTGCCTCGTCGTTGTCGAGCATCCAGAACCGCATGCTGGTGGCCGGCCACGGCGTCTTGATCGCCCAGTCGAACTACGATCCGGCCCGCGAGGCCGATGCCGTCGCTGCCCTCCTGAACGACCGGCCGACCGGGCTGATCCTCACCGTCTGCGATCCCTCGACCAGCCAGGCGCTGCTTGCCAGGCTGCCGCCGACCGTGCTGCTCAACAACCTGCCGACGGCGCAATTTCCGGCGGCTGTCACCGCCGACAATCGCGGCGCCGGCCGCGAGATCACGGCGTTCCTGATCGGCATGGGTCATCGCCGCATTCTGTTTCTTTCAGGCAATTTCGCTGCCTCCGACCGCGCACATCTTCGCTACCGGGGTTATCTCGACGCCATGGCCGAGAGCGGGCTGACAGCGCTCGATGTGACGCAGATCCCCTTCGTCAACGGTTTTGACCAGCTCGATCTCGGCATGCCGATGACCTCGCTTGCGCCGACGGCGATCATCGCCTCCAACGATCTTCTGGCGCTCGGCGTCATCGGCGCGCTGAAGCGCGAAGGGCTCTCGGTGCCGGGCGATGTTTCGGTCGCCGGCTTCGACGGCATCGCCATCGGCCGGCTGATCGATCCGCCGCTGACGACGATCGAAATGCCGGATGCCAGCATGGGGGCGACGGCCGCCTCGCTGCTCCTCGACATGGCGGAGAATGCCGCCCCTGCCCGTCATCTCGACGTCGCATATACGCTACGCCGCGGCGGCACGGTGCGCGCCATCTGAGAAGCTAGGGAAAAGAAGAGGCCGCCACGCGCTCGGCATGGCGACCCCTGCCCTATGCCTGGTGAGAAAGGAGATCAGCTGCGCGGCAGCATGTCCTCGACGTCAGCGGCCGCGTCGTCGAGCGCTTCCTTCGGCTCGGCCGACTGGTCGACGATGCGCGACAGGTTGTCCACGATCGTCTGCGTGACCTTGACGCCGTTCGAGCCGGGGAAGGCATACCAGGGGATCATCACCGGCATCTGGCTGAGGCCGGCCTGGAACAGCGGGTTCTGCTTGTAGAAATCGCCGAGATATTCGGGTGACTTCGCGGCAAGCTCATTGTTCGGAACATAACCGGTGCCAGGCACGACGACGGAAGCACCGTAGGGGCCGGCGGCGAATTTAGCGAACTTCCAGGCAGCATCCTGCTTGGCGGCGTCATGCGTCAGGATGACGACGGCGTTGCCGCCCGTCGGCAGGCGGCCGTTCACCGAATCGATCAGCGGGATCCTGGCAGTGCGCAGATCGAACTTGTTGCCGACATTCTTGATCGTGTTGCGCAGCGCGCCCGTCGTCTGGAATTCGAAACCGACCTTGCCGGCTGCGAAAGCCTGTTCGCCTGCGGGCTTGGTGAAGACAGGCATGCCGCCCTCGGTGACCAAGCGATGCAGGACTTCGACGGCCTTCTGACCTTCCGGACCGTTGAAGGCAACCTTGCTTTCGTCATCGCTCAGCATCTTGCCGCCGGCGCCGAAGAGGAGAGCCGAAAACATCCAGTCGTCGCCCTGCCAGCGGAAATCGATGCCGTCGACACCGTTGCCGAGCGCCTTGATCTTGCCGGCGAGCGCGATGACCTCATCCCAGGTCTTCGGCGGATTGTCGGGGTTGCCGCCAGCCGCCTTCACGAGATCGGCGTTGTAATACATGATCGGGTTGGAGGTCGCGAAAGCCAGCCCCACCTGCTTGGCCTTGACCTGGGCGAGCTTGAGGATGGTGTCGGTGAAGCCTTGCTCGGCCATGTTGCCGTCCTTCTTGACGAGCGGACCGAGGTCGACGGCGACGTCGCGTTCGTCAAGCATGCGCAGGCGGTTGAGGCCGATGAAGGTGATATCGGGCATTTCGCTGGTGCCGACCTGACGAAGGATCGTCTGGATGCCTTCTTCATAGGTGGCCGAGGGGCTGGCGAACTGGATCTTGATATCGGGGTTTTCTTCCATGAATTTCTTCGAGATCGTGTCCATCACGTCCTTGAAGAAGCCCGGCATCGGGTAGTGAACCGTCAGCGTCGTCTCGGCATGCGCGGGAAGCGCGATTGCCAAGGATACGGCCGCTGCGGCGAGAATCTGGGTGATATGTTTCATCGCTCGTTCTCCTGGGTTGAAACCGGTCAGCCTTTGAGTCCGGTCATGGTGATGCCCTCGACGAAACGCTTCTGCGCAAGCAGGAAGGCAGCGACGAGGGGAAGGGTAATCATGAGGGTCGCCGCCATCAGTGCGCCGTAGTCGTCGCCGGCCTCGGCAGCGCGGAAATACATCAGGCCCAGCGGCGGCGTGGCGTAGTCCTGCTTGCTGATGACGATCAGCGGCCAGTAGAGATCGTTCCAATGGGCAACGACCGAGAAGATGGCAAAGGCGGTGACCGCCGGCCAGGCATTCGGCACGATGACGCGGGCAACGATCCCGATTTCCGACATGCCGTCGAGACGGGCGGCATGGATGAGATCATCCGGCATGGCGCGGAAGAACTGCAGGAACATGAAGATCGCGAAGACCGAAATGGCGAAGGGCGCGACCAGGGCGGCATAGCTGTTGAGCAGCGAAGCGCGGTCGAAGGCGACATAGAGCGGCAGCGCGGTCGCATGGATCGGCACCAGCAGGCCGAGCATGACCAGCACCATCATGGCGCGGGCGGCTCCAAAGCGCAGCTTCGCCATGGCGTAGGCGCAGGGGATCGCCACCAGCACCTGGAAGAAGAAGATCAGCCCGCAGACGACGACGCCGTTCCACAAGAGCCGCGCCATCGGCACCCGGCTCAAAGCCTTGGCAAAATTCTCGACATAGGTGAGATGCGCCGGGAGGAGCGATAGCGACGAGGTGAAGATATCGCTCTGTGCCTTGCCAGCCGTCGAGATCATGAAGACGTAGGGCGACAGGAAGACGATCGCGCCCAGTGAGAGCAGGGTCAGGCGGATGATCCTGCCGAGGGAAAAAGCGCTGGTCATCATGTGTAATGCACCCGGCGATCGAGGACGCGATACTGCAGGAACATCAGCACCACGAGGATCAGCAGGAAGACCACCGTCATCGCCGAGGCATACCCAACGCGGAGATAGACGAAGCCTTCCTGGTAGATGGTAAAGAGCAGCACTTCCGACGCCTTGTTGGGGCCGCCGTCGGTCAGGGTCTTGACCGTCTCGAAGACCTTGACCGCATTGGTAATGCTGATGGTGATGACGAAGAGCGTCGTCGGCCCGAGCATCGGCCAGGTCACCAGCAGGAAGCGGTCGAAAGAGGATCTGGCGCCATCCACTTCGGCGGCGGCGTAAAGCTCACGCGGGATCGCCGTCAGTCCGGCCAGGAACAGCACCATGTTGAAGCCGGCCGATTGCCAGACGCCGATGATCGAGAGGCTGTAAAGCACGGTGCCGGAGCTGCCCAACCAGTTCGGACCGGGAAGCCCGACAAGGGCCAGCAGCGCATTGATCGGGCCGATTGTGGGGTGGAACATATATTGCCAGACGGTCGCCATGGCGACGATCAGCGAGGCGACCGGCAGGAAATAGGCGGTGCGGAAGAAGCTGCGCGCCGCGGTTTCGCTCTCGATCAGCATGGCGATGCCGAGGCCGAGAAGGATCGAGACGGGGGCGACGATCGCCGCATAGACCGTCGTATTCCACAGCGACTTGCGAAAGGTGCGGTCGGTGATCAGGTGCGCATAATTCTCGAAGCCGACGAAACGGAACTTGCCGTAGCCGAGTTCGAAATCGGTAAAGCCGAGCACGATCACAGATGCAACCGGCAAAAGCACGAAGAGGAACAGCAGGATCATCGCCGGCAGCACCAGCATCCAGGCGATCTGGGCCTCGCTGCGCCGATGCGCAGCGGCGGAATCATGCGGCGCAGCCATCGAGACGACGCTAGCCATGCGCCCTCTCCCATTGAGAGCCGCCCGCCATCAGTCCGGCATCGGCAGAGCCGAGCCCGGCATCACCCGTGGCAACGCTGCCGGCCAGCCGGCTGCCATCCTCAGCAAAGATCAGCGTACGGCCGGGCGAGAGCCGCAGCCCGACGGCATCACCGGCGGCAAGGCCTGCGGCTTCGGACGGTTGAACCTTGGCGATGATGGTCTCTCCGATCGCTTCCAGCCGGCAATGGAGGATGACTTCGGAGCCCAGGAATTCGACGCGTTCGATCCGGGCGGCAAGGCCGTCATGCCGGCTCCTGGACAGAAAGACGAATTCGGGGCGAATGGCGATCGTGACCGGCATCCTCCGGTCCGGCGCATTGTCGAGCATAAGCCGCAGGCCGCCGCAGAGAATGACGCCGCCTTCGGCAAAGGCCGGCAGCAGGTTGATGCGCGGCTGGCCGATGAAACGGGCGACATCGATATGGGCGGGATCGTCGTAGATGACTTCAGGGCTTGCTATCTGCAGCAATTTTCCGCCCATCATCACAGCGACACGGTCGGCCATCGACAGTGCTTCCGCCTGATCGTGGGTGACATAGAGCGTCGGCACGCCGGCTCGGCGATGCAGGTCGACGATCTCGCCGCGGGCGTGGACGCGCAGATTGGCGTCGAGGTTGGACAGCGGCTCGTCCATCAGGAAGATGTTCGGCTGCCGCACCATGGCGCGGGCAAGCGCCACGCGCTGACGCTGGCCGCCGGACATCTGGCCGGGCTTGCGGTCGAGTAGGTGGTCGATCTTCAGCGACGTCGCCATCTCCCTGACGTCGCGGGCGATCTTCACGCGGGTGGCGCGCTGGCCGGGCATCAGCGAGCCGATGAAGGGCAGCCGCTGCATCCTCGACAGCCGGCGCATCGCCAGAGGCACGGCGATATTCTCAGACGCCGTCAGATGTGGATAGAGCGCGTAGGACTGAAAGACCATGGCGATGTTGCGGTCGGCGGCTGCGACGCCGGACATGTCGCGCCCGCCGATCAGGATCTCGCCGCGGTCGGCATGGTCGAGGCCGGCCAGAACGCGCAGCAGCGTGCTCTTGCCGCAGCCGGAGGGGCCGACTAGCGCGATGAATTCGCCGGCCGCAATATCCAGGCTGACGCCATCGAGGATCTGGTTGCCGGCGAAAGCCTTGGTGATGCCGCGAAGCGAGAGCGCGCTCATTCGACCGGTTCCCGCTGCTTGACCGCCTGGGGATACACCTCATGCACGACGTCGTCGAGCACATGGGCGGTCATGCCGGGAACGGCGACAATCGTGCTTTCGACTGAAGTATCGAACTCGTGGATGACGGCGCCGATCAGACGTTCACCCGGCATCTCCCGCTCCATCTTGTCGATGATGAAGGCGGCCGACGGACCCCATGTCAGCTGGGTGTTGTTAAAGCGCCCCTGCCAAGCCCAGTGGAGATGGCCGCTCGCAAACAGCGCCACGTCATGGGAAGCGATGAGATCATAGAGCCGCCGACGCTGGACCGGGCGAACGCTCCAATAGCCGGTATCGCCCTCGTCGGGCGCATCGACGAACAGCGGCTTGTGCGCAAACAGCGCCACGCGCCGCCCTGCCCTGTCGGAAAGCGCCTGATCGAGCCATTCGAACTGGGCCTCCTCCTCGTCATCCTCATGGCCGAGAAGCAGCGCGTTCAAGCCGATGAAACGCCAGCCGGCCGTATCCTCCAGCCAACGGTCGTCGCCGGCAAGGCTGCGCCAGCGGGCGAGCCGCTCGGCATCGACCGGCTGGTCCGATCCTTGGAGATGGCCGACATCGTGATTACCGGGGACGATCAGCATCGGGATCGACACCTGGCGCATCAGATCCATCGAAAAGGTGATGTCCGCCTCCTTGTCGGCGCCGTCGACGGTGAGATCGCCGGTATGGACGACCAGGTCGGCGCCGGTCTCTTCGATCCAGCTCAGAAGCGGCGCCCAGTTGCCGTTGAAATGCGGCTTGTCGGGACTGAAATGGGTGTCGGTGATCTGAATGATTTTCATGTCTGAATCATCTTCATGGGCGCGTCTCCGAGACGTCGGAAGCGCGTCACCCGCGCTTCCTTCTCGGGCCCTCTCTAGAAGGCTCCCATGTCAATCAGACATCTGCTGTTTTCAGCTGTTTTTCAGTTTTGACATCAATTTGTCATGCAAGAAAAAGCTGCCCGCAGGAACCGGGGCAGCCTTGGCCAACATTTGGGATTGAGATTGCGGTGAAATCAATGCCGTGGTGCGTTGGCCGGGATGGACGATACCGTTGCCGAGACAGGGTCGCTTGCAGGGAAGCTGTCTTCAAGGCCCTCGTTCAACTCTTCCTCCAGCGTCTCGCTGTCCCCAGCCGAACGCGCGCTCGGCTGGCCGATCAGACCTTTGCTGCCTTCGTCAAAATTGCCGTTGCTCAAGGCATCGTAACGGTTGATGCTGCCGTCCGGCTCGCCGCCGGCAAAGCTGGTCAGCTGAACCATCATGACCTTGGCGTGGTCGACCGCCGTCGCATCATCAAGCTCGCCATGGGAGTTGTCGATTTTGACGGAAATCGATTCTCCGCCTTCGCCCAAGAATTCGACGGTGAAGATGTCGCCGGCCTGTGTCACTCGCGTATCGATCAACTGCATCGGAACCTCCTGTGTTCATTGACATCAACGGCGATCAACATCCGGAGTTCCATGGGCCAATCATTTCAACGTCAGGTCAACGTCAGGCGATGACTGGTTCTCGCCTGGCGATTATGGTTAATTTATTAATAATTCGGGTTTTATAAATGGAACGAAGCGGCCTTTCCGAGTGTTGATGCTGCGCCGTGGAGGAACCCCAATGATCCTGAAAATCCTTGCCCCCAAAATCGACGCCGATTGCCATGACACCGGCACATGGCCCGATGGGATCTTCGCCGAAAACCGGATCGATCTTTCCGTTCGCCGCGACGGCCGTCGTCGCTCGCCGCATGAGCGCGACTACGGCAATGACAGGAAACTGGAAAATCTGCCGCTCGGCTTTGCCTGACCGTTGCCGACGTGCACTTGTCACAGCCTGCGAAAGACCAGAACGCCTGACGCCGGCAGCACGGGATCGAGCACTCCCGCCGTGGCTCGGAGCCTTCCGCCGCCGTTACCGACGTTCCAGCCGCCATATCTGCGAGAATCGCTGTTGAAGACCTCCTCCCAGAGGTCATCTCCCAAGCGGTCGCTGTGCAACCGGTAGCCGTGTTCGAAGGGAGCATCGTTCAGCGAGCCCACGACGAGGAAATCCTCGCCGTCGTTCCAGCGATGAAAGGCGATCACCCGATTTTCGTCGTGAACCAGGGGAATGGCGATGTTGCGCGAGCGAATGGCTGCCTCTCCGACACTGAGCGCTATCAGATCGCGATAGCAGCTGATCATCCCTGCCCCGTGGCCATCGGCTGCGCCGAGAATATTCTCCCGGTTGGCGAGGAAATCATTGTAGCGATAGGGCTTCAGGGCACCGATTTCCTCGCCCATGAAAAACATCGGCGTCCCCGGCGATAGCAGCGTCATCGCCGCCGCGAACTTCGATCTCGCCTCCGCCCACGTCCTGGTCTCACCGACAACAGGCGCGAAATTGACCGCGATCACAGCGGTTCGCGCCGATCCTTCACGATTGCCGCAATCGTCGTGCGACTGGTTATAGACTACCTTGGAGTGCGCGCTTGTCTGCAAAGCGCCGGCAAGAGACGACATGGTCAGCGCCCGCTGGTCCCCGAAGCCGGCATTCTTCAACAGCTGCGCCTGCGCACCGCCGTGATATTCGACGAGATTGTGATGAAAGTCACCATACCAGGTCGCATCGAAGCCGAGCCCGTCGCCGCTCAGGCTTGGCTCGGTCATCGCCGACCAGTCCGAATAATCCTCGGCCGTCAGGAAAAGCTGCGGCTTGATGAGCCGCATCGTGCGGGTCCATTGCTTCAGGAATTTGGCGCCGAAGGCGGCGGCCCGATCGGCGCGCCGGCCATCGGCATGCAGAACCGGATATTGATGGATCGAACTCGTCTGATCGAGCCGGAAACCATCGATATGGCAGACGGAGACGAAAAAGGCGGCGCTGGAGATGAAAAGCTGGCGCACGGCTTCCTCATGGAAGCGCGGCGCCCATCCCGTCGAGATGTTGTCGATGTAGCCGCCCGTGGGATCGGCGTAATCGCCGGGCCGTCCCTCGTACCAATAGTAGATATTGCGGGTGTGATCGTTGGAATCATAGGCCCATTGCGCCCGCTCGCCATCCGGATCGAAGTGGTTGTAACAGACATCGAGGATGACGGCGATGCCGCGCTGGTGGCAGGTCTTGATGAACATCTTCAGCCGGTCGGTGCCGCCGGCCCCTTGATCGGCGGCAAAGAAATGCGAGGTGCCGTAGCCCCAGTTGGCCCGGGTCTCGAATTCCGCAATCGGCAGCAGTTCCACCGCGTTGACGCCGAGCGCTGCGAGATGTTCGACGAAGGCGATGGCATCATCGAGCGTACCGGGCGCGGGCTTGCCGAAACCGAGGGCGCCGACATGCAGTTCATAGATCACCAGATCCTCGAGCCGATCGGGAATCTTTTGGCCGCCGGCGAATTCGTCGGCCCAGAAGGCCTCGGCGGTAAGCTCCTCTCCCGATGGCAGTACCACCCGCTTCGGGTCGCAGACGACCGAACAGCTCTGCGGTCCGTCCAATGACGCCGGCGATCCGTGATAGACCGCTCCATCCGGATCGAAATCTCCAGCGCCGATCTGCATGAGCGACCAGATATCCGTGCGGTAGACGAGCGATCCGTCATCCTTCGTGATGCGGTACATATAGGGCGTGCCGACCATGCCGTCGAAATCGGCAAGGCCGTCATCATCGCCGGTTTCGACGGTCCAGAAGCCGTCGACGGTCTTGCGCATCGCGATGGTTGCGACTGCACCGGTGCCGTCGTCGGCGACGTAGCCGATAGCGGCATCGGCGATCACAAGCGAAACCGCCCTGGCGTTCGGCGCCCAGACCGCGAAGCGAATGCCGTCGGTACCGTCGCGCCGCTCAATCCGATTCGCCCCCAGACGGCCGATCCACGTCAGATGATAGGTCTGCGGCGCGATCCCCTGCTGGAGTTCGAAGGAGCGTTCGCGACGTGTCGAGACCTCGTCGTCCAATTCGGCGGTGATGGCCCATAGGTCTGGAATGCCCGGCCGATCCAGTTCGATTCCCCAGCGAAAATGCGTACCGATCTCGGCGTCGGGAAACGATACATCGGCGACGAAGACATCATAGCCGTCCTCGTCATGGGAAAGCCGCATCGGAACGGAGGTCCAATCGTCCGAAGGACGGCCCTGCCCATCCCAACTGCCGCGCAAGCGGACATTGCTGAACGCCATCGACGGCATGCCGCTGCGAAACCGGAATTCAACATTGACGGTCATCGGATCCTCCAAAACCATGTCGGATTTCACCAGGCTCTGCCTATGGGCCGTCCCGCTCGGGCATGATCAGTTGGCCGGACGAAAAAATGCAAGCGCAGATTTCATAATAAATACAATCCGAAGCGAGCCACATTCGGAACAATATATCATGGATAACGAGTCATCGCCGCACGACCCTCCTCGTGTATTAAATCGAATTGGTTTCAACAAATGGGGATTCATTCCCATCGCCAATTCCCTCGTAAACCGGGAGAAAAACTTATGGCTCAAGCCGTTAGAATAAACGATATTATTCGCTCCTTTGGAATTGATACACATATCGACTACACCGACGGAAAATATTCCGATGTCGGAGAAGTTGTTAAGGCACTCGACTATCTTGGCCTCGATACAGTCCGCGATCACGCCCCCAACTCCGCTTCCGATCCCAACGGCCAAACGCATCTCGGCGACGCGGCCAAGGCCGGCGTGCAATTCGTCTTCAGCGCGCAGCGGGAAGTCGACCCCGCCACCGTGGTCCAGCGGCTGCATGATTTCGCGCAGGCCCATCCCGGATCGGTCGTCGGCATCGAAGGCCCGAACGAAGTCAATAACTGGTCGGTCAGCTATCACGGCCTGAGCGGCCAGGCCGCAGCGGTCGCCTACCAGAAGGATCTGTCTGCCGCCGTCAACGCCGATCCGTTGCTGAAGGACATCCCGGTCTTCAGCTTTACCGGATATACGGTCGCTTCCGCGTCCGACTACACGACGATCCACACCTATGCGAAGGATGGCGACCAGCCATATTCATGGCTTTCCCGAGAATCCGGCGTTCAGCGCGCTGCCGATCCGGGCAAGCCGCTTGCGATCACCGAGACCGGTTACCATACGTCGCTGACCGCCGACACCAATGGCGGCTGGGAAGGCGTTAGCGAAGCGACGCAGGCCAAGCTCCTGCTCAATACGCTGATGGACGGCGCGGCACTCGGATCGAAAAACACGTTCATTTACGAGCTGCTGGACGCCTATTCCGATCCGCAGGGCACCAATCAGGAAAAGCATTTCGGGCTTTTTCATCTCGACTATTCGGCCAAGCCGGCTGCGACGGCTATCCATAATCTGACCGAAATCCTTGCGGATGACGGCGCTCAGAAGGCGAGCTTCAGCGCCGGAGCGCTCAACTATTCGATCGACGGCCTGCCGTCCTCGGCCCGCAGCCTGCTCACGGAAAAATCGGACGGAAGCTACCAGATCATCCTCTGGAACGAGCCCGATATCTGGAACCAGTCCACCGATGCGGCCATTCAGGCTGCAAATACAGCCGTCAAAGTCAATCTCGGCGCCTCGTTCGGCTCCGTGAAGGTCTTCGACCCGCTGACCGGGACGACGGCGATCAAAAGCCTCAGCAACGTCTCGTCCCTGACGGTTAATGTCGTCGATCATCCCGTAATCATCGACATCGAAGGCGGCATCACCAGCACGCCGCCGCCGGCAACCAACCATATCTATGGCGGCACCGGCAACGACATATTCACCGTCAGCAACTCTGCTCAAATCGTCGACGAAAGCCGGGGCGGCGGGACGGATACCGTCATGTCGTCGATCAGCTTCAGCCTCAAGGATACGGCGCATACGATCGGAAACGTCGAGAACCTGACGCTGACCGGCACCGCCAACCTGAACGGCACCGGGAATGGCCTGGCGAATGTTCTCACCGGCAATTCCGGCAACAATATTCTTGACGGAAGCACTGGTGCCGACCGTATGTCGGGCCGCGCCGGCAATGACACCTATATGGTCGACAATGCCGGCGATTTTGCCGATGAAACAGGGGCATCCGGCAAGGACACCATCAAGGCTTCGACTTCCTTCAGTCTGGCCGATCTGAAGCGCACGGCCGGAACGATCGAAAACCTTGCCTTGACCGGAACGGCCAATCTCAGCGCGACGGGCAACAACACGTCCAACGTGCTGACCGGCAACGACGGCAGCAACAGTCTCAATGGCGGCAAGGGGGCCGACCAGATGAGCGGCGGGCTCGGCAACGACAAACTGATCGGCAAAGCCGGCGCAGACATTCTGACCGGCGGCGGAGGGGCCGATTCCTTCGTTTTCGACGTTAAGCCCGACAATGTGAGCATCGACAAGATCCGGGATTTCTCCTCGGCGGCCGGCGACAAGCTGCTGCTCGACCATTCGATTTTCGCCGCACTCAGCCTATCGAGATTTTCGGATGAGAATTTCGTCGTCGGCACCAAAGCACTCGAAGCTGACGATAGACTGATCTACGACCAGACCAGCGGCATTCTATCCTTTGATGCGGATGGAAGTGCCGCGGGTGCGGCAATCCATGTGGCCGATCTCGACAATTCCCCGGCGCTTCAATTCAAGGATTTCATGCTGATCTGACCCGGCCAGGTCCGTCGCTATTCGGCGGCGGGCTGCGGCACCACGTGCGTCTCTAAAGCGCGTCGCGATCTTTCAACGTCGCGCCTCGCGCTTTAGCTCTTGGTTTTTACGCATGTCGTTGCCGCAAAAATCGCTGCACGCTTCTGTGCGACATGCTTAGCCTCCTCTTGCCGGCAGGAAATTCCCGGCCACATTCCTCCGTCAATGCCACTCGCAGCACCGGAGAAGCCTTTGCCCTGGATTGCGTATATGGCCCATTTCATCGCCGCGGCCTTTCTGACCAATGGCATCCCTCATTTCGTCAACGGCGTCAGCGGCCGGCCCTTCCGCACTCCATTCGCAAAGCTCGGTTCGCCGACAGCCAATGTTGTCTGGGGCTGGGTGAATTTCCTCATCGCCTTCCTGCTCTTTGCCAATATCGGGCCGCTTTATATCGGCTCGCCAGGCGATACGATCTTCGTGGCAGTCGGCATGCTCGTCACCGGCATCGTGCTCGCCCGGATTTTCGAGCGCGAGTCCCGATAGTAACTTGCATTATGATAGTCACTAATGTAGTGACATCGCCATGCAGCGAACAAGCTTCAGCGATTTCAAATGCCCGGCGGCACGCGCGCTCGACAGCGTCGGTGACTGGTGGAGCATCTTGATCCTGCGCGACGCCTTTCAAGGACTGTCGCGCTTCGACGAATTCCAGAAGAGCCTCGGCGTGGCGCCGAACATCCTGGCACGGCGGCTGAAACACCTGACGGATCAGGACCTGTTTGAACGGCGGCTCTACCAGCAGCGCCCTGCCCGCTACGAATATCGGCTGACGGAAAAGGGCCGTGATTTCTTTCCCGTCCTGATGACGCTGTTTTCCTGGGGAAGCCGGCACATTCCGGAGGAGGACCTCGCCTTTCTCTTGGGCGATGCCGCTTCCGGCAAAGAGCGCGAGACCGTGCTGGTCGATGCGCGCACCGGCGAACAGGTGACACCCGAAAATACCAGCCTGCTTGCAGGCCCCGCCGCCGATGACGAGGTGCACGCGCGGATCGCCCGCATGCGCGCCTGGTATCTCGGCATCGACGCATAGAAGGAGAACAGAATGGACCGCATCGTTGTCACCGGCATGGGGCTTGTCTCGCCACTCGGCACCGGCGTCGAGCCCGCCTGGAAACGCCTTCTCGACGGCAGTTCGGGGCTGCGGGTATTGGCGGAAGACATCGTCGGCGAGCTCGCGGCCAAGGTCGGCGGTATCGTTCCCGGCATAACCGAGGATGCGCAAGCCGGCTTCGATCCCGACCGATACATCCCGCCCAAGGACCAGAAGAAGATGGACCGCTTCATCCATTTCGCCATGGCGGCGACGGAGGAAGCGGTCAAGCAGGCCGGCTGGATGCCGACCGACGAAGGCGAGCGTGAACGCACCGCGACCATCATCGCGTCGGGCGTCGGCGGCTTTCCGGCGATCGCCGAAGCAGTACGGATCGGCGAGACGCGCGGCGTCCGACGCCTGTCGCCCTTCACCGTGCCCTCCTTCCTCGTCAACCTCGCCGCCGGCCAGGTCAGCATCCGCTACGGCTTCAAGGGGCCGCTCGGCGCTCCGGTGACGGCGTGCGCCGCCAGCGTCCAGGCAATCGGCGATGCGGCGCGGCTGATCCGCTCCGGCGAGGCGGATGTGGCGATTTGCGGTGGCGCCGAGGCCTGTATCGACAAGGTGAGCCTCGGCGGCTTTGCCGCCGCACGCGCCCTTTCCACCGGCTTCAACGAAACGCCGGAGCTGGCGTCGCGGCCCTTCGACACGGCGCGCGACGGTTTCATCATGGGCGAAGGCGCCGGCATTCTGGTCATCGAAACGTTGGAGCACGCACTTGCCCGCGGCGCCACACCGCTCGCCGAACTCGTCGGCTACGGCACGGCGGCGGACGCCTACCATATGACCTCAGGCCCTGAAGACGGCGACGGTGCGCGGCGGGCGATGGAGGCGGCGCTCCGCCAAGCGAAGATTTCCGCTTCCGACGTCAAACACCTGAACGCGCATGCGACCTCGACACCCGTCGGTGACAGGGGCGAGATCGCCGCGATCGGCACGGTCTTCGGCCGCAATGGCGGCATTGCCGTCAGCGCGACGAAATCGGCGACCGGCCACCTGCTCGGGGCTGCCGGCGGGCTGGAGGCGATCTTCACCATCCTGGCGCTGCGCGACCAGATCGCGCCGCCGACCCGCAACCTGGATGAGGCTGATTCGGCCGCCGACGGCATCGATATCGTCGGCAAGACGGCGCGGCCGCTCACCATGGACTATGCGATCACCAATGGTTTCGGCTTCGGTGGAGTGAACGCCAGCGCCCTCTTCCGGCGCTGGTCGTAAAGTCTGTTTTGCTTGCGGTAGGCCGGTTCAGTTTTCATGGAAGCACAGAACCGCTCTCATTTTTTGTTTTACGCAATTCCGGACGCAAACCGCTGCGCACTTTTGCTGGCATTGCTTTGGAAATCGCCTACACTTCTGCTCTATCGGGGATTATTCTCCGATAGAGCTGGAGATCAACCCATGCGCGCCTTCTTCGCAGTTCTTATTCTGTGTGCCGCGTCCCTCCTCTCCATCGTCTCGGCCCGCGCCGAAGACCCGATCGACACGACGCGGACGATGATCGAGGAACAGATCAAGGCCTTCCTCAAGGACGATGCCGAGACCGCCTATTCCTTCGCCGCTCCCGGCATCCGGGCGATGTATCCCGACAAGAATCTGTTCTTCGCCATGGTGAAGAAGAGCTACGAGCCGGTCTATCATCCCGGCAACTACGCCTTCGGCCGCAGCCGCTCGATCGACAACGGCGCGCTGATCTATCACGAAGTGCTGATTTCAGGCCGCGATGGCAAAGACTGGACGGCGATCTACCAGATCACCCGCCAGCCGGATGGCAGCTACCGGATCAACGGCGTGCAGATCATCCCAGATGCGGACAGCAAGGGTATTTGATCCCGATCGATCCAACCTCGTTGGATTGGATCAAACAGGTTCGATCGGGATCAAACAGGTTCGATCGGGATCAAACAGGTTTGATCGGGATCACACGGGCTGGAGATCGCCTCTTGCCCATTCCTCCTGCGTTTCCGCCATGAAATCGGCGAAGCGGCCTTCGGCGATCGCCTTGCGGATGCCCTGCATCAGTTCCTGGTAATAGGCGAGATTGTTCCAGGAGAGCAGCATGCCGCCGAGCGCCTCGTTGGAGCGGACGAGATGGTGCAGATAGGCACGCGAATAATCGCGTGAGGCCGGACAATTCGACTGTTCGTCGAGCGGGCGCATATCCTCGGCATGGCGGGCATTGCGGATGTTGACCTTGCCGCGGCGGGTAAAGGCCAGGCCATGGCGGCCGGAGCGAGTGGGCATGACGCAGTCGAACATGTCGATGCCGCGCGCAACCGATTTCAGAATATCATCCGGCGTGCCGACACCCATGAGGTAACGCGGCTTTTCCAGAGGAAGGACCGGCAGCGTCGTTTCCAGCATCTGCAGCATGACATCCTGCGGCTCGCCGACAGCGAGGCCGCCGATGGCATAGCCCTTGAGGTCGAGTTGGCTCAATGCCTCGGCCGAACGGATACGCAGCGCCGGGATGTCGCCGCCCTGAACGATGCCGAACATCGCCTTGCCGGGCTGCTCGCCGAAGGCCACCCGGCAGCGTTCGGCCCAGCGCAGCGACATTTCCATGGCGCGCTCAATCTCTTTCGCCTCGGCCGGCAGTGCCACGCATTCGTCGAGCTGCATCTGGATATCGGAGCCGAGCAGCCCCTGGATTTCTATGGAGCGCTCCGGCGACATGTGATGCAGGCTGCCGTCGACATGCGATTTGAAGGTGACGCCCTGCTCGTCGAGTTTACGCAGGCCGGACAGCGACATGACCTGGAACCCACCGGAGTCGGTCAGGATCGGATGTTCCCAACGGATGAGCTTATGCAGGCCGCCAAGGCGGGCGACGCGCTCGGCCGTCGGGCGCAGCATCAGGTGATAGGTATTGCCGAGGATGATGTCGGCGCCGGTCTCGCGCACCTGGTCGAGATACATGGCTTTGACCGTGCCGACGGTGCCAACCGGCATGAAGGCCGGCGTGCGGATATCGCCGCGCGGCATGGAGATCTTGCCGAGGCGGGCGCCGGCATCGGTCTTGTCAAGCGTGAATTGGAAGCGGTCGGTCATCTAATCTTTCCGGAAGAGAAGGCTGGCATCGCCATATGAATAGAAGCGGTAGCCCGTCTGGATGGCGTGGTCATAGGCGGCGCGCATAGTGTCGAGGCCTGAAAAGGCCGAGACCAGCATGAAGAGCGTCGAGCGCGGCAGGTGGAAATTGGTCATCAGCATGTCGACGGCCTTGAAGCGGTAACCCGGCGTGATGAAAATGCCGGTGGCGCCGCTCCAGGCGCGAATTTCGCCACTGTCTTGTGTTGCGCTCTCGATCAGCCGCAGTGAGGTGGTGCCGACGCAAATGATGCGTCCCCCTCTTTGCTTGACGGCATTCAGCCGGGCGGCGGTTTCGGTGCCGACATAACCGCTTTCGAGATGCATTTTGTGATCGGCGGTATCGTCTGCCTTGACGGGCAGGAAGGTGCCGGCACCGACATGCAGCGTCACGAAATGGCGTTCGACACCGGCCTTGTCGAGCGCCTCGAACAAAGCGGGTGTAAAATGCAGGCCGGCCGTGGGGGCTGCAACAGCGCCCTCCTCCCGTGCATAGATGGTCTGATAGTCGGCGCGGTCGCGTTCATCCTCCGGCCGCTTGGCGGCAATATAGGGCGGCAGAGGAATGTGACCGACGCTGGCAATCGCTTCGTCCAGTGCGGGGCCGGAGAGATCGAAGGCCAGTGTCACTTCGCCGGCCTCGCCCTTTTCTTCCACCGTCGCGTCAAGCGAGCCGATCATGCAGCTTTCGCCGGAATGGCCGAAGGCGATGCGGTCGCCCTCCTTGATACGCTTGCCGGGCTTGGCGAAGGCCTTCCATTTGTTGGCGCCGATACGCATGTGCAGCGTCGCCGACACCTGCTGGCCGCCCGCACCCTCTCGATGGCGAATGCCCTCGAGCTGGGCCGGAATAACCTTGGTGTCGTTGAAGACGAGCGCGTCACCGGGCCGCAGAAAAGACGGCAGATCGCCGACGCGATAATCCCGGATGTTCTCCACATTCGGATCGACGACGAGCAGCCGCGCGCTGTCGCGCGGCTCGGCGGGCCGCAACGCGATGCGTTCATCAGGCAGGTCGAAATCGAAAAGGTCTACGCGCATCAGGGCACTTTCAGGCAAAGCGAAACCCGCCCCGCGCTTTCGCGCAAGGGCGGGTTTCAGCAGAAATCACAATCAGACGTCGGCGGCAACCCGCATGGAGACGATCGAGTCCGGATCGGAAACCGGCTCGCCGCGCTTGATCTTGTCGACGTTGTCCATGCCTTCGATGACCTGGCCCCAGACGGAATACTGCTTGTTCAGCCACGGCGCGTCGGTAAAGCAGATGAAGAACTGAGAGTTGGCCGAGTTCGGGTTCTGCGAACGGGCCATCGAGCATGTGCCGCGCGTATGGGTGGTTGCCGAGAATTCAGCCTTCAGGTCCGGCTTGGAGGAGCCGCCCATGCCGGCGCGGCTGGGATTGAAGGTTTCCGAGCCCTTCTTGCCGAATTCGACATCGCCCGTCTGGGCCATGAAATCCTGGATGACGCGGTGGAAGACGACGCCGTCATAGGCCTTCTCGCGGGCGAGTTCCTTGATGCGGGCGACATGCTCCGGGGCGACCTGCGGCAAAAGCTGAATGACAACCTTGCCCTTGGTGGTTTCCAGAATGATGGTGTTTTCGGGATCCTTGATCTCGGCCATTGCCTTCTCCTCTTGTTTCTCTCGTAACTTACTTCTTGCCCAGGGTGACCTTGATCATCCTGTCGGGACTTTTGACTTCGCCGTTCTGGCCTTCGCCGCGCTTGATCTTGTCGACATTTTCCATGCCGGAAACGACCTTGCCGACGACGGTGTACTGGCCGTTCAGGAAGGAACCGTCGGCGAACATGATGAAGAACTGCGAATTGGCGGAATTCGGATCCTGCGAACGGGCCATGCCGACCGTGCCGCGCACGAACGGGGTCTTGGAGAATTCAGCCGGAATGTCAGGCAGATCGGAAGAGCCGGTGCCGGCGAGGCTCGCATCGAAGCCCTTTTCCATATTGCCGTACTTGACGTCGCCGGTCTGAGCCATGAAACCGTCGATCACGCGGTGGAATGCGACGTTGTCGTATTCGCCCTTCTTTGCCAGTGCTTCGATCTGGGCGACATGCTTCGGCGCCACCTCAGGCATCAACTGAATGACGACGGGGCCGTTCTTCAGCTGGATGGTGAGATAGTGATCGGCCGACTGGGCGAAGGCATCTCCGGCGAAGGAGGCGAGATACAGCACGCCGGCAAATGCGAGATAAAAGAGTTTCATATGAGCTCCATTGCGGCGGGTTCCGCCTGGTCTTTGCGCTTGCTAGTCTTTGTTCTTACTAGTTTGGGCGCTTGGATGTGAGGGCTTGCAAGACGGCGGCCGGCACGAAAGCGCTGACATCGCCGCCCATGGCGGCGATCTGGCGGACCAATGTGGCGGTTATGGGCCGCGAGGCCGTGCCCGCCGGCAAAAAGATGGTCTGGATATCGGGCGCCATCGTCCGGTTCATTCCGGCCATCTGCATTTCGTAATCAAGGTCGGTGCCGTCGCGAAGACCGCGGATCAACAATGTTGCTCCATGGGTGCGGGCGGCATCGACGACCAGATTGTCGAAGGCGACGACGGTGATGTCACCGGTCTTGCCGGGCAGCGCTTCAGCCAGCGAACGGCGGATCAGCTCAGCTCTCTCTTCGAAGGAGAAGAGCGGCGCCTTGCCGGGATGGATGCCGATCGCGACGATCACCTTTTCGGCGACGTTCAGCGCCTGGACCAGAACATCCACATGCCCATTGGTGATCGGGTCGAAAGACCCGGGATAGAAAGCTGTCGTCATGTGACCAGACCGTTGATTTGACGCCTTTTGTCACGGATGCCGCTCTGCCGCAAGTGATTTGGGCAGGTCCGGCGAGAGTGCCGCACGTCCATCCGGACACGCCAAGGACGTTCTATCATTTTGAATTGGCAGGCGGTTGAACGGCGGATGAATGGTCCGTTCAAGGCCGTTTCAGACAGGATCTGCTTTACTCGGATCATCAAATGCAGCCGATGCCATTCCGGCATCCGGCGTTCCCTGAAAGACCAAGTCCATGCTGATCGTGCTTGTTGCACTTGCCGTCGTTTCCTCCCTCGCCGCCGAGATGGCCTATGGCTATTTCGCCGATCGATATGAGGTGAGCTGGGTGCGGCCGGAGCTTGCCGAACATGCGGCGATCGTGCGCGCCCAGGGCCGGCTGCGCGAAAACGGGCTTCGAATCTGAACGCCAGATGAACGAGACATTCAAGGAGGCTTCAGATCGCCATTGGTAAACACCCCCTCAACATCCGCGGAACCATTTTCAAACGGATGCGTTCATTCAACCGACCCCATAGATGCGATCAGCGCGGCAGGAAGGACTAAAGATGCCCGGTAAGATTACGATGATTAACCTGCTCTGGATGGTAATGGTCACGGGCATGCTGACCGCAACCGTCGCTCTCTATGATCAGAAGGTCGATACGTCCAAGGTTTATGGTCCCTATGCTTCGGCCCGGACGGCCGTGCTAGGCCAGTACTGAGGGGCGAGAACGCAACTCCCCAGGAAAGGAATGCCTATGTTCACGATCTTGACAGTGCTCACCGCCCTCATCAGCGTGATGTTCATCGTGTCCGTGGCCTCGACGATCTCAGCGCTTCGGCGTGAAGGCGAAGAGGTGAAAGCTCTGAACGAAAAACATAGAGCATTCTGACATTCCTTTCTGACCACCCACTTCCCACCCTCGAGCGGCACCCTTCCGTCGCCAGGGCCATTCAAAGCCGGATGCACCCAGCATCCGGCTTTTTCTTTCGGTATGATCTGAACCATCCCCGAACTTGAAAAAGAAATGGGCGCTTGAAAAGAAAAGGGCGGCTCGAAGCCGCCCCCTTCATGTGATCATTCCGCGGCAGGCCCGGCCGGATCGCCATCGGCAACCGGGCCTTGATCGGTGGCGCTTTCATCGGTCGCAGGGGCGCCTTCGGCGACCTCGACAGCCTCCTCCGTCTCGTCTTCCTCCGGCTCGCTGATGCGCTCGACCGAAACAACCTTCTCGTCCTTGGCGGTGGAGAAGATGGTGACGCCCTTGGTGGCGCGGCTGGCGATGCGGATGCCGCCGACCGGCACGCGGATCAGTTGGCCACGATCGGAGACCAGCATGATCTGGTCGCCGTCATCAACAGGGAAGGCCGCGACCTGTTCGCCGATCTCGCCGGTTTTCGACGTATCGGTGGCGCGGATGCCCTTGCCGCCGCGGCCGGAGATGCGGAAATCATAGGAGGACGAACGCTTGCCGAAGCCTTTTTCCGAGACCGTCAACACGAACTGCTCGCGTGCCTTCAGCTCTTCATAACGCTCGTCGGAAAGCTGCCCCTCTTCGGTGACTTCTTCGCCAACCAGCGCAATATCCTCTTCATCCACGCCCGTCGCCCGACGCTCGGTGGCGGAACGCTTGAGATAGGCAGCACGCTCCCACGGCTCGGCATCGACATGACCGACGATCGTCATCGAGATGATGCGGTCGCCATCGCCGAGATTGATGCCGCGCACACCTATCGAGTTGCGGCCGGCAAAGACGCGGACGTCGTCGACGGAGAAGCGGATGCACTGACCGAGCGCCGTCGTCAGCAGCACGTCATCCTGATCCGTGCAGGTCTCGACGGAGAGGATTTCGTCGCCCTCCTCCTCGAGCTTCATGGCGATCTTGCCGTTGCGGTTGACCTGGACGAAGTCCGACAGCTTGTTGCGGCGAACCGTGCCGCGCGTCGTCGAGAACATGACGTCGAGATTGTCCCAGCTCGTCTCGTCCTCGGGCAGGGGCAGGATGGTGGTGATGCGCTCGCCGGGTGCGAGCGGCAGCATGTTGATGAGGGCCTTGCCGCGCGAGGTCGGCGTGCCGATCGGCAGGCGCCAGACCTTTTCCTTGTAGACGATGCCCCGCGAAGAGAAGAACAGGACCGGCGTATGGGTATTGACTACGAATAGCCGGCTAACGAAATCCTCGTCGCGGGTGGTCATGCCGGAGCGGCCCTTGCCGCCGCGGCGCTGGGCGCGGTAGGTGGTCAGCGGCACGCGCTTGATGTAACCGAGATGCGAGACGGTGACGACCATGTCTTCGCGGGCGATCAGATCCTCGTCGTCCATTTCGAGGCCGCCATCGACGATCTCGGTGCGGCGCGGCGTGCCGAACTCGTCGCGGACGGCGGTGAGTTCATCCTTGACGATGGTCTGGATGCGGACGCGCGAAGAAAGAATATCGAGGTAATCCTTGATTTCGTCGCCAATCTTGTTGAGTTCGTCGCCGATTTCGTCGCGGCCGAGGGCCGTCAGGCGGGCAAGGCGCAGCTCGAGGATGGCGCGGGCCTGTTCCTCGGAGAGATTGTAGGTCAGGTCGTCATTAATGCGATGGCGCGGATCGTCGATCAGACGGATCAGGCTTTCGACATCTGCCGCCGGCCAGCGGCGGGTCATCAGCTCTTCGCGGGCCGACTGCGGATCGGGCGCCTGGCGGATAACGCGGATGACCTCGTCGATATTGGCGACGGCAATGGCGAGACCGACCAACACATGGGCGCGGTCACGCGCCTTGCGCAGCAGGAATTTCGTTCTCCGGCTAACGACTTCTTCGCGGAAGGAGACGAAGGCGCGCAGCATGTCGAGCAGGGTCAGCTGCTCGGGTTTGCCGCCGTTCAGCGCCACCATGTTGCAGCCGAAGGACGTCTGCAGCGGCGTGTAGCGATAGAGCTGATTGAGGATGACCTCGGCATTGGCGTCGCGCTTCAGCTCGACGACGACGCGATAACCCTGGCGGTCGGATTCGTCGCGCAGATCGGAGATGCCTTCGATGCGCTTGTCGCGCACCAGCTCGGCCATCTTCTCGATCATCGTCGCCTTGTTCACCTGATAGGGAATCTCGGTGATGATGATCTGCTCGCGGTCGCCGCGCATCGGCTCGATGGCGGCGACGCCGCGCATGATGACGGAGCCGCGGCCGGTCTCGTAAGCCGAGCGGATGCCGGCACGGCCGAGGATCTTCGCACCCGTCGGGAAGTCGGGGCCGGGAATGATCTGCATCAGTTCCGGCAGCTCGATTGCCGGGTCGTCGATCAGCGCGATGCAGCCGTCGATGACTTCAGAGAGATTGTGCGGCGGGATGTTGGTCGCCATGCCGACGGCGATGCCACCGGCGCCGTTAACGAGCAGGTTCGGAAACTTGGCGGGCACCACGACCGGCTCGGAGAGCGTGCCGTCGTAGTTGTCGCGGAAGTCGACGGTTTCCTTGTCGAGATCGTCAAGCAGCGAATGGGCAGCCTTTTCGAGGCGGCATTCGGTGTAACGTTCAGCCGCCGGCGGATCGCCATCGACCGAGCCGAAATTGCCCTGCCCGTCGATCAGCGGCAGACGCAGCGACCAGGGCTGCGCCATGCGGGCGAGCGCATCATAGATCGCAGTATTGCCGTGCGGATGGTATTTACCCATCACGTCACCGGTGACGCGGGCGCATTTGACGTATTTCTTGTTCCAGTCGATGCCGAGCTCGGACATGCCGTAGAGGATGCGCCGGTGCACGGGCTTCAGGCCGTCGCGCACGTCGGGCAGCGCGCGGCTGACGATGACGCTCATGGCGTAATCGAGATACGACCGCTGCATTTCCTCCATGATGGAGATGGGCTCGATGCCTGGCGGGAGCTTCCCGCCGCCGGGGGGTGTTTGCTCAGTCAAAACAGATCACGATCTCTTCTAGAATCACTTGAAGATTTATAGCGGAAAGCCTGTTCCCACGCCAATTTTCACAGCGCGTTTTGAACAGGCTTTTGCGGCTTAAAGAGGGTAAAACATATAAGTTGCGCGGCCGGACCGGACAAATCCGCCCCCGGCCGCCGCGGGAAATTTGCCAAATCGGAATCCCCGCTTCACAATCACAAAAACCAAGTGACTATATGGGGTTCCGGAGAGACGATGGCAAGCGCCGACCAATTGATCAACGCCTTCACGACGCTGCTCGTCACCATCGATCCGCCCGGTCTCGCACCGATCTTTCTGGGCCTGACGACAGGCATGAGCCGCAGTGAGCGTACACAGGTGGCGTTGCGTGGCTCGACCATCGCCTTCATCATTCTCGCGGTCTTCGCGCTGTTTGGCGCCGGCGTGCTCAGCGTGCTGGGGATTTCGATCGGCGCCTTCCGCATCGCCGGCGGACTGCTGCTCTTCTGGATCGCCTTCGAGATGGTGTTCGAGAAGCGCCAGGACCGCAAGGAAAAGGCCACCGAGGTGGCAATCACCAAGGATCATATCGAAAATATCGCCGTCTTTCCCCTCGCCTTGCCGCTGATTGCCGGCCCCGGCGCGATCTCGGCGACGATCCTGCTTGCTGGAACGCTCGCCACCTCCGTCGGAAAAGCGCAACTGATCGGCGTTCTTGCCGGCAATCTGCTGCTGACCTTCCTCATGCTGCTCGTCGCCGAACGGCTGGACCGTTTCCTCGGCGTCACCGGCCGGGCGATCCTGACACGGCTTCTCGGCGTCATCCTCGCCGCCCTAGCCGCCCAATTCGTCGTCGATGGCGCCAAATCGGCGCTCAATCTGATCAGCGCGACGCCGCACTGAGGGCGGGAGATCAAAGAAAAAGAGCATGACGCCGTCAAAGGCATCATGCTCTCAGGTCTTTCACCAGCCCAGGAAGGCTCGCGATCAGAACGGGATGTCGTCGTCGAGATCCCGCGAGAAATTGCCGCCGCCAGCGCCGCCACGGCTCGGGGATGAAGAGGGAGCCGGCGCGCCGTAGTCGTCGCCATAATCGTTGCCGCCGCTGCTGCCGCGGCCGCCGCCGAAACCGGAGCTGGCACCGCCGCCTTCACCGCGGCCATCGAGCATCGTCAGCGTCGAATTGAAGCCCTGCAGCACCACTTCGGTGCTGTAGCGGTCCTGGCCCTGCTGGTCCTGCCACTTGCGGGTCTGCAGCTGGCCTTCGATATAGAGCTTGGCGCCCTTCTTCACATATTGCTCGACAACCTTGCAGAGGCCTTCGTTGAAGACGACGACAGTGTGCCATTCGGTCTTTTCACGGCGCTCGCCGGAATTGCGGTCGCGCCAGGTTTCCGAGGTCGCGATACGAAGATTGGCGATCGGCCGGCCATCCTGAGTGCGGCGGATTTCGGGGTCTGCACCCACGTTTCCAACCAGAATTACCTTATTCACGCTACCAGCCATACTTCTCACCCTGCCTGCCGCCCTGCCCGGCGGCGTTTAATCGATCGGCGCACCTTAAACCATCACGGACCGCCGATGCGCATGGGCGGCATTTAATCCACATGTTTATCCATCAGAAAGCCGCATGCATTCATCAGGAATTTTGTTCTTTATTTGTTCTAGTTTATCCGTATGATCCTGTCAACAGAATCGAAAACCTTGACCCTTCCCGGATATTCAGCCTCGACTCGCCCGCCGGCATCACTAAATAAGGGCTGTTATCCAGAAAACCAAAGCAGAGACGATGAGCGAACTGAAGACGATCTCCATCCGCGGCGCGCGCGAGCATAATCTCAAGAGCATCGATCTCGATCTGCCGCGTAACAAGCTGATCGTCATGACCGGGCTTTCGGGATCCGGCAAATCCTCGCTCGCCTTCGACACGATCTACGCCGAAGGCCAGCGGCGTTATGTCGAGAGCCTGTCGGCCTATGCCCGGCAGTTCCTCGAAATGATGCAGAAGCCCGACGTCGACCAGATCGACGGGCTGTCGCCGGCGATCTCGATCGAGCAGAAGACCACCTCGCGCAATCCGCGCTCGACGGTCGGCACCGTCACCGAGATCTACGACTATATGCGCCTGCTCTTTGCCCGCGTCGGCGTTCCCTATTCGCCGGCGACCGGTCTGCCGATCGAGAGCCAGACCGTCAGCCAGATGGTCGACCGCATCCTCGATTTCGGCGAGGGCACCCGTCTTTATATTCTTGCGCCGCTCGTGCGCGGACGCAAGGGCGAATACAAGAAGGAACTGGCGGAGCTGATGAAGAAGGGCTTCCAGCGCGTCAAGGTCGACGGCCAGTTCTACGAGATCGCCGAGGCGCCGGTGCTCGACAAGAAATACAAGCATGACATCGACGTGGTGGTCGACCGCATCGTCGTGCGCTCGGATGTCTCGGCGCGTCTGGCGGACAGCCTGGAGACCTGCCTGAAGCTTGCCGACGGGCTGGCGATCGCCGAATTCGCCGACAAGCCGCTGCCGCCGGAAGAGACGTCGGCCGGCGGCTCGGCCAACAAGTCGCTGAACGAGACGCATGAACGCGTGCTGTTTTCGGAGAAATTCGCCTGCCCGGTCTCGGGCTTCACCATTCCCGAGATCGAGCCGCGGCTGTTTTCCTTCAACAATCCCTTCGGCGCCTGCCCGACCTGCGACGGCCTCGGCGCCCAGCAGAAGATCGATCCGGACCTGATCGTGCCCGAGCCCGAACGGACGCTGCGCGACGGGGCGATCGCGCCCTGGGCCAAGTCGACCTCGCCCTATTACAACCAGACGCTGGAAGCGCTCGGCAAACATTACGGCTTCAAGCTCGGCACCCGCTGGAACGAGCTTTCCGACGAGGCCAAGGACGTCATCCTCAACGGCACCAACGACAAGATCGAATTCCATTATGCCGATGGCGCCCGCTCCTACACGACGCAGAAGAATTTCGAGGGCATCATCACCAATCTCGAGCGCCGCTGGAAGGAAACCGATTCCGCCTGGGCGCGCGAGGATATCGAGCGCTTCATGTCGGCCGCCCCCTGCCCTTCCTGCAACGGATTCCGCCTGAAGCCTGAGGCCTTGGCGGTGAAGATCGACACGCTGCATATCGGCGAAGTGACCGGGATGTCGATCCGCGTCGCCCGCGACTGGTTCGAGGCGCTGCCGGCAAGCTTCAATGCCAAGCAGAACGAGATCGCCGTGCGCATCCTCAAGGAAATCCGCGACCGCCTGCGCTTCCTCAACGATGTCGGCCTGGAATATCTCAGCCTGTCGCGCAATTCCGGCACGCTGTCGGGCGGCGAGAGCCAGCGCATCCGGCTTGCCTCGCAGATCGGCTCAGGGCTGACTGGCGTCCTCTACGTGCTCGACGAACCGTCGATCGGCCTGCATCAGCGCGACAATGCCCGGCTGCTCGACACGCTGAAGCACCTGCGCGACATCGGCAACACCGTCATCGTCGTCGAACATGACGAGGATGCGATCCTGACGGCCGACGACGTGGTCGACATCGGCCCGGCTGCCGGCATTCACGGCGGCCAGGTCATCGCCCATGGCACACCGCAGGACATCATGGACAGTCCGAACTCGCTGACCGGCAAATATCTCTCGGGCGAACTCGGCGTTCCCGTTCCCGATGAACGCCGCAAGCCGAAAAAGGGCCGCGAGATCAAGGTGGTCGGCGCGCGCGGCAACAATCTGAAGAACGTCACGGCATCGATCCCGCTCGGGGTGTTCACGGCGGTGACCGGTGTTTCCGGCGGCGGCAAGTCCACCTTCCTGATCGAAACGCTCTATAAGTCGGCAGCGCGCCGCGTCATGGGCGCACGCGAAAACCCGGCCGATCACGACCGCATCGACGGTTTCGAGCATATCGACAAGGTGATCGACATCGACCAGTCGCCGATCGGCCGCACGCCGCGCTCGAACCCGGCGACCTATACCGGCGCCTTCACGCCGATCCGCGACTGGTTCGCCGGCCTGCCGGAGGCAAAGGCCCGCGGCTACCAGCCGGGCCGCTTCTCCTTCAACGTCAAGGGTGGACGTTGCGAGGCCTGCCAGGGCGACGGCGTCATCAAGATCGAGATGCACTTCCTGCCCGATGTCTACGTCACCTGCGATGTCTGCCATGGCAAGCGTTACAACAGAGAGACGCTCGACGTCACCTTCAAGCACAAGTCGATCGCCGACGTGCTCGACATGACGGTGGAGGAAGGCGTCGATTTCTTCGCGGCGGTGCCCGCCGTGCGCGACAAGCTGCAATCGCTGAAGGATGTCGGCCTCGGTTACATCAAGGTCGGCCAGCAGGCCAATACGCTCTCGGGCGGCGAAGCGCAGCGCGTCAAGCTTGCCAAGGAGCTGTCGAAACGCTCGACCGGCCGCACGCTCTACATTCTCGACGAACCGACGACCGGCCTGCATTTTCACGACGTCGCCAAGCTGCTCGAAATGCTGCACGAACTGGTCAACCAGGGCAATTCGGTGGTGGTGATCGAGCACAATCTCGAAGTCATCAAGACCGCCGACTGGGTGCTCGATTTCGGCCCCGAGGGCGGTGATGGCGGCGGCGAGATCGTCGCGACCGGCACGCCGGAAGCGATCGTCAAGGAGAAGCGCTCCTATACCGGACACTTCCTGAAGGAATTGCTGGAACGGCGGCCGGCGAAGAAGGCGGTTGCGGCGGAATGACGATGAGGCCAGCGTCGCCCGATGATCTGGAAACGATCGCGACGCTGACAGCTGCCGCCTATCGGCCCTATACCGAACTCTTCGGCGCTGCGCCGATCCCGGCGACGGAGGATTACGCGCCGCGCATCGAACGCGGCGAGGTCTGGCTGCGCGAGGTCGGCGACGAAACGGCCGGCCTGGTGGTGGTCGAGCAGCATTCCGATCACCTCATGCTGTTCAGCATCGCGGTCTCGCCGGCCTTTCAGGGCGGCGGGCACGGGTTGGCGATGCTGCGCTGGCTGGAAGGCAAGGCGCGGGAATGGGCAGTGCCGGAAATCCGGCTCTACACGAATGCGCGGATGGAGCGGAACATCGCGCTCTATCGCGCCTTCGGTTTTCAGGAAACGGGTCGTCGGCCGAGCCCTTATCGGCCAGGATGGGCGCTCGTCGACATGACGAAAGAAATCGATGCGGCCTGAGCGGCTGCCAACCGGGAGGACGACATGACGAAATCCGGCACTATCCGCACCGGCATCGGCGGCTGGACCTTCGAGCCCTGGCGCGGGCATTTCTTTCCTGATGACCTGAAACAGAAAGACGAGTTGAATTATGCCAGCCGCCAGCTGAAGGTCATCGAGGTCAACGGCACCTATTACAGCACCCAGAAGCCTGCAGTCTTCGCCAAATGGGCGGCAGACGTGCCCGACGGCTTCATCTTTTCGCTGAAGGCGACGCGTTTCGTCACCAATCGGCGGGTGCTTGCCGAAGCCGGTGAATCGATGGAGCGGTTCCTGACATCGGGTATCAGCGAACTCGGCGATCATCTTGGGCCGCTGCTCTGGCAATTTGCGCCGACGAAGAAGTTCGATCCGGAAGATTTCGAGGCCTTCCTGAAGCTGCTGCCGGTAAAACAGGACGGGCTGGCGCTGCGCCACGTGGTCGAGGTGCGGCACGATTCCTTCAAGGTGCCGGAATTCGTGGGCCTGCTGGCGAAATACGGCGTAGCGCCTGTTTGTGCCGAACATTTCGAATATCCGATGATCGCCGACGTCACGGCGGATTTCGTCTATGCCAGGCTGCAGAAGGGATCGGACGATATTGCCACCTGCTATCCGGACAAGGAGCTGAAGGCCTGGGCAAAGCGACTGGAGACCTGGGCCGAAGGCAATATCCCCGATGACCTGCCGCTGATCGATGCCGATCGCAAAGTGAAGACCGAGCCGCGCGACGTCTTCGCCTTCATGATCCATGAGGGTAAGGTCAATGCGCCACACGGAGCCATCGCCCTGCAGCAAGCGCTGGCGAAATAAGCTTGGTGAGACTTGGCCCGGGGCTCAAAGCACCGGCGGCCCGAAGCTAACGCATCGCGGCCCGAAGCTGAAGCATCGCGGCCCGAAGCTGAAGCATCGGGCGGGCTAAAGCGGCAAGACGTGGGTGGCAAGCTCCTCCGCCGTCAACCCCTTGCCGGCGCGCTGGCCGGCCTCGCCATGCAGCCAGACGCCGGCCGCCGCGGCCTCGAAGGTCGGCAAGCCCTGGGCGAGCAATCCGCCGATGATGCCGGCGAGCACATCGCCGGAACCGGCGGTGGCAAGCCAGACCGGGGCATTGGTATTGATGAGCGCACGTCCATCCGGCGCGGCGATGACAGTATCGGCCCCCTTGTAGACGATCGCTGCATTGGCGCGGCGGGCAGCAGCGACAGCCTTGTCCACCTTGCCGAGCGCATCATCGCTGCCGATATCGGGAAAGAGCCGCGCGAATTCACCCTCGTGCGGCGTCAGCACCAGACGCGGCTCACCGCGGAAAAGATCAAACAATTGTTGCGGATCGTCCTTGAACGAGGAGATGCCGTCGGCATCGAGCACCAGATGGCGATCGGCAAGGGCCGAGACGAAGCCGCGCGCCCTGGCGCCGATGCCGAAACCGGGGCCGAGAACGAAAGTCTGCAGCCGCTTGTCGGTGAGCCAGCCGCCGAGGTGGACCTCGTCGTCGACCGCATGCAGCATGACGGCGGTGAGATGCGCCGCATTGGCGGAGATCGCCGCGCGGGGAGCGGCGATCGTCACCAGGCCGGCGCCGGCCTTCAGGCCCGCGGTCGCTGACATGCGCGCAGCACCGGTCTTGTCCGCCTCGCCCGAGAAGACGACCAGATGACCGCGCTTGTATTTGTGGGTTTCCAGCTGCTCGGCCGGCAGCAGACCCTTCCAGGCATCGGGCGTGTTCTCGGCGATAAGACCGGCAGCCTCAGCGCGGATGATGCGGGCGGGAATGCCGATATCGAAAACCTCCAATTCATTACAAAGCTCCCGGCCCGGCATCAGCAGATGGCCGGGCTTGCGGGTCATGAAGGTGACGGTGCTGCAGGCCTGGAAGGCAGCCCCCAGCACCTTGCCGGTGCGGCCATCGAGGCCGGAGGGCAGATCGATGGCGAGCACCGGACGACCAGACGCGGTGACGCGTCCGATCAGCGCGCGCACTTCGGCCGGGACCTCGCGGCCGAGCCCTGCCCCAAACAGACCGTCGATAACGACATCGCCGGTTTCGGGTTGGTAGATGCCGAGTTCCTGTCCCTTAAGCGCGCAGCCGGCTCGGGCACGGGCGGAATCGCCCTTCAGCTTCGCGGGATCACCGAGATGGAACAGCGCCACCGTCGCTCCACTCTGCTGCAGATGTCGTGCCGCGACATAGGCGTCGCCGCCATTGTTGCCGGGACCGCAAAGCACGACGAAACGAAGAGCGTCGGGATGACGTCGCAGGGCGGCAGCTGCAACCGCGGCACCCGCCTTCTCCATCAGGCCGAAGGAATCGATGCCGGATGCGGCAGCGGCGGCATCGACGGCCGCCATTTCGGCAGGCGTCAGGAGGAGGTGGGACAGATCTTTGCTCATCCCCTTATTCAATCGAAAAACGCCTAAAAAACAACCGCCTGAAACATCAAAGTGAAGGACGCATTTTAGGCATTTGCTTATATTTTAATCTTACAGATCCGTGTATTCGCAGTTGCGAAAATACCTGACTTTTTCGGTTTCGGATGTGTTTTTGATCAGAGACAATGTTTTTCCATCTGTTCCGTCACCAAAACGACATGAAATTCCCCGCAAACGCGGCTGTTTCGACAAAATCGACGCCTTTTTTCGATAAGATGGATTTCAAACTGGCACGATATCTGCATCATATCCGGCGAGCGGGAAAATTCCTGCCATAACGGGAGAAGCGGAGAGACATTTTCTCATGAAAAAGATCGAAGCGATCATTAAGCCTTTCAAGCTGGACGAAGTGAAGGAAGCCCTTCAGGAAGTCGGCCTGCAGGGTATCACAGTCACGGAAGCCAAGGGTTTCGGCCGTCAGAAGGGCCATACGGAACTCTACCGCGGAGCCGAATACGTCGTCGATTTCCTGCCGAAGGTAAAAGTCGAGGTCGTGCTGGCCGACGAGAACGCGGAGGCCGTCATCGACGCGATCCGCAAGGCGGCGCAGACCGGCCGCATCGGCGACGGAAAGATCTTCGTCTCCAACGTCGAAGAGGTTATCCGCATTCGTACCGGCGAGACCGGCATCGATGCCATCTGACCACTTTGCCAATTGCGCAAAGTCCGTTACCGTCACCGCCGACCTACACCGTCATCGCAAATCGGAGGAAACTAATTAATGGCGACAGCAAGCGAAATTCTGAAGCAGATCAAGGAAAACGACGTCAAGTTCGTCGATCTGCGCTTCACCGACCCGAAGGGCAAGCTGCAGCATGTGACGATGGACGTCGTCTGCGTCGATGAGGACATGTTCGCCGACGGCGTGATGTTCGACGGCTCCTCGATCGGCGGCTGGAAGGCCATCAACGAGTCCGACATGGTGCTGATGCCCGATACCGAGACGGTGCATATGGACCCGTTCTTCGCTCAGTCGACCATGGTCATCATGTGCGATATCCTCGATCCGGTTTCCGGCGAGGCCTATAACCGCGATCCGCGCGGCACCGCCAAGAAGGCCGAAGCCTACCTCAAGGCATCCGGCATCGGCGACACGATCTTCGTCGGCCCGGAAGCCGAGTTCTTCGTCTTCGACGACGTCAAGTACAAGGCCGATCCCTACAATACCGGCTTCAAGCTCGATTCGACCGAACTGCCGTCGAACGACGACACCGATTACGAAACCGGCAACCTCGGCCATCGCCCGCGCGTCAAGGGCGGCTATTTCCCGGTTCCTCCGGTCGACAGCGCCCAGGACATGCGTTCGGAAATGCTGACGGTGCTCTCCGAGATGGGCGTCGTCGTCGAAAAGCATCACCATGAAGTCGCTGCCGCCCAGCACGAACTCGGCATCAAGTTCGATACGCTGGTGCGCAACGCCGACAAGATGCAGATCTACAAATATGTCGTGCATCAGGTGGCCAATGCCTACGGCAAGACGGCGACCTTCATGCCGAAGCCGATCTTCGGCGACAACGGCTCGGGCATGCACGTGCACCAGTCGATCTGGAAGGGCGGCAAGCCGACCTTTGCCGGCGACGAATATGCAGGCCTCTCCGAGAGCTGCCTGTTCTATATCGGCGGCATCATCAAGCATGCCAAGGCGATCAACGCTTTCACCAACCCGTCGACGAACTCCTACAAGCGTCTCGTCCCGGGTTACGAAGCACCGGTGCTGCTCGCCTATTCGGCCCGCAACCGCTCGGCCTCCTGCCGCATTCCGTTCGGCTCCAACCCGAAGGCCAAGCGCGTCGAAGTCCGTTTCCCGGATCCGACAGCCAACCCCTACCTCGCCTTCGCCGCCATGCTGATGGCTGGCCTCGACGGCATCAAGAACAAGATCCATCCCGGCAAGGCCATGGACAAGGATCTGTACGACCTGCCGCCGAAGGAATTGAAGAAGATCCCGACCGTCTGCGGCTCACTGCGCGAAGCGCTCGAAAGCCTCGACAAGGACCGCAAGTTCCTGACAGCCGGCGGCGTTTTCGACGACGACCAGATCGATGCCTTCATCGAGCTGAAGATGGCAGAGGTGATGCGTTTCGAAATGACGCCGCATCCGGTCGAATACGACATGTACTATTCAGCCTGATCGGCTGCGAAAACCGAAAGTCCCGGCCCGCCGGGGCTTTCACCTCCCAGGTCATGGACGCCACCACAGCGCCGCGCGCCTTTCAGACGCGCAAAAGACGCTGTAGCACTTGGAGTGCTGCATAATTTTGTCCTTACATCGATTCCGAGCTAAGGAATTATGCAGTAGGAGGATATGACGTTCATGTGACGAACTCGCGCACAAATCTTGATTTGCGCGACACCAATCACCAAATTCGGTGATGAAAGGAAGTCGTACCATGAAAGAAAGAGTAGCAAAGTTCAGCATTGGCGAAGTGGTTCGGCACAAGGTTTTTCCGTTTCGCGGCGTCATCTTCGACGTTGATCCGGAGTTCGCGAATACGGAGGAATGGTGGAATTCCATTCCGGCCGAGGTGCGCCCGAGCAGGGACCAACCCTTCTATCACCTGCTCGCCGAAAATGACGAAAGCGAATATGTCGCTTATGTCTCCGAGCAGAACCTGATGAATGACGAAAGCGGCGCGCCGCTTCGCAACCCACAGATCTACCAGATTTTCGATCAGGCCCCGTCAGGGCAGTTCAAACCCAAGATGAGCTTCGCCCACTAAATCAGGCTGACCGACCGCAGGAAACAAGGCCTCGCACACTCCCGGCGAGGCCTTTTTCGTGGCGCAACAAAAAACCCGGCGTGAAGCCGGGTTTCTGTTCAAAAATGATGGCAGGATCACTGCGCCTTGGCTGCCTTCTGGGCATCTTCCAGCTTCTTGCGAGCTTCCTCGGCCTTCTTCTGCATGCTGTCCTGCAGGCTGCGCTGGCTTTCAGCGAGCTTGGATTCGGAAACGGGTTCGCCGTCATAAGCGCCGGTGAAGCCTTCAAGCGAAATCTTGATCGGGTTCGGCGCGCGGCGGAAGTTGATCGAGGTGAAGATCACGTCGCTGCCCTTCTTGAGGCTGGCGATCATCGCGTCGGTCAGCGGGATTTCGGCGGTGCACTTATCCGGCAGGCAGACAGCGTAGTCGAGCTTCTGGCCCTTGCCGCCGTCGATCTGCATGATGATGCCCGGGGGGATCAGGCGTGCGGTGGGAACCGAGACCTGCAGGAGCTTGCGGTTGATCTTGCCGGAAACCGAGATCAGGCCGACGGCCGTAACGAGCTGGCCGCCATTGGCGAGGATCAGGTTCTGGACAACACAGATGTCGTTGTCTTCCTGCTTGCTGCAGGTCTTGTACCAGCCGAGCTTCGGCGCACCGGAGGCCTGCGCATCGGCAGGCGCCGGTGCGGCCGCATCCTGGGCAAAGGAGGAGACCGGAGCCGAAGCGGCGCCGAACATCACTGCCAGAACGGACAGTGCTGCCCGCATTTTCTTTTCAGACTTGAACATCATAACGAATTCCGTCTCCTGATATCCGTTCGGGGCAGCGTCTTTGCCGCCCCAACCATCGGGTCGTTCGGCACTCCACCTCTTAAAAAAATAAGGCAAATGCATGACCCCGAAACTTCGGGTTCACCTGTTACATCGCAGCGTTCAAGATATCCAGCATTTCTTTGGCAATTTGAGAGGCAATTTCGCAGCCACGTCAAAGAAAACGCCGCTGCGTGTTGGAATCACTCGACCCCATGATAATCTCCCGCGTGAATCATGCCCCGTTTTTCACGGATCAAGGATTGCCGAATGCTCCGGATTATCGTCCCCTTCGTCCTCTCGCTGCTGTGCGGCGCTGTCGCCGCCGAGCCGCTGCACGGCATCGCGATGCACGGTGAGCCGGCTTTGCCGGCGGACTACAAACACTTCCCTTACGTCAATCCCGACGTAAAAAAAGGCGGCAAGATCACCTATGGCGTCGTCGGCACCTTCGACAGCCTCAACCCCTTCATCCTGAAGAGCATGCGCACGACGGCGCGCGGCATGTGGGATCCGGAATATGGGAATCTCGTCTACGAATCGCTGATGCAGCGCTCCAGGGACGAGCCGTTCACGCTCTATGGGCTGCTTGCCGAGACAGTCGAATGGGACGACGACAGAAGCTTCATTCAGTTCAACCTCAATCCGAAGGCGAAATGGGCCGATGGCCAGCCGGTAACGCCCGAAGACGTGATGTTCACCTTCGAACTGATGCGCGACAAGGGCCGCGTGCCCTTCGCCAACCGCCTCAACGTCGTCGCCAAGATGGAGAAGGTCGGCGAACACAGCGTGCGCTTCACCTTCAACGACAAGGCCGATCGCGAAACGCCGCTGATCTTCGGTCTTTTCCCGGTGCTGCCGAAACATGCGATCGATCCTGAAACCTTCGACCGTTCGTCCTTGACGCCGCCGGTCGGCTCCGGTCCCTACAAGGTAAAGACGGTGAAGCCCGGCGAGAGCATCACCTACGAGCGCGACCCGAATTATTGGGGCAAGGACATTCCCGCCAAGGTCGGCACCGACAATTACGACCAGATCACCGTCCAGTATTTCCTGCAGGACACGACGCTGTTCGAGGCCTTCAAGAAGGGCGATGTCGACATCTATCCCGACGGCAATCCCGGTCATTGGGCCAATGCCTATAATTTCCCCGCCGTCACCTCGGGGGCCGTGGTCAAGGACACATTCACGCCGAAACTGCCGAGCGGCATGCTCGGCTTCGTGTTCAACACGCGCCGGCCGATCTTTGCCGATCTCAAGGTGCGCGAAGGCCTGTCGCTGGTGTTCGATTTCGAATGGGCGAACAAAAACCTCTATTCCGGCGCCTACAAGCGCACGCAGAGCTTCTGGCAGAATTCCGAACTGTCGAGTTTCGGGGTTCCCGCCAATGCAGCCGAGCTTGCCCTGCTCGGGCCGATCAAGGACAAAATCGCGCCGGAGATTCTCGACGGCACCTACAAGCTGCCGGTGACCGACGGCTCCGGCCGCGACCGCAACGTGCTGAAGCAGGCCGTCGAACTGCTGAAACAGGGCGGATATACGATCCAGGGCGGCAAGATGCTCGATGCCTCCGGCCGCCAGCTCGCCTTCGAAATCATGACGCAGAATGCCGACCAGGAGAAGCTTGCCGTCGCCTATCAGCGTTCGCTGCAGACGATCGGCATCGCCGCTTCAATCCGCACCGTCGACGATTCGCAGTATCAGAGCCGGACGAACAGCTTCGACTACGATATGATCCTCAAGTCCTATACGTCTTCGTTGTCACCCGGAAATGAGCAGCTCGGCCGCTGGTCTTCAGCCGCCAAAACCCGCGAAGGCACCGACAGTTTCGCCGGTGTCGCCGACCCCGATATCGACACGCTGATCGACCATCTGCTTCGGGCGCGCTCGGCCGAGGATTTCACCGCGGCGGTGCGCTCCTACGACCGGCTGCTGCTGTCCGGCCATTACGTGCTGCCGCTCTACCACATCGACCAGCAATGGGTGGCGCGCAGCAAACGCATCGGCCATCCCGACAGCGTGCCGCTCTACGGAGCGCAGCTGCCGGTATGGTGGGATACAAGCGTGCAGTAAGACGCAGCCGAACCGCCTGCCAAATGTCTCCCTTGAGAGACACAACAGAATAAGGGAAATCATATGGAGCGTATCACCATCGACGTCGTCTCGGATGTCGTCTGCCCCTGGTGCTATCTCGGCAAGGCGCGGCTGGAGCTCGCCATCGCCGAGGTGCAGGACGAGATCGGCGTCGATATCAACTGGCGGCCGTACCGGCTCAACCCCGACTATCCCAAGGAAGGCGTCGACCAGAAGAAGGCGCTGGCTGAGAAGCTCGGCGGCGAGGAGCGCGTGGCGCAGGCGCACAAAATGCTCACCGATTACGGCCGCGACGTCGGCATCGCCTTCGATTTCGAGGCGATCAAGATCGGCCCGAACACGCTCGATGCCCATCGACTGATCCATTGGGCGATGATCGAAGGCCGCGAGAAACAGGACAAGGTCGTTGCCGCGCTGTTCAAGGCGAATTTCGAGGAAGGCCGCAATGTCGGCGACCACGCCGTGCTGCTCGATATCGCCGAGAAGGCCGGCCTCGACCGTTCGGTCATCGCTTCGCTGCTCGCCTCCGATGCCGATCGCGATCTGATCGTCGCCGAGATCAAGGCAGCGCAGGAGATGGGCGTCAACGGCGTGCCGTTCTTCATCTTCGATCAGCAGTATGCCGTTAGCGGCGCACAGACGCCTGACGTATTGGCGAATGCGCTGCGCGATATCGCCAAGGCGAAGGCCGAAGCGCGGTCGGGGCTCAACTAACAGACGGCAAGGCCCGACAACAGCCTTGGCTTAGCTTAGCCCAGGACGGGAATACAGCGCACTTCGGTCTTCACCGAATTGGCGATAAAGCATTCCTCATGAGCGCGATGATGCAGGGCTTCGAGCTCGCTGAGCGAGGGCTGCTTTTCGCCGCTAAAGACGACATGCGGCTTCAACGTCACCACGGTCATGGCAAGACGGCCTTCGGCATTCTTCTCCATGATGCCCTCGGCGGCATCGGTGTAGCTGTCGACGCAATAGCGCTGTTTGGCGGCGATCGACAGGAACCAGAGCATGTGGCAGCTGGAAAGCGAGGCAACGAAAGCCTCCTCCGGATCCACCGCGTCCTCGGCTGAATAGGGCAATGGGACAACATGCGAGGAAGAAGACGCCCTCACCTCAATGCCGCCGTCGAAGGTCCAGCGGTGGGCGCGGCTGTAGCGGTTGTCGGTGAAAGTCTCGCCGTTCCGCTCCCACACGATCGTCGCGCCATATGTCGCCATCTTCGTCTCCCTCTGTTTACTTCGCCATCTCGGCCAATTGCGTCATGATCACCGCGGCGCCTTGCAGGCGTTTTTCCGGGGTCGGCAGGTCGCGGGTCAGGAACAGGCTGTGGTCGGGGCGGATCTTCGCCATCGTGCCCTGCTTGCCGATATAACCGACGAGGTTTGCCGGATTGGGGAATTCCTTGTTGCGGAACTGCACGACGACGCCCTTCGGGCCGGCATCGAGCTTTTCGACATTGGCGGTACGGCAGAGCGACTTGATATAGACGATCTTCAAGAGATGCTGGACTTCGATCGGCATCGGGCCGAAGCGGTCGATCATCTCGGCGCCGAAGCCATCGATCTCCTTGAGCTCGGTGACTTCGCCGAGACGCCGGTAGAGCGCCATGCGCAGATGCAGGTCCGGCACGTAATTTTCCGGGATCATCACCGTCGTGCCGACGGAGATCTGCGGCGACCAGCCGGTGTCGTGGATCTCGTCGACGCCCTTGACCTCGGCGACCGCCTCTTCCAGCATCTGCTGATAGAGTTCGAAACCGACCTCCTTGATATGACCGGACTGCTCCTCGCCGAGCAGGTTGCCGGCGCCGCGGATATCGAGGTCGTGGCTTGCCAGCTGGAAGCCGGCGCCGAGCGTATCCAGCGACTGCAACACCTTGAGGCGGCGCTCAGCGGTTGCCGTCAGCACCTTATTGACCGGCAGGGTGAAGAGCGCAAAGGCGCGCACCTTCGAGCGGCCGACCCGGCCCCTCAGCTGATAGAGCTGGGCCAGGCCGAACATATCGGCGCGGTGAACGATCAGCGTGTTGGCTGTGGGCACGTCGAGGCCGGATTCGACGATGGTGGTCGACAACAGCACGTCGTAGCGGCCTTCATAGAAGGCGTTCATGATATCTTCGAGTTCGCCGGCCGGCATCTGGCCGTGGGCGATCGCCACCTTCAGCTCCGGCACATCCGACTGCAGGAAGGCACTGATATCCTCGAGATCGGCAAGCCTGGGGCAGACATAGAAGCTCTGGCCGCCGCGATAATGCTCGCGCATCAGCGTCTCGCGAATGACAAGGCTGTCGAAGGGCGAGATGAAGGTGCGCACCGCCATGCGGTCGACCGGGGGCGTGGTGATCAGCGACAATTCGCGCACGCCGGTCATGGCAAGCTGCAGCGTGCGCGGGATCGGGGTTGCCGACAGCGTCAACACATGCACGTCGCTCTTCAGCTCCTTCAGTCGCTCCTTGTGCTTGACGCCGAAATGCTGCTCCTCGTCGATGACGAGCAGGCCGAGATTGGCGAATTTGATGCCGGCGCCGAGCAACGCATGGGTGCCGACGACGATATCGGTCTTGCCGTCCGCGACTTCCTTCTTGGTCAGCGCCAGCTCCTTGGCCCCGACGAGGCGCGAGGCCTGCTGGACACGCACCGGCAGGCCGCGAAAACGCTCGGAAAAGGTCTTGAAATGCTGGCGGGCGAGCAATGTCGTCGGTACGACGACGGCGACCTGGACGCCGTTCATCGCTGCAACGAAAGCGGCGCGCAGCGCCACTTCGGTCTTGCCGAAGCCGACGTCGCCGCAGACGAGGCGGTCCATCGGCCGGCCGGCGCCGAGATCGGAGCGCACCGCCTCGATGGCGTTATCCTGGTCCTCGGTCTCGTCATAGGGGAAGCGCGCGGCGAATTCGTCGTAGAGGCCGTCCGGCGTCGTCAGCATCGGCGCGTGGCGCGTCAAGCGCTCGGCGGCGATGCGGATCAACGCATCGGCCATGTCGAGCAGGCGCTTCTTCAGCTTGGCCTTGCGCATCTGCCAGGCGCCGCCGCCGAGCTTGTCGAGTTGGGCGTCGGTGCCCTCGCCGCCGTAGCGCGAGAGCAGGTCGATGTTTTCGACCGGCAGGAAGAGCTTGGCCTCGTCGGCATATTGCAGCTCAAGGCAGGCATGCGGCGCACCGGCCGCCTCGATGGTCCGCAGCCCGACGAAGCGGCCGATGCCGTGTTCGGCATGGACGACGATCGAGCCCTCATCGAGGCCCGCGACCTCGGAGATGAAATCGGCGGCGCGTTTGCGGCGTTTGGAGCGGCGCACCATGCGGTCGCCCAATATATCCTGCTCGCCGATGACGACGAGGTCGCCGGCCTCGAAGCCGGCTTCGAGACTGAGCACGGCCGCGGCCGCCTCGCCTCTCGCCAGCGAACCGACATCCTTCAGCGCCTCGACCGGCTTGACCTTTTCCAAGCCGTGTTCGTTCAGCACCTGCAGCAGGCGTTCCAGCGAACCTTCGGTCCAGGCGGTGACCAGCACTTTGGCACCGGCGGCGCGCCGATCGGCAATATGCTTGACGACGACGTCGAAAATGTTGATGCGCTCAGCATCGCCGCCGCCCTCGGCGTTCGAACGGGCCCAACGCTGGCCCTGGCGGGCATCGACATTGACGACCCGCCTCGCCTCGCCCTCATGCTCGTTGAAGGGGCTGATGCGGATCGCGCCGAGCGCGTCGAGGGTTTTGATGAAAAGCTTGCTGTCGAGATAGAGCTGGCCAGGCGTCACCGGCTTGTACGGCGTGCCCTGATTCACCTGGCCCTTGGCCGGCTGGCCGGAGTTCAGACGGGCGTCGTAATAATCGAAAACGAGCTTGGAGCGCTCCTCCGCCGCCTCGCGCACCGTGTGGTCGATGACAACACGGAAGCCGCTGAGATAATCGAAGACGGTATCGAGCTTCTCATAGAAGAGCGGCAGCCAATGCTCCATGCCGGGGTAACGGCGGCCTTCGGACACGGCGAGATAGAGCGCGTCGTCGCGGGTGGTGGCGCCGAAAGCCGAAAGGTAATTCTTGCGGAAGCGACTGATCGTATCCGGCGTCAGCGTCACCTCGCTCATCGGATTGAGATCGAGGGAGCGCACCTGCCCGATCGTGCGCTGGCTGGCCGGATCGAAGCTGCGGATCGATTCCAGCGTGTCGCCGAAGAAATCCAGGCGGACCGGCTCTTCCGAACCCGGCACGAAGACATCGAGAATGCCGCCGCGCACGGCATATTCGCCGACCTCGCGAACGGTCGCGACGCGCTCGAAGCCGTTGCGCTCCAGGCGGCCGGCGAGATCGTCCATGCGCAGCTGGTTGCCGGGACGGGCCGAAAAGCTGAGGCTCTCGATGACATCCTGCGGCGCCACCTTCTGCAGCATGGCATTGGCGGTGACGAGCACGATTGCGGCATGCGGCTTCTTGCGATGGGCAATCAGGCCGCCAAGTGCGGCTAGCCGGCGGGCCGAGGTGTCGGCACTCGGCGAGACGCGGTCATAGGGCAGACAGTCCCAAGCCGGCAGGGTGAGAACCGGAATGTCGGGGGCGACGAAACCGAGCATCTGTTCGAGATCGGCCATGCGGTGGCCATCCGACATGACATAGGCGACCGGCTCTCCCGTTCGAGCGAGCTCGGCGAGCAGCAGCGTCTCCAGACCTGCCGGCACATTGCCGATCGTCAGCGGCTCGGCAATGGCCGCAAGCTTCTTCGCATCGAAACCAGGGATCATTCCGGCGTCCTGAGGGGCTTGTCGAAATCGGGCTTATAGGCGGCGATGCGGGCAAACATCGGTGTCTGGAAACGCTCGGGCACCGGCCATGTTCCCATGATCCAGCGGACGAGATCATTGTCCTCTTCCGCCATGATCGTCTCGAACTCATCGAGTTCGGCTTCCGACAGCGTCGCGACCTCGGCTTCGGCGAACTGGCCGAAGACCAGATCCATCTCGCGGATGCCGCGATGCCAGCAGCGGAAAAGGATCCTGCGGCGGCGCGGGTCGAGACCGGCACTCGTGAGCGTGACACCTGTCATGGCATTACCTTCCTGTTGATGCGCCTCTATAGACCCTGGAAAGCGGCTTGTCAGCCTTGCCAAGGCCGCATTGTTCATCGCATTTTGGCCGCATGCGCCCCGCCATTCTCGATCCTCTGTTTTCCCCCATTTCGGGCCTTCCGGGCGTCGGTCCGAAGATCGCCGACCTGCTGGTGAAGCTGCTCGGGCGCGAGACGCTGGAGGATTGCCGGGTCATCGATCTCCTCTTCCACGCGCCCTTTTCGCTGATCGACCGGCGCAACCAGCCGGGAATCGCGCGCGCGCCGCAGGGGGCGATCGTGACGATCACGGCGCGCGTCGACCGGCACCAGGTACCGCCGCGCGGCAAAAGCAATATCCCTTACCGCGTCTTCCTGCATGACGAAACCGGCGAGCTGACGCTGGTCTTCTTCCGCGGACAGGCGGCATGGCTGGAAAAGCAGCTGCCGACCGATGCCGAGGTGACGGTCAGCGGCAAGATCGACTGGTTCAACGGCCGCGCCTCGATGGTGCATCCCGATTATATCGTCAGGGCCGAGGAAGCGGAGAGCCTGCCGCTGGTCGAGCCGATCTATCCGCTGACGGCGGGGCTCTCGCCGAAGACACTGCGCAAGATCATCGATGCCGCCCTGCCGCGCTTTCCCGAGCTGCCGGAATGGATCGACCTCTCGCTGACACAAAAGCAGGGCCTGCCATCGATCCGCGACAGCTTCCACATGCTGCACGAGCCGCGCGACCCCGCCGATATCGACCCGCAAGCCCCTGCCCGGCGGCGGCTTGCCTATGACGAGTTCCTCGCCGGCCAGCTGTCGCTGAGCCTGGTGCGGCAGAGGCTGCGCAAGGTGGCGGGCCAGCCGGTGCATGCGACGGGTGCCGTCAGCAACAAGATCCTGAAATCCTTGCCCTTCTCACTCACGACAAGCCAGAACGAGGCGATCGCCGAGGTTTTGAAGGACATGGCGGGAGCCGAGCGCATGTTGCGGCTGCTGCAGGGTGATGTCGGCTCCGGCAAGACGCTGGTGGCGCTGATGGCGATGGCGGCGGTAATCGAGAGCGGCGGCCAGGCCGTGCTGATGGCGCCGACCGAAATCCTGGCGCGACAGCATCATGCGACGATCTCGAAATTCGCCGCTTCTGCCGGGCTTGGCATCGAGGTGCTGACTGGGCGCACCAAGGGACGCGAACGGGAGGAGATCCAGGAGCGCATCGCCTCGGGTGCTGCACAGATCGTCATCGGCACACATGCGCTGTTCCAGGACAGCGTCACCTACGCCAATCTGATGCTTGCCGTCGTCGACGAGCAACACCGTTTCGGCGTGCATCAGCGCCTGCGGCTGACGGCCAAGGGCATCTCGCCGCATATGCTTGTCATGACGGCGACACCGATCCCGCGCACGCTGGTGCTCGCCGCCTTCGGCGATATGGACGTCTCCAAGCTCACCGAAAAACCGGCCGGCCGCAAGCCGATCCAGACGATCACCGTGCCGATGGAACGAACCGGCGAAATCGTCGGGCGGCTGCAAAGCGCGATCGCCGAGGGCAAGAAGGCCTATTGGATCTGCCCGCTGGTCGAGGAGTCCGAAGAGCTCGACCTGATGTCGGCCGAGGAGCGGCATGCGACGCTCACCGCCGCGCTCGGCCCCGATATCGGCCTCATCCATGGCCGGATGAGCGGACCGGAGAAGGATGCGGCGATGTTGGCCTTCAAGAACGGCGAGACCCGGCTGCTCGTCGCCACGACCGTCGTCGAGGTCGGCGTCGACGTGCCGGATGCAACGATCATGGTGATCGAACATGCCGAACGCTTCGGCCTGGCGCAATTGCATCAGCTGCGCGGCCGGGTCGGGCGCGGCGACGAGGCCTCGACCTGCATCCTGCTCTATAAGGGGCCGCTCGGCGAGACCGGTCATGCCAGGCTCTCGATCATGCGCGAGACGGAAGACGGTTTCCGCATCGCCGAGGAGGACCTGAAGCTGCGCGGCGAAGGCGAATTGCTCGGTACAAGACAATCCGGCACGCCAGGTTTCCGCATCGCCAGCCTCGAGGCGCATGCCAACCTGCTGGAGATCGCCCGCAAGGATGCCGCCTATCTGATCGAGCGCGATCCGGAGCTGACCGGTGAAAGAGGACAGGCGATCCGCACCCTGCTCTATCTTTTCCGCCGTGACGAGGCGATCCGGTTTTTGAGAGCGGGTTGAAACGCGACGCCGCAGCGTTGGGCGACAGGCATCAATCCGCCTTGGAAACCGCCACCGGCTTCGGCCGCGGCAAATGCTTCTGCTTCGGATCGGCCGGCTTGTGTTCGGGCGCCACAAGCCCGCCCGAAATCAGGAACTTCGCGGCGTCTTCCGGCGACATATCGAGCATGACGATCTTCTCGCGCGGCACGAAGATGAGGAAGCCGGCCGTCGGCACCGGCGTCGGCGGCAGGAAGACGGCGACCATATCCTGGCCCATGGCATCGAACTTCGAAGCGATTTCGCCCTTGGCGTCGGTGGCGATGAAGATCAGCGCCCAGAGGCCTGGACCCGGATATTCGATGAGGCCGACCTTCTTGAAGGAGTTCGCCTGCTCCTTCAGCACGGTTTCGAAAATCTGCTTCACGCTTCTGTAGATTGTGCGCACCAGCGGCATGCGCTGGACGATCGATTCGCCGAAGCGGACGATACTCTGGCCAATCAGGTTCTTGCCGAGAAAGCCGACGACGGTGATCAGCACGACAGCGATCAGCAGGCCGAAACCGGGAATGGCGAAATTGAGATAACTTTCCGGATTCCAGCGCGCCGGAATATAGGGCCTGACCCAGCTGTCCGACCAGTGGATGAAGGTCCAGGTCAGCCAGATGGTGATCGCGATCGGGGCGCAGATGATCAGCCCTGCAAGGAAATTATTCCGCAACCGGGTCGCGACCGGCATTCTGGGGGTGTTGTCGGTCATCGTTTCCTGATGAACTCCATCTCAGTCGTGGACAGGCCGGAACGCCGGCCCTTCCCCCTTGTCCGCACACCAAAATTGCCAGAATTCGGGACGTCGCACAATATGTTTCGGCGCGACGATCCCGGCGTTGCAGGCTTATTCTACGGTCACGGATTTCGCCAGGTTGCGCGGCTGGTCGACATCGGTGCCCATGAAGACGGCGGTGTGATAGGCGAGCAGCTGGATCGGCAACGAGAAGATCATCGGCGCGATGATTTCATCGACCACAGGCAGGGTGATCGTTGCCATGGTCGGCAGTTTCGAGGCGCTAGCACCGGCCTCGTCCGTGATGAAGATGATGCGGCCGCCGCGGGCCGCGACCTCCTGCATGTTCGAGACGGTCTTTTCGAAGAACCGGTCATAGGGAGCGATAACGATGACCGGCATGTTCTCGTCGATCAGCGCAATCGGTCCGTGCTTCAATTCACCGGCGGCATAACCTTCGGCATGGATATAGGAGATTTCCTTGAGCTTCAGCGCACCTTCCATGGCGAGCGGGAAGCTGGTGCCGCGACCGAGATAGAGCACGTCCTTGCATTTCGACAGCTCGCGCGACAGGCTTTCCATCTGCGGCTGGATGAGGTTGAGCACCCGGCTCATGATGCGCGGCATTTCGGCGAGATGGCGCACCAGCGCCCTCTCCTCCTCAGCACTCACCGTGCCGCGCGCCTTGCCGGCGCCGATCGCCAGCGACGCCAGCACGGCAAGCTGGCAGGTGAAGGCCTTGGTCGAGGCGACGCCGATTTCGGGACCGGCCATGATCGGGAAGACGGCGTCGGATTCGCGCGCGATCGTCGATTCGCGGACATTGACGACGGCGCCGATCTTCAAGCCGTTGTCGCGGCAATAACGCAGCGATGCCAGTGTGTCGGCGGTCTCGCCGGATTGCGAGATGAAGAGTGCCGCCTGCGACGGCGACAGCGGCATTTCGCGGTAGCGGAATTCGGAGGCGACGTCGATTTCAACAGGCAGGCGGGCATAACGCTCGAACCAGTATTTGCCGACGAGACCGGCGAGATAGGCAGTGCCGCAAGCCGAGATCGCCAAGCCGGTCGTCGCCTTGAAGTCGATTGCCGCGGCATTGGCGCCGATCGTGTTTGCGGCGAAATCGACATAGTGGCTGAGCGCGTGGGAGATCACCTCCGGCTGCTCGTAAATTTCCTTTTCCATGAAATGGCGATGGTTGCCCTTGTCGACGACATAGGCGGTCGCCTGCGAGATCTGGCGGGCGCGCTTGACCGGCTTGCCGGCGAAATCCAGCACCGACACGCCGTCGCGGGTGAGGACGGCGCAATCGCCGTCGACGAGATAGCTGATCTCATTGGTGAAGGGCGACAGCGCGATCGCATCCGAGCCGAGGAACATCTCGCCGCGGCCGTAGCCGACGGCAAGCGGCGGGCCGGAACGGGCGGCCATGATCGTGCCGGGATCGGCCTTCAACATGACGGCCAGCGCATAGGCGCCGGTCACCCGGTTCAGCATCCTCAGCATGGCGGCGCGCGGCTCCAGGCCTTCGCGCAGATATTTCGCCATCAGATGGGCGACCACCTCGGTATCGGTCTGGGTTTCGAAGACCGACCCCTCTTCCGTCAACTCGTCGCGAAGCTCGGAAAAATTCTCAATGATGCCGTTATGGACGACGGCCACGCCTTCAACGAAATGCGGATGGGCATTGGTCTCATTGGGAACGCCGTGGGTCGCCCAGCGTGTATGGGCGATTCCGACGGTGCCGGGCAGTGGTTCGGTGTCGAGGCGCTTTTCCAGATTGAACAGCTTGCCCTCGGCGCGGCGGCGATCCATCACGCCGTCATGAATGGTGGCGACGCCGGCGGAATCATAGCCGCGATATTCGAGACGCTTCAGCGCATCGACCAGGCGCCCGGCAACAGGCTGATTTCCGACGATCCCCACAATGCCGCACATATAGTATCCCCATAAAGGCTTCGATGACGAGGCCAGTCCTAACGATTCCTGCTTATTTCTCAATCACCTCGGCGGTCACTTTGAATTTCCGCCGGTTACGCAAGGCCGGTCAGCCCTTCGCCTTCTTCGCCGCCTTGATGGCGAGCGCCCGTTCGCGCAACAGCGTCGCGCGGCCGGGTTTGATCTCCTGCCGGGCGCGGCCTAGCGCCAGCGCATCGGCCGGCACATCGACGGTGATGACGCTGCCGGAGCCGACATAGGCGCCGTCGCCGATCGTCACCGGCGCGACCAGCGACGAGTTGGACCCGATGAAAGCGTTGTCGCCGATCACCGTCTCGCTCTTGTTGACGCCGTCATAGTTGCAGGTGATCGTGCCGGCGCCGATATTGCTGCCAGCGCCGATGACGGCATCGCCGATATAGGTGAGATGATTGACCTTGGCGCCCTCACCGAGCCGGCCGTTCTTGACCTCGCAGAAGTTGCCGACCTTGGCGCCGCTGGCGAGGTCGGCACCCGGCCGCAGCCGGGCGAAGGGGCCGACCGTCGCGCCCTGGCTCACATGGGCGCCTTCGATATGCGAGAAGGCATGAATGACGGCGCCGCTGTCGATCACCGCGCCGGGACCGAAGACAACATTCGGCTCGATCAGCGCATCCTGGCCGATGACGGTATCGTAGGCGAGAAAGACGGTTTCCGGGGCGATCATGGTGACGCCTGAAAGCATCATCTCGTGGCGGCGGCGCTCCTGCCAGAAGCGCTCGATAACGGCGAGTTCCGCACGGGTGTTGCAGCCGGTCATCTCGATCTCGGGGGCATCGACCGCGGTGACGCGTCCGCCGAGCGATCTGGCGATCTCGACGAGATCGGTCAGGTAGAATTCGCCCTTGGCATTGGCATTGCCGATGCGCGAGAGAAGGTCGAGCGCCTTGCGGCCGTTGATCGCCATCAGCCCGCTGTTGCACCAGGTGACGGTGCGCTCGGCATCGGTCGCATCCTTTTCCTCGCGGATGGCGATGAGTTCGCCATCCTTGACGAGCAGGCGGCCGTAGCCGCTCGGGCGGTCGGTGTGGAAGCCGATGACGACGACGTCGCTTCCGTCGGCCAGCCCCTGGCGGGCGGCCTTCAGCGGCCCGTCGGTCTGGAGCGGCACGTCGCCATAGGTGACGAGGATATCGTCATAACCCTTGGCGATCGCTTCGCGCGCCGCCAGCACCGCGTGGCCGGTGCCGAGGCGTTCCTTCTGCAGATAGGATTGGATGCCGACGCCGGCAACGCTTCCAGCCTTTGCCACCTCCTCGGCATCGCGGCCGACGACAAGCGCCACGGATGAGATACCGGCGGAGGCGACCGCATCGACCACATGGGCGATCATCGGCCGTCCGGCGACGGGATGCAGCACCTTCGATTTCGAGGATTTCATCCGCGTGCTGTCACCGGCGGCAAGGATGACGGCAAGACAAGTGCGTTCCATGATGTGCTCCGCGAATCCGCGCCATGAGGCGGCTTTGTTGCCTCTTACTGCATAATTCCTGAAATCGGAATCGATTTGAGGATAAAATTGCACAGCAGTTCAGAGTGCCGCAGCGTGCCTTGCGCGTCTGAAGAAACGCCTGGCGCTGTCGATAGGCAGAACCTTCACAAAGGTGAAATTGCCGCCGAAATCGGCCCTGTCACAGCCTCCGAACCGCGAGCCGCGAAGGCCTCGTGCACATGATGGCGGCCGTCCAGGATGACGTCCTCCATTGCGCGGCGCGCGGCAGCGCTATCGCCGGAAACGATCGCATCGACGATGCGCATATGGGTGTCGGCGATATTGGCGAAGCCGTTTTCGGTTGGCGGTGTGCTCATCCGGAACATGCCGACGAGGGCCGCTTCGATGAGGCTGCCCAAGGTGCGCATGAAGGGATTGTGCGAGGCTTCGGCGATCGCCAGGTGGAAACGAAGGTCGGCGAGCGCCAGGCTGTCGGCCGTATGGCCGCTTGCCGCCATATCGAGCGCCAGCCCCCGCAGCGTCTCGATATCCTCGGCATTCGCCCGTTCGGCGACGAGACTGGCGGCGAAGGGTTCGACAGCGAGGCGGATATCATAAAGCTGCAGCAGGAATTCTTCCGTCACGCCGTTGTCGAAGTGCCAGGCGATGATCTCGCTGTCGAACATGTTCCAGAGGTTCTTCTCGGTCACACGTGTGCCGACCCGCGCCTTGGCGACGACCATGCCCTTGGCGGCGAGCGTCTTCATCGTCTCGCGCAACACGGTGCGAGACACTTTGAAGCGTTGCGCCAGTTCCGTATCGCCCGGCAGGATCGAGCCGACAGGATAGGTGCCGGCAACGATCGCCTTGCCGAGCTCGTCGACCACCTGCGCATGGCTAGTCCGGGTTCTGCGTCCGGTCTTCCGTGTCTCGTCCAATTTGTTGCGCAAGCGATCCGTCTCCCCCTCAGGCATACCTCTTGTTCAGACTGGAAAGGAACAGGATAGCCTTCTGCATCAGAATGAATGCAAACAGCAGGAGGCCGATCAGGATCTTGGTCCACCAGCTCGACAGCGTGCCGTCGAAGGTGATGTAGGTCTGAATGAGCCCCTGGATCAGGATACCGATCAAGGTTCCCGCCACGAATCCCGCTCCCCCGGTCAGCAGCGTCCCTCCAATGACGACTGCCGCGATCGCATCGAGCTCGACGCCGACTGCTGCAAGGGAATATCCAGCAGAGGTGTATAGCGAAAAAACGATTCCGGATAGACCCGCAAGAAAACCCGACAGCGCATAGATCTGGATCGTCGTACGGCCGACCGGCACGCCCATCAGCCGCGCCGTCTGCGGACCGCCGCCGAGGGCATAGACATTGGTGCCGAAGCGGGTGCGCTGGGCGATGAAGATGCCGACGGCAAAGACCAGAAGCATGATGCCGCCGATCAGCGTCAACCGGCCGCCGCCGGGCAGACGGTAATAGAGGCTCGTCAGCGTCGAATAATATTCGTTATCGATCGGGATGCTGTCGATCGAGAGCACGAAGGCCATGCCACGCGCCAGGAACATGCCGGCGAGCGTAACGATGAAGGCCGGCATGTCGAGATAGTGGATGATCGCGCCCATGATACCGCCAAAGGCAGTGGTGATGACGAGCACGAGGGCGAAGGCGAGCAGCGGATGGATCGAGGTGTTCTGCAGGATCACCGCAAGGAAGACGCCGGTAAAGGCGATGACCGAACCGATCGACAGATCGATGCCGCCGGAGATGATGACAAAGGTCATGCCGACGGCGGCGATGCCGAGAAAGGCATTGTCGGTCAGGAGATTGCCGATGACGCGCGTCGACAGCATGTTCGGATATTGCAGCGTGCAGCCGGCATAGGCGAGCACGAAGATGACGATGGTCGCAAGCAGCGGCAGGTATTTGGAGTTCATTTCGACTGCTCCCTTCCGCCCTGCCGGCGGCTGGCAAAGATAGCGAGCGATTGCACCGCCGGCGACTGGATGACGAGGATGACGATAATGATGACGGCCTTGATGATCAGGTTGAATTCGGGCGGGAAGCCGGAAGACAGGATGCCTGTATTCACCGCCTGGATGATCATCGCGCCGATCAGCGATCCGAGAATGCTGAAACGGCCGCCGAGCAGAGAATTGCCGCCGACGACGACGGCGAGGATGGCGTCGAGTTCCAGCCAGAGGCCGGCATTATTGGCATCGGCGCCCTTGATGTCGGCGGCGACGATGACGCCTGCAATCGAGGCGCAGAGGCCGCTCAGCATATAGACAGCCATCAGCAGTACCGGCGTCTGAATGCCGGAGAGCGTGCTGGCGCGGCGATTGATTCCGACGGCCTCGATCAGCATGCCGAGCGCCGTGCGGCGGACAAGCAAAATGACGAGCAGGCCGACGAGAATCCAGGTGACGACAGGCATCGGCAGAAGCAGCAGCGAACCGCTACCGAAGAAGGTCAGCCCGTCATCGTTGAAGGTCAGGATGGCGCCTTCGGTGATGAGCTGGGCGATGCCGCGGCCGGCCACCATCAGCACCAGCGTCGCGATGATCGGCTGGATGTTGAGGACAGCCACCAGAAAACCGTTCCAGACGCCGCAGGCAAGCCCAATCGAAAGCGTTAGGATAACGGTATAAGCAACTGAATTTCCAGACACAATCGACGATGCGGCGACAGCGCCGCAGATCGCGATGACCGCACCGACGGAAAGGTCGATGCCCTTGGTGGCAATCACCAGCGTCATGCCGATCGCCAGCAGCGCCACCGGCGCGCCGCGGTTGAGCACATCGATCAGGCTGCCATACAGCCGGTCATTTTGAACAACGACATTAAAAAACTGCGGCGACGTGATGAAATTCAACAAAAGAATGACAACAAGCGCAATCAATTGCGGCGCCAGGCGATAGGCCAGCGCCTTCAGCGAGGACCTCATGCCTCCTCCATCTTATGTTCGGCGGCGGCGATGGCTTCGACGATGCCGGCGGCCGTGATGCGTTCGCCTGTCAATTCGGCGATATGCTGCCGGTCGCGAAGGACGATGACACGTGAACTATAGGCGACAAGCTCTTCAAGTTCCGAGGAAATCACGATCAGCGACATGCCGCCGGCACAGAGCTCTTCGATCAGCTTGATGATCTCGGCATGGGCGCCGACATCGATGCCGCGGGTCGGCTCGTCGAGGATCAGAAACTTCGGATTGGTCGCCAGCCAGCGGGCGAGGATCGCCTTCTGCTGATTGCCGCCGGAAAGCAGGCGGATCGGCTTTTCGCGATCGGTGGTGCGGATATCGAGCGCCTTGATGTAGCGGTCGGCGAGCGCGTTCTGTTCGGCGCGCGAGAGCGGCCGGGTCCAGCCGCGGCGGGCCTGCAGCGCAAGCGCGATGTTTTCCCTGATCGACAGGTCGCCGATGATGCCATCGGTCTTGCGATCCTCGGGGCAGAAGCCAAAGTCCTTTTCGATTGCGGCGCGCGGGCTCGAAAGCGTCACAGGCTGGCCGTCGATCGTTGCGCTGCCGCTGTCGGCGTGCTCGATGCCGAACAGGAGTTCGGCGGTTTCGGTCCGGCCGGAGCCGAGCAGCCCGGCAATGCCGACCACCTCTCCGGCCCGCACCTCAAGGTCGAAGGGTTTGACTTTGCCGCGTTTGCCGTAGCCTGAAAAACGGTATCGGACTTCGCCTGCCGCGTGGCTGCGTTCCTTCACCGCCTCCTCGACATGCGCCAGTTCGCGGCCGAGCATCATGGCGATCAGGCCCTGGCGCGGCAGATCGGTGGCGTCGCGGGTGCCGACGAGCTTGCCATTGCGCAGCACGGTGATGCGGTCGCTGATCGCATAGACCTGCTCGAGAAAATGGGTGATGAAGACGATGCCCAGCCCACGCTGCTTCAGGTCCTCGATGATGCGGAAGAGCAGCGCCACCTCCTGATTGTCGAGGCTTGCCGTCGGCTCATCGAGGATCAGCACCTTGCCTGAGAGATCAACGGCACGGGCGATGGCAACCACTTGCTGGACGGCGACGGAGAAACGGCTGAGTTCGGCGGTGACGTCGATATCGATGCCATAGCCGGCAAGCAGATCGCGCGCCTTGCGGTTCATCGCCCTGACGTCGGTCATGCCGAAACGCCTCGGCTGGCGTCCGAGAAAGAGATTTTCGGCGACGCTCAGATTGGAAAGGAGATTGACCTCCTGGTAGACCGTGCCGATGCCGAGCTTCTGGGCGGCGAGCGTATTGGCCGGATTGATTTCCTGGCCGTCCAGCATCAGGCTGCCTTCGTCACGATGGTAGGCGCCGGTGATGCACTTGATCAGCGTCGATTTGCCGGCGCCGTTTTCGCCGAGCAATGCATGAACCTCGCCACGGCGCAGCGTGAAATCCACCTTGTCCAGGGCGACGGCGCCGGGGAAGAATTTCGATATGCCGGAGGCTGCGAGAATATTCTCGAAATTGTGAACCATGAGGGCTGCTGTTTCCTGATATTGCGCCTTACGCCTGTGCCAAAACCGGGCATGATGCCCGGCCGGCACCGGCAGTTCCGCACCGGTCCATGATGGGCCGGTGCGGTTCCAGGTTCAATCAGTAGCCCTGACCCTTCTTCTCTTCATAGACCTTCATCGGGTCGTCGGCAGGCGTGTAGAGCTTGGACTCGGTCTGGATCCATTTCGCCGGAGCCTTCTTGTCCTTCAGGTAGGCATCGAGCGCATCGAAGGCCGGACCTGCCATATTCGGCGTCAGCTCGACCGTGGCATTGGCCTCACCTTCCGACATGGCCTTGAAAATGTCGGGCACGGCGTCGATGGAGACGACGAGGATATCCTTGCCGGGCTTCAGGCCGGCTTCCTTGATCGCCTGGATGGCGCCGACCGCCATATCGTCGTTATGGGCGTAGAGAGCGCAGATATCCTTGCCGCCATTCTCGGCCTTCAGGAAGCTTTCCATGACTTCCTTGCCCTTGGTGCGGGTGAAGTCACCGGTCTGGCTACGAACGATCTTCAGGTTGTCGTGGCCGGCAAGAGCCTCTTCGAAGCCCTTCTTGCGGGCGATAGCCGGCGACGAACCGGTGGTGCCCTGCAGCTCGACGACGTTGCACTTCTTGTCGCCGACGGTCTTGACCAGGAAGTCGCCTGCAACCTTGCCTTCATGAACCAGATCCGACGTAACCGCCGTCAGGTACAGATCGTCGGGAGCCTTGATGGTACGGTCGAGAAGGATGACCGGAATCTTGGCTTCCTTGGCTTCCTTGAGAACGTCGTCCCAGCCGGTTTCGACGACCGGAGCAATGAGAATGGCATCGACGCCCTGAGCAATGAAGGAACGCAGAGCCTTGATCTGGTTTTCCTGCTTCTGCTGCGCATCGGCAAATTTCAGATCGATGCCGCGCTTCTTGGCCTGCTCCTTGGTCACGGTCGTTTCAGCCGCACGCCAGCCCGATTCCGAGCCGATCTGCGAGAAGCCGACAGTGAGGCCGGCGGCCGAAGCCGAACCGAACATGCAGGCAGCCAGAATCGTGGCACTCAAAAGTGCAGTCTTCAATTTCATGATTTCCTCCCAATGCCGCATCTCGCGGCGCAGGGTCAAAAAATCATATAGTATTACTTTTGTAAATCGGAATCTTGGGATGCGCTGCAGCAAAAAAAGAGCGCCCACAGGGGGCGCCCTTCGCAACTGCGAATTGAGTGCGGCTTATTGCGCGGGCAGCTTGTCGTCGACGCCTTCGACGTAGAAGTTCATGCCGAGCAGCGTACCGTCGTCGGCCTTTTCGCCGGCCTTCAGCCAAGGTGTGCCGTCCTGCTTGTTGATCGGGCCGGTAAAGGGATGCAGTTCGCCGGACTTGATCTTGGCTTCGGTCTCCTCGGCCATCTTCTTCACGTCGTCAGGCATGTTCGTGTACGGCGCCATCTTCAGGATGCCGTCCTTCAGGCCATCCCAGCTCTGCTCGGACTTCCAGGTGCCGTCCAGAAGCGCGTGAACGCGCTTGGAGTAGTAGGTACCCCAGGTATCGACGATCGCCGTCAGCTGTGCCTTCGGGCCGGCTGCGATCATGTCCGACGCCTGACCGAAGGCGTGGATGCCGCGTTCTTCGGCAACCTGCATCGGCGCAGTCGTATCAGTGTGCTGGGTCAGAACGTCGACGCCCTGGTCGATCATCGCCTTGGCGGCATCGGCTTCCTTGCCGGGGTCGAACCAGGTGTTGACCCAGATGACCTTCAGCTTGAAGCTCGGATCGATCGACTTGGCGCCTTGCTCGAAGGAGTTGATGCCCATCACGACTTCAGGAATCGGGAAGGAGGCGATGTAGGCCGCCCCGTGATTCTTTGAGGTCTTCGCGGCGATCTGGCCGAGAATGTAGCGGCCCTCATAGAAACGCGAGTTGTAGGTCGCCAGATTCGGGCCGGACTTGTAGCCGGTGCCGTGCTCGAACTTGACGTCAGGGAACTTGGCGGCGACCTTGACCGTCGCATCCATGAAGCCGAAGGACGTCGTGAAGATCAGCTTGCAGCCGGAACGGGCAAGGCGCTCGATGGCGCGCTCGGCATCCGGGCCTTCCGGCACGTTTTCGAGGTAAGGCGTTTCGATCTTGTCGCCGAACTCGGCCTGGACCTGCTGACGGCCGAGATCGTGGGCCTGCGAATAACCGCCGTCGGTATGCGAACCGACATAGACGAAGCAGATCTTCGTCTTGTCAGCGGCCTGAGCGGCGGAAGAGATGCCAATCACGGCGGCAGCCGAGGCGGCAAGGGCGAATGCGAACTTCTTCATGGTGACCCCTGTTGGTTTGAAGTTATTCCGGAAACCCGTCTTGTGTTGTTGCTTTATCGCTCCGGTACGAAGGCTTTTCCGAGCGACGCGGGCGTGTTGATCAACGTCGTACGCCGATTATGGGAAATGATGATGAGAACCACAATAGTCGCGGCATAGGGCAGCATCGAGAGGAATTGCGAGGGAATGCCGAGACCGAAGGCCTGCGCGTGAAGCTGCAGGATGGTGACCGCGCCGAAGAGATAGCCGCCGGCAAAGACCCGCCATGGCCGCCAAGAGGCGAACACGACAAGCGCCAGAGTGATCCAGCCGCGGCCGGCCGACATGTTCTCCGCCCATTGCGGTGTGTAGACCAGCGAAAGCTGCGCGCCGGCAAGACCGGCGCAGGCGCCCCCGAACATCACCGCCAGGTAGCGCGTGCGGATGACGTGAATGCCGAGCGCATGGGCCGAACCGTGATTGTCGCCGATCGCCCTGAGCTTCAGCCCGGTCCGGCTGCGAAACAGGAACCAGCTGACGCCGACCACAAGCGCGATCGACAGGTAGAAGATCAGATCCTGGCTGAAGAGAACGTGGCCGACGACCGGAATATCCGACAGGACGGGAATGACGATCTCTCCAAGCCGGATGCCGGGCACGCTGACATAGGCTTCGCCGAGCATGCCGGATGCGCCGAGGCCGAGTAGGGTGAGCGCCAGCCCGGTCGCCACCTGGTTTGCCACCAGCGTCAGCGTCAGGAAGGCGAACAGGAGAGAAAACAGTGCACCCGCCGCAATGCCGCAGACAATGCCGATATAGGGCGAGCCCGAGTTCTGCGCACCGGCAAAAGCAGCAACCGCGCCCATGATCATCATGCCCTCGACACCGAGATTGAGAACGCCGGAGCGCTCGGTCACGAGTTCGCCGAGTGCCGCGATGACGAGCGGCGTCGAGGCGGTGATGACGGTCAGCAGAATGGCTTCGAAGATGCTCATGCCGCCCCACCCCTTAACCGCGACCAGACAATGCGGATTTTGTAATAGATCAGCGTATCGCAGGAGAGCACGAAGAAGAGCAGCAGACCCTGGAAGACGCGGGTGACCTTGTCGGAAACGCCGAGCGAAAGCTGTGCTGCCTCGCCGCCGAGATAGGTCAGCGCCAGCACCAGGCCGGATGCGATGATGCCGAGCGGATTAAGGCGGCCGAGGAAGGCGACGATGATGGCGGTGAAGCCGTAGCCCGGCGAGATCGCCGGCTGCAGATGGCCGATCGAGCCTGAGACCTCACTGATGCCGGCAAGGCCGGCCAGCGCGCCCGAAAAGAGAAAGCTGAACCAGATCATCTTCTTCGACGAAAAGCCGGCAAAGCGCCCTGCCCGCTCGGATTGGCCGAGCACGACGATTTCGAAACCTTTCAGCGTATAGCGCAGCATGAACCAGACGCCGATCGCCGCAATGATGGCGAAAATGAAGGCCCAATGGGCGCGGCCAGATTCTTCCCAGATCGCCGGCAGCACCGCTTCCGGTGCGAAATCACGCGAGACCGGAAAATTGAAGCCCTTCGGATCGCGCCAGGCGCCGCGGATCAGCCAGTCGAGGAAGAGCTGGGCGATATAGACCAGCATCAGCGATGTCAGGATCTCATTGGTGTTGAAATGCGCCTTCAGCAGCGCCGGAATGGCAGCGAAGAGCGCACCGCCGAGTGCGCCAAGGATCAGCATCAGCGGCAGCACCAGCGGCGAATGCCAGTCGTAGAAGACGATCGGCAGATAGGAACCGGTGATGGCGCCGATGGTGAACTGGCCTTCGGCGCCGATATTCCAATTGTTCGAGCGGTAACAGACGGCAAGGCCGACGGCGATCAGTATCAGCGGAGCGGCCTTGATCGCCAATTCGTGCAGCGACCAGACCTCGAGCAGCGGCTCGATGAAGAAGGCGTCGAGGGCCTCGACCGGGTCCTTGCCGAGCATGGCGAACATGATGGCGCCAAAGGCCAGCGTCAGGACAAGGGCCAGGAGCGGCGAGACGAAAGCGTAGAGCTTCGAGACGTCGGGGCGTTTTTCAAGTTCAATGCGCATGGGGCGCCTCGGGTACAGAGCTGCTCTCGTGCAGGCCGCCCATCAGCAGGCCGATCTTTTCCCGCGTCAGTTCGCCCGCCGGGAACGGGCGGGAAAGACGGCCCTCGGAGATGACGGCGATATCGGTCGCCACTTCGAAAATCTCGTCGAGATCCTGGCTGATGACGACGACGGCCGAACCGCTCCGTGCCAGATCGACCAGGGCCTGGCGGATGCGGCTTGCCGCCCCGGCATCGACGCCCCAGGTCGGCTGGTTGACGACGAGGACCGCCGGCTGGCGGTCTAGCTCACGGCCGACGATGAATTTCTGCAGATTGCCGCCTGATAAGGAGCCGGCGGCAGGATCATCACCGCTCTTGCGGACATCCATGGCCTCGGAAATGCGCCGTGCGGCAGATTTCACCGCAGCGTGGCGGATGATGCCGAGCAGGCCGAGAAACGCCTTGCGGTCAGACTGGCTGCGGGCAAGGACGAGATTATCCGAGAGTTTCATGGCGGAGACGGCGGCATGGCCGTGACGCTCCTCCGGTACGAAGCCGGCGCCGAGAAGACGGCGGGCGGTAATGCCCTGATTGCCCACGTGCTTTTTGCGGATGACGATCGCCTCTGCCGAGGCGACCGGATATTCACCGGACAATGCATCGAAGAGTTCGCTCTGGCCGTTGCCGGCGACACCGGCAATGGCGAGAATTTCACCCGAGCGCACCGCCATAGACACATCGCGCAGCGGCATGGCGAAGGGGGTGCGGGCGGAGACGGAAAGATTGGCGACGGCAAGCTGTATCTCGCCTTTGTCGCTGCGTTCCGGGTGGGTCACCGTCGCCACTTCGCTGCCGACCATCATGCGGGCGAGCGATGCCGGCGTTTCCTGCCTGGGATCGCAGGCGCCGGTCACGCGGCCATGGCGCAGCACAGTGGCGCGATCGCAGATGCGCTGCACCTCTTCCAGGCGATGGCTGATATAAAGAACAGAACGCCCTTCGGCACGCAGCTTGAACAGCGTCTCGAACAGCTTGTCGGCCTCCTGCGGCGTCAGCACCGAGGTCGGCTCGTCGAGGATGATCAGCTTCGGGTTCTGCAGCAGCGCGCGGACGATCTCGATGCGCTGGCGCTCGCCGACCGAGAGATCGGCGACATGGGCATGCGGATCGAGCGGCAGGCCGTAGGCGACCGACAGCGCCCTCGCCTCCTCGGCGATCCGGTCGATCGGGATGGCGTCATCGAGCGACAGCGCGATGTTTTCGGCAACCGTCAGCGCCTCGAACAGCGAAAAATGCTGAAAGACCATGCCGATGCCGAGCTTGCGGGCTTCGCCCGGCGAGGTGATCGCAACCGGCTGGCCCTGCCAGAGGATATGCCCGCCCGTCGGCTCAAGAACGCCGAACAGCATCTTCACCAGAGTGGATTTGCCTGCACCATTTTCGCCGAGAAGCGCGTGAATTTCGCCCGGCGCGATATCGAGATCGATTTCATTGCAGGCGGCAAAGCTTCCGAAGAACTTCGTCAGCTTCTGGACCGATAATAACGCACCGGAATCCGGCACATTCAATGGCGACACGTTCCCCTCATTTCTTCTGCCAACCGGTCCGTTCGGATCTCATGGAATCAGCAGCGTCGTTCCTGTTGTTTTTCTTGTTTCCAGATCCGCATGAGCCCGCCCAACCTCACGCAGCGGATAAGTTTGATTGATATTGATACGCACTTTGTTGCTTTGCACAATATCAAATAGCGCTTTGGCGCTGTCGATCAGTTCCTGGCGCGCGGCGATATAGGTGAAGAGCGTCGGCCGCGTCGCAAAGAGCGAACCCCTCTGCGCCAGCATCGCCAGGGTGAAATTCTCGATCGGACCGGAGGATTGGCCGAAGGAGGCAAAGAGACCGCGCGGCTGCAGGCAGTCAAGCGACTGTGGAAAAGTATCACGGCCGATCGAATCGTAGACGACATCGACGCCCTTGCCGCTGGTGATTTCGCGGACACGGTCGACGAAATTGTCGCTCTTATAGTTGATCACATGGTCGTAGCCATGGGCAAGCGCCAGCTCGATCTTGTCTTCGGAGCCCGCCGTGCCGATGACGGTGGCGCCGAGCGCCTTTGCCCATTGGCCGGCGATCAAGCCGACGCCGCCGGCGGCAGCGTGGAACAGCAGGACCGTCTCAGGCCCGACCTTGAAGGTGCGGTTCAACAGATATTCGGCGGTCATGCCCTTCAGCATCATCGCCGCTGCCGTTTCGAGCGCGATGCCGTCAGGCACATGCACCAGATGGCGCGTTTCGATATTGCGCTCAGCGCTGTAGGCGCCATCGGCGCTGGCATAGGCGACGCGGTCGCCAACCTTGAAATCCTCGACGCCGGGGCCGACCGATGTCACGGTGCCGGCGCCCTCCTTGCCGGTGACGAAGGGTAGATGCGGCACCTTGTAGCTGCCGTTGCGGAAATAGACGTCGATGAAATTGAGGCCGACCGCCGCCTGCTTGATCTGCACTTCGCCCGCCGAGGGCGGCGGGAGATCGATCTCGACATAGTCGAAAACCTCCGGCCCGCCCGTCCTCGAAAATGAAACAGCCTGCGTTTTGGTCATCTGCCTATCCTAAGCTTCGCGTCCAAGGGCGGGGAAGAATTGCAGCACCGCGCCGATGACGTAAAGATAGAGCCCGGTCACGATAAAGAGAACGAGTGCCCATTCGGGCGTGTCGAAATGCATCAGCAGCGAAAAAATGCCGAGTGCCGACCACAGGAAAAAGACGCCGAGGTTGAGCGGGCGCAGTCTCTTGACGCGGACCGGATGCAGAAAATTGATCGGCAGGAAGGTCAGCACCACCGAGATAATGACGACGGCAAGCGCGGTCGTCGCGCTGGCATCGATGACGAACAGCGTGAAAACGATCATGTTCCAGACGACCGGGAAGCCGGAGAAGAAATACTCATCCGTCTTCATGCCCATATCGGCATAGTAGATGGCGCTGGAGACGACGATCATGCCGGCGGCGACGAAGGACCAGGGCTCGCCGATCATGCCGCTCTGATAGAGCGCGAAGGCCGGCAGAAGCACATAGGTGACGTAATCGATGATATTGTCGAGCGTATCGCCCGACCAGTTGGGCAGCACTTCCTTGACGCGCACCTTGCGGGCGATCGGCCCGTCTATGCCGTCGACGAGAAGGGCGAGACCCAGCCACCAGAACATGTCGATGAAGCGATGCTCGGCAGCGGCAACGACGCCGAGAAAGGCAAGGAAGGAGCCGGATGCCGTCAGGATATGGACGGAAAAGGCGCGCATCTCCGCGTAAGGAACACGCTTGTAGTTGAAAATCTTCATATTCCCCCGACCGCCCTATCGCGCTCGCCCCGGCAAGCATCTTTTTTATTTCGCCACCATTGCCGGACCTGTTGCTGAGGGTTCCGACGCCGTAGGTCTTTGTTGTCGCACCGTTTTTGCCAAAAACCGGCATCCATTTCGGCGCGCCGCTCTAATATGCATCCTTTGCCGGGCTTCGCCAGCAGGAAATACGACTTTCCCCGCCCGCCCCTGCTTGCCCCCTAGTGGCCATTGAATCCTGACAATGACATGCATATTTCCTCTGATGGGCGCTGCATGGAATGGAATGCCTTTAATTCCGGCCCGATATGTAATATCAGCCTCGCATCCGACAGTTCATCCGACGAAACGGGATCCTCTACCGCAATGAACGCGCCTGCAAAGACCGAAGACTTCGCCCCGTCCATCCCCGCCGGCGTTTACGCCGAGACGGTGCTCGCTGTGACGCATTACACCGACCGGCTCTTCCGCTTCACGATGACCCGGCCGCAGGGCTTCCGTTTCCGTTCCGGCGAATTCGCGATGATCGGCCTGATGGTCGAGGGCAAGCCGGTCTTCCGCGCCTATTCGATCGCCAGCCCAGCTTGGGCCGAAGAGCTTGAATTCTTCTCGATCAAGGTGCCGGACGGCCCGCTGACCTCGCATCTGCAGGCGATCAAGCCGGGCGACCAGGTGCTGATGCGCAAGAAGCCGACCGGCACGCTGGTGCTCGACGCGCTGACGCCCGGCCGTCGTCTCTACATGTTCTCGACGGGAACGGGCATTGCGCCTTTCGCCAGCCTGATCCGCGATCCCGAGACCTATGAGAAGTTCGAGGAAGTCATCCTCACCCATACGACCCGCGATGTCGCCGAGCTGAAATACGGCTTCGACCTCGTGCACGAAATCCAGAACGACGAATTGCTGAAGGAAGTCGTCGGCGACAAGCTGCGCCACTATGCGACCGTCACACGCGAGGATTTCGAATATCGCGGCCGCATCACCGACCTGATCTCCTCCGGCAAGCTGTTTACCGATCTCGGCGTACCGCCGCTCGACCCGGCGATTGACCGCGGCATGATCTGTGGCTCCTCGGCGATGCTGAAGGATACCAAGGAACTGCTCGAAAAGGCCGGCCTCAATGAAGGCGCCAACAGCAAGCCCGCCGAGTTCGTCATCGAGCGCGCTTTCGTCGGCTGAAAATTTTCCCGACAATCCGATCTGACAACGGCTCCGGAAACGGGGCCGTTTCTATTCCTGGCTGAGATAATTGATCAGCGTCGCCATGGTGGCGCGCGCCTCGTCCGGCCGGCCCTGATGGATGGCCTGGATGACGGCGACATGCAGCGCGATGGCGCGATCCATACGCTCCGGGCTTGCGGTGGAATACCAGAGGCGGCGCGAATGCGTCTGTACCGGGCCGAGCGCCGCCATGATGAAGCCGTTTGGGCAGGCATCCTCGAGAATTTCGTCGAAGGCCTTGTCAGCGGCAAAAAATCCGGCGAGATCACCCGTCACAGTGCATTCGTCCATGGCGCGGGCACAGTCGACGAGACGCGCGCGCTGTTCGTCGCTCGCATGTTCGGCGGCCAAGCCTGCTGCGATCGGCTCCAGCTCGCGGCGCACCTGCATGACATTGCGATGATCCTCAGTCGCGATCTTGGCGACCTGCAGCCCGACGCGCGGCTTCACCAGGATCAGCCCCTGCCAGGCAAGCTTTTGGATCGCCTCACGCACCGGCGTGCGCCCGTGGCCCGCCATATCGATCAGCTGCTTTTCGGTGACAAGCGCGCCGGGCTTCAACGCCAGCGTCACGATCAGATGCTCCAGCGCGAGATAGGCAAGATGGCTTTGTGAAGTCTGCATGCCTGGTTCCGTTGCCCTACTGATATATCACATAGTCGCACGCTCGAAAACCGATGGCAAGTCAGACTGATATATCAGAATAGAGACAGATAGATAACATAGCGAGCCTGCGAAGTTCGGTGAATGGTGTTGCGATACCAGCGCCTCCCCCACCCTCCGTTAGCGTGGAGACACATCATCCCACAACGCATTTATTCGTGCCGCAACGCCTCGATGGGGTTGAGCTGCGCTGCCCTTCTCGCCGGGAAATAGCCGAAGATCATGCCGATTGCCGCGGAGAACAGGAAGGCGACGGCTATCATCATCGGGCTGAAGACGAAGGGCACTTTCAGCAACGTCACCGCGCCGAAGCCGAGGCTGAGCCCCAGCACGATGCCGGTGATGCCGCCAAACAGCGACAGCGCCACGGCTTCGACCAGGAACTGGGTGAGCACCTGGTTTTCCAGGGCGCCGATTGCGAGACGAATGCCGATCTCGCGGGTGCGTTCGGTGACGGAGACCAGCATGATGTTCATGATGCCGATGCCGCCGACGAGCAGGCTGATGGCGGCGACGGCGCCGAGCAGGCCGGTCAGCAGCGTCGTCGTGCCGGTCATCGCCTCGGCGATCTGCGTCATGTCGTTGACGTTGAAATCGTCCTGGCGGCCGGGCACGATCTTGCGGCGCTCGCGCAGGAGATTTTCGACATCGGACTGCACCTTGGCCGTGGAGACGCCATCGCGCGCGGAGATGATGATCTGCGGCACGTTGGAGCTGCCGCTGATGCGCCGCTGGAATACCTTGACCGGCATGATCACGACATCGTCCTGATCGTTGCCCATGCCGGACTGGCCGCGTTTGGCGAGCACGCCGATCACCGGGCATGAGACCTTGCCGACGCGGATCTGCTGGCCTGTGGGGTCGGCGCTGCCGAAGAGCTGCGAGCGCACCGTCTCGCCGATGATGCAGCGCGACTGGCCGCGTTCCTCGGCGGGAGTGAACGTGCGGCCGAGCGCCAAATTCCAGTCCTGGGCGACGAAATAATCGTTGGTGGTGCCCGACACGCTGGTCGAATGGTTTTGGCCGCCGAAAATCACCGTCGCCGTGGACTGGTTGAGCGGCGCGACAGCCCTCAGGCCGCCGATCTGGTCGCGGATCGCCGCGACGTCCTTGATGCTGAAGCGCTTGGCCTCGGAGCTCGCCCGGCCGGGACCGAACTGGCCGGGACGGACGAACAGCATATTGGTGCCGAGCCGCGACAGTTCGGTCGAGACCTGCGCGGTGGTGCCGTTGCCGATCGTCACCAGCGCGATGACGGCGGCAACGCCGATGACGACGCCGAGCACGGTCAGGAAGGAGCGCAGCATGTTGCGGCTGATGGCCCGCAGCGCCAGCTTCAGCGTCTCAAAGAACATGATCCGCCCTCCTCCGGTGCTCGACCTCAGTCTCCAGCTTGCCGTCGACGAAACGCAACAGCCGCTGGGCATAGCCGGCGATATCGGGCTCATGGGTGACCATGACGATGGTGATGCCCTGCTCGCGGTTCAGCCGCGTCATCAGGTCCATGATCTCGACGCTGGTCTTGGTATCGAGATTGCCCGTGGGCTCGTCGGCCAAAAGCAGCGCCGGCTCGGTGACGATGGCGCGGGCGATGGCGACGCGCTGCTGCTGGCCGCCGGACAGTTCCTGGGTCTTATGATGTTCGCGGCCGGTGAGGCCGACCAGCGCCAGGGCTTCGCGGGCCCGTTCGCGCCGCTCACGCACCGCCATGCCGCGATAGATCAGCGGCAGCTCGACATTTTCGACGGCCGAGGTGCGCGACAGGAGGTTGAAACCCTGGAAGACGAAGCCCAGCATATGGCGGCGCAGCAGCGTCAGCTGGCTGCGGTCGAAGCCGCTGGTCGGAATGCCTTGGAAGATGTAGTCGCCTGATGTCGGCACGTCGAGGCAGCCGAGGATGTTCATCGCCGTCGACTTGCCGGAGCCTGATGGACCCATGATTGCAACGAATTCATGGGCATTGATCGCCAGGTCGACGCGGTCGAGCGCGCGGATCGCCGCCTCGCCCTCGCCGTAGATTTTCGAGACCTGCCTGAATTCGATGAGCGGCGGGCTTGCCATCCGTCTCTCCGCCTAGTTCGCACGCGTCGTGGCGTCGGTCACCAGTGCGTCGTCCTGCTTGATGTCGCCGGAGACGACCTGAGTGAACTGGCCGTCGGATGAGCCGACCTGGATGATAACGGGTACCGGGTGGCCGTTGCGCAGCACCCAGACGCGGCGCTGCGCGCCCGTCAGCGCCGAACCGGCATTGTTGTTGCGCTGGCGTGGCGGGCCGAAGATACCGAAAATGCCGCGGCCGCGCCTTTCGGCCTGCGCCGGGGCGTAGCGTAGCGCGGCGTTCGGCACCATCAGCGTGTCCTTGACGGCCTCGACGGTGACATCGGCCGTCGCCGTCATGCCGGGGCGCAGCAGCAGATCGGCATTGTCGACCGACAGCACCGCCTTGTAGGTCACGACATTATTGACCACTTCGGAGGCGAAGCGGATCTGCTCGATTTCGGCGGGAAAAGTCCGGTCGGGATAGGCGTCAACCGTGAACTTCGCCTTCTGGCCGACGGCGATCTGGCCGACATCGGCTTCGTCGACATCGACCTGCAGCTCCATTTTCTTCAGGTCGCCGGCAATGGTGAAAAGGATCGGCGCCGAAAGCGAGGCGGCAACGGTAGCGCCCGGATTGACCGAACGGGTGAGGATGACGCCGTCGATCGGCGAGATGATCTTCGCCTTGGCGAGATTGACTTCGGCAAGCTGCAGGTCGGCCTCCGAGGCCAGCACTTCGGCCTCATTGATGTCTTTGGCGGCAACGGCGGAATCATATTTGTAGGTGGCGTCGTCGAGGCTCTGCTGGGTGGAGACATTGCTCCTGACCAGGCTCTTCAACCGCTCGAGCGAGGTGCCCGCCGATTGCATGTCGGCATTGGCCTTGACGACGTTCGCCTTGGCCGAATTGAGCTTGGCGCGCGAACTCTTCACATCCGCCTCGAGCTTGTTAGTGTCGAGAAGGGCGAGCACCTCGCCTGATTTGACCGTGCTGTTGTAATCGACATTGACGTCGCGAACCGTGCCGGAAAGCTCGCTCGATATATCCACCTGCTCGGTCGGTTGCACCGAGCCGGTGGCGGTGACGAGCACGGTCAGGTCGCCGCGTTTTGCCGGCTGGGTGGCGTAGCTCACTTCGCTCTGCCCTCTGCCCATATAGACATAAGCGGCGCCTGCGGCGGCGGCGATGACGAGGAGAAGAATGAGCAGGCGCCCACGCCAGCGGCTGCGCTTGCCCTGACGTCCCGACGCGGCAAGGATCGCTGCGAGGTCGGACGCTTCACCTGTCTTTGCTCCGGTTTCGCTGCCGCTTACGATTTTGTTCATGCTGTCCTCGATCAGTGCCGCTTGCGGCCTCTGCGGTGAAATAATCACAACTCAGATGAACCGGCGATTAGCGTTGCCGCGGAAGTGGCACGGAATTGCGGATGGGTGAAATGAAATATTGGTAAGGAAAGTCAAGTTTTGGGTGCGCCTGAGCATGTCGCGCAATGTGTGCCGCGGTTTTGCGATCACGACATGCGGCCAACCCAAGACCTAAAGCCCGGCAAGCGATGTCGATCGCGACGCGCTTTAGCGCCCGTCAGTTCGCATCCTCGACAAATTGGCCGGCGCCGGGCAAAGGATGCAGCCAGGGTTCACGCCGCTTGATCCAGACTTCATGGCCGGGCGCAAGGTCGGTCGGCGGCGTGTCGAGCGAGCCCAGGCGGAGCTCCGCCTCATCGTCTCTGAGGCAGAAAAGCCGGCTGCCGCAAGCAGGGCAGAAGCTGCGGCCGGCGAACGTGGCGATCTCACCGCTGTGGAAAAAAGCCTGACGTGGCCAGACCGCGAAGAACACAAAGGCGGAGCCGCTCGATTTGCGGCAATCGGCGCAGTGGCAGAGGCCGACGCGAAGCGGCTCGCCTTCCACCCTGTAGGCGACCGCTCCGCAAAGGCAGCCTCCGGTTCGGATCCTCATAAAGCGCCGTCAGGCGTCGAGATTGGTCGGCAGGCCCGGCGGGCGCCGCTTCGCCGCCATCAACAGGTCGAGTTCGGTCGCCGACGGGCCGAACTTGTCGTAGAGGCGCTTTGCCTCCTTGTCATCCAACCGGTATTTCCTGGTAAACTCGCCGATGCTGTAGGGGCGGCCACGCAACACTCTCCGCGCCGGGGTCGCCGTATTCGGTGCGTCGGTCATGGTTTTCTCCTTTTCGTCACGTCCCCTTTAAGCTAGTGCGACCCGTCGATTTGGAAAGAGCCGGCGCGCCGCATCGAGGCTTCCGGCATGGGGGAATGCGGTTGTTTTCCTGGAACCTTTTCGCCAATATGTGGGTTATCGGACCGAGGTTGCGGGCCGCGCCAAGCGGACGCGGCGGTGCCGGAGAACATCGGGATTTTTCCGCTTTCTCCCGATGGCCAACGAAATGGCAGACGAGTTCCCTACCCGCCCGGTCCGCCTCGTTGACGCCATCCCTTCACCATGAAGCCGGAGAGTTCCGCGATAGCCTAACACGCTTATTGACTCGCCTCGACGTGCTGTTCACACGGTCACTTTCAAGGGACAATAATAGCCATGGCTAGAAAGCCGCTTTCTCGAAGGTATTCGACCAGTTCAGAAAAGGGGATGGTGGCGATAGTGAAGAGAGAATCTCTGGACGTAACCAGCAGAGCCCGGCTGGAAATCACGGGAACCTGCCCCCATTCGAAATTCGAGAAATGGGGCCAGAACAACGGGGTACGCCGAGAGTATTCTGCATATTGCTCGCCGAACAGGTGAGATAAATATACGGCCTCTCGCTCCGCCGTATATCTGAAGACGAGATAGGCGAGCAATGTGAAAATTGCGGTAGAGAGCAGGCTTCCAAACACCAGGCAGACGCCGATGATCATGCACAGCGAAAAGACGTACAGAGGGTTGCGAGTGATCGAATAGGGTCCCTTAGTCACGAGCTCGGAATTCTTTCGACCTCCAATATAGACGGTCGACCAGATTCGTCCGATTACACCAAAGGCGATCAGCAATGTTCCGACTTGAGCGAGTAACGTCGGAATAATGCTTTTCGAAGGGAATATCGGATGCACAATAAGCTGGACGGTTACAAAAGCCACCGTGAGTGCCCAAAGCACAAAGATTCGCCGCTTCTGCTTGAACGGAAGACTGGCAGACGTTGGATAGACCATAACTGGTTCCTATCTTTATAAAACAATGAAATGGTTTAGGCTCTGGTTGCCCGCTCCTTAGCGAGGAAGGCAGTTATCCGCCGTCTTCCACCTTCTTTTTCTTGCAAGGATGCTCCTCTTGCGCGCGCCATTCCCTCACCAGCTGGCGGCGGTTGCGCGGATAGCGATCGTCCAAGAAATCGACCGCCAAAATGTGGTCAGCCTGAAAAACGCGAAATTCGTTATGCAATTCGCACCAGCCAGCGACAGACCGTTTTGAGTCGATAAATCCCAGCATGATGGGCCATATGGTCCGGTCCGACACAGTGCCTATTTGATCTGTGTGCGTGATGTGGATCTTCCGCTGGTCGCGCATCGCTCGTCTGACCTGCGCCAGGTCAAGCAACGTTGAGCCCTTCTCAGCACCGCCAACAAAGAATGTATTGTCGTCCAAGCCTTGCCGCATGTCAGGAGGAAGGACACCGCCAATTTTTGCGAGCGCTTTTTGAACAGCGCACGCCAAAGCGTCGTCAGTATGCCGGCTAACCCATTGCGCCCCGGCTACAAGCGCCTGAATTTCCTCTTCGGTCAGAGAAAGCGGCGGTAAAAGAAATCCTGGGCGCAGTAGATAGCCGACGCCTGGCTCCCCATCGATATCTGCACCCATCGCTTGTAGCGTAACCATGTCACGACGAATCGTTCGAAGCGAAACGCCGAGCTCTCGTGCCAATACCTCGCCGGACACCGTCCCACGGTGACGGCGAAGAACCTGCATGAGGTCAAATAATCGGTGGCTTCGCGACACGATTAATCCATCCCAACAAGGGCTTTCCCACCAAGCCGGCGCCCAGCCTCAAGAGCTGTGATGAGTTGGATCGCCTCGGTAAGGGGCACAATTTCGGCGATTGGAAGGCGAATTTTTCCGTCTTTGGCTGCGCGCGCAAGGTTATCCAGAATATCGGCTCTCGGCGTGCACACGACAACCTTCAGACGCCGATTAAACATCGCACGAACGAATTTTGCTGGTGTGGGATTGATATCCAAAAATCGACCTTTCTCACGCAAAAGACCAGTACCCACCGCTATCGGCATCGTGGCAGCGGTGTCATAGACTACATCGAAGCGCCCGCGAATAGTCGACAAATCAGTCGTGCGATAGTCGAAGACGGTTTGAACTCCGAGAGACCGTGCCCGCTCCATGGCGCCTGCGCTGCAACTGCCCGAAACCGTCGCGCCTCGCATGAGCGCGATTTGCACCGCCGCTTCCCCCACCCCACCGGTACAGCCATTGATAAAGACACGCTCGCCGGCCTTCAGCTCCGCCTTGTCGACCAGGCCGTTCCAAGCGGTGGCTCCCGGAGTTCCGAGGCAGGCGGCATCCTCAAACGAAACTGTTTCAGGCTTCTTTGCCAAGAAGATTTCTTTGGTGACAACGGCCTGCCCCAGCGCACCACTTTCCTTGAAGCGGGCAAGGCCGAACACCGGGTCGCCGATCTTGAAACGCGCAACACCCGGGCCGATGGCAATAACCGTCCCGGAGATGTCCATACCCATCGCACGGGGGAAGGTCTTGCCGGTAACAATCTTCATGCTGCCGGCCCGCAGCTTCCAGTCAATGGGATTGATAGCTGCAAACTTGACCCTAACAGCCACTTCGCCTTTGTTAGGCATGGCCAGTTCAAAGTCTTCGAGCCGCATCAGATGCGGACCGCCATACTGGTGATATTGAATGCGTTTCATCTGCGTGTCACAGTTCCATCTCAAGCCGTGCACAGATCGGCAACCGCCACCTTGGCGAATAGGTGAGGCCGCGCGACGACTGATGGCGGATGGGCCTTGAGCTTCTCCTGGAATTCGGGAGTTTGGAAAGCCTCGCGCCATGCGCTCACGCTGTCGAAGACAGCGTAATTGAGATATGTTGGGTTCTCGCCGATGGCACGGTGTAGCTGCGTCGAGATGAAGCCGGGTTGGCGTTTCATGAACAGCGAGTCAGCGGTCCAGGCAGCAAGGAAGGCATCTTCCTCCTCCGGGACCATAGTTAAGAGATTGATCATCACTATTGGGCCGCCTTCAAGGTCTTTCTGACGCGCGACGGGATAGGCAGGATCGAGTGGTTCAAATCTGGACATATTTTCAAATGCCTTTTCAACGCATGAAGGAAACTGAGGTCTCGCTCTGTTGAGACGCGGTATACACCCGCATGGTGACAGTTTCCGGCACCATGCTTTCTCAGAACTCGACTTGCCTTCAACTTCATTTGCGAAATCAAGACGCATCTTTGCCCGAAAATACACGACCGGCACTCTTCATCCGTATTGATGATTCTCGCTCATAAGTTCATGCGATTTGCCACGCCTAATCATAGCTAGGCGCGCGCTTTATATTCAGAGCATAAGATCGGGAAGCGGTCGACGACTGTGGCCGAGACGAGCGGAGAGCGACAATGAACTGGTCGAATGACGAGCTTAGCAAAATCGATCGAGCCGACGATTTGAAAATCGCACCGTTTCGGGAAGATGGCGTCACCTATGGGACCCCGACCTGGATCTGGGAGGTCGTGGTCGATGGCGCGCTCTACGTACGCGGCTACCATGGTCAGAAGTCCCGCTGGTATCAGGCCGCGGTCCACCAGAAGGCCGGACGGATCATTGCGGCCGGCATGACGCGCATGGTCGCCTTCGAGCCGGTCGACGGTCCGATCAATGATCGCATCGATGACGCCTACCGCGCGAAATACGGCAAGAGCCAGTATCTACCACCGATGGTCAGCACCCGAGCACGCGCGGCAACCGTTAGGATCACGCCACGAGAGGAAAATACCTAACGGCGGCCGGATCGAATGCGGTCGGCATCGCCTCGAGGCGCGCGTCGTCGATAGCTCTTCAAATCAACTTCAAAGAAGGAGAAGCAAATGATCAAGCGCACGCTGGGCCAGGGCCTTGAAGTATCCGCTTTATCGCTAGGCGCCATGGGCTATGGCAAGGCCCGCGAGCTCCCGGACCGGGCTGACATGATCGACCTGATTCGAACTGCTGTCGAACACGGCATGGACTTCTTCGACACCGCCGAAGTCTATGGCCCCTGGACGAACGAGGAGATGGTCGGCCAGGCGCTTGCTCCGGTTCGCGACAAGGTGAAGATCGCGACGAAGTTCGGCTGGGATATCGATCAGGAGACTGGCGAGCACCGTGGTGGCGTCAACAGCAAGCCGGCACAGATCCGCCGCGCCATTGAGGGCAGCCTAAAGCGCCTGCGCATCGACCACATCGACCTCTATTATCAGCACCGGGTCGATCCGGGAGTGCCTATGGAAGATGTAGCCGGGACGGTCGGGGAACTGATTGCCGAGGGCAAAGTGCGGTGGTTCGGCATGTCTGAGGCGGGTGCCCAATCCATACGGCGAGCGCATGCAGTGCAGCCGGTGGCAGCGTTGCAGAGCGAATATTCCTTGTGGACCCGCGAGCCCGAAGCCGAAGTCATCCCGACGATCGAGGAACTCGGTATCGGGCTTGTGCCGTTTAGCCCGCTCGGCAAGGGATTTCTGACCGGCAAGATCGACGTCAACACCACGTTCGACAATTCCGATATCCGAGCGGGAATCCCCCGCTTCTCCGAGGAAGCACGTATCGCCAACCAGAAGCTGGTCGATCTGATCCGCCAAATCGGCGAGAAGCATCGCGCAACGCCTGCGCAGGTCGCGCTAGCCTGGCTGCTGGCCCAGAAGCCCTGGATAGTTCCACTGTTCGGCACACGCAAGCTCGAGCGGTTCGAGGAGAATATCGGGGCGCTGAACGTCACCTTGGACAAGGTCGATCTGGATGAGATCGCGCAAGCCAACATCATCATTCAGGGAGCTCGTTACCCCGACGCAATGCTGCGCCGATCCGGTCTCTAGCGGCACACTGTGGCATCTATTGCAGGGTTAGCCCAAGGCGATGCCGGAACCACCAAGCTGGAAGGATATCATCATGAAACGACTTTTGGCCGCCACGGCAATCTCGGTCACTATGGGCGAGCCTGTCATGGCCCAGGAAAGTATTGGCGGCGGAGCCATGCCGAGAAGTGCTTCATCACTGTCGCTCAGCGACATTCAGTCCGTATCGCCGGCCCTTGGCCGCTACGCAGAAGAAGACGTGATCGGAAACCTGTGGCAAAGGCCGCAACTGTCACGCCGCGATCGCAGCATCGTCACGGTGGCCGTTTTGATCGCCCGAAGTCAAGCAGTCGATCTGAAGCACCATCTTGGCGTCGCTCTCGATAACGGGGTGACCCCGACGGAGGTTTCCGAGATCATCACGCATCTGGCTTTCTACTCAGGCTGGTCGAACGCGATGTTCGCAATCGTCGCGACGAAGGACGTATTCAAAGATCGGGGCATCACGGCCGATCAGATGCCTGCGGCCTCTCCACAACTGCTGCCGCTCAACGAAGAGACCGAGTGCCAACGCGCGACCGGCGTTGAGAAGAATGTGGGCCCGATCTCTCCGGGGCTGGTGCAGTTTACCACCGATCCACTGTTCCTCGATCTCTGGCAGCGGCCGGGCCTTGCACCGCGCGACCGTAGCCTTGTGACGGTCAGTTCGCTGATCGCATCTGGCCAGAGCACCCAGATTACCTATCACCTCAACCGCGCCATGGATAACGGCCTTACCGCCGAAGAAGCCGGCGAGGTCGTTGCCCATACGGCCTTCTACGCCGGCTGGCCGAACGCCTTCTCTGCGTCGTCGGTTGTCGGAGAGGTACTGCGCAGCCGGGCGATGTGAGGCTCCAACCTGCAGCGGAAGCATGCCGGTCCGCAAAGGTGATCCAGCCTCCTTGTTGCTCCAGGCTTCATTGCTACCATTTCATGGACACGCGTTTATAATGAGCGCCTGTCTATGAAAAGGAATCATCAGTGGAGCGCCAGAATATCAACGACCTGATGGTGTTCCTGGTCGTCGCGAGAGAGCGCAGTTTCACGAAAGCCGCCGCCAAGTTCGGCGTCTCACAGTCGGCGCTAAGCCACACGATCCGTCAGCTTGAAGAGCGGCTGGGCGTGCGACTTCTGACGAGGACGACACGCAGCGTCTCGCCGACCGAGGCCGGCGAACGGATGCTACAGAGCATCGGTCCGCTTTTCGACGAGATCGGATCTGCGCTTGATGGGCTCAACACACTTCGAGACCAGCCGGCGGGCACCGTCCGGTTGACCGCCGGCGACTACCAGATCCAGTGCTACATATGGCCGAGGCTTCGAACCTTTCTCCACCAGTATCCCGACATCAGGCTCGAATTGGACGTGAACTACGGTCTGCAGGACATCGTCAGCGAAGGCTATGACGCTGGCGTGCGCTTCGGTGAGCAGATCGCCAAGGACATGATTTCTGCGAGGATCGGGCCCGATGTTCGCTTCGCGGTCGTTGCCGCAGAATCATATTTTGCGTCACGCGATATTCCGAAGCATCCGAAGGACCTCATGCAGCACAGGTGCATCAATCTGCGCTTGCCAACCTATGGAGGTATTTATGCCTGGGAATTTGAAGAGAACGGCCGCGAGATCAAGGTTCGCGTGGACGGACAACTCGTTTTCAACACGATTTATAATGTTCTCGAAGCGGCTCTCGACGGCTTCGGTTTCGCCTATGTCCCGGAGGATATCGCCAAGCGCTATCTCGAGACCGGTCGCCTCCACCGGTTTCTGGAAGATTATTCGCCCTATTGGGAGGGCTTTCATCTCTACTATCCAAGCCGGCGCCAATCTTCGCCCGCTTTTTCTCTTCTCGTGAATGCGTTGCGTTATTCAACGTGAGCGGCTGCGAGGCGACAGCGGCAAGCCGCTTTGTGAACGGTGCGCGGGACCGGCGCCAGCGCCAGGAGAGGAAGCGCGAAGTGGTCGACAAAAAGTGTAGCGGCCCGCTTCAGAATTCGAAACGCTTCGGCAATTCGGTGGCGAGCGCATCGATCGCCAGTCGCGACCGCAACGGCAGATATTGGTTGGTTGGCCACACGGCATAGCATTCCATCGCAGCGCGCGGCCGATCGGCCCAGAGTTCAATCAGTTCGCCGGCTTGCACGCGCTCATGGATCAACCAGTAGGGAAGCCAGGCCAGGCCCATGCCGTCGACGGCAGCATCGGCGATCACTTCGAGATCATCAAAGCGCAGTCTGGATGTCACCAACAGGTCGATGAGCGCGCCGGTCGCATCAGGAAGCTGCCAGGTCAGGCCATGATCATTTCGCCAGTATACGAGCGTTTCATGTTCGGACAGATCCGCCAGAGAGTGCGGTTCCCCTCGTGCGGACAGATAGCTTGGAGAGGCGCATAGCGCCTTGCGGGGGCTGGCCAGTCGCCGGGCGTGGAGTGCGGTTCCATTGCCGATGGCGCCGTTGCGCACCGCCAGGTCGAAGCCATCGGCGATCAGATCGATCTGACGGTCACTGAAGCTGAGTTCGAGTTCGAGCTTCTCATGCTGGCGCGCGTAGGCACGCAGGATGGGCGCGGCGCAGTAGCGGCCGAACAGAACAGGCAAAGACACGCGCAACCTGCCGACGACCTCACGCCTGCCGGATTCCAGAAGAGACTCGCCTGCGCGCAATTCCTCGATGGCACGGATACAGCGCTCATAATATTGCTGACCATCCTCGGTCAGGCTCTGCGTTCGTGTGGTCCTGTGAAACAACCGGACACCCAGGCGCTCTTCAAGACGCGCGATCGCCTTGCCGACTGCGGAACGTGTCAACGAAAGTCGATCGGCCGCCTTGGCAAAGCCGCCCGTCTCAACCGCCTCGACGAACGCCTGTACACCATCAAACCTGTCGCGCACCGTGCGAATCCTCCCGGGATAACCGATTCCGCGATTGGAGAATTCGAGGAACCAAAGAAGATAAAAACGATTTCTAATTGTCAGGTGCATTCTACGATATAACGCCGGCCAAGCAAACGATATTCGTGCCGCCGACGACCAATGCGGTCGTCGAAACAGCGGGCAACCATGGCGCTCGGTTCGCGGGCGACTCGTCAATGAAAGGACGGCAATTGCTAATATCCATTGTATATGACAGCGGCTATGGCCATACGGCACGCGTCGCGGAAGCGGTTGCCGCCGGCATCCACGAGGTTCAAGGGGCGGAGGCGAGACTTATCGCCGTGGCGGATGGCGCGATGGACTGGGAAGCCCTTGAGCGAAGCGACGCCATCATCTTCGGGTCGCCGACCTACAACGGCCTGATCAGCGCCAAGCTCAAGCAGTTCTTCGAAAACTCCACCAAAGCAGCCTGGTCAGAGCTGAAGTGGCGCAACAAGATCGCTGCCGGCTTCACCAACTCCGGAGCCCAGCACGGCGACAAGCTGAACTCGCTCGTGTCGATGGCACTGTTTGCAGCCCAGCATGGCATGATCTGGGTCGGCCTCGATTTGATGCCGGGAAACAGCAGCAGCACCGGCAGTGCCTACGACCTCAACCGGCTCGGAAGCTGGCTGGGCGTCATGACCCAGTCGAACACGGATCAGGCGGCGGATATCGCTCCCATCAAGAGCGATCTGGCGACCGCTGCCTATCTGGGGCGACGCGTTACCGAGACTGCGCGCCGGCTTCAGGCCGCTTGAACCGTATTTTCAATCAAGGAAACTCACGATGAAACTGCTTTGCCTCGATATTCCCCAGCCCGGCGCCAACCTGGAAAAATACCAGCCGCATATGTCGGATGAAGCCCGGCACGCCTGGCAAATGTATAAGGGCGGCGTTATCCGCGACATCTATTTCCGCCAGGACCGCCCCGGTGTGGCCATCATCGCCGAATGCGAGTCAGTCGATGCCGCCAAGCAGGCCCTGCGCGAGTTTCCGTTGGCCAAGGCCGGGCTTATCGACTGGGAGGTCATCCCGCTTGGCCCCTTCCTGAACTGGGAAACGCTGTTCGCGCCAGCGAACGCCTGAGATTTCCCGTCCGGGAAACCACGGAAGACTTTGCGCCCGACCTCGGCTCGACGGGCGCAGTGAGTTTGCCACGCGCTTCGATCGCGTCAGGGTCGAAAGGAATATGAATATGAACGTACTCGGTTATGCCGCTCCGTCGCCCGCCGGCGCTCTCGAGCCTTTCACCTTTGAACGGCGCGCGATGCGGCCCGATGATGTCTTGATCGACATCCTCTATTGCGGGGTCTGTCATACGGATCTGCATCTGGCTCGCAACCACGGCGGCTTCACGACCTATCCGATCGTTCCGGGCCACGAGATCATCGGAAGGGTTAGTCAGGTCGGAGAGAAGGTCAGCCGCTTCAAGGCCGGAGACATGGTCGGCGTCGGCTGCATGGTCGACTCTTGCCAGCACTGCAAACCCTGCCTGATTGGATGGGAACAGGACTGCGCCGAAGGTCCGACCTTCACCTATGCCAGCCTCGACAGGCACGACGGCATGCCGACCCAAGGCGGATATTCCGACGCGATCGTGGTGACGGAGAAGTTCGTTCTCGCGCTTCCCGACAGGCTCGATCCGGCTGGGGCCGCACCGCTCTTATGTGCCGGCATCACCACCTGGTCGCCGCTTCATCGCTGGAATGTCGGCGAAGGAAGCAAGGTCGCAGTGATCGGTCTCGGCGGTCTCGGCCATATGGCGCTAAAGCTCGCCAAGGCGCTCGGCGCCGACGTCACCCTGTTCACGCGCTCCCCCGGCAAGGAGGAAGACGCATTCCGTCTCGGAGCCGATCATGTCGTGCTCTCGAGCGATCCGGCGCAGATGGCGTCGGCCGCGGGCCGCTTCGACGTGATCATCGACACGGTTCCCTATGACCATGACGTCAATCCGTACATGCCGACGCTGACGCTGGAAGGCGTGCTCGTGCTCGTCGGCTATATGGGGCCACTTGGCACGGCGGTTAACGCCGGCGGGGTCGTGCGCGGCCGCAGGGCGATCACAGGTTCGTTCATCGGCGGTCTCGCAGAGACACAGCAAATGCTCGATTTCTGCGGGCAGCACGGCATCGTATCGGACGTTGAAATCATCTCCATCAATCAGATCAACCAGGCCTATGAGCGCATGTTGAAGAGCGATGTCAAATATCGTTTCGTCATCGACATGGCTTCGCTCAAGTCATGAGGAGCCAAGACAATGGCAGATAACATCAAGCCCATCCTTTGCGTGGTCACCAGCCACCCGATCAGAGGCGACACCGGTGAGCCCACCGGCTTTGCTATGGTTGAACTCACCCACCCCCTCGCGGTGTTCCGCGCGGCCGGGATTCCGACCGAGATCGCCTCGATTCGGGGAGGCCATCCGCCGATCGACTTCTTCGATCTTAGCGATCCGGTCAATGACCGCTTCTGGAAGGACCGCGAGTTCCGCGGTGCTCTGGCCAACTCCCTGGTTTTGAGTGAGCTCGATCCCTCCCGCTATTCGGCGGTGTTCTTCGCTGGCGGCCATGGCACCATGTGGGATTTCGCCGACAATCCAGCCGTGCAGCACGTCGCCCGCGAAATCTACGAGGCCGGCGGCATCGTCTCGGCGGTCTGCCACGGCCCCGCAGCGCTGGTAAACGCGACGCTGTCGGACGGCAGTCATCTTGTCGCTGGCAGGAAGGTCGCCTCATTTACGGACGAGGAAGAGGCCGAGGTCAAGTATACCAAGGTCGTGCCCTATCTGCTGGCGGCGACCCTCAAGGACCGTGGCGCGCTGCACCAGCCGGCACCGAACTGGACGGAGAACGTGGTGGTCGATGGCCGCCTGATCACAGGGCAGAACCCGGCTTCGGCGCATGGCGTCGGCAAGGCTGTGGCCAATCAGCTTACCGCGAAGTCCTGAACGACATCCGGCGCTCCGGCCGCAGCCTGATGAGGCAACTCCTCGTGAGAGGCTGTCTCCGGTCGGACCCGGAGCCCGACAGGATCGAGATAGAGGAGAACAGCCAATGACGACCGCCGGTACGAGTGGACAATCCGCTGCCGATTCCGAGATCATTGCGCAATTGGATGGGGGCTGGCGCCTCGTGAAGATCGAGCAGCCCGATGCGAAGGGCGCGGTGAAGACTGCGCGCGTGAATGGTCTCCTCGTCTTTACGCGCGATGGCCACATGGCGGTCCAGGTCCGCAACCTCGAACCCGGACATGTCGACAGTGCGTACAGCAGGGGTGGATACGAGGCGAGCTTCGGTAAAATCACGCTGGATTCCGCAAACAGCATCTTCCTCTATCGTGTCGAGGGAGCTTTGGTTCACGAGTTGGTAGGCCAGGATTTCCCGCGAGCATACAGCTTCGTGAATGATCAGCTCATCCTTACATCCACGTGGGATGATGAAAAGTGGCGTGTCATCTGGCGTCGCGGTTAACACAAGCGGCAAGAACGCTCGATAACGGCATTACGAACGAATCTGAAAGATCGCCACTCGCTTTAGAAAGCGTAGATTCCAGGGTTTCAAAGATGAAGATCATTGCAATCGAAGAGCATGTCCTTCCCGATCAGGTGAAGCACGCATGGAGCACAATACCCGGCGCCGACGACGGAACGCTGGGGCTCAATCCAGGTGTGCTGGGAAAACGGCTCGCCGATATGGGGCGACAGCGGCTGGCGCTGATGGATGAGACCGGAGTCGATGTGCAGGTCCTGTCGCTAACAACACCGGGCCTCAACAATCTGGGACGTCACGGCGTCGATCTGGCCCGCCGCGTCAATGATCTCCTCGCCGACACCGTGGCTGCCAATCCGTCCCGCTTCCAGGCGCTCGCGGTCCTGCCGTCCGTAGACGCTGATGCCGCCGCCCAAGAACTTCGGCGTGCTGTTCGGGAACTGGGGTGCAAGGGCGCCATTCTCTATGGCCGGGTCGGCGAGAAAAACCTCGACCACGCGATCTTCGAACAGACATTCGCCTACGCAGCAGAGCTTGGCGTTCCGCTGCTCATCCACCCTCAGATTCCTCAGGTGAGCGTTCGCGAAGCCTATTATGCGGGCTTCGCAGCGCCGATCGATCTTGCCTTGTCGACCTTCGGTCTGGGATGGCATTTTGAGGCCGGCATTCAATTCGTCCGCATCGTTCTCGCCGGCGTGTTCGACCGTTATCCAGGCCTTCAGGTTATCCTCGGCCACTGGGGCGAACTGGTGATCTTCTATCTGGAGCGTTTGGGCATGCTCGACCGGGTGTCCGGACTGCAGCGCCCCTTCCTAGACTACGTCCGCAACAATCTCTATCTGACCGCTAGCGGCATGTTCAGCCCGGCCTATCTGCGGCAGGCGATCGACGCGGTCGGGACGGATCGCATCCTGTTCTCCACAGACTACCCGTACCAGTACCGGTCCGGAGGCGAAGCGCGCCGATTTGTCGAAGGCCTCGAACTCGACGATGCCGACAAACCGAAGTTCGCCCATCGAAATTGGGAGCGCTTGACTGGAAGCTGACGAGACGTTTCGCAGCAGCCTATTGGGACAGACGCCGTCCATCCTCGCCGAAGAGGTGCAGAACTTCGGGATCGAGATGCAGCGGCAGGCTGTCGCCGGATTTCATTCGCTGCTGGCCGGCAAAGACTGCAATCAGCTTCTTACCCCCCGCGTCGGCGTGGACGACGGTCTCCGAGCCGAGTTCCTCGACAAGGATGATGCGGGTGTCCAGCCTCCTCTCAGCATTTGCGTCGGCAAAGGTGATATGCTGCGGCCGGATGCCGATGCTGACCCTTTCGCCCGTCGGGCGCGCCTCCTTGGCAATCACGGAAAGACGATGGCCGCCGACGGTTTCGACCTCAGCGAAAATGCCCTCGTGACCGACAATGGCGCCTTCGAGAAAATTCATGTGCGGCGCACCGATGAAGCCGGCGACGAAGCGGTTGGCCGGTTTGTTGTACAGTTCCAGCGGTGTTCCCACCTGCTCGATCCTGCCGCCTCTCAACACGACGATGCGGTCGGCAAGCGTCATCGCCTCGACCTGGTCATGGGTGACGTAGATCATCGTCGCCCTCAATCGCGCGTGAAGAGCCGCGAGTTCGGCACGCATGGTGACTCTGAGTTCGGCATCGAGATTGGAGAGCGGCTCGTCGAGCAGGAAGGCATCCGGCCGGCGGACGATGGCGCGGCCGATCGCGACGCGCTGGCGCTGGCCGCCGGAGAGCTGGCCCGGACGGCGCTGCAGGAAAGGCTCGATCTCCAGCATGCGCGCGGCCTCAGTGATGCGCGCTTCGATCTCGGCCTTCGCCACCTTGGTATTTTCAAGACCGAAGGCAAGGTTTTCCCTGACGCTCATATGCGGATAGAGCGCATAGGACTGGAAGACCATGGCAAGGCCGCGATCGGCGGCGCTGATGCCGGTAACATCCTTGCCGTCGATGGCGATGCTGCCGCCTGTGGGCTTATCGAGGCCGGCGATCAGGCGCAGCAGCGTCGATTTCCCGCAACCGGAAGGGCCAACGAAAGCGACGAACTCGCCGTCGTTAACGGCAAGGGAGACATCGCGAATGACCTCGACGGCGCCGAAATTCTTGACGATGTTCCTGAGCTCGAGTCCGCTCATGCACTCTCCTGTTTCATTTATTTCAGCCCCGAGCCGGCGATTCCTGTGGTGATGAATCGCTGCAGGAAGACGAAGATCAGCACAACCGGGATCATCGAAACCACGGTCATGGCGAGGATGTAGTGCCATTGCACATTGAGCTCGCCGGCATAGACGTTGAGGCCGACCTGCAGGGTATAGAGTTCCTTGCGCGAGAGTACGATCAGCGGCCAGAGGAAGTCGTTCCAGCGCCAGACGACCGAGAAGATCGCCAGCACCGCCAGTGCGGGCGCCGACAGCGGCAGGATGATGCGCCAGTAGATTTGCCATTCGCTGGCCTTGTCCATGCGCGCGGCATCGATCAATTCGTCCGGGATGGTCAGCATGTATTGCCGGAGCAGGAACACTCCGGTCGGGGTGGCGACCGTCGGCAGGATGACGCCCCAGAGGCTGTCGAAGAGATTCAACGTGCCGATGACGGAATAGAGCGGCACGACGATGACCGAGAGCGGCACCATCAGCGTCGCCAGGATCATCAACATGACGGCGGTGCGGCCGGGGAACTGGTATTTCGACAAGGCGAAGGCAGCCATGGAATTGACGAGCAGCGTAATCGCCGTCGCGACCACGGTGACGAAGACGGAGTTGCGCAGGAACAGGAAGAAATCGAAGCGCTGGAAAGGTTCGGTATAATTGCCGCCGGCGAATTCGACCTTGCGCACCGGCGTGCGGTCCTTGATGTTCACCTTGACGATTTCGCCCGGCTGTTTCGGATCGACCATCTGGCCGATGATGCCGATGCGGCGGACCTCGGCGAGCACACGCGTGCTGCCATCCGGCATCGCCGCCCGATAGAGCGGCAACGGCTTGTCGTAGCCCGGCACCACTGCCTGTTCAGTGACATAGGGCAGGACCGATGGCGGGAATTCGGCAAGCGCCGCCGGCGTCTTGAAGGAGGAGAAGACGAGCCAGACGGCCGGGCCGAACATCAGGAAGACGCCCCATATCAGCCAGATCCAGGTCACCACATCCGTCCAGTGCCAGCCTCGGCCGCGGCGGCGGAGCAGAAAGGCGCCGACAGCGCTCATTGGCGTGCTCCCTTCTTCTCGTTGCGGCTGCTGACGCCAAGCTGGATCAGCGTCAGGATGACGAGCACGATACCCATCAGGATCGAGGCGGCGGAGGCAAGCCCCGGGTTGCGCAGCGAACTCGCAAAGCCGGTCTCGTAAATATATTGGGTGATGTACATGGTGCTGGTGCCGGGCCCGCCGCCGGTCAGCACGAAGACCTCGTCGAAGATCTGCACGGCGCGGATCAGCGCCAAGACCAGGACGACAATAAGGTTCGGCATCAGCAGCGGCAGGGTGATGCGCCGGAAGATGCGGGTCGGGCCGGCGCTATCCATCGCCGCCGCCTCGTAGAGATCCCGCGGGATCGCCTGCAGGCCGGCGAGGAGGATCAGCGCATAAAAGCCCATATGCGCCCAGACCGAGACGAAGACGGCGAAGAAGAAGGCCCAGAAACGATCGCTGAGCCAGGAGAAGGGTTCGAAGCCGAAGGGGCTCAGCGCAAAATTCAACAGGCCTTCACGCTGCAGGATCCATTTCCAGATCAGGCCGACGACGACCGGCGACAGCAGCACCGGGAAGAAGAAGGCGGCGCGCCAGAAGCCGCGATTGGAAAGTTCGCGGTTGAGGATCAGTGCCGTTGCGAGCGCCGCGATCAACATGGCCGTCACCTGGAAAACGACGAAGACGGCGGTATTGCGCACGGCCGCCCAGAAGGTGTCGGCCGCGCATGTCGAGGGGTCGAGATAGCTGCCGCAATCGAAGAGGATGCGGTACTGGTCAGCGCCGACATAGGTCCTGTTCTGCAGGAAGATGGCGCTGCCGCTCGTCGTCGAATAGATGAAATTGATGACCAGCGGCAGAAGCACGAAGACGGTGAAAATCAGCATATTGGGCGCCAGGAAGACGCCCGCCATGCCATTCAGCCCCGTCAGTTTCTGCCAGGCGCGCATGGGAATATCGATGAGCCCCATCGCCAGCCGGACAGGCGCAAGGAGCGCCTGCCGCAGACTGGTTTTTTTGACAGGTGGTGCTGAAGAAACCGTCTTCGCCGTCATCTGTTCTTCCGTCAGTTGCCGGCGACCTTGGCCTTGATGTCCTCGTCGATGCGGGCATAGGCGTCGTCGAGCTTCAATTCGCCGGCGATCACCTGGCTGATGCGGGCGACGATGGCGCTGTAATAGGCGTCCGACCACTTCCAGCCCGGCAGTTTCATGGCGGGTGCGGCAGTCTGGCCGGCCGCTTCGACGAAGGCTTTCAGCGCCGCCTGCACATGCGGATTGTCGGTCTTGAAGTCGATCTGGCCGGCGGCAACACCCTTATGCGCCGGGATGAACAGGCTGCGCTCGGCGAATTCCTTCTGCACGTCGGCACTTGCTAGGTAATCCATCACCTTGGCGACGTCCTTCGGGTTCTTGGTGTATTTGACGGCGACGAGACCCGCACCGCCCTGCATACCGGTGCAGGCGACCGTGCCGCAGGGGCTGCCGGCCATCACCCAGTCGAAACTGTCGCCGATCTTCTGGGCGAAGCCCGGCACCTGCCAGCTGCCGGAATAAAGATAGGCGAGGCCACCATTGATGAAGTCCTCGGCGGCGGAACGGTAGGTGGTGCCGGCAGCACTCACCCAGACATCCTTGTTGACGGTGCCATCCTCGTTCCACTTGACGAAGCGGCTGAGGAAGTCCTTGGCGCCCTGATCGATCGGCGCCGGCTTGCCGTCGGCAGCGATATAGTTGGCGCCGTAGGAAATGTTCGGGCCGGAGACGCGGTGGCCGGAGCGGTCGATCGCCATGGCGAAGACCTTCTGGCTGTCTGCGACCTTCTTGGCCGCCGCCGCCCAATCGTCCCAGGTGGCCTTCGGGCCGGGGATCTCGACGCCGGCCTGCTCGAACAGCGTCTTGTTGGCGAAGCCGCCGGTCAGCGTCAGCTGCGTCATGAAGCCGGTGATGGCGTTCGAACCGTCCGGACGCATCCAGTCGGCCTGGGCGCCGAAATTGTCCTCCCAGTATTTCGCGTCGGTGAGGTAGGGACGAAGGTCGAGCCAGTGCTGCGCCGGCGCCTTCAGATTGGTGACCCGGGCAATATCGGGCCCCTGCCCGGCTTCGAGCTGCACCGGCAGCTGTTCCTTGACAACGTCGTAGGAGACCTCGTCGAGGACGACGTTGACGTCGGGGTTGGCTTTCGAGAAGCGGGAGAGCAGGTCCTTGATCACCTCGCCTTCGCCGCCGTCGGAATACCACATGATGCGCACGTCTCCGGCGTGTGCGGCAACGGAACTCAAGAGAACCGCAGCAAAGGCCGCGCCGATCGATTTCATTCTGGTCATTTTCTCCTCCTCTGACCGATGAATTGCTGCGTCCGGCCGGTCCTCCACCTGCCGGACACGTCGTCTACGAGGCCGCGCGCCGAGGCTGCCTGCCGGGTATCTTGAGATGTACCGCTTCTCCTCGTACCGACCAGTCCGCAGGGCGAAGAATACGGCCTTCGGCACGCACGGTGCCGTCCTCTTCGAAGACGACCCGGCCATAATCCGGATCGATAACGATCAATGCGCCCTCGTCGTCGCGACGAGCCGAGAGCGCGGCGAAACGCGCCTGCATGCCGTCAAGGCCCGCCTCGCGCTCGATATCGGAGAGACGGACGATCCAGCGACCCTTGCGGCCGGGCAGACGCAGCTCGATATCCGTCGTCGGCCCTTGTTTCACCGGCACCAGCGCCGCGTTGCCGATCAGCATCGCAATCCCGTTGCCGGAGCGAGCGACCGCCAGATTGCCGTCGACCCTCGCGTCGTCGAAGGCCTCGAGCGGGAACCAGGCGTGAGTGAAATCCGGCTGACCCTCGTGGATGTCGAAATCGAGGATCGCCAGATCGCGATACTGGTGCCCGCGCGGCAGTGTTCCACAACCACCCCAGAAGCTCGGCCGGCCATAGCCGAACTGAATGGTTTCGCCGGGATGGTTGATCCAGATCTGCGCTTCCGGCCGGTGGCCCAAGCGTAGGTGCAGCACCGTCTCCTGATAACCCCAGGTGCCGGGGCGATAATGGGCGATGGTGCCCAGTGCGGTGTCGCGCGTCTTGTAGTGGTAGAGGGCGGCAAAACGATTCTCGCCCTGGGAAAAGGTCCATTCCTGCGCGGCGTCGGCCTGATGCAAAGCGATCGCCGCAAGCCGTTCCGGAAAGTCCAGGCCGTGGTCGCGGATGCAGACGGCAAGCTGCGGCAAAGCGTGGACACGGCGGCCGTACCAGCCACGGCCCCAGAGCAGGCGGGCGATGGCGGACAGCTCGACCGAGCGGCCGGGGCGCAGCGTATGTTCGTAGGAGCGGCCCTGGCTGCCGGTCAGCATGCCGTGATGGGCCGAACGGGCGACGATCTCCATCAGGCGGATGATGCTGGCGCTCGCCCGGCTGCGAATCGTCTCATCCGGCGCGCAGGCGGCGAGCGCCGTCAGGCCCTTGAGGTCGATCGGGAAATAGGGAACGGAGTTCCACTCGGCCATTTCCCAGCGCTCGAAATGATCGAGCCAGGCGCGGACACGTTCCTCGCCGACCTGCATCTGCTCGGCGCCGGTGCGGCCGGAACGGACGAAGACGGCATCGGGGAACAGCCTGCCGCCGAGATAGGCGGCGGTATGGAAGAGAAGCGCGTGGTTTTCCGAGAAATACCACTGAACGTCGTTGCCGGGCTCATCCATCCAGTATCGGTAATTGAGGACCGCCTGCTTGATCCTGTCGCGCAGCTCGGATGAGAGCAGATCGCTCCAGCGGGTATAGGCAAAGAGCAGCGGCACCAGCACGAAATCGGCGCAGTCGTGGCAATCCTCGATGACCGGCAGCATGGCTGCGATCATCGCCTCGGTTTCCTCGCCGCCCTGCCCCAGCGCCAGACGCGCAAAAGCACAGACCGCGTCGGGCTCGGAATGGGCGGCGACCTCGGCCAGCGCCTCGGCGACGCGGTCATTGAGGGCGGCGGGTGCCTCGCCCTGCCGCTCGGGATGACAGATTTCGACGCCGAGCGTGCGGCCGAGCGAAAGCTCGCCTGTTGTGAAGGTGATGCGGAAATGGCGGAAATCGGCCGGCATATCAGCCGAGGCGCCGAGCTCCAGCTTGGTCGCTCCTGCTTTCAGCTCGAAATCATAGTCGAAGCGCTCGGTCGACATGAAGTCGCCTTCGATCTCGACATGGCAGGTCAGCGCCACCGGCAGCGGCACGGGAAAGAGGATCGTCACATCTTCGCCGAGATAGGCGGTGCGGTCGAAACGCATGCCTTCGAGGATCTCCTCCAGCGCATCCGCATCACCGGCGGCGATGGGAACAGGGACCGATGTTTCGACCTCAGGCCCGTCGAGATAATCCAGCTGAAAATAGAAGCGGGCGTCGCGCTCGGCGAGATCGTCGAAATAGATGCGGATCTCGTTGAGGCCGGCCGTGAGCTCGATCTCGAAGAGCTGCTGGGCTTCCAGATTGCGCTGGTAAGGCGCCATGAAGCCCTGCTCGCGGCCGTTGACGAAGAGGATCGCGCCGCCGCAGGTCGACAGGCGAAGCGTGGCGGGCCCCGCCGACTGTGCATCGAGAAACGTGCGTGCCCAGCAGCCGATGCGCGTCGGGCGAAACCAGAAGCCGGAGAGATCGACTCGCGGAGAGGCATAGGGAAGCCACCAGCGGACGGCCTCGAATTCGCCAGCCGGCTGCGGCCGCCGGCCGGAGAAGGATGTCTTGAATTCGGTGCGGCAGGGATATTCATGCGGGATGAAGTTCTTTGTCTTGGTGACGAAGAAGAACGGATCCATCCTGCCGTCCATCGGACGGTCGGCGACATCGTAGCGCTCCTGCCACAGCTGGGCGAGTTGCCAGTAGACGATCGGACTGTGCTTGGCAGTTGATCGGCGGAGATAAGATTGCTGCTCTGCGGCCATGCTTCAGTCCGCTCGAGCATTGCCACGCCGGGCAAACCGCCGACGCATGGACTGGCCGTCAAGCCGCATCTTCAAAGCCTCCCTGCTCTGCCGCTTGCCGCGGACTCCTCGCAGGTAATTGTGCATAGGCATTCCATTTGCGCAATCTGAAAGATTTTTGCATGATGGCGAAGGAGCGAGGAGATGAGATGACAGGGGAACCGAAAAAAGCCAGGCGTACGCGCCTCGACGACATCGCCGCCAAATGCGGCGTGTCGATCAGCACGGTGTCGCGGGCGCTGGCCGGTGAGAAGGGCGTCAGGCCTGACATTCGCAAGCTGGTGCTGGAAACGGCAAGTGCGGTCAGCTACGCCTTGCCGGCCAGCGTGGCCGGCAAGAAGGTCATGCTCGTCGCCTCCGGTGCGGCAATGATCGACTATGTCCGCAACCAGTTTACGCTCTACGTGCTCGAAGGGTTGAATGCGCGTGCGGCCGCCCTCGGCATCGAGCTTTCGATGCGCCCGATCGCCGACAAGGGGGATGAAGCGCGCGTCGTCGCCGAGATGCGCGATGATCCGAGTTTCGGCGGCATGCTGATCCTGACCGTCGACGAAGAGGACATGCTGGCGGCAGCCACCGATCTCGGAAAGCCCGTCGTGCTCGTCAACAGCGACGATCCCTATATGCGGCTTTCGAGTGTTACGCCCTGCAACCGCTCGGCCGCCTTCATCGCCGCCGAACGGCTGATCGAGGCCGGGCATGAACGTATTCTCTTCATGCTGCGGCCGGGACGGCGGACGATCGAGCGGCGCCTGGAGGGATGGCGCGATGCCCTGCAGCTTCATGGGCTGAAGGCCGACGCGGATCTGGTGCTCGAAGTCGACGACTGGCTGCCGGACCTCGGCGCCGAGGCGATTACCCGTCTTGTCCGCGAGAAAGGTCTCTCCTTCACCGCCGTCCTGACGGCGGGCGACAGTCTCGCCAACGGCGCCGTGCGCGGCTTGCAGGCGATGGGTTATGCCGTGCCGAAGGACATCTCCGTCATGGGCATCGACGACCTGCCGCAGTCAGCCTTCCTCAATCCACCGCTCTCGACGGTGCATATTCCGATGCGTGAACTCGGCGCCACCGCGCTCGATCTGCTGCGCGACATGATGCTCGGTCTTGCGGCTCCGCGCCGCCGCGTCGAGCTCGCCTGCCATCTCGTGGAAAGGGGCAGTGTTGCGGCGGTCAACCGCGTCCATGTCGCAACGGAGGATCGCTGAACTCACACCACGTTTAAGGATATCAAGCCTCGATGAAGCTCGCCTCGAACAGTTCCCGTGCATAGGCATCATGGGTGACGCCGGCCTGCAGATCGGCTTTGGTGAGCTCGTCGACGAAACAGCCGTTCTTCATGATCAACACTCGATCGCACATATGCGCGATGACGGCGAGGTCGTGGCTGACAAGCAGATAGGTCAGCTCCTTTTCCTCGCGCTGATCGGCAAGCAGATTGAGGATTTCGGCCTGGATCGAGACGTCGAGCGCCGATGTCGGCTCGTCGAGCAGCAGGATGGGCGGCGACAGGATCAGCGCCCGGGCGATCGCCACGCGTTGCCTCTGGCCGCCGGAAAGCTCGTGCGGAAAACGATTGGCGAAGCTCGCCGGCAGGCCGACCTGGACCAGTGCTTTTTCGACCTTCGACCAGATATCGGAATGCCCCATGGCGCGTAGCGGCTCGGCGAGCGCGGTGCCGATGCGATGGCGCGGATGTAGGGATCCGTAAGGGTCCTGAAAGACCATCTGGGCGAATTTCAGCTCCTCGCGGGAGCGCTTTCTTCCGATCGGTTTTCCGCCAAGCTCGATGTGACCGGTCCAACCGGACTCCATCCCGGCGAGGCAGCGCAGCACCGTCGATTTGCCGCAGCCGGATTCACCGACAATGCCGAGCGTCTCCCCCTGGCCGACCTGAAAACTGATGCCCCTGACGACATGGTTGCTTGATTTGCCGGAAGTAAAGACGACATCGAGGTCACGCACATTGATCATTGCGCCGTCTCCAGATCGAGTTTCGCCCTGTCGAGAACAGCAAGCCGGCGAACCGGGTTCTTCGGGTCGGGCAGCGCTGCTATCAGCCCGCGGGTATAGGGGTGGCGGGCGTCCTCAAGGCTGGTCAGGGTTTCGACGATCCGGCCGGCATACATGACGATGATGCGCTCGCAAAAGGCGGCCACCATGCGAATGTCGTGGCTGATCAGCAGCAGTCCGGAATTGTTCTCGCGCACCAGTTCGTCGAGCAGCAGCAGCACGTCCTTGCGGACGCTGACATCGAGAGCCGAGGTCGGTTCGTCGGCGATGACGAGCTTCGGCCGCGCCAGCAACATCATGGCGATCATCACCCGCTGGCCCATGCCGCCCGATATCTGGTGGGGATAAAGCGCCATCACCCGATCGGGATCGCTGATGCGCACGCGTTCGAGCATGGCGCGGGCGGCCTCAAACGCCTGTTTCTTGTGAAGGCCGAGGTGAAGGCGTGCGGCTTCGGCGATCTGCTTGCCGATCGAGAGCACCGGGTTCAGCGAATAGCGCGGATCCTGCATGATCAGTGCGATATCCTTGCCGCGAAGCGCGCCCATCTGACGCTCGGTCTTTGACAGCAAAGGACTGCCGGCAAGATCCAGGCGTTCGGCAGAGACCACCGCGGCCGGCGGCAGAAGACGCATGATGGCGCGACCCGTCGTCGATTTGCCGGAACCGGATTCGCCGACGATGCCGACACGCTCACGGCCGACGTCGAAACTGACATTGGAAACGGCGGGCACGGCGCCTCGCCCGAAACGGACATTCAGCCCCTTGACGGAAAGAACGGGCTTTTGATCACGATCTTGCATGGCGGGGATCCAGAATGTCGCGCAGAGCATCTCCGGCGATGTTGAAGGCAAGGCTGGTTAGCAGGATGGCGATACCCGGCATGACGGCGACCCACCAATAATCGAGCATGAACTTGCGGCCGCTGGAGATCATCGCACCCCATTCCGGGGCCGGCGGCTGGGCGCCAAGACCGAGGAAGCCGAGTGACGCCGCCGTCAGGATGATGCCCGCCATGTTGAGCGTCAGGCGAACGATGACGGAGGGCACGCACATCGGCGCGATATAGAGGAAAAGAATGCGGATCGGCGAGGCGCCATAAAGGCGGGCGGCAACCACATAGTCGGCGTTTCTGACGACAAGGGCCTCGGCGCGCGCAAGCCTGGCAATCGGCGGCCATGCGGTCAGCGAGATCGCGATGATGGCCGTGGTCAAGCCGGCGCCAAGTGCCGCGGCAAAAGCCAGAGCCAGGATCAGCGACGGGAAAGAGAGAACGATATCGGTGGCGCGCATCAGCAGCGCATCGACGCGTCCGCCGAAGAAACCGGCAACGACGCCGATCAACAGGCCGATCGGCCCGACGATCAAGGAGATGGAAAGCACGGTCTGGATGGTGATGCGCGTGCCGAAGATGAGGCGGCTCAGGATATCGCGACCGAATTCGTCGGTGCCTGCGAGATGCGCAAGGCTCGGCGGCTGCAGGGCATCGCCCAGCGCCTGTATGGCCGGATCATAAGGCGCCAGAAGCGGCGCGAAGATCGCGATGAAGCAGAGAAGACCGAGGATGACGAACCCCGCAAGGCCAAGCGGCTCGTGGGCCAGTTTGCGGCCGGCGCGCGCCAGCGACGCCGCCATGCGGCTCGATACACTTGGAGGGCGGATCTGAATCTCGCTGCGGATAACGTCGCTCATCGGGCCGCCTCCCTCATACGGGGATCAAACACGGCATAAGCGACGTCGGCGAAGAAGTTCAACAGCATGAAAATGAATCCAACGATAATGGTGCCGGCGACGACGGCGTTCATGTCGCCGATCATCAGCGCGTTCGTCATGTACTGGCCAATGCCGGGCCAGGAGAAGACGATCTCGGTGACAACAGCGCCTTCGAGCAGCCCACCATAGGAAATGGCCAGGATGGTGATCAGCTGCACGGCAATGTTCGGCAGGACGTGATGCCAGATCGTGCCCAAGGGGCTCACACCCTTGGCACGGGCGGCGATGACATAATCCTGGCTCAACTGTTCCAGGGTGAAGCTGCGTGTCATGCGGGTGATGTAGGCCATGGCCGCATAGGCAAGGATGATGGCGGGAAGAATGATATGGCCGAGTGCATTCCAGAAGATTTCCGTCTCGCCCTGCAGCAGGCTGTCGACCAGCAACAGCCCGGTTTGTGGCGTCACGAGGCCTTCGTAGAAGACATCGATCCTGCCCGGCCCGCCGACCCAATTGAGGCCCGCATAGAAGATGACGAGCCCGACGATGCCGAACCAGAAGACCGGGATCGAATGACCGACGAGCGCAAGCACGCGGGCCGTCTTGTCGATGAAGCTGTCGCGAAACAGTGCGGCGACCAGTCCGAGCGGGACGCCGACGAAAGTGGAGATGATTACCGCCAGCGTCGCCAGTTCGAATGTCGCCGGAAACGCCTGGGCCAGGTCCGAAGAGACGGGATTGCCGGTGAGGACGGCGGTGCCGAAATCACCATGCGCCAACCCGTTCAGATAGAGGAAAAACTGCTGGTAGATCGGCAGATCGAGACCGAGACGCGCCCGCATCGCCGCATAAGCGGCGGGATCGGCGAGCTCGCCGACGATCGCGCCGACCGGATCGGTGGGCAGGATGCGGCCGATCACGAAGGTCACACATAAGAGGATGAACAGGCTGACCAGCAAATGCGCCAGGCGTCGGCCAAATTCGGCTACGGAGAGTTCCTTCATGATCGGCTGCCTCCGGAGTATTACTGGGTTTCAGACTTCGTGACGTTCTCGAGACGCGTCAGCTGGGTCGGATGCCCGATATATCCCTGGACCTTGCTCGACAGGACGATCGGCTCGAAGCGCTCGAACATCGGCAGCACGGCCGGCTTCTGTTCGACGAACATCTTCTGCATCTGCACGTAGAGTTCGCCGCGCTTCTTCGGGTCCGGCTCCATCGATGCCTTGGCGGTCAGGGCCGTCAGTTCGGGAATGTCCCAGGCCGAACGCCAGACGAAGTTGCCGGCATTGTTGGCTTCCTTCGAGTTGTCGGGATTGGACGAGAACTGCTCCATCGAGCCGAGCACGTTCGGCATATAGGCGCTCGTCTGCGGGATCAGCAGATCGAAATCCCGGGCGCGGTGGGCGGCGATGATTTCCGAGCCGTTGCCCTGCTGGATATCGATCTTGATGCCGACCTGGGCAAGCGATGCCTGGATGGCCGTGGCAAGATCGATGCGCGGCGTCTGCGCGATCGTCTTCAGCGTCAGCGAGAATCCGTCCTTGAACCCCGCTTCGGCCAACAGTTGCTTGGACTTTTCGACGTCGAGATGCCAATCGGGATTGGCGATCGCATATTCGAAATTCTCCGGAACGGGAACGTTTCTCGCCCGCCCGTAAGGACCCATGATCGTCTTCTCGATGCCCTTATAGTCGATGCCGTAGGCAATGGCCTCGCGGACCTTGGGGTTGGAAAGGTATTGGTTGCCGGCATTCATCGACAGCACGTAGAATCCGCCTGTCGGAATCCGCTGGATCGTAAAGCCCTGCTTGTCCTTGAAGGTCGCGAGATCGGATGCGGTCAGCGCGCTGGCGATATCGATATCGCCGCGTTCGAGCATCAGCCGTTCGACCTGGCTTTCCGGAACATGCCGAACGATGACGCGCTTCATCTTCGGCGCGCCGGCCACATAATCCTTGTTGGCGTCGAGAATAACAAGTTCGTTCGGAGACCAGCGATTGAGCGTGAACGGACCGGAGCCGGCCGAATGCGTGCGCATCCAGGCATTTCCCCAGTCATTGTCGGCGACATGCTTCTGCACTTCGACGCTATCGACGACGCTGGTGGTCGAGGTCGTGAGCCGGTAGAGCAGCATCTCGGCCGTCACCTGGCCGGAAAAATCGACGCGGACCGTCTTGTCGTCGACTGCCGTGACGAGCTTGTCGATATTGTCCTTGTCATAGCCGATGCGCTTGAGGTTGGCGGCGGCTGCCTGGTCGAGCTTCAAGAGCCGTCCCAGCGAATAGACGACATCTTTTGACGTTACCGGATTGCCGGTGGCGAAATTGGCTTGGCGCAACGTGAAGGTGATGCCCTTGTCGTCAACTTTCCAGCTTTCGGCCAGCTGCGGCACGATCTTGCCATCCGGCGTGCTGTTGACCAGCCGGTCGTAGAGATTCGACATGATCTCGACCGCTTTTCCCTCGGTCGCCTGATGCGGGTCGAGGGACAGAACCTGCGCCAGCGATGTCCCGATCACCAGCTGGTCCTTCGGCGTGGCGGCGTATAGCTGCGGTGCTGATATCGTCAGGGCGCCGATCACGGCGCCGACGAACAAGCCCTTAGAAAAATGCTTCATTGTCAGTCCTCCCTAGACTACTATAAGAGACATATTATGTCGCCCGTATGTCGTATTATGATTTATCGAAGTCTGATATGATTTGCAAGACCCGAGCGGGAGACTTGATGCAGAGGGATTGGGGAACGGACTATGACAACACTCGGCCGTGGTCGGCAAAGACTGGCGCAGCAGGTCATCGATCAACTGCGGACACAGATCGAGACGGGGAAGCTGCGGGTCGGCGACCAGCTGCCGACCGAGCCGCAGCTCGAATCGACATTCGGCGTCAGCCGCACCGTGGTGCGCGAGGCGATTGCCGATCTGAGGGCAGCAGGCTTCGTCAAGCCGATCCAGGGCAAAGGCGTCTTTGTCGCGGATCCGAAGACGCATTCGGTCCTGTCACTGACGCCGGTGGAAATCAAAAGCATCCCGGAAACCCTGGAATTGCTGGAGTTTCGCATGGCCGCCGAAGGTGAAGCGGCCGCAATCGCCGCCTATCGCCGCACAGCCGAGCAGGAGGCGGCGATCCGCGATGCCAACCGCAAAATGGCGCAACTCATCGAAACCGGACAGCAGACCGTGGAGGCGGATTACGCCTTCCACATGGCGATTGCGGCTGCCACCAACAACCGATTCTATGTCGACGTGCTGCGCCATTTCGGCGCCCGGGCCATCCCTCGCGGACAGTTTCCGACGCTGCCCGAGGCCAATGACCGCGACTATCTCCAAAAGGTTTATGCCGAACATGTCGAAATCCTGTCGGCCATCGCCGATCAGGATCCGGAACGCGCCCGCCAGGCGATGCGCGCGCATCTGATGGCCAGCCAACGCCGCTACCGCATGCTCGCCGAACAGCAATAGGGCTCGACACTCTCCGAAATTCATATTATGTCATATGACATTGTGCAATTTCGAGAGAGACTCAAATGTATCTGGGAACACAGGTGGCCGCGCGGGATGACGACGATTATCGCATCTTCGCGCAACTGGGCGTGAAGCATATCAGTGCCGACCCGCCGGGAAAGCCGAGCAGCTGGACACTCTCCGACATCGAGCGGCATCGCGACAAGGTCGAGAGCTTCGGCCTGATCCTCGACATGATCCAGTTGCCCCTGCCCTCGCAGCCGATCGAGAAGGCGTCCTATCCCGATATCCTGCTCGCCGGACCTGATCGCGACCGGCAGATCGACGCCGTCTGCAAGATGATCGAGAATGTCGCGGCGGCCGGCATTCCCGCCGTCAAATATAATCTCAACCTGATCGGCATTCCGCGCACGCCGGACGAACCGGGACGCGGCGGCTCGCTGAACGCCAGCTTCCGCTGGGAGAAGACGGACCAGCAGGCCGCGCCCGGCCTTGCCGGCGTTCTCTCCGAAGACGAAAACTGGGAGCGGATCGACTATTTCCTCGAACGCGTCGTTCCGGTGGCCGAAAGCAATCGCGTCAGGCTCGCCTGCCATCCGCACGATCCCTATACGCCGCCGGGCTACCGCGGCGTCACGCGGGTGCTGGGTACGGTGGAAGGCCTGAAGAAATTCGTGCTGATGCGGGAAAACCCGTATCACGGCCTCAATTTCTGCCAGGGCTCAGTCGGCGAGATGCTCGAAAATCCGGGCGAAGAAATCGACGACATCATTCGCTGGTTCGGCCAACGCGGCAAGATCTTCAATGTTCACTTCCGCAACATTCGCGGCGGCAAGCTTTCGTTCATGGAGACCTTCCCGGACGAGGGCGACATGGACATGGTCCGCTCGGTCAGGATCTACAAGGAAGTCGGCTTCAAATACATGCTGATGCCGGACCATGTGCCGACCGTCAGCGGCAAGGACCCCTCCGCCACCGCCTTTGCCTTCTGCTACGGCTATATCGCGGCACTTCTGCAAGCGCTCGAAAGCGCCTGACAATTTTCAACAGGTCAAGAATAGGAATTCATGATGAACCCGATTGAATTGAAGAAGGCCGTCGGCAGTGGTCTCCTCTCGTTTCCGGTGACGCATTTCGACGATCAACTCAAATTCGACGAAGCCAAGTACCGCCGTCATGTCGAGTGGCTTGCAGGATATGACGCGGCCGCGCTGTTTGCCGCCGGCGGCACCGGTGAGTTCTTCTCCCTCAATCCCGCCGAGATTCCACAGGTCGTCCGGGCCGCCAAGGCGTCGGCGGGCAAGACGCCGATCATCTCGGGAACCGGCTATGGCACGTCGCTGGCGATCGAGATCGCAAAGGCGGCCGAGAAGGCCGGCGCGGACGGATTGCTGCTGTTGCCGCCCTATCTGATGTTTGCCGAACAGGCCGGGTTGATTGCCCACGTCAAGGCGGTCTGCCAGTCGGTCGGCATCGGCGTCATCGTCTATAACCGCGACAACGCCATTCTTTCGGCCGAAAGCATTTCCCGCCTGGCGGAGGAATGCCCGAACCTGATCGGCTTCAAGGACGGCGTCGGCGATGTCGACAAGGTCATTGAGATCACCACCCTGCTCGGCGACCGTCTCGTCTATGTCGGCGGCATGCCGACCCATGAGGTCTATGCCCAAGCCTATTTTGCCGCCGGCGTGACGACCTATTCGTCCGCGGTCTTCAACTTCGTGCCTGCACTGGCCCAACGCTTTTACGGCGCCTTGCGCACCGGCGATCAGGCGACCGTCGACGAGATCCTGAAGAGCTTCTTCTTCCCCTTCGTCGCCTTGCGCAACCGCAAAAAGGGATACGCCGTCTCGATCATCAAGGCCGGCCTCCGGGTGCTCGGGCAGAATCCGGGGCCTGTGCGCCCGCCTCTGACGGATCTCACCCCGGACGAGCTCGCGCTGCTGGAGAAGATCGTCCAGGCCAACGGCGTCGAACGGATTGCGGCGGAATAATATATCGCGGCAGCAGGCGGCCGGGACGTCCCGGCCGTCCGCACTCCGACGGATCGCCATCCGCCGGAGTGCGGACCGATCATCCAACAATCAGCGCAAATTGAACATGCAAGGGGCTGCTATCGGCGGTCTCCTGGGCCGAGGATTCGCTACAGCGCCACACCAGTGCCGCGATCGAAGACATGCACTTGGTCACTCGTAATACTCGCCTCGAAGACGGCGCCGTAACGGGCGGGATATTCGCCGTCGACGATGGCGGTCACCTGCTGGCCGGCGAGGTCGAAGACGACATGGGTCTGGGCGCCGGTGGGTTCCACCAGCATCGTGCGGCCGGCGAGCGGCGTGCCGGCTGATATGCCGGGAACGAGATGTTCGGGGCGCAGGCCGATGGTGATGGCCTGGCCGGGCCTGACCTTGCGGTCGGGGGCGATGCGGATTGCCGTGCCGTCCTCGAGACGGGCGGCGGGTTCACCGTTTTCGCCGTCCACGGTGCCATCCAGCATGTTCATCGCCGGCGATCCGATGAAGGCGGCGACGAAGAGATTGGCCGGCTTCCTGTAAAGTTCGAGCGGTGTGCCCTGCTGCTCCACCCTGCCCTGATTGAGCACGACGATGCGGTCGGCCAGCGTCATCGCTTCGATCTGGTCATGGGTGACATAGATCGAGGTCGTCCTGACCTTCTGGTGCAGCGTCTTGATTTCCGAGCGCATCTGCACGCGCAGCTTGGCATCGAGGTTGGAGAGCGGCTCGTCGAACAGGAAGACGGCGGGATTGCGCACGACGGCGCGGCCCATGGCGACGCGCTGGCGCTGGCCACCGGAAAGCTGGGCGGGCTTACGGTCGAGGAGTTCGGCGAGATCCAGCATGCGGGCGGCTTCGGCGACGCGGAGCTCGATCTGGGGTTTCGCAACGCCGGCGAGCTTCAGATTGAAGCCCATGTTTTCCGCCACGGTCATGTGCGGATAGAGCGCATAGGACTGAAAAACCATGGCGATGTTGCGTTCGCGCGGCGTCATGGCGTTGACGACCTTGCCGCCGATCGCGATCTCACCATCGGTGATCTCTTCGAGGCCGGCAATCATCCGCAGCAGCGTCGATTTTCCGCAACCGGACGGCCCGACGAGTGCTACGAATTCCCCATCCTCTATATCAAGCGAGATGCCGTGGATGACGTCGACGGCGCCATAGGTCTTGCTGATATCGGTGAGTTGAACGGATGCCATGATTGCAGCTCCAATGGTTTGGGCAATGGTTCGGCTCAGGACTTGACGGCGCCGGCGGTCAAGCCGGCGATGATGTGTTTCTGGGCGACGAAAAAGACGATGATTGTGGGAAGGATGGTCAGGGTGATGAAGGCCAGCACCAGCTGCCATTCCGTGCCGTATTCGCCGCGATAGACCATGATGCCGAGCGGCCAGGGATATTTGGATTCCGAGTTCAGCATGATCAACGGCAGGATGTAGCTGTTCCAGCTGCCGACGAAGGAAATGATACTGACGGTGGCGACGATCGGGCGGGAAAGCGGCAGCGAGATATGCCAGAAGAAGCGGAGATAACCGCAGCCGTCGACAAAGGCCGCCTGAAACAATTCTTCCGGAAGATTGCGGAAGTAGTTTCGAAACAAGAGGATGCTCATGCCGAGGCCGAAGGCCACCTGCGGCAGCACCACGCCCCAATAGGTGTCGAGCAGGCCGAGGTCGCGGATGCGGATGAAGAGCGGCAGGATCGCGGTTGCCGCCGGAAACATCAGTCCGAGCAGGAAGTAATTAAGCAGGAACGACGAGCCGAAGAACCGGACATGGGCAAAGGCGAAGGCTGCCATGGACGAGACGATCAGCGTCAAAAGCACGGTGAGTGCGGCGATCACAAGCGAATTGCCGATCTGCAGCCAGTAGCGCTCACCGAAAAGAATATCGGTATAGTTCGCCCATTGCCACTCCGTCGGCAGGCCGAAGGGATTGGTGCGCAGGTCACCCAGCGTCTTGAAGCCGCCGAGTGCGGTCGTCAGCAGCGGCACCAGCACGATTGCGGCAATCAGGCTCAGCGACACGTAGAGATAGACGCGCGTGGACGTGCTCATGGGGATGGAAGAGCTCATATCAGTCATGGCGCATGAAAATCCTTTTGTAACCGAAGGCGAGCGTCACGCAGATGACGAAGAGCACGACACCGACGGCGCTGCCGAGGCCGACCTGCATGCGCATGACGCCATAGGTGTAGAGGAAGGTGACCATCGTCTGGGTGGAGTTGGACGGCCCGCCGCCGGTCAGCGGCATGATCATGTCGAAGAGCTGCAGCGAGCCGACGACGGCAAAGAAGATCGAAAGACGCAAGGTCGAGCCGAGCAGCGGCAGGGTGACGTAGCGGAACTTCTGCCAGCCGGTGGCGCCGTCGATTTCGGCGGCCTCCAGCACGCTTTTGTCGACGGATTGCAAGCCGGCGATGAACAGCATCATGTGGAAGCCGAAATATTTCCAGACGATGACCCCAAGCACGGCATAGATCGCCACGTCCTTGTCGGCGAGCACGTAAGGGTTGGCGAAGCCGAAGAAGTTGGAAACGGCGGCAAACAGGCCATAGTCGCCATCATAGACGAAGCGCCAGATAAGGCCTGCGGCAACGTCTGCCAGCACATAGGGCAGGAAGAAGATCAGGCGGAAGCCGACGACACCCGGAATGCGGTGCGCCAGCATGGTCGCCAGCCAGATGGCCAGCGGCACCTGGATGCAGATCGAGATGACGATGATCAGGCCGTTATTGACCAACGCCTGGGTGAAAGCCGCATTTCGAAACAGAACCTGGAAATTGCGCAGCGCGATGAACTCGGTCGGCGTGCCGTAACCATTCCACTTGTAGAGGCTGTACCAGGCCGCCTCGCCCATCGGCATGATGACGAAGAGGGTGAAAAGCAGCAGCGCCGGCGGCAAAAAGATCAAAAGCACCGTCAGCCGGTCATGGGCGACCGAACTCCTGCTGTTTGCGGCTTTTCTTGCCGGCCTTGCGGCCGTCGTTATCGATGGGACTGAGATATTGGCCATGGTTCCTGCTTTCGCATCTCGTCGGCAGCAATCCCGGCGCCCGCTTTCAACAGGAGCGCCGGGAGGATCTGCAGGCGCTGGTTATTGTTCCAGTTCGAAAGCGTCCTGGATCATCTGGGCGCCGTCCTTGGAATTCATCTGACCGGAGACGATTTCCACCGACACGTCGTTGACAACACGGCCAACGGCCGCGCCGAGATCCTGGTCGAAATAGTTCTGATGCCAGGTCGAGCCGGCAAGCTGTTTTGCCGATTCGGCAAGCAGCGGGTTGGTGACGCCGTCACCGGCGCCGACGGCAACGGGCAGCAACATGCCGGCCTTGGCCATCGCCCGCTCGTTGTCGGCACTCGTCAGGAAAGCGAGGAAATCGATCGCTTCCTTGGAGGCCTTCTTGGTGACGGCCCAGCCGTTCAGACCGCCGAGCGTATCGGTCGGCTTACCGGCGCCGCCATCGACCGCCGGGAAGGCGAAACGGCCGATATTGTCGGGTGCGAGGCCCTTGCCGTCGCCGGCATTCTTGCGCTGATTGGCCTCGGTATTTTCAAAGCCGAGGATGATCGCTGCCTTGCCGTCACCGAAAACCCCGAGCGCCTGCGGCCAGGTCGAACCGAGATAGCCGGGCTGGAAAGGTTCGAGCTTTCCGAGTTCGGCAAGATCGTCACCAGCCTTGATGATCGCCGGATCGAGGAAACCTTCTCCCTGTCCCGTCTTGGCCGCTTCGAAGACCTTCTGGCCGCCTTCGCGCATGACGAGATAGCTCCAGTAGAAGTGGATCGGCCACTTCTCACCGCCGCCGCCGGCGATCGGCACGATGCCGGCCGCCTTGATCTTCTTCACCGTGTCCAGAAAATCAGCCCAGTTCTTGATGTCCTCGGCCTTCACCCCGGCCTTGGCGAACAGTTCCTTGTTGTAGAAAAAGCTGACCAGGCCGACCTTGTAGGGAATGGCCCAGGTCTTGCCGTCGAATGTCAGGCCGCTGACCGAAGCCGGGCTATAAGCGCTGCGCAGCTTGCCGCCATCGGCATCGAGTGCCGCTGTCACATCCTGGAGCGCGCCGGTCTCGGATTGCTGCTTCAGGACGCCGCCGCCCCAGCTGAAGAAGAAATCCGGCACGTCGTCGGACTGCAGCAAGGTCGGCAGCTTGGCCTTGAAGGCCTCGTTTTCGAGAAACTGCATCTGGATGTCGACGTCGGGATGCTGGGCTTCGTATTTCTTGACGATGTCTTCCCAGGCCGCGACGTATTTGGGGTCGAGCTCGAGATGCAGCCACTTGACCACCGTCGTCGCCGAGGCCGCACCTGCCCCGGCCAGCAACATGCCGGCGGCCGCGGCCATGGATGCGATGCGTCTGCCGCCGAGACCGGCGCTCTTCAACATAAAATTCATGATTTTTCCTCCCAGGGGCCTGTCCTCACAATTTTTCCCCTATGCGGATTAATTCAACGGAGCTTTGACGCAATGTCAACCCAATGCCTGTATTTTTATCAAATGCGCTTGACAGAGCCGCCGAATTGCCCGCTATTTATTTCGTAACCCGTTAAAAATATTTGGGTCCCGACCCAACGAAACGATCGCCTGGCTAGACCCAATGAAGACCGCAGATCCAGAATTAATGCGCGCGATCAATCGCTTGAACGTGCTCGATACCGTCCGGCGCCATGGTCCGATCTCGCGTATCGAGATCAGCGAGCGCACCGAACTCTCCACCACGACCGTTTCCGCCATCACCGCCTCGCTGCTCGACGACGGGCTGATCCTGCCGCGTCATGAAGGCGATATCCGCAACGAGGCTGTGCGTGGGCGCCCGCGGGTGATGCTGGAACTCAATCCCGATGCAGCCCGCGTGGTGGGCGCCAAGATCGCCGCCAACCGGATGGTCTTCGTCGTCACCAATTTCCGCGGCGACGTGCTGTCGAAGCTCGCTCTGCCGATCCGCATCGACCGGCAGCCGATCGGCGTCATCGCCGATCTGGTCGAGGATGGAGTGAGGCGCTGCGTCGTCGATGCCGGGCTGTCGCTGGAGGATGTTGACAGCGTCTGCCTCGGCTTTCCCGGCGTCATCGAGCACCGCACCGGCTACATCAGAAGCAGCCCGATCTTTCGCGACACCAATGTCGATTTCGCCGCCGAGATGTCGGCGCGGCTTTCGACGCCGACCATTGTCGAAAGTGACGCCCATGCCATCACGCTTGGCCATCACTGGTTCGGCAAGGCACGCGATCTCGAGGATATGGTGCTGATTTCGCTGGAACAGACGCTGGGGCTCGGCGTGTTGCACGGCAACAGCCTGTTTCGCGGCGCCGGCGGTCTCAGCCACAATCTCGGCGACCTCGTGCTCGGCATGGGGCCAAATGGCGTCGTGCGGCTTTTCAGCCAGGCCGGCGAAAGTGCCATCCTCGGCGAACAGCAGGCCGACGGGCGTTTTGCCGAAGCGATCCGCCTCGGTCGCGGCATGAACCATGCCCAGGCCCTGATCAAGGCCGATGACGACCGGCTGATCAGCGCCGCCATCCGCGCCGGCGAAGCGGTCGGATTGACGATTGCCAATATCGTCACGCTGTTTGCGCCGCCGCGGGTCATTCTTGTGGGATCGAGCCTGGCGCTCGGCGAACCCTTCCTCAACAGCCTGCGCGATGCCTATGCGCTCGCCATTCCGCCGTCGCTGCGCGGCGTGAGCGAACTCGTCTTCGACGATTCGAGCGATGATTTCTGGGCGCAGGGTGCGGCTGCGGTGGCGCTCTACGAACTCTACGAATCGCCCTGGAACACGACAGGGCCGGCGCTCTGACGGGCGGCACAATCAAGATTGAATGGAGGAATTCATGGACAAAGTCGGTATCGGCATCATCGGATGCGGCAATATTTCTGGCGCCTATCTCACGGCGATGGCGTCCTTCCCTATCCTGGACATCCGCGGCGTCGCCGATCTCAACCGGGAGCTGGCGGAAGCAAAAGCCGCGGAATTCAACGTTCCCGTCAAATCGGTCGAGGAGCTTTTCGCCGACCCCAAGGTCGAGATCATTGTCAACCTGACGATCCCGAAGGCCCATGTTGCGGTGGCGTTGCAGGCGCTCGAGGCCGGCAAGCACACCTATTCGGAAAAGCCGCTCGGGATTAATTTCGCGGAAGGGAAAAAATTGGCGGAGGCCGCCAAGGCCAGGAATCTGCGCATCGGCGCTGCTCCCGACACCTTCCTCGGTGGCGGCCACCAGACGGCCCGCGCCTTGATCGACCAGGGCGTCATCGGCCAGCCGGTCGGCGGCTCAGCCACCTTCATGTGCCCGGGCCATGAGCGCTGGCATCCGAACCCGGCCTTCTTTTACGAAGTCGGCGGCGGGCCGATGCTCGACATGGGCCCCTATTACATCACCGATCTCGTCAATCTTCTCGGACCTGTTGCGCAGGTTGCAGGCTTTGCGACGACGCCGCGATCGGAACGGCTCATATCAAGCGAACCGCGCAATGGCGAGCGCATTCCCGTGCATGTGCCGACCCATGTTGCCGGCATGATGGCTTTTGCCAACGGCGCCGTCGTCCAGATCGCCATGAGCTTCGATGTCGCCGGCCACAAGCATGTGCCGCTCGAAATCTACGGAACGGAGGGCACGCTTCTTGTGCCCGATCCGAACAAGTTCGCCGGCCCGGTGGAATATCTGAAGAAGGGTGGTTCGTTCGAGGACCAGCCGGTCACAGCGCCTTATGCCGACGGCAATTATCGCTCGCTCGGCGTCGCCGACATGGCGCATGCGATCCGCTCCAACCGGCCGCATCGGGCCAATGGCGATCTGGCGCTGCATGTGCTCGAAGTCATGGAAGCGTTCCATACCGCAGCCGCGACCGGCCGGACAGTGGTGATCACCACGGCAACGGAGCGCCCTGCCCCCTTGTCCGATTCCATCGTCGACGGACGACTGGCGAAATAAGTTTCAGGAGGAAAGACTATGCGTGAAGCACTGATCGTCTGGGGCGGCTGGAGCGGGCATGAGCCGCAGGAATGCGCCGAAATCATCAAGACCATGCTCGAGGAAGACGGTTTCAAGGTCTATCTCGAACACGGCACCGAGGCTCTTGCCGATCCTTCCGTCCATGATCTCAGCCTCGTCGTGCCGATCATGACGATGTCGAAGATCGAGAAGGAGGAGGTGAAGAACCTCGCCGCGGCAATCGAAAGCGGCGTCGGCATTGCCGGCTATCACGGCGGTGCGGGCGATGCCTTCCGCGATTCCGTCGACTATCAGTTCATCATCGGCGGCCAGTGGGTGGCTCACCCCGGCAACATCATCGACTATACCGTCAACATCACCCGACCCGACGACCCTCTCGTCGAAGGGATCGCCGATTTCCCTTATACGTCAGAGCAATATTACATGCATGTCGACCCCTCGAACGAGGTTCTGGCGACGACGAAATTCACCGGCGAGCACGCCTACTGGATCGACGGCGTCGTCATGCCGGTCGTCTGGAAACGGAAATACGGCAAGGGCCGCGTCTTCTATTCCTCGCTCGGCCATCAGGCCAAGGAGTTCGACGTGCCCCAGATGAAGACCATCTTCCGCCGCGGCGCCAACTGGGCGGCGCGGTAAGGTTGTCCGGTTTGGACCCGAGACGCAGCCCCTCACCCTAACCCTCTCCCCGTAAACGGGGCGAGGGGACGTGCCCTGCGAGAGGCCAGTGGGGAACGGAGAGTTTGCGACATATCCCCTTGGGAGAAGGTGGCGGCAGCCGGATGAGGGGCAGGCGGCGATCTCATCGGGCGAGCAGACCCCGCGCTCACCCAATAATCAGCGCAGTCCCATAGAGCCCCAATGCAAACACCGTATGAGCCAGCAGGTTGAAGCAGCGGACCTTGTTTGGGGTCGGGTGTTTGGAGGCGGCCCAGCCGATGCCGAGGCCCGGCTGCAGCAGGAACCACCCTGCCCCGACGGTGACGATGCCGAAGATCCAGGCGGGAAGAAATGTCGGGGCCGCCAACCAGGCGGAGCCCATGATGATGGCAAAGATCACCCCATAGAGAATGCCGACGGCGTAATGGCTGATCCAGCCGAGCGCCAGTTCATTGGCATAGGGCTCGGCATCGGCGATGCTGTCGTGAAAGACCTTGCCGCGGCGAAGGTGCCAGAACCATCGGCCGACCGGTGCCCAGTTGGGCGCCGCCTGGCCGAACTGGGTGAGCAGGATCGCCCAGAGGTCCATGAGGATGGTTGCGCCGGCGCCGATCACCAGGCCGCGCCACAGAATATCGAACATTGGGAATCACCGGAAAGCGTTGCGATTGCAGGAGGCTACAAAACCATTGCAGACGCGTCGGCGCAATGGCTCCGGTGAATTCACCGCCACATCAAGCAAGGATTCCGAGGTTAACCCGGTTGCGGTCCGCCCTCGCCCTGCGTTTCCCCCGCACTGCTGCCGATATCGCCGCTGATATCCTTTGCAAACCTCCGCATGAGCCGCACGAGTTCATTGAAGTCCTGCTCGTCCCAGGTCTCGAAGATGGCGCGGCCGATCCGCTCGCGGGCGACATCGATGCGATCGGTCATTGCCTTGCCCTTGGGGCTGATGACCGCCTCGCGCACGCGCCGGTCGGCGGCACTGCCGCGGCGCTCCACCAGATCGAGGCTTTCGAGCTTGGCGACCTGGCGGCTGACGGTGGTGTAGTCGCGTCCGGCGCGGTCGGCGAGTTCGACGACCCCGATGGGACCGAGCCGCTCTATCGTGACCAGCAGCGGAAACAGGGCGCGATCGAGCGAAATGCCCGCCTCGCGGACCATCTGCTCGTCGCGCTGCGGGCGGTTCATGACGCTGACGATCTCGATCAATGCTCCATGCAACTCGCGCAGCTTCTCGCTTATATGTGTATTTTGCACATTCTTTGTTGACGCCATGCCGATTCTCCTATTATGTGCATAATACACATATGGAGAAAACAATGACAGAGAATTCGACAGTCGACGTGCTGATATCGGGCGCCGGTGCGGCCGGCCTGACGCTGGCGATCGAGCTCGCGCGGCGCGGCGTATCCTTCCGCCTGATCGAGAAATTGAACGACCCGTTCCGCGGTTCCCGCGGCAAGGGCATCCAGCCGCGAACCCAGGAGGTCTTCGAGGATCTCGGCATTCTCGACCGGATCGTCGCACTCGGCGGCGCCTATCCCCGACAGCGGGAATATCGCGATGACGGCAGCTTCAGCGAATCCGACGCCGTGGTGGGTGAGGAGCCGACGCCGGCCGAGCCCTATCATCTTCCGCTGATGGTGCCGCAGTTCCTCACCGAAGGCGTGATGCGCGGGCGCCTGCTCGAGCTTGGCCACCGGCCCGAATTCGCCAGCGAACTCATCGGCTTCGAACAGGATGAGGCCGGCGTGACTGCGCGGCTCAGCGGTCAATCCGGCGAAGAGACCGTCCGCGTGCGCTGGCTGGTCGGCGCCGACGGCGGCCGCAGCTTCGTGCGCCATGCGCTCGATGTCGGTTTTCCCGGCAAGACGCTCGGCGTGCGCGCCATCGTCGCCGATGTCCTTCTAACCGGACTGGATCGCGACTCATGGCATCGCTTCGGCCAAGGTGACATGCAGCGGCAAATCGCGATTTGCCCGCTCGCCGGAACGGATCTGTTCCAGATCCAGGCACCCATCCCGCTCGAAGGCGAGGTCGATCTTTCCGCGGCAGGCTTGTCCGCCCTGGTCAAGGAGCGCAGCGGCCGCGACGACATCGAGGTCCAGTCGGTCTCATGGGCTTCGGCCTTCAACATGAATGCAAGGCTTGCCGATCGCTACCGGCTGGGCCGCGTCTTCCTGGTTGGCGATGCCGCCCATACGCATCCGCCGACCGGCGGACAGGGTCTCAATACCAGCGTTCAGGACGCCTATAATCTCGGATGGAAACTGGCGGCGGTCGAAGCGGGCGCCCCCGACGCGCTGCTCGACAGCTACGAGGAAGAGCGCCGCCCCGTCGCAGCGACGATGCTCGGTCTCGCCACCAGTCTTCTCGACGCTCTCAAACGCGGCGAGATGCGGCGCGGCCGCGAGGTCCATCAACTCGACATCGGCTACCCCGAATCCTCCTTCGCGCTGGAAAAGCCGGAGCGACATGGCGGCCTGCTTGCGGGCGACCGTGCGCCGGATGCGCCGATGCGTGGCGCCGCCGGCCAGCCGGTGCGTCTGTTCGAGCTGTTCAAGGGCGCGCACTGGACGCTGCTCGGTTATGAAGTCGAGCAAGCCGCCTTGCCGCCGCGCACAGGCCTGCACATCCACCGGATCGGGCGGGGCGGCGATCTGATAGACGACGGCGGCCATTTCCGTGACACCTATGCCCCCACAGCGGGCGACTGGGTGCTCGTGCGTCCGGACGGCTATGTCGGCGCCATCGTCGCCTCCGCAGATGTGTGGGCGCTGGAGGCCTATCTCGCGAATGTCGGCCTGACGGGATAGGCGCCAATTCAAAGAGGCCCGGGGTCATCGCCGGGTCCGATAACAGGCGGCGCGGAGCCCCGGCTGCGGGAAAACCACCGCGATCGCGGACGAGCCGGATGTGTACGCCTATGCGGGTTTTTCGGAACGGGCGCATGTCACGCGGCCGATTGCCGCTCCGGATCGCCTCCGTTTCAGAGGGCGTCGCGCTCGTATCGCGGCGTCCAACCGCGGGCCATTCCGCGGCTCATCATGCTTTCCGCCAGCGCCAGTTGCTGGCGGAGATGTTTGCAGTCGTCGAGCAGCGAGCGTATCGCCGCCTTGGCATTGTCGTCATGCCAGGCAAGCACGGCTTCGACTTCCCAAGCCTGATCGGGCCAAGCTTGATCCGAGGAGGCTTGATCAGGCCCAGCTCGGTCGGACAATGCCTGTTTCGTGCTTGCCCGATTGGGTTCCAAGATCGTTGCCGGCTGCATCAGTTCAGCGCCAGCGGCAATTGAACCGGACGCGGCAAAGGCGGCAGCGGCCGGCTGAGTTCGACCTTCTTCTGCCAGGCGGCACGCCGCAGCTGATCCCGCTCGCGCGCTGCGCGGGACGCTTCGACAAGCGCAAGGGCGTTGGCGATCACCTGTTCCGTATGCGTCATGATCATCTCCAATGTTCCTGTTTTGTTCTAAAATAGAACTTTGGCCGAAGAAGTCAAGCGCTGGGTGATTTCGGGTTCGGGACGGGCGTATCAAGCTGGCGGCTTGGGCGCGGCCAACATTCAGTCCGCAGCCTCTATGACGGCGATGCCCGCCTCCTGCGCCGCCCGGATGAATGCCGCCCGCACTTCGTCGGGCGGGAGATCGCCGATGATCGCATCCAGGCATGACTTGACGGCCTCGAGATAATCTTCGCCGTCATCGACGGGCCAGTCGTGCAAAAGCGTACGCGCGGCGTCCCACACAGAGTTGATAACGGCATAATGACCGAGCCCCATCGAGGCCAAGCCGACCGGTCGAAAATGTGCCGTCTGTCTCACTTTGCTACAGCTTTTCCCAATTTCGGTGGAGCTTATGAGTGCGATGCAATTTGCGTGCCGTTGCCAGGCTGGGTACAGCCGAAGCGTGGTGCACGGATTTGATGTTGGAACAGACGTGTCTCTCCATCCCTTCAGTCTCCCGGCCCTGCGGTGTCCCGGCCCGCCAGATCTCCCGGCGTCCTTGAAGATGAAACGCCTGAAGCCTGCTGAACGGCCGCCAGAGTCCTGCGATCAGCCACTAATCGATCAATTATGGTAAAAATCGGGTTCACATCCAGGGTTGACTGATTAAAACTCAAACATCTCCTTTCTATACTCCAAATGGTTTACAGCAACGCCATGTTTTTCTGAAAGAAAGAGCATTTATGATCATTCCTTGACTGTGCCATAGATGGACGGAGTTGCCTCCAGGTCGTACAATGCCGTCCATCTCTCACGCGGCGGATCTGGGAGGAGCGCGCGATGCCTATCTTCATGGACCGGCACTATCTCGAGGGAACGTCAGCCGCCGACGTCGCCCGGGCGCATCGCATGGATCTCGACATTCAGGATCGGTACGGCGTCAAGTTCCTCACCTACTGGTTCGATCAGCGGCGCGGAACCGCCTTTTGCCTGGTGGATGCGCCGGACGCGGAAACCGCGCAATGTGTGCATCGCGAGGCGCACGGCTTCGTCGCCAACGAGATCGTCGAGGTCGCCTTGTCAGCCGTCGAGGCTTTCCTCGGCCGCATTCACGATCCTGAGCCGGCGCCCGGCCAATCCTCTGTCGACGTGGATCCCGGCCACCGGGCAATCCTGTTTACCGATATCGTCGGCTCGACCGCGATGACATCACGCCTCGGCGACCGCATGGCGACCGAAATGGTCCGGGCTCATGACGCGATCGTGCGCCGGTGCCTCAGCCAGAATTCAGGCCGGGAAGTGAAGCACACCGGCGACGGCATCATGGCGGCCTTTGCCACGACGGCTGCAGCGGTGGAATGCGCCATGGCGATTCAGCGCGAATTCGATCGTTACAACGGCGGAAACGCCGAGCCGATTCATATCCGCATCGGACTGGATTGCGGCGAACCGGTCGAGGACAGCAATGACCTTTTCGGCTCGACCGTGCAACTTGCCGCGCGTCTCTGCGCAGCAGCCTCCAGCGACCAGATCCTCGTCTCGGAGAATATTTTTCGGGAATACGGCGCCGCCGATCTTTTCGGTCACGCAACGCGCCGACGGCTCAAAGGGTTTTCGAAGCCTGTGCTGGCCTTCCGATGCGACTGGGCCAGTGCGGGCGCGGCCTAAGTCTGCTGAGAACCGACAACCGCCTGCCTCTTACAGGTGCTTGTCGCGGTGCTTTGTGGCCAAGAAATAGGCGATGGTCAGATCCGTAAATACCGAGACCAGAACGCGCCGCAACTGATGTTACGGCGCGTCCTCGCCTGCGGGATAGGCCCGTTGACGAGCCTATATCTCGTTAAGCATTGCCGACAGTTCGCTCGTTCATCAGCCGCTCGAATTTGGGGGCAGCCTCGACGTTTGCCAGCACGCCCGACATTTTCAGAAAACGCCGAAAATTCTCGCGCGTGGCGCTCAGCGGGAAACGGCCGCTGGCCGTATCCCTGCACGCCTTCAACAGCGTGTCATATGCCAAACCTCGTTTGTCCTCCGGCCATTCGTCCAGGAAATCCAGGATTTCATCGAGGCACGTGATTTCATCGATGAAATGCTTGCGATGAAGCAAAACCGGGTCAAACCGAGCTGAAGACATAGTATCCTCCCATTTATAATACTTTTTATGCTATAAATTTACTGAAAAAACGTGTTTAATTCAAGTCAAAATTGGTTACGTCACGCTCAAAACGCCATTGAAACTACTTCCATAATGGCAGAATAGCCCGATTAGATTAAAGAAGAATAGATTTGAACATCAATCGAGCCTCGACGCATCACGAAGTGAGATCGATTGATCAATGTAACGAATGCTTCAGATCAAGTGAGCGTGATCAAGCCGGCCGGAAGTTTTCGTATAGGCTCGTGTTGGCATAATAGGTTGCGACCATGACAATCTCGCAAGGAGAAGTTCATATGAACCGATTTCTTTCATTTGTAGCCGCCGCAGCGCTGCTCGGTACATCCACGATTACTTCTGCCTGCACGTCGACGGCAAGGCCCGACAACCAGGATTTTCAATATCAACGCGATAGCTCGATAAACCCTGCCTGCGCGGGTGGATTCAGACCCGGCAATGCGCGCTCGTGCAGCTATTGAAGCACAGACGGCCGACATTCGTTCAACGCTTCGCTGCTGAGATTGTCTAACCGCCGAGGCGCAAGCAGCTGCTGAACCCTGCTTTGGAAGAAAACAGCCGTTGAACGACTGCGTCGCGAGAGAAGGCGCGCTGCAGCAATCGGAATGGTTAGGGAACCGCAAGCCCCGCCCCGCATTACGTCATCGGGTCACGGTTGGCTCGATTTAACAGGAGAACGGTTCCCCATGAACAATTTGATCTGGCTTGTCGGCGCTGTCGTTATCGTACTCGCGATTTTGAGTTTCTTCGGCTTTCGCTGATCGTCGCTGATGTAAACATGGCGGCTCGACCGCGCTTTCTCCGCCCGGCGATTCCGCCGAGTGCAACTGCAATGTCTTTTGCATTTAATTAAGAAGCGTCGAGGTCATCGAACGGCCGCCGTTTCTTCAACAATCCACAGAATGCCGAGTAAAGAGTGCATATCACCCCCTTCGACTTCCTTTACAATCCGTCGTTTCGGCCTCCGAGGCAGATCGCAAGGGGAACTCGATGGATCGTCTTATTGGCGCAGATGAAGCGGCTCAATCGGAAAAACGGGCTGCAAAGGCGGATCAACGGGATGGCCTTGCTCGGGATGTTACGACCATCAAACTCGGCGACTGCCTGCTGGGATACAAGGTCGTACAGCGACGCATGCGGGTCAGCCGCTGGAACCATTTCCGAGGCCGGGTGCGCGAGATCGAAAAACTGATCAGGCATCGTCACGGCGACATCGTGCCGGAGGCGGATGACGCATTGATCTACGTCGAGGTGATCGCCAGCCTCGCGTTCGTCGATCTACGAGCGGACAAAGGTGCGTTTTCCCTCATTGTCCGCCGACGCTCTCGGTCATGCCCTGCATCTGAGTTACTCAGAGCGGAGCGCGCTCGACATTCGCACCATCGGTGCATTCGATGTGCCGAAGCGGAAAAGAACAAAACTTCAAAACGAAAAGCGGCGGCAGCGGGACCGAGCCCGAAAAGAAGAGCGACGGCGTGCGGCAGGCGCGCTGCCCAGAGCTGACTATCTTGCCAACGCCCTTAGCCAAGCGCGCCCCTGGGAGGCTTTCGGCATCAGCCGCCGCACCTGGGAACGCCGCGGCAAACCGATGCCCGAGCCCGAGACGATTTTGGATTGCGGTTCGATTTCGCTCGCCGCATAGGCCAACAGCTCACGAATTCTCGGTCCTTAGCCGGCTGGTCCGAACCAGGTGTGCATCGCCTCTTGCAGACCATCCTGCGTCCCGTCACCCACCCACGCCACGTAGCCATCGGGCCGGATCAACACCGCGGCCGGCGCGGAAACAATGCCTAGTGCAGGCAGTTCCCATGGACCGTCATATCGGGCATCGACCAAGGTGACGCGGTCCGACCACGGCGTGATGTCGACGCTGCCGGGTGCGCCGAAATTCACGAGCGCTGGCCGTGCATTATGGAGGAGCGTAAAGAGACGCAAAGGACCATCCGGCGTGGTGAGCTCAAGGTCAGGCATGCGGCGGCCGAGCAGCGGATGGCCTTTGCCGAGATCGTAATGAATCGCCAGTCCGGACATCTCGGCCGCGATCCTTTTGCGAGGCTCCTCCATGCCGAGGAGCTCCGTTATCATCTCACGCAAGGCTTCCGTTCGATCGTCCGTCCGTTGCAACGCGACCTGCGCCATCGTCGCCCGCAACACCCGGGCGGCCACCAGATGCCGTTCGGCGTGGTAAGTATCGAGCAGGGCTTCAGGCGACATTCCTTTCACCACCTGGGCCAGCTTCCAACCGAGATTGACGGCATCCTGCACACCGGTATTGAGGCCCTGTCCGCCCACCGGAGAATGCACATGAGCGGCATCGCCGGCCAGGAACACCCTGCCCTTGCGGTATGCCGCCGCCTGGCGCGACATGTCGGTGAATCTGGAAATCCACTTGAGACTATGGATGCCATAATCTGTCCCGCATGCGGCAATCAGGGCTTCCTTGAGATCGCTGAGCGTCGGCTCGCCCGTGCCGCCGACCGTCTTTTCCGTTACCATGACATTGATCGGGCCTTCACTGGCAAAGACGACCTTGCCGTCGCGAATTTCATATTCCTCCCGGCCGAAGGCATGCATGCCAAGGGCCGTGCGATGGATGCCCAATGGCGGCTCCTCCTCCATCTCGGCTTCGGCGAGAATGTTGCTGGTCGTCGCATCCCATCCTGGAAATTCTATGCCGGCAATCTTGCGGATCAGACTGCGGCCACCATCGCAGCCGACGAGATAAGCTGCCCTGAGCGAGGCGCCGCCGGAGAGTTCGATGGTGACGCCGATATCGTCCTCAGCAAAACCCGTCACGTCACGGCCGCGATAGATCGGCACCGCCAGCTCCTCGACCCAGCCGGCCAGAATGCGCTCGATATGCTTCTGCCGCAGCGCCAGCCCGTAATTGTGCCGGGTCGGAAAATCGCTGATATCCAGACGCGTGACCGCAAATCCGGTAACCTGGGCGATCTGCCCTTCGGCGAGGAACCGGTCGACGATCCCACGCTGATCGAGAACCTCGAGCGTGCGCGCACTCAAACCGCCGGCCCGCATACCGGCAAGCTCCTGGTTGGGACGGCGTTCGACGATCGCCACGTCGACGCCTGCCAAGGCCAACTCGCCTGCCAGCATCAGGCCTGTCGGACCTGCTCCCGATATCACGACGACATGTTCTTTCATCCGCAAACTCCCCATCTTCTGACTGGTTGGAACGACTTGCGACAGGATTTCCGGCTTGCTTTCCAAAGCCATGTTGGTCGCCACTTGCGGATCTTTTGCCGAGGAGCGCGGGCCTTTCAACACGAACTGACCAGGTGCGCGCCGGATCTGGCAAGCACCTTTCCCGGTCATCATTCCCACGGCGGTCAATCCATTAACTGGTACAGCGCATCTCACTGCGGAGCCGTGGCTTTTTCCGGAATCGTCTCGGCTGCCGGTCGCTCGGACGGATCGGCGGGATGGCCATAGAGCGTGTAGACGGCGCCGGCTAGAATGCCCAAGACGAGAAGAGCGATGACGTACAGCATCATTCCGCGGATGGCCGTCTTCGGTGTCTTGTCCATCAGGATCTCCAAGATTGCTCAGCGGTCAAATTCACCGCGGGCACTTTTGGTTCCGGCGTAGCTTGCTCAATCTTTCCGTGGAGGTTGTTCAAGCGAGCAGCTACTCACGGAACGATCAGGTCCGGATCTGGTTTACCCCAAGACCCTGGTTTCTATGGAGGTCACCATGTGGGCAATCCTGATCGGAGCCGCTCTCATCATCGGCGGACTTCTTTTTCTCTTTACGTCGGCGCTTCGTCGAAATCCGAGTAATCCGCATCAAATGATGCCGCAAGGCGGCACGACGCTGGAACCGCGGCGCCAAGGCCTCAGATTCCTCGGGATATCCCAAAACTGGCCAGCCCTGGCGGTTATCGCAATCGGCGTACTTCTCTTGGCTTTCGGTGGATATTCGTGACATCCGAGCGCCCTTGATCGCCGTAGCTCCTTCGGCAAAAACCCGGCTTTCGCCGGGTTTTTGTTCAGGCACTACCAAGTCTGGCGACCGGTCCAATCATCGATGTCGCGTTTGATACGGTCCTTCTCGATGCCATACCGCTCCTGGATCTTGCCTTCCAGCTGGTCGCGCTTGCCGGCGATCTGATCGAGATCATCGTCGGTGAGTTTGCCCCACTGCTCCTTGATCTTGCCCTTCGCCTGCTTCCAGTTTCCTTCGATCCGATTCCAATCCATGGTCGATTTCTCCTCTTTGCTGATGAGAAGAAAACGGACCGCAGCGGAAGTTGGTTCCTGAGTTCTAACTGATTTCGTAAGCCGTCGCGTCACATGACAGAGGCTGGGGCGGGCCGGAGCCCGCCCTCCGTTCACATCAAACTGCGAACAAAGTCACCAGAATAAAGAGAATCGGCGAGGAAATCCGAAAGCGGAATCCCTTTCCTTAAAGGACAACAAAGTCCATCGTGACCCCGTTAAATGAGGCCGGAGCGCACCGGCAATGATCCGGAACGCCGATCGATCTGCAGTGAAAGTCGTTGCGCGTCTGCGGCGCTGTATCCGCGTTTAAGGCGGTCCTGGCCGCAACGGTGGCGCCGGATTGATCAGAGAGGCTTGTCCATTCCGGTTGGCTTTCAGAGAGTCAGCTCCGTGGCAGCACTGCGTCACACCAGTCAAAACAGCTGGCAGTTTCGCTAACATATTGATCATGAAATATTTATGGTGAGAGCGTCGGGGTTCGAACCCGAGACCTACTGATTAAAAGTCAGTTGCTCTACCGGCTGAGCTACGCTCTCCCTCTCCGCGGGTGTGACCACCCCGGCTGGAAGTGGGCGGAACATAGGCAGGTGACCCATTGCGGTCAACCGAAAAATTTGCCTTTTTCCGACGGTCGGCACATTTCTTGCCGGCGCAAGACGGATGTCTCGCGTGCAAAGACAGATTTCTTGCGCGCGCAAAAAGGTGATTGGCAATCCCGGGCCTGCAAAGCTAGGAACATCACGCAGATTGCAGCCGGAGAGAATGCGTGTCGATTGCCGATATTTCCCTGTGGAGCGCGCTGATTGCCGGGGCGCTTTCCTTTCTGTCGCCCTGCGTGCTTCCCCTCGTCCCGCCCTATCTCTGCTATATGGCCGGCATTTCAGTCGAGCAGTTCCGCGGCGGCGGTGCGGTTGTGGTCGCGCCCGGTGTCAGGCGCAGCGTTTTCTTCTCCGCACTCTTCTTCACGCTCGGCTTTGCCACCGTCTTCGTGGCGCTCGGCGCCGGCGCTTCCAGCATCGGCATGGCGCTTCGCCAGCATCTCGACCTCCTGTCGAAGATCGGCGGGCTGATCATCATCGTCATGGGGCTGAATTTTCTCGGCCTCTTCCGAATCGGACTGCTGACCCGCGAGGCGCGCTTCCAAGGCGGCGGCAAGCCGGCGACGCTGACGGGCGCCTATATCATGGGCCTTGCCTTCGCCTTCGGCTGGACGCCCTGCATCGGGCCGGTGCTCGGCGCCATCCTCGGCGTTGCCGCCTCGCGCGAGACGGTCGGCTCCGGCGCCGGGCTGCTCGCCATCTATTCGCTCGGCCTTGCCATCCCCTTCTGGATCGCCGCCGGCTTTTCCGGCGCCTTCATGCGCTTCCTGTCGCGCTTCCGCCGCCATCTCGGCACGGTGGAAAAGGTGATGGGTCTCTTCCTGGTGCTTACCGGCCTCGCCTTCCTGTTCGGATGGGTCAGCAATGTGGCGATCTGGTTCCAGCAGACCTTTCCGGTCCTGATGCAGATCGGCTAGGCCACCGGATACCGATTTTCCAGGTCGTGTGGGTGGCGGTATCGGAAGCCGCCGCGAGATCGGCTTCGTCGCTTCCTCCCGCGCCGTCGGTCGTCGTGTGCAGGATCAGACGGGCAATGCGGATTTTTGCGGGGGCCTATCGGGGAAAGTGTCCCACGTTGCGGGATCGCCCATTGGTCAAGGGGACGCTCTTCAGCATGTTGAGAATATCTGGCATCCGCACGCCGACGCTGTCATAAATTGATTTCATCGAGGGAGGCATGATGATGCAGAAGAACGCGCCGGACTTCAGCCTTGAGGGCAAGGTGACTTTGGTGACGGGAGCGAGCCGTGGCATCGGTCGAGCTTGCGCACTTGCCTGTGCCGCAGCAGGTTCCGATATTGTTTTAGGGGTCCGCGATGTCGCAGCGTCGGCGGGCCTGGTTGCCGAACTCGAAGGCACAGGACGAAGAGTTCTCCCTGTTGAACTGGACATTCCCAACAAGGCCCATATCGTGCAGGCCGTCGACGCGGCGCTTGCTACGTTCGGTCGGATCGACGTCCTCGTCAACAACGTCGGGGTGGCTCCGGGCAATCTCGCAGAACTCGTCGAGGAGAAGGACCTTGACGAGATACTCGATGTCAACATCAAGGGCACCTTTCTGATGACGCAGGCTGTGGGCCGCCACATGATCAAGCGCAATGGGGGCCGGATCATCAACATCAGCTCACAGGCCGGTACCGTCGCACTGCGCGGCGAGGCAATCTATTGCATGAGCAAGGCGGCAATCAATCACCTCACCCGCTGCCTTGCCGCCGAATGGGCAGCCTATAATGTCACCGTAAACACCGTATCGCCAACGTTCATCCACACCGATGGCACAGAACCTTTTCTGTCCGATGCCGACAATCGCAAGGCGACGCTCGATCACATTCCGCTCGGCCGGATCGGCGAAACCGATGATGTGGTGGGTGCCGTCGTCTTCCTGGCATCACCGGCTGCGAGCCTGATCACCGGCGCGAACCTGCTGGTGGACGGTGGATGGTCCGTCGCCTGAGGCGAGGCGGAACCTGCAGCGCAAATCTTGTCCGGACGAGAACAACGATTTCCCCCGACAAGGATCTCTTCGGCGACTTGCGGACGCCGATGAGGGATCTACATTCCCTGGATGAAAATCTTCGAATCCGGCGACGGCTCTCAGCAGAATTCGCTCCGCCAGGTGCTGCGAAAGCTCGATAGGGCCGACGGCAGACAGGCGGTCGCCTTTCGGCTGGTATTTGCTGCCATTGACGTTGCCATTCTCGCCTTCTTCCTGCTCGGCCCGTACCTGCGATCCGGTCCGTCCTATCTGATTATCGACTATGCGATAGCAGTGTGGATCGCCGCCGAGATGGTCGGCCGGGCGATCGCCGCATCCTCCGTGCGCGAGTGGATTCGGCGGCCGATGACCTGGATCGACTTCGTGGTGCTGGCCACGCTGTTGCTGCCGGACCTGCTCTTCAATTTCGCTTTCCTGCGGATCATGCGGTTCTGGGCGATCGGCACGAGTCCGCTGCTCAAGGACTTGCTGCGCAAGGCCGGCTATTTACACCTATCGACGTCGTCCGGGCGGTGATCAATTTCCTTGTGTTCCTCTTCATGGCAACCGGGTTCGTCTATACGTCCTTCTTCTACAACAGGGAGGGAGGCGAAGGATTCGTCGATGCGCTATATTTCACGGTCGCGACGGTGACGACGACGGGATTCGGAGACATCACGCTCCCGGGAACGCTGGGCAAGCTCACTTCCGTGGTGACGATGATCGTCGGCATCTCCCTATTCGTCAGGCTTGCTCAGGCAGTCGTCCGGCCTCACAAAGTGACCTTTGCCTGTCACCGATGCGGCCTCCAGCGCCATGACGCCGACGCCGTTCATTGCAAGGCGTGCGGAGACGTCTTGAACATACCGGACGAGGGATCGTGACCGTCGGCCCTGGCGTGAGGATGCGGCTAGACATTTGTGGCGAGCCCATTCACAGGCTTGCCGCGTTCGCTGAACTGATCGACTCCGCGCTCGTCCAGCATGCCGCCAGCAGTAAGAAGCGAGGCCCGCACCTATTCGGTGGTATGGCTTGCCCTGTCCCTCGGCCCCACCCGCCCTTATCCCTCGACCCAATCGATCGCAAACACGCCTCCATGTAGCGTCGTCGATGCCGTGTTTGAGGCGGCGGTCAGAAGGAGACGAACATGAACCTTGAGACAAAGATGAGCCTGGAAAACACCGCACACACCGGCAGACCTCGGCTCGACGAACTGGTTCCGTCGCGCTACGCGGTGCAGGTCGGCGAGATTGAGGTGTTGGTGATCAGCGATGGCGTGCTACCGCTCCCAACCGCGATGCTGGGACACAACATCGATCCCGCCGTCCGAGCGGCCTGGCTGAAAGACATGTTCCTGCCGCCGGACGCTTTGGATTGGGCGCTGAACGTGGTCGTGGTGCGCAGCGGCGACCAGACCATACTCCTCGACGCCGGGTTGGGGCTCGACCCGGACTTGCACCTGCCGCGGGCCGGGCAACTGATCAAGCGACTGGAGGCCGCCGGCATCGATCTTGCGTCGGTGACCGACGTGGTCCTGACCCACATGCACATGGACCACATCGGCGGACTGCTCGTCGACGGGGTGAAGGAGCAGCTGCGTCCGGACCTGCGGATCCACGTGGCGGCCGCCGAGGTCAAGTTCTGGGAGGCGCCCGATTTCTCCCGGGTCTCCATGCCGCCGGGGTTCCCGGACGCGCTTCGGGCGACCGCCAAGCGGTTCGCGAAAGAGTATCGCAGCCATCTCAGGCTGTTCGATGATGAGTACGAGGTGGCGCCGGGCGTGGTCGTCCATCGCACCGGCGGCCACACGCCCGGGCACAGCGTGATCCGCCTGGCGTCCGGCGGCGACCGGCTGATGTTTGCCGGCGACGCCGTGTTCGCGGTCGGGTTTGAACATCCGGACTGGTTCAACGGCTTCGAACACGACCCCGAGGAGGCGGCGCGCGTTCGGGTCCGCCTTCTGCGGGAGCTGGCGGAGACTGGCGAGCAACTGGTGGCCACTCACCTGCCGTTCCCCTCCGTCGGCCGGGTGGCGGTCGACGGCGACGCCTTTCGCTGGGTAGCGGCCTTCTGGGACTACTGACGGCCTGTTGGGTTGGGATCGTTGAGCGTGTACTCGTAGCGATAACGGGTCCACGCTCTATCGATTTAGTTTACGCAATTCCGGGGGCAAAAACGCTACACACTTTTGCTGGAATTGCTCTTGTCTCTGCGCAATTCCAGACGCAAAACCGCTACACACTTTTGCTCGAATTGCTTATGTCAGATCCTGACCCGCCGATCATCCCCGCGCACTGGAAGACCTCTTGGCCGATATCGTCAGCCTGCTATTGCCGTTCTTCGGCCTGATCCTGATCGGCTACATCGCAGCCAAGGCGACCAAACAGCCAGCCGAAGCGTTGGGATGGCTGAACACTTTCATCATCTACGCCGCCCTGCCCGCCCTGTTTTTCAAGCTGGTCTCGCGCACGCCGATCGAGGAGCTGACGCGCGTCGATTTCATCGTCACCGATATCGCGGCGACCTATGCGGTCTTCATCCTGCTGTTCGCCATCGGCCGCATTCTGCGCGGCAATTCGCTCGCCGATTGCACCATCCAGTCCTTTGCCGGCGCTTACGGCAATATCGGCTATATGGGGCCGGGCCTGGCGCTCCTGGCGCTCGGCGAAGGTGCCGCCGTGCCGGTGGCGCTGATCATCTGCTTCGAGAACGCGCTGCATTTCATCGTGGCGCCGGCGCTGATGGCGGCGGCCGGCGACGACAAGCGTTCGGCCAGCCAACTCGCCGCCGACATCGTGCGCAAGGTGGCGCTGCATCCTTTCATCCTGTCGACGGCGGCAGGCTTTGCCGTGGCCGCCCTTGATATCGACCAGCCGCTGGCCTTTCAGCGCCTCGTCGATTACCTCGCCCAGGCGGCCGCGCCCTGCGCGCTCTTTGCCATGGGCGTGACTCTGGCGCTCCGGCCGCTGAAGCGGATCCCGGCAGAGATCTCCTATATCGTGCCGGCGAAGCTGATCCTGCATCCGATCGCGGTTTTCGTCGCACTGACGGCGGTTGGCGGTTTCGAGCCGGTTTGGATCCAGGCGGCCGTGCTGCTTGCCTGCCTGCCGACGGCGACCAATGTCTTCGTCATCGGCCAGCAGTACGGCGTCTGGCAGGAGCGCGCCTCGGCGACGATCCTGATCACGACAGTGCTATCGGTGGTGACTGTTTCGCTCTGGCTGATCGTGATCCGCTCAGGCCTTCTTCCGCTTCAGCTTTTCCCGTAGAGCATCCGGAATATCCCGGAAGCCGCGGCCGGGCTCGATGCCTTCGCGCATGACGATGTTGCGCAGCGGCGGAATGGCCGAGAGAATATGCAGGCCGGCAGCGCGCAGCATCTGGACGGGCAGGAAATCCGAAAGCAGCGAGCGGTTGAGGAGATCGACGCTGGCCGTGCGCGTCATGATGTCGGCGCGGCGCCTGCGGTCGAAGCTGTCGCCGGCATCGGCCGGCACCGGCAGTTCCGCCCTGTCGCAGAGGATATCGGCGAGCGCCATGATATCGCGCAGGCTGAGATTCAGCCCCTGCGCCCCGATCGGCGGGAAGACATGGGCGGCCTCGCCGATCAGCGCGATACGTCCCTTGCCGAAACGATGCGCCATCATGCCGGAGAGCGGCCAGACCTGGACGCCCTCCTCGACATCGATCTTGCCGAGCATGGATTGCATGCGCGCCTCGACAAGAGCCCCAAGTTCGGCAAGCGGCAAATCCGCGCGGCTTGCCGCTTCCGCGGGATCCTGCACCCAGACGAGGCTGGAGCGGCTTCCCGGCAGCGGCACCTGGGTGAAGGGGCCGTGTTTGGTGTGGAATTCGGTCGAGATGTTCTGGTGCGGCAGCGAATGGGCGAAATTCAGCACCATGGCCGATTGCGGATAGGACCAGTTGCGCACGCCGATGCCTGATGTTTCGCGCAGCTTCGAGCCGCGGCCGTCGGCGCCGACAGCAAAATCGGCCGAGAGCGTCTCCCCGCCGGCAAGTGTGATCGAGACCGTATCGCTTGATATTTCGATCGATTCGGCCATGTCGGAGAAGCGAGTGATATTGCCCTCGCCTGATATAGCCGCCTCGAGGATGTCGGTCAGGGCCTTGTTGGGGAAATTGTAGCCGAAGGCATTCAGGCCGACGTCGGCGGCGCGGAAGGTGGTCGTCGGCGCGCGCAGCAGCCGGTCGGTGCCGTCGACGATACGCATGCTGGTGAGAGGAGCGGTTGCAGGCCGAAGCTTTTCCCAGAGCGTCAACCGGTCGAGGAAGCGGATCGACTGGTCCATCAGCGCCGTGGTGCGCCGGTCTTCCTTCGGAGCGAGAGGAGCGACCAGCGCCACGTTGCGACCGCCGCGCGCCAGCGCGATTGCGGCGATCATGCCGGCAAGACCGCCACCGATCACCGCCACTTCGAATGTCTTCATGCTACTGTTCCGCCATCGTAAAAGGGCGGACCGTCCGCTTATGCGGCCGGCTTCGCCTGACGGCGCCAACTATAACCCTTGCCGGCGTCGGCGTCACGCACTGCCGGCTGATAATGATGGGGAATGGCGGGAAGACGGTTTTCGGAAAGCCGCTTCAGCGCCGTGGCGTTGGTGACGGCAAAGCTGTCGATGCCGACGCGCAGCATCAGCGGCACCTGATCGATCAGCACGTCGCCGACGGCGCGCAGCTCGTTGGTATAACCCAGGCGCTGGCGCAGCAGCGAGGCATGGCTGAAGGCGCGACCGTCGTTGAACGCCGGAAAGGCGACGGCGACGATTTCGAGGCGATCGAGATAGGGCTCAAGCCTGCGCACATCGTCGGCCGGCTTGATCAGCACGCCGAGGCCGACATCGTTGCTTTCATCGGCCTTGGCGATCAATTCGTCGAGACCGAGCAGCGGCTTCTGCTCCTCGGTCGCCTTCACCTCGTCGGTTTCGATCACCCAGGGATCGTTTTCGACAAAACCGGTTTCTCTCCAGATCTTCGTCATCATCCCCTCCTTATGCCGCTTCGGCGGCCGAGCCGTAGAGCGCGGTCTTGAAAGGCTGCGGTCCGACGCGGCGATAGGCGGCGAGGAAGTTCTCGGAATGATCGAGGCGCAGGCCGAGATAGGTGTCGACGATCGTCTCGATCGCGTCGGTCACCCGGTCCGGCTCGAAGCCGCGGCCGATGATCTCGCCGATCGAGGTATGTTCATCGCCGGAGCCGCCGAGCGTGATCTGGTAGAGTTCGGCGCCCTTCTTCTCGACACCGAGCAGGCCGATATGGCCGACATGGTGATGGCCGCAGGCATTGATGCAGCCGGAAATCTTGATCTTCAGCTCACCGATCTCCGCCTGACGCTCGGCATTGCCGAAGCGGCGGGAGATTTCCTGCGCGAGCGGAATGGAGCGCGCATTGGCGAGCGCGCAGTAGTCGAGCCCGGGACAGGCTATGATGTCGGTGATGAGACCGGCATTGGCTTCCGCCAAGTTGATGGCGACGAGGCCGCGATAGACGGCTTCGAGATCGGCCAGCGCCACATGCGGCAGGATCAGGTTCTGCTCATGGCTGACGCGGATTTCGTCGAAACCATATTCCTCGGCGAGATCGGCGATCGCATCCATCTGCGCATCGGAGGCGTCGCCCGGAATGCCGCCGATCGGCTTCAGCGAGATCGTCACCATGCCGTAATCGGGGTTCTTGTGCGGCTGCACGTTCTGCTGCACCCAGCGGGCGAAGCCGGCATCGGCCTTCTTCCAGCGAGCAAGGTTTTCCCAGCCTTCGGCGCGTTCGGGCAGAGCCGGCGGCGCGAAATAGGCAGCGATTGCCTGGACATCCTTTTCCGGCAGCTTGAGCTCGCTATCCTTCAGCGCGGCGAATTCGGCTTCCACCTGGCGCGTCAGTTCCTCGGTGCCGGTTTCGTGCACCAGGATCTTGATACGGGCCTTGTACTTGTTGTCGCGGCGGCCGTGCAGATTGTACACGCGCACGATAGCCGTGGTGTAGGAGAGCAGGTCTTCCTCGGGCAGGAAGTCGCGGATCAGCTTGGCGATCATCGGCGTACGGCCCTGGCCGCCGCCGACATAGACGGCAAAGCCGATCTCGCCCTTGTCGTTCTTCTTCACGTGCAGGCCGATATCATGGACCTGGATCGCGGCGCGGTCGCGCTCGGCGCCGGTGACGGCGATCTTGAACTTGCGCGGCAGGAAGGAGAATTCCGGGTGGACCGACGACCACTGGCGCAGGATCTCGGCGTAGGGGCGCGGATCGGCGATCTCATCGGCGGCGGCACCGGCGAAATGATCGGCCGTGACGTTTCTGATGCAATTGCCCGAGGTCTGCAGCGCATGCATCTCGACGCTGGCAAGATCGGCGAGCGCATCGGGAATGTCGGACAGCTTCGGCCAGTTGAACTGCAGGTTCTGGCGCGTGGTGAAGTGGCCATAACCGCGGTCATAGGTGCGGGCGATATGGGCGAGCATGCGCAGCTGGCGCGCGCTCAGCGTGCCATAGGGAATGGCGATGCGCAGCATATAGGCGTGGAGCTGCAGGTAGACGCCGTTCATCAGACGCAGCGGCTTGAACGCGTCCTCGGCGAGCTCGCCGGAAAGGCGGCGCTGGACCTGATCGCGAAACTGCTCGACGCGCTCGCTGACAAAGGCATGGTCAAATTCGTCGTAACGGTACATCGTCTTCCTCAAACTGCAATGAATTCGGGATCGGCCGGAGCGTAGCCCGGGGCATATTCCATGGTCGGCCCTTGAGCACGGATGCGCTCGCGAAGGCGAAGCGGCCATAAAATGCCGTTGGTTTCCTGGACGTCGACGACGGCGACGTCAACGACCTCGTTGTCGGCATAGGATTTCTTGCCGATCGCCTCCAGCGCCGCAACGGCTTCGGCGTGACGGGCAACGAGCGCCTCCTGCAGCGAGGTGGACCACTTCCCGTTCGCATCCAGCCAGACGGCAATGCCGTCCGTCAGCCGGTTGGCGGTCAGAACCTTGTCACCCATATTCAGCTCCTTGCAAGTTCCTCGAGCCGGGCGTTTGCGCGCACCAGGGGCTCGGACAGTTCGAAATTGGCGCCGGCGACCGCATCGCCGATAATGACCATGACAGGTCCTGTCAATTCGTCGCGGTGCTGCAGATCGGGCAGATCAGCGAGCGTGCCATGCAGCAGGCGGCGATCGGCGCGGCTGGCATTTTCGATGACGGCAACGGTGGTCTCAGCGGGAATGCCCGCCTGCATCAGCCGCTCAGCAACGGAGGCTGCAACCGTGCGGCCCATATAGACGGCAATCGTCGCGCCTGACACGGCAAGGCTTGCCCAATCGGGCAGCACGTCGCCGGTCAAATCATGGCCGGTCGTGAAGACCAGCGAGGAGGCGACGCCGCGCAGCGTCAGCGGCAGCTCGAAATCGGCAGCGGCGGCGAAAGCCGAGGTGATGCCGGGCACGACCTCATAGGTGATGCCGGCAGCGCGCAGCGCGGCCATCTCTTCCCCTGCCCGGCCATAGACCAGGGGATCGCCGGATTTCAGGCGGACGACGCGCTTGCCCTGGCTGCCGAGATCGACCAGCAAGTCGTTGATTTCTTCTTGCGATTTCGAGTGGCAGCCCTTGCGTTTGCCGACGGAAAGCCGCTCGGCATCGCGGCGCCCCATATCGACGATCGCCTGCGGCACGAGGGCGTCATAAACGATGACATCGGCTTCCATCATCACGCGCTGGGCACGCAGCGTCAGCAGATCCTCGGCACCCGGACCGGCGCCGACCAGCCAGACGTGGCCTGCGACCTTGTCCACCGCGCCCAACAGCCCATCGGCCGCGTGATGCGCCTGCGGCAGGTTGCCATTGGCGACAGCATCGGCAACGGGGCCGGAAAAGAAGCGGCGCCAGAAGACGCGGCGGGAGACGCCGCGGGGCACCCGCTGTTCAACGGCCTTGCGATAGCTGGTCGCCAGTGCTGCGAGGCGGCCGAGCGAGGGTGACAGAAGCTGATCGATCTGCGCACGAATCATCTGCGCCAGAACCGGCCCTGCCCCTTCGGTGCCAATCGCGACGGCAACGGGGGCGCGATTGACCAGCGCCGGCGTGAAGAAATCGCAGTAATCGGGCTGATCGACGGCATTGGCCGGAATTCTGGCGGCACGCGCAGCATCGACGATATCGCGGTCGTCAGTGTCAGTGCCGGTTGCGGCGAAGACGAGTGCCGAACCCTCGACCTGTTCGGCGGAGAACGCAGCGCGCACGGTTTCGATACGGTTGGCGATCAGGAAGGCGTGGTAATCGGCTTCCGGCCGCTCGGCATAGGCGACAATCCGCGCCCGTGTGTTGAGCAGCAGCCGCACCTTGGCGAAAGCTTCGTCGCCATTGCCGAAGACAGCCGTCTTCTGGCCTTCCACGCGAAAGAAGGCGGGAAATACCGAAAGCTGTTCAGTCTTGGGAGGCATCATCAATCCACTTCGAAGTTGCCGGAATATGCCCTTGATCGACAAGGGATTGAAGGAACAGAAATTCGAAAGCCCAAGCAAGCAGGTATTCTTTTGCTCGTGCCGTCAATGATTTGAGAAAAGTCACCCGTGCTGCCAAAAAGCCGCATATCTCAAGCCCGCTTGCTGCAGTGCAGTATAAAGCCTGTGACAAAAGACGTCCACCGGTGCTTGACGCATTTCACTCGCGCCGCCAAGGCGATAGACTGAGGAAAACTGGAGGGCCCTCATGCCTGATAAGACCATTGCCTCCCGCCTGCTTTCGGTCATGGAAGACGATATCCTGCCGCTGACGGAGCGTGGCGTTTCGCTTGGCAATAAGGTGTTCGGTGCGGCGATCTTAAGGAAATCCGATCTTTCGCTTGTCGTCGCCGAGACCAACAACGAGCTGGAGAACCCGCTCTGGCATGGCGAGGTGCACACGCTGAAGCGCTTCTACGAGCTTGGCGACAAGCCACCGACCAAGGATTTGATCTTCCTGTCGACACACGAACCCTGCACCATGTGCATGTCGGCGATCACCTGGGCGGGCTTCGACAATTTCTACTATTTCTTCAGCCATGAGGATTCCCGCGATGCCTTCGCGATTCCGCACGACCTGAAGATCCTGAAGGAGGTCTTCGGGCTTGAACCCGGCGGCTACCGCAGGCAAAACGCCTTCTGGAACAGCTTTGCCATCGCCGATCTCGTCGAGACCGAAGAGGCTCAGCTGAGAAACGCGCTGAAGGCGCAAACCGCCCGCATCAAGGCGCGCTATGACGCGCTGTCCAACTCCTACCAGTCGTCGAAGAGCGCCAACGACATTCCGCTCAACTGAGGCAACATGGAACCTTCCAAAGATATTTCGCGGCTGATCGAGATCATGGCGGCGCTGCGCCATCCCGAAACCGGCTGCCCCTGGGACATCGAGCAGAACTTCGAGACGATCAAGCCCTATACGATCGAGGAGGCCTATGAGGTCTCCGATGCGATCGAGCGCGGCGATATGGACGATCTCTGCGACGAGTTGGGCGATCTACTGCTTCAGGTGGTCTTCCATGCCCGGATGGCCGAGGAGGCCGGCGAATTTTCCTTCGGCGACGTCGTCAACGCTATCACCGCAAAGATGATCCGCCGCCACCCGCACGTCTTTGCCCGCTCTGCGGCGGATACGCCTGATGCAGTGAAGAAGCAGTGGGACGAGATCAAGCAGGCGGAGAAACGCGAACGCGCCGAGCGCCGGTCACGGCGCGGTATCACCGAGGACTTCAAGAGCGGCTTCCTCGGTTCGGTGCAGCGCAGCTTCCCGGCTTTGACGGAAGCGCTGAAGCTGCAGGAACGCGCCGCCAAGGTCGGTTTCGACTGGTCGGCGCCCGAACCGATCCTCGACAAGATCGAGGAGGAGATCGGCGAATTGCGGGCGGCACTTCGGGAAGGCGACCAGGCCAAGGTCAGCGACGAACTCGGCGACCTGATCTTCGCCGTCGTCAATATCGGCCGGCATGTGAAGGCGGATCCGGAACAGGCTGTGCGCGGAACCAATACGAAATTCCGTCGTCGCTTCAGTCATATAGAGCATGTTCTTGAAGCAGAAGGCGAAACGTTGGAGGACGCGACGCTGGAGCGGATGGAGGAGATCTGGCAGGCGGCGAAGGCAATCGAACGGGCTGTTTTGATTGGGTAGGTTGGATAGAGTTTGGCGAGAGGCCAGCCCCTTCTCCGTCATCCTCGGCATTGAGCCGAGGATCCATGGCGGGCTGCTGATGGACGCGGGTGGATGCTCGGCTCAAGGCCGAGCATGACGGAGGGTGCGGCTGGCCCTGTCGCCGACCAGCGGAGGCGGAACATGCCACATCTTCCTTCTCCGCAGGGGGCCGAAGGAAGTCTTGATTTCGCTCACCGCTTCCAATCTTCCTTATCAGGCTTCGGTCCGTTGCCGATGCGGCGCTCGAGTTCGGTCGCTTCGGTTTCGGAGAGGCGCAGGTCGAGGGTGATCGAGCCGTCCTCATTGTCCTCACGACCGTCGACGATGGCATGATCGTAGAGCCATGGCAGCAGCGCCAGCTTGTCGACCGGAAGGCGGATCGTTGCCTCGGTCATCACGCCCGACAGTCTGCGGCTGATTTCTTCCATCAGCGTATCGACGCCCTCGCCGCTGACGGCCGAAACCGCGACGACGTTGCTGGCGCCGGCGGCTTTCTGCACCATGGTATCGTGGACCTCGGGCTCCAGCCGGTCGATCTTGTTCCAGACCTCGATCAGCCGCTTGGCCGATTCGGCTTCGTCGATGCCGAGGTCGTTCAGGATGCGCATCACATCGGAGCTCTGCGCCTGATTGTCGGCATCGGACATGTCGCGGACATGCAGGATGAGATCGGCTTCCAGCACCTCTTCCAGCGTCGCCCGGAATGCGGCGACGAGGTGGGTCGGCAGGTCGGAGATGAAGCCGACGGTGTCGGACAGGATGACGGTGCGGCCGTGCGGCAGCTTCATGCGGCGCAGCGTCGGGTCGAGCGTGGCAAAGAGCATGTCTTCGGCCAGCACGCCGGCTCCGGTGATGCGGTTGAACAGCGTCGACTTGCCGGCATTGGTATAACCGACGAGCGCTACGATCGGGTGCGGCACCTTGCGGCGCTTGGCGCGATGGAGCTGGCGGGTGCGCACGACCTGCTCCAGCTCGCGTTCGAGCTTGATGATGCGATCCTGCAGCAGCCGCCTATCGGCTTCGATCTGGGTTTCGCCCGGGCCGCCCATGAAGCCGCCACCGCCGCGCTGGCGTTCAAGGTGGGTCCAGCTTCGGACCAGACGGCCTTTTTGATAGTTCAGATGGGCGAGGTCGACCTGCAGCGTGCCTTCCTTGGTGGAGGCGCGGCGGCCGAAGATTTCGAGGATGAGGCCCGTCCGGTCGATAACCTTGGCGTTCCATTCCTTTTCGAGATTGCGCTGCTGAACCGGCGTCAGCGGATGATCGACGATGACGAGACCGGAATCGCGCTCATCGAGCAACGCCTTGATCTCCTCGATCTTGCCGGTGCCGAGCAATGTGGCCGGTCTCGGGTCGTTGACCGGGACGATCGAGCCGTTGACGACATCGAGGTCGATCGCCTGGGCAAGGCCCGTCGCCTCTTCGAGCCGGCTTTCCGGCGTGCGGGTCGAGGCCGATTCGGACTGGCCGCCGCGACTGCGCGATTTCAAAACCGGCACGACGACAGTCGCGCGCATGTCGTCCCTGTGCTTGGCGGCTTCAGGGATGATCGAATCGTTCTTGGTATCGCGTGTCGAAATGACGGCTGATCCTGTTAGGACGCTGCTTCTTCGCTCTCGAACATCTGCATGGGCTGGCCCGGCATGATCGTCGAGATCGCATGCTTATACACGAGCTGCGAATGGCCGTCACGGCGAAGAAGAACACAGAAATTGTCAAAAGACGTAACAACGCCCGTGAGTTTCACGCCGTTGATCAAAAAGATTGTCAGGGAAATCTTTTGCTTGCGAACAGTATTGAGAAATAAGTCCTGCAGATTCTGAGAACGTTCCGCCATCGCGCCGCTTCTTTCTTTATTGCCGACCTGATCTGGTCGGTAGAATATCAATCAACCTCACCATGCAAGACCGGCAGCACCCTCATTCCACCCGTCCAGCAAATCTTGGTATCAAATCGCAATCTTTTCCGCAACGTCGAAAAAGGCTTCGCGGACTTTCTGCGAAACACTGCCCGGATGACCGTTGGCGATAGGCTGGCCATCGACGGAAACGACCGGAAAACAAATGCTTGTGGCTGCAGTCAGGAAGACCTCGCGGGCTGCGAGCATCTCGGAAACGGAGAAGTTCCGCTCCGTGATCTTCAACCCGAGCTTGGCTGCGACATCCATCAATGTGGTGCGGGTAATGCCGCGCAGAATTCCGTGTTCGGCCGGCCGCGTCACCAGCGTCCCGTCGCGGTCGACGATCCAGACATTGGTCGCCGCCCCTTCCTTCACCATGCCGTCGCCATCGACATAGATCGCCTCCTGGGCGCCGGCCTCCTTGGCTTGCTGACGGGCCATGGCATTCGGCAACAGGCCGACGGATTTGATGTCGACGCGGTCCCAGCGATTGTCGGCAAGGGTGATCGCCTTGATGCCGTTGGCGTTCTTGGCAGCAATGATTTTGGGATCTGTGCTCTTGGCAGTGATGACAAGCGACGGCGGCGTGCCCTCGGCCGGGAAGACATGATCGCGGCGGGCGACACCGCGCGTCACCTGCATGTAGAAAAGCCCGTTGCGGACATGGTTGCGGCGCAGCGTCTGACGAATGACCTGGGTCAGCGCCGCCCGGCCCATCGGCCAGGCGATGCGCAATTCGCCGAGCGACCGGTCGAGACGGTTCAGATGGCGCGTCAGGTCGACGATGTAGCCGTGTCGGACCTCGCAGACCTCGTAGACGCCGTCGGCGAACTGATAACCGCGGTCCTCGATATGGACGCTGGCATCGGAATGCTTGACGTAGCGGCCATTCACATAGGCAATTCTCGGCATGGGAAACCTGGTCTTCTCAGAATCAGGATGGGAAGGATGCGGCGCGGCATCCGCCGCGCCTTCGCATGATCAGACGCCGAGCGACTTCAGCTTGCGATGCAGCGCCGAACGCTCCATGCCGACGAATTCCGCGGTGCGGGAGATGTTGCCGCCGAAACGGTTGATCTGGGCGATCAGATAATCCTTCTCGAACATCTCGCGGGCTTCGCGCAACGGCAGCGTCATGATGTGATAGTCGTTCTTGGCGGAAACCTTCGGCAGCATGTCGCCGAGATCGGTCGGCAGCATGTCGGCGGTGATCGGCGCATCCGGCCCGTCGGTGCGGGCAAGGATCATCAGCCGCTCGATATTGTTGCGCAGCTGACGGATGTTGCCCGGCCAATCATGCGCCTGCAGCACCGCCATGGCGTCGTCGCCGATGCGGCGCGGACGAATGCCGGCCTGCTCTGAGATCTGGCGCATCAGCTGGTCGACAAGGAAGGGAATGTCCTCGCGCCGCTCGGCAAGCGCCGGCACCCGCACCGGCACGACGGCGAGGCGATGATAGAGATCCTCGCGGAACCAGCCTTCGGCGATGCGGCTTTCGAGGTTGTAGGCGGTCGAAGAGATGATGCGGACATCGACCTTGACGCGCTTGGAGCCGCCGACGCGCTCGAACTGCTGATCGACCAGCACGCGCAGGATCTTGTTCTGCGTCTCGCGCGGCATTTCGCCGACTTCGTCGAGATAGAGGATGCCGCGATGGGCTTCCTCGAGCGCGCCGATCTTGCGCGCCTGGCCAGGCGTGCCCTCGGTGCCGAACAGCGCCACCTCCATGCGTTCGGGCGTGATGTTGGCGGCGTTCAGCGCAACGAAGGGGCCGTTAGCGCGGGTCGACTTCTTGTGGATCATCCGCGCCACCAACTCCTTGCCGGAGCCCGAGGCGCCGAGGATCATGATGCGGCTGTTGGTCGGCGACACCTTCTCGATCGTCTGGCGAAGCTGCGAAACGGCGACCGAGGTGCCGATCAGCTCTAGCGCATCGCCGGTGCGGCGCTTCAGCTCGGAGACCTCGCGCTTCAGCTTGGAATTCTCCAGCGCGCGTTCGGCGATCAGGATCAGCCGGTCGGCCTTGAAGGGCTTCTCGATGAAATCGAAGGCGCCGCGCTTGATCGCCGAGACGGCGGTCTCGATGTTGCCATGGCCCGAGATCATCACGACCGGCAGTTCCGGATGGCGGGTCTTAATCTCGTCGAGCAGCGACAGGCCGTCGAGCTTGCTGCCCTGCATCCAGATATCAAGGAAGATCAGCCGCGGCACGCGATCTGATATCGCCGCCAGCGCACTGTCGCTGTCGTGGGCGGTGCGCGTCTCGTGCCCCTCGTCCGAGAGAATGCCGGAAACGATCTCGCGAATATCGTGCTCGTCATCGACGACGAGAATATCAGAGGCCATAAACGCTTTCCTTGTCATTGGCTGCGGGAGCAGCAGGCGACGGATCCAGGCGTGGCAGATGCACGCGGATCATGGCCCCTCTTCCCCGGTCAAAATCGGCGGGCGCATCATGCAGCTCGAGCTGCCCGCCATGTTCCTCGATGATCTTCTTGACGATGGCGAGGCCGAGGCCAGTGCCCTTCTCGCGCATCGTCATATAGGGCTCCAGAATGCTGTGACGGTTCTCCACCGGCAGGCCGCGACCATTGTCGATCACGTCGACGGTAAAGCGGTCGCGGCTGGTATCGAGTGCGGCGCGGACGAGAATCTTGCGTTCGTCCCGTTCGTCGCTCGGCACGGCCTCGATTGCTTCGACGGCATTCTTGATGAGATTGCCGAAAGCCTGGCCGAGCATGCGGCTGTCGAACAGGCCCTCCAGCGGCTGGTCGCCGAAATCCTGCGCGAAGGTGACGTGATGATTGCCCATCTCGCGCAGGAAGATCGCGTCGCGCAAGATATCGCGCAGGTCGCCCGGCTCCTTGGTCGGCTTCGGCATGCGGGCGAAGGCGGAGAATTCATCGACCATACGGCCGATATCGCCGACCTGGCGGATGATCGTATCGGTGCACTGGTCGAAGACGGTCCGGTCGCCCTGGTCGATCTGCTTGCCGTAGCGGCGCTGGATGCGCTCGGCGGACAGCTGGATCGGCGTCAGCGGGTTCTTGATCTCATGGGCGATGCGCCTTGCGACGTCGCCCCAGGCAGTCGAGCGCTGGGCGATGACGAGATCGGTGATGTCGTCGAGCGTGATCACGTAGGATTCGCTCATGTCGCGCACTTCTTCGCGGGTGACCTGCACGCTCAGCGTCCGCACGGTGCCGCCGCGCACCAGCGCGATCTGCTTGCGGAAATCGCCGCGATGACGCGCCGCAGCCTCACTCAGCACGTGATCGACCTCGGGCGCGATGTCGGCCAGCTGCTTTCCGAGCATCTCGTCGGCCGACAGCGACATCAGCGTCTCGGCCGAACTGTTGACGATGGCGATGCGGCGGTCCTGCTCGACGCCGATGACGGCGGCGGTGACGCCCGACAGCACCGCTTCGATGAAGCGACGGCGGTCGTCGACCTCGTCCTTGGCTTCGAGGATCTCATCGCGCTGGGTGCGGATTTCCGAGATCATCTTGTTGAAGGTGCGCGAGAGATTGGCGACATCGCCATCGACCGCGTGCACCGGCACGACGATATCCATATTGCCCGATGCAACGCTGTCGGCCGCCGTGATCAAGAGGCGGATCGGCCGGACGATGCGGTCGGCGACGGCAATCGCGGTCCAGATCGCCGCCAGGAGCACGATCAGCGCGAATCCGATATAAAGCACGGCAAAGGCGACCTGCAGCGAGAAGCGGTTGGCCTCCATCGAGCGGTATTCGGTGGCGTTCTCCTCCATCATGCGCATGGCGCCCATGACCTTGGGATCGACGGCGCGCACGGTATAGAGAAAGGTGCCCTGGATGGCATCGAGCTTGATGATGGCGCCGACGAGATTGGTGACGCCGGGCGGAATCAGCGTCGGCTGGCCGGCAGCGGCCTTTTCCAGCGCATCCTGCGGAATGGCCGGCAGCGGCTTTTCGGTGGCGATGTCGGCCTGGACGTTCACGGAACCGTCGCGCTCGACGAGGAAGGCGCCGAGCAGGCCGCGGCCCCTGGCCTGGCGCGTCATCAATTCGGCGAAACCCGTCCTGTCGAGGCTGTAGAGCGCGCGGTTGCGCTCCAGGTCGTTGGCCATGGAAACCGTCTGCCCCTGCAGGTAGCTGGCGTTCTCCATCATGTAGGCTTGGCCGATATTGCGCGACGAGCTGACGATCGACTGGGTGCGCAGCGCGAACCAGCGGTCGAGGCCGGCATTCAGCGTGATACTGGCGAAGATGGCGACGAGGATCGCCGGCGTGATCGCGACGATCGAAAAAAGCACGACGATGCGGATATGCAGGCGCGCGGCAGCCCGGCCGCGGGTACGCGCCTTGAGCAACCGTGCCACCTCGCGGCCGATCAGGGCGAGCAGCGTCAGGACGAAGAAGGAATTGACGATCACCGAGGTGATGACGACATGCGAAGTCGGCGCGATCGGCGTGAAGCCGAGCAGCACGAAAAGTGTCGCCGTCGCGCAGAGCAGCGCGCCGCCGGCAAGCACCAGGCCGGGCACGGCGAAAAGGGCGCGGCGATCGGTCACCGTCGTCACCGTCTCGCCCGCCGCCGCCGGCGATACCCCATCCTGCGTCATTCGGCCTCTCTTCAGGCGGCACCTGCCGCCCTCGCCATCGATCGAAACCAAGCAACGCCGGCTCAGAAAGCCAGCGCGCAACGACTCGATCGGGAGCGAAATACCTAAACCCTTGCGTGACCTTTAAGCAACGCATTGTGGCGAAAATGCAACGCACCCCGTCACATTGTCAAGCCGCGCCACCTCGTTCTGCGACGGTATCCACGTCCAGTCTGACGCCCGGCCGCGAGCGCCCGGTCCATTCCAGTGATGTGCCGTTGTCTGCAATCCAGCAAAGCTTTGCCAGCCCAGCAAACTTTCGGGAGATTGGCGCGTTAACATCGCGCATTTCGACAGACAGGGACCGCAGATGATCAAAGGATCTCGATTTGATATGCTTGCCAAAGGCGGCTACGCGGCGCGCGGCATCGTCTTTCTGCTTGTAGCGGGGCTTGCCCTCTTCTCCGGCGTGGCAGGCGGCCGGCCCGAGACGAAATCGGCGCTTTCGACGCTCCTTGGGCAGCCGCTCGGCCGCGTCTGGGTCGGAGCGATCGGCCTCGGCCTTCTCGGATTTGTCGCCTGGAGGCTTGCCCAATCGCTGGCGGATACCGACGGCCACGGGAGGGACGCAAAAGCATTGGCGATTCGGGCCGCCCTCCTCGGCAGTGCCATCACTTACCTCGGAGTTGCCGGCTATGCCCTTGGAAATGCTCTTTTCCCGGGGGGCGCCAGCGAGGGTTCGGGTGAGAAGGGCCTGGCGGGATGGATCATGTCGCAGCCGTTCGGTTCCTACCTTGCGATCGCCGTCGGCGTAGGTTTTGTCATCGGCGGCGTCGTGACAGCTTTGAAGGGCATCACCAGGAAGTTCGAGCGCTACCTTCGGGTTCCTGACAACAAGGGTATCGTGACGTTCGTATGCATTTACGGCCTGGTCGCCCGCGGCGTAGTCTTCGCGGTTACAGGAATACTTTTCGCCTATGCAGGTTTCCGGGTGGATCCCAGACAGGCCGGCAGTATGGGCGATGCTCTGGAATGGCTCCACCAGCTTCCGCTCGGGTCATTTCTGTACATCGCCGTCGCCGTTGGCTTGGCGGCTTTCGGAATCTACAATCTTGTAGAGGCACGGTACCGCATCGTCCGGAGTCCATCGATAGCCGAGGCGAAGCGTTCGATCTCGGTGGCGGGTTAACGTCGCTTTGCCAGCGGCAAGGTGCCGATATACCGAGGTTGAGCCGGCAGAAACTGCGTCCGCAATGGCGAGGGCGGGACATACCGGCGTTACGGGTGAGCCACAGGCAGGTTTATTTCAACCTGAACACCTTCGCTCCGCGCGACTCGCGGAGACACCATCTTCACATCGGCTCCGATGCGATCGGCGATGGCCGTGACAATGGCAAGCCCTACACCGCTTCCCCCGATTTTGACATTCCCCCGCTCAAAGCGCTGCATCAGTCTGTTTATGGCATCGGGGGACAGCGTCGGGCCGTCATTGGCAACGATCAGCAGGCCGCCCCGCTGAAGTGAAACCTCGACCTTTCCATCTTGCGCTCCGTGTTTCAGCGCGTTCTCAACCAGATTGCGGCAGAGAATGCCGACTGCGTCCGGATCCAGCATCGAAAGCACCGGCACCATCGGCGCTGTCAACGAGACTCGTCCCTCTCCGGCCCGGGCAAAATCCTGAAGGACCATCTGCAGGACGGTTCTGAGATCGGAAGGCTCGTCACTTTGCAGACGTCCACCCTCGGCACGAGCAAGCTGCATCAGTTTTTCCGATATGCGCATCAACCGCTTCAGCGTAGTCTCGATCTCCGTCGCCCGCTGGCTCGTCAGCTTTTCCTTGGTTTCAGAGCGAATGCGTTGCGCCTGCGCGATTGCGCCGGCCACCGGCGTACGAAGCTCGTGCGCGGCATTCGCAGCAAATGCGCGCTCGGCGTGGAACGCTGCTGTCAGGCGGTCGAGAAGCTGGTTGACACCTGCCGAAATCGGAAGAAGCTCGGTTGGCAGGCCACTGTCGGTGACGGGCGACAAATCCTGCGCGCCGCGATTGGCCAGTTCCTGCCTGAGTGCGCGCACCGGGCGCAAGGAGCGGCGCACCGCGAGATAGATTGCGAGCAGGCTGAGAGGGATCACGACGATCAGCGGCAGGACGAGACCCAGCAGCATCTTGCGTGACAATTCCGTGCGATGGTCGAGCGGTTCGGCAACGGCAATTGTCAGGTTGCCGTCGAAGCTCGCATCGTAATACAGCTGGTGCGTTTCGGTTCGAAGAAAGCCTCGCTTCGTGAACGGCGGGAAGCTTGAGGCATCAGCACCCTTCGAACCGAGCAGCACCTGCCCGTTTTGATCACGCACGATGAAGCTTACGTCTTCGCCGTAGCGTGCCTCTCGGCCGAGGCGTGCATCACCGTCGTCGTCCTCAACATTGTCGTCGTGGTCAGTCGCATCGCGGTTTTGATGGCCTTCGCGCAGGTCGTGCCGGGCAATCGGCAAAATGCGCTGCGCTGTGGCCTTCAGCCCATCGTCGAACACCTCTTCCATCTGCCCGCCTAGGCGGTGCGCCGTCACGGCTGCCGCCGCAAGCCACAGCAGCGTCACCGAAAGGCCGAGGGCGAGCGCCAGGCGCGTCTGCAGCGAAGCGCCGATTCTCATGGCCGCCCCAGACGATAGCCGAGCCCGCGCTCGGTCTCGATCACATGCGTGCCGAGCTTCTTGCGCAACCGGCTGACGTGGACCTCGATGGCGTTGCTGTCGATTTCCCTATCGAAGGAATAGAGCCGCTCTTCGAGTTGCGCCTTCGAAAGAAGCTGGGCGGGACGTTGCAGGAAGGCCTCAAACAAGACCCATTCTCGCGCCGTCAGAACCACAGCCTTGCCATTCAGCGTGATGCTTCTGGCGGCGAGGTCGATGGCAAGCGGGCCGAGCGTGATGTTGGGATTGGGATTGCCTGCATAACGGCGCGCCACCGACCCGATCCGCGCCGAAAGCTCCGCGAGATCGAACGGCTTCACCATGTAATCGTCGGCGCCGGCGTTCAATCCGGCAATACGGTCGGAGACCTGATCGAGCGCGGTCAGGATCATGACAGGTGTCACGTCACCCCGCCCGCGCAACGCCTTCAGGAAGGGAATGCCAAGCCCATCGGGCAGCATCAGATCGAGCAGCACCAGATCGTAGGCAGCGGCAACGATCGCATCGTTTGCCTGGTCGAGCCGGTTAACCCAATCGACGGAATGTCCGTCGGCGGCGATCTGGTCGCGAATAGCCGCGCCCAGCGCCGTATCGTCCTCGATTAGCAGAACCCGCATCGCTTTTTCCGTTTCTCTCATCTCCTAGTCCACCGGCCAGCTTACGGGAAGCTGAAGCAATGTCGCGCCGCTTGTCAGGTACCGGTCAGTTTAGGACGCGATTGAGACGCTCGAAACGAGAGGAAGGTCGTCCCGCTCGATGAACGCTGCGCGGATCGCTGCCCCTCTCCCGAGCAAGATGCCCAACCGGAGATCACATATGATGTACCGCAAAATTCTGCTGGCCGCATACGCCAGCATCGGCTTCTTCGCCGCCTTCGGCAGTCAAGCCATGCCCTTCCCCCCACTGACGACGAGCGCCGGCACGGTATTGGCCGGTTACCAAGAAAGCGACGACGATGATCACCAGAAGGAACTGCAGCGCCGGCATGACGACGACGACCGTTATGCCGCCGATGACTGCGAAGACGAGGATGTCGAGGCCTGCGGTCGGGGCAGCGCGGCGCAGCAACTGAACGCCACTCCGCCAAACAACGGCCTATTCACACCTGGTTCCAGGCCGCAAGCCCAGACGAACTGAAGCGCCAGTCCTGCCAAGGAGAATATCGATGAGAATGAAATCCTTTCTTGCCATGCTTGCAGTCACCACGGCCCTTACCGTTCCCGGCCTTGCCATGGCGCGTGAAGTGACCCTCACCACCAGCATGCGCAACTATGGCGGGGATGGCGCCTATCTCGCCTATTACGTGACCGATGCGCAGAACAAATATGTCGGCAGCCTCTGGATGGCAGGGGGCAAGACCAGGTATTACGAGCATCTCAGCGGCTGGTACCGCGCCACCGGCGGCGATACCACCCAGATCAACGGTATCACCGGCGCCAGCGTTGGTGCAGGCCGCTCACTCAAGGTCACGGTCGATCTTGCCGATACACTGTTCGATGCCGGCTATCAGCTTCATATAGATTCCGCCGTGGAAGACATGCGCGACAGCCCGAACGAGATCGTGGTGCCGCTGACATCGGCAGGCTCGGGCCAAAAGGTGAAGGGTACGCGCTACATCGCCGCCTTCACCTATGTGCGTTGAGCAGGAGGACGCCGGTTATGAACCGCTCGCTCCACCGCTGGTTCGGGCTGATCGCCGCGGCGCTTCTCACCGTCCTCGCGCTGAGCGGCGCCCTACTCTCTATCTTCCCTGCCGCAGAGGCGCTCACCATGCCTGCCGCGCAACGCGTCAGCGTCGCGGAACTCGCCGCGCGAGTCCGGGCGGCAGAGCCTACGGTGGAACAGATCAGACGGGCGCCGTCCGGGCAGATCACCGCCTATTACTACGAAGGCGACCAACCCGCCTCCGCCGTCATCGACTCTGCCACCGGCATGCCGGTCGGTAGTGGCGAAACCTCGGCGCTGGAGCGCTGGTTGATCAATCTCCATCGATCGCTTTTCCTTGACGATACCGGAAGGCTCATAGCGGCTGGCGGTGCGGCCACAATGCTTGCCCTTGCAATTTCCGGACTGTTCCTGACGGCAAGGCGCGCCGGCGGCTGGCGCTTCGTTCTGAAATCCGTTCGCGGCACAGGTGATGGACGATTACATGCCGTGGTCTCGCGCCTTGCCCTGCCTGGCCTCTTCCTCTCCGCGCTCACTGCGCTCTGGATGACGGCTGCTGTTTTCGGGGTATTGCCGGAAGGCGCCGGTGCACCGGCCTTCCCTGCCGACGTCAGCGGCAATACCGGCGTGGCGCTCACCTCTGTCCCTCTGTTTCGAGAGACGCCGGTCGATGATCTGCTCTCGTTGAATTTCCCCGCTACGGGCGACGCGACCGATGTTTTCACACTCAAGACTGCAAGGGGAGAAGCTTATATCGACCAAGGCAGCGGTGCGCTGCTGGCCTGGTCGGACGCCGGTTGGGTCGACACGGTCACGCGCCTCATCACGATGCTGCACACGGGGCACGGGCTGGCTTGGCTCGGGCTCATCCTCGGGTTCTCCGCGCTTGCGGTACCCGTCCTCGGCTGGACAGGCCTATGGGTCTGGCTCAGGGGACGCCGCGACCCGAAGCTCGCCTCGGCTGCCGCTAGCGAGGCCGATACAATCCTGCTTGTCGGCAGCGAGAGCGGCACGACCTGGGGTTTCGCCAATACGCTGCAGACCGCTCTTTCCGCACAGGGCGTTCGCGTCTACGTCGGCCCGATGTCCAAATTCGAGCCGGGCCGCTGGTTGAAGGCGCGGCGTGTGATTCTGTTTGCCGCCACCTATGGCGATGGTACAGCACCCGCCTCCGCCAAAGGCTTCATCGAGCGCTTCGGGGGAGCGCATGCAAGCGCCGGCCTGCCGCTCGCGGTACTCGGTTTCGGGGATCGCAGCTTCCCGGCCTTCTGCGGGTTCGCCGCCGAGGTTGCGAGAATTGCCAAGGACAAGGGCTGGGCCTCCCTTATACCTTTCGACACGGTAGATCGCCAATCGCCACAGGATTTCGCCCGCTGGGGACGGCGCCTGGCCGAGACGCTTGGTCTCGATTTCGAACTGAACCACCAACCGACTGTTCCGAAGACCTGGAGATTGCCGCTCATATCCCGCCGCGACTATGGCGCAAGCATACAGGCCACCACCGCCATCCTCCGCTTTGCCCTGCCGAAGACTTCGCTCTGGCAGCGTCTGGCGGGCAAGGCATTCCCGCGGTTCGAGGCGGGAGATCTGGTCGGCATCGTGCCGCAGGGCTCGGATCTGCCGCGCTTCTACTCGCTTGCTTCCGGTCTCAAGGATGGCTTTCTCGAAATCTGCGTCCGAGAGCAAGTGGGAGGGCTTTGCTCGAGCCAACTCATCGCATTGAAACCCGGTGATACCATTGCGGCCTTCGTGAGGCCAAACCCCTCGTTCCGCCCGGCCCGGGGAGGCAAACCCGTCATTCTCATCGGCGCCGGCGCCGGAATCGGTCCTCTTGCCGGCTTCGCCCGCCGAAACCGGGCGGGCCGCGCCATGCACCTCTATTTCGGAACTCGCCATCCAACCAGCGACGCGTTTTACGCCGAGGAGCTTTCCCACTGGAAAAAGGATGGCCGGCTGACCTCGGTATCGACCGCCTTTTCGCGAACTGCGAGCCCGGCCTACGTGCAGGATATTCTGCGCAAGGACGCCGAGCGCATCGGCAAACTGATCGCCGCAGGCGGTCAGGTTCTCATCTGCGGCAGTCGGGATATGGCGGCGGCGGTCGCCGCCGTGCTCGCCGACATATTGGCGACGCAGGGCTTCAACCTCACACGCCTGAAAGCCGACGGCCGCTATGCCGAGGACGTCTACTAAGATGAAGCGCTACACGATCAACGGTCCGACCATGGGTGCGCGCTGGTCCGCCGTCTTTCACATGCCATCGGATTTCGATGTCTCTTCCGCCCGCAGGGCGATGATCGACGCCGTGACGGAAGTCGACAAACAAATGTCCAACTGGAGGCCTGAAAGCGACCTGAACCGCTTGAACGCCGCCCGGCCCGGTGGATGGGTTGCCCTCCCCGACGGGCTGCTCACCGTGCTGGGAACTGGTCTTGCCATCGGCCACATTTCAGGCGGCGCCTTCGATATCGGCATGGGTGATGCCACCGCCGCATGGGGTTTCGGTCCGGCGGAGGCAAGCGAGGACCGGATCAGGACCGCCCGCCTTGCGAAACGCAGCCCGGCTCATGATGTTCTGGAGCTGGACAGGGCCGCCGGCCGCGCCCGCAAGCACTCCGAGATGTGCTTCGATCTCAATGGCATCGCCAAGGGCTATGGCGCCGATCAGCTGTCGAAGGCTGCGCGTCAGCACGGTATCGAAGCCGGCCTCTTCGCCATCGACGGCGAAGTGCGAGCGCTCGGCACTCAGCCCAACGGTCGCGGCTGGAGCGTCGCCGTCGAGACGCCAAACCCGGAAGTGCGCGCCGCGCATTCCATGCTCGAGCTACAGGATTGCGCTGTGGCAACGTCCGGCGACTATCGACACTGGATCGACGTCGCCGGCTATCGTCTGTCGCACACTATGGACCCGCAGCTCGGCATGCCGCTTAGAGATCCGCCTGCCTCAACGACCGTGCTCGCCTGCGATTGCATGAGCGCCGACGCCTGGGCGACGGCAATGATGGTTCTCGGCGAAGCGTGCGGTCTTGCCCTCGCCGAAAAGCTTGGTCTCTCCGTTCTCTTCCTCAAGCATGACCAGCCGACAGGAATCGGATGCGGCCTGTTTGCGCGGTGATCACCTTCCGAACGGCCAGATCAAAGGTCATCTGCCACGCAGCTTTAGACCAACCATCCAAGTGGTTTGATCCAGCGCAATGTGTGAAGCCGGGATGCATCCTACTCTCAATCGCCTCTCCAGTTCGTGGAGGATAGTGCTCAAAGAGGAGACGAAGTATGTCCATGGTCAGACTGCCAACGATCACTCTGCTGGCCTTGCTCGGTGCGGTCGGCGCTTTCGGCACCGCGTCCGCCCAGACGAAAAGTCCAGACCCGGCCTCGTCGGAGGATAAGCCTGGGGCCGACGAAACGGAAATGATGCCAGGCATGATGGGCCGCAACATGATGCCACCGGGCATGTACGAAAGAATGCGCATGATGGGACCAATGCGCGGTCATATGATGAAGATCATGTTCGCCATCACAGATAGCGACGGGGACGGCGCGGTTTCTTTCGAAGAGTTGACCGCAATCCACAAGCGCGTCTTCGACGCGGTCGACGCGAACAATGACGGTAAGGTTACGCCTGAGGAAATGCAGGCCTTTATGCAGGACATGTGATCGGAGACTCGGCATTTGCCGGCCGTTGCAGGGAAGCGACCGCCGAAAGGAGACTTCTCATGACCTATACGCTCGATAGAACCCTCTGGGCGATCAGTTTCGACGATGCGGTCGGCAGAACGAGATCCGCTCTCATCAAGCACGGTTTCGGGGTTCTGACGGAGATCGATGTCAAGGCGACCATGAAGAAAAGGATCAATGCCGACATCGACGATTACCTCATCCTCGGAGCCTGCAATCCTCGCATGGCGTTCGAGGCGCTGAAACTGGAACCGAAGGTGGGGGCGATGCTGCCGTGCAATGTCATCCTGCGCGCCGTCGACGGCGGCAATGTCATGGTCAGCGCCATCGATCCGGTCGCGTCGATGCAGGCAATCGCCAACGAAATGCTGACCTCTCTGGCAGGCAAGGTCCGCTCGATGCTTGCGGATGTTGTGACGGACGTTTGAAACCCACCCAACGGAGAGCCGGCTACAGAATCCGTTTCGTATGTGGATCGGAGAATACGGTGACGGCCGCGGCAGAGAAATAGACCAATCCTCGCATCTGACCCGTCCGGTCAGACTGCGGTGCCAACCAGCGCTCCGATTCCGGCCGTCAGCGCCATCGCGAAGGCGCCCCAGAAGGTGACGCGAGTCGTGGCTCTCAGGACATTTGCGCCACCCGCTTGCGCACCGATCGCGCCCAGCAGCGCGAGGAAAGCCAAAGACGCGCCTGCAACGCCATAGACCAGCATCCAGGCGGGTGAAAGGACAACCATCATCAGGGGTAATGCAGCTCCCACCGCGAAGGTGACGGCCGACGTCAAGGCGGCCTCAATGGGCCGGGCTGCCATGTGATCAACGATACCGAGTTCGTCACGCGAATGCGCGTCGAGAACGTTATTGGCCGTCAGTTGGACCGCGACCTGCCTGGCCAGATCGTGGCTGAGGCCGCGTTTAACGTAGATTTGCGTCAACTCATCGAGTTCAGCATCGGGCTGCGTCTCCAACTCCGTCCGTTCCCGCGCGAGATCGGCTTCCTCGGTATCGGCCTGCGAGCTCACCGACACGTATTCACCGGCTGCCATGGACATCGCGCCCGCAACCAGACCAGCCGCGCCCGCGACAAGGATCTGCGAGGTTCCGGCGGATGCGGTGGCGACGCCCATGATCAAGCTCGCCGTCGAGACGATCCCATCGTTTGCGCCGAGGACGGCGGCCCGGAGCCAGCCGATGCGGGAGACGAGGTGATTTTCCGAATGCAATCTGCTCATGAGGGTCTCCAGGATGCGACATTAACGAAGGGCAGCAACATCGAACATGAGCAACGCCGCACGCGCGATCACACAGCCAATTTCATATCGGTCCTCGGCCAACAAGGATTTGACGACGATCAACTTGGCCGGGGCAATTGCGTTACATCAATGCCGAATGGCGAAGAATGGAGATAGATGATTGCAATCGTGGCAGTCCGCGAGAGATGGAGCAGGACATGTCGGCACAATATTTTCTCCCGCTATCAACATATCCCGATTCAAGTTCGGGACTGATCATTTCAAACGCTGTAGCGTTTGCCGGGCACTACGGTGCCAGTCTTCATGCCTGCGCGCTGAGGGTCGGGATTCCGCACATTCCAAACGCCTGGTCATCGCTACTGCTCGATACTCCAAAGATGATCGAGCATGCCGAGACCCTGAGCCGTGAGCGCGCCGAAACGCTGATTGCAGCAGCGACCAACCTCGCAGCGAACGCCAAGGTCGAACTATCTTGCCGAACGGTCAAAACCACCGTGCCGCTGCTGCACGAGACCTCAGCCACCGAAGCACGTTTTTTCGATCTGGCCATTCTCGAATGTGTCGCGGATGTTCCCGACACTCGTATTGTCGCCGAAGCGGTCATATTCGGCTCCGGCCGACCGGCCGTCATCATCCCCAACAAGACCCTGGCGGGTCCGATCGACCATCTGGTCATCGCCTGGGACGGAAGCCGAGCCGCCGCTCGGGCCGCCAGCGATGCAAACCCATTCATTCGCAAGGCCAAGCGGGTTACGGTCCTATCGCTGACGGGCGAAAAGCCGCTGCCGGAGACAAGCGGAGCGCACCTTGCTGAGATCCTGGTTTCGAGCGGCGTCAATGCAAGCGCAACGGCCGCTCGCGTTACTTCGCCGTCGATCGGTCAGAGCATTCAGCAAACGGCACTGGAACTGAGCGCCGATATGCTGGTCATGGGAGGATTTGGACACTCGAGGTTGCGAGATTTCGTCCTGGGCGGGGCAACCGATGGCGTCCTGGAAAAGCCTTTGCTGCCAGTGCTCATGTCGCATTGACGGAAACTGTCCGGATGGATCCATGACCTGCTTCTGCCGTTTCCGATTCAACGCCGTCGGCGAAAAGCCAAACTAAGACAGCACCTGCAAGCTGGCCTTCGCCCGAGGAAATCTCGACACTGGCCAACCGAAAGCCAGCTTGATGCGGATCAATGCGACGGACGCCCAACACGCCTAGGTTTGAGGCTCCCGTCAAGGGCGAGACTTCCCAGTAAAACAAGGTGTCGGTCGCGAATATGAGGCCGGCCGGAGAACGTCCATGCAGAAGCATTCCTCCGCGCAAACGAGGCAGCACCTCGAAAAGCACAAGGCGATCCTTGACCAACGCCGGCGCGAGCTACAAACCCGCCTGCAGGCGATCGAACATGATTTCGTGCAGCCTCGGAATCCTGATGACGATGATCGCGCCACAGAGCGCAATAACGATGAAGTCCTGGAAGAGCTCGGCGAGGCTGGACAGAAGGAACTCCTGGCCGTACAGGCGGCACTGGAACGGATACAAGCCGGAACCTTTGGCACTTGTGTAAAGTGCGGCAGGCCGATCAGCGAGAGGAGGCTTGACGCCGTTCCTCACACACCTTTCTGCCAGTCTTGCGCGCAGTCGATCTGAAGCCTGAGTTGCAGGGTCACCATGCTGGTGAAGCGATGTCCGACATCAGGCCAACTCAGTCGGAGCGTGCGCCGATGAGCCATTCATAAACGTCCTCGCGACCCGGAGCCCGCTCAGGCGGTGCGGGAGCTCCTATAGACCGACACGCCAAGTTCCCTGATCTTCTTGCGCAAGGTATTTCGATTGAGACCAAGGAGATCGGCGGCCTTGATCTGGTTGCCGCGCGTCGCCGTCAGGGCGGCGAGAATCAGCGGATATTCCAGTTCGGTCAGCACGCGGTCGTAGAGGCCGGGCGGCGGCAGGTTTTCGCCGAAGCTTGCGAAGTAGGTGCGCATATTCTCCTCGACGGCTTGCGCGATCGTCATCGAGCCGCTGCGGATCGGCCCCTTGTCGATCGGGCTGTCGGGCACGTCGGAGCGTAGCTCGGCATCGATGATCTCGCGGGTGATGACATCCTGCGGATAGAGCGCCATCAGGCGGCGGATGAGGTTTTCCAGCTCGCGGACGTTGCCCGGCCAGGCGTAGGCCTTCATCAGTTCCAGGGCCTCCTGATCGAAGCGCTTGGAGCCGAGGCCTTCCTTTTCGGCCTGCTGGATAAAATGGCGCACGAGATCGGGAATATCCTCGGCGCGGTCACGCAGCGGCGGCAGGCGCAGCGGCACGACATTGAGCCGGTAATAGAGATCCTCGCGGAACAGGCCCTGGTTGATCGCCTGCTTCAGGTCCTTGTTGGTGGCGGCGACGATACGCACATCGGTGCGGATCGGCGTGCGGCCGCCGACGGTGGTGTATTCGCCCTGCTGCAGGACACGTAAGAGCCGCGTCTGGGCGTCCATCGGCATGTCGCCGATTTCGTCGAGGAAGAGCGTGCCGCCTTCGGCCTGCTCGAAGCGGCCGGTCGAGCGGGTCTGCGCGCCGGTGAAGGCGCCCTTCTCGTGACCGAAGAGTTCCGATTCGATCAGGTCGCGCGGGATCGCCGCCATGTTGATCGCAACGAAGGGGCCGTTGCGGCGCTTGCCATAGTCATGCAGCGCGCGGGCGACGAGCTCCTTACCGGTGCCGGATTCGCCGGTGATCATCAGCGTCAGGTCCGTCTGCATCAGGCGGGCGAGCACGCGGTAGATTTCCTGCATCGCCGCCGACCGGCCGACGAGCGGCATGCCGTCCTGCATGTCCTCTTCGAGCTTGGCGGGCTTGCGCTTCGGCTCGGCGAGCGCGCGGCCGATGATGCCGATCAGCTCGGTCAGGTCGAAGGGCTTGGGCAGATAGTCGTAGGCGCCCTTCTCGGAGGCCTTGATGGCGGTCATGAAGGTGTTTTGCGCGCTCATGACGAGAACCGGCAGGTCGGGACGCGCCTTCTTGATGCGCGGCAGCAGGTCGAAGGCGTTCTCGTCGGGCATCACCACGTCGGTGACAACAAGATCGCCCTCGCCGGCGGAAATCCAGCGCCAGAGGGTAGCGGCGTTGGAGGTGATGCGGACGTCATAGCCGGCGCGGCTCAAAGCCTGGTTGAGCACGGTCCGGATGGCCGCATCATCATCTGCAACAAGGATCGTGGCTGTCATCGAGAAGGTCCTGTCGAGCTTGCGGTAGTGGCGTCTTCGAGCGAGGCGTCCTTCGACGCCGGCATGAGAACGCGGAATGTCGTGCGGCTGTTCTGGCTGTCGCATTCGATAATGCCGCCATGATCGCCGATGATCTTTGCGACCAGCGCCAGGCCGAGGCCGCTGCCGTTCGGCTTGGTGGTGATGAACGGGTCGAAGAGATGCGGCAACAGATCGGAGGGGACGCCGGGGCCATTGTCGTGGACGCAGAATTCCAGCGGCAGCGAGATCTTTTCGCGCGTGCCGGCGACCGACAGGCGGATGCCGGGGCGATAAGCCGTCGTCAGCATGATCTCGCCGTCCGGCCGATCGCCGACCGCTTCGGCGGCGTTCTTCACCAGATTGAGGAAGACCTGCACGAGCTGGTCGCGATTGGCATAAACGGCCGGCAGCGACGGGTCGTAGCTCTCGGTGACGCGGATATTGCGGGCAAAACCCGCCTTGGCGACCGCCTTCACATGATCGAGCACGGAATGGATATTGACCGGCATGCGGTCGACGGGACGTTCGTCGGAAAAGACTTCCATGCGATCGACCAGCGAGACGATGCGATCGGTCTCGTCGCAGATCAGCCGGGTCAGCGCCCGGTCGTCGTCGATCGCAGACTGCTCGAGCAGCTGGGCAGCGCCGCGTATGCCGGAAAGCGGGTTCTTGATCTCGTGCGCCAGCATCGAGGCGAGGCCGGTCACCGAGCGGGCAGCAGCGCGATGCGTCAGCTGCCGGTCGATCTTGTCGGCCATCGAGCGTTCCTGAAAGACGATGACGACGGCGCCGGGTTCGCTGAGCACCGGGGCGACGTAGAGATCGACGAGCTTGTCCTGGCCGAGGCGCGGCGAACTCAGGTCGACGCGATATTCGTTGACTGGCGCTTTGCGCTCGCGCACCTGATCGATCAAGGCAAGCAGCGGGCTGCCGAAGGGAATGAAGGTGGAGATCCGGTAGCGCGCCAGATGCGAGGCGCTGGCGCCGAAGAAGGCCTCCGCTTCCCAATTGGCGAAAACGACGAAGCCGGATTCGTCGACCATGATAACGGGGTTCTGGATGGCGTTCAGCACGGCCATGGCGACGGTGGTTCCGCCGGCCTGATCGGACGGAGATGTCATATCCTTCGTCATGCCGCCTCCCGGCTGTCGACAACACCTGCCGCCAATGCATCGTAAAGCCGTGCGGCCACTTCGCTGGGATCGCGCGAGGTCATGATCGCAGCCTTTTCACCGTCGGCGAGATCCGGGGCGAAACGCTGGAGATACCAGCCCAGGTGTTTGCGGGCATGGCGGATAGCCACCGCTTCGCCGTAGAAATCCAGCATCATCCGGTAGTGCTCGACGGCGATATCGGCGATTTCAAGCGACAGCGGCTCGGCCGCACCTGATATGACGCCGGCATGCCACGGCCTGCCCTGGCAGCCCCTACCGATCATGACGGCATCGGCGCCGGAGCGGCGCAATATTTCCTGCGCGTCGCCCGCGGTTTCGACATCGCCATTGGCGATCAGCGGTATGGAGATTACCTCGCGGACGGCGCGGATCGCGTCCCAATCGGCACGGCCTTCGTAGAATTGCATGCGGGTGCGCCCGTGAATGGTCACAAGCTGGATACCGGCCGCCTCGGCGCGGCGCGCGATGTCGGGCGCATTGATCGAATTCTCATCCCAGCCGAGGCGCATCTTCAGCGTCACCGGAATGTCGACGGCCTTGACCGTCGCCTCGATGAGGCCGAGCGCGTGATCGGGATCGCGCATCAGCGCCGAACCGGAATAACCGCCAATCACTTTCTTGGCCGGGCAGCCCATATTGATGTCGATGATATCGGCACCATGATCGGCGGCGATCTTGGCGGCTTCCGCCATCCAGTGCGCCTCGCGTCCGGCAAGCTGCACCATATGCGGCCGGAAGCCCGCAGCCCGCAGCCGCGACCATGATTCGGCCGTGTCATTGACCAATTCGCGGCTCGCCACCATTTCGGTGACGACGAGGCCGGCGCCGAAGCGCCAGGCAAGCTCGCGGAAGGGCATATCCGTGACGCCGGACATCGGCGCCAGCACAACGCGGTTCCGCACGGACACAGGTCCGATTCGGAAAGGCGCTGCGAGGTCCTTGGAAATCAAATGATTATCTTTCGGGCACACAATAGAACTGCATTATTTTTAGCCACTATTCCCTAGCTTGCCAAGGGGGCTGGGAGGGGAATTGATATTTTTCGGGCAGATGCTGGAAAACGCCAAAGCAAGACGCTAGAGCACTCGGGTCAATTCCGCATAATTAGGGGATTTATGCTGCAAATGCCTTCTAAGCAACCGATATCGGCTGGAATTGTCATCGTCGCCGCCGGCCGCGGCGAGCGCGCAGGATCCTCCAAGGAAGGCCCCAAGCAGTATCGCATGATCGGCGGCAAGCCGGTTATCGTCCATACGCTTGAAAACTTCATGACATGGGAAGCGGCAAAGCAGATCGTCGTCGTCATTCATCCCGATGACGAGGCGCTGTTTGCAAGAGCTTTCCGCCACATCATCTCGGCAACGCCGATCGAAACGGTGCATGGCGGCGCGACCCGGCAGCAATCCGTGCTGGCCGGCCTCAGATACCTCAAGGACAAGCAGATCAGCCACGTGCTGATCCATGATGCCGTGCGGCCGTTCTTCGACCATGAGCTTCTGGATCGTATCGCCGACAGCCTTGGCAACGGCGCGCAGGCGGTGCTGCCGGCGATCCCGGTCACCGATACGCTGAAACGCGCCGACAGCACCGGCACCGTGCTGGCGACGGTTTCGCGCGAGCACCTCTATGCGGCGCAGACGCCGCAATCCTTCGCCTTCGAAACGATCCTCGATGCGCATGAGAAGGCGGCCGCCAGCGGACGAAGTGATTTCACCGACGATGCTTCGATCGCCGAATGGCTGGGCATTCCGGTGACGATCGTCGAGGGCACGGCCGATAACGTCAAGCTGACGGTCAAGGACGATATCGCCATGGCCGACGGCAAGCTGTCGGCTTCGCTGCTTCCGGACGTGCGCACCGGCAACGGCTACGACGTGCACCAGCTCGAAGCCGGCGATGGCGTCACACTCTGCGGCGTGTTCATTCCGCATGACCAGAAGCTCAAAGGCCACTCCGATGCCGATGTCGCGCTGCATGCGCTGACGGATGCGCTGCTTGCCACCTGCGGCGCCGGCGATATCGGCGATCATTTCCCGCCGTCCGACCCGCAATGGAAGGGCGCGCCCTCAAAGATCTTCATCGAACACGCTGCCCGGATTGTGCGCGAGCGCGGCGGCACGATCATGAATGCCGACGTCTCGCTGATCGCCGAAGCGCCGCGGGTCGGCCCGCATCGCGACGCCATGCGGGCGAAACTGTCGGATTATCTCGGCATCGATATCGAACGCTGCTCGGTCAAGGCGACGACCAACGAGACGATCGGTTTCGTCGGCCGGCGCGAAGGCATCGCGGCGATCGCCACGGCGACCGTCGTCTATCGCGGGAGAAAGTGATGAGCCTGTTTCCTCCGGATATCATTTCGGCAGCGGAGACGATCATCCGTGAGTTCACGGCCGCCGGGCTGATGCTGTCCACAGCCGAATCCTGCACCGGCGGGCTGATCGCCGGGGCGCTGACTGAGATATCGGGCTCCTCCGCCGTCGTCGATCGCGGCTTCGTCACCTATACGAATAACGCCAAGGTGGAGATGCTCGGCGTGCAGGCGGAAACGCTGCTGCGCTTCGGGGCGGTCTCCGAGGAAACGGCGCGGCAGATGGTGCATGGCGCCCTCTTCCGCTCGCGCGCCGAGATCGCCGTTGCCGTCACCGGTATTGCCGGCCCTGGCGGCGGATCGGCGGAAAAACCGGTCGGCCTCGTGCATCTCGCCGCCAAATCGCGCACCGGCGCGCTCATCCACCGAAAGATGCTCTATGGCGATATCGGCCGCAGCGAGGTTCGGCTGGCAACAGTCAGGACGGCGCTGGAGATGGTGCATTCGCTCTTCGCCGGCTGACAAGGTAATGGTCCCGTCAGGCCGCAGCGTATATCCTGTTTGCCCTGGTCTCGAAGGCTTCGGTGAACATGCGGAAGGCGCGGTCGAACATCGAGCCCATCAACGCGCCGAGAATGCGGCTCTTGAACTCGTAATCGATGAAGAAATCGACGGTGCAGCCGCCAGTCGGCATCTCCGAGAAGTGCCAGCGATTGTCGAGATATTTGAACGGGCCATCGATATATTTGACCTCGATGACCTGCTCGGCCCGGTTCAGCAGCACCTGTGTGGTGAAGGTCTCGCGGATCGCCTTGTAGCCGACCGTCATGTCGGCGACGAGCAGGATCTTGCCGTCGCGCTCCTTGCGGCTTCGGATGGCGAGCGCTTCGCAGAGCGGCAGAAATTCCGGATAGCGCTCGACATCGGCGACGAGGTCGAACATCTGTTCGGGCGTGTGCGGGACGGGACGGTGCGTTTCGAATTGCGGCATAGGCGGCAATTAAGCGGGCGCGCGGAGAAGATCAAGAAGCTCGCGCACCTCACGACGGGATTTTAGCTGGAGAACGGGCACGTCAGGGCCGTGCTAGGCGATGCCGGCAAGATGATCCCGAAGTGCGGCGTCGATCAAGGGGGCGGCATCCCGCTCGAAATTCCAGATATAGGCAAGCAAGTCCAGCGAGAGGTGTTCGGGACAGCCGGCAGGCAGTTCGGGACGGTTGCGCCCGAAATAGCGCAACCCTCTCGATATTGCTCCGTACAGGCAGGCAGATCTGGGTAGCCGAAGCCAAATCACGGTCTCCGCGCGCGGCAGGCGCAAATGGAAGGAGCTCAGCCCGGTTCCATCCATGATCCAGCGTTCTTTCGCCACTGCCTTGGCGATCAGGCTGTCGATCTCGTCGCGCTGCCTCTTTCGCCACCCCGGTAGCCAGTAGAAATCGCGATCCATGGAGATGTAATCAAGGCCGAGCGCTTGCGACAGCCGCTTTGCCAGCGTGCTCTTGCCGCTGCCGGGACAGCCGATCACCAGGATACGGTCGGCTTCGACCAGCGTCGATTTCAGTCCGGATGTGTCGTTCATCGTCAATTGCTCAAAGAAAAACCGCGGCAAAAATCGCCGCGGTTCGATCAAAAAGCAAGTGCCGAACCTTACTCGGCCGCCATCAGCAGCTTCTTCTCCCGTGCCGCCCGCAGCCGTGCAAAGTCGTCGCCGGCATGGTGCGAGGAGCGGGTCAGCGGGCTCGAGGCGACCATCAGGAAGCCCTTGCTGTAGGCGACGGTCTCGTAGGACTTGAACTCGTCGGGCGTGACGAAGCTCATGACCTTGTGGTGCTTGCGGGTCGGCTGCAGGTACTGGCCGATCGTCAGGAAATCGACGTCGGCGGTGCGCAGATCGTCCATCAGTTGGAGGACTTCGTTTCGTTCTTCGCCGAGACCGACCATGATGCCCGATTTGGTGAACATGGTGGGATCGAGTTCCTTCACCCGCTGCAGCAGGCGAATGGAATGGAAATAGCGGGCGCCGGGGCGAACCGTCAGATAATTGCCGGGCACGGTCTCCATATTGTGGTTGAAGACGTCGGGCTTGGCGGCGACGACACGTTCCAGCGCTCCAGGCTTCTTCAGGAAGTCCGGCGTCAGGATCTCGATCGTCGTCATCGGCGAGGCCGCCCGGATCGCCCAGATCACCTTTTCGAAGTGCTCGGCGCCGCCGTCTGCCAGGTCGTCACGGTCGACCGAAGTGATGACGACGTGGCTGAGGCCCATCTCTTTGACCGCCTTGGCGACATTCTCGGGCTCGGCCATATCGAGGGCATTCGGCTTGCCGGTGGCGACGTTGCAGAAGGCGCAGGCGCGGGTACAGATCTCGCCCATGATCATGAAGGTCGCGTGCTTCTTGTCCCAGCACTCGCCGATATTCGGGCAGCCAGCCTCTTCGCAGACGGTGACGAGCTTGTGCTCCTTCACGATCGCGCGCGTCTCGGCATAACCCTTGGAGGTCGGCGCCTTGACGCGAATCCAGTCCGGCTTGCGCATGACTTCGGTATCGGGGCGATGCGCCTTCTCCGGATGCCGCACACGCTTGGCGTCGGGATTGATCGTGTCGAGGATGGTCACCATTGCAGTTTCAGCTTTCTACCGCCCCTATGCGGCACATCATTCGGATCTAGCGCCGCACCAGCCGCACAAGGAATATCAACAGGCAGGCGCCGAGGAAACCCGTCACGAAGTAACCGAGCCGTCCGCCGACCACCTGGACATGAAACTGCGCGAGGACTGCGCTGGCGACGACCGAGCCGACAATGCCGAGCACGATGTTCAGGAAAATCCCGTATCGCGCTTCCATCAGCTTGCCGGCGAGCCAGCCCGCAAGTCCGCCGATGATGATTGCCGAAATCCAGCCGACGCCTTCCATTCCTGCCCTGCCCTCTTTTGACCCTTAAGCGACCGCTCTTGCGATCAGAACCACGATAATGGCGCCGACCGTGGCGTGGATGATCTGCACAACAAGCGCGTTTTCAATGCCCAGCGAAATGCCGAGCGCGCTGAACAGATAACCGCCGACGAAGGCGCCGATGATGCCGCTCAGCAGGCATCTTATCAACCCGCCGCCGCCGACGACCAGACTTGCAAGAAAGCCTGCAACCAGGCCGATCAGCAGAAATACCAGCAACGCCTGCGTCTCCATAGACATGATGATTTCCTTTCGTTTTTTCCACCCCGTGATACAGGGCGGATTGGGAAATTATCAAGCATTCAATACACGGCCGTAGGCATCGAGCACCGCTTCCTTCATCGTTTCGGACACGGTGGGATGCGGGAAGATCGTGTGCATCAGCTCTTCCTCGGTTGTTTCGAGGTTCATCGCGACGACGAAGCCCTGGATGAGCTCGGTGACTTCAGCGCCAACCATATGGGCGCCGAGCAGTTCGCCGGTCTTCTTATCGAAGATCACCTTCACCATGCCCTGGTCTTCGCCAAGCGCGATCGCCTTGCCGTTTGCCGCAAAGGAGAAGCGACCGACGCGGATGTCACGGCCCAGCTCCTTGGCTTTGGCTTCGGTGAGGCCGACGGAGGCGACCTGCGGATTGCAATAGGTGCAGCCCGGGACCTTGCCCTTGTCTGTGGGATGAACGTTCGGCAAGCCGGCGATCTTTTCGACGCAGACGACGCCCTCATGCTCTGCCTTGTGCGCCAGCATCGGTGGGCCGGCGACATCGCCGATCGCATAGATGCCGGCGACATTGGTCTTGCCGTAACCGTCGACGACGACGCAGCCGCGGTCGGTCTTCACACCAAGCGCCTCGAGGCCAAGATTTTCGATGTTGCCCTGAACGCCGACGGCCGAAATCAGCCGGTCGGCAGTGATCTGCTGCACTTTGCCATCGGCCGTCTCGACATGCGCGGTGACGCTGCCGGCGCCCTTCTCGACCTTCGAAACCTTGGCGCTGGTGAAGATCTTGAGGCCACGCTTTTCAAGCTGCTTGCGGGCAATCGCGGTGATTTCGGCATCTTCGACCGGCATGATGGTCGGCATGACTTCGACGACCGTCACGTCAACGCCCATCGAGCGATAGAAGCTTGCGAATTCGATGCCGATCGCGCCCGAGCCCATGACGATCAGCGACTTCGGCAGCGCATCCGGCTTCAGCGCCTCGAAATAGGTCCAGATCAGCTTGCCGTCCGGCTCGATGCCCGGCAGCGCGCGCGGGCGGGCGCCGGTGGCGATGATGATGTGCTTGGCGGTATAGGTGCCCTCGCCCTTGACGTTCTTCGGCAGCGGATGCTGCGGCTCGACGACGGCCTTCGACGACTTGCCGACGACGATCTCGCCGGGCTTCGTAAGCTTTCCTTCGCCCCAGATGATGTCGATCTTGTTCTTCTTCATCAGGAAGCCGACGCCGGCATTCAGACGGGCGGAGACGGCGCGCGAGCGGCCAACGACGGCCTTGGCGTCCGGCTTCACCGTGCCTTCGAGAACCAGGCCGTAATCCTTGAAGTGATTGGCATGGTCGAGGACTTCGGCCGAGCGCAGCAGCGCCTTGGTGGGGATGCAGCCCCAGTTCAGGCAGATGCCGCCCATATGCTCGCGCTCGACGATCGCGGTCTTGAGGCCGAGCTGGCTGGCGCGAATGGCGGCGACATAGCCGCCGGGACCCGAACCGATGATGATGACGTCGTAGGATTCAGCCATGTGTTTCCTGCCTTTGTTACGCTGCGCTGCGGGTCATGAGCACCCACGCATGTCTCTTGCTGTTGTCGAAGAGCGGCACGGCATCGGCACGCGCAGCCTCCAAGAATCCGTTTCTTCCATAAAGCGACAAAGCCGCTTCGTTATCACTTGCGGTGATGAGACTGACGGGGCGGCGATCGGCCTTTTCGATCTGATCCTCCAGCAATCTGCGTCCGATGCCGATGCCGCGCAGGTGGCGATAGACGCCGAGACTGCCGATGAACCAGCTACCCACAACCGTTTTCTGCAAGGCGAGCATCGGCTCGGTCGCCCGAACTGTCGCCTCGATCTTATTTATGCCTTCCTCCAGCGCATGGCCGATCGCCACGCCAGCGACCTCACCATAGACCTCGGCAATGACGGCATCCCGCCAGCCGCCGACAGCCTCCTCCTCGCTCATCTTCAGCCTGCCCCGCTCCAGCGGCGTGTCGCTGACGCCGGTCGCCACATCGGCAAACCAGAGCCAGGAGGCAAAACCGCGCGAGGCGATATCCGCCAGAATCGCCAGCTCCGAAGCATCCCGCCGTGAGGCCTGCCGGAGGGCGATGAAGGAGGTCATGGTCAGATCCCCAACATCATCCGCACGATCGATTCCAGCCCGCGTCCGAGCGCACGCGTATTGTCCGCATCGAGATGAATGCCATCGATCGGCGTGGTCTTGGCGACGGAGTTGCCGTCGAAGAAGCCGCAGCCGAGTTCGTCGGCAAGATCACGATAAAGCGTTGCGAGCTTGGCCGATTCCTCGATACCGCCGGGAAAGGATGCGGCGAAGGGCACATTGCCCGTCGCGCAGATCGCCGGCGGCGCCACGATCAAGATCTCCGGCCCATCGAATTCGAAGGGCCAGGCATGATTGCGGATGAGCCGCACGAGACGGCTGATGCCCTGGCAAGCGGCAAAGGCGGACCCCGCCACGACCGGCTTCATGTCGTTGGTGCCGAGCAGAAGGATGACGAGGTCGAGCGGTGCATGCGTCTGCAGGATCGTCGGCAGGATGCGCGCACCGTTGCGGTCACAATCGGCGAGGTGGTCGTCGAAAGCGGTCGTGCGCCCATTCAGGCCTTCGGCGATGACGCGGGCCTCACTGCCAAGCGCTGCCTGAAGCACGCTCGGCCAGCGATTCTTGTACTCATGACGGCCGATCGTCTCGGCGTCATAACCCCAGGTCAGCGAGTCACCATAGCAAAGAACGGTCTTGGTCATTTCCGCCTCCGCGCTGCTATCAGACAAGCATGCCCATCGGGTTTTCGATGTAGCCCTTGAAGGCCTGGAGCAGCTCGGCGCCGAGTGCACCATCGACGCAGCGATGGTCGGTCGACAGCGTGACCGACATCACGGTGGCGATCGCCATTTCGCCCTTCCTGACGACGACCCGCTGTTCGCCTGCGCCGACCGCGAGGATCGTCGCATGCGGCGGGTTGACGACGGCTGCGAAGTTCTTCACGCCCATCATGCCCATGTTCGAGACCGAGCTGGTGCCGCCCTGATATTCCTCAGGCTTCAGCTTGCGGTCCTTGGCCCGCTTGCCGAGATCGCGCATCTCGTTGGAGATCGTCGACAGGGTCTTTTCCTCGGCCTTGCGGATGATCGGCGTGATCAGGCCGCCGGGGATCGAGACGGCGACGCCGACATCGGCGTGCTTGTGCTTGACCATGTTGGTCTCGGTCCAGGAGACATTGGCATCCGGAACGTCGCGCAACGCCAGCGCCATGGCCTTAATGACCATGTCGTTGACCGAGAGCTTGTAGGCCGGAGCGTTGTCCTTGCGCGGCGCCGCATCGTTCAGCTGGGCGCGCAGCGCCAGCAGCGCATCGAGCTCGCAATCGACGCTGACGTAGAAATGCGGAATCGTCTGCTTGGATTCGACCAGGCGCCTGGCAATCGTCTTGCGCATGCCGTCATGCGGCACGAGTTCGTAGGAGCCCGGCTCGAAGAGCTTGAGCACGGCTTCCTCAGACGCGCCCTTCGGTGCAGCAGCGGCCGGAGCCGGCGCAGCAGCCTGCGGGGCGGCAGCGGGTGCGGGCGCAGCAGCAGCCTTGGCGCCACCGCCGGCAACAGCCGCCTCGATGTCGCTCTTGACGACGCGGCCATGCGGGCCGGAGCCTGTCACTGCCGAAAGGTCGATGCCGGCTTCCTTGGCCAGACGGCGCGCGAGCGGCGACGAGAAGGTGCGGTTGCCATCAGCCGAAACCGATGCGGGTGCAGCGGTGGTTACAGGCGCTGCAGCCGGAGCGGACTGGGCCGGAGCCGGTGCAGCCTCGGCCTTCGGCGCGGATGCGGCTTCAGCCTTGGGCGCCGGAGCGGCGGAACCCGCACCGTTTGCGGCGGCGGCGACATCTTCGCCATCGGCGGCGAGAACCGCAATGAGCGCGTTGACCTTGACGCCTTCGGTGCCGGCGGCAACGACGAGCTTGGCGACCGTGCCTTCATCGACGGCTTCGACTTCCATCGTCGCCTTGTCGGTCTCGATCTCGGCGATCACATCGCCCGACTTGACCTTGTCGCCTTCCTTGACCAGCCATTTGGAAAGATTGCCTTCCTCCATGGTCGGAGAGAGGGCGGGCATCGTGATATTGATCGGCATCGAGATGCCCTCCCCTTATTTGTAGCAGACAGCCTTCACCGCATCGACGACTTCGCCGACATTCGGAAGGGCGAGCTTTTCGAGATTGGCGGCGTAGGGCATCGGAACGTCCTTGCCCGCAATCGTCAGGATCGGCGCATCGAGATAATCGAAGGCCTGCTGCATGACGCGGGTGGCGATTTCGGTTCCGACCGACGACTGCGGATAACCTTCCTCGACGGTAACCAGACGGCCGGTCTTCTTCACCGATTCGATAACGGTCGGCAGGTCCATCGGGCGGATGGTGCGAAGGTCGATCAGTTCGACGTCGATGCCGATCTTTTCGAGTTCGGCCGCCGCCTTGGTCGCATAGGTCATGCCGATGCCGAAGGAGACCACCGTGACGTCCTTGCCCGGACGATGGATGCGGGCCTTGCCGATCGGCAGGACGAAATTGTCGAGCTTCGGCACATCGAAGTGCTGACCGTAGAGAATTTCGTTCTCGAGGAAGATCACCGGATTCGGATCGCGGATCGCAGCCTTCAGCAGGCCCTTGGCGTCGGATGCCGTGTAAGGCATGACGACCTTCAGGCCGGGGATTGCGGAGTACCAGGCAGCATAGTCCTGGCTGTGCTGGGCGCCGACGCGAGCTGCAGCACCGTTCGGGCCGCGGAAGACGATCGGAGCGCCCATCTGGCCGCCGGACATATAGAGCGTCTTGGCGGCGGAGTTGATGATGTGGTCGATCGCCTGCATGGCGAAGTTGAAGGTCATGAATTCGACGATCGGGCGAAGGCCTGCCATGGCAGCGCCGACGCCGACGCCGGCAAAGCCGTGCTCGGTGATCGGCGTATCGATGACGCGGCGGGGGCCGAATTCCTGCAGCAGCCCCTGCGTGACCTTGTAGGCGCCCTGATATTCGGCAACTTCTTCGCCCATGACGAAGACGTCGTCATTGGCGCGCATTTCCTCGGCCATGGCGTCGCGGAGCGCTTCGCGCACGGTCGTCGACACCATTTCGGTGCCGGCCGGAATTTCGGGGTCGTTCGGAACGACGGCCTTCGGCTCGGCCGGAAGCGGCGCGGAGGCCGAACCGGTGCTGGCCGGCTTCTCTTCCTGGGCAACGGCAGGCGCTGCTGCGGCGGCCGGCTTGGCGGCGGAAAGATCGGCGGCGGATTCGCCGTCCTGCAGCAGCACGGCGATCTTGGTGTTGACCTTGACGCCTTCGGTGCCGGCATCGACGAGCAGCTTGCCGATGATCCCTTCATCGACGGCTTCGACTTCCATCGTCGCCTTGTCGGTTTCGATTTCGGCGATCACGTCGCCTGAGGTGACCTTGTCACCTTCCTGCTTCAGCCATTTGGACAGCGTGCCTTCTTCCATCGTCGGAGAGAGGGCGGGCATGAGGATATCGATAGGCATGGGTTCCCTCCCCCGATTAGAGCAGAATGTCGGTGTAGAGCTCGGATGCATCCGGCTCCGGATCGGCCTGGGCGAAATCGGCGCTGTCGGCGACGATGTCGCGGACATCCTTGTCGATCGCCTTCAGATCGTCTTCGGAGGCCCAGCCCTTTTCGATGAGGCGCGCCTTGACCTGTTCGATCGGGTCATGCTCGGAGCGCATCTTCTGCACTTCGTCCTTGGAGCGATATTTCGCCGGATCGGACATGGAGTGACCGCGATAACGATAAGTCAGCATTTCGAGAATGATCGGGCCCTTGCCGGAGCGGCAATGTTCGAGCGCCTCGTCGGCCGCCGCCTTGACGGCGCGAACGTCCATGCCATCGACCTGAATGCCGGGGATGCCGAAGCCGGAGCCGCGCAGCGAATAGTTCGACTGAGCGGTGGCGCGGGCGGTCGAGGTGCCCATGGCGTAACGGTTGTTCTCGACGATATAGACGATCGGCAGCTTCCAGAGAGCCGCCATGTTGAAGCTCTCGTAGACCTGGCCCTGGTTGGCAGCGCCGTCGCCGAAATAGGCGATGGAGACATTGCCGTTGCTGCGATAGCTGTTTGCGAAGGCCAGACCCGTTCCGAGCGAGACCTGGGCGCCGACGATGCCGTGACCGCCGTAGAAATGCTTCTCTTTCGAGAACATATGCATCGAGCCGCCCTTCCCGTGGGAATAGCCGCTGCGGCGCCCGGTCAGCTCCGCCATGACGCCACGCGCTTCCATGCCGGTTGCCAGCATATGGCCGTGGTCGCGATAGGCGGTGATGACCTGATCGCCTTCCTTCTGCGCCATCTGCATGCCGACGACGACAGCTTCCTGACCGATGTAGAGGTGGCAAAAGCCGCCGATGAAGCCCATGCCGTAAAGCTGACCGGCCTTCTCCTCGAAGCGGCGGATGAGCAGCATTTCGCGATAGGCCTTGAGCTCCTCATCGCGATCGAAGTCGGCTACCGGGCCTCCATTCGATGCTTTGGCTGCGGGTTTTGCTGCAGTTTTGCGGCTGGAAACGGTCGCGGTCTTTCGCGGCGCCATTCAACCCTCCCTATGGGTTTGTCGGTTCTTGGTGGCGCGTACCATAGGGAAGAAATATGACCACAGCAATGCCATAATTGCATGGCTCGTATTCGGCGCTAAATCATTGATAAAACGCCGGGAATTTAAATTAACCTGTTTCCGGTTAATTGGAATAATGGTTGAATATGACGATCTCGTCCGCGCGCGACACATTAAGCTGATAGCGCGCTTTTTCGTCCAGCATGTCCTTGTCGAGCGAGCCGTCACTGAGCAGCGCGACCTGATTTTCCAGATGTTCGCGCTTCGTCTTCAAGACTGCAAGCTCTTTTTCACGCGCGACACGCTGATGCTCGAACGCTTCCGTCGCGCGCAGGCCGTAATCGCCGTGAACGCAGTGATAACCGAAATAGGAAAGGAAGGCGACCGTCATGGCCGGAATGACGAAGCGGCCGAGCTTTCTCTTCTTATGATGCTTTGTCCACATACACGCATGCTCTTGAACGCATTACCAATTCGCTCAATCTACAGCGCAGAGATTAACCGTTCGTTGACTCTAAAAAAGAGCAACAAAAAACCCGCGCCGGAGAGGCGCGGGTCGAACCGTTGAAAATCAGATGCGATCAGCCGCGAATGATCGAGCGGCCGGCATACTGGGCTTGAGGACCGAGGCCTTCTTCGATACGGATCAGCTGGTTGTACTTGGCAAGACGGTCGGAACGCGACAGCGAGCCGGTTTTGATCTGACCGCAGTTGGTGGCGACCGCAAGATCGGCAATGGTCGAATCTTCCGTTTCGCCGGAGCGGTGAGACATGACGGCTGTATAGGCTGCCTTGTGCGCCGTGTTGACGGCGTCGAGGGTTTCGGTCAGCGAGCCGATCTGGTTGACCTTGACGAGGATCGAGTTGGCGACACCCATGCGGATGCCATCGCGAAGACGAGCAGAATTGGTGACGAAGAGATCGTCGCCGACGAGCTGGGTCTTCTTGCCGGTCAGGTCGGTCAGCGTCTTCCAGCCATCCCAGTCGTCTTCAGCCATGCCGTCCTCGATCGAGATGATCGGGTACTTGGCGGCGAGTTCGGCCAGATATTCGGCCATGGCGCCCGATTCGAGCGTGCGGCCTTCCCCTTCGAGAACGTATTTGCCGTCCTTGAAGAATTCCGTCGAGGCGCAATCGAGGCCGAGGTAGATGTCCTCGCCCGGCTTGTAGCCGGCTTTTTCGACCGACTTGACGATGAAGTCGAGGGCTTCGGAAGCGCTCTTCAGGCCCGGTGCGAAACCGCCTTCGTCGCCGACATTGGTGTTGTGGCCCTGTGCGGCAAGTTCCTTGCGGAGCGTATGGAAGACTTCCGAACCCATGCGCACGGCTTCGGCGATCGTATCGGCGCCGACCGGCAGGATCATGAATTCCTGGAAATCGATCGGGTTGTCGGCATGGGCGCCGCCGTTGATGATGTTCATCATCGGCACCGGCAGCAGGCTGGCGGAAGCGCCGCCGACATAACGGTAGAGCGGCAGGCCGGAAGCCTGGGCGGCAGCCTTGGCGACGGCGAGCGACACGCCGAGGATGGCGTTGGCGCCGAGGCGCGACTTGTTCGGCGTGCCGTCCAGCTCGATCATGATGTTGTCGATCTGGATCTGGTTTTCGGCGTCGATGCCGCCGATCGCATCGAAGATCTCGGTGTTGGCGGCATCGACCGCCTTCTGCACGCCCTTGCCGAGGTAGCGCTTGCCGCCGTCGCGCAGTTCGACCGCCTCATGCGCGCCCGTCGAGGCGCCCGAGGGAACAGCCGCGCGGCCCATGCTGCCGTCTTCGAGATAGACATCGACTTCGACGGTGGGATTGCCACGGCTATCGAGAATCTCGCGGGCGATGATATCGGTGATTGCAGTCATGGGTTCTTCCTGCTCAGTGGGTGATAAGTCGTTCGAAACCTGTCTTAATCGAAGGCGAGCAAATTACAATGCCGCAATTGCCAGCCTTCGAACCAGCGTTCCGATGTGGACGAAAGCGCGTCGCGATCTCTAACATTCGCATGGTCCGCGCTTTGCTCTTTGGTTTTGCGCGACATGCTTATAGCGCGATCATGTCAGACTGTTGAACGTCAAGCTGGGTAATCAGGCCTTGGCGACCGCATCGAAGGCAAGCAGCTTTTCGAGGAGCCGCGGCATGTCCTTGAGATAGACCATGTTCGGTCCGTCGGAAGGCGCATTGTCGGGGTCCTGATGGGTTTCGAGGAAGACGCCGGCAATGCCGGTCGCCACCGCTGCGCGCGCCAGCGTTTCAACGAATTCCCGCTGGCCGCCCGAGGAATCGCCCTGCCCGCCCGGCTGCGCCACGGAATGGGTGGCGTCGAAAACAACGGGAGCACCCATCGACGCCATGATCGGCAGCGAACGCATGTCGGAAACCAGCGTGTTGTAGCCAAACGAGGCGCCGCGCTCGCACAGCAGCACGTTCGGATTGCCGCTGGCGTTGAGCTTCTTCAGGACGTTTTTCATATCCCAGGGAGCGAGGAACTGGCCCTTCTTGACATTGACGACGCGGCCGGTCTTGGCGGCGGCGATGAGAAGATCGGTCTGGCGGCAAAGGAAGGCCGGGATCTGCAGGACATCGACGGTCTTTGCCACCTCGGCGCATTGTTCGGCGGTATGAACGTCGGTCAGGACGGGAAAGCCGAATTCCTTCTTGAGGTCGGCAAAGATCTCCATGCCCTTTTCAATGCCGATGCCGCGTTCGGCCGAAAGCGAGGTGCGGTTCGCCTTGTCGAAGGAGCTCTTGTATACGAGGCCGATGCCGAGCTTTCCGCAAAGCTCCTTCAGCGTGCCGGCCACCATGAAGGCGTGGTCGCGGCTCTCCATCTGGCAAGGGCCGGCAATCAGCGACAGGCGGCCGGTGTTGGAAAAGGTGACCTGGCCCTGGCCCTCGCCGATCTTGACTTGGGAATTCGTATCTGTGCTCATCGTGTTTCCTCGAAGGCGAAAAGCGTGCCCTGCCCGGGCGCGGGCTTCACCAGAATGCGATTGTTCTTGCGCGTATATGTCACCCCGTTAGCAGCCAAATGCGCTTCTGTCACGGCAAGATCGGCGACAGCGAAGAGAATCGCCCGGCCGCGCAGGCCGCGGTCGGCGGATGGGACAGCGACCTCGAAATAGGCCTCCAAACCCTCCGGCGTCATCAGGCTGATTTTCACATTCGACGCCGCGATCTTGACGCCGAAACCGGTTTTCTCGAATGCCGATTGCGCGCTGGCAAGACTGACGAAGGCGGCGAAGGCAGCCGCATCGGGCGCGCAAAGCACCACCTCGGCAATGCCGGTCACGCCATTGGCATGCGCCTCAAGCGCGCTGCGGTCGGCCGGCAGCGGATTGACGCGCTCGACGGTGAAGAGAAAGAGATCGGGCGCGCGCAGGTCGCCGGCAAAGGCCAGCTTGAAGCCGGCAATGCTCTCAGAACCATCCGGCATCGTCATCGGCCTGCTGAACGCCAGCATCTCGCCGGCGCTCGCTCCGTCGCCGACGAAATTCCGATGATCGATATCGGCATCCTCGCTGCCGAAGGCCACCGCCGAAAGCCCCTCCTCGCCGCAGCGGAATCGGAAGGCGCGGTTGCGGGCGGTGAAGACATTGCCTTGCCGCGCCGATGCTTCACTTTCCCCAACGCTCGCAATCCCGAGCGGCTCCAGATAGGTCTTATCGGCAAAAAAGACGCAGGCATTCTCCGTTCCGAAGGGATGACGCGCATCGGCGGCAACGGTAAAGCCCAGCTTGCCGAGCCTCTCGCGCGCCAGATCGATATTGACGACCGGCAGCACGACATGATCCAGCGGGCGCGGTTTGGCGGAATGCTCGTTCATGATATCCCCTCTCCTGACACGGCAGAGATGTGCGACGGTGCCGCGCAAGGCAAGACTTGTCGGCCAATCCGGCGAATGAAAATAAAAATCTCAACGAGTTGGCGCCAAGTTTTACGGAAATTTAGCTACTTGCGGAACACATATGGAACATATAGTGTCTGTTCTGGATTTGTTTCAATCACGAGGTCACAACGTCGATGCTCACGCGCAAACAACAGGAGCTTCTCCTCTTCATTCATGAGCGCATGAAGGAATCCGGCGTTCCGCCGTCTTTCGACGAAATGAAGGACGCCCTGGATCTCGCTTCAAAGTCCGGGATTCACCGGCTGATTACGGCCCTCGAGGAGCGTGGCTTCATTCGCCGCCTACCGAACCGTGCCCGCGCACTCGAGGTCATCAAGCTTCCGGAGGCCTATAGCCCCAGCATCCAGCCCCGGCGCGGCTTTTCGCCGAGCGTCATTGAGGGCAGCCTGGGCAAGCCCCAGCCGGTCGCCACTCCCGCTCCTGCAAAACCCGTCGCCGACAATGGCAACTCCGTCTCCGTGCCGGTCATGGGCCGCATCGCCGCCGGCGTTCCGATCTCGGCAATCCAGAACAACACCCACGACATCGTCGTTCCGGCCGATATGCTCGGCTCCGGTGAACACTACGCGCTGGAGGTCAAGGGTGATTCGATGATCGACGCCGGCATTTTCGACGGCGACACCGTGATCATTCGCAATGGCAGCACCGCAAGCCCTGGCGATATCGTCGTTGCTCTCGTCGACGACGAAGAAGCGACACTCAAACGCTTCCGCCGCAAGGGCGCCTCGATCGCGCTGGAAGCGGCCAACCCGGCTTACGAGACCCGGATCTTCGGGCCGGACCGCGTCAAGGTGCAGGGCAAACTCGTCGGCCTTATTCGCCGCTATCACTGACACCCTGGCCGGTTTCGACAAAGCTGTTGCTGTGCCAGTCATAGGCGCGATGGCGGATCCATGGCCGAGACAGATCATCGAGTGCGGTTGTGACCTCCATGCCGGCCTCGGCGAAGCGCAATTCGACGGAACCGGTCCGGCGCAACGTCTCGCCGGTGAAGAGCGTCGCGCCTGAGCGGCAGCTGTTGAAACGCAGGCGGACCGACGTTACCACGATATCGGCCGCATCGCAGGCCGGAGCGAGATAGGCGGCATTGTCGATGACGGCGACCACATGACCGTTGCCAAGCCTTGATATGCACCAGGCCTTCTTGACGCAGGAAAAGCGGTTTGCGTCACCGTCAGCTGCGGCCGCCCGCATCGCCGCCCTCGCTTCGTTCTGCTGATCGCGCGAAAGCCTGACGCGACGGTCCTCTCCTGCTGGCGGGACAGCAGGACCATCCAGCATCTTCGGCGGGTCATGCGCCGGCAGGACCAGCGCGCGCTGCCATTGGTCGAAGATGAAATCCGGCGGGTTTTCACGGTTGGAGGCCATTGCCGCCGCCTCGACGACCGCGACGAGACTGCCATCTTCCGAAATCACCAGATCCGGCGGCCGGGGAACCGGCAGAAGCAGCAGGATGAGCGTTGCGACTGATATGATCGACGTGCCCATATGGCGGAGCCGGGTGCGGAGCAGCGTCAGCAGCAGGAAGCCCGCCACGGCGACTGCGAAATACCAGGCGGGCAAGCGGCCGATGCCGATGTCGCCACCCCAGCCGGACACGGTCTTGGCGACGGCAATCACCAGATCGAGGCCGAATCCGACAACCTTCCAAGGCAAAACGTCCAAACCGAAAGGCATGAGCAGCATCGCCAGCAACCCGGCCGGCATGATGATGAAGGAGATGATCGGCATCGTCGCGAGGTTTGCCGGCAGGCCGTAGGCGGTCAGGCGATGAAAATGCTCGATCGAAAACAGTGCGGTGGAGAAACCGCCGATCAGCGAGGTCAGGAAGACACCGCCGAAGAAACCCGCAACCGCGACAAAAGGCCTGACGATCGGCAGCTTCAGGAAGGCACTCTCGCGGACGCGCCGATCCTTCCACAGCTGATAGCCCGACACGAGCGCCAAGGTTGCGGCAAAGGACATCTGGAAGCTCGGCCCCAGGACTTCGGAGGGCGAAATGACGAGGATGACGAGCGCGGAGAGAGCGACATTGCGCAGGCTGATCGACGGCCGGTCAAAGAAGACGGCAATCAGCATGATGGCCATCATGATGAAGGCGCGTTCGGCCGAGACCGCGAAGCCGGAGATCAGGAAATAGGCCGTGACGGCGATGAGCGCGCCGGCGGCGGCGATCTTCTTCGTCGGATAGGCCTGGGCGACGCCGGGAAAGAGGCTGAGCAGCATCCGGAAGCCGACGAAGAAGATGCCGGCCGACAGCGCCATGTTGAGGCCTGAGATGGCGATGATATGCGCCAGACCGGACTGGCGCAGCGCCTCCGTGGTCGCATTCGAGATGGCGCGCCGTTCGTCCGTCACCAGAGCAGCGGCAAAAGCGCCGGTGTCGCCGGGCAGAATCGATCGGATGCGGTCGCCGATGCCGCTGCGCAGCCGGTAAAGCCATTCGAGCAGAGCTTCCGCCGTCGATCTGGCAGCCTGCGGGCCCGCCTGCAAATCGACTTTCGTCGGCGCGCCGTAGAAGAAACCATTGGCGCCGATGCCATCGAAATAGGTCCCGAAGGAGAAGTCGTTGAGCTCTGGAAGTGCTGGGCCTGACGGCGGCGTCAGCCGAGCCCTGCCGGTGATGATGTCACCGATCTCGAAAGGCGCGTCGGCGCCGCGGGCGATCGCGGTTATCCGTTCCGGCGGCCGCTTCACCTGCGGCGCCTCGGTGCCGGTGACTGCCAGAATGTAGCGCCACCGGCCGCGACCATCGCCTTCGCGCCGTTCGACACGGCCGGTCACCGTCGTCGTCACGGCGGAGTCGAGGATCACGGTCGAAGCCCGCCAGCTTTCGAACTCCGCCGAGACCACGCCACCGGCCACAAGTGCAAGCGCCAGCAGGACGGCTCGCAATGCCGCCCGCATACGGCTGGCGATCAGAACCGCGGTCGTCAGCACCAACAGGCAGAGTAGCGGTGCAATGACCGGAAAATCCGATGCTCCAAGAAACCAGAAGGCTGATCCGGCGCCGAGGAAGACCGGCGAGAACAGCAGCAGGCGGCCATGATCCGCCTCCTCGCCCAGCATGCGCCTGCCGGCACGCAGCGATTGCGAGGCTAAAGCCGGCAGGCGATGGCGCAACGGTGTCGCCGACTGCGTCCTTGCCGGCCGCGACACCACGGCAGGGGGGAAAAAACCGGAGGTATCGGCAAGGCCGGCGCCTGCTTCCGGCCGCAATTCGACTGTCGTCAATTCCTGCATGCGCCGCCCAAGCTCAACCGCCAAGGCAGCCAGAATGCAACCTCCCATCAAATCCGGCAAGAATAATCGATTGAAATATGAGGGAAAATCGCGAGTGCCAAAAGACCAGTCGAATCATCAGCTTCCGATATGCACGCGGCTCATCGCTGCAGTGCCTAAAAGGTGATACCGCAACGCACAAAATGCCGTCACGGTAACTTGGCATTAGCTTCGCGATCATATAGCTATCGGTGAGGACGCTTAACCCCTATGGCGCTTTTAAGGCGCCACCGCCATTTCGGAGGATCAGCATGACGGATCAAAGCGCTACAATAAAAATCGGTGACAAATCTGTCGACCTTGCCGTCAAGAGCGGCACGATCGGCCCGAGCGTCATCGACATCGGTGCCCTCTACAAGAACACGGCTTCCTTCACGTACGATCCGGGTTTTACCTCGACCGCATCCTGTGAATCGAAAATCACCTACATCGACGGCGACGAAGGTGTCCTGCTGCATCGCGGCTATCCGATCGAGCAACTCGCCGAGCATGGCGACTTCCTGGAAGTCTGCTACCTGCTTCTCTACGGCGAACTGCCGACCACCGCGCAGAAGAAGGATTTCGATTATCGCGTCACGCACCACACCATGGTGCATGAGCAGATGAGCCGCTTCTTCACCGGCTTCCGCCGCGATGCGCATCCGATGGCCGTCATGTGCGGCTGCGTCGGCGCGCTGTCGGCCTTCTATCACGACTCCACAGACATCACCGATCCGCACCAGCGCATGGTCGCCAGCCTGCGCATGATCGCCAAGATGCCGACGCTCGCCGCCATGGCCTACAAATACCATATCGGCCAGCCCTTCGTTTATCCGAAGAACGACCTCGACTATGCGTCGAACTTCCTGCGCATGTGCTTTGCCGTGCCTTGCGAGGAATATGTGGTCAATCCGGTGCTTGCCCGCGCCATGGACCGCATCTTCATCCTGCATGCCGATCACGAGCAGAACGCCTCAACCTCGACGGTCCGTCTCGCCGGTTCGTCGGGCGCCAACCCGTTCGCCTGCATCGCGGCCGGCATCGCCTGCCTCTGGGGGCCTGCACATGGCGGCGCCAACGAAGCAGCGCTGAACATGCTGAACGAAATCGGCACAGTCGACCACATCCCGGAATATATCGCCCGCGCCAAGGACAAGAACGACCCGTTCCGCCTGATGGGCTTCGGCCACCGCGTCTACAAGAACTATGATCCGCGCGCCAAGATCATGCAGAAGACGACGCATGAAGTGCTGGGCGAACTCGGCATCAAGGACGATCCGTTGCTCGAAGTGGCGATGGAGCTGGAGCGCATCGCGCTCACCGACGAATATTTCATCGAGAAGAAGCTCTATCCGAATATCGACTTCTATTCCGGCATCACTCTGAAGGCGCTGGGCTTCCCCACGACCATGTTCACCGTGCTCTTCGCGCTCGCCCGCACGGTCGGCTGGATCGCACAGTGGAACGAGATGATCGAGGATCCGGAACAGCGCATCGGCCGTCCGCGCCAGCTCTATGTCGGCGAACCCAAGCGCGACTATATCCCGGTTTCGAAGCGCTGATCGCTTCAAAGCCTAAAAGAAAACCCGGTCAGAAACGGCCGGGTTTTTTCTTTTTCAGGACATCGAGAAGGATCTCGGCGGCATGCTCGCCGGGCGGCTTTTCGGTCTGCATGCGCTGCCAGATAAGGTCATAGCCTTCCTTCATCGCCTTCAGCTGGTAGGTGTCGGCCGACAGCCTTTCCATCCAGCGGGCGAGACTGGCGCCGCGAACGATATCGTTGAGATATTCCGGCACGACCGCGTAATCGGCGATCAGGTTTGGCAGCGCGCCTGTCCAGGTCTTGATGGTTGATGTCAGCAACCGCATGATCCAGTCGACCTTGTAGGCGGAGACGACGGGCACATCGGCAAGCGCCAGCTCAAGAATGACAGTTCCGGACGCCGCCATGGCTGCATCGGCTTCGGAGAAGGCTTTCCATTTCGCTTCCGCGCCGACGACGATCTCCGGTTTTACCGCCCACCCCGCCGTCATTTCGCGGACAAGCGCCTCCTTGTGCGTCACCGTCGGCAGAATGAAGCGCATCGGCCCATTGCGGGCAACAAGCTCCTTCGCTGCGGCCTCGAAATAAGGCACGAGATTCTTGATCTCGGATGAACGCGAACCGGGAAGAAGAAGGATCGGGCCGTTGCCGGGCTGCCTGCCGGCGCGCAGCCGCCGCGCCTCGAGCAATGCCGGATCGGCAATCAGGCGATGGCCGACATAAGTCGTCTCCGGGCCGCCGAGCGTGCGCATCACTTCCGGCTCGAAGGGCAGGACGGCGAGCACATGATCGACATAGCCGAGCATGCGCGTGGCGCGATATTCCTTCCAGGCCCAAACGCTCGGACAGACATAATTGACAACAGGCAGATCGGGCAGCGCGGTGCGGACGCGCTTTGCAACGCGATGAGTGAAATCCGGGCTGTCGATGATGAGAAGAATGTCCGGCCTTGCGGCGATGATTTCAGCCGTCGTCCGGCGGATCAGGGTATAGAGCTTTGGCAGTCGGCTCAGCACCTGGGTGATGCCCATGATCGACAGCTCGGAGAAATCGAACAGCGATCTCAGGCCTTCCGCTTGCAGCCCCTCGCCGCCAACGCCGACCAGTTCCACCGGTCCGCTATGAATTCGTTTCAGGGCGGCGATGAGATCGGCGCCGAGCAGATCCCCCGACACCTCACCGGCAATGACGGCAATCTTCAGCGGCGCCCCGTTCATTCAAGCCCCCATGCCGGCAGGCCGCGATCGATGCCGCAGACGAAAAGCCCGGCCTCGTCGGCGGCCTTGATGACGGCGGCGCGATCGAGCACCAGCGAACGGCCGGCCTCGACGGCGACGCCGGCAAGGCCGGCTTTCCTCGCGTTCAGCACCGTGGATATGCCGATCGCCGGCAGATCGGCGCGGATATCCTGCTGCGGCTTGCAGAGCTTGACGAGTGCGCCGCGGCGGCGTGGCGAGATGCGTCCGGCGGCTCTGAGACCCGTCACGCGGTCCAGCATCTCATCCGTGCCCTCAAGACCCTCCAGCGCGACGACACGCCCGCCGATGCTGACGGCGCCCTGCCCGACATCGAGCCGGCCGAGCATTTCGGCGGCTTCGCCAGCACGGCTGATATCACGCCGGTCGTCCTTGCCGGGCGCCACAGCACCAAGCGGGCCGACGGAGGCAAGCAGGTCGGGGGCGATTTCATGGGCGCCAACGACGCGGCGGCCGTTTCCCTCGATCAGGCGGATCACCATCTGCAGAACCGTATCGTCGCCGCCGGACAGCAAGGTGCGGATGGCGGCCGGCACCTTCATCAGGATGCGCAGCGTCGGGCGCACCTCGCGCCATTCCGGGCGGCGGCGCACACTGCCCGACATCACGACTCTGCCGATGCCATACCGGTTGAGCAACCCATCGAGGGCGGCGAAATCACCAATGCCGATGACGGCGTGATCATAGCCTTCCCAGCGCCAGTCGCTTTCATCCTTCAGCGCGACGATGACGGGATTTTCGCCGGCGGCGCGCGCGGCTTCGGCAACATAGGAAGGCAGAAGACCGCCGCCGGCGATAATCGCCAGCCGACCCGCAGCGGTTTCGCCGGAAAATGTCACGGGCTAGCCCTTCTGCCCCCGGGTCGGCGAGGACAAGGCGCGGTCGCTATCGGCGGCGATGAAGTCGAGAATGTGGACCACCTGCTCGCAATCGACATATTCGTCGCGGATGGCGGCGGCGTTTTCGCGGACGGAGCCCGTTCCTTCAAAGATCGCCTTGTAGGCGCGACGCACCCGGTGAATGACGGCGCGGTCGATGCCGGCGCGCGTCATGCCGACGACGTTGAGGCCGCTCAGCAGCCCGGGATTGCCGTTCAACATGCCGTAGGGAATGACGTCGTAACTGACCGCCGAGAGCCCGCCGACGAAGGCCTGACGGCCGACACGGGTGAACTGGTGAACGGCAGAACCGCCGCCCAGAATGACACGATCCTCGATGACGACGTGGCCGGCGAGCATGACGTTGTTCGACATGATCACGTGATTGCCGACCCGGCAGTCATGCGCGACGTGGGAATTGGCCAGGAAGAGGTTGTTGTCGCCGACGATCGTCTGGCCACCGAAATCGGAGGTGCCGGTGTTCATCGTCACGCCTTCGCGGATCGTGCAGTTGGCGCCGACCGTCAGCGTCGTCTCCTCACCGCCGTGATGCACGCTCTGCGGATCGCCGCCGATGACGGCCATCGGGAAGATGCGCGTGCCCTTGCCGATCACGGTGCGGCCGGTAACGACTGCATGCGACAAAAGCTCGACATTCGCATGCAGGACGACGTGCGACCCGACATGGCAGAAGGGACCGATCTTGACGCCCTCACCGATAACGGCACCGTCTTCGACGGCGGCCATCGGATGAATAAGGGCGCTTTCGGCGATATTGCTCATGCCTGATCCTTACGAACGATCATCGCGCCGATATCGGCCTCGGCGACAAGCGCACCGTCAACCTTGGCGTCGCAATGGAATTTCCAGATATTGCCGCGCTGCTTGTGTTTCTTGACATGGAATTCAACGCGATCGCCGGGCACGACGGGCTTGCGGAAGCGCGCATTCTCGATGGTCATGAAATAGACGAGGTTGCCCGGCTGGCCTTCCTTCTTGGCACAGATCGCGCCCGCAGTCTGAGCCATGCCTTCGATCAGGAGAACGCCCGGCATGATCGGAGCTTCCGGAAAATGGCCGGTGAAATGCGGTTCGTTCGCCGTGACGTTCTTGATGCCGATCGCGCTGTTGTCGCCGTCGATCTCGATGATCTTGTCGACCAAGAGGAAGGGGTAACGATGCGGCAGCAGCTTCATGATCTCGATGATGTCAGCCGAAGAAAGCGTTGTCGTGGCTTCCTCAGTCATTTTGCTTGCCTCCAGGTTTACTCTCGCGCTGCTTGGTCTTGGACATCAGCTGCGCAGCCTCTCTCAGATAGTCTTTTAGCGGGCGCGCGGGTACGCCGCCATATTGCCCGCCGGCGGCAAGGTCGGTCATGATACCGCTTTTGGCGGCGATCTGCACGCCGTCACCGATCGTCACATGCCCCTTGATGCCGACCTGGCCGCCGATCTGCACGCCATTGCCGATCTTTGTGCTGCCGGCGATGCCGACCTGGGCGACGACGGCACAGTGGCGGCCGATCTGAACGTTGTGGCCGATCTGGACCTGGTTGTCGATTTTGGTGCCTTCGCCGATCACCGTATCGTCCATGGCGCCGCGATCGATCGTGGTGTTGGCGCCAATCTCGACATTGTCCTGGATGATCACCCGGCCGATTTGGACGATCTTGATCATACCGCGCGGGCCCGGGGCATAGCCGAAACCATCCTGGCCGATGCGGGCGCCGTTGTGGATGATGACGCCATTGCCGATCAGCGCGCAGAGAATGCTCGCGCCGGCCGCAATCGAACAATCCCGGCCGATCTTGACGCCCGGGCCGATGATGCTGTGCGCACCGATGCGAGTCCCCTCGCCGATCTCGGCATGCGCACCGATGACGGCCATCGGCTCGACGATCACACCTTTTTCGAGCTTGGCGCTCGGATCGATCACAGCACTTGGCGCGATCTCGCTTTCACTGGAAAAGACGACCGGGCGCAAGGCAGCGGGATAAAACAGACCGCCCGCCATCGCAAAGGCTGCGTGCGGATTGGACGACAGAATGACCGGAATGTGCTCGGGGATAAGATCGACGAGCGCCTTGTCGCAGATCACCGCCGAGGCTTCGCATGTCGCCAGCTCATCGCGGCTGCGGCGCGACAGGATATAGCAGACATCGCCTACCCGGGCCCGGTTGAGGGGAGCCACGGATCTGACGATGACATCGGCATGATCGGGATTGGCGAGTTCTGCCCCAAGAAACTCTGCCAGCTCAGCGAGCTTCAGACCTTCATGGGGCAGAAAAAAAACGTTTTGCTCCATCGGCAATGCTCCAGAACGGAATTGAGTCTTACAGTTCCGGACTGCCGATATCAGAATTGGTTGTTGATGCCAAACTTGAAGTTCTGCGTCTTGTCGAAGTCTTCCTTGAGAACCGGGATTGCGTAATCCAGACGCAATGCACCAAAGGGAGACTGCCAGACAACACCGACACCAACGGAAGCGCGCAGCGAAGCACTGGTGCCCTCCGCTTGATCGGAGCCGAGAAGCTCGACATCATTGCCAAACAGCGTGCCGGCATCGGCAAAGACGGCGCCGCGCAGGTTGAAGTCACGCGGGAAGCCAGGCATCGGGAAGGTCGCTTCCGCCGACGCCGTGAAATAGGTCGTGCCACCGAGCGGGTCATCATTATCGCCGCTGATGCGTGGGCCGATCCCCTTGTTCTCGAAGCCACGAATATCGCCGTTGGTCAGGGTGAACTGATCGAAGACATTCAGGTGGTCGCCGAGTGGGACGACATAACCCGCCGAAGCCGAGACCGAGCCGATGATATCGGCATCGTCGGCGAGCAGATGGTAGTAACGGGCCTTGCCGTAGATCTTGTAGAACTGCGAGTCGCCGCCGAGGCCGGCAAGTTCCTGCGTCGCCGTCGCATAGATGCCTTCACGCGGCAGGACGGTGTCATCAAGCGTGTTGTAGGTCAGCGTCTGCGAGACGGAAGAGCGCGTCCACGGGCTCTCATCGACCAGATTGGCATAGGTCGCCGAAAGATCGGAGGTATCGCCGTCATACTTCATCTGCTTGTAGTTATAGCGGAAGGTCGTCGCCAGATCTTCGGTGATCGGTGCGGTCACACGCAGAACGACGCTGGTTTCCTCGTAGTCATAGTCGTCGTTGCTCGACGTTTCGCTGCGGTTGACGTCGAAGCCTGCCGCCAGGCGATAGCCGAGGAAATAGGGTTCGGTGAAGCTGACGCCGTAGGCGCGCGAGCCTTCCTGACCGCCGCCGGCCGAAATGCGGATATACTGGCCGCGGCCGAGGAAGTTCTTTTCCTCGATCGATGCTTCGAGCAGCAGACCGTCGCCGCCGGCGGCATAACCCGCGCCGACACCGAACGAACCAGTCGACTGATCCTGCACGTCGACGACCACCACGACACGGTCGGGCGAGCTGCCCGGCTGGGTGGAGATATTGACGGAAGAGAAGTAACCCAGCGCTTCGAGGCGACGCTTGGCCTTGGTGATCATCTGCTGATTGAAGGCGTCGCCTTCGCTCATGTCGAATTCGCGGCGGATCACGTAGTCGCGCGTGCGGCTGTTGCCGCGGATCTCGATGCGCTCGACATAGGCGCGTTCGCCCTGGTCGACCAGATATTCGACACCGATCGTATTGTTGTTGAGGTCGCGGTTGCCGCGCGGCGTGACGCGCGCAAAAGGATAACCGGCAGACGCCACCTGGTCGGAGATCGCCTCGATCGACTTCTGCACGTCCTTGGCGCTGTAAACACGACCTTCATGGGTGCGCACGAGCGGCAGCAACTGATCGGAACCGACGCCTTCGACGGTCGACTGGACGGTCACTGGTCCGAAATCGTAGCGCTGGCCTTCCTCGATGTTGAAGGTGAGCGTGTATTTGTTGGTCGCGTCGTCGAAGGTGGCATCGGAAGAGACGATGCGCATGTCGGCGTAGCCGCGATTGTAATAGAACTGGCGCAGCGCTTCTTCGTCGGCGTGGAGCTTGTCTTCGTTATAGACGTCCTTGCGGGTCAGGAACGAAAGGAAGTTCGAACGCTTGGTATTGATGACGGCAGCCAGGCGGCCGGCGCTGTAGGCATTGTTGCCGACGAAGTTGATCGAATCGATCTTGGTGCGATCACCTTCGTTGATGACGAAGGCAAGGTTGACGCGGCCTTCGCCGAGCGGCACCACCTGCGTCGTCACTTCGACTTCACTGCGGCCGGTGGCAGCGTAGGCATCCTTGATCGACTGAATGTCGGACTGGATCTGGGTGTCGCTGTAGGGACCGGCGGCGTGGGTCTGGACGATGGTCGCGAGCTTGTCGTCCTTGATCTTGCGGTTGCCGTTGAAGACGACCTGATTGACGAGCTGAGCTTCCTGAACGTTGACGACGAGCGTGCTTCCGGAGACCGAGATCTTCACGTCGGAGAAGTAACCCGTACCGTAAAGCTGCTTGACCGAAGCATCGATATCGCTGTTGGAAAAACTCTTCCCGGGAGAGATGGTGAGGTTCGACCGGACGGCCTCCGCGCCGACGCGGCTTGCGCCGCGCACATCGATACGCTGGATGACGGCGGCCTCAGCAGCCGTAGCGGAAACGAACGTCAAAGCACCTGCGCCCGAAGCAACAACACTAGCAGACAGCGCAACCGCCGATACTGCGTTCAAAAACTTTGAACCAGCCTTCATTTCACCTATTACCTTTGTTTCCCTCGTCCCCGGCTCCGGGAGAACCCGATTCCGGTCACGTGTGTCGTTTTACCCGCTTTTGACATACAAGCAAGCGAGGTCGTTAATTTCTGTTTACTTCATTTGCAAGCGTGACCCATTCGCCACTACAGCCTTGAAACATCGTAAATAAACAGTAATTCCCTCGCCTTGCCCGTTTACCCTCTGATCGAGCCGATGTCGTTCCAGGTCGTGAAAACCATTAATGTCAATATCATTGCCAAGCCGATGCGAAATGCAATTTCCTGAGCCGTGGAGCCCAGCGGCTTCCCCCTCACCGCTTCCACCGCATAGAACATCAGGTGGCCGCCATCAAGTACCGGAACCGGCATCAGGTTAAGCAATCCTATCGAAACCGAAAGCATTGCCGCAAGCTGCAGCACCGCGCCTATGCCAAGCGTAGCCATCTGGCCCGAAGCTTGCGCCACGCGGATCGGCCCACCCAGTTGGTCGGCCCGCATCGTTCCGGCGAAGATGTTGCCGATATATTTGAAAGTGCCGGTGACGATGTCGCGAGTCTGGATCACGCCCTCCTGCAGCGCCTCGAGAGGCGTATAGGTCTTCAGGCGGAAGTTGCCAGCCTGCTGATTGGTGACGATGCCGATCTGGCCCAACTCGATCTTGTTGCCGAACTGGTCGGTCTGGTCGGTGCGTTGCGGCACCATCGGCAGATCGAGCTTCTCGCCGCCACGCTCGATCGTCACGACGATCTTCTGGCTCGGGCGGATGCTGACATAGCGGCGCACGTCGTCGAAGGTCTCGACCTTGTTGCCGTCGATGGCGACCAGCAGGTCGCCGGGAAGGATGCCGGCGGCAGCAGCGGCGCCATCCGGCTTGACCTCGGCAACGACAGGATCGGCGATCATGCGGCCATAGACAGAAAAAAGAACGGTGAAGATGGCGATCGCCAGCAGAAAATTGGCGATCGGGCCGGCTGCGACGGTGGCAGCGCGCTTCCACAGCTTGGCACCGGCAAAGGAGCGCGCCCTGTCCTCCTCGGACATGGCGGCGAGTTTGTCGGCGTCTGGCTTGCTCGAGGCGTCTTCGTCGCCGAAGAACCGGACATAACCGCCCAGCGGGATCACCGAAATCTTCCAGCGTGTTCCGTGGCGGTCGGTGAAGCCGAAGAGCTCCGGACCGAAGCCGACGGAAAAGGCAAGGATGCGAATGCCGCTCCAGCGCCCGACGAGATAGTGGCCCATCTCATGCACGAAGACGAGCAGCGAGAGCACGAGGATGAAGGTGACGATATTCCCCATCAAGAATCCGTATATGCCGGTCACCGTTTCCATGAGTCCCTTCCGTCAAGCTGCCGCGTCATCAGAGGCCGAACAATGCCGCGCCGAGCGAGGTCATCTCAGCCCCCTTTATCAGGGAAAAAAGCCCAGCTAGCAAGAACGCCGAAAAACAGGCAAAAATCAGTCCGTCGACACGGTCCATGACGCCGCCATGGCCCGGAATGAGATGGCTTGAATCCTTGACGCCGAATTTCCGTTTGATGAAAGATTCGAAAAGATCGCCCGACTGGCTGCAAACCGACAGAACGAGCGCTACGCCGGCGGCGATGATTTCAGTGCCCGGAAGGAGAAAATGGACGAGAACGACGCCGGCAGCGACGGCTGAAACGGCGCCGCCGATTGCGCCCGACCACGTCTTTCCAGGCGAGATCGAAGGGGCAAGCTTCGGTCCGCCGAGCGCCCTGCCGACGAAATAGGCGAGGATATCGGTTGCCCAGACGACGGCAAAGACGAAGAGCATGGCATACAGGCCAGGCCGGTCATCGCTTCTGATGGCGGCGAGCGCCAGGCCGGTGGCGCCGGCATAAAACAGGCCAGCCGGAAACCAGCGGCTCGTACCGTGCAGGATGATCAGGGCGATGCCGACGGCGGTGACGCCGGCCAGCATCCCGGCGGCGAATTCGAAATTGCCGACAAGCACGAGAAAGGCGACCGCCGCCTCGCCGATCCAGCCGACGGCATTGGCGACCCAATCACGCGCGATGCCTGTTATTTTCGACCATTCATAATAGATCAGCAGGCCGATCGCGGCCGCCAGGATACGGAAGGCAAGACCGCCATACCAGGTGGCGGCAAGAACGATGACCGCAAGAATCAGTCCTGAAACGATGCGGAGCTTCAATTCCCTCTGCATCAGGTGCCGACCGCGGCTGCCTGCGACGACAGGCCGCCGAAGCGCCGGTCACGAGAGGCGAATTTCTCGAGCGCCTGGCGGAAGATCTCGGGGCTGAAATCCGGCCAGTATTCCGGAAGGAAGATGAATTCCGAATAGGCGGCCTGCCAGAGCAGGAAGTTGGAAAGCCGCTCCTCGCCGCTGGTGCGGATGATGAGATCCGGATCGGGGATGCCTGCCGTGTCGAGACGTGCGTTGATGAGCGCGGGGGTGATGTCCTGCGCCCTCAGGCAGCCGGCCTCGACATCCCGGGCCAAACTCACCACGGCGCGGGCGATCTCGTCGCGCGAGCCATAGTTGAAAGCGATGACCAGCGTCAGCGCCGTGTTGTCCTTGGTCGTTTCCTCCGCCTCGAGCAGCAGACCGAGAATGTCGCTGCGCAGGCTGTGGCGGTCGCCGATCACCTTGATGCGCACATTCTGGCGATGAAGCTCGGCGAGGTCGCGCCGAATGAAAGCCTTGAGCAGCCCGAGCAGATCGGAAACCTCGGCCTCGGGCCGGCGCCAGTTCTCCGAGGAGAAGGCAAAGAGGGTCAGATATTTTATGCCGACGGCACCGGCGGCGCGCACCGTCTCGCGGACCGCCTCGACGCCCTTGCGATGGCCCATCGTGCGCGGCAGGCCACGCTGCTTGGCCCAACGGCCATTGCCGTCCATGATGATGGCAACATGCTCAGGCACGGTCACAAATACAGATTCCGACATTTCCCGTCCGGTCTTTCCAGGCAAAGGCACAGATCCACTAGACCTGCATGATTTCCTTTTCCTTCTCGCCAAGCAAGCGGTCGATTTCGGAAATCGTCTCGTCCGTCATCTTCTGTACACGTTCCGACTGCGCCCTGCTCTCGTCCTGGCCGATTACACCATCCTTTTCGGCCTTCTTGAGGCCGTCCATGCCGTCGCGGCGGACGTGGCGAATCGCGACCTTGCTCTTTTCAGCATAGTCGTGAGCCACCTTGACGAGCGACTTGCGGCGCTCCTCGTTCAGCTCCGGCAGCGGAATGCGCAGGTTCTGGCCGTCGACGATCGGGTTGAGACCGAGATTGGATTCGCGGATACCGCGCTCGACGGCGCTGACCATCGACTTGTCCCAGACGGAAACCGACAGCATGCGCGGCTCAGGCACGGTGATGTTGGCGACCTGGTTCAGCGGCATGCGCGAACCGTAGGCCTCGATCGTTACCGGATCGAGGATGTTGGCCGAAGCCCGGCCGGTGCGCAGCGATGCGATGTCGCTCTTGAATGCGGAAACCGCGCCATCCATGCGGCGCTTCAGTTCCTTGATGTCGATACCTTCACTCATGTCGATGCTCCCGTATAAAGCGCGTCGCGATCTTTCAGATTCGCTTGCCGCGCTTTAGGTCTTTGGTTTGCGCATGCCGTCATCGCAAAACCGCTGCACACTTTTGCGCGACATGCTCTAGAGCATGATGCCGAAAAGCGTCAGCGGCTTTCGGACGACATCATGCTCTAACTATTTAATGTAGAACATGATTCAGATTTCAGGCCAACCGGCCTAAAATCATCATGTTCTATCCAGGGCTGCGCCTGATAAAGCGGCGCAGCTTATATCAGTTGTCGGAGACGATGGTCTTGAGGCCACCGCCCGTCAAGATTTCAGCAAAACCGCCCTTCTCGTGGATCGAGAAGACGATAATCGGAATGGAATTCTCCCTGGCGAGCGCGACGGCGGCAACGTCCATCACCGCTAGTCCCCTGTCCAGCACTTCCTGGTGCGTCAGGCGGTCGAGGCGGGTCGCATCGGGATATTTCTTCGGGTCGGCGGTGTAGATCCCGTCCACCTGCGTGCCCTTGAAGATCGCTTGTGCGCCCATTTCGGCGGCGCGGAGAGCTGCGGCAGAATCGGTGGTGAAGAAGGGATTGCCGGTGCCCCCGGCAAAGATCACCACGCGTCCCATCGACAGATGATAAAGGGTTGCACGCTGCGAAAAGCTCTCGCAGATCTCCGGCATGGAGATGGCGGAAAGCACCACCGTATCGATGTTCAGCTTGCGCAGCGAGGTCGCCAGCGCCAGAGCATTGATGATGGTGCCGAGCATGCCCATATGGTCGCCGGTGACCCGGTCGCCGCCCTTGGACGCTACCGCGACCCCGCGGAAAATGTTGCCGCCACCGACGACGACGCCGACTTCCACGCCCATATGCCTTGCCTCGGCGATGTCAGATGCAATGCGGTCCGCCACCGCGACATCGATCCCGAAACCCTGGCCACCCATGAGCGCTTCGCCGGAGGCCTTGAGTAGAACGCGTTTATAGACAGGCTCTAAAGACATCTTGGCTCCTCGTAAATTGCCGTGAATGCCCGATACACGAAGGGCATCGCGTTGTCACGCGATGCCCTGGTGTTTTCCCAATTATGGCTGGAAGATCAACCCTTGACGGCAGCCGCAACTTCGGCTGCGAAATCGGTCTCTTCCTTTTCGACGCCTTCGCCGAGCAGAAGACGGGCCATGCCGGCGACTTCGATCGGCGCACCAACGGCCTTTTCAGCTTCCTTGATGGCGGCTGCGACGGTCAGATCCGGATTGATGACGAAAGCCTGCGAGAGAAGGGCGACTTCCTCGAAGAACTTGCGCATACGGCCTTCGACCATCTTCTCGATGATGTTGTCAGGCTTGCCGGAAGCGCGCGACTGCTCGATGAAGACGTTGCGCTCGCGCTCGGCGACGGCGGCATCGACTTCTTCCGGGCGGATCGCCAGCGGCGCGGTCGCAGCGATGTGCATGGCGACCTGGCGGCCGATTGCGTTCAGGGCTTCCTTGTCGCCGGTCGACTTCAGCGCCACGAGAACGCCGAGCTTGCCGAGGCCGTCGGAAACAGCATTGTGGATATAGGTGGCGACGACGCCGTCCTCGACGGAGAGAGCGGTCGAACGGCGCAGGTTCATGTTCTCGCCGATCGTTGCGATCGCATCCTTGATCGTGTCGGAAACGGACTTGCCCGATGCCGGGTAGGTCGCAGCCGCAACGGCTTCGACGGTACCGTCTGTGGAGACGGCGACCTTGGCGATGCCGCGGACGAGATCCTGGAAGGCGTCGTTACGGGCGACGAAGTCGGTTTCGGAATTGACTTCAACGACGACGGCCTTGGTGCCCTGGCTCGAAACGCCGATGAGGCCTTCAGCGGCGGTGCGGCCGGACTTCTTGTCGGCCTTGGCGATGCCCTTGGCGCGCAGCCAGTCGATCGCCGCTTCCATGTCGCCACCGGTTTCAGCAAGAGCCTTCTTGCAGTCCATCATGCCTGCGCCGGTCTTTTCGCGCAGTTCCTTCACCATTGCAGCCGTAATCTCGCTCATTAGCTTCCTCTTGTCGGTTCATACGGTGGGCCGCAGAGCGCGGCTCGGCACCGGATTGAGGCACGAAATGTACCTGTATGTATGACAGCGTGATGAAGACGCGCCATACCGAAACTTAGTCTGGCGAAGAGCCTGACGCCCTCGCCCTGAAACAGGCAAGGCCGCCGAACTTCGATGAGTCGCGAGCGGCCTTTCCCAGTCTCTGTAAGCTTTGGCGGAGCTTTCGATCCGCCCGCCTTCATCAGCCTTCGGCTGCTTCCTCGAGAGCCGGCTCGACCGGAACCTCGGAAGATGCGCCGAGATCGCGGCCGGAAGAGCTCTGCTGACGCGCAATACCGTCGATGGCGGCGCGGGAGATCAGCTCGCAGTAAAGAGCGATGGCGCGCGATGCGTCGTCGTTACCCGGGATCGGATAGTCGATCAGGTCCGGATCGCAGTTCGAGTCGATGATGGCGACAACCGGGATGCCGAGGCGCTTGGCTTCGTCGATCGCGATCTTTTCCTTGTTGGTGTCGATGATGAACATCAGGTCGGGGGTGCCGCCCATATCGCGGATACCGCCGAGAGCCTTGTCGAGCTTTTCACGCTCGCGCTCGAGGTTCAGGCGTTCCTTCTTGGTGAAGCCCTGGGCTTCGCCGTTCAGGATCTCGTCGAGCTTGCGCAGGCGCTGGATCGAGTTGGAGATCGTCTTCCAGTTCGTCATCATGCCGCCGAGCCAGCGCGAGTTGACGTAATACTGGGCCGAACGCTTGGCGCTGTCGGCGATGATCTCAGACGCCTGGCGCTTGGTGCCGACGAAGAGAACGCGGCCGCCGCGGGCAACGGTGTCGCTGACGACCTGAAGGGCGCGCGACAGCATCGGAACGGTCTGGGCCAGATCGATGATGTGAATGTTGTTGCGATCGCCGAAGATGTACGGCTTCATCTTCGGGTTCCAGCGATGCGTCTGGTGGCCGAAGTGGACGCCTGCCTCGAGAAGCTGGCGCATAGAAAAATCAGGCAATGCCATGCCTTGTTACTCCTTTTCCGGTTGAACCTCCGCAAGGCGAACAGCACCCTCTTCGAGGATGCCACCGGGCGGAACAGCCCGGATTTCTCCCGGACGATCCCATGCCTTACGTGTGGAATGCCGGTGCCCATACATTCGATTTGGCGCAAAAGCAAGGCTTATGCCGAAAAAACCGACCCATTAACCCGGCACCGCGTATCGATGCGGGAAAAAATGAAAAGGATAACTGTCGGCTTCTGCGAACGCCGCCGTTCAACTCGCCAGCGCGAGACCTGCGACAGACATCAACTTGGATGCAGGTGCCCTGCCAACAGCTTTGCTGCAAGGATCGCATCACCCTTGCAGATCAGGGCGGTGCGTGGACGATTTGATCGTCGCCGATCACCCGACCGTGGTTTTTTCAAAAGCCTGCGTCTACTTGCAGACCTCGGCCTTGCGTTCGAGCAACTCCAGCTTGGCAAGCTTGCCGGTCAGGACGAAATCGCCGTAATCCATCGTCAGGTCGCGGGTGATGCCGTTCTCATAGAGCTTGAACGACATGCGGTAGACCGGCAAAGCATCCGATTTCGCATTCTCGTTGAAATAGGCGATCGTCACCGGCCAGAAGGCGGTCTTGGAGAAGGCGCCGGCATTCCCGGCATCGGCCTCCTCGGCAATCGGCGTCTCCTGCTTGCCGACGATCGTCGTCGTCACCAGCGATTTGTCGCCGTCATCGGAACCGTCGAAGACGCGCGCCTCGAAGAAGCGCTTGCCGTCCTTGGCGTTCTGGATGACGTCGAGCATATGTTCCGTGGGAAAACGGCTTTCGGCAAGCTGCAGTTCGCGGCTCGACGGCTGCTTGAGATCGACCTTGACACCGTCGGGCTGATCCTGCGCGGCACCGTTGACCTCCTTATCGAGCTGGTCGTCGGTGAAGGATTTGGTGTCGAAGGTGAACTTGCCATCCTTCAGGTTCTCGAAGGTCTTCGTCTGCTGGTCGCTGACGCGCACGCTGTCGCCGGTATCGATCTGCGTGACGAAGCGGAAGTTGGTCGTGAAGCCCTGGCAATAGCTGCCGTCGAACTCATAGACCATCCGACCATACATGCCGGCGATGCCGGAGCGGTCCGAAGCGTCCTTCAATTCCAGATCGTAGACCGCGCGATGTGCGACGAGGCCGGTCGCGATCGCAGCGCTTACCGCGGGCGCAGCCGCCCATGCATTGGCGGAAACGCTGGCGAGAAGCAGAGCGACAAGACTCGATCGGAACATTCATTAACTCCTGTTGGACTCGGTCGCGATGTTATAAGAACGCTTTCGGCCAAATCGAGGCTCGAACCTGTCATATTAAAGATTCTAGTCTTGATGCATAATTTTTGAAGAATTGACAACAAAAGCGGAGACGAAAATGTCCGATGAAATTGCTGCACGCCTGACTGAGATGGGGATAACCCTGCCCGAAGCCGCAGCACCTGCTGCAAATTACGTTCCCTATGTCATCAGCGGCAATCTTCTCTACATCTCCGGCCAGCTGCCGCTCGAAGGCGGCAAGGTCGCCGTCACGGGCCATCTCGGCAAGACCGTCGACGTTGCGGGCGGCCAGCGCGGCGCCGAACTCTGCGCCATCAACATCCTCGCCCAGGCGAAGGCGGCACTTGGCGGCGATCTCGGCCGTATCCGGCGCGTCATCAAACTGAACGGCTTCGTCGCCTCGGCGCCCGACTTCGTCGAGCAGCATCTCGTCATCAATGGCGCTTCGAACCTGATTGCCGGCGTACTCGGCGAGGCCGGCAAACATGCGCGCGCCGCCGTCGGCATGGCTGCCCTGCCGCTGAACGCCGCCGTCGAGATAGATGCTATCATGGAAATCGCCGAATGACCACCAATGCTGCCTGGATCAAGGACGTGCCGGTCGCCCATCGCGGCTATCACGACCTCAACAAGCATGTCTGGGAAAACACGCTTTCGGCCTTTTCGCGTGCCGTCGAAGCGGGCTTTGCGATCGAATGCGACCTGCATTACGCCTCCGACGGCGTGCCGGTCATCTTTCACGACGAGGACCTGCAGCGCCTGTGCAATCTCAACGGCGACATCCGTGAGCGCACGTCGCGGGAGCTTGGCCTGATCGCCGTCGGCGGGACCAGCGACAAGGTGCCGACGTTGCGCCAGCTCCTTGACCTCGTCGAGGGCAAGGTGCCGCTGGTGCTGGAGCTCAAGGGTCGCGAGGCCGATGACGAGGGTTTTGCCGAAGCCGTTCTCGAAGTGCTCGAAAACTATGAGGGCAAGGTGGCGCTGATGAGCTTCGACCACTGGCTGCTGCGCGATCTGAAGGCGCTTGGCTCACCCTACCCGCTCGGGCTGACGGCCAACGGCAACACGCCGGAGGAGTTCAAGACGCATGCGAAGGCGATGGAGATCGGTCTCGATTTCATCTCCTATTATTATGACGAGCTGCCGAATGCCTTCATCACAAGTCAACGCGAAAAGGGCATTCCCGTCATTACCTGGACGGTGCGTGACGAAGAGGCGCGCCGGCGTACATTCGCAAACGCAGACCAGATGACTTTCGAAGGCTTCGATCCGCGCGTGGCGGTTTGACGCTCGCTTTTTGGCCAAGATCATGCGCAAACTGCCACATAATTCCTTAGATCGGAATCGATTTAAGGATAAAATTGTGCAGCAACTCAAAGCGTTACAGCGTCCTTTGCGCGTCTGAAAGACGCGTGGCGCTGTAAGGCAGAGCCGAAACCATCCTCCCACAGGCTTCGCATTTGCTCCATGACTGATGAACTGTCCATTCGCGTAGAACGCTCCTTCACCGCGATTTCCCCGGAGAGCTGGTCCAGGCTTTCCGGGGCCTCGAAGACTTGCGCCACGCTTGCCTACAACCCCTTCGTTTCGCACGCCTTTTTGTCGTCGCTGGAGGAATCCGGTTCAGCCAGCGCCGAGACCGGCTGGCTCGGCCACCACCTGCTGCTCGAAACCGATCGCGGCGAGCTGATCGGCGCCCTGCCCGGCTATCTCAAGAACCACAGCCAGGGCGAATATGTCTTCGATCATGGCTGGGCCGACGCCTTCGAACGGGCCGGCGGGCGTTATTACCCCAAACTTCAGTGCTCCATTCCGTTCACGCCGGCGACAGGTCCGCGTCTTCTTGTCGCCGAGGGGCCGCAGCGGCTGCCGATCCAGAGCGCCATCGCCGAAAGTCTGAAGGAGGTCGTGCGCCGGCTCGGCATCTCCTCGGCCCATATCACCTTCGTGCCGGACGAGGAGATCGGCGTTTTCGAGATGGACGGCTATCTGCACCGCACCGACCAGCAATTCCATTTCATCAATGACGGCTATGCCAATCACGAGGCGTTTCTCGAAACGCTCGCCTCGCGCAAACGCAAGGCGTTGCGCAAGGAGCGCCGCGCCGCGCTCGAAAACGGCATCAGCATCGACTGGCTGACCGGCCGCGACCTGACGGAGCGCATCTGGGACCAGTTCTTCAAATTCTACATGGATACCGGCGGCCGCAAATGGGGCCGGCCCTACCTCACCCGCAAATTCTACTCGCTGATCGGCGAGCGCATGGCCGATGACATCCTGCTCGTCATGGCCAAGCGCGACGGGCGTTATGTCGCCGGCGCAATCAACTTCATCGGCGGCGATACGCTCTATGGTCGTCACTGGGGCTGCATCGAGGATCATCCCTTCCTGCATTTCGAGGTGTGCTACCACCAGGCGATCGACTTCGCCCTTTCGAAAGGGCTGAAGCGCGTCGAAGCCGGAGCGCAAGGCGAACACAAGCTTGCCCGCGGTTACCTCCCTGTGACGACGCATTCGGCCCACTACGTCGCCCATGCCGGCCTTCGCCGGGCAATCGGCGACTATCTCGCGCGCGAGCGCGCCGATGTCGAGCATATGAGCGAGGTGCTGAGTGAGCACAGTCCTTTCCGCAAGGGCGAGCGCCTGCAGGAGGATTGACGCTGCCCTGCCGGGCGCGTTACCCGATCAACCCCTGCATAGCTCCATAAATCGGAATCGATTTAAGGAGTTATGCAGTAATTTAAAATGCTACAGCGTCCTTTGGGCGTCAGAAAAGACGCGCGGCGCGGTAGGAACCGAGGAGATTTCGCGATGACCGACCCGGCCGACTATGACGACAACAATATCTTCGCCAAGATCCTGCGCGGCGAAATCCCCTCACACCGGATCTACGAGGACGCGCACACGATCGCCTTCATGGATGTGATGCCCCAGGCGCCGGGCCACGTGCTCGTCGTTCCCAAACCGGCGTCGCGCAATATCCTCGATGCCGATCCAGCGACCCTCGCCCACGCGATATCAGTCGTCCAGAAGGTCGCCATTGCGGTCAAGGACGTCTTCGACGCCGACGGCGTCTTCATCGCCCAGTTCAACGAACCGGCCGCCGGGCAAACGGTGTTTCATCTGCATTTCCACGTCATCCCGCGCCATGAGGGTGCTGCGCTCAAGTCGCATTCCGGCAAGATGGAGGATGGCGCCATGCTTGCCGCCCATGCCGAAAAGATCAGGGCGGCACTGGCGTAACATCGATCCCTGGCGATGCCCAGAAACGAAAAAGGCCGCGTGTAAGACGCGGCCGTTTCCAATTTGGTGGGACGAAAGCTCACTTCTTGCGCGGAACCTTCGGAACCGTGCTTCCCTTCTTCGGAGCGTCGCGGACTTCAGGCTCGGCCTGCGGCACGGTCTTGGCGCGAGCCTTGGGAGCCGGCTTCGTCTTCAGCTCGCCATCCCCCTCATCGCCGGCTTCGGGATGCACGACCTCAGCTTCCGGCTTCGGCTTGATCGGCGCCGTATCCGGAATGGCTTCCAGCACGATGCCGGGCTTGCCGTCTTCCTTCGGGCCGACGGTGACGTTGACGACGCCGCCCTTCTTCAGCTTGCCGAAGAGGATCTCGTTGGCAAGCGGCTTCTTGATCGTGTCCTGGATGACACGGGCAAGCGGGCGGGCGCCCATCTTCTCGTCGTAACCCTTTTCCGAAAGCCAGGCGATCGCGTCCTCATGCAGGTCGAAGGTGACGTTCCTTTCGGAAAGCTGGGCCTCCAGTTGCATGATGAACTTCTGCACGACCTTGTGGATAACGGCCGTCGGCAGCGCCGCGAAGGGAATGATCGCGTCGAGACGGTTGCGGAACTCCGGCGTGAAGAGGCGGGTCAGCGCCTCCTCGTCCTCGCCGGTGCGCTTGGACGAGCCGAAGCCGATCGCCGCCTTGGCCATTTCCGAAGCGCCCGCGTTGGTCGTCATGATCAGAATGACGTTGCGGAAGTCGATCTTCTTGCCGTTATGGTCGGTCAGCGTGCCGTGGTCCATGACCTGCAGCAGGATATTGTAGATATCCGGATGCGCCTTCTCGATTTCGTCGAGCAGGACCACGCAATGCGGGTGCTGGTCGACGCCATCGGTGAGAAGACCGCCCTGGTCGAAGCCGACATAGCCGGGAGGTGCGCCGAGCAGACGCGAAACCGTGTGCCGCTCCATATATTCCGACATGTCGAAGCGCAGGAGTTCGACGCCGAGCGACGAGGCCAGCTGCTTTGCCACCTCGGTCTTGCCGACGCCGGTCGGACCGGAGAAGACATAGGCGCCGATCGGCTTGTTCGGTTCGCGAAGACCGGCGCGCGCCAGCTTGATCGACGTCGAAAGAGCTTCGATCGCGATATCCTGGCCATAGACGACCGACCGCAGTTCCTGCTCGAGATTGGCGAGCACGGCTTCGTCGTCCTTGGAGACGGTCTTCGGCGGAATACGCGCCATCGTCGCGACCGTCGCCTCGATCTCCTTTTCAGTGATCAGCTTGCGGCGCTTCGACGGCGGCAGCAGCATCTGGGCCGCACCCGTTTCGTCGATCACGTCGATCGCCTTGTCGGGCAGCTTGCGGTCGGAGATGTAGCGGGCCGACAATTCGACGGCCGACTTGATGGCGTCGTTCGAATAACGCAGATGGTGATACTCTTCGAAATAGGGCTTCAGGCCCTTCATGATTTCGATTGCATCATCGATCGACGGTTCGCTGACGTCGATCTTCTGGAAACGACGCACCAGCGCCCGGTCCTTCTCGAAGAACTGGCGATATTCCTTGTAGGTGGTCGAACCGATGCAGCGGATCGCGCCCGATGATAGGGCCGGCTTCAGGAGGTTCGAGGCATCCATCGCGCCGCCCGAGGTGGCGCCGGCGCCGATCACCGTGTGGATCTCATCGATGAAGAGCACGGCGCCCGGATATTCTTCCAGTTCCTTGACGACCTGCTTCAGGCGTTCTTCGAAATCGCCGCGGTAGCGCGTGCCAGCCAGGAGTGTGCCCATGTCGAGCGAGAAGATCGTCGCATCGGCGAGCGCTTCCGGAACCTTGCCTTCGACGATGCGCTTGGCAAGGCCTTCGGCGATCGCCGTCTTGCCGACGCCGGGATCACCGACGTAGAGCGGATTGTTCTTCGAACGACGGCACAGGATCTGGATGGTGCGGCTCACCTCGGCGTGACGGCCGATCAGCGGATCGATCTTGCCGCCCTTGGCCTTCTCGTTGAGATTGACGCAATAGGCTTTCAGCGCATCCTGCTGCTTCTTGGGGCCGCCCTCTTCTTCGCCGCCGCGCGCCGTCGGCTTGCTGCTTTCGGCTTCGTCCTCGGCGCCGCGCGGCGGGCGAGCCTCCGAAGCGCCAGGCCGCTTGCCGATGCCGTGGGAGATGTAGTTGACGGCGTCGTAGCGGGTCATCTCCTGCTCCTGCAGGAAATAGGCAGCATGGCTCTCGCGCTCGGCGAAGATCGCGACGAGCACGTTGGCGCCGGTCACCTCTTCGCGGCCGGAGGATTGCACATGGATGACGGCACGTTGGATGACGCGCTGGAAGCCGGAGGTCGGCTTCGAATCCTCGTCATAACCGGTGATCAGATTGGACAGTTCATTATCGACATATTCGACGAGCGTCTTGCGCAGCGCGTCGAGATCGACATTGCAGGCACCCATGACCGCGGCCGCATCGGCATCGTCGATCAGGGCGAGCAGCAGATGCTCGAGCGTCGCATATTCGTGGTGCCGCTCGTTGGCAAAGGTCAGTGCCTGATGGAGCGCCTTCTCTAAACTAGGCGAAAATGTTGGCACGTTCAGATCCTCACTTCTTTTCCATGACGCATTGCAGCGGATGCTGGTGCTGCCGGGCGAAGTCCATCACCTGGCTGACCTTCGTTTCCGCTACCTCGTATGTGAATATTCCGCATTCGCCGACGCCGTGATTATGGACATGGAGCATGATGCGGGTGGCACTTTCACGATCCTTCTGAAAAAAACGCTCCAGAATATGGATGACGAATTCCATGGGAGTGTAGTCGTCATTCAAAAGCAGCACACGATAAAGATTGGGCTTCTTGGTCTTCGGCTTAGTGCGTGTGATGACCGAGGTTCGATTTCCGTTGTCCCCGTTCCTTTCGCTGTCATTCTGCATCCGGATCGGCATTGCGATCATTGTCATTCATTCCTCAAGCAATCCGGCGGAGCATGGGAGGGTGCTTTTCCCGCCGAATATCTGAAACACTAACTTAGTTCATAATAGGCTGATTTTAAGCCCCCTGTCAGTCACTGCAATCAAGAAATGGCCGGCATGCACGGGAAAGACCAAAAAAGTCCCCAAAGCATGTCGCGCAAACCGTGCAGCGGTTTTGCGGCAACAACATGCCTAAAAACAAAGACCTGAAGCGCGAAGAGCGAATCTAAAAGATTGCGCCGCGCCTTAGCCCATCCCATGTAAGCGCTGCAGCGAAAGTGGAAACAAAAAGACCGGCCACAGATGCGTAGCCGGTCCTCATATTTCAATATGTAGCGCAGGTTGCGCCGGGAGAATCAATTCACGCGGCGGCTGATGTCGCCGCCGGCGCCGACTTGGTGGCCTTGGCGACGGCAGCGGCGATCGGAGCCTCGTAGGGCTTGTAAGCGGACTTGGCGAGATCGGCATACATCTCGCCGAGCTTCGTCGTCTCGGAGACAAGGTTCTCATAGTACGACTTGACATAGCTCGTCTGCAGCTCGAAAGCTGCCTCGAAGCTCTTGGCGCCGGCCAGCGTTTCGAAGTGCGTCACCGCATCCTGGAAGGATTTCTTCGAATATTCAGCGGCTTCGGCGGCGATCGCCTGAAAGCCCTTGGCCGTCTCGGAATAGGTTTTCAGCGCCGTGTCGACGGCTTCCTTGCTCTTTTTGTTGGCATCGTCAAAGTTGAACATGAGGCATCCTCCGTTGGGCTGTGGCTGGCGGCAGGGTAGCTGCAATGCACAAATAGTCAAGTAGTCTTGTGCGCTGCAAAACATCCAAAGGTTGCATTACAAAAAGATAACAAAGCATGCGCGCCGGGGCACGTACGTCTTTAGTTGATTTTGCTAATATATATCACAAAGCCACAACCGGAGGCTTTAAAAAAATTTTGACTCGGCAGCAAGAAAACAAAAAAAGACCGAGCGGATCGCGCCGCTCGGTCCCTTGAAGTTTTCGAGAACGATCAGAGATCGACGTCGAGGATCGCCATCGAAAAGTTGTAGGAGCGGTCGCCGTCCTCGTCATCGATATAGACGACGCCCAGAAATTCTTCGCCGAGATAGACTTCCGCAGAATCATTCTTGCGCGGACGCGCCTTGACGATGATCTGCGGGTTGAACATGCGTTTGAAATAGGCGTCGAGCTTCTTGATTTCTTCTGGCTTCACTCTGTCATCTCCGTAAGCAGTCTTGATTGGCCGCTTCTTGCACAGGAAAAGCAGCGGTGTAAAGGCAAGGGTTGCCGCTTGGCGATTCTGTCCCCGCTCACACTCCGCCGACTGTTCCTATCCTTTATCCAACAGGCGCTCAGATATCAGCGCCGATTACCTGATCCATGTTGCGCGACGGCTCTGAACAACCGGCTTCGCCGACAACCTTGGCCGGCACGCCCGCGACCGTCTTCTTGGGCGGCACCGCCTTCAATACGACGGAACCGGCGGCGACGCGTGAGCAGTAGCCGATCTCGATATTGCCGAGGATCTTCGCGCCGGCGCCGATCATCACGCCGCTGCCGATCTTCGGATGGCGGTCAGCGCCCTCTTTGCCGGTGCCGCCGAGTGTCACGCCGTGCAGGATCGAGACGTTGTCGCCGATAACGGCCGTCTCGCCGACGACGAGGCCGGTGGCGTGATCGAGGAAAATGCCCTTGCCGATACGGGCGGCGGGATTGATGTCGGTCTGGAAGACGCTGGAGGAGCGGCTCTGCAGATAGAGCGCGAAATCACGCCGGCCGCGGTTCAGCAGCCAATGGGCCAGACGATGCGTCTGCAGCGCGTGGAAGCCCTTGAAATAGAGCACCGCCTCCATGAAGCGCAGGCAGGCGGGATCGCGGTCGTAGATGGCCTGGATATCGACGCGCAGAATGGAGCTCCATTCCGGCCAGTCGAGGAGCATCTCCTCGAAGGTCTGGCGAAGCAGGTTCGCCTGCATGTCGGGGTGATCGAGACGTTCGCAGATGCGGTGGATGACGCATTCCTCGAGCGAATGGTAGTTGATCACCGTCGAATAGAGGAAGGCGGCGAGAACGGGGTCCCGTTCGGCGGCGAGCCGGGCTTCCTCGCGCAGGCTGTCCCAGATGGGATCCATCACCTTCACGGGATGGCCTGTGTCAAAAGCACGGATGTCAGTCTTTGCGACCATCGCCGCTCTCCTCGTTGCCAGCCGGAATGCCGTTTTCGGAATGCCAATATATAGAGGAAAACGCCAATAACATAAATGGGTGCCGTCGCCATGGTTTTTTAGCATGGTTTTTCGCCATCACGATGATGTCAGCGATGGGCGACCCTTGCATAGAAGGCCAGCACCGCATGCTTGAAAACCCTGTCGCCGACGGCGAGCATATGATCGCGGCCCGGAATATCGAGTGCTTCGGCATTGGGCATCAGCGCCGCCAATTCCTGCGGTGAGCCGGCGATATCGTCCTTGGTGCCGACGCCGATCAGCGTTGGCATGTCGAGCTTGGCCATGTCAGAACGGGCGACGAGATCGCGTGAGCCGCGGATGCAGACGGCAAGGGCAGTGCGGTCACTCTTCGTCTGCTCGGCGAAGGCGCGGAACATGCGACCGCGGCTATGCGTCACCGCCTCCAGCGAGGGCGCCAGCAGCGCATCGGCGATCGGGTCCCAGTCGCCGACACCGTCGGTCATACCGATGCCGAGGCCACCGAGCACCAGCGAACGGACGCGATGCGGATTGGCAAGTGCGGCAAAGACGGAAATGCGCGCCCCCATCGAATAGCCCATGACATTGGCTTCGGGGATGCCGAGATGATCGAGCAACGCGATCGCATCGCCGGCCATGACCCAGGGACGGTAGGCTTCGGCATCGTGCGGCTTGTCGCTTGCACCATGGCCGCGATTGTCGATGGCGATCACCCGGTAGCCGGCATCACCCAGCGTCTTCAGCCAGCCCGGATGCACCCAGTTGACGTTTGCCGTCGAGGCAAAGCCGTGGATCAACAAGACGGGGACACCGGCCGGATCGCCCTCATCGAAGAAGGCGAGCTGCAATCCATCATGGGTGAAGCTTGAAAATGCGGGCGTATTCAGATTCATCAGGTCTTCCTTTTGGCGCGACCATAATCGAGCGGCCTTTCATCGTGAAGCCAAAAACTGTGGCTGAAAACTGCGCCTGAAAACTGTGATTGGCGCGGCGCTTTGGCTCTACACATTTGCGGCGAAGGCTTATAAGGTTCGCGCACATTTCAAAGCATTCGGAGAGCGACATGGCCGGCCACAACATTCCCCACTTCCAGAACGACGGCGGTCACCGCGTTATCGAAGTCGGCGTCAAGGAATTCATGTGCACCGGCGCTTCGGCTCCCTTCGATCATCCGCACATCTTCATCGATATGGGCGACGACAACGAAAAAGTCTGTTCCTACTGCTCGACGCTCTATCGCTTCAATTCGGCGCTCAAGCCCAGCCAGACCAATCCGGCCGGTTGCGTTTTCCACGTGAAGGCGGCGTAGTCGGTCCAGATCCGGATCGGGCGAACCATGCCGGTCGAACATGCCGCCATCATCGGCGCCGGGATCTCAGGGCTGACAGCCGCCCTTGCGCTTTCGCGCCGGGGTATCAGCTCGGAGATTTTCGAGCAGGCGGGCGAACTCACCGACATCGGCGCCGGATTGCAGATCTCGCCGAACGCCTCGCGCATCCTTGCCGAACTCGGTATTCTTGAAGGCCTGTCGAAGCTGTGGCTCGAGCCGGACGCGATCCGGCTGATATCGGGCAGCTCGCTGCGCCAACTCGCGGCGGTGCCGGCGGGCAATTTCGCGCGGCAACGCTGGGGCGCGCCCTATGGCGTCCTGCACCGCACCACATTGCAGAAAGCTCTTCTGGCTGCAGTCGAGGCCGACCCGCTCTGCCGGCTTCACCTCGGCGTCCGGATGGAATCAACCCTGCCGCCTTTCGAGCGGACCGCCGATGTCGTGATCGGTGCGGATGGTGTCTGGTCGAAGCTGCGGCAATCCGTTCCGGGCAGCCCCTCGCCGCGCTTTTCCGGCAATATCGCCTACCGCTTCACCATAACCGAGGATGAAGCGCCGGCTTTCCTCGACCGGACAAGCGTTTCGGCTTTCCTCGGCGGTTCGGCGCATCTGGTCTGCTATCCGCTGAAGGAGACCGGCAGCTTCAACATGGTGGCGATCACCGCCGGCAACATCGCACCGCAGGCCTGGCAGAGCGAGCCGACGGCCGAACAGCGCACGCAACTGCGGACGCGGCTTGCCGGCTGGAACGCCGCAATCGTCTCGCTGCTCGAAAAACACCCGAAGCTGACGTTCTGGCCGCTGTTCGAAACCACATCAGGCGCTTGGCAGGACGGCCGAAAGACGATTCTGATCGGGGACGCCGCGCATGCGATGATGCCTTTTGCCGCCCAGGGAGCGGCGATGGCGATCGAAGACGCCTATGAACTCGCCGCCTTTCTCTCGAATCATCCCGTGTCGGAAGCGCTGACGCTGTTCGAAAGACATCGGGCGCCGCGTATCGCGAAGCTTCGCCAGCGTGGCGCCTTCAACCGGTTTGCCTATCATGCGAAAGGGCCGATCCGGATCGGCCGCGATCTCGTGCTCGGCCTCAAGCCGCCGCAAAGCCTGGCGGCCGATCTCGACTGGATCTACGGCTACCGGGCTCTGCGTCTGCCATAGCGCTGCAAGCGGGCAACGCCCGGCGATGCCGCTCAGGCGGCGCTTGCGGCGGCAAAACCCCGCTCGATATCCGCCTTGAGGTCGGCCACATCCTCGATGCCGATCTGCAGGCGGATGACCGGGCCATCCGTCGGCGCCTTGGCGACCTTGCGATCGTTGAGATGGGCGTGCAAGGCGAGGCTTTCAAAGCCGCCCCAGGAATAGCCGAGCCCAAAAATCCTCAGCGCATCAAGGAAGGCATGCGCCTTTGCCGTGAATTTCTCGGAGCTATCGGCGGCAAGCACGAAGGAAAAGATGCCGCTGGCGCCCTTGAAATCGCGCTTCCAAAGATGATGAGAGGGGAAACTCGGCAGGGCCGGATGCAGAACGCGGGCGACGTCCTCCCTGCCCTCCAGCCATTCGGCGATATCAAGCGCGCTTTCATAATGCCGCTCGAGGCGCAGGCCCATGGTGCGCAATCCGCGCAGGATCTGGTAGGCATCATCGGGTGCGCCGCAGATGCCGAGCACGCCGTTCGATTCCTTCAGCCGCTCCCAGTGCTCGGCATTGGCCGAAACCGTTCCGAGCAGAATATCGGAATGGCCGGACGGATATTTCGTCGCCGCATGGATGGAGATGTCGACGCCGTGGTCGAGCGGCCTGAAATAGAGCGGCGTCGCCCAGGTATTGTCCATCATGACGACGGCGCCATGGCGGTGCGCAACGGCCGATATCGCCGGAATGTCCTGCATTTCGAAAGTGTTGGAGCCGGGAGCCTCGGTGTGGACGATCTTGGTATTCGGCCGAAACAACGCCTCGATGCCGGCGCCGATCGTCGGATCGTAATATTCCACCTCGACGCCGAGACGCTTCAGCATCGTATCGCAGAAATGCCGGGTCGGACCGTAGACCGAATCGACGACAAGCGCATGATCGCCGGCGGCGGAAAAGCCCAGGAACGGAATGGTGACGGCCGCGAGACCCGAGGGCACGAGGATCGTGCCGGCTGACCCTTCGAGCGCGTCAATCGCCTCGCAGAGCGCATCGGTCGTCGGCGTGCCGCGCGTCCCGTAAGTGTATTTCTGCGCGTGTGTCTTCATCACCTGCGCATTCGGAAACAACACCGTCGAGGCGTGCACGACCGGGGGATTGACGAAGCCGTGATAGTCGAAGGGGTCGTTGCCGATATGGGTCAGGCGGGTGTTGATGCCGGCATTCTGCAGCAAGCTGTCTTTGTCTTTCATGTCGGAAATAGCCTTTGGCGAAGGGTCGCGAAACCAGACTTTTGGACGCCCCGTAATATCCGGTCAACCCCTTGGAGATGGATCGCCAGCGACGGACCAAAGCGGCGGAACTCACGATTTCGCGTTAATTTTCCGCAACTAGCCGCCTATTTCATAACCAAGTGCCCATCAACGCGGCGCAATCTGCCAAAATGCTGAAATTTGCCGCAATTATTGACCGCGACACTTGACCATGGTGACATTTGCGACTGTGATAGAACAACTCGCGCCGGGAGGGTGTCGAGCAAATGGGGAGGCGGCAGATTTCGCCGGAACTTCCCACAAGAAAATACAAGACAACGGAAAAGGTTGGGAAAAAAAATGAAGAACAAGCTTCTGTCGGCCTCAATCGGCGCAGCAGTTTTCGCTCTTGGCGCTTCGGCTGCTTCGGCCACGACACTCGAAGATGTAAAGGCAAAGGGTTTCGTTCAGTGCGGCGTCAATACCGGCCTTACCGGCTTTGCCGCACCTGACGCTTCCGGCAATTGGGCCGGCTTCGACGTCGACTTCTGCAAGGCGGTCGCCTCGGCTGTCTTCGGCGACCCCACCAAGGTCAAGTACACGCCGACAAACGCGAAGGAGCGCTTTACTGCCCTTCAGTCCGGCGAAATCGATGTTCTCTCGCGCAACACCACGTGGACGATCAACCGCGACACCGCACTCGGCTTCAACTTCCGTCCTGTCACCTATTATGATGGTCAGGGCTTCATGGTTCGCAAGAGCCTGAACGTGAAGTCGGCTCTCGAACTCTCCGGCGCCGCAGTCTGCGTACAGTCGGGCACGACCACCGAACTGAACCTCGCCGATTACTTCAAGACGAACAATCTGCAGTACAATCCGGTCGTCTTCGAAAATCTTCCCGAGGTCAACGCGGCATATGATGCCGGTCGTTGCGACGTTTACACGACCGACCAATCCGGTCTCTATTCGTTGCGTCTGACGCTCAAGAATCCCGACGAACACGTCATCCTTCCTGAGATCATCTCCAAGGAGCCGCTTGGCCCGGCCGTCCGTCAGGGTGACGATCAGTGGTTCGACATCGTTTCCTGGACGGCTTATGCGCTGATCAATGCCGAAGAGTTCGGCATCACCCAGGCCAATGTCGACGAGATGAAGAACTCGCCGAACCCGGATATCAAGCGCTTCCTCGGCAGCGAGGCCGACACCAAGATCGGCACCGATCTCGGCCTGACCAATGATTGGGCCGCCAACGTCATCAAGGGCGTCGGCAACTATGGTGAAATCTTCGAGCGCAACATCGGTCAGGGTAGCCCCCTCAAGATCGCACGCGGCTTGAATGCTCTGTGGAACAAGGGCGGCATCCAGTATGCACCGCCGGTTCGTTAATCGAGCACTGACATGAAATGCCGGGAAGGCGGCCCAACCGCCTTCCCACTTCCAAAAAGTTAAAAAGAAAGCCCGAAAACGGGCACAAGGGGATTGGCGCGGCATGACGCATGAGGCTGTGGATAGGACACCTTTGCATGACACCGGCTGGAGTTTCCGGTCGGCAATGTACGACCCGAAATACCGGAGCATATTTTTCCAGGCTTTGACAATTGTTGCCCTCGTGGCGTTCGTGTGGTGGGTGGCCCACAACACGGCCGTGAACCTTGCCCGCAGCAATACTGCATCGGGTTTCGGCTTTCTTCGCGGTCGCGCCGGTTTCGAAATCGGCCAGTCGCTGATCGGCTATTCAAGCGACTCGACTTATGCGCGTGCCCTTTTCGTCGGCATTCTGAATACCTTGCTGGTGGCGGTGACGGGTATCATCACCGCGACCATCATCGGTTTCATTGTCGGGATCGGCCGGCTGTCGCGGAACTGGCTGATTGCCAAGCTCTGCACGGTCTATGTCGAAATCTTCCGCAATATTCCGCCGCTGCTCGTCATCTTCTTCTGGTATCTCGGCGTTCTCTCTGTCTTGCCGCAACCGCGGGAATCGGTGGGGCTGCCGCTCGGCATGTTCCTCAACAACAGAGGACTAGCCTTCCCGAAGCCGATCTTCGAGAGAGGCATGATCGCCGTCGGCATTGCTCTGGTGATTGCGATTGTCGCCACCGTCGTCATGGTGCGCTGGGCCCATAAACGTCAGGCAGCAACCGGTCAGCCGTTCCATACGGTATGGGCGTCGATCGCGCTGATCGTCGGCTTGCCATTGCTGGCCTTCATTGCCTCGGGCTTTCCGCTCAGCTTCGATGTTCCCATCGCCGGAAAGTTCAATCTGACGGGCGGCTCGGTCGTCGGCCCGGAATTCATGTCGCTGTTTCTCGCTCTGTCCTTCTATACCGCCTCCTTCATCGCCGAGATCGTTCGCGGCGGCATTCGCGGCGTTGCAAAGGGACAATCCGAGGCAGCCGGCGCGCTGGGGCTGCATCCGTCGAGCGTGACGAGACTTGTTGTGGTGCCACAGGCGCTGCGCATCATCATCCCGCCGCTGACGAGCCAGTACCTGAACCTGACCAAGAACTCCTCCCTCGCCATCGCGATCGGTTTCTCGGATCTCGTGGCCGTCGGCGGCACAATCCTCAATCAGAGCGGTCAAGCGATCGAAATCGTGTGCATCTGGGGTATCGTCTATCTCAGCTTGAGCATTCTCACGTCGCTGTTCATGAATTGGTTCAACGCCAAGATGGCACTGGTGGAGAGATAAGATGTCGGTTGCCGATAAACCCTTCGTCAGAACGTCCATCCTTGCGGCCGAACCGCCCCCGCCCGGGGAAAGGGGAGCCGTCGCCTGGATACGCCGCAATCTCCTCGCAACCCCGAAAGACGTGATCCTGACGATCCTGGCTGTTGCGCTGATCGCGTGGGCCTTGCCGCAACTCATCAACTGGCTCTTCATCCAGGCTGTATGGTCCGGGCCGGACCGCACATTCTGCGCGACGACGATCCAGGGCGGCATCCAGCCTGACGGCTGGAGTGGTGCATGCTGGGCCTTCGTCAGTGCCAAGTACGATCAGTTTATCTTCGGCCGCTATCCGCTCGACGAGCGCTGGAGGCCGGCGATCGTCGGGATCCTGTTCATTGTGCTGCTGGTTCCGATGCTGATCCCGTCGGCGCCGCGCAAGGGCTTGAACGCCATTCTTCTGTTCGCCGTCCTGCCGGTCCTCGCCTTCTGGCTTCTTCACGGCGGCTTCGGCCTCGAAGTGGTGGAAACTCCGCTCTGGGGCGGGTTGATGGTGACCCTTGTCCTGTCCTTCGTCGGCATTGCCGTCTCCCTGCCCTGCGGCATTCTGCTTGCATTGGGACGCCGCTCGAAGATGCCGGTCATCCGGATGCTTTGCGTTACCTTCATCGAGGTCATCCGAGGCGTTCCGCTGATTACCGTTCTGTTCATGGCAAGTGTCATGCTGCCGCTCTTCCTTCCCACCGGCTGGAACGTGGACAAGCTTCTGCGGGCGCTGATCGGTGTTTCGATCTTCACCTCGGCCTACATGGCTGAAGTGATCCGCGGCGGCCTTCAGGCGATCCCGAAGGGACAGTTCGAGGGCGCCGATTCGCTTGGCCTCGGCTATTGGCAGAAGACGCGGCTGATCATCATGCCGCAGGCCATCAAGCTGGTGATCCCGAGCATCGTGAACACCTTCATCGGAACGTTCAAGGACACGTCGCTGGTTACCATTATCGGCATGTTCGACCTGCTCGGTATCGTCAAGCTGAACTTCTCCGATGCCAACTGGGCAAGCGCCGTCACGCCGATCACCGGTCTGATCTTCGCGGGCTTCATCTTCTGGCTGTTCTGCTTCGGCATGTCGCGTTATTCAGGCTTCATGGAACGCCATCTCGACACCGGCCACAAACGATAAGAACGCTAAAACGATAAGAATGAGGGAAAATAGTCATGGCTGAAGCTCCAGCTAAAAAGCTCACCGTTTCCGCAACGGAAGTGGCGGTCGAGATCATCAACATGAACAAGTGGTACGGGGATTTCCACGTGCTGCGCGACATCAACCTGAAGGTCATGCGCGGCGAGCGCATCGTCATCGCCGGGCCGTCGGGCTCGGGCAAATCGACGATGATCCGCTGCATCAACCGTCTGGAAGAGCATCAGAAGGGCAAGATCATCGTCGACGGCACCGAACTCACCAACGATCTGAAGAAGATCGACGAGGTCAGGCGCGAAGTCGGCATGGTGTTCCAGCACTTCAATCTCTTCCCGCACCTGACGATCCTCGAAAACTGCACGCTGGCGCCGATCTGGGTGCGCAAGATGCCGAAGAAGCAGGCGGAAGAGATCGCCATGCACTTCCTGAAGCGGGTCAAGATCCCGGAACAGGCCAACAAATATCCGGGCCAGCTCTCCGGCGGCCAGCAGCAGCGCGTGGCGATCGCCCGCTCGCTCTGCATGAACCCGAAGATCATGCTGTTCGATGAGCCGACCTCGGCGCTCGATCCGGAAATGATCAAGGAAGTGCTCGACACCATGGTGGGCCTTGCCGAGGAAGGCATGACCATGCTCTGCGTCACCCATGAAATGGGCTTTGCCCGTCAGGTCGCCAACCGCGTCATCTTCATGGACCAGGGTCAGATCGTCGAGCAGAATTCGCCGGCCGAGTTCTTCGACAATCCGCAGCACGAACGCACCAAGTTGTTCCTCAGCCAGATCCTGCACTAAGCTAGGAGCCGAAGCTTTTTAAAGGACCCGCCGCGCCTTCCGGTTCGGCGGGTCTTTTTACGTTCAGCGAGAGGCTGTCGCCTGCAACAGTCTGCAGAGACCGACAAGACCGGAATCGGAACCGCCGGAAGCAGAGCCGCTTGAGGCGGAGATATCGGCGCAACGGACAAGCATCTTGCGTTGCTCGTTGACGGGCCTCGCCCGGAAGGCCTCCAGAGTGCGGACCTGCGACGGGCTGAGACCGCCGCCAGGCACGGATCCGTCACCGCCACTTGCCGCGCCAGCCCCGTCCACCCCGCCTACCCTACCGATGGCGAGATTGGCATCGACGCCGCTACCGCCTCCGATCGAGGCCGTGGCGTTGGCATCGGCCCCATCTGAACCTCCGGCACGTGCGTTGAGATCGGCATTGACGCCGCGTCCGCCGCCGATCCTGGCATTTGCGCTTGCGTCGAGACCGTTGCCGACGCCGGCGTTGACATCGGCATCGATGCCCTGGCCGCCGCCGGCATTGGCGGTCGCATCGGCATTGACGCCGTTCGAGCCGCCGACGGAAGCATTGGCGTCGGCGCTGACGCCGCGCCCGCCGCCAAGCGAAGTCCCGACATCAGCGCTGACGGCATTGCCTGCATTCACCGACACGCCGACATCGATCGCATGCGCATAGCTTGGCGGCATGGCAAGCAATGCGCAGGTGGATGCGAGCACTGCAAAGGACAGTCTATGATGGTTCTCACTCATGGTTTTCCTCCGTTTCCATTCGCCGAACGATCTGTCCGACAGTCGAAAATCGAGGAACGCGCGTGCCTTCGATCGTTGGATGCCTGCAACCTGCAGGGCGTCCATGGCAAAGCAACGTGAAGGGTTGGCGAATGTTTCGCCACACGGCACGGCAAGTCGGTCCGGCGGCCGGCAATGATGTTACATGCTTATCGAAATACGAATTGTCCGACCGACTGTGCCGAAAACGATCATGTCTGGTGGCGATTGGAGAGCCGACGAAGTCATTTCCTTCGCAATCGCGCCAGCAATCTTCAGGCAGTTGCAGAACCTGCAAGCAAAGCGCCGTTCTCGATGCGATTGACGGCGGGATCCATTTGCAGTTGCCGATCGGCTGCCCCTGCCCCGGATTTGGCTTTTCCATCGTCGATTGAGACCGCTAAAAATAACTCCCCTTCCGCCTGGATATATCGGGCGGGAATTCCATGTTTCAGCATGTTCTCATCTAATGGAACTGGAGGTTTAGAATGGGCATTTTCGACAAGATCAAACATGCAATCTTCGGAGAGGCGAAAGCAGCCGAACCCGTCGCTGTCAGCCCGCAAAAGACAGAGCCGGCGCAAGCGCCTGCCTCACCGTCGGCGGCGCCCAGTCCGACGCCTGCGGCCGCTCCCGCTCAGAGCAAGCCCGCCACGGCCACAGTCGATATCGTGCCCCTCCTTGACGCAGCGGTGAAGAAAAGCGGCCAGAAACTCGATTGGCGTCGCTCGATCGTGGACCTGATGAAAGCCGTCGGGATGGATGCAAGCCTGACTGAGCGCAAGGAACTCGCCGCTGAACTCGGTTATACCGGCGACACCAACGATTCCGCAAAAATGAATATGTGGCTGCACAAGGCCCTGATGAAGCGGCTTTCGGAAAATGGCGGCAAGGTCCCGGCCGATCTCCTGGATTGAACGCAGCGAATGGCTGCCGCCATGATATGGCGGCGGCTATCCAGCCGCCAGAAAGATCACGGCCGGAGCAGATCGCGAAACAAGGCGTCCCCTTGCCCGCAGGCACTGGAACCAATAACGTTCCGCTCGATACTTCGATAAATCGATCAGGGAGAATAAATCCGATGAGATTGATGGCAGTCGTTGGTCTTGCACTTAGCTTGGGCTGTATTTCGGCCGCAGAATCTCCTTCAAACTATCAATCCTACAGCGGCATTCGGGTCGATACCGACCCGGTTCTTCTGGCTCGATACGAAAAAGCTCTCCAGCGGTGCGTGCCGGAGGCAGGGTCATGGCGACGCGGCTCGCCGGATCCACGAAGCCTAGATTACAACGCGGTGCTCAGAAATTGCCTCTACAGGCGCAGCTTTGTCGACAGAGGCGTCTACGCCTACCCCATCCCTCAGATCTACTTCGATCATTTCCTGGATCGCTAAGAAGAGCTAATCAGTTCCAATCTGCCGCAGCGTCTCACGCATGAAACACAAACCCCGCCAATTTGGCGGGGCTGTATAACACGGCTGGCAGATGTCAGCGTTTGGCGCCGCCTGGCGGCCGGCCCTTGCCGGTCTGGCGATTGCCGCTCCCGGACGCGGTCTTGGCATCGTTGCCCTGACCGAAGTTGGTGCCGCCGAGATGACCGCCGCCACTGGTGTTGGCGACCTGGCGCTGCGCTTTGCGCAACAGCGCCTCTGCATTGGTCTTGCTCATGACATTCTCCTCAATGGCCGGAAAACCCAGCCGAAATGCTGTCGCCTGCATCCGCGGTCAAAGACCAGCGGCATGTCAGGCAGCGACGATGTTGCCGGCGGAGCTTTTGCCGGAACGGCTATCCTGGATGACGTCGAAGCCAACCTTCTGCCCCTTATCAAGGGACGCCATGCCAGCCTGCTCGACGGCTGAAATATGGACGAAGATATCGGTCGAGCCGTTGTCCGGCTGAATGAAGCCGAAGCCCCGCGTCGGATCAAAGAATTTAACCGTGCCTGTGTTCATGACGGTCTCCTCTCAAGCGCATAAACAATCGCCCTCCGGCGACTGCCGGACGGCGTAGAAATCGATTTTGAAAGGAAAGATCAGCTGGGCCGCCTGAGGCGCGAACCAAAGCTCGACAAGCAATTTCGATGGAAGAATCGATAGGCCGGCAATGTGTTTAAAACAAGTTTCTGGTGACGGTGTTGGGCGTTACAACCCGGATAACACATATAGCGGCTTCTCTTGGCCAAGACGTCAGCAGCGATCACCACGCGCCAACGAGCGCATTGCCCGAAAGCGGAACCTTTTTCAGCTTTCCGTTTTGATCGGCAACCGATATCGACGTCAGCAATTGCTTCGGCGACTTTCGAAACCAGTTCGCGGCGATCGTCGCCATATCACCGATCATCGCGTGTTTGTGCCAGGCTGCGAAACGCCGGGCAGTCGCCTCGGGTTCGGCTTGATAAAAGAAATCACCGGATTGGCCGAGATTGTTGATCGACGAGGCCATTGATGAGAGCGGACGTTGAAACATTTTCGGAGACACCGAAAGCTCTCGGGCAGTCTCGGAAAATGCCGGAGCCATGAAATCGATAACCCAACCATCCGCCTCCACCCAGCAATGGAAATTTTCCCCAGCGCCAGTCACATAGCCGTCTTCGCGGTAGTCTGCGAACAGTATAAGCGTGCCCCCGAGATTGTAAGCAGCAAGCCCGCCCTTAGGCGTGGCTTTGATTTTGTAGTGTTGTTCGAGGATGAAAGCCCCGAAGGTGCTGAAGTACATACAGGCTGTGGCAGGGTCGGCATTTTCGTTGATGAGCAGGCTATTGATAATGCGGTAAATCCGATGGTAGTCGCTCTGCTTGATCAACATGGTCGTTCACCCACAAACTCTAAGGTTTCGCGCAATCACTAGGCGACGACGCCCGCGATGTAAACGACGCGCGCCGATGTCCGTGCCGATTGGCCGGGTGGCAAGCGTGATCAGAAATCCGGCCGAGCCAGGTTGGAAGCGTTGATGTAAAACCATCAAGTCTCTCGGCAGCCCCGCTTGCCGTGGGCTATTCTGCGACCCGCAAAAACGGTGGGAGATATGGCGCCCGCTGCAGGAATGCAAAATTCTGAAATTATGCTGTAATTTCAATGAAAATTGTTTGATCTGAGGGGCGCCGCGTAAGTATTGATTACCTTATGGAATTTTATAAGCTGCCCCTCATTTCCGAGAGCGGATTGAGGACGCTCCAAAGGACATCCAGCATGAGGAGCATCCGATGATCCACGAATTGCGCATCTACACATGTCTGCCGGAGAGGCTGCCGGCACTGCAACAGCGTTTCGAGACCGCAACGCTGGCGATCTGGGAACGTCTCAGCATCCGCTCACTCGGCTTCTGGACGACGATGATCGGTTCTTCCAGCAACGATCTGACCTACCTGCTCGAATGGCGGTCGCTGGCGGAGCGCGAGCAGAAATGGGCCGAGTTCATCGCCGATCGGGAGTGGCGGGAAGCGAAGGCGAAGAGCGAGGCGGATGGGCCGATCGTGGCCAACATCGTCAGTTCGCTGCTGCAGCCGACACGCTTTTACCGCGGCTTCTCCAAACCGTCGGAATAACGGCCACTTGGTCCCTCCGTGTCCTTGATGCTGACGACCACAAACGAGTGATGGCTGGGCCGGCGGGCTCAGCGGCGGACGCGGTAGCGGATGTGCGTGGCCTCGGGTGTATCGATCACCCGAACGATCTCCAACTCGACGCGCGATGGTAAGACTTCGAACATTCGGCGGCCACCTCCGAACAAGACTGGAACCTGGTGTATTTGCAGTTCGTCGAGCACGCCAGCTTCCAGCGCCCGCTGCGCCGTATACGCGCCAAGCATCAACACGTCCCGGTCCCCGGCGGCGGCCTTCGCCTGCGCCATTGCGCTCGCGATCCCGTCGCTCACGTATTTGACCAAGGGATAATTCGCGACGGATGGCCCGGGCGGCCTGTGACTAGGTACGAAGATCGCGACACCGTGATTGTCACCGCCCCAGTGATCGACCTGCTCCACGGTTCGCCGACCCGCCAGAATCGCACCTGGCGCGTTCCATTCGTCCCACAATTGTCCGACCGGTCCGGTCGGTCGGGAAAAATCCCCGTACCACTCGTGCAACCGCATAAAGTCGTCGCCGCCGGGATTGCCCACTTCATCGTTAGGCCCCGCGATATACCCGTCCAGTGACATGGACATGAAGAGCACTGATTTAGACACTGTTATCTCCTATGGTCTCTTTCCAAACTGGGGCCGTGGGAATTCGCTCTGCGGGTGGGCTATTGATGCAAAAGCTCGTTCAGGCAAGCCGAGTGCGCGTGCGGACTGTCTTGATGTTCCCAAGGACGCTCGAGCGACACTGACGCCGACATCCCGAATACGGATTTTGGGTCATCGAAATTCATGCCGACCCATCCACGTCGCCGTCTTCATCGAGGTTGTGCACCGGGAGATAGGGTGTTCTTCTCCACCCACTGGACTATGAATCTGATCGTGTCATTGCGCGTCTACGCCATGGACGCGGGTATCGTGAAAAACAATCCCGTCCGAGATGTGAAAATGCCAAAGGCGAAGACTGAAGGCTTCAAGCCCTGGGAAGCGGCCGACGTCGAAAAGTTCTATGCCACGCACCCGGAAGGCTCGCAGGCGCGGCTCGCCATGGACATGCTGCTTTTCACTGGCCTGCGCCGCTCGGACACCTTCCAGATCGGCCCGCAGCACGTCAAAGATGACATCATCGAGTACCGCGCAGGCAAGAATGACGAGTGGGTTTATATTCCTGTTCACGCAGATCTTAGGGCCATTCTCGATGCGGTGAAGACAGAGCATCTGGCTTATCTGGTGACGCCGGTTCATGGCCGGCCATTTAAGGCGCGGCCGCGTTCGGGAATTGGTTCGGTCAAATGTGCGCTGAGGCGGGCGTGGATGGCCGGGCGCACGGCCTGAGGAAAACGCTCGCCCAGCTCCTGGTCGAAAGCTGTAACAGCAAACTCAAGGCCCGTTTTGGCTGGAGAAGCGATTCTATGGCCAACCATTACACGCGGAAGGCCGACAAGCGGAAGCTCGCTATTTCGAGCGCTGCGAAACTGAACGAGAACAGCCTAACCCCTCAAACCAAATCCATTGAGGGGTTAACGCCTGAAAACAAAGCAAAAACAAATACTTGAAAATTGATGGCGACCCCTGCAGGAATCGAACCTGCGACAACCTGCTTAGAAGGCAGGTGATTTCTATTAACTCGGCCTATCAAGACCTATCAACAGATATATGCACATGGCTTGAATCCCAAGGCTTGCAGGGCCTGTGGTGAATCGTGATAATAACAATGGCAATCACGACGTATCACCCATTCGCCGTTACCCCGGCGTTACCCCGGAATGACCAATGGCAAAAGCCCTTACCGTCCGCGCGATCGAAGCACTGAAAAAGTCGGACGTTCGGCAGGAAATACCTGATGGCGGTTTGCCCGGCCTGTATCTAATCATTCAACCGTCCGGGGTAATGAGCTGGGCGATCCGCTACAGGTTTGAGGGAAAGCCGAAGAAATTCACGATCGGCCCCCTGCCCCTTTATCCATTGGCTAAGGCCCGTGAAGAGGCATCAAAGCTTTTGCGCGACGTCTCGGAGAGTAAAGACCCCTCGGCTGCTAAAGCGACCAAGAAGGCGCTCAAACTCGATATCGTGAATGATGCGCTCGACGAGTTCATTAAACGATACGTCGAAAAGAAAAATCGGCTTTCGACCATCAAAGAGAGGAAGCGCCTCTTCGACAAGGATTTCCGGCCGAAATTCGGCACACGGACAATGAAGAGCATCAAAAGGCAAGAGATTGTCGCGCACCTGGACGAGGTTGCAGAGCGCGCACCTATCGTGGCCAATCGGCTTCTCTCGCTGCTGCGGAAGTTTTTCAACTGGGCTGTTCAGCGCGATATTATCGACATCTCGCCAATGGAAAAGAAGATCGATAAGCCCAGCGAAGAGACGACCAGAGATCGGATTTTAGCGGACGACGAAGTCAGGCTTCTATGGCTGGCATCCGGAAACATCGGATATCCTTTTGGACCAATGGTCCGGCTTCTGCTCCTGACCGCACAGCGTCGTAGTGAGGTCTCTGGCGCCCAGTGGTCCGAGATGGATCTGGCAGGAAACGACCAGCAATGGGTTATTCCGCCTGAAAGGGCGAAAAATCGCAAAGAGCATTACGTTGCTCTTGCCGCCGAAGCCTTGCGCGAAATCGAGGCTCTGCCAAAGATCCGGCCGGCAGAAGATGAAGAGCCCATTTTTCTCTTCACGACGACGGGAGTGACGAAGGTCTCAGGATACGGACGGGCCAAAAACAATATAGATGCGGAAATGCTGAAGATTGCCAGGGAGGAAGCCGAAGCGCTCGGGCAATCCCCGGCCAAGGTCGAGATCGAGCCATGGACATTCCATGACCTGAGACGCACAGCAGCGAGCGGAATGGCTCGACTGGGCGTGCCCGTGCATGTCGTCGAGGCGGTGATCAATCACCGATCGGGATCAATCAAAGGTGTTGCAGCCGTCTACAATCGCTACGATTATGCAGAGGAAAAACGCGCCGCGCTGATCGCCTGGGCTGACTACGTCATGCAGCTGATCAATGGCTCGGTTGGTGCGCCGGTTCCTCTGCCTGAGGTCACAGAAGCAAAGTGACAATCGCCGTATCAGACGCTTCTCGCCGGCACCCATGCCGTTGGTCCGTCCAGTATCGCCGCGGACTCACGAAGCCTGCCAAGGTTTGAGCACAGGATATGCTGTAGCCCTGAAACCCGATCAAGCTCCGTGTTCCGGGTCCCATCTGCACTCGTGTAATCCATTTCGCGCAGAATATCCAAAGCTGCTTCTGCGAGTTCGACAAGATTGACTAGATCGTAGAATATCGCACTGAAATCCTGCGCCTGGTCGAGTGGCGCTTCCCCGAAAGGGCTGTAGTCCAGGTGACCGAAAAAGACAGTGGGCGATCTGGATTCGGCCGGCGCCACATATGCAAACTGCTCCTCTCCCGTCGCTTTGAGAGCGCCCGCCAATTCCCGGCCTAACCGGCGGCATTTTTCCCAAGGGCGCTCGGGCTTGAGTTCAGTTGCGTGCTTCAAGTACGCGCCGCCCATCGCGTATTTATTTATGGTGTTGAAGAAGCCGATCTTGTTTCCCCGGGCGGCACCATTCTTCTCCATATCGACGACGATCGATCCAAGCAGCGTCGCATTTCCGTAGTTGTGGTACGCCCCAATGAACTTGATGAATTCCTCGGCTAGACGATGACCGATCTCGCATTCCTCTGTGTAAGAGGCGGCGGGCGGGACATTAGCCCAGTAGTTGTACCCCCCTCCCATAGCGCGTCTTTCGACAAATGATAGGGTATCCAAGGATGGGCTGACGATCCTTGCGGCCTTGTCCGTCTCGGGATCGTCAAGCGCCGTCTCGGCGGGCGTTTCGCCCCTCAAAAGCGCGGCTTCAGACAAAGCAAGCGCTGCCTGATAGTCACCGCTGCGTAACATAGACGCAACTTCGGCTAATACATGGGCGGGCGCCGCACCGTCAGTTGTCTGCGCAGTCGCTGTCATCTTCGATCTCCAATGAAATTTAAGCCTCGTTTCGGCACCTTGGGTAGCGAAGGGAAGTCCAAATTTCTAAGTCAGGTTCATCAAAGAGTTTCGCGATGCCTAAGATCCACAAGCCGGTGGTCCGCAATGGCGCAAACGGTGGAAAACGGCGCCCTTAATGAACGGGCAGGACGGCCCTGCATCCTAAAGCTGCGTTAACGATACATTAATTTGCAATTTGACGTCGAACGGAAATCTGCGATGCTTCCCTTGGGCAACTGAGGGGTTTTCCGTGAAAATGTATCTGTTAGCTCGACGCTTCGGCGTCGTGGCGATTTCGTTCGCCTTGGCGAGCTGCACAACGACGCCGGTTGAATTCAACAACAAGCCGTCGGCCGTGAGCAAAGCCGCGCTTTGCAAGACGGCACTGGAAACGCGAGATCCAGCGTTTCAATTCCAGCTCGTGGCGGAAGTAAACCGACGCGGGATGAGCATGTTGGAATGTGAGCAGATGGTCGCTCAGCAAAGGCAAGCAGCCGCGGTTCTTGTGGGACTTGCATTGGTCGGGACGGCGGCTGCGGTATGCGCGAACGGAAATTGCGGCGGAGGCGGTTATACTCCTTATAGACGCTACCCTGGCAACTGTTATTCCTATTACGACCGCGCAGCGGATGGAAGCCTTTGTGGAAACCGAAGCGCCCACTCTCGACCTGGCGGTTGGTAGCTCATAACCAAGCCGCGGCAGCGCCACGCCCACCTCCGCATTACTTTGAAGCGAATTTTAAGATTGAACTCGTATAAGTTCAGCAGTAACAAAACGCAGGCAATTCATTGGGGCACGGAAAGACTTGCTAATCGATATAAATACCAAACCAATCCCGGAAAATCACAAGGTCGCCTTGGCTCGTCCGGGGGCCAACTACCGGCTATTTCAGGACTTTATTGAACTCTCTGTGGTTGGTGCAGAACTACCGGGGCTATTTCTTCGGGATGAGCGTGTCGATATACACGATGAGCAGCTTATAGCTCGTATCCAGCGATCGAAGGAAATTCGCGCCTGGCATAACTTTGGGCGAAATCCCGAACGGGTACCACATATTTCTCTAAATGAGTACGACAACGCCGCTGACGATCCGAGTACGGGCCAATTGCTACGCGTACTCAAATTCTATCTGAGTGATGCCAGCGCGGGCGACCTGGTGATCGTCCCTCCCCAGAATTTTGGCGGCAAGGTCCACATCGGCGAGTTGGTGGACGACGCGGCTGGTGCCTTCCTGACTTACGTTCAGCGCTATCCGGGCGATCCGATCGTTGTCAGACGTGTCAAATGGATTGGGACTTTGGATAAAGTAGATATGCCGGTTAGGATGATCGAAGCTTTTCGGAAGCCGACTCCTCTCCTGCTGGTTCCGGAAAGCGAAAGATCGGTCTTCTATAACGCTGCCTATAGGAACTACTATACGAATCGACGATTTTCTTCGACTTTCGATGTGACCTCAGCAGAGTTTGATACGACATCTGGTTCTGTGATCCCCGCGTTCTTCAACTTCGTTGCGGCCAATACTCGTGAGGTCGACAGGAAAACTGGAGTCATCCACGACTTCGGCGCGGGAGCATTCTTGAAACTCGCAGATTACGCACCACATCTTGCAATTGATATCCAGTCCCCGGGCACGCTCTCACTGGTTTCCAGCTACATCACTCCACTTGTCGCGAGCGCACTCCTGGCGCTGGCAATAACTGTTGGTCCTGCGGCTTGCACCGACGCGTTCCTTGGCAATTTGCAGGTTTCCAACAGCGCCGCAACCATCGACGATCCATGCATAGTGCCTGTTCGCGAGCAAGTGGTTACGCACCTTCGACTTTTGGGTTATGATAGATGGGCGCAGGCTTGCGAACTCCTGAAAGAGACTGCAGATAAAACTGGATTGCAAAGCGAAGCCACCGTGAAAGGAAATTGATAAGTTGCCAGCGCTCAGGACACTTGTTATCTGCGCTCTCAGCAGCATCTTGGCGTTTTTCGCCGGCATCGTAACGAGCGATTTCGTCGACTTCCGCTCGGACGCTCGGAAGAGCGTGCAGACACGTTTGGAAAGTTTTGACCAGACGGCCAAGACCGTGGATACAGTACTCGCCAATTTTGCGAAGATATCTTCCGGGGAGCGCCGGCTTTCGCCGGAAGAGTTGGATAGTCTGCGTAGCTCGCTTCTTGATTTCCAGCGCGCGGCGCTGGATGTCAGCTATAAAATTCCCGAGACCGCAGACCAATACAAGCGTCTAGAAGGGTCAATAAACACTATTCTCGATAAGGCCGCAGCAATATCAACGCCCGACAAAAACAAGCCCTTCGTCGTTGCTGTAGAGAATTTTCTTTACTTGTCATACGAATTCCAAGATCAGGCGAAAAAGTCGCAGCAGAATTATCTAAAAGGCCTTTTAAGCAATGTCCGCGTTTGACGCCGGGATGTAATTGGGCTCACAGCAACATGAGGCTCCTTTAGCTCCGTGAGCAAGAACATGAAGGCTGTCTCAGAGAGGGAGATTCATGTATTCGCCCGACACCGCCACAATCCTAGAGGACGCCGCCGACCGGATCGCCGATATCTCGCGAGCAGATCTTCAGATCATGTTGCGCCGAGCGGCGCTCCGACTACGCAATGCCGGTGCCATCTCCATGGACGACGATGTTGAGGAAGCGCTGCGCGACCTGGCCGGCGAGTCCGGAGTGACGCGAAACGACATGATCAGGTACATCATCCGGGAGTGGATGGAGACGAACACCTATCTGCCGGTGCATGAGCTGGACGAAGATGGGGACGTCGATGGCAACGCTTGAAGCGGTAGCCAGATAAATCACCGAGGGGACCATGACCAATCGTATCGACCTTATCGATCACGCAAATCTTCTGCGAGACCAGATCCGCTTAGTGGAAATGGCGGCGCACGCCGTCGATGACCGCGATCAAAGAAGCGCGCTAATAGGGGGCTGCGAGCAGGCCAGAGAACACATGGAAAAGCTGCTCGATATGATGCGAAAAATTCCACGGGGCGAAGCAATCACGGCTGCTGAAGGAACTTCTGGCTGAGGTGGCGATTGCGCGTGACGACTGGTGCGACTGATCCGCAGACCGAACCTCCAGCGCTTGAAGGAACGTCGTTCCGCCCTATCCTGATTCCAGGGGTGATGAGGGCGATCATGATCCGATCCAAAATTGCCGACATGCAAAACGTGCTGAGCGACGAAGAAGTTGCCCTCTGCCAGAGGGTGTACGATCACGTCAGATCGGTGCGACATGTCACAACAGATGACGATTGTGATGAACTGGCCAGACGGATCATCCAGTCCTTTCAGCACGGGGTAAAGGACGAGGATGCCCTGACGCGGCTTGTGATTTAGAAGCCCTCGCCGCCCGGCGGCACGATCAGCAGCTTGGAAGGCCACCAGATCCTGCTCGCCTCCGCGGTTGCCACTCACGAAGCATCTTGAAGAGACGCGTCGAGAACCTATCTGAATCCATAGGCGATTAATCTTGACGGAGGAGCAGGTTATGTCGCTGCTGAGTCTCCTTTATCTCGACGATCATGGTGTTGAACTGGTCACCAATGCCGTTAAACATTGGTGCCGAGCCCGTCACGTTCCAATGCAAAGCATTCAAGGCCAAAAGGCCATGGGTATTGCTATCGATAAGGTCCTCGCCGGTGAATCGTCGCCCGCGGCGCTTATTGAGGCAATTGATAGCCATATACCCGGCGAGGTACACAAAGACCCTCACGGGTAAATCGGGCTTATTAGCCTCGGTCACTATGCGCGCCGCATTAACGTCGGCAGCGCAACTACCCGACAATTGTGCGATTAGCGAGCAAATCTAGATCAGCCCCGGAACTTTTGCGATTGTCTATTGTTAGACGAAAAGGATCGCACAGGTGGCCCCATACCGGGGCTGTCCGCTTCCCTTCCTTCCTGTGCGGTCCGTCCTTTCCAGCAATGGCCCCGTCTCAGCGGGGCTTCTTTTTGATCCACAGCGAGCAATGACGGGCATCGCCGAACCGGCACCCTATGCTGCACCATCTCTCAATGAATTGGACGAACAATAATTGGGGAGTGCGCATTCGATCACATGAGATTGGACGGCCGCTCAGCGCACAGGAGTTCAATGCTTGGGGTTAAGCAAATGATCGCTGAGCGGCCCTCCGAATGATACAAACTATTACTCGAAATACTGAAGTCAATTTCTATTTTCGAGCAAAACAGAGGCAATAACCTCTTGAGATGACAACAAATCCGTGGGCAAATAGACTCTATAAAGTAATATTTATTGCAAATCCATGTAAGTTGTGCGAACTAAATTATTGCAGCGCAAAACACGCTTGCCTAGAAAACACCCCCCTTCCTGATCCCCGCAGTCGCGGGGTTTTCTTTTCAGGGCTAGCGTAAACTGCAATGAATCTCTCAACCGATCGGTAACCAGATTTAGCCCCAGATGTGGCTGGGCAGGTTGAAAACAGGTATATGTCGCTCTCGTTTAACTTGTGTCGGCGTAGCCTGAGTAAAAGATGCTAATAAGTTCGACCGCCATTCCTATCACGGTTCATAGCTGGCTCCCCGGCACTGCGAACAAGGAGTTCTTCTCTCTGCAAGCAGCTATTGAATACGCGGGGGAGCACATCGACGAGCTCCCGGCGATCGAGATCCTCATTCGCACTGGCAACCATCGTTACGCGATCATTGAGGGCAATCAACTTGCCGCTTTGATAGTGCGGCTTTGCTGTTCTCACTGAGCCAGTGCCCGAAGGCCGCCACCTCACCGGCCCGTCACCCACGCCATTGCCGCCGTGCCGAACTTTGTGAGAATGAAGGTAAGCGCCGACGCCCCTATTCCGACGATCCCCAGCGCTCCCAGCCCCATCAGCTTCCACCGGCGGACGTCGTCGGTCACCGGCCGCATTTCCGAGATATCCTCCTGCACTGCGGCAACGGTCCCTTCGACCTTGCCGACCCGGTCGACCAGAAGGTCAAGCCGGCCGTGCATCTGCGATCGGCTGGTGTCCGATTTGATTTCGGACTGCCGGAAGGCATCCCGAAGATTGCGGACCTCTGCAAGCAGTTCGCCGAGCTGCTGATGCAGGCGCGGGTCGAAGTCGGATGTGTTCATGCCTATGCCTCTAAACTACGAATTTTGACTTTTCGGTTTGCGCGATCCCGGCCACGATGCGGTCGATCATAGCCCCCCAGGGATGGACACCATCCGTGCTGATGCCGGGGCGAACCACGGAACCGACCGGGAGGACAACAGCCGTGGAGCCCTGGTAGGTGATCGTATTGCCGGAAATGCTGGCAATCGTCTGGGTGCTGAGGCGCGCTATTCCATCAGGGCCGGAATAGATGTTGAGGCTCTGCTCAGGCCGGAAGATGCTCGCATCCGCGACGACGATCTGGTTATAGGTCGCGACGCCATCGGTCCCCGCCTGCTGCGTCAGTGTGGTGCTCGACAACTCCAGCATGCCAGGCCAGACGCCCCCGCGCGATGGCGATACCCAAGCCGAATAGGTGTCGATCGCGTCGTCGCAGCATGAAGAGGTTTTTGCCAGGATATCGTCACGCAGGCGCCATTTGCCCGAGGCGTCCGTTCCGTCGGACGGCCAGGTGTTGTTGGCCGAGAAGCTCTGATATTCCGCCCGGAGATAGAGATCACCGGCCGTTATCGTTCCTGTCGCCGGCGACGTTCCAGAGCCTGCGAAATTATAGGTGAACGTCGTTGGCCCAGTGACGGTGATGACCACGTTGCCGTTATATTCCGTCTGCGTAGCGCCGGCGATCGACACGGTCTGACCAGTCACCAGCCCGTTGATGCCAGAGGCAATGGTCGCAGTCACCACGGTCCCGACCGACGTGAGAGTAACGGTTCGCGCCGATGTGGTGCGCCCGAGCGGCGGGAAGGCGACAATCTTGACGCCGGAATACTCGGCGCGGATGCGGGTCACCAGAGACCTGTAGTTGGTGTTGAACCACGTGGTGTAGGACGTCGACGTGTCGTTCTGGCCCAGTTGGTTTGCAACGACGGTGAAAGGCCATTTGTTGTTGTTGAAGGCGATGATTTCCCGGATGATATCCCGTCGCCTCGTGGCGATAGAAGAGCCGGAACCGGTATATTCTCGGACAGATCCCGCTCCCGGAACGCCGACCATCAGATAGGGGATTCGACCGATACCGCCGGCCTTATCGAGCCAACGCCGGAACCAGCCGAGATTGCCGCGGGTATCGGCGGCGGCGCTGAACTCCTGTCTCGCCTCGCCCAGACTATCGACGAAGGCGAGCGCAACGGGCCTTCCATCCCAATCGCCCTTGGCGACCATGAAGTCCGGACCATAATATTGCGGCTGCGCCTGCTGCCCGTAGCTTGTATCGAGCGCTGCGGTGCTGTCCGCAAGCGGAGTGTCCTTGAAAGCGAGCAGTGTGGAAAGGTCGCTGGCGCCCCATATGCGTTCGCCCCGCTCCTTTTGGATGCGGTAGACAGGCCAGATCTTCTCGCCGACGGCGGTATGATAGAACGTCCACAGCTCGATGGCGCTTTCTGCCGGAACGTCAGCGACGGTTATGGCATCCGTCCATTGTCCGTTCGTCTGGTCGACAACCGATACCGTGTTGGAGCCGCCGAACTGTAGTTGCGTGAAGGTGGAACCGACACGCATATACATGGCATCGACAAGGACCGAATTCCCAGGCGTGCCGATCGTACCGGTAACGATTGTTTCCTGCGGCGAGTTGCCGCCTTCCGTCGAAGCGAAGCCGGAGAGGTGGAAGCGGAAGGTTCGCGTCTTATACTGCGGCGTGTTGACGATGATTTTGCTGCACACATAATTCGTGCCACTCGCTGCCGTCAGCGTGGCAGAGCCAGACGGCATGCGGTTGCGGGTCGCAAAGAACATATAGCGGTCGGGGTCGACAGGGCCACCGCCGCCGCTCGGTACCGTGTCCATGCTCGACCAGTTTGTCGCGCCGGCAGATGCGGCATAGGCCGCCATGGCGCCGTTGATCTCGGTATAGCTTGTGCCGAGCGCAGCATTGATCCAGGCGAGCAGCCGCCCATTGAAGCCGCCATCGGCTGGAATGCCGACTTGATCAAAAAGCGCGGACCAATCACCTTCATAGTTCAACGCTGTGTCCGTGTAGCCGCGGACCGCCGCCTGCCGGTCTCCTTGTGCACTCGTCATTGTCGGATTGCCTCGTATTTCGTTCTGATATCGTCGTAAAAATCAGCGGCGCGCCTCTGGCGGGCGTTGGCCCGGTCGAGCGCCTGCCGTTCGCGGGCGAGGATGGCGATGACTGGTTCGCCTTCCACGACGGGCGCATGCGCCTCCTGTCTGCGGAGATCATCGGGCAAAGGTGGCAGCGCAATGCCGGCCGCCGCCTGCCCCTTCGTCACCGCCGCCGTGTTCAGGCGCTCAGTGGCGGAGCAGCCACTGACGATCAGCAGCAGTGACAGCGCAAGCGCGGTTCTTCTCGGAGAGTTGAAGCTCATAAGATTTGATCTCATTCTCAAGGGTGTCTTTCGCCGCCTGCTCTGCGGCCTGGGAGGCTTCGAGGCGCTTGCGGTGCTCTTCGTTCGCCCATGCGGCGGCGTTCCGCTGGCGCTCCATTTCGGCGGCACGGGCGTCGGCTGCGGTCTTCTCGGCCAGCAGGACATAGCCGGCGCGCGCCTCGCGGGCTGCCGATGGATAGCCGATCGAAACGGCATAGAGGTGATAGAGCAGCAGACCGGCAGCGACGCCGACGCCCATCTTGAGCGCATCGAGAAAACCGAACATCAGATGCCCTCAAGGCAGAACTGACGTTCCTTCTGCCGGCGACGGGTGAGGCCCGGAAAGACGATCCCCGCCGCGCGGTTCCACTTCAGGAGGGCTTCGCAGCCTTCAGCGGTCTTGCCCTGGTTGATGAGCTTGACTGCGCTCGAACCGCAGGCGGCCTTGATGCCGACGTTGTATCCAAATGACGTGAGGGCGACGAAGCGCGCATCGGGCAGCGGGACCGTGACGCACTTCTCGATGCCAGCGGCATAAGTTTGGAGCTCCAGCGCCAAGAGTGCCTTGCACTGCTCCACCGTCTTGCGGTCACCTGGCTTCACGCCGTTCGTGCTGCCGTAGCAGATCGTCCAGGGCTGGCCCTGCGTTGCAGGATCTGGATAGGCGTTCTGGCGCAGCCCTTCGAAGCTTCCGACGAGGGCAACGGCCATCGCAGCCGCAGCACTACCCTTCTTCAATCTATTTGCCATCGGAAAGCCCTTTCTGCGCGACGACGCGCGCGACAATCGCTCCGGCCAGGACAAGGCCGTTGATTATTGAAAGAATGATGCGGATGACCGGCGACCAACCGGCGGAGAGATCGAGCAGCGTCGAAGCAACCGGCTCCAGGATGATGAGCAGGAACGCCAACGCCATCAGCCGGACGGACCACGCATAGCGCAGCACCTCCCGCCAATCAGACGCGAGTTTCATGGATATCTCCGAATTGTCAGGAGTGGTTACGACCGGCGCTTCGGGCCGACCTGGAATGCGTAGTGGTGATTCCGGCCGTCGTAGGACTTGTTCACCCAGCCGAACCAGAGTTTGAGATAAAAGCCGCCGATGAGCGGCTGATCTCGCTTCCAGCAGAAGAAGCGGACACCCTTGGCCGTCTCCATGACGTACCACTGATTTTTAGGGGGTTCGCTGATGACCTGGCGGACGATGACGCTGCCATCCGCCGGCATCCCGAGCAGTTCGGATTGCCAACCGTGGGCCGGGTTTCGACAGATCCAGCACGCCCTTTGCCACCAGAGTCGCCAGCCGCGCAAGTCGGCCTTATAGCCTTTGACGCCCTGAGCAACGCCGCCGTCGAGATCCGCGTCGAGCGTCGAGAACCACTGCAGCGCGCCAGGCAGCCGCGCGCCGGTCAGCAGCGATATTGCGGCCAACACCGGCGACAGCAGATAGGCCAGGGCCACGAAGAAAAGATTGGCCGGGAGATAGAGGAGATAGCGGGCGACGGGCTTGATCACAGCCGAGCCGCCGTTTCGAAGAATGCATCGATCTGCTCTTCCGTGAACCCCATGGCGGCAAACCCGGCCGCCATCATAGGCTCCGTCCGAACGAAGGTTCCGGAATATTCGTATGCGATCTGCACAGCCTTCGACTGTGTGGCAATCCAGGCGTCGACCTGATCGAGAAGGCCGGCCGACAAAAGCTGAAGCTTGAATTGCCTCGCCGAAACGCTTGTAACCGGCGGCGGGGTCGGTGGCGGGGGCGCGTACTCAGCTACCTCACCAGCAACCCATTTACGCAGCCCGTTATTGTCAATGAATTCGTGCCACTGCTCATCCGTGATCTGGATTGCTTCAGTCGGAATGTCGTCGCCGTGCACCTCCGGCGAATAGAACGCGGTCGGCAGCCCGTTTCCGTCAAAGATTGCATACTTCATGATCAATACCCCACAGCGATCCAATAGTAATTCTGAGAGGCGACGCCAACGGATCCGCCGTTGTTGGCGAAACGCGGACGAATATTCAGTCCGGACAGCGAGGCAACATCGCAGGAATAAGGGAGGGAGTTGCCGCCGGGGATCGCGCCGCTCTGCGCTACAACAAGGCCAGCTCTAAACGCGGTCGGGAACGCAATAGGCATTGTCACTGTGTGGTCGTTCCCCGGATTCGTTCCCAAACCATACTGGACGATATGGCCGTCCGGCAGCTTGAAATAGCCGGCGGTGCCCTTGCTAAACGTTGCCCCGAGTGATGCCCATGTCTGCGTCTGCAAAACCGTGAAGAAATTGGCTCCATCGCAAACGATATCAGCCGTCGTTCCGTCCGCTACAGTGAGGGTCGCCAGCCCATTGATTGTCTCAGAAGCATTCGGATCGACCGTAACAGCGCCGCCGTTGGCAACCACTCTCACCAACCATCCCGCCCCCAACGTCGCGGCAGCTGTGAGCGTGAGGGTGGCTCCGGCGGTGAACCGAAGGACGGTCCCCGCATCAGCGGCCACCGCAGTATAGTTGGCGTTCTTGGTAGCATATTTGACGCCGCCGCTGACTGCACCGGTAACAGCGAGGCCGGACGCAGACCAGTTCGCTATTTCCACGCCACTAGCGATCAGTGCGCCAATGCCGGCCGCTTTTAGATAGATACCGGTCGACGGATTTGAGGCGAACCCTACGCCCGGCGCTGCAGCGGAGCCGTCGGCCGCCTTGATTGGCGCGACCATCGGCGCCGAACCATCGCGAGGCAGCGAGTTGGTGATTTCGTTGCCGAGGTCGGTGGTCAGCGCATTCCACGGCACCGGGTCGATAAGTTGACCGACAGAGGGCGTCGTCCCGGCGGGCTTGGAATAAACGCCGGTTGATGGGTTTCTGGGCATTCACCTTCTCCAAAAAGAAGCGGCCCCGCGAATTGCGAGGCCATCAATGGTGTAGTATTGGTTGCGTCATGATCCGTGTCGTACAAATCGCCTGCATCGTCGCGACGAGCGTATTGCTATACGCAGTCGTGTCGGGCGTTGACGCGCTGAGATATGTCGTTGGTGAAGATTACAACGGCGGTGTTATCGCCGGCGTCCTATATGTGATCGGCCTCTATTTGCTTATTTGCTGGGTCGATCCGTCATCGCGTCCGCGCGGTACCGGCGTTCAGAAGCAGGGCTTTGACGACCGGATCGACTAAGGTCGGCGTCGTTCCCATTCCCTTTGCTCTCATCAGCCCTTCGACCAGCTTTTCTCGTTGCTCGCCGATAAGAGCCCGTGCCAGGCTCTCGCGGGTGACGTTGCCGGTGTTGCTCGACATCAGTGCCTTCACGATGTCGTCGACCTTGTCGATAGCGGCCGATCGCGCTGCACCGAGAAAGCCGCCGGCCTTGAATGCTTCCTTGACACCAAAATTTCCACCGCCGCCACCCAGCTCGTTCTGAGCTGCAAGGCGCGCCGCGGTTTCGCTGTTGCGGGTCACTGTGTTGGCGGTATCGGCATAAACGCTCTCATTATCGAGCACTTTGAACAGCCGCTCCGCCTTCTCTGGACCGAACAGGGTTGCGAGACGCGCGCGGTTCCAATCGCCCTCTCCCTTGATCAGCCTATTCATGGCGACGATATCGTTGGAGTTGGTGCCGACTATGCGGTCAATCTCGGCTCTGGCCCCCTGAGACAGCCGCAGGGGGACCGCAGATGGCCCGATTTGCATGCCCTGCGGCTGGACGCCTTGCTCCACCTCTGCGGCAAGCTCGGATGGCCGTGGCGCGGTCCGGCCACTATCCAAAACCTGCTGACCCCGTGTCACGGCCTCGTCCTGGCGGGCGAGTTCGGAGTAACCCGCATCAAGCTCCTTGATGCGCGGGACGGCGCGGGTGAGGCCGTCGTCGAGCATCTGGCGAGCTTCCACCAGTGCGGAGATCACCTTCGGATCAACTTCCGTCTTCAAAAGGCCGTCGATCGCCTGCCGGGTCTGGAACATCACGGCGGGATCGGTCGACAGAACATTGGAATCCGCGATGTTCAGCATGCCTCTAACCTGCCGCAACCGCGCCTGAGCGGGACCGCGAAGCCGGCTGATGTCAGCCTCCAGCGCCGATGCAATTGGCTCGGTATTGTACGGCGTGGCCTCGCGGAATGCCTCACGATAGAGCGGCGAATGAGCATGCTGGTTTACGGCGATATCTGCCTGGATCTCCGATGGGACGATGTTTCGACCCGTCGTTTCGTCGATCGTTTGACCAATGCGGGCATTGGCGCCCGCGGCACGATCGGCGAGCGTGGTCCGAATCGTCGTCTGCGCCGGCCCGGGCGTCGCCGCAAGCGCGCCGGCCTGCTTCTGAAGGTTAGGTCCAAGGTCTGCCGGAATAGCATCGGGACCCATCTCCATCAGTTTGCGGGGCAGCGTCGACGCGTCGATACCGTCATCGGTGACCGCACGCCGGAAGTAACCGAACGCCTGCGGGTCCATACCCGCTACTTTCGCCGCCGTGCGCGTGCGGAGTGCATCGATAAGCGACCTGGCGCCGGCCCCAATGACCTTTCCGGCCACGGGACCACCCAAGCCAAAGAGGCCGCCCAGCATCATCCCTTCCTTGATCTTCTCCGCGTCACCCTCAGAGCGAACTCCTGCATCTGCGCCCCCAATGGTAGCGCCCGTCAACCCAGAGATACCCGAACGCAGGAGCAAAGTTCCGCTGCCTGCTCCAAACGCGGCAGGGGCAGCCATGATTGCCGGAATAGTCCCGGCAACGGCTCCGGTTATCTGCGCACCCTTGTCGACGATCGGGTTCGCTTCTTTTTCGGCCCTGTTCGCTTCATGGATGCGATCCATTACCTGATCGTAGGTCTCGTCCGAGAACGCCGCGAGCGTCGCCGCTGCAGCCCGCTCGGTGCCGCCGCGGATCATCGGCCCAACTATTGGAATACCTTCGATGAGACCGCCGACGCCCGTTCTGGCGACTGAAAGGGCATCATCGGCCGGCTGTCCTTGCTGCTGGCTCTGAAGCCTCAGCCGCGCGGACGCGATTGCCAGAGCCTGCTGCTGTTCAGGTGTCATTTCTGCCATAGTTTACGCTCCGCAGGCGTCATTGCGCCCCATACATCAGCCGGCACCCCTTCCGGCGGCGCACCTATGCCCGCCGCAGGCGGCGGCGTCAGGCTCGGCACTTCTGCGATATCCCCGAGGGTCGGCAGCACGTCGGCCTCGTTCATACCGCGCCGGCTGATGATGCCTCGATACTGACCGATGTCGTTGTCGAGTGCTCCCCGATAGGCGCCCATGCGGCTGCGCGCCTCGGCAAGGATTGCCTGGCGCGTCTCCGGAGTGAGTCTTTGGCCACCGTTGACGCTGTTGATTATTCCCGAGAACCAGTCCGGCAGGCTCGCCGTGTTGTTGACCATGACCATTTCGCCTTCACGGACAACCGAGTTCGGGTCCATGATTTTGCCCAGGCCGTAAACAAGATTCAGGTCGGAAGCCTTGCTGTCTGTCTTGGCCGTGTCGATCATCGACTGGAAAACCGGTGCTGCCTGCTGATAGCTCTTGTAGGTCGGAAGGTTTTGGACCTCCTTGCGCAGGTTCGACACGTCTTCAGGCTTATAGCCGGTGCCCTGATACACGACGCGCTCCTGGCCGGGGCTGAACAGCGTTTCGCCAGACTGGACGACCACCGGCTTGTTCTTCTCAAGATCGAACTTGTTTCGCTCGAGATCGATATTGGCCTGCTCGGTCGCTGTCGGCGTGTTGCGGTTTGCCTGCTCCTGCTGGAATTTCTCGCGATCAAAATCGAGCTTAGCTCGATCGGCTTGCGACATTTCCGAACGATAAACTGGCGTGAGCGTGCCGGTGCGCGGGTCGCTGCGGAGCACTGTCCCATCGGGCAGCGTCTCAAACCCATACTCAGGCGGCTTCGTCAGGATCTGCAACTGCTGTGCCGCCATGGCTTTGACCTGGGGCGATGCGTTCGGATTCGTGATGGCCTGCACCAGCGCTTGAACGCGCGGGTTCGCCATCGGGTTCTGTGCCTGCTGGGGTGCATTGTCCAGCGCCTGAGCGAGACGTGCCTGTCCCGAGTGCTGCGCCTGTGCGATCTGCTGAGGGGATGCGGGTTGACCGCCTCCAGTTGGTGCCGGAGGGAAATAGCCCTGCCCCGGAACATCGCCGCCCATGCCAACGCCTGAACGGTCTTGAGACAGAGAGGGCACGCTGGCAACGTTCGGCGCTGGTCCGACTGTCGACGTGGGCAATGGGGACAACGCAGCCTGTGGGGCTCCCTGTGGCGGCATGACCTGTGCCGGATCGGAGGCGCGCATCTGCCCTGCGGCACCCGGCATGGGAATGCCGATCGATGGGTCAAGGCTTGCAACTTCGCTGGGAGCGGATGCGGTAGGCACTGGAGGCGCATCCGGGCGGCCGGCCGTTGTTACCCTCGGGTCGACATAAGCGGGCGTCGGCGCCGCAGGCTGAACATTCACCGGCGGCGGCTGGAGCGGAGGCGCAGGAGCTGCGCTTGCGACTTGACCGCCAGTGGGTGCCATAGCGCCGGATTGAAGGTCGGCCACGATTTGCGCCATTTCGGCATCGGGAACGTTCTTGAACCCCTGCCATTCCGCCCGCAGCGCCTGGATCTTCCCCGGCAGTGTGTCGGCCGATGCGATGCGCTGGCGGGCGAGATAGGATGCGACCCGATCTTGAGTGGCTTGGTCATACGGCGCATTCGGATCAAGGCCCAGGGCACCAACTGCGTTCCGCAACGTCGTGCCGACTGTCTGATATTTCCCGACTGGAGTTGCTACACGACCAACCTTGTCCTTGACATACTGGGCATACGGTCCGCTCGGGTCGGTGAAGGCCAACACGTCCCTGATCGGCATCTGCGAGATAGCCGTGCCTGCAAAGGGGCCATTCTTTTGAGCGTGGCCGAACAGGGTATCGTAATCTCCTGCCCCCTCCGTCTTGTCGACGGCAGCCAGGAACGAGCTCGGCAGACCGCCGCCTGTCGAGGCCATGGCGACATTGCCGGCCGCATCCACCTTTGGCATGGACGAGCCGGTGGCGCCTGGAGTGGACGGCTTGTTGCCGCCACCGAATATCGACGACAGGAGCCCGGCCGGCTTTTCAGGCGGAGTATAGGGTTGGCCGGTGATGGCAGAGATCACCTGAGCGTCGGCGGCGCGCTGATCCTCGCCCTGCTGCCTGATCGCCAATCCACCCATGAGGGCTTGTGCCATCCGGGCGGCACCTTCCCACGGGGATTTGATGGGGCTAGTGTCGGTGCCCTGCTGAAGCATTGCCGCGGCGAGCCGCTTGCGCGCGTCGGTGACGTCTGCCTGGGACTGGCCGGTGTCCCCGCCGAAGATGAAGCCCATCACAGCACTCCCGCGTAGTTGACCATTTTGAACCCGCCTGGACCTTCGGCAACGGCATCAGGAGCAATCGCCTCCACGTCATCGGCCATGAAGCCGACGTGCCGGTCATCGCCCCAGACATATTTGTAATCGTAGATGGGGAGGCCAGAACTCGTGACGCCGATCTGATGGACGTCGCGCTTCAGCCGGCGATCGGACATTGCCCAGCCGCCGAGCAGCGACGATCCCAGTCCGAACAGACCGCCCATGGCGGCGTTAGACTTGGCCACTTGCTGGTTATAAGCGCCCATCTGCTGATTATAGTTCTCATTGATCAAGCCGGCCTGGTCGACAGTGGGAAGCTGCGTCGTTGGCGAATTCACATAGTTCGGCTGGTTGACCTGCGATCCCGACATCAGCGCCGAAATCTCGTTCAGCGGCTGGTTGCGCTCAGTGAGGATCGAATTCTGAGCGTTGGAATACATATCGCCGAGGTATTGATCCGACGCCGCCTGTTTGCGCGTGCTGAAGTCCCGCATGGCGTTATTGTAGGCCGCAGAACCCATCGAAATGCCTTTATCGGCCAGGCTCTGATCAAGGCTTGCCTGATCCCTGTCCCACTGGTTGTTGAAGCCCCCCTGCCAATGGTCGTTGACGTATTTGTCAACGTTCCCCGAACTGAGATCGACGTTCGTTCCGAGGATGCCGGAGACTTTGGCCGTCTGCTGGTTGGCGAGCTTCGCCAGCCCCAGCTGGGTTTGTTGTGACTGGTCGTAGATCGCCTGGTTCTGCGGTGAATACGACTGATAGGCCGAATAGGTCGGTAGCTGATAGGTCTTGCCGTTCTGGTCGGTCATCGTCTGGTAGCCGCTGACCTTGTATTCCAGCGAGCCGTCGGGCGTGTACTGGTTGGTGTGGCTCAAGCCCGCATTGGCAATGGCGGTGTCCACGTTCGTGGCCGTCTGCGCCGCTGCGGTCTGTGTCGGATCGGGCGCTTTCGGCGCCTTAGGCGTGGAGACCATAGGGGAAGTCCTCTTTCAAAATTCCGTAGAGCAGCGCATCGCAATCGCCGAAGTAAGCCGTCTGGCGCCCTTCCAGACGCGCGCCGAGCCTGTCGAGCGCCTTCTGGGCCTGCGCGTTGTCCGCACGAGTCCTGAACGTCGCTCGTCGGCACCCAAGTTGCTCGACGACATACTGGAAAGCCGCCCGCATCAGCGTGACGGAAAGCCGATCAGCCGCGAGCGAAACCTCGACATCGTGCTCGGTCCAGACGTTGAACACATAGCCCGCGATGATCCGACCGCCCTGAACCTGAGCAATGGCCGTAAAGGGCGGATGGAATGTCACCCCAATCTTGCCGCCGACCCATGCCGCGATATCCTCGCGAGGCTCGGTGACGATCAAATCGGAGCACCTTTTTCGTAGAGGACAGAACCGCCGATAACCGCCGCTTCAGACACAGAACCGGACGCGCCGGAGATCAGAGCCCGGATTGTCGGCGCCAGCGCTGAACCGGCGCCGCCGGCGGAAGCAAACTTCCGTACAAACGAGGTGCCCGGGAATTTCGACACTCCCCAAATGGCGGTGCCCCACTTCGCCGCGGCGTTGTTCTCGACCGATGACAGGAGCGCGGTCGGGATCTTCGTCTGGTAGTCCACCGAAATCCCGGCATACATCATGGTCGAGACGCCGATCTGTCCCGTGACGCCGATCAGCTTCGAAAACTTGGTTGCCATGTCTTCGCCGTACCGGTTCCAAGCCCCGACCATGAGAGCATCGATCGCAGCGCCGTTATCATTGGCCCCGACTTCCGCTTCGTAGACCGTCCCGTCAGCCGCGCCGAAGAACAGCCGGTCCCGCCAGGTTCCCCAGCAGGAGGCAGCAAGCCCAACGAAACGGCACCATGCCCCTGTCTCGGTATTCATGACGAACTGATACGGCCCGAGCGACGACGGCAGATTGACGATTGCCATCTGACGAGATGGGAAGCTCGCGAGTTGCCATTCGTCCGAGGTGGTGCCGGCAGTCGCCACGGTCTCGCGCCAGGTCGGGCCGATCTTCGCCGTGATGGCCCCGAGGCTCGTTGCGCCTCGATCGAGCTGCACGGCCTTGGTGATCGGCACGATACCGTCAGTGGTCATGATGGCGAGATCGGCACCGACGGACAGGAAGCATCGATCGGTTCCGAGCGGCCGCCCGAGCTTGAACGTGCCGAGCAATCCCCAGTTCGTCGAACTGGACGGGTCGGAGCCCTGATATACGATGATCTCGCCCTCAGACGACATGAGAACAAGGCACTGCTGCAGGCCGGTGGAAACGGGGATCGTCCAGACCCCGATGGCAACCAGCGTGCCGCCGTATTTCATGTTGCCGCCGACCGGGAGCACCGTGGCTGTACCGCTGACAGCATCCGTCGCGAGATACCAGACGTTCGTCGAGTTCTTTTCGATGAACCAGAGGCGAGACCGGTAGGCCGTGAGGGCGATCAAGAGTGACGAGTCCGAAATGCCGGTGATCATCGTCGATGAGACATAAGGCGTTGCGGTGGCGCCGGTTTCCAACTGCGCGTTCGTCACGGAACCCGCCACCGTGAGAGTGAGCGTTCCCGCGGCCGGGGTGAACGTCAGCGTGACGCGGTTGCCAACGCCTGTGCCGTTCAAGACGCCTGCAAACGCCCCCGAGAGCGTGACGGAGCCGGTTCCGAAGAAGCTCAGGGTATATTGGACCGCCTTCACAGCAACGTTCTGCGTGGCAAGCGTGGCAGTCCCGACCAGCATGTTGTTGGTCCATGTCGTGCCGTTGTACAGCAGCGGCAGATCGAGCCCGTTGACGAGGCGCAGATACTCCTGCCCCGCCGGGTTGGTGTATTGCTGGACAGACCAGTGGGCGCTGGAAAGACCGGACACGACGGCGGCACCGACTGCACCGCCAGCCGTCACGTCGAATATCTTGCTGCCGGCAGCGGCAAAGAGCCGGTTGCTCACCCCGACATACGGGATAACCGTCTCGACCTCTGCCCCGAGCCCGGTTGCGAAAGCGTTCGATCCATAGCGCGCACGAATGCGGTTTGCTTCCGGGAAGAAGTTGTCTAGTAGGAACGCCGCGTCCTTCGGCATGTCCGCCATCTCAACATCGGTTCGCCAGCCACCAATAGGCGCGATCCAATCCTTGCTGGGTGAGACGCGAGCGGTGCGCGGCGTAACGCGAGCGGGCTGTCTCGTCATGGGCCAGGCACCACAATCGTTCCGGGCCAGTAGTTATCCGGAACCTGTCCGCGGTTCGGCAGAGAGATATCCATCGGCGCTGCGGCACGGTCGGCACCGATCGCCGACTCCTTGGCCCTCTCGAAGTTTTCGAGCTCCTCGGCGTAGTCGAGACCCTTGGCGCGTTTCCAGCGCCAGATCAGCGAAAGCTCGAGAAGGTCTTCCGGGAAGCGGGAGGTGTCGGTGTCGTTGGCCCAAGTTTCGGCATAGGTCGTGCCGCCTGTAAGCGCGATCCAGTTTTTCGAGACGTATTCGTAGCGGATCGTTTCGCTGATATCGTTTGGATAGAATGCCAGCTTGCCGCCAAGCATGCGCCATATCTGCGGAACCGGGTTGGAGTTCAGGATGGTGAGGCGTTCCCACGTCTGCGGCTCTACCGGCCCGTTAAGCTGCCATAGCCGGGAGACGTTCCAGATCTTCGAATTCTTGACATAGCGCGCCCAATCGGACGGCGGCTCGGCGGGCTCCGGTATTGTTCCGGTTGCTGTGAAATCCCGGCTCACCACAAGCGCAGACCAGTCATGGTCTTTCAGCAGATCCTTGCCGGCGCGATATGACAGGACGCGAAGCTGCCCGATTTGAGGGTCAGCCGAAGACATGACAGCCGTCGGTTGGTCAAGATCGATCTCCGCGCATACGTTCTGGATAATGGTCAGCAGCGACATGCGCGGATCTCCGATTAGGCGGCTTCGCGGCCGCGGCCCTTGCCGCCGCCCTGGCGTTCGGTTTCAAGCGCTTCGAAGCGGGTCGCCATCTCCTTCATCTGCTCCTGCAGGCGGGTGACCTCACCCTTCAGGCGCTCGTTCTCGGCGGCGAATGCGGATGCGGCGCTGGAGTTCTCAGCGGTCGCCAGATAACCGCGGGCCGCGGCGGTGAGTTCGTTCGCACCCATGCCGAGCTTCTGCTTTGCCGTATCGGAAAGCGCTGCGAGCTGCTCGACGGTGTAAATGTTGATCGCCTCCAGCTCTTTGATCTGGCTGGGCTTGAGATAGGGCCATTGCGCCAGCGGCGTGCCGGTCAGCTGCTCGCGGGCGGCCGCGCCTTCCTTGAAGCGCTTGTAAGCCTCAGAAAAGCGGAGTTTGTCGTTCTCAGTCACCTCGCGATAGACTTCGGTGTGTTTGTCGCCGGCGATGAAGATGCGGACGAATTCCTTGTCGGCGAAGATCGGACGCCCTTCCTTCTCCGTCAAAAAGGTCTGCTCGACCGGTTCGAGGCTGAAGGAGGCGTAAATACCAGTGTTGTTATCGGCCATGGTGATTGTCTCGCTGTTGATGGCGGGGAAAAAGGAAACGGGCGCCGAAGCGCCCGCCACTGATCGGTGGTTTAGTTCACTTTCGACAGGTACGGACGCATCAGCGTAGCTTCGAGCACGCCCGTTGCCGTGACCGTGATGCCGGTGCCATTGGCGGTGGCATTGGCGGACATGGTGATGCTCTGGACCACGCCGCTCGGGGTGTAGTTGATGCTGCTGATGGTCGTGGAACCCGGAATGCCGGTTCCCGAGATGGATGCGCCGATGAACGGCCCACCTTCCGGGGTGACGCTTCCGAGAGCGGACAGCACAGCGGAGCCGTTGACGGTTGTCGCTGTGAACGTCTGGTTGGCCGCAGTGAAGTTGACGCCCTGGATCGCCTTGCTCGATGCCGTCGGCGATGCCGGGGCCGTTGCAAGACCAGCAGTCGCCGTGGTCTCCGCCACGACAAGAGCAGCAGTCGCAGTGGTGACGAGTGCCGGAGCTTCGCCGTTGCGCTGGATCCAGATGTAGTAAGTGCCGGCCGCAAGGCTGATGGCCTGTGCCGGTCCACCAGACTGCGTCGGGGCCTGGTTTGCCCCTGCGAAGACACCGCAGCGATTGCCGACCACGGCCGCTGCCGTGGTGAGCAGCGAGGCGGTATAGTCACGGTCCCATTGGAACCATTGACCGGGCTGGAGCGTGGTGGTCGATGCAAGAACGAGCTTGCAATAGACCCACTCGGATTCCTTGTTGCCGCCAGCGACGGAACCAAGAGCGAAGTTCGGCCCGGGAATACCGGAGCCGGAAACGATCGGGCCTTCGACGACGAACGGGTTCGCGCCAAGACGATCGGTCTGGGAAGTTGCGATGGTCATTGGAGTTGATCCTTTCTCGACTTAGGCGAACAACACGCCCTGCAGGAAGGCGTTGTTCATGGTGAGGTTGCCGGCGAAGCCCATGAGTTGCACGAAGGCATCCTGGTTGGTGTTCATGCGCTCGTCGCCGATCGGCGCCATGTCGCGGTCGCGGTGCGGGCGGTAGAACAGGTACTTGGTGTTCAGGAAGAACATCTGGTTGAGAGGCGCGCCGCCGCCGAAGCCGCCGTCGAAGATCACGTCGGCGCCCATGTACTGGAGTGACTGGAAGCCGGCCATTCCCTTGTCCGCCGAGGTGATGCGCTGGATCGCCTGCAGCGATTCCCAGTAGAGGCGGAAGAAGTTGTTGTCGGCGACGACGAGATCGGGCGCGTCGGAGCCGCGAACGCAGGACATATAGAGCCGGTTCATGTAGCTCTGGATGTTCGTCGTCGATGCCGCCGCACCGCCATCGGCCGAGGCAGAGAATTTCTGGTTGCGCCAGAAGCCCCAGGTGGCGCGCGAAATGCCGCCGACGGTGCCCGAGGTCGGAGAGGTCGAGATCAGCAGCTGCAGGCCGCCGATCTGTCGCCCGCCATCGGCCGTGCCGTCGGAATAGCAGTCGAGCGCGATGTTGTTCTTCAGCGTGGTTTCGGCGTTCTCGATGCGCTGCTCAAGCAGATCGAGGACCGCATCCTCGCCGGAGTTCTGCAGCTGTTCGAGACCCGACATGGAGACGGCGACCGCGGCCTGCTTGAGGTCGTATTCGGCAGCGGTGATGACGTCGGAGGGGGCCACGTTCAGAATGTCGTATCCCGAATATCTGCGATAGGTCGAGTTTTCGGCATATTGCAGCTCCTGAACGATGGTGCGGCCGCCCGAAACGGGCTTCTTGCGGCCGCGGCTGTTTAGACGATTGAGAAGACCGTTGTTCTTCGTCACGTCGTCGGCGACCGTGCCGCTGCGGTTGCGCAGCGTCGTGGTCACGATTTCAGAGAGGTTTGGGGAAACCATGGATCACTTTCCTTCTGGTCAAACGCGACCGCTGGCAGCGTGCAATGCGCTGCGGAGGGAGTCGCGGATTGAGGTTGGTTGGCCGGCGCCGGCGCCTTGGGTTGGCCCAGGTGCGGAAGAGCCGGAGATCGATCGGGAGGCGCGGCGGGCCTGATCTGCCGCTGCGGCCCTTTGGGACGTCTGGTCTTGGACTGTGTTCGCCGGCGCAACCTGGCTGATCAGTTGCTGGCGAATATCGGGACGCATCCAGCATGCGGCGTCGTAGGCGTCCTGGAGGCTCGATGCTCGCCCTGTGCTGATGAGGGCAACCATATCGTCCAAGACGGCTTCGGCGTGCTTGTTTGCTGGATCGGAAACGAAGGCATTGACCTGAGTTTCAGTGTCTCGCTTCCGGAGAATCTGTTCAACCGTTGCCTCAACGTTGACGGGCTGAGGCTGTGGTTGCTGTTGAACCTGCTGCGGCTGGCGCTGCAGGATCTGATTCGTCTGACCATTGACGAGGGCAGAGAGATTTACCCCAGCAATCTTGGCGACGTGAATAACGGTGTTGACCGGGTCGCGGATGAGCGACTGCTCCCAGTCGATCGCCTTGCGCATGACATCGGCATGCGTGATGCCGGCCTGCTTGACGATAGGCGTGAATTCTTCGAGCCCCTTATAGTCCTGAAGCACGCGAAAGCCGTTGTCGACCTCCTGCTCGCGCTTGGCGACGGCGGCCTGAACCTCGGGCGGCAGGCCTGCGAACTGAGCCTTTGCCTCTGCGGACCAGCCAGGCGGGACACGGTGGGCGTTTGCGGCCGGCTGCTGCTCTGCTGGCTGCGCTGCGGCAGGAGCAGCCTGTTGGGCTGCTGCAGTGGCGTTTGCTGCTGCCGGTGCATCTCCGGGCTTTGGCGCTGCTGCTGCGGCCGGCTGAGCGGCTGGAGCGGTTACGCCCTTATCCCCATCCTTCGGCGCGAAGCGTCCATGCTCGTCGCGCTGTCGGTCACTGCCAACGGATGTCGTTGCCGTTTCGGTGCTGTCGAGCGCGGCTTTGAGGCTGTCGCGGATGCTTAATGGCTTTTCGGTGGACGTGCCGAGGTCTTCGCTGCCGTTGCCGGCCTCGTTAATCAGGTCTTCCATGTGGATTGCTTCCTATTTCGGGGATTGATGCCCGTTCAGGCGTTGTATTCGGCGTGAACCCGCCGCAGTTCGTTTCGGATCGCCTTTCGATCCGTCTTCGGCTTCTCGATCGGCTGCGGCTTTTCATTGCCAATCTCGACCACGCCGGCCGCCCGGTAGGCAGAGCGCAGCTTGGCTTTCGAGGTGTAGTGCCTTCCGTCATGCATCGACTGGATATCGATGTTGTCGCTGACGAAATGCGGCGCCGGCAGATCGGACTGCGCCAGGTTGTCAGCCGGCATGCAGTTGTGCGGCCACTTGTCGAGCTGGTGCCAGCCGCCACAGATCCGGCAAAAGCGTTCTCTCATGGTTCAACCTCGTTCACTGGTAGGCTGGCGGCTGTTGCTGGAACTGCTGGAGCGCCTGCGCCGCCATGTCGCTGCGCGCCTGCTCCACCGTGGTCTGGTGCTCGATTTGCGCTTGGGCAACGCTCAGCTGGGCCTTCTTTTCCTCAGCGCCGGCCTTCACCTGCGCCGTCTTCAGATTGATCATCTGCTCGGGCGTGGGCTCTGGCGGAGGCTTTGGAGCGGTCGCTGACTGCGACAACTGCGCGCCGACCTGCTCAAGCGTGTTTTCGAGCTGACGCCCTGCCCTGAAGCCACGGGCGGCGAATAGAAGTGTCTCGACCATCACAGGCACCAGCATCGGCGTCTGCTGAGCGATAGCCCCGGCCTGCTGCATGAAGCCGCCGACCATCTGCACGAATTCCATGCGCCGCTGCTTCTCAGCATCCTCGTCGGGCTCGATCGTCGAATCCGTCTCGATGTCGATCCGGAAGCCCCGCACACTGTCATTGCGAAGCAGCTGCACGACTTCATCGATCGTCGGCTGCTCCATCATCTTCTGGATTTCCGGCGGCAACTGAGGAGGCTGCGGCGGAGGCGCGGGCTGGCCCATCTGTTGCGCTCTTGCCGCCGCCTGCTGCTGCATCATCTGCTGCTGTTGCATTTGCATCTGGACCTGCTGCTTCTGCGCTGCGGTCGGAAGCTGAATGCCGCTGACGAGCATCAGCGTTTCCGGCTGGAACTGGTCGCAGATGATTTCGCCAGCGAGGTTGACGATGTCGCGGGCAAATCTTGCCAGTTCAGCCTGGCGGTCGCGGATGCGGATAGAACCCCACTGGCTCTTGATGCGCTGCGCCGTCGCCGTCTCGGATGCTTGCGTGTCGCCCCGGACGATGTCGGAGATGCCGGTGATCTGGTAGACGTCGTCAATAAGCTGCTTGCGCGCCTCTATGCAGGCGACGATGACCTTTTGCACGTCGTCGATCGGCAAGGTGACGATGGCTTTCGAGCCGCCCTTGTCAGTGAAAGCAGCCCATTCCGGGATCGGCACCATCACCGTGTCGTTTTCCGGCCGCATCGCCTTCTCGATCGCCGGCGATACCGAGCCATCACCGGACGGATAGAAGATTTTCAGGCGCAGCTGATCCGTCAGCTTGTTGATCCGCTTCGTCAGCAGATCGATTTCATCGCACTGGCCCTGGTAATAGACGTAATCCGGCACTGGAATAAGCGAGCTCGTCGACAAGGTGCCGAATGCCGGACGTGGGCAAGGCCAGAAGCCCTTGAGCTTCAGCGGCGGTTCGGATACCTCAAGCGCAACCGGCGCGCATTCCGCGATCCAGACGGTGTAGTTTTCGCTCTTGCACCAGATTTCGATGACGTTGATCTTGCCCTCGTTCTGAGCGCGTTCGGTCTGGTTTGCGCCTTGGCGGGAGCCCTGACCATCGGCGTTCAGGCTAGTCCGCCCTTCCGGGAACCGCTTGTCAAACTCCTCATCTGTCATCGGGACGCGGCGCGCCACCCAGGTGACATCTTTCCAGCGCCGCGCTGGCGAGTGCAGGAAATCCGACCAGTGCACGTAGTCGACGCACACACGTTCGTCGGTGATCTGCTCAAGAGCGGGTCCGCCATTATCGCCCATGCCGCCACTTAGAAACCCTTCATCCGCTGGCGGATCGGAAGGCTCGACGCCCATGTCGATCGGCTCGAAATCGGCCTCGTAGCGCAGCCAAACCGTGCCCCGGGCGCAGAGCAGGAAGTCGTCCCGGACCGCGCGCATGACCGAATCCAGATCGGCATCGTCCGCAGTGAAGGCAAGGTTGCGCTCCACAAGCTCGGACGCCATCCGCGCCACCGGCTGAGCGTCCTTGAAGCGGCGCTCGACGACCGGCTGCGGCACCCGAGCATAGACGGCCGGCTGCAATACCGAAGTGTTCGCCCACAGCATGGGGAACTTTCGCTTGGCACTGCTATTGCTGGTGCTGTCCTGCCCGGACTGCTGCAGGTAGATCTTCTCAATCTTCGTGCAGCGATCGATCCAGGATTTGAAATAGCGCTCAGCGCGTTCAAGTTCGCCCTGCCACTTCTGTCCGACCTTCGCGAGATCCCACGGGTCGTCAGCCTCCAGCGATGCCAGCCCTGTCGTGCTATTCATCAAACGCGCTCGCTATCAAATGTCGGTGTGGAGTTGACGAAGTCGTTGAAGGTCATGGTCTGGAACGTCGGCAGCCGCTTTGGTTCTGGCTTCAATGGTTCGGCCGCCAGGCCGGTGAAGATGATAGCGAGGCCGCCGAAAGCGTCGGCGCCGTGCGAAGCCCAGTTGTGCAGCGGCTCATCTCGGAACACGCCAAGATCCTCGTCCCACTCTTTCCGGTAGTTGCGCAGGCACTTCACGCCCTGAGCACATCCGGCCTGGTCAAACTCGACCTTCGCCAAAATGCGCCGGGTACCGCTGATGCGGTCATGAACGTAGGCGCGCTCGACCTTCCGGACGGTACCGAGGTTTCGAGCCTTGACCTCCTGCAGCATGATCTCGATGCGGGTCATACCGCCACGCGTCCACTCTCTGACGCGGATATCGTGCGGCATATTATGGACGCCATAGACGTAACCATGCTCTTCGGCGCGGCGCTCCAGCTCGTCGAGCATGCCATCCATGCCGGTGCCGGTGTGTTCGAAGTAGCCGATCATCCGGACGCGGCTCGGGAGGACCTGGAAGAGCCAGACGCTGTTCGTGTCGTCCATGCCAATGTCGGATATCGTATGCACCGGGTAGCCGGCCACATGAGGGAAGATCCCGATGCGCTCCTCGGCGTCGGCGACCGCCATCTGATCCGAATAGTAAGCGCCCTCTACGCTGGCTTCGAACGCTTCCGCCGGCGACGATGGATATTCGCGCTTCATGTCGCCGAGCTGTGTTTCAGCCTTTTTGACGTACCAGGCTTTCTGCCCGTCTGTCAGTTCGATGCCCTGGTCGGCCAAAGTGCGAAAGTATTTGGAAAAGGCCTCGGTGATGATGACGCCCTCAGGCGCGATCGAATACTGCGGTTCCTTCCACCACGGGAAGAAATGGAACTTGAAATCGAGCTCCGTCAGCTTCGACGACTGCCGCTGCTTCACCTGAGCGTCTTCGCAGAGGGAGTAGAAATGCCCCTCCTGCCCTTCGGCAGTGCTCTCGACAAACACCAGCTGGCCGGCCTGCACGGTATTCAGAGCGCCGGTGCGGACTTCCCTCGCCTTCTCGGGATATTTCGCGCAAAGCTTTCCGTACTCTGAGATGTGCAGGTACTGCAGCGTGCCAGACCGGAGCGAAGTGCCGACACGGATGCTGGAGTTATTGCCCAGCAGCAGTTCCGTCTGGTTGTCCCTCATGATCGGGACCGCATCCCGAATGCCCTCAGGCAAATTGTCGTAAGGGTATTTCACCTTGTCCCGGAAGATGGTCTGCGCGTCGCCTAAGGTGTGAGCAATGGTGCCCGCGCGAATGTCCCGATTGAATACGCAGGCATCGAGCATGAAGATCTGGATGAACGTGGTCAGGCCGAGCTGGCGCGCCTTCAGCAGCACGTTCAGATAATGCATCTGCTCGAAGAACGTCATCTGGGCCCAGTTCATTTCGAACCGGACCCGTTTGCCTTCCTTGTCCGTGATCCAGTAGAGGTTGTTCAGACGCCAGCGCCAGTCCGAGAACTGATCAACTGCCGTTTGGAAGTCCGCGGGTTTTGCCATTGATAGCTTCCAGCAGCTGCGACACCTCACCAGTCACGCCGTGTTCAAGCTCGACCTTGGCGCCATACTTTTTCGGCTTCAGCTTCTCGGCAATCCATTGCCGGGTTGCGATGCGGAGCTGCGAGCGACGAAGAACCTCGCCGTTCTCCTGCCAGCCGGTTGTTTCGCCATCGGCGTTCTTCTTTTCCATCCAGTCGTTCGTGCCGTCGTCGGCAATCTCGACCATCTCGTCTACGAAGCCGTCAGCCTGGATCTCGCGCGCCTGCGCATACTTGGTCCGAAAAGCGGCTTTGTCGTCATCAGCCAACCAGGCAAGGACGGTGGATTTCGCCGGCATAGCGTCATCCCGGCAGATCGAGCGGAGGCTTTCCCCGTCAGCGATACGTTCGCAGATGGTGCCCGCCAGGGACTGTGTGAACTTCGTGGGTCTGCCTGTCATGATCCCCTGCCTTCTGATCGGCTGGACGTGTGGTGATGAATGTGGGCTGAAATACCTCGTTGGCGTTCAGCAGTATCCCGATCTCGTTCAGCGGGATGTTCTTGGATTCGTCCCGCGAGACTGGAGCAATCGAAGGTCCATTACAGTGCTCCTTTAAGTTTATCCGTAAGCTGCCGCCTATCGACTCTTTCAATTTCCTGATGCAAGCTGTGATTGTCTTTACGCGGGTGAAGAACAAAGGGGCATACATCAGACCGGAGGGGGAAAAGTGCCAGTTACTTCAGAACAGTTTCGCTTTGGAGCGGTAACCGCCGCTATATCAGCGATAATCGCAATTCTGAGTTCCGTTGTCGCGCTTTACAGTCAGGTCTCAATCGCCATCGGGGGGGTTGTGGCGGCTCAGATTCAAAGAGACTTCGCCCCGGTGGGAACGGTAGTCTCTTCGGTTCTTCCTCCTCCAGACTTCGCGAAAGCAACTGGGGAGCAGGAAGGCGCTGCACTCACTGTTCGGAAATGGATACTAGCTGATGGCAGATCCGTTAACGGTACGGCCTTCGCAATCCTGACCAATGATAAGCCAGTGCCAAACCTCAAAGGTATGTTCTTGCGGGGGATAAACCCCGATACTGGAAGAGTGCCAGGAAGCGTCGAAGAATATGCAACGGCACTCCCTATGCGCAGCAAATTCACCGGAGAGACCAACGTAGTCGCCGACCATAAACATTCGGGCGGCGTTTCGTTCGGCGGTGATCAATACGAAGCAGGCGGCAATGACTATCGCGCCGTCGGGACGACCGAAACAGGTTTCGCGGGCGCCCATCAACACACTGTCGAGATAAACGGCGGGGGCGATGCAGAAACGAGACCGAAAAACGTCGCGGTATATTTCTACGTAAAAATAAACTGAGCTTACGCCCCATATTAAAGGAGAGCAGAGGATGCCAGTCTATGCGGTAGAGTTGAAACGACCGATCGAGCAAGCGGGACACCTAGCCATTGCGGACGAGCGGTCGCTGATAGATCTGGCGGCCACCCTTCACGGTGCAGGTTTCATAGAGACCACCGATGTGACCGCCTACTCAGGTCGCGCTAAGCGCGAAAGAAGAATGGTCCTCTTTCTCTGCGATGTAAGCCGGATCTACGCGGACGACTGATCTGTTTTGCAGTGTCGGATACCAAGAATCGCATCCAATTCTGGGCGCATTTCTTCCATCGCGCCGAATGTATGGTTCGGCAAAGTGGCCGCCGAGTTGTTCTTCGCCCTAAGGCGGTCCGGCTGAAACACCACAAATCACGCCGCAGATTCTAGCGTGATATCATTCTTTGTGCAACCTTCTTCCTGTTTTTCCAACAGATCCAGTTCTTTAAGAAGCGCTCGGCAATACTCCCGAGTTTTCGGGGGCAATCCGTTGATGGCAGCTGACGCCATCATGCGCAAAGGCATCTTCTTCCGGCGCCCCTTCGGAAAGATGAGGCCAATCTTGCGATTGATGTCCCTGCGCCTGTGTTCACGCACGTCAGCCTCTCCATTCCGCTTCATCGTCTGATGCAGGTCACGTTTTTCCATGTCTGCGGCGTAGAGCATGACCATCTCCCTGTCGGTGAACGACGCCAAACCGTGATGCCCGCCACCTCTCATGAAGTGCGAGACATAGCTGAACTGTTTGATCGGGTCGAAGCCCATCCCGGGAACCTGCACAAACGAATAGCCTGGAAATAGTGGGAAGCGCTTCTCGATCAGACGGTTTGTCCTCTGATGCCGAACTACGGTCCAGAACGACGGCGTGAAAACCGCTACGCCTCTTTCCCGGCATTCTCGTTCGACCAGCGTTTCTCCAATCCTTTCCTCGATCGCCTCGTTTACCGCTTTTGCCATGCGATGGCCGCCCGGCGCGACACGGATTAAATACCAGGCGACGCTAATCGGTGGCTTCGTCAGCATTGATGTGTTCAACCGAAAATCTCCATAATGCCCAGGTTCGATATTTCCTGTTTCGTCGGTAGCCCCATCAACAGATCGCCCGGATAGACTACCGACCATTCGTATCGGCCCGCATAGCTTTCAACGACGGCGTCGATCCGTTCGCCTTCGCGGGCAAAGCTGATCACTGTGAATGGAGAATTGCCGGACTTGCTCCATTGCTCCAGAATACGAAGGTTGGTTACTGTGAGAAATTGAGCAGCATCCTCGATCTTATCTCTTAGTGCGGACATTTTTTTAAGGTTGATGGATGCCGACCGGCCTCGCTTGATGATCTCACGTGACGCCGCTCCCTCACCGTCGCTGATTTGCCAGTTTGGCAACGGTTTTTTGATATCCTGACAAATCGACATCAGCTTCTCAGCAGTGCTTCCTGGATCAAAGTCTATGGAAAGAAATTCCAGGCCAGCCACTGAGCTGGACTGCACACCAGCTTCCCGCGACGTGAACACTCGACCGCCGATCGATACAAGGTCACCGTGAAATGAGCTGGCGAAGCCCGCGGCTTGGACGTCGATGTAAGCTCGAAGCTGACTTAGTCGCTGACTCACGCCGTAAAGGGTGCGGACAACTGAACTGATCTGCGGTAACGCGCCCTGAATCTGAGGCCACTGCTCGATAAACTCAGCGCAAGCCGCTTCGATCTTGAACAGGCGTTCAGCGGCCGAGTAGTTGTCACCGAGGTAACGCTTGGCGCAGCTGTGCCCGATGAACCGGACAACATGCTCGTCAGGAAACCACGCCATCCTACCCTTCCCGAACTTTGGCGAGGTCGGCGAGCAAAGTGGGCATGGAACCCTGTCGCCTCCCACCCGAAGCGACATCGGAACCTTGACCACATCCGAAAGTAGAGTGACAGAAGCATCTTTCGGTGGCTTGGTATTCGAAACGCTTTCGAAGGTCTCGGGGGAGCCCGTGTCGGCAATATGCCTTCGCCATGATTCAATATAAGCGAGTGGTGGGCGCGCGTCGAATACCGGAAATGCCTGCAGTTCCATGCTCTTCGCCTTTCGGAAGAAAGGTCTAACATAAGGTGATTCTGCAATTTCTGCGTTAGATTGGATCATCGAGAACTCCCGCATTCCAAGTTATTCACAGCGCGGATAGCCTCCTTCGCTGCTTTCTCGGCCAAGTACGTTGCCGGATCGATGCACTTCACTGCAGAGGCGGCGCCGAACGCGCCGAGCTTGTAATCCCGGAATTTTCGTTCGCCGGCCGGATCAAATTTAGCTGCAGCGACCGACCGCACCCAGCCAGGCGCCTTTGCGGCATTGACCTTCATCCGCTGCTCGTCTTTGGCCGCCTGCCGCCTGCTAGCCTTCTTGCCATTGCGCTTTGCAGGCTTCTCAGGCCTGCCCCAGAGAACCTTCTTATTGCTGCGAGGCTTGCCAGGCATCGTGTCGTGGTCGATACGGTCGAGCGCCGACCAAGCCGCAGCGTTCGTCTCATACGGACCAGACACGACTTTCCCGCGCTGGTCGGTGATTTCGAACTGGCCGGCATCGTTCCGGCCAACCGTGATCCGCGTCATGCAGCACCTCCTGGACGATTATCTTCGGAAACCTCCGGACGCCAGGTAGAGCCAAGTTTCCGGCATTCCTCGTGAATTGTGCAGAGGAATGCGGAACGCTCCTGATCAATCTTGTCGCTTTGGATAAACGCTGCGAACAACTGTCGCTCGTGAATCTCGATCGCACGGTTCAGGAAATGATTGGCTTCGCGTCTGGTCCGAGCCGCCGCCAACTGAGCAGCAACTTTTCTGGCGTGCCCCGATCGGAGCCGGGATGGGAACGGGATGATCAACGTCATGCTGCGTCCTCACGCTCAAATTCTGTCTCAATGAGGCGGGAGGCTCTTCCCAAGATGGGATCGCCCTGCTGATGTTCACCACCGCCTTGAGTATGGATCTCTCCGAGGCGCGTCCTAATGTTTTCAGCTAACTCTCGGCTGAAGAGCCGGCCGTTCCTTACTTCGCGGTCCAGATACGCAAGGAACCCGGCATCCTCCTTTGTCGCGAGAATACGAGATCCCACCACATCGTCTGAATGCGCCTTCTTGCCTCCCAAATTTATACCTTCAAAGCCTTCAGAGTGAAAAACAGAGATAGGTGCGTCGGCTTCCGATTCATCGGAAGTGACGCCGTCCCGGAACATGTGTTTCTTCCTAGAGTTCTCTTCCAAGAATTTAGGCGCAATTTTCTGCACCTGTGGAGGCGCAATTTTCTGCGCCTGGTGGGCGTAGTTTTCTGCGCCCCCTCTCTTGCGGCGTTCCTCTTTACGCTGCTTCGAGGTGACAACAATCGTTCCTGTTTTCGCGAGGTTTTCATAGTTCGCCACCAGGTCGCTTATCTTGCTCCAATTTATTTCATAGGACGTGCTTTCGTTTTGCCTCAGGTACCTGGACATAAAGCGGCTATTCACGAGTTGCTGGACGGCCGTCTGGATCGTTCTGCGCGAGAAACCGGTCTCGTCGCGCAGTCGAGCTTGCCCAGGGTCGCAACGACCCGTGGAGGCGTTCGCATGCCAAATCAACCATGCACCGATCGTTCTGGACGCAGGCGCGAGGTCTGGCATCCAGTGCAGCGCATATAGGGCCTGCATCTTTTGGCCCTTGGCCGGAGCCTTGGTCATTGAAAAGCCTCTCTCGATACTCGGATTTTTTGCGCCAGTCCGCAGGCTTGCGCCGCTTGAAGCGCCGATAACTCAAACCGGCGCCGGATTTCAGGAACAACGTCGGGACGAGGATCGCCATTGGCAATCCACTGCGCGGCCTCGGCAACCTTGGGATCTGCGGGCAGTTCCGTCATGCAGCCACCGACGCGTTTGCATCGTCAGAGGCTTCGATAACCTCAATGCAGCTCCGTAAAAAATATCTGGCATGATAGCCAGGATAGGCGCCATCATGTTTCTCCTGTTCCGTCTCGATCATGAGACCGTAGCCGCGGAGCTTCCAGACGTAATGCGACCACCGCGGCCCTGGTTGGTCGATCGGCGTGCAACCGGCATCGCCAGAGGCCATGAGTTGGCGCAAAGCCCAGCACTCGCGGCCAACGACGGTTATGGGCAACTGATTTGGCTCGCCGCTGCCTAAAATCTTGACTCGGATGAATGCGCGCGGCTTAGTAGAACTGTGCATTGACGATCCTTTCGTTGATGTTGGAGGGCTCGCGAAAGCGAAACCAAATCGAGGCGGCAGGGGTTGGGTCGCCAAACTTAGGCCCTTGCTGCTTCGTCACGGCTGTCATGCAGCCTCCGTTGCGCGCTTGCGCTCCCAAGCAATCAGATCTGCTTCTTTGAAGCGCCTGATCCGGTTGATGACGATTGGCCTTGGAAAATCCATCCTTTCGTTGTGAAGCCAGCGCCACAAACTCATTTCCGATATTTTGTACCGCTGCTTCACCTGAGATGCGGTAAGGTACTCCATGCGTCTTCCTTTCTTTCCCGTGATTTGTATGCTCAAGATTACCACGATATACCCCGGTGACCAAAGAACAATCCACGAACCGATCCCACGATCCCCTTATGTTCTGGCTTGTGCACAAAGAAATCCACAAAAAATCTATGCACATGTCCGGGAATATGTTCCTAGCTCGTTGCAGAAAATGTTCCTTGGGTGAAAAAGATGGCCGATAGCCCCAAAAACGTTCGCTTCCAGATGATGATGTCGGAAGAGGAGGCCGCAGCACTGGACGATTGGGCGGCCGAAAACAAGCTACGCTCTAAAGCCGAGGCAGTGCGCCAGTTGTGCGAGATAGGCTTAGAGGCATCCGCGAAAGCGGATACCCTGGAGCAAGAACGCCTGCGCCTTCTCCATGTCAAAAGGCGCGGCGCCCAAAAAATCCAAGGATTGAAAAGGAGGGTCCGCGAGAGCAACGACGAGGTCGAAAAGCTGAGGCTGATGAACCGCGGGTTAGATGCACTTGCCGAGATTTTTGAGGAGTTGGTTGATTGCTCTGAAGAGTTGGCCGTTCTGACGATACGCGCCGTGGCCCCGGCTGTCGCCAAGAGGATTCAGCAGGAATCCAGGGGCGCGCTCACCGACGGCGGTTGGCTATCGGAGAATGAGCCAGCAAAGAAGGAAGAGGACATGCGAGCGCAGCTTCAGGCATTACAGGCGTTAGCCAACCGGCAAAAAGGGGGTAGCGACCCCGATCGTGGGTGAAGCGATATTCGCTCCGCACGTCATGGTTGGCCGCTCTTGATCAGACGAACGCCGGGGCCGCCATCGCTCTGACCTTCGTCGACAATGACAACACCGGCACGCTTGAGAGCGTCAACCACGGCATCAAGAGTATCCGTTCGGACGCGGATTCGCTCGGCCCCCGCCCCTTCCATATTCCGCACGGTGTTGATGCCGATGGCGGCCTTCTCGGCGAGCGCCTGCTGGTCCATCCCCACAAGCGCCCGCGCCGCTCTGATCTGATTTCCTGTGATAGCCAAAACAAGCTCCTGCATACGACTAGTTGGATAATTTACACAACTAAGTGTTGACAGCAACCTATTTCTGTAAGATGGTTAATCCACACATCCTTATGTGTATCGCAACCAACTTCAGGAACTCCCATCATGCCGAACACATCGATTCCGGCTACCGCCGAAGGTATGCCCAATGCCACCCGCCGTGCCCTTCTTTGGGGTCTCGCCGCCGCCTCGACGGCCGCAGCGGTCGCCGTCGCGCCTGATGCGCATGGCGCCGGCGTCGTCCGAGCGCCTTCCCTTGCCTGCGACCAGGCAGAAAACCCCAAACTGATCTCCGCATACGACAAATTCTATGATGCCTGCGCCGAGCTGAAAGAAGCGCAGGACGCGTTGGAGTGGTTGGCGGATGAGTGGCGCCATCAATGGCCGTTGGCACCCGAGGAACTTTTGGTGAACGCAAACGCACAAGACAACCGCCACAGCACAGCCGCCGAAAGAGACATTATCGGCCGCTTCCTGCTCAGAGACACGAGCACCGTGACGAAAGGGCTTTCACGCGAATTCAGGGAGAAGACCCGGCAAACATGCTTCACGCTGCTCACAAGCGAAAAAGCGCGGGAACTGCTCGACCGATGGGAACGCCACGCGCCCAAAGGCCGCACGGAAAAATCACTGGCCCGCAACGTGGCCTTCAGAGAAGAGGCCATAAAGGAATGCACCCGCGACATTGGTCTTGCCGAACGGTATGAGGCGCAAACGGCACGTCTTCGTACTATTTCTGGTGTGGATGCTGCGCAGGCGCGCGTGAGAGATGCTTCCACTCGCATGCGGAAGGTAGCCGACGAAGTCTCCCGGTGCGACGCTCGTACCATGACGGGCTTGGGGATGAAGGCTGATGCCCTCACCGTAACAGCCAGTGAACTCATGAAACTCACGGAGTCTGACGGCACACCACTTGGTCAGTTCGCCCGGTTAGTGAAATCCGTGGCGGAAGTTGCCGGGAGGGTCCCCGTATGAGCAACGTGGTCCAGGAGCTGCGGCGCGAAACACTGGAGGGGTACATCGAGGAATTGATCGCCCTGCTCGATCTTCTGGATGGCGACGAGAACCTGGAGGCTGACAACGACAACGAACCCAGCCTCGGCGCCCCGGAGCATATAACGCAAACCCATTGGTATATGCCGGTGGGTTCGGAACAGACCGACCTGGAAATCGAAGACGAGAATGACGAGGACGGCGGCGATGCCGAGCCGAACGGAGACGAGCTGGACAGCAACTTTTCCGAAGATGGATAGTGAGTCGTGCCGGAAGAAAATTCGATCAAACCTCGGCCGCCGTCACAAGCGAGCCGGGGTTTTTCGTATAGCGAAACGCCGCTACCGTTACCCCCAGCGTTACCCCAGAGCCGACACGAGAGTGAATGTGCGAGTAAGTTATTGAAATGGTGGCGACCCCTGCAGGAATCGAACCTGCGACAACCTGCTTAGAAGGCAGGTGCTCTATCCAGCTGAGCTAAGGGGCCGTCCGGCGGTCGCGTTCAAGGCGCGCGACCGAATGCGGCATATTTGGACGAGAAATCTCAATGCGTCCAGGGCTGCGTGCGGGTATAGCGGAAATTGTCGGGATAGGCGACCACCTGGCGGGCCGCATCCTTCGGCGCAATGACGCGATATTCGATGCCGTTGCGCTGGGCATAGGCCTCGGCGAGTTCCTGCGCTTCGAAGGTCAGCTTCACCTGCTGGCGCATGTCGCCCGAGGAGGTGTAGCCCATGATCGGATCGATCTTGCGCGGCGACTCCTGATCGAACTCAAGCACCCAGAGATGGGTCTTGGCCTTGCCGGACTGCATGGCGGTCTTGGCTGGACGATAGATCTTGGCAGACATGACTGCGGCGTCTCCGACTATGCGGGCAGCGCCCGCCTTTCATGGTCTCAATCCCCGTTGCCGGGGCTTTTGCTTCATCGCTAGAGATAGCGCGAAGAGATGAATTTTGCTTATCCGCGAATCCTTGGCTTTTCAAGAAAAAAGGCGGTGCGCGACGCACGCTGCCTGCTCCATCTCATGACAAGCCGAGGCATTGGGGAAACAAGCATATCGGCGGGCGAAGCGGCTTTGGGTCGTCTTCCCACCTGTCGATCCAGCCCTCTCTTCATGGCCGAGGGACCTCAGGCCGAATTGCGCAATGTTACCGATCGTCGCATGTTGTGATTACAAGCTGATTGCCGCAGCCGGTCCCTGGCACTATCTACGGCTCCATCGGTTTCAGTGGATTTGCACTCATGATGAAACGTTCGCCAGAGTTCAATGCCATTGCGTTAGGAGCTGGTATCACGGCTTTCTTCTACGTCGTCATCAGCTACGCCCAATATCTCGGCCTGATCGCCCACGGCTGAGGCAGCCTTGTCCTGACGTTCAATGCGCCCGGCACGGCAGACGTGCGACCCATCAAGATTTTTCTATAGCATCCACAGGGCAGGCGAGGAATCTTCGACCAGCGCTGGATTTATGGGTTGCGACGGCGAAGTGAACCGTGTATCTCCCCTGCCATTCACGGCACGGAGTGTAGCGCAGTCTGGTAGCGCATCTGGTTTGGGACCAGAGGGTCGGGAGTTCGAATCTCTCCACTCCGACCATTCAATATCCTGATATTCCTGAATTCCCTCGCAGCCGCCTGCGCGCGACCCTGCCGCCGTCACTTCGCCTTGCTTGTCGTCGTGGCGCTGACGATCCTGTCGCCGGACTTGATTCCAAGCTTGGCGACGACGCCTGCATTGAGTTCGACGACGTATTTCACCTCGCCCATCGAATCGATGATATCGCGCGAATAGGGCTTTGCGTTTTCCTTGATGTGGCGGATCGTGCCGGTGTCGTCGGCAAAGAGCATGTCGAGCGGCAGAATGGTGTTTTCCATCCACATGGTGACGCGCCGCGGCTCGTCGAAATCGAAGATCATGCCGGCATCATCGGCCATCGTCTTGCGAAACATCAGCCCGCGGGCACGCTGATCGGGGGTCGAGGCGATCTCTACGGTGAAATGCAGCACCTTGCCCGCGGCGGTCTGGATGAGCAGCGGCTCCTTGTCGAACCGCATCTGCTCCTCGGCCAAGGCCGGCAGCGCAGCCATGAAAAAAAGCGCCAGGATGGCGCTTCGGATGGCATGAAACAGGGACAGGCCACGCATGTCAGTGCGACCGGCTTGCCGGGCTCGGAACATCAGGATGGATCTCTGCGGCCATCAGGCCCTTTTCGCCGTCGCCGAAGCGGACAAGCACCACCTGGCCGGGACGCAGTTCCGTCAGGCCGAAGCGACGGAGCGTCTCCATATGCACGAAGATATCTTCCGTGCCCTCGCCACGCGTCAGGAAGCCGAAGCCCTTCGTGCGGTTGAACCATTTGACCAGCGCGCGCTCGAGCCCGCTCGTCGCGGTGACCTGCACATGGGTGCGCACCGGCGGCAGCTGCGACGGATGAACCGCGGTCGACTGGTCCATCGAGAGGATCTTGAAAGCCTGGTAGCCGCGCTCGCGGCGCTGGATGAGGGCGACGATGCGCGTTCCCTCGAGGATGGTCTGGTAACCGTCGCGGCGCAAACAGGTCACGTGCAGGAGAACATCCTGCATGCCGTTGTCGGGTACGATAAAGCCGAAACCCTTGGCGACGTCGAACCACTTGACGACGCCGGTGATTTCAACAAGATCGACCGCCTCTCCTGATAGCTCGTCGAGATCGGAGTATTCGTTCGATGAAATCCTGTCAGCCATTGTCGCCAGCCCCTCGAATACGCGTCACACTGTTACGGTTAACTGATTCTTGAAATCAAGATTAACATCTTGGTAACGGATAAGCGCAAGTCCTAGTTTTCGGTTATTCCCAGCTGCACATTTTATAAAGTTGACTTGCCCGAAGCTGACCTCGGCTTGCTGAAAAAAGCCAGCCCCAATAAAGGAGTAGATAGAATGCGTTATCTCCACACAATGGTACGGGTCAAAGACCTGGATGCCTCCCTCGCCTTTTACACCACGCTGTTCGGGCTGGAGGAGATTCGCCGCCACGAAAACGAAAAGGGCCGCTTCACCCTGGTTTTCCTGGCCGCTCGCGACGATCTCGACCGTGCACGCAACGAAAAAGCTCCCTGCCTCGAACTGACGTACAACTGGGATACAGAGGATTATAGCGGAGGACGCAATTTCGGCCACCTCGCTTATGAGGTCGACGATATTTATGCGATCTGCCAGAAGTTGATGGACAATGGCATCACCATCAACCGGCCGCCGCGCGATGGGAACATGGCCTTCGTGCGCTCGCCCGACGGCATCTCGATCGAAATCCTGCAGAAAGGCAGCCCGCTTCCGCCCGCCGAACCCTGGGCCTCGATGGGCAATACCGGCGCCTGGTAAGGGTTTTTCGTCGCAAGGCTTTTGCGAAACTTGCGGCTTTTGCGATTTCGGGTCCGGCCGGCGCCTTGCCGCTTGCCGCGATCCGGCCCCGCAGGCAATCTCCCGATGACTCGAAGCGGAAGGCGGCGTTTATGCCCATTTTCCGCATCAACTGGAGACTGCTCGCTTGCGTAACATGCAGATGCGGATGCCCGTGACGGGCGCTTTGCTGATCGCCACCTCGGTGCTGGCGCTGTCCGGCTGCGCGTCGGACAAGAAGGCGCTCGATTCCGCCGCAGTTGCTCCGGCAGCGTCGGCCACAGTCCCTCAGCTTGCCACGGTAGCGCCCGCAGGCTCTGTCCCTCGTTCGGGCTACACGGACCCTCGACTCGTCAACGTCTCCGGCGCCCAGGCCGCGCCTCAGCTCGTCGCGCAGGATCCGAATGCCGCCGTCCCGCCGGCCGATCCGGCGAGCACAGCACCTGCCAATATCGGCGGGCTCGTCCTGCAGTCGACCCGGATCAACGCGCAGGCGATGAGCATTTTTTCCGATCATCAGCCGGCGCCGCAAAACAACAGCACGTCAACCGTCATCCAGCCGCAGGCCTATGCGCCGGTGCAAGGGGCGGCACCCGCGCGAAGCAGCGTCTACAGCCAGCCATACGTGCCGCAGCCGCCGGCGGAGCCGGTGCTGCCGCAGCAATCCTCACAGAACAACAGCACCCAGCTTGCGCCAGTTCAAACAGCGTCGCTGGCCACGGGCAGCATTCCGACCTCGACGATGAATGCGCTCTACAGCGCGCCGAAGCAGAACCTGCTCGGCAGTCTTTCCGGGCTGCTGCAAAAGGCCGCCCTGCCCGGCATGACGCGTATCGCGCCGAATGGCCTGCATGTGCAGAACGACAAGGTCGAGGTCGGCTGCTTCAAGCCCGACCTGCTGAAAGTGATCAAGACGGTCGAAAGCCATTTCGGCCGGCCGGTTATCGTCACGTCAGGCTACCGCGACGAAGAGCACAACCGCCTGGTCGGTGGCGCCGACGAATCGATGCACAAGAGCTGCGAGGCGGCCGACATCCAGATCGACGGCGTAACGAAATGGGATATCGCCGCCTATATCCGTTCGCTCCCGAACCGCGGCGGCGTCGGCACCTATTGCCATACGGATTCGGTCCATCTCGACACCGGCAAAACCCGTGACTGGAACTGGGGCTGCGGCGGCAAACGCGCGCCGATAACGACCGCAAGAGCGATCTGACGGCCGCGCGATTTGTGCATTACGTTACGGAAGCACCGCCTCGTCTCGTTAAAGAAACGGCCAACAGCCTATTGATTCAGCTTCAATAATCGGCTTTTCGAACGCCCTCGGATTTCTTGTCATTTTTTTGAAAGAAAAACCGCAATTCCGCTTGCGGGATTCAAAACGCCTGACTATAAGGGCGCCACCACGAAGGAAGCGCCCTTCGTCTATCGGTTAGGACACCAGATTTTCATTCTGGGAAGAGGGGTTCGACTCCCCTAGGGCGTGCCACTTTCTCTCCATATCGAAGCGACCGCACCCGCTTGCATAAGCCGGCGCGCATTCCTATTTCAGTAAAGTTGCCTGCGCCCTTCGTCTATCGGTTAGGACGACAGATTCTCATTCTGTAAAGAGGGGTTCGACTCCCCTAGGGCGTACCACCGGGTTTGCGCAAACGCGTCTAAATCAGCCCGCCGGCCCCTCTTTCCCGTCTCCGTCGCCTGACGATACAAGGTTTTTCCACAGCCGAAAAAAATCGGCGAAAACGATGATTTTTTCACGCCTTGGCGCTTGCGGCCTTCGAAGGTGCTGACTATAAGGGCGCCACCACGAAGGAAGCGCCCTTCGTCTATCGGTTAGGACACCAGATTTTCATTCTGGGAAGAGGGGTTCGACTCCCCTAGGGCGTGCCACTTTTCTCTCAGACATTCAGCCGGTTATTCGGGCCAGATCAGCGGCTTTATCTGCCGCTCGTCCCTCCCCTTGCGCAAGCCTCGCGTGGCATTCGCGCTCGCTCATTCGGAGCGCCGATCAACTGCTCTCTGGTCTAGCGAAATTCCTGCCAACAGTGTGGCGCAAGCTTCACGTCCAATAGTCAGGCACCAAACCAGCCCGAATGCCGTTTCGTGAATCATGGAGACGGCGGCCATGCACGAAGGACGATGCCTTGACGATCAATCAGCCCATTTCCGCTCTGCCGGCCGGTCTTCCTGATCTGGCGCTTCTCACGGAAAAAGCGGCCGGCACGGGATCGGTCATCGTCTATCAGCCCTATCTCGATCCTTCGCAGCGCAGCCAACTCGACGCGGCTGCCGTGCCGCTCGACATCTCGTTCAATACGCAGGCGACAACCCGCGAATATGAGCTCTTCCACATCCTGCATCAGCATCACGAGGCGATCGGCCTCGGTGACGACGTGTTCTGGGGGCTGCTCTCGAGCAAATTCGAGATGAAATCGGTGACCAGCTTCCCGTCCTTTGTCACCGAGGCGGAAAAAGCCAGGGCCGAAGGTGCGGACGCCTATCTTTACAATCCGCTGATCGGCCACGCGGCGATTTACAGCAACGTTTGGGAACATTCGCTGCTTGGCGGCCATCCCGGCATGGAGCCGATCTTCCTGCATATCCAGGAACTCGGCTATCCGATTGCGCCGCCGCAGGACAAGACTGCCTTCATGTTCTGCAACTATTTCTGCGGCAACCGGAAATTCTGGTCCGGCTATTTCACCTTTTGCGAACGCATTCTCGAATCGCTCGAAAATCAAGCGCGCGTCGGCACGCCGGCGGGCACCGCCTATGCCGGTGAGGCTCACTATTCACGCGATGCCAACGCCAAGATGCGCCCCTTCGTGATCGAACGTCTGCTCGGGCTTTATGTCCAGCAGGCTGCCGCCGCCGGATTGAAGATCGCCGCCTTCGTACCGACCGTTGCCGATTTCGAATGGAAGTTCGGTGTCCGCCTCGGCCGTATGCTGCATGGTCTTTTCACCACCAAGGAAGCCTTTCTGCGCAGCCGTGACCAGGCTCTCCTGACCTCGTGGCAGGAAGGCCGCCAGCCGCTCATCAAGCAGCCGCATCTGATCTGGGGGACTGATGATCCGCCCGCCTGGATGCCGCGCGGCCAATTCATCGGCGGCCGCGAATTGATGCGCGCCTATGCTTCGCAGGCTTCAGGCGCCTCTCCGGCGCCGCAACAGCCGGTACGGACCGAAAGGCCCGCTATGCCAGCCGCTCCGAAGATCGAGCAGCCGCTCCGCAACCCGTTGCAGCCCTTTGTCGGCGGATGGCAGGCGCACAAGGACCGTCATTGCATCTGGATCGTGACGCCGGCCAACTACAGTCACAGCCACGCATTCGACGAAGTCGCGCTCGGCCTGCAGGGCGCCTTCGAGGAACTCGGCGGCTCGGCACCGATCGTCCGCGACATGAATGCGTTCGCCGGCCGCGCGCCGATCATCTACGGCGGCAATCTTCTCCCCGCCGAGATCGTCGGACATCTGCCGCAGGACAGCGTCGTCATCAATCTCGAGCAGGTGTCGGAAGAAAGCATCTGGATCAATTCGCGCTACACCTCGATCCTGAAGTCGCTTCCGGTTCTCGACTACAGCCCGCGCAACCGGGAAAATCTCGCGGCCAAGGGCATTGATCATGCCGGCGTGCTCGAGGTCGGCTATAGCCGCTGCCTCAGCCAGATACAGCACGCCCCCGTCAAAGATATCGACGTGCTCTTCTACGGCTCGATGAACGAACGCCGCCACCATATCCTGAAGACGCTGGAGCAAGGCGGGCTCAAGGTCGCGCACCTCTTCAACGTCTATGGCGCGGAACGCGATGCGGCGATTGCCCGTTCCAAGATCGTCATCAACATCCATCATTATACGAGCGGCGTCTTCGAGATCGTGCGCATTTCCTATCTGCTCGCCAATCGTGTCTGCGTGCTGACCGAAGGTGATATCCGCGACCCGGATCTTCAGCCCTTCAGCGGCGGCCTGGCGGTCGAGCCCTATGACAAGATGATCGAGCGCTGCCACAAGCTGATCGCAGATGCCGCCGAGCGCGATTCCATCGCCGCGAAGGGCTTTGCGGCCATGAAGAGCCGGTCGCAAGCGGAGATGCTGATGAGCGTCATGACCGCCGGCAGCTGATGAAATTCGCAGAAGATTACCGCGCCGGAGCCGCGTCGCAGACGCGCAGCTGGATGCGGCGTGAACCCTGGTAGTGCTCGGCCCCGAGCGAACCTGCGACATGCAGGCTGGCGCCGCGTGAATTGATGAGAAGATTGCCGAGTGCCGTATCGGCGGCGCGGAAGGCGATGCCGTCGAGCCGCGATCCGTCCATTGCCTCCAGCGTCACCTTCACATGTTTCTCGCCGACGAGGCGGGCATCGCGCACGCGATGTGCCGGCACGGCAAAGAGCGGCTGGGCGTGACCGGAGCCATAGGGGCCGGCGGCCTCCAGGCGGTCGATGAGTTCGAGAGTGGCGCCGCTTGCGCCGATCGCGCCGTCGATCTTCAGCGTCTCGTTGGCGACGAGGCTGGCCACCGTCCTTTCGGCCTTCTCCGTGAAGAAGCTTCTCAGCCTGCCGAGATTGGCGCGCTCGACCGTCAGTCCGGCGGCCATGGCGTGGCCGCCGCCCTTGACGAGAATCCCCTCGTCGACCGCAGATCGCACCATCCTGCCCATGTCGAAGCCGTTGATCGAGCGGCCCGAGCCGGTGCCGCGGCCGGAGGGATCGAAGGCGATGGCGAACGCCGGCCGTTTGAATTTCTCCTTCAGCCGCGCCGCGATCAGCCCGACGATGCCGGGATGCCATTTCTCATGGGCTGTGACGATGACGGAGGCCCCCTCGCCGTCGCCATATTCGGCGAGCGCCTCGGCTTCCGCCTCCTGCAGCATGATGGCCTCCATCGCCTGGCGTTCGCGGTTGAGCTCGTCGAGGCGCTGCGCGATCATTTCCGCCTCACCGGCGTCGTCGAGCGTCAGCAGGCGGCTTCCGAGCGCCGCATCGCCGATCCGCCCGCCGGCATTGATGCGCGGTCCGATCAGAAAGCCGAAATGATAGGGTGTCACCGGACCTGCGAGCCCCGCCTTGCGGAAGAGTGCCGCAAGCCCGGCATTGCTCTGGTGGCGGGCGGCGACCAGCCCCTTCACCACATAGGCGCGGTTAAGGCCCTTCAGCGGCACGACATCGCAGACCGTCGCCAGCGCCACGATATCCAGCCATTGCAGCAGATCGATCGCCAGGATGCGCTTGTTGCCGGCCGCACGCAGCAGCCTCAGCGTTGCGACCAGCACCATGAAAACCACGCCGGCTGCGCAAAGATGCCCCTGCCCCGAGAGATCGTCCTCGCGGTTCGGGTTGACCAATGCATGGCAGCGCGGCAGCTCATGTGTCACCTGGTGGTGATCGATGACGACGACATCGACATTGCGCGCGGCAGCCGCTGAAAGCGCCTCGTGGCTGGTGGAGCCGCAATCGACGGTGACGATCAGCTGGGCGCCATTGTCGATCAACTGGTTGATCGCCGCCGGATTGGGGCCGTAACCTTCGAAGACGCGGTCGGGAATATAGATGTTCACCTTGACGCCGAAATGGCTGAGAAAGCGATACATCAGCGCCGAGGACGCCGCGCCATCGACATCATAGTCGCCGAAGATCGCGACGCTCTCGCCGCGCTCGATGGCGCTCACGAGGCGGGTTGCGGCCTTTTCGCAATCGGTCAATGTGTGAGGATCGGGCATCAGGCTGCGGATCGTCGGATCGAGGAATTCGATCGCCTCGTCCACCGTGACGCCGCGCCCGGCCAGCACGCGGGCGATCAGATCCGGCAGTCCGTGAATCTGCGACATGGCCAGCGCGCGGTTCTGCCCGGCCTGGTCGAGCCGCGCGACCCAGCGATTGTCGAGCGCGGATTTCTCCACGCCGAGAAACGCGCGCTGTACCGGATCGACGGGATCTGCCATGCCATACTCCGCTGACTTCATCTGCTCTTTCTACAGGAGCAGCGGAGATAACATAGCGATGGATTTGCGGACACGGATATTTACCAAAGCATGTCGCGCAAAAGTGTGCGGCGGTTTTGCGAAAACGACATGCGTGCAAGCAAAAACTCTAAAGCGCGAGCGAATCTGAAAGATCGCGACACGCTTTAGAATACCGCCCAGACGATCAGGGCGATGGCGGCCAGTTGCACCAGTATGACCGAAAACAGCGTCAGCAGAATGGCCCAGTTACGGCCTTCCGTGTGTTCGTCGCCGTCAACCTCCTCAGGGACCTCCTGGCGAATTTCATGGTAGGCCGGCTTGAGAGTTTGCTCAAGCATATCAGGACGGCCTGGCGGCACCTCGCTCGGGCGGCCATACCCCTTCCCGGCGTGGCTGTCCTTGCTCATGAAATTCTCCACCCAGACGACTCACCATCTCTGGTTTAGTTATATCAATATTTCGGTATCTGTTAATATAGGCTTCCGTAACGAAAGGTTGCATAGATAGCAGAAAAAACCGCCCTGCCAGAGACGGGGCGGCTCAACTATTCCGCACGGGAAGAATGGCTCAGCCTTCCTCTTTCGGCCGCTCGATGCGAATGACCTGCGGCTCGCCGAAGAGATAACCTTCCGACTTGATCGAGGCGACCGCCCTGCGCACCGACTCCTCCATCGTCGCGTGGGTGACGAGAATGATCGTCTGGTGATGCGAGGGGGCCAGATGCTGCTTGGAGCGCTGGACGATCGATTCCAGCGAGATGTTGTTTTCTGCCATGCGGGTTGCGACGCTGGCAAAGACGCCGGTGCGGTCGAGCACGGTCAGGCGGATGAAATAGCCGCCTTCATGGCTCTGCATCTGCGCCTTGCGGTAGGGCTCCAGCGTCGCTGCGGGATGGCCGAGCACCGGTACGCGCTGGGCGCCCGGCTGGCTCTTGGCGATATCGGCGATATCGCCAAGCACGGACGAGGCGGTGGCATTGCCGCCGGCGCCGGGGCCGACCATCAGCAGTTCGCCGAGCACGTCGGATTCGATCGCCACCGCATTGGTGACGCCGTCGACCTGGGCAATGACCGAATCGACCGGCACCATTGTCGGATGGACGCGCTGCTCGATGCCGGTATCGGTGCGCTGGGCAACGCCCAGGAGCTTGATGCGATAACCGAGCTCGGCGGCGGCGTGGATATCCTCGATCGAAATGTTGGTGATGCCTTCGAGATAGATATCGTCGGCCGCAATGCGATTGCCGAAGGCGAGCGTCGTCAGGATGGACAGCTTGTGGGCGGTGTCGTTGCCCTCGATATCGAAGGCAGGATCGGCCTCGGCATAACCCAGCCGCTGCGCTTCCTTGAGGCATTCGGCGAAGGAAAGCCCCTCCTTCTCCATCTTGGTCAGGATGTAATTGCAGGTGCCGTTCATGATGCCGTAGATGCGCGAGACGGCATTGCCCGTCAGCGATTCGCGCAGCGCCTTGATGACCGGGATCCCGCCGGCGACCGCCGCCTCGAAGTTTAAGAGCGCCCCCTTCTCTTCGGCGATCGTCGCAAGCTCGACGCCGTGATAGGCAAGCAGCGCCTTATTGGCTGTCACCACGTGGAGACCACGCTGGAGCGCGGCGCGCACCGAGACGTTGGCAGCCCCTTCGGCGCCGCCCATCAGCTCGACGAAAACATCGATGTCGCCCTTTTCGGCAAGGTCTTCCGGACGGTCGAACCAGGTAACAGCGGAAAGATCGATGCCGCGGTCCCTGGACTTGTCACGCGCCGAGACCGCCGTAATGGTGATCGGACGCCCGCAGGTAACGGCAAGCTCGTTGCTCTTCTGCTGAATGATGCGGACAAGTGAGGCGCCAACGGTGCCCAAGCCCGCAATGCCGATTTTGAGGGCATCTGCCATGGATCGATCCTGAATGTCTGTGTGGCGGCAGCCGCGAAACACGGCTGCCGGAGAGTTGGATTAGCGGTGCGCGTTCAGCGAGATGACGTTATGCATCGTCTCGTCTGCCGTCGACATGAACTTCTTGATGTTGCGCGCAGCCTGGCGGATTCGGTGTTCGTTCTCAACAAGCGCCAGACGGACATAGTCGTCGCCCATTTCGCCGAAGCCGATGCCCGGGGCAACGGCGACGTCGGCCTTCTCGACCAGCAGCTTCGAGAACTCCAGCGAACCGAGATGACGGAACTTTTCCGGGATCTTCGCCCAGGCGAACATGGTGGCAGCCGGCGGCGGCACGTCGAAGCCGGCCTTGCCGAAGCTTTCGACCATGACGTCGCGGCGACGTTTATAGACGTTGCGGACTTCCGCAATGTCGGAGCCGTCGCCGTTCAGCGCATGCGTCGCCGCCACCTGGATCGGCGTGAAGGCGCCGTAGTCGAGGTAGGACTTGACGCGGGTCAGCGCCGCGATCAGCCGCTCGTTGCCGACGGCAAAGCCCATCCGCCAGCCGGGCATGGAGAAGGTCTTCGACATCGAGGTGAACTCGACCGTGACGTCGATCGCACCCGGTACTTCGAGAACCGACGGCGGCGGGGCGCCGTCGAAGTAGATCTCGGAATAGGCGAGGTCGGACAGCACGATGATGTCGTGCTTCTTGGCGAAGGCGACGACGTCCTTGTAGAAATCGAGCGTCGCGACAAAGGCCGTCGGGTTCGAGGGGTAGTTGAGGATCAGCGCCAAGGGCTTCGGGATCGAATGCCGAACCGCGCGTTCAAGCGGCTCGAAGAAGCTCGCATCCGGCTCCACCGACATGGAGCGAATCACGCCGCCTGCCATCAGGAAGCCGAAGGCGTGGATCGGATAGGTGGGGTTCGGGCAGAGGATCACGTCGCCTGGCGCGGTGATCGCCTGCGCCATGTTGGCGAAGCCTTCCTTGGAACCCAAGGTGGCGACCACCTGTGTATCGGGATTGAGCTTGACGCCGAAACGGCGGGCGTAATAGGCGGCCTGGGCGCGGCGCAGCCCCGGAATGCCCTTGGAAGAGGAATAACGGTGCGTGCGCGGATCCTGCACGACCTCGCACAGCTTGTCGACGATCGACTGGGGAGTGGGAAGGTCGGGGTTTCCCATGCCGAGATCGATGATATCGGCGCCGCCCGCTCGCGCGCTTGCTTTCAAACGGTTGACCTGTTCGAAAACATAAGGCGGCAAACGCCGGACTTTGTGAAACTCTTCCATTTCATTCCCCATGGAAAGGCGGCTTTTCGGGCCGCAGTCGAAGTTCGTTCCGTCTCCCGGCGGCTGCGACACGAACTTCAGAATCGCAACGCCGTATTCATCAGACCCAAGCCACGCGGCAAATCTTTGACGGAAAGGCCGCGTAACGCGCTTTATCGGGAAAATTATGTCTTCCGATCCATCCGGAAGGCTTTGCGTCCAAATTGCCTGAAAGGCAAGGTCTATTTGGAGATTTCGGAGAGCGTATCGGCGCCGTGCTCGGCGGCCAGGCGCCGCATTTCGGCGACCTTGGCCTGATAATCGGCTTCCGAGAGGGTGCCGGCCTTTCGTTGGGCGGCAAGCGCCGTCAGCTGATGCTGCAGGTTGGCCGCCTGCTCGTCGCTCATCTGGACATTGGCGGCCGTCAGCGGCGCGCCGAAATTCGGATAGCCGTCCGGCGACTTCGCAAGGCCGCCTTCGACCGCCTCGCCCTTGGTCGCCGGCATGACGACTGCGGTCGGCGCCGCTCGCTTGGCGGCGGCGGCGGCCTTCTGTTCCGCCGTCAGATTGCATCCGGCAAGGGCCATCGCCGCCGCGGCGCAAATCAATGCGGTGCGGTTGAAGGTTGCGATGCGCAAAATGCCGTTCTTCGTCATGCCTCAAAAATCCAGTTCTGACTGCTTCGACTGTTAAATTTGTCGCAGCCACAAAGCAATAGCATGAGCCGACGCGCGTGGAACTTGTTTTCTCGTTCAATCACGATGTACAACGATTGGATAAAAAGAGTGCTGCCGCCGGAGGAAATGGTGACCGACAGCAAGAAGGAGAGTGGCGGCAAGGCCGGTATCGACGCGACCGATCTCGATCCCTATCTGCTGAAGGATCCCGAGGCCATGGCGATGAATTTCGCCCGGGCGCTCGAAAATCTCGGGCACGCAGCGTCTGCCTGGCTTGCGCCGCGCGAACGCGGCGAGATCACCGAAAGCGCCATCGATCCAATGACCGACATGGTCAAGACGCTTTCGAAGGTCACCGAATACTGGATTTCCGATCCGCGCCGCACCTTCGAGGCGCAGACCCAGCTGATGTCCTCCTTCTTCGGCATCTGGATGCGCTCGATGCAGCGCATGCAAGGCGCGAGCGGCATGCAGGGCGCCTCTACGCCGCCCGAGCCGGACACCCGCAAGGACAAGCGCTTCTCGGATGAGGACTGGCAGAAGAATCCGTTCTTCGATTTTCTCCGCCAGGTCTATTTCGTCACATCAGACTGGGCGGAAAAGCTGGTGTCGGAGACCGACGGCCTCGACGAGCACACCAGGCACAAGGCCGGTTTCTATGTGAAGCAGATCACCGCAGCGCTTTCGCCGACCAACTTCGTCGCCACCAATCCGCAACTCTACCGCGAGACGATCGCCACCAGCGGCGCCAATCTGGTGCGGGGGATGAAGATGCTTGCCGAGGATATCGCCGCCGGACATGGCGATCTTCGCCTTCGGCAGACCGACATGACGAAATTTGCCGTCGGCCGCGACATGGCGCTGACACCAGGCAAGGTGATCGCCCAGAACGACATCTGCCAGATCATCCAGTACGAGGCTTCGACCGAAACGGTGCTGAAGCGGCCGCTGCTGATCTGCCCGCCCTGGATCAACAAATTCTATATTCTCGACCTCAACCCGCAGAAATCCTTCATCAAATGGTGCGTCGACCAGGGTCAGACCGTCTTCGTCATTTCCTGGGTCAATCCGGATGCGCGCCACGCCGATAAGGACTGGGCGGCCTATGCCCGCGAGGGCATCGATTTCGCGCTTGCGACAATCGAGAAGGCGACCGGCGAGAAAGACGTCAACGCCGTCGGTTACTGCGTCGGCGGCACGCTGCTGGCGGCGACACTGGCGCTGCATGCCAAGGAAAAGAACAAGCGCATCAAGACCGCGACCCTCTTCACCACCCAGGTCGACTTCACCCATGCCGGCGATCTCAAGGTTTTCGTCGACGAGGAGCAGCTTACGGCGCTCGAAGAGCATATGCAGGCGGCCGGCTATCTCGACGGCACGAAGATGTCTATGGCCTTCAACATGCTGCGCGCCTCCGAGCTGATCTGGCCCTATTTCGTCAACAACTACCTCAAGGGCCAGGATCCCCTGCCCTTCGACCTCTTGTTCTGGAATGCCGATTCGACCCGCATGGCGGCGGCAAACCATGCCTTCTACCTGCGCAACTGCTATCTCCGGAATGCGCTCACGCGAAACGAGATGATCCTCGACGGCAAGCCGGTGTCGCTGAAGGATGTGAAGATCCCGATCTATAATCTCGCCACCCGCGAGGATCACATCGCCCCTGCCAAGTCCGTTTTCCTCGGCAGCCAGTTCTTCGGCGGCAAGGTGGAATTCGTCGTCACCGGCTCGGGACACATTGCCGGCGTCGTTAACCCGCCCGACAAGAAGAAATATCAATATTGGACCGGCGGTCCCGCCAAGGGGGACTACGAGACCTGGCTCGACCAGGCGACCGAGACGCCGGGATCGTGGTGGCCGCATTGGCAGGCCTGGATCGAGACGCATGACGGCAGACGCGTGCCGGCGCGCAAACCCGGCGGCGACGCGTTGAACGCGATCGAGGAAGCGCCGGGAAGTTATGTGATGGAACGTGCCTGAGAGGGCAAAAGCATCTCTTTTTGAGACGTAGAGAGAAAGAGCGACGCCGCGTAAATAAATTAGAAACCATAATTCGTCATCCTTGCGAAACAGTCGGATGTCGCAACTGGTCTAAATTCGGCCCATTTGCGCCTTTACCGGCCCCGGCGAAGTTTAGTCAGTCAGTGCCGCCGGCCTGCGTAGCGAGTTTGAAAGACGAGTGTAGTATGGCGTTTGCGGTCGGGACGTTCGATAACGTCACCCCTCTTGGCGGATCTGCTTTCCGTTGGCGCAGATCTCGCGGTTTTCTTTACGGTGTCGTCGGCGCCGGATTTCTGACCTCCACATGGCTGATCGCGACTTTCGCGACGATGCATTCGATGGCCGTGCCCTATTCTCCGTCTGATCGCCTGACACAGGTCGGGACCGCGCCGAAGCTGGCGCCGCCGTCACACCATGAGCGGCTGATTCATGTCGGCAAGGCCGATCGGCTGGCTCCCTTTGACGCGAAACCGAAGATGCCGCTAACGGCGAGCCTCATCCAATCCCATGCCGAAAAGACCGCCGCCGCGGCAACGGCGCTGGCGACTCTGACAAAGAACAATCGGCTCACCATAGCTGCCGAGCAACCGGTCGTCGCCGCGATTTCCGACAGCGCCAAATTCCGCAAGGATGATGTGATCGCGCCGCCGCCGGTCGAGCTTGCCTCAGTAAAGCCAGAAGAAGGCGATAGCGACCGGATCATTATTCCCTCGAAAGAGGCCATCGCCGCAGCCGAAGTCCCGGCCCTGCTTGCGCTTGCCGATGCCGGACCCCGGCAGATCGCGCCGGCTCCGGTCGAGCCGGCCGCATCTCCCGTCAGAACCGCCTCCATTCCCGCCTCGGAACCCGCACCTGTCGTGGTTGCCGCCGCGGAAGAAGCGCCGCCCTTCGATCTCGTCCTGGCCCCGGATGAAGGTTCCGTGCCGCTGCCGATGGCGCGTCCCGATGGCCTCGTCGGCAAACCGGCGCCGACCGCCAAGGGTTCGCAGCGCGCTGGCGAGCCGGCACTTGCCTACGCTCAGCCGAACTCGCCGATCGAAGATGACGAAGACGATGCCGTGCCGCGTTACGACAAGCCGGTCTTTTCGCCCAAACTGCGCGCAGGCGTGGCGATCTACGACATCGAGAACAGCACCGTCTATCTGCCGAACGGCGAACGGCTGGAAGCCCATTCCGGCCTCGGCAAGATGCGCGACAACCCGCGCTACGTGGACAAGAAGATGCGCGGACCGACACCGCCGCACACCTATGTCCTCACCATGCGCGAAGCCCTTTTCCACGGCGTCGAGGCGCTGCGCCTGACGCCGGTCGAGGGTTCGGACGCCATCTTTGACCGCGTCGGCCTGCTGGCCCACACCTACATGCTCGGCAGGAATGGCGATTCCAACGGCTGCGTCTCGTTCAAGGATTACAAGCGCTTCCTCGCCGCCTACAAGCGCGGCGACATCAAGCAGCTCGTGGTGGTGCCGCGGCTGAACAACAAACCGGCTTCGACGCTCGCCTCGCTGTTTTCATCGCGAAGCTAGCCGATAGGAGAGCGAGCAGCCGGCTGCCGGCGCGCTACTTCAACCAGGCTGCGATTCGTTCCACCGCCTCGGCGATCTCGGCTTCCGAGCCCGCATAGGATAGACGCAGGGTTCGATTTCCTTCCAGGGGATCGAAGTCAAGGCCGGGCGTTGCCGCGACGTCGATTTCCGCGAGCATGCGTTTGGCAAAGCCCATGCTGTCATTGGAAAAGCGGATGACGTCGAGGTAGGCGTAGAAGGCGCCGTCCATCGGCGAGGCGATCGAAAGGCCGATCTGCGGCAGGCGCCGCATCAGCAGCTCGCGGTTGGCGGCATAGCTCGCCTTGTAACGATCCAGCTCGGCACCGGCGCCGAGAGCGGCGGTGGCGGCGATCTGGGAGAGCTCGGGCGGGGAAATATAAAGGCTCTGCGCCACCCGCTCTATCGGCCGCACCAGCCGTTCCGGCAGCACCATCCAGCCTATCCGCCAGCCGGTCATGCAATAATATTTGGAGAAGGAATTGATGACGATCGCCTCGTCTGTCAGCTCCAGCGCGCTCGCCTCCTCGCCGGCAAAGGTCAGCCCGTGATAGATTTCATCAGAGATGAAGGCGATGGAATGGGCGGCGCAATAATCCGAAAGCGCCTTCAGCCCCTTGCGGCCGGTCACCGTGCCGGTCGGGTTGGCGGGGCTTGCAAGCAGCACGCCTTTCAGCGTCAGGCCGCTTTCCTTCTGCGCCACTTCCAGGCTTTGCGGCGTCAGGGTGAAGTGGCTCTCGGCCGTGACCGGCACTTCGAGAACCTTCAGGCCCAGCGCGCCGAGGATATTGCGATAGGCGGGATAACCGGGCCTTGCGATCGCCACCGCATCGCCGGCATCGAAGAGCGACAGGAAGGCGAGATTGAAGCCCGCCGAGGAGCCGGTGGTGATGGCGATGCGCGCGGGATCGATCTCCAGGCCGTGGCGATCCCTGTAGTGCCAGGCAAGTGCGGATTTCAACCGCGCCGTCCCCAACGCATCGGTATAACCGATCCGGCCGTCGGCAAGTGCGGCGCGCGCCGCCTCGAGGGCTGCCTGAGGCGCCGGATGCGAGGGCTGACCGACCGCCATCGAAATCACGGGATGACCGCCTGCGCGCCGTTTCGTCGCCTCCGCCAGGACGTCCATGGCGTGAAAAGGCTCGACTTCGCTGCGTTTCGATATGGAAAACAAGATCGCTTCTCACTCGGCTTCTTCAATGACGGCCCGACAATTGCCGTATTAATCGGCTCATCACAATCCCGCGAGGGCCGCGCGGGGATGAAAAATTCCTGTTTGATGAGAACCGGACGCGCCGTACCTTGACGCGACGCATTCAAGTCCATTAACCCGGCGACGGTCTTCTCGACAAAGAGACGGCCACACCGCCGCTGACGAGGATATCATGGCATTCTTCCCGAAAACCTTCACCGCACTGGCGCTTGCCGCATCGATCACCCTTCCGTTTCCGGCGGCGGCGCTCGACGACCAGCAGAAGAAGGAGTTCGGCGAATTCATCAAGCAATATCTGATCGAGAATCCCGAGATCATGATCGAAGTCCAGGATGCGCTGCAGAAAAAGCAGGAGGCCCAGCGGCTGGTGAAGGCCAATATGGCGATCGAAGAGAACACCGCCGACATCTTCGATTCGAAGAACGACGTCACGCTCGGCAATCCCAAGGGCGATGTCACCGTCGTCGAATTCTTCGATTACAATTGCAGCTATTGCCGGCACGCGCTTCCCGACATGCAGGCGATGCTGAAGAAGGACAAGAACGTCCGCTTCGTGCTCAAGGAGTTTCCGATCCTCGGACCGGATTCGGTCGCCGCCCACAAGGTGGCCGATGCCTTCCGTAAGCTGGCGCCGGAGAAATATGCCGATTTCCATGTCGCCCTTCTCGGCACCGAGGGCCGCGCTTCCGACGAAACAGCGATCGCGGTCGCCGCTTCGCTCGGCGTCAGCGAGGACAAGATCCGCGCCGAGATGGCAAAGAGCCCGAATGACGGCATCGTCCAGGCGACCTACCAGCTCGCCTCCAGCCTCGGCATCAGCGGCACGCCCTCCTATGTGATCGGCAACGAGCTGGTGCCGGGCGCCGTCGGGCTCGACGATCTCGAAGCCAAGGTCAAGAACATGCGCAGTTGCGGCAAGACTGCCTGCTGAGCAAACCAGCCGCCGCTCGGCCGCCCATCAAATCGCCAAAATCGAAGCGTTTCAGCCATGTGGACAAATGTGGCGTGATTCCCGCTGGCCAACCCGTAAGGGCTTTCATTCAGCCTTCGCGGAGTCTATAGGTTGCCGTCGTACATTTTACGGAACATTCGATGACGCAAACGATTTTTGTCCTGAACGGCCCCAACCTGAACATGCTGGGTAAACGAGAGCCCGGCATTTATGGCGGCAAGACGCTGAAGGACATCGAAGCCGACTGCAAGGCCGCCGGCCGCGATCTAGGGTTTGATATCGATTTCCGGCAGAGCAACCACGAAGGCACGCTTGTGGACTGGTTCCACGAGGCAGATGAAAAGGCCGCCGGCGTTGCCATCAACGCGGGCGCCTATACGCATACATCGGTCGCGCTGCATGATGCGATCCGCGCCATTTCCATTCCCGTCATCGAGCTCCACATATCCAACGTGCATGCACGGGAAGAATTCCGTCACAAGTCGATGATCTCGCCGGCATGCAAGGGCGTGATCTGCGGCTTCGGGACTCACAGCTACATCCTGGCGCTCCACGCGCTGAAGAACATCACGGCATAAGAAGAAGACAGGGCAACACCATGGCTGAAAAGAAATCGGGTATCGATCAGGCACTGATCCGCGATCTCGCCAATATTCTCAACGATACGGATCTGACAGAGATCGAGGTCGAGCAGGACGACCTGCGCATCCGCGTTTCGCGCGCCGGTACGCCGCAATACGTCCAGGCGCCGATCGCAGCACCCAGCTATGCCGCGCCCGCAGCCGCTGCACCGGCAGCCGCTGCCGCGCCGGCCGCAGCGCCCGCCCGTAACCCCGCCAACGTCGTCAATGCTCCGATGGTCGGCACCGTCTACATGGCGCCGGCTCCGGGCGCGCGTCCGTTCATCGAAGTCGGCGCGACCGTCAAGGAAGGCCAGACGCTCATCATCATCGAAGCAATGAAGACGATGAACCAAATCCCCTCGCCGAAGTCCGGCAAGGTGACCGAGATCCTCGTCGATGACGGACATCCCGTCGAATACGGCCAAGCCCTCGTGGTCATCGAATAGGCCGATGCCCATGATTTCGAAAATCCTCATCGCCAATCGCGGGGAAATCGCCCTTCGCGTGCTCCGGGCCTGCAAGGAGCTCGGCATCGCCTGCGTCGTGGTTCATTCCACCGCCGACGCCGATGCCATGCATGTGCGCCTTGCCGACGAAAGTGTCTGCATCGGCCCGCCCTCCTCGCGCGAGAGCTATCTCAACATCCACCAGATCGTCGCCGCCTGCGAGATCACCGGCGCCGATGCCGTGCATCCGGGTTACGGCTTTCTGTCGGAGAATGCCAAGTTCGCCGATATCCTCGATGCCCATGGCATCACCTTCATCGGGCCGACGGCGGACCATATCCGCATCATGGGCGACAAGATCACCGCCAAGACGACGGCGCTCGAACTCGGCATTCCCGTCGTTCCGGGCTCGGACGGCGAAGTGAAGACCGAAGAGGACGCGCTGAAGACGGCCGCCGAAATCGGCTATCCCGTGCTGATCAAGGCCACGGCCGGCGGTGGCGGACGCGGCATGAAGGTCGCCAAGAGCGAGGCCGATCTGATCGAAGCCTGGTCGACGGCGCGCACGGAAGCGGCAGCCGCCTTCGGCAACGATGCCGTCTACATGGAAAAATATCTCGGCAAGCCGCGCCACATCGAAATCCAGGTGTTCGGTGACGGCGAAGGCAATGCCATCCATCTCGGCGAGCGCGACTGCTCGCTGCAGCGCCGCCACCAGAAGGTCTGGGAAGAGGCGAATTCGCCGGCACTCAACGTCGAGCAGCGCATGAAAATCGGCCAGATCTGCGCCGACGCCATGAAGAAGCTGAAATATCGCGGCGCCGGCACGATCGAATTCCTCTATGAGAATGGCGAGTTCTATTTCATCGAAATGAACACCCGTCTGCAGGTGGAGCATCCGATCACCGAAGCGATCACCGGCATCGACCTGGTGCATGAGCAGATCCGTGTCGCTTCCGGCGGCGGTCTCTCGGTGACGCAGGACGAAGTGCATTTTTCCGGTCACGCCATCGAATGCCGCATCAATGCCGAGCACCCGCGCACCTTCGTGCCCTCGCCCGGCACGATCACCCATTTCCACGCGCCGGGCGGCCTCGGTGTGCGCATCGATTCCGGTGCCTATCAGGGCTACAAGATCCCGCCCTATTACGACAGCCTCATCGGCAAGCTGATCGTGCACGGCCGCACCCGTGTTGAATGCATGATGCGCCTGCGCCGGGCGCTCGACGAATTTGTCGTCGACGGCATCAATACGACGCTGCCGTTGTTCCAGGATCTCGTCTCCAACCAGGATATCGCCAACGGCGACTACGACATCCACTGGCTGGAACACTACCTCGCCAACACACCGGCGGCATAGGGCAGGAATGGCAGGATCGCGCAGGAAGTCACCAGGCATCACCCCTGACATTCTCCTGCGCGCCTATTCCATCGGCCTCTTCCCGATGGCCGAATCCGCCGACGACCCGGAGATCTTCTGGGTCGAACCGGAACTGCGCGGCGTGCTGCCGCTCGACCATTTCCATGTGTCGAAGAGTCTTGCCAAGACGGTGCGCAGGAAACCCTTCGAGATCCGTTTCGATCACGCTTTCGATCAGGTGATCGCGGCTTGCGCGGAGGAGACATCCGGGCGTCCGAGCACCTGGATCAACAAGACGATCCGATCACTTTACGCGACGCTCTTCGACATGGGCCATGCTCATACCGTCGAAGCCTGGGATGGCGACGAACTGGTCGGCGGCCTCTACGGCGTCTCGCTCGGCTCGGCCTTCTTCGGCGAAAGCATGTTTTCGCGCCGCACGGATGCCTCGAAGATCTGCCTCGTGCATCTGGTCGACCGGCTGCGGGAAAGGGGCTTCACCCTGCTCGACACGCAATTCACCACGGAGCACCTGAAGACGTTCGGAGCGATCGACGTTCCGAAGGCCGATTATGCCGTGATGCTTGCGACGGCGATGGAGTCGCCACACCTTAAGTTTTAAGCCCGATTGATTCATCCAAACGTTGATTTTCCACCTAGTTTGGCTAGGCTCCGGAATGCAACGGGGGATAGAATTTTGAAACGATATTTTGCAGCCGCGATCCTTTTCGCCTTGTTGACGAGTCAGGCTGGCGCGCGCCCTTACCAAGAGATGTTCGCGAACAGGAGCGATTTTTCCGACGCGGAAAAACCATTGCTGGAGAAGCTCGATTTTCAGCAGGGCGTGATCAAGCTGCCTGAAGCCAAGGCAACGCTGAACGTACCCGCCGACTTCTACTATCTCAGCCCTGCCGACGCGAAGACGGTTCTCGTCGATATCTGGGGAAACCCTCCGGCGGCTGCGGGAACGACGGGGATGATCTTCCCTGCAAAATATGCGCCGACCGATATCGAGGCCTGGGGTTCCACCGTCGAATACAATGCTGACGGCTATGTTTCCGACGCCGATGCCGCCACGACCAACTACGACGAATTGCTGCAGAACATCAAAGACGCGATCCGCGAAAACAACGCCGAACGCGAAAAGCAGGGGTTTCCGAAGATCACGCTTGTCGGCTGGGCCTCCACGCCGCACTACGACAGATCTGCGCATGCGATGCACTGGGCTCGGGATCTGATCTTTGGCGACGACACGCGGCCGCAGCACACGCTGAATTATTCCGTGCGTGTGTTCGGCCGCCAGGGCGTATTTCAATTCAACTTCGTCGCCGGCCTCGATCAGTTGAAAGAGATCGAAGGCGTCATTCCGACCGTCACCAAGCTCGTACAGTTCGACAAGGGAATGGCTTATGGCGACTATGTCGAGGGCGACAAGATCGCGGCCTATGGGATGGCGGGAATGATCGCTGCGGGCGCGGGCGCCAAGATTGCCGCGAAGGTAGGATTGCTGGCACTCGCCCTCGCCTTCTTCAAGAAGGCCGGCGTTCTCGTCTTCATCGTGCTCGCCGGTGCGCTTCGCTTTGCCAAGGGTCTTTTCAAGGGGAACAAGACACCCACAGCATAACGCGGCCGTCAGGTCGCGTTAGCGGGCTGTCGCCTTGGCGCCGTCAGGCGCCGGGACGTCCGAGCTCGTCTTGCAGTCCTTCAGCCAGACGTCGTAGATCGGGTGCTCGACGGCATTGAGGCCGGGGCTGGCGGCGAACATCCAGCCGGTGAAGATGCGGCGGATCTTGCGGTCGAGGGTGATCTCGTCGACCTCGACGAAACCGTCGATCTTCTGCGCCTCCGCCTGGTCGCGCGAATAGCAGGCTTTCGGCGTCACCTGCAGCGCGCCGAACTGTACCGTCTCGTTGACATAGACGTCGAAGGTCGTGATGCGGCCGGTGATCTTGTCGAGGCCGGAGAAGACGGCAACCGGATTTTCGATGCGTGCGGCATTTGCCGCAACCGGCGGAAGCAGGGCCAAAAGCGCCAGCAGCGATCCGGCGGCACGCAGCACCATGTTCCGCGTGAAGAGCTTCATGTACCCGTCTCCAGACATTTTCAGTTCACGGCCGCGGTCAAGCGCGGCCAACCTGCGGGTAAAGGTCAATTGTGGCCAAAAGCCGGGCCTGGGATTGCCCGTTCGAGCCGTCTCAGTTGCCGGGCGTCCAGGCGTCGTAATCGCCGGTGACGCGCGGCCGCTCACCCGGAACGGCGATGGAGCCCGGCGGACGGTAAGCCTGCGGCGAACCGGTGAGGTTGGGGCGATGCCCCTTCTGCCATTCCTTGGCGACGTAGTTTTCCTTGGACGGGGGAACGTCGGTGCGATGATGCATCCAGCCATGCCAGCCCGGCGGAATGGCGGAGGCTTCGGCATAACCCTTGTAGATCACCCAGCGCTTCGGCAGACCGTAGGAAGACATGCCGCCTTCGTAATAGACGTTACCGAATTCATCCTCGCCGACACGCTTGCCAAAACGCCAGGTCGCAAAACGCGTGCCCATCGTCTGACTGTTCCACCAGGTGAAGGTTTGAACCAGAAGATTCCACATGTCTTTTCCTTGTGCCCGCCGGGTGCGGGCCAAACCAGAATTCATTCCCTCGCTTATGCCGTCGCGAAGCCGAATTGTCCAGCGATTCCACGACAGCCACGGGTCATTTCAAAGCCATCTTGAAGCCCAGATGCGAGGCCCTGAAGCCCAGCCTTTCGTAGAAACGGTGGGCATCCCTACGCAGGGCATTCGAGGTCAGCTGCACCAGCCGCATGCCGCGGCCTTTTGCCTCGGCAATGGCGAATTCGATCATCGCGGCACCGATCCCCTGCCCGCGCAGATCGGCCCGCGTCTGCACCGCCTCGATAATCATCGCCGAGGAGCCACGGCTGGTCAGCGACGTCGTCACCATCGTCTGGAACGTGCCAACCACCTCACCGCCGCGCTCTGCAACGTAAAGCATCTGGTCTGGCGAAGCTTCGATTGCGGCAAAGGCCCTGGCATAATCCGGGAAGGCTTCAGCTTCCGTGGTATCGCCATGACCGCCGAGCGCATCGGCGGCAAAGATTGCCACGAGCGCCGGCAGATCCTCTTTGCGCGCCTGACGAATGAGTATGTCGGGCAATTCCCCCGCCACGGCCTCAATGCCCTTCGAGCGGTTTTTCGAAGATCAGCGCGGGAATGCCGGATTGCCCGGCCCCACTGTTCTCGTTGCGGCCGACCTCGGTGAAGCCGTGCGTGAGATAGAAGGCGATCGCCGCTGCATTCTGCGGTTCGACTTCGAGACGCATGATCTCCGCATCCGGAAAACAGGTTTCGAGCTCGGCGAAGATATCACGGCCGATACCTTGGCGCTGCAGCGCCGGCCTGACGTAGAGGAGATGCAGCATGACCGTCTTCGTCAATTGCTGCGACATTGCCGCATAACCCATGCCGCCAATATTGCGGCCGTCATCGGCAACGAGGAATTCGGCATCCTTTCGCGCCAGCCGCGCCTTCAGCGCCGCCGCCGCAAAGAGATGGGCGATGAGATCATCCACCTTGGCTGCGCCATGGATGTCGTCATAGGTAGCATGAAAGCTCTCCGCCAGCAGGGCGCGCACCTTCTCCACGTCGCGTTCGCCGGCGGTGCGGACGAAGTACACCGCTTATTCCTCGATGCCGAGCTTCGCCTTGACGAGGGCCTGGACAGCCTGCGGATTGGCTTTGCCGCCGGTCGCCTTCATCACCTGGCCGACGAACCATGCCGCCATGGTCGGCTTCGCCTTGACCTTTTCGACCTGATCGGGATTGGCGGCGATGATCTCGTCAACGGCCTTCTCGATCGCGCCGGTATCCGTCACCTGCTTCATGCCGCGCGTCTCGACGATCTGGGCGGGATCGCCACCTTCGGTGAGCACGATCTCGAAGAGATCCTTGGCGATCTTGCCGGAGATGGTTCCCGCCTTGATGAGATCGATGATGGCGCCGAGCTGGGCCGGCGAAACCGGCGTCTCCTCGATATCCTTGCCGGTGCGGTTCAAGGCGCCGAGCAGATCGTTGATCACCCAGTTTGCCGCCGTCTTGCCGTCACGGCCTGCGGCGACCGCTTCGAAATAATCGGCAATCGCCTTCTCGGAGACGAGCACCGAAGCGTCATAGATCGACAGGCCGAGCTCGCGCACGAAACGCTCCTTCTTGTCGTCGGGCAGCTCGGGAAGATCGGCTTCGAGCGCCTTGATGAAGGCATCGTCGAATTCGAGCGGCAGCAGGTCCGGATCGGGGAAGTAACGATAGTCGTGCGCATCCTCCTTGGAGCGCATGGAGCGCGTCTCGCCTTTGTTCGGGTCGAAGAGGCGGGTCTCCTGATCGATCGTGCCGCCCTCCTCCAGAATGCCGATCTGGCGTCGGGCTTCATATTCGATCGCCTGGCCGATGAAGCGGATGGAGTTGACGTTCTTGATTTCGCAGCGCGTGCCGAAACCCTCGCCCGGACGGCGGACCGAGACGTTGACGTCGGCGCGCATCGAACCTTCGTCCATGTTGCCGTCGCAGGTGCCGAGATAGCGCACGATCGAGCGCAGCTTGGTCATATAGGCCTTGGCCTCGTCGGACGAGCGCATGTCGGGCTTTGAGACGATCTCCATCAGCGCGACGCCGGAACGGTTCAGGTCGACATAGGACATGGTCGCATGCTGGTCATGCATCGACTTGCCGGCATCCTGTTCCAGATGCAGGCGCTCGATGCCGATCTCGATATCCTCGAACTGGCCCTGGCGGTCCGGCCCAAGCGAAATGACGATCTTACCCTCGCCGACGACCGGATCCTTGAACTGCGAGATCTGATAGCCTTGCGGCAGGTCGGGATAGAAATAGTTCTTGCGGTCGAAGACCGAGCGCTTGTTGATCTCGGCCTTCAGGCCGAGGCCGGTGCGCACCGCCTGCTTGACGCATTCCTCGTTGATGACGGGCAGCATGCCGGGCATGGCGGCGTCGACCAGCGAGACGTTCGAATTCTGCGGCTTGCCGAATTCCGTCGAGGCGCCGGAGAAGAGCTTCGAATTGGACAGCACCTGGGCATGGACTTCCATGCCGACGATGACTTCCCAGTCGCCGGTGGCGCCGGGGATGAAGCGTTTCGGATCAGGCGTGCGGACGTCGACAAGGGTCATCTGATACTCTTTGCAGGCTGTTCTTTTCCACTGGTGAGGTAACGGAAATGGCGTAGCGGTGCAAGGCTTTCCCTTGTGCAAGAGTTGCCGTCGGCGGCTTCTGTCTGGGGCGAGAGGCCGTCTGCACCACGGACGGCGACATCGGCATAAGCCGAGCGATCGACACGAATTCTGACCGCCCCAGTTGTCGATACCATAGTGATCTCTATCTTCAGTCCAAATGCGCTTGGATTTTGGCCATCGCGATAGGGAGGCGCTATTGAAGGGTTATCTGCCCTATCTGGTCGGGACGCTGGCGGGATTACTGCTCGCGCTCACTATTTCCGGTCTGTTGACGTTGCGGGGAACACCACAGCTCGTGCTTTTCGCATTGCTGCCGGCCATCGGCGGGGCGATCGCTGAGCGCGTCTCCGAGCGTCGATCCGACAAGTTTTAGAAGCGCCATGGCAAGGCTGAAAGAAATCGTCATCGACTGCGACAATCCCTGGCGAGTTGCTCGTTTCTGGGCGGCGGCGCTCGATGGCTACGAAGTGATGCCTTATGACGATGCCGAGCTGGCCCGCCTTGCCGCATTGGGGCTGACACCGGAAACGGATCCGACGGTGATGGTCGATGGTCCCGGAACACGCCTCTGCTTCCACCTTCGCCAGGGAGAGCGTCCCGCCCGCAACCGTGTTCATCTCGATATCGCCGCCCCGGATCGGCAAAAAGAAGTGGAACGGCTCCTATCCCTCGGGGCGACATTCGTCCGCGAGACGGATGCCTACAGCGTATTGAATGATCCCGAAGGCAACAATTTTTGCGTGACGTCCGAATAGCCCGCTATGAGCCGAGAACCACGCCCGGCGGCCGTAAGCAATCCTCCGCCTCCTGCAGCACCTTTCAAACGTCAGAATTCCTGCCCGTATCCGCCGCCATCGGAAACGAGCTGTTTTGTCAGTCCGACCGAGGGCACATCGCGATCGAGCTTCGGATTATAGGCGACCGAGAGCCAGTGGATGCTATAGCCGTGTTTCCGGAAGAAGCCGATCGCCTCGCTATTGCCGGAATGGGTCTGCATCGCCGCCTTCTCGAAGCCCTGATCGGAGATTTCCTTTTCGATGCGGACGAGAAGCGCCGAACCAAGCCCCTGGCGGGTGAAGGCAGGATCGATCCAGAAATCCGAGATGGTTTCGTCCAATCGCTCGCGCGCCGCCCAGCCTGCCACCTGGCCGTTCTGCTCGACGACGGTGATGGTCAGCCAGTCGTTTTCCACGAAGTTCCGAAAGGCGTTGCGCGCTGCATCGATCATCGCGTCCGATTCGCCGATCGACGCCATCGCATTTTGCCAGGCCCTGAGCCCGATCTCGCTCAATAGCTCCGCTTCACCGTCGCGGGCATTGCGAATGTGGATCAACGACACCTCCGCGTTACCCCTCAACTAGACCATTGAGTCGCGAAATTTACCAGTGGCTCCAAGGAGATGATGGTTGGAAATTGCGGTTTTCGACCGGTTTTAACCTGAGAGCACGCTCTTGACCGAATTTTCCCGGCTGAATAATAAAGCTTATCGAGGTGTTTTATGTTGAGCCTGCCTGAGACCCGGTAAAGGCCCTGCCCGCAAGTTTTCTTGCGCGCATGGGCCCGAAAAAAACGAAGCCCTGACGTTCGAATGAACGCCAGATCGTTTTTGTGCGCCCTGCCGGGCGCGATACCGGATCTCAACACATGGACATTTCTCGCACGGAGCAGCGCATCCTGCATCTCATGGCCCAAGGCGGCCGCATCGAAATTTCTCGCGACGACAACAGGAAGATCGAGGCAGTCAGTTGCTTCACCCGCGATGGCTGGCTCTATCCCGGCGTCGATCTCGATCTCTTCCGCAGGCTGAAGCAGCTGAGGGCCATCAAGTCCTCGAGCGGCCAACCCTACCGGATCACCGAAAAAGGACTGAGGCTGGTCAGGTCGCAACTAAATAACAGGTAATCGGGCAACCCACCCTGACTATGCTCCAACCGGCGTAGTCAGGGTGTTAGCCTCCAGCCTTTGCAGAGAGTTCCGTCCGCATCGCCGACCACTCGTCGGCCATCGAGCCGGCGCCTCGTCTCTTTCCAGCGCGACGATACCAGTAGTCGGCATTCCAGTCGTCGCCTTCGATGCGATGGCAGAGCGCGTGACCCCAGTCGAACGGCTGTTCACCTTCGTGGCGCTGGCAGATTTCGTGTACCGCCTGCCAATCAGCGCCCATAGTGAACCCACCGGCAGCGAGGCGATCAGCTGCCTCGATCAATCGCGCAAGATCCTTGTTCGGCATGAGGCCCTCCCCGCAAAGTCTTCTTTCTATAACAGGCGCCGCCTCGAAATCCGAGACGGCACCCGCCTTCTTCAGTCGCGAAGCAAATGGTCAGGTGACCTGCCTTGCCGGCAAGGGTTTCAAGGCCCCCGAGGTCCTTCAGACGCAGCGTGACCGGGTTGTCAGCAACTGACATCCAACTCGTGCCACCACAAGCGGTCATTGCGACAGAAGCGGCCGAAGCGCCATTTCCAGTCCCAGAATCAGGAGACAGACGAGAAATCCACGCCGAAAGACATCTTGACTGATCCGCATGCGGACCGCCTGCCCAGCCACCATGCCAACTAGGGCGGGGATGACGGCAAGCACCGACGTCGTCAGTGCGCTGATTGGCAGAGTCCCATGGGAGAGAAGGGCGATAGCAAGCGCAATGGTCGAAATGCTGAAGGATAGGCCCAATGCCTGAACCAGTTCGTCCCGCTCGAAACCGAGCGCCTGAAGATACGGAACGGCGGGAATGACGAATACGCCCGTAGCACCTGTCATTACGCCCGTTGCCAGCCCAACCAGAGGCGATGCCCAAGGCTGCCAATGGGAGGGCACGCGGTGCTGATGAGCAAGGAGCGTGTAGGCTGAGTAGAAGACCAGCGCGAGCCCGAGAGCCATCGTGGTGCGGCCGGCATTACCGCCTGCAAGCAGGGTGGAGCCGGCCAGCGTGCCAATGACGATCATCGCCATCATGGGCCACAGTCGCAGCAGAAGCGCCCCAAATCGTGGACCGGCAAGAAGCTGCCAAACATTCGTGACGAAGGATGGCGCGAGCAGCAGCGCGGCCGCCGTCAATGGATTAAGGAGCGCGCCGAGTGCACCCATGGCCACTGTGGGCAAGCCCATGCCCGTGACGCCTTTGACGAAACCGGCAACAAAGAAAATGACGGCGATTGTGACAGTGGTGAAATTGATCTGCTCCATGCTGCCACTTAGAGCAATACGACGCTTGGCCACAATCGGGAACTTCCATCGTTAGGCTTCGGTTTTTCCGAAGCCTGACTGTGTGTTATCTTTGCGCCATGCGCTTCGATCTTGCAGATTTACGTCTCTTTCTCGCCGTTGTGGAGGCTGGCAGCATCACGCATGGCGCTTCGGCGGCCAATCTTTCTTTGGCTGCGGCAAGCGAGCGACTCCGTGAGATGGAAGCATCCGGCGGCGTATCGCTTCTGGATCGCGGGCGGCGGGGCGTCAGCGCGACGCGGGCCGGAGAAGCCTTGGCGCATCATGCCCGTCTCGTTTTGCACCAGGTGGCAGCGATGCAGGCGGAATTGTCAGAGCATGCGCGGGGAGTCCGGGCCACGATCAGGCTCTTCGCCAATACGGCGGCAATGGCCGAATTCCTACCCGGCCGTCTTGGACCGTGGCTGGCGGCGCATCCCCGCATCGACGTCAATCTCTCCGAGCGACCGAGTTCCGAGATCGTCAAGGCAATAGCAGGCGGACTGGCGGAGATTGGGATTGTCTCCGACGCGATCGAGACTTCACCGCTGACAACATCGCCATTTGCGGTCGATCGTCTCGTCGCCGTCATGTCGAGCACTCACCCCATGGCCAGGGAAAGGCGGATCGCCTTTTCTCAACTCCTCGGCGAAGACCAGATCGGCTTTGCAGGTGCTCTTCAGCAGCATGTCGATGACCACGCGGCGCGCGCGGGCCACAGGTTGCAGCCGCGCGTGCATCTCAGAACCTTTGAAGGCATTTGCAGGATGGCGGCGGATGGCGTGGGTTTCGGCATTGTTCCCGAGATCGCCGCGCGCCGCTGCCGTCGCACCATGCCGATCGCATTTGTCAGACTCACTGACGCCTGGGCGACGCGACGACTTCTGCTGTGCTCTCAAGCCGTTCAAGAACTCCAACCCATCACGCGTCAACTGTTCGAGCATCTGGCGCGAGGTCAACATGCACCGATTTTGCGGCCTGATACCGATCCCTAAAGATACGAAGTTCCTTCACGGACATATCAACGAGCGGGAAGTCCTCCTCATCGACAGCAGGTCTTATCAGCGTTAGCCAACAAGTTCGCACCGGCCTCCGTCAGATCGACTGAATGATGGTTACGGACAACAGAGAGGCGCTGAGTTCCGGCTCGAAGGAACAAATATGAAAAAATGGCCTGTCGATCAGGAAAAAGGCCGGGCGCCGACCGCCTTGCGATCGGCGCAAATGGATCGTTAAGTCGGTTACCACCACTTGGCGGGCGTAAACCGGCCGGCCGCCTGCTCGATGATATGGGCGGTCTTGAAGAGGGTTTCCTCATCAAAGGGCTTGCCGATCAGCTGCAGACCGAGCGGCAGCCCCTTCTGGTCGAGGCCGGCCGGCACGGCGATGCCGGGCAGGCCCGCCATGTTGACCGTCACGGTGAAGATGTCGTTCAGATACATCTTCACCGGATCGGCGGCGAGGTTCTCATCGGCGACGCCGAATGCCGACGACGGTGTCGCCGGCGTCAGGATGGCGTCGACGCCGGCGTCGAAGGCGAGTTCGAAATCGCGCTTGATCAGCGTGCGAACCTTCTGGGCGCGGATGTAATAGGCGTCGTAGTAGCCGGCGGACAGCACATAGGTGCCGATCATGATGCGGCGCTTGACTTCCTTGCCGAAGCCTGCGGCACGCGTCTTCTCGTACATGTCGACGATATCCTTGCCGTCGACACGCAGGCCGTAGCGCACGCCGTCGTAACGGGCGAGGTTCGAGGATGCCTCGGCGGGCGCGACGATGTAATAGGCCGGAAGGGCGTATTTGGTGTGCGGCAGCGAGATGTCGACGATTTCAGCGCCGGCTTCCTTCAGCCAGGTGATGCCCTGGCGCCAGATGGCTTCGATCTCATCCGGCATGCCATCGACGCGGTATTCGTTGGGAATACCGATCTTCATGCCCTTCAGCGACTGGCCGATCGCGGCTTCATAATCCGGCACCGGCAGATCGACCGACGTCGTGTCCTTGGCATCGACGCTTGCCATCGACTTCAAAAGGATGGCGGCATCGCGCACGTCGCGGGCGATCGGGCCCGCCTGGTCGAGCGAGGAAGCGAAAGCGACGGTGCCCCAGCGCGAGCAGCGGCCATAGGTCGGCTTGATGCCGACGGTGCCGGTGAAGGCTGCCGGCTGGCGGATCGAGCCGCCGGTATCGGTCGCGGTAGCGCCGGCGCAAAGGTGAGCGGCGACGGCTGCGGCCGAGCCGCCGGAGGAGCCACCGGGCACGAGCTGCTGGTTGGAACCCGCGGAGCGCCAGGGGTTGATGACCGCGCCGTAATACGACGTCTCGTTGGAGGAGCCCATGGCGAACTCGTCCATGTTAAGCTTGCCGAGCATGACGGCGCCGTCATCCCAGAGGTTCTGCGTCACGGTCGATTCATAACGGGGCTCGAAACCATCGAGAATGTGGCTGCAGGCCTGGGTGTGCACACCGACGGTGGCAAAGAGATCCTTGATGCCGAGCGGAATGCCTTCGAGATCGCCCGCCTTGCCGGCGGCGATGCGCGCGTCGGAATTCTTCGCCATGAGGCGGGCGAGATCCGGCGTGACCTTTATGTAGGCATTCAGCTGACCATTGGCCGCATCGATCGCCGAGATATAGGCTTCGGTCAGTTCGGTCGCGGTGATTTCCTTGGCGCGCAGCTTCTGGCGGGCTTCGGCAATGGTCAGGCTGGTGAGTTCGCTCATCGTGTTTTCGCTTCAGATCTGGAAATGGCAACAGGGTCGGAAAGAGGCTTCGAAGCCTTATTCGACGACTTTCGGCACCAGGAAAAAATTATGATCGGTGACGGGCGCATTGGCGACGATATCGGCCGCCTTGCCGCCGTCGGTCACCTCATCGCTCCGCTTCTTCATCGCCATCGGGGTGACTGACGTCATCGCCTCGACGCCATCGACATTCACCTCGGAGAGTTGCTCGACGAAGCCAAGGATACCGTTCAGCTCGCCGACCATGCGATTTGCCTCATCCTCGGAGACGGCAATACGGGCAAGGCGGGCGACGCGCTTCACGGTGGCAAGATCGACGGACATGGCATTCTCCGGATAGGATTTTTCCTACCCGCTATAAAGGCCATGTCCGCCTTACGCAACGGGGTTTTGCTAGATCGACAGGCTCTCGGAGGGCTTGATCGCCTTCACATCCGTCTGCGATCCCTCCATGCCGGCAACGAATTTTTCGGCCGTCTGGTCGATGATCGGGAAGGTGCCATAGTGGCAGGGGATCGCGGTCTTGAAGTTGAAATAACGCCGGCAGGCGAGTGCCGCCACCGCGCCACCCATGGTGAAGCGGTCGCCGACCGGCACGAGGCCGATATCGGGCTGGTGCAATTCATTGATCAGCGCCATGTCGGAGAAGATGTCGGTATCGCCCATGGCAAGGATCGAGGCTTCGTCGTCGAAGTGCAGCATCAGGCCGTTGGCGTTGCCGAGCGCGTGCGAGACGCCGTCTTCGGTGATCTGGGCAGATGAGTGCAGCGCATTGGTGAAGGTCGCCGAGAAGCTGCCGAGCGCGATCGTGCCGCCGGTATTGCCCATCTCGATCTTGTCGACACCCTTGGAGCCGAGCCAGGCGGCGAGATCGGCATTGGCGAGAACGACGGCGCCGGTTTCCTTGGCAAGCGCCACGGTGTCGCCGACGTGATCGCCATGGCCATGGGTCAGCAGGATGTGGGTGACGCCTGCCGAAACATCCTTGATATCCTGGCCGGAAAAGGAGGCGTTATAGCTGAGGAACGGGTCGAGCAGGATCTTCGCCTTTGATGTCTCGATGCGGAAGGCGGAATGGCCGAGCCAGGTGATCTTCATGAAATGTCTCCTTTATTACGTGATGTAAAAACAGGTCCGAAAAGCGCTCACGCTTTTCAACATCATGCTCTAAGGACATATCTTATGCGGCCGCAAAGAAAAGCGGCGGCGACTTCAATTTCTTTTGACGGGATGACATGGCGATGACGGTGCTGACGATCGAGGAAATGGCCGAGACGCTTGCCCCGCGACAGGCGATTGCCGGCCTCGATCTCGGCACCAAGACGATCGGGCTGTCGATGTCCGATCTCGGGCGGCGCTTCGCCACGCCGCGCACGGTGATCCGGCGCGTCAAGTTCACCATCGATGCGCAGGCGCTGCTGGACTTTGCACAATCGGAAAAGGTCGCAGGCTTCATCATCGGCCTGCCGATGAATATGGACGGATCGGCGGGTCCGCGCGTACAGGCGACGCGCGCCTTCGTGCGCAACATGGAGCAGAAGACGGCGCTGCCCTTCGTCTATTGGGACGAGCGGCTTTCCACGGTCGCGGCCGAACGGACGCTGCTCGAAATGGACGTCTCGCGCGCCAAGCGGGCCGAACGGATCGATTCGGCCGCGGCAAGTTTCATCCTTCAGGGCGCGCTCGACAGGCTTTCCTTGCTGGCAAGGTCGGGAGACGAATTCAGCGCTTGACGCGCCGTCCACCAGGCGATGATCGACTTGCGCTTTCTGAAGCCGAGGATGGCAAAGACGACGAGGCTGTCGACCGCGATCGCGCGGGCCACGAGCGGTGGGATCGTCTCCGGCGGAATGCCGAGCGCCTTTCCGTAAAGCTCGAACGTCAGGTCATGGACCTGCCGCGACAGCATGAAGATGCCGAAATTCATGTCGTAATAGGAGAGCCAGTACCATCCGCCCAGAAAGACGATGGGGCCGGCCCAGAAGATCAGAAACCACTTCATGCGGCCTCTCCTCCATGCTTGCGCGCGACGGGCAGATCGAGGGAGACCAACCAGGTTGACAATGCCATGATGCAAAGCACCAGCGTCGGAATTGCAATATCCAGCGCCAGGACTGCGAAAAACATCATCGCCGTCACCAGAAACGCGGCTTTAGCGATCTTCGTTCCCATGGGCGTCAACTCGGGCACTCTCACTCATACCATCTCTGCTCACCGCCACACTGTCGGCTTAACCAGGCCCGCGCAACGTAAACCATTTGTTAAGGTTAACGCGAAACCCGCCCCCTGTGGATGAGCAGATCTCAACCGTAGACGCCGCGCACGATGCGCTTCAGCGCCGTCGCCGCCTTTTCCCAATCCTTGGATGTCTGCAGCGACAGGCCGGCGCACTGCCCGCCGGCTGCAGCAGCGAGCACGAGGTGCTGGATCGCCGCGATGACGACGGCGTTGACGGCTGCTGCATCCACGCCCTTCGGCGGCGCCAGCGAGCCGCGCATGCGCTCCAGCCAGAGAGCGAGCGCCTTCGAACGCGCTTCGGACAGCCGCCTCACCTGCTCGGTGTTTTCCGATATTTCCCAGGCGAGGATGCGGCGCATCAACGGATCATCTCTCAAGGCATCGAGAAGAAGAAGCGACAGCCGCTCCATCAGGTCGCCATAGGTGAGCAGGAACATGCCGCCGGTGTCTTCCGGAATGCGATCCTTCACCCATGTGCCGAGATCGGCGCCGATCGCTTCGACCAGGCCGTCGAGGCCGCCATAGTAGCGATAGATCAGCTGCTTGTCGCAGCCGGCGCGGCGGGCGACCGCGTTGATGCCGAAATTCTGGAAGCCTTGCTCGGCCAGCAGACCCTTGGCGGCGGCAAGGATGGCGCGTTCGGTGGCGCCGCGATCACGCACGCGCCGTTCCGGCTCGCCGGCGGCCTCCGGTAAGATCTCAAGATTAATCGCTTCGTTCAGCATGAATGCCCCTTCCCCGCTGTCACCAATCGGTGAGTAACGGGGAGATTTCAGGCAATCAATCCTATCCCCTTGGGAAGATTGTGGATATTCCATCCGGTCCAACGATTTGGCCTCGGACCGATTTGGAAAGCTGCACGCCAAACGGATCCGATCCGGTCAGAAATCTCGTCCTGGCGGTTGATCGCGATGGACGAACCCGGCATAGCTGCATTATGAACAAATCTAATAATCTCCGCTAAGGCCCTGCAATGGTGAACTATATCGAAGCCTCTTCCGCGCCGCCGAAGAATACCGGCGCCATCCGGCTTTATGACGCTGAAGCATTCGAGGGTATGCGCAGGGCATGCCAGCTGACCGCGCGCTGCCTCGATGCGCTTGCCGACATCGTCAAACCCGGCATGCTGACCGATGAGATCGACCGATTCGTCTTCGATTTCGGTCTGGAGCACGGCGCCTATCCGGCGACGCTGAACTATCGCGGCTATACCAAATCGACCTGCACCTCGATCAATCACGTCGTCTGCCATGGCATTCCGAACGACAAGCCGCTGCGCGAAGGCGATATCGTCAATATCGACGTTACCTTCGTGCTCGACGGCTGGCACGGCGATTCGAGCCGGATGTATCCTGTTGGCACGATCAAGCGCGCCGCCGAGCGCCTGCTCGAGGTCACCTATGAATCGCTGATGCGCGGCATATCAGCCGTCAGGCCGGGCGCCCGCACCGGCGCGATCGGCGAGGCGATCCAGACCTATGCCGAGGCCGAGCGCTGTTCGGTGGTGCGCGATTTCTGCGGCCACGGTGTCGGCCGGCTGTTCCATGATTCGCCGAACATCCTGCATTACGGCCGCGCCAATGAGGGGCCGGAACTGCGCGAAGGCATGATCTTCACCATCGAGCCGATGATCAACCTCGGCCGACCGCATGTGAAGGTGCTGGCCGACGGCTGGACGGCGGTGACCCGCGACCGCTCGCTTTCGGCCCAGTACGAACATACGGTCGGCGTCACCTCCGATGGCTGCGAGATCTTCACGCTGTCGCCGGGCGGGCTCGACCGCCCGGGCCTGCCGTCGCACAACGGGTAACGATCCGATGGCGAAGGGACCTGTTGCGACATCTTCCGACGACGAGTTGCCTTTCCCAACGCAAGAGCCCATTGCCGCCGACGAACGCTCGTTCTTCGGCGGACGACCGCAAAAGCCGTCCGCGGCGAATGGCAGGACCGCCCTGCCCGCCTCGCTCGCCGCGCAATAACATTATCATGGTCATCGCGAGCGGTTGCGTGACCGCTTCCGCGAACTGGGCGACACCGCGCTTGCCGACTACGAAATCCTCGAGCTCTTGCTTTTCCGGCTGATCCCGCGGCGTGATACCAAGCCGATCGCCAAGGCGCTGATCGAGCGATTCGGCTCGCTTTCCGGCGTCTTCGGTGCGCCAGCAGCGCTGCTGACGGAGGTGAAGGGCGTCGGCGAGGCCGTGGCGCTCGACCTGAAGCTGATCTCGACTGTGACCCATCGGACCCTGAAGAGCGAGCTCAGGAGCAAACAGGTCCTGTCCTCGTGGTCTTCGGTCATCCAGTATTGCCATGCCGCCATGGCGCACGAAACCCGCGAACAGTTTCGCATCCTCTTTCTCGACAAACGCAATGTGCTGATCGCCGATGAGGTGCAAGGGCGCGGCACGGTCGACCACACGCCGGTCTATCCGCGTGAGGTGGTGAAACGCGCGCTGGAGCTTTCGGCAACGGCGATGATCCTCGTCCACAACCACCCCTCCGGCGACCCGACACCGTCGCGCGCCGACATCGACATGACGAAGGTGATCATCGATGCCGCCAAGGCGCTCGATATCACCGTTCACGACCATGTCATCATCGGCAAGGACGGCCATGTCAGCCTGAAGGGGCTGAAGCTGATCTGAACAAAAGCCAGGACCGACCGCCGACGAGGTGCAAGGCCGCCGCACGTCGATCCTGCGGCGGCCCATCGGCGTGGGAAGACTGCGGAATGCTGGAGTTGACAGCAGTTGGTCGTGCGGGATTGTATGCAATCCTGCAACCACCATGTCTGAACAATGCCCGCCCGAAATACCGAGAAGATGAAGCTCCATGACGATCCGCAGCGGCAACACCGATCGATCGACCCGGCTCTGCCGCGACGTGCTCTGCCTCGATGATTTTGAAATGAAGGCGCGGCGACATCTGCCAAAGCCTCTGTTCGGTTATATCGCCGGCGCGACCGAGACCAATGCGTCGCTGCGGCATAACGCGGAAGCTTTCCAGGCCTATGCCTTCCGGCCTCGTGTCCTTCGGGACGTCTCGAAACGCAGCACCGAGACGAGCCTCTTCGGCAAGACCCATGCCGCACCATTCGGCATCGCGCCGATGGGTATCAGCGCGCTGATGGCCTATCGAGGTGACATCGTGCTCGCGCGGGGAGCGGACCAGTCGGGAATCCCGATGATCATAAGCGGTTCCTCACTTATCCCCTTGGAAGAGATCGCTGCGGTTTCGCCACAAGCGTGGTTTCAGGCCTATCTCCCCGGCGAACCCGATCGTATCGATGCTCTGATCGATCGCGTCGGCGCCGCCGGCTTGCGCACACTTCTGCTGACCGTGGACACAGCCACGCTGCCAAATCGGGAAAACAATGTAAGGGCCGGATTTTCGACGCCTTTGCGTCCAGGTCTGCGCCTGGCATGGCAGGGCATCTCGCACCCGCGTTGGACCACCGGCACATTCTTGCGCACGATCGTTCGGCACGGCATTCCGCATTTTGAAAATTCCTATGCCACAAGAGGCGCGCCGATCATCTCCTCGAACGTCACGCGCGATTTCGGCAGGCGCGACCACCTCAACTGGAATCATTTGGAGCGGATACGCAACAGGTGGTCCGGCAAACTTGTGGTCAAGGGGATCATGCATCCTGACGACGCGGCCCGGGCTGCCGACACCGGGACGGATGGAGTGATCGTCTCCAACCATGGCGGCCGCCAGCTTGACGGCACCGCTTCACCGCTTCAGGTGCTTCCGGAGATTGCAGCACGTGTCGGAGACAGCGTTGCCGTCATGGTCGATGGCGGTTTCAGGCGTGGAACTGATATCATGAAGGCTCTCGCGCTCGGGGCCCGTTTCGTGTTCGTGGGCAGGCCGTTCCTTTATGCCGCAGCCGTCGCGGGGTTACCGGGCGTGCTTAAGGCGGCGGACATCCTGAAGACGGAACTACACAGCAATATGGCGTTGCTCGGCGTTACCAAGGTCAGCGATATTTCCGCGGACTACATCACCCGCGCATGAAAACCGTCGCGCGCCGACATCATGGCGTAAAGCTGTTTCCCGAAGGGCTCACTTGCCCGAAAAAGCGCCCGTCAGGACCAATCAGGCGGCCGTAAAACAATCTGTAACATTGACCGGCTAACGATGGACGGGCGACATTTTGCGTCGCAAAATGATTCCTTTCCAATCCGGGGCTTGATGATGCTTCAGTACGATCTCGTTGTGGTGGGCAGCGGTCCCGCAGGGCGCCGCGGCGCCATCCAGGCTGCAAAACTCGGCAAGAAAGTGCTTGTCATCGAGCAGGGCAAACGCGTCGGAGGCGTGTCCGTCCATACCGGCACCATCCCCTCCAAAACGCTGCGCGAGACCGCGCTCAACCTCTCCGGCTGGCGCGAACGCGGTTTCTACGGCCGGTCTTACCGCGTCAAGGAAGAGATCAGCGCAGATGATTTGCGCCGCCGCCTGCTGATCACGCTGAACCACGAGGTCGAGGTGCTGGAACACCAGTTCGCCCGCAACCGCGTGCAGCACATTCGCGGCAAGGCGAGCTTCATCGATGCGTCGACGCTGCAGGTGATCAAGGATGACGGCGAGACCACGCAGGTCACCGCCGCCAGCGTACTGCTCGCCGTCGGCACAAAGCCGTTCCGTCCCGATTACATACCTTTCGACGGCAAGACTGTACTCGACAGCGACGAGTTGCTCGACATCCAGGAGTTGCCGCGATCGATGGTCGTCATCGGCGCCGGCGTCATCGGCATCGAATATGCGACGATCTTCAGCGCGCTCGACACGGCCGTCACCGTCATCGACCCGAAGGCGACGATGCTCGACTTCATCGACAAGGAAATCGTCGAGGACTTCACCTATCAGCTGCGTGACCGCAACATGAAGCTGCTGCTCGGCCAGAAGGCCGACAAGGTTGAGACGCTCGACAACGGCAAGGTCGAGCTGACGCTCGACAGTGGCCGGCGCCTGACGACCGACATGGTGCTTTTCGCCGCCGGCCGCATGGGGGCGACTGACGCACTGAACCTTCCGGCCATCGGCCTCGAAGCCGATAGCCGAGGCCGTCTCAAGGTCAATCCGGAGACGTTCCAGACTTCGGTTGCCAACGTCTACGCCGCCGGCGACGTCGTCGGCTTTCCGAGCCTTGCCTCGACCTCGATGGAACAGGGCCGCATCGCCGCCCGCGTCGCGATCGGCGCGGTCGCCAAGGAGCCGCCGAAATATTTCCCCTACGGCATCTATGCCGTGCCGGAGATTTCGACCTGCGGCCTGACTGAAGAGGAGATGAAGGAGCGCGGCATTCCCTATGAATGCGGCATCGCCCGCTTCCGCGAAACCTCGCGCGGGCATATAATGGGCCTCGACACCGGCCTTTTGAAGCTGATCTTCTCGCTGAAGACTCGCCGTCTGCTCGGCGTGCATATCGTCGGCGAAGGCGCCACCGAGCTGGTCCATATCGGCCAGGCGGTGCTCAATCTCAAAGGGACGGTCGAATATTTCGTCGAAAACACCTTCAACTATCCAACGCTTGCCGAAGCCTACAAGATCGCCGGCCTCGATGCCTGGAACCGGATGGGCGACATCAAGTCGGAACTCTAAAACTCGCAGCGTAGACAGCAGATCCGGCCGCCAACGGAGCCGAACGACATTGCGCATCATTTCGCTGAACGCGTGGGGCGGCAGGCTGCATGAGGCCCTGATCGGCTATGTCAGGCAGACAGATCCAGATGTGCTGTGCCTGCAGGAGGTGCTGCGGGCGCCGGGTGCGGGCTGCGGATGGTCGATCTATCGGGATGCAGGGCTGGAGCTGCCACAGCGCTTCAATCTATTCACGGAGCTCAGCGCCGCCCTGCCCGGCCATGACGGCTTCTTCTGCCCGACATCGAGAGGCGAGCTCTTCAACGGCGATACCGCCATTGCCGCCGAATTCGGGCTGGCGACCTTTGTGCGCAAAACCCATTCCGTCATCGCCCAGGGGCTGGACTTCGTGCATGGCCGTTTTTCCGCTGATGGCTGGGGCGACCATCCGCGGCCGCGAAACGCCCATTGCATTCGTCTCTTCAGCCATGAGCCCGCTTCTTCCGTGACCATCGCCCACCTGCATGGCCTGCGCGATCCTGCAGGCAAGGGTGACACGGCGGCGCGCGAGGCGCAGGCCGCAGCGCTGGTCGGGCTGATCGAGCGCGTCTGGCCCGGCGACGAAGGGCTCGTCGTCTGCGGCGATTTCAACGTGCTGCCCGACAGTGCGACCTTCACGACTCTCGCCAGACTCGGGCTTTCCGATCTCGTCACCGGAAACGGTCTTGTAGACACACGAACCTCCTACTATCTGAAGCAGGGCCGCTTTGCCGATTACATGCTGGTTACACCGGCGGTGAAGGTTGCCAAATTCGAGGTGGTCGAGGCGCCTGAGGTCTCCGACCACCGCGCATTGCTGCTGGATATCGGGTAGTATATTAAGGAATGACAAGTTTCGCGAAGCGTTTGCGCGCCGTGCCTTTTTTTACGCCTTAGTTTGACCGCCTAAATCGCATTGATACGCCGTGCCTGATAGATGCCTTCAAATCCATTTTGCCTTCGGGCAAAAGCTTCTAAAGAAAGATAGATACTCTTGTCCCATGTCTTGGAAGCTGCCCGCAGACGTTTTCAGCTGATCCTGATCAAGCCGTCGCATTATGACGATGATGGCTACGTCATCCGCTGGTGGCGGGCGATGATTCCCTCCAATTCGCTCGCGGCCCTCTATGGCATCGCCGCTGAATGCGCCGAGCGCAAGGTGCTCGGAGACGATACGGCGATCGACATCACCGTGATCGACGAGACCAATACGCGGATCGATTTTGCCGGCCTGCTGGCGCAGTTCAAGCGGCACGATAATTTCGGCATGATCGCGCTTGTCGGCGTCCAGACCAACCAATATCCGCGCGCCCTCGATATCGCCCGGCCCTTCCGCGATGCCGGCCTGCCGGTTTCCATCGGCGGCTTCCATGTTTCCGGCTGCCTGTCGATGCTGGATGGCAAGGCGGTCGGGCTCGATGCCTGCCGTGACATGGGCATCTCGATGTTTGCCGGCGAGGCCGAGGGCCGGCTCGACATGGTGCTGCGCGACGCCGCCGCCGGCGAGCTGAAGCCGCTCTACAATTTCATGAACGACCTTCCCGGCATCGGCGGCACACCGGTTCCCTTCCTGCCGAAGGACAATATCCAGCGCACGCTCGGGCTCAGCACCAGCTTCGATGCCGGACGCGGCTGTCCCTATCAGTGCTCGTTCTGCACCATCATCAACGTGCAGGGACGCAAGTCGCGCTTCCGCTCGGCCGACGACGTCGAAAAGCTGGTGCGGATGAACTGGGCGCAGGGCATCCACAAATTCTTCATCACCGACGACAATTTCGCCCGCAACAAGGATTGGGAAGCGATCTTCGACCGGTTGATCGAGCTCAAGGAGCGCGACGGCATTCCGCTCGGCCTGATGATCCAGGTCGACACGCTTTGCCACAAGATCCCGAATTTCATCGAGAAATCCCGGCGCGCCGGCGTCACCCGTGTCTTCATCGGCCTCGAAAACGTCAATCCGGACAATCTGACCGCCGCCAAGAAGAACCAGAACAAGATCACCGAATACCGCAAGATGCTGCTCGCCTGGAAGGCGCAGGGCATCATGACGCTTGCCGGTTATATCCTGGGATTCCCCGCCGATACGCCGGAATCGATCCGCCGCGACATTACGATCATCCAGGAAGAGCTGCCGCTCGACGTCATCGAATTCTTCATCCTGACGCCGTTGCCGGGCTCCGAGGACCATCAGGTCCTATGGAAGAAGGGCGTCGAAATGGATGCCGATCTCAACATCTACGATGTCGAGCATGTCTGCACCGCGCATCCCAAGATGAGCAAGCAGCAGTGGGAAGACATCTACCACGAGGCCTGGTCGCTCTATTATTCGCCTGATCATATGAAGACGCTGCTGCGCCGCGCCGTGGCAACCGGAGTCCCGCTTGCAAGGCTCGTCAAGGTTCTCGTCTCCTTCGCGACCACCGTGCCGCTGGAAAACGTGCATCCACTGCAAAGCGGCCTGCTGCGCCTGAAGACGCCGTCGGAGCGTCGCCCGGACCTGCCGCGCGAAAATCCGCTGGTGTTCTGGCCGCGCTTCGCCTGGGAAACCTTCCGCAAACATGCCTCGCTCGCCGGCACGATCATTGGCCTGACGATTTCGGCATTCCTGATTTCAAGGGATGCCAAGTCGAAGACCTATATGGATCAGGCCCTGACTCCTGTCGCCGACGACGAAGAGGAAACGCTCCACCTCTTCACCCAGACCGCCGGCGGCGCCGCGGCCGTCAGCCATGTCCGGAAAGTCGCGCAACTGACAGCGCATTGAGCGCTAAATCTTAACGACGGCCGACGCCCTGTCGGCCGCACCAAACCCCAAATCAAGTTTGACAACGCGCTTTGAAGCGCTCGGACTTTGGAGGCCGTTTAAGCGAGCTGGATGATCCGGCTCGTCTCGGCCACTTGCAGCGTGTCGACGAATTCGACGATCTTGACCGGTTTTCCATCCCGGAAATGGATCTTGTCGACGAATTCCGTATGGAAGCTCACGCCCGATGGGATGTGCCTGACCTCGCCTTCGCGGTGGGCAAAGACCATGTGCTCGTCTTCGTCCACATAGATGGCTGTCCTGATCTTCGAAAGATCCCATACTGTGATCAGCTGCGTTATCGCCTGGCGGAAGGCATGCCCGCTTGATTCAATTGAGAAGGGCGCCAGCCGCATATTGCCGACCATGCGAAAGGTGCAACCCTCGCCGAGCAGCGCCAGCGTGCCCTCGGCATCCCCGCGATCACGCACCGCATACATTTCCTCCACGAGCTTCTTCATGTCATGTTTTGCAGTCATTGTCAGGTCCTCCCACCATCAACGAAATCTGCATCGAATTATACTCTATTGCAACTCCTTGTTGTTCCGGATGAATAGGCACAATGGAGTAGGCGGCGAGAATGAAACTGCCCCAGATAATAGAAAAAGGCCCCGCACGATTGTGCGAGGCCTCCAAACGTCAGAACCGGAAAGCGATTATTCGGCGCTTTCGTCAGCCGCCTTCTTCTTCGGTGCAGCCTTCTTCTTCGGTGCGGCTTCTTCGCCTTCACCGGCGTCGGCTGCTTCGGCCTTGGCGGCAGCCTTCTTCTTCGGCGCGGCCTTCTTGGTCTCGGCCTTAGCCTCGCCTTCCTCCTCGGCGAGCAGCTCTTCCTTCGTCACCTTCTTGTCGGTAACGTCGATTTCGGTGAGCAGGTGATCGATGACCTTTTCTTCGAAGATCGGCGCGCGGATCGAAGCGGCGGCACCCGGCTGGCTGCGGAAGAATTCGAGGATCTGCTTTTCCTGGCCCGGATACTGACGCAGCTGATCGTAGATGGCGCGCTGCATTTCGTCTTCGCTGACTTCGACGCCTGCCTTTTCGCCGATTTCGGAGAGAACGAGGCCGAGGCGGACGCGACGCTCGGCGAGCGTCTTGTATTCCTCGCGTGCCTTTTCTTCGGTCGTGTCTTCGTCCTCGAAGGTCTTGCCGGACTGGGCGAGGTCGTTGTTCACCTGGCTCCAGATGCCGTTATATTCGGCGTCGACGAGCGAGTTCGGGGTCTCGAACTTGTACATCTCGTCGAGCTGGTCGAGGATCTGACGCTTCAGCTTCTGGCGGGTCAGCGAGCCGTACTGCGATTCGATCTGGCCACGAACGATTTCCTTCAGGCGGTCGGCGGATTCGATGCCGAGCTTGGAGGCGAGTTCGTCGTTGATCTCGACAGCGCCGGGGGCTGCGACATCCTTGACGGTGACATCAAAGGTCGCTTCCTTGCCGGCGAGGTTCTTGGCCGGATAGTCGGCCGGGAAGGTCACGGTGATGGTCTTCTCGTCGCCAGCCTTGACGCCGACGAGCTGGTCTTCGAAGCCAGGAATGAAGCGGCCGGAGCCGAGCACCAGTTCGGCGCCCTGGTCGGTGCCGCCTTCGAAGGCTTCGCCGTCGACCTTGCCGACGTAATCCATGGTGATGCGGTCGCCGTTGGCGGCTTTGCCGGTCTTGGTCTCGTAGGCGCGAGCGCTTTCGGCGACCTTCAGGACCTGCTCGTTGACTTCGTCGTCCGAGATGTCGATGACTTCGCGCGTGACCTTGATGCCCTTGACCGACTTCAGTTCGATCGGCGGCAGCACTTCATAGGAGAGCGTGAATTCGAAATCCTGCTGGGCGGCGAGGATCTTGTCGGCTTCGTCCTTGTCTTCCGTCATGGCGATTTCCGGCTGCGTGGCCGACTTTTCGCCGCGGCTGGACAGGATGGCGGCCGGCTGCTCGCGGACGATCTCGTTGACGAGGTCGGCCATGATCGACTTGCCATAGACCTTCTTCAGGTGAGCAGCGGGGACCTTGCCCGGACGGAAGCCGTTGATGCGAACCTTGTCCTTCACATCGGCAAGACGCTCATTCATCTTGTCTTCCATGTCCTTGGCCGGGATAACGACCTTGATTTCGCGCTTCAGCCCTTCAGCGAGCGTTTCGATAACCTGCATGTCTTCCTACCTTCATGTCGTGGCGGCCGTGCCCAGACGCCGTTCGTTTCAATGAGCACGACGCCGGCAGCGTGCCGCGCGTGGCTTTTCCAATTCCATATCATTCCGCCCAAAGCGGAACGGCACTCGCGGGCTATTCGGGACAACTTTCAATTGTTCTGGAACAACCGATTCTCAGTCTCCCGCCTGCAAACAGCTTGGTGCGGGTAGAGAGACTTGAACTCCCACGCCTTGCGGCACCAGAACCTAAATCTGGCGTGTCTACCAATTTCACCATACCCGCGTTCACAAAACCGCATGCCTATGCCTGCGCATGAGGCCTTCCGGAGCGCGGCGTCTCTATATCACCCGATTTGGCCGAGGCAAAGGAAAAATGAACGGTCAATGACAGCGATCTGCGCTTCAGAAGCCGCCCTGCTACGAAGTGCCGCCGGATCAGTAAAGCGGCTCGTCGTAAACCGGCTTGCCGTCAACGAGAAGGCTGCGAATCTGCGGGCTTCCATCAGGCGAAACCCGCACTGATATAGCGACATTGCCGTCATTGCGGGCCTCCTCGATCGGCTTGCCCTCGCCTTCCGGAACGTAATAGCGCTCGATGCCGTATTCGACACGGATGCTGTCGCCCGCGGCAAGTCCGCCGCTGTAGAATGGCTGGCTGCGCAGAATCACGGTCTCCGGCTGCGGCGACAGTTCATGAAAGGACGATTCGATCACCGTCCAGAAACCGTCCTCCTGCTTCTTCAACCGAACCCATAATACGCGTTCGCCGGGCTCGGCCGGAATGCCACCGGAAACCGTCTGCACCGGCACCGAAGAAATGTCATAGTTCAAGACGACGTAATCGCCGCGCAGGAAATCGCGCGGGTCTACGGGCGCCGTCTTCAGCAGCACCTCGGCGCCATTGCTGAGGATAGACGCCCGGCTCTGGATGATCGTGCCGAGGATAAGGGTCTGCAGACCGGCGACGATGATCGCCGAAAAGAGATAACCCCTACCGGATTGCAGCCTTGCCATGAACGAGCTCATGCGCGCTCCCCCTGTCCATTCGCCGACTGTGCATTCGCCGAAAAACGCCGCTCGAGACGGATGACGATCCACGCGACAAGTGCCACCACGAGACCGGAGAACAGGAAGAGGCTCGACGTACCGAGGATCGAGCCGACAGTGACGGAGGCAAGATACAGCATCTCGGCGGCAAAGGTGGTGTAGGCGAGATAACGCACCGCGCCGTTATTCCTGCCATGCAGGGCGATTGCCAGCACGGAAGCGGCAAGCGTCGCCACGCCGAGCACCACCAGCCGCCAGCCGTCCTCGATCTCGATATGCAGCAGCAGGAAGCCGATCGCGGCGACAAGGAAGCTGTAGAAGGCCGGGGCCGCACCGGCGCTCCTGACCAGGGAGGCGATCCGCGGGAGCGGTAACGCCGTCAGGACGAACGCCACCATGCCGCCGATCGCGAAGGCGAGCGCCACGGCGATCTCCTCATAGAGAGTATAGAGCCAGGCGAGCCAGCCGATCAAAAGCAGATAGGCCAGATGGCGGGCCCGCTCGGCGCCGGTATACCGCACCAGGGCGATTGTGATCGCCGCCATGATGGGCGCCATCCAGGGATCGACGCCTATCCAATGCGTGTCGTTATTCTGCAGGTAGACGGCGAACGACGCCCAGGAGAGGAAGCCGGCGACGATGGTCACGGCGCCCGAACGGAACAGGATTGCCGAGACCGTCGCGATGGCGAACCAGAGATACATCACCGTCTGCTCGTCGCCGGAGAGATGATACATCTGCCCGACAAGTGAGATGGCACCGCCGAAACTCATCGCGCCGATGACCAGCAAGCCGCCTGCGGCCGCTGTCGAACCGCGGGCAAGCATCCGGGCGGCGGCGATGTGCACCACCCAGATCAGCGCGAGGATGCCGCCGACGCGGACAAGGCGCGGGATGGCCTCCCAGTTGGAGGCGACGACCAGCAGGATGGCAGCGGCAAGCAGCACCGCCGCCAGCGCCATCAGCACCCTGCCAAGGCTGAAACTTGCCGGTCGGCTGTCATACTCGGCGAGAAGTGCGCTTGCCGCTTCCTGCCCGAGCAAGCCCTTGCCTACCCAGAGCGAGAGATCTCGCTCCAATCTGCCGCGATACATGCTCCACCCCTTATTTCCGCGACGTCGACTGCGGCGCAGCGGCTCACGCCGTTATAGACGCAGCAAGGGTGTTCGCAAACGCTCTTGCGACAAATATACAAGTTCCTCATTGGTCTAACTTGTATCGAGTGTTAACCGGGCGCTAACGTCAGAAGCGCTAATATAGACATATGAACCGAGAGGTATGCATTTTGCGCATGTCACTCATGAATTTATTGCACTGCAAAATAATCATTAGTCATACTATTTGTTTGAGGTATCGAAGCACGGGGATGGCGCCCTGGCACGGCTCAGCCGGATGCCCTCGGATCTATTGTCCGTGACGAGATTCGCAGCTGCGCACTTCTCCTCCCAGCGCGCTGCGATAGGCTGGCAACCCTCCTCCTCCCAGTTGCCAGCACCATAACACGCCCGCCGGATCCTCCCCCGGCGGGCGTTTTTGTTAAGCCGAAGCGCGATTAAAGCCTTGACGGTCTGTGCTTTTTCCGTCGCATGGCGCCTCGCGCTACATTGTCGCCACGCCGCCCCGCCGACCCTGCGAACGGATGGGCAGCTTCCGATCCGAAGCGGAAACCGCTCTTTGCATCAGTTGGACGGCCGGAATCGCCGGAGGGAGAAGCGTTTTTCTCCATTGGTATCCATTCAGCGCTCTCAACCGACTTGCTTACCCAAGAGTCATTCTGCCTATTCATTGACCAAAAAACGGCAAGTCTGCGTCAAATACCCCATGAGCATTGCATACTCCGCATAGGTGATCTGAAAACTTGGCTGTTTTAGTCTTTCGCGCCGCAACATATATTCTGGTCATCAAATAGAGGTCAGCGCCGATCGGTGGCTGCTGGCAGATGAAACCCTCAGAAAGGGGCTTAACATGAACTTCTCTCGCTCTTTCAATAACTGGCGCAAGTATCGTCAGACCGTCACGGAACTTGGTCGCATGACCAACCGCGAATTGCATGACCTCGGCATCGACCGTTCGGACATCCATCGCGTTGCCCGTGAGGCTTCTGCCCGCTAATTCCAGGCGATCGCGGCTCCTCCCAAGCGCGATTGTTCTCGATCGAAACGCCCGCTGTACCCACAGCGGGCGTTTTCTTTTGTCTGCATGCGGGGCGGCCGGGTTGCATGTTTTTCCGGCTTCGTTAGCCCGCTCAAAAAATATTCACCGCCCAATTTACGAGCATCACATTGCACAATTGCATGGCAGACGCCTTTTATTTGCACTGCACAATAGGACCGATATCGCCTATATAAACACCAACCGCAGAGAGACAGGCGATCCCGCCGTCCCGCGGACATAGGAAGAAAACGATGAACCCGATCCGCATTGCAAAAAGCTGGCTCAGCTACCGCCGTACGCTCAACGAACTCGGCGGCCTTTCCAACCAGACCCTGTCCGATATCGGCGTCAGCCGCTACGACATCCGCAATATCGCATCCCGCTCGTTCCGTTAATAACGGGCACGATGCTTCCAAGACGGCGCCATCAGGCGCCGTTTTTGATTCCGGGGTGTTGGATCGCACCTGCCGACATGATATCAGCCCGGGATGAACACGACCTCCTCCTATTCCCCCATCCACGTCGTCGGCGGCGGGCTTGCCGGTTCGGAAGCCGCCTGGCAGATCGCCAGTTCCGGCATTCCCGTCATCCTGCATGAAATGCGCGGCGTACGCGGCACCGATGCGCACAAGACCGACGGCCTGGCCGAACTCGTCTGCTCCAACTCCTTCCGCTCCGACGATGCGACTAGCAATGCCGTCGGCGTCATCCATGCCGAAATGCGCATGGCGGGCTCGCTGATCATGGCCGCTGCCGATCGATGCCAGGTGCCGGCCGGCGGCGCACTCGCCGTCGATCGCGATGGCTTCTCTGAAGCCGTGACCAAGGCAATCCACGAGCACCCGCTCATCACGGTCATGCGGGAAGAGATCACCGGCCTGCCGCCGAGCGACTGGGATCTCGCCATCGTCGCCACCGGACCGCTGACGGCGCCGTCGCTCGCAAACGCTATCCAGGCGGAAACGGGCGAGGATTCGCTCGCCTTCTTCGACGCCATCGCGCCGATCGTCTACCGCGAGAGCATCGACATGGATATCTGTTGGTATCAGTCGCGCTACGACAAGGTCGGTCCCGGCGGCACCGGCAAGGATTACATCAACTGTCCGATGGACGAGGCGCAGTATAATGCCTTCGTCGACGCGCTGGTATCAGGCGACACGGTCGGTTTCAAGGAATGGGAAGGCACGCCCTATTTCGACGGCTGTCTGCCGATCGAAGTGATGGCCGAACGCGGCCGCGAGACGCTGCGCCACGGGCCGATGAAGCCGATGGGGCTGACGAACGCGCATAATCCGACGGTCAAGGCCTATGCCGTCGTGCAGCTGCGGCAGGACAATGCGCTCGGCACGCTCTACAATATGGTCGGCTTTCAGACGAAACTGAAATATGGCGCACAGGCGGACATCTTCCGGATGATCCCGGGTCTGCAAAATGCAGAATTTGCCCGTCTCGGCGGCCTGCACCGCAACACCTATATGAACTCCCCCACCCTGCTCGACCCGTCTCTGACGCTGAAATCGCGGCCCGGCCTGCGCTTTGCCGGTCAGATCACCGGCTGTGAGGGTTATGTGGAAAGCGCCAGCGTCGGGCTGCTGGCCGGGCGTTTCGCCGCTGCCGAACGCAAGGGCGAAGCGATCTCGCTGCCGCCGGCGACGACGGCGCTCGGCTCGCTGCTCGGCCATATCACCGGTGGTCATATCGTCACCGACGAGGAGCCGGGTAAACGATCGTTCCAGCCGATGAACATCAATTTCGGGCTGTTTCCGGAGCTCCAGCCGGGTTCGATCGTCAAGCCCGAGGGCGTCAAGCGTTTCCGCGGCAAGGACAAGACGATCATGAAGCGGCAGCTGATCGCGCGCCGCGCGCTGGCAGACTGCGCCGCCTGGCTTGGCCAGAGTCTGACGCTTGCCGAAAGCGCCTGACCGGCGCTTCTACTGCTTGTTCGCCGCCGGCAGATTGCCGGATGGCAGGTCCTTATCCGGCTCGGCAATATAATTGCCGAGCAGCCAGAGCGACACTTCCGAAGCCTCCTTGGCGGAAGCGAATTCAAAATCACCATTGTGATGGGGCGCATCGAGGAAGTCGATCGCCAGTCCCCTGCCCGTTTCCGAACCGACGACACGCACGCGGCCCGGCTCGATCAGATGGCAGGCGAAGTGGCGCGACATGTTGCGCATGAAGCCCGCCTTATTATCGTGCAGGCGTACGAAGATGGCCTGGCCGTTTTCCGTCGCCTGCAACTGGCGGATCGCCTCGGTCGGAAAGGCGCGGCCGAACTCGATGATGGCGAGGCCCGTGTCATGCAGGCCATCTTCCTTGTTCTGCGCGGCCATACGTGTGGCCACAAAAGCAAAGAAAACAACAATGGCGAAAAGAACGCACCAGACGATAATGCCCACGCCGAGTCTCCGATCAAAGGGTAGCGGTGGAAGTGTTGTAACGCGCGAGACTTGCGCGAATTTGACCGATGTCAGATTTTCCGGCGTGCCGCAGCCAGCCCCATCCGCAACTGGCGGCGCCATTGCGGCGGCTGCAGCGGATGGTCGAACAGCGAGGCGCCGCGTTTTTGCGCCTTGACGAGCACCGGTTCGGCGAGCACCGTCGGCAGGAAGGCTGGAAACACGGCTGCCGCAATCGGCCCTGCCGCTCTCGCCTTCGCCAGATGTTCGCGACCAAGACCGGCAAAAGCCTCGATGGCGGCGGAGATGCGCGGCCTATCGTCGCCGGCAAGGAAGGTATCGCGGTCGAGACCGGTGGCCGACAGGATCTGCAGCGGAATATAGACCTGGCCACGGCGGCGATGCAGCGGCATCAGCAGCAATAGCCCGGCGACGGCCTGGGCAACGCCGGCATGGCCGGCAGCGTCGGCCGATCGGGCGGCCTCCTCAGGTGAAAGCACGAGGCTTGCCAGCTGGATCAGGGCGGATGCCGTCTCGCCGGCGTAACCTTCAAGCGAGAGACGGGTCTCCATCGGATCGTCATAGAGATCGAAAGTGCGGGCCTCGACCATGTCGATCAGCGTCTTGCGCGGCAGACGGTGCGTTTCGATCGCGGCCAGAAGTGCAGAGGCGACGGGATTGGCCGCGGTCGAGCCATGTGCGCTGCCCTCCAGCAGATCGTGCCAATATTGCAGCCTGACTTCGCCAGGCAACGGCTCGTGCACGAGATCGCGGACGCGGGCAAGCTCGGCATTAAAGGCATAGAGAGCTGCAAGCGCGCCGCGCTTTTCCTCCGGCGACAGCAGACAGGCGAGATAGCGGTCGCGATCGCTGTCACGCAGCATCGCCAGGCAGATCTCCTGGTTCGTCGTACTATTCGCTTCCGTCATCGTCAGACCGCGATCAATGCCGCGGCGACGGCGCGCTGCTCCGACAGCATGATATTGAAGGTGCGCACCGCAGCCCCGGTGCTCATCGGATCGGAGGAGATGCCGCGTGATTTCAGCGCCAGCTTCAATTCCTCAGGCAGACGGCGAAGCTCGGTTCCGGTGCCGACGAGCAAAACTTCAATATCACTAGCCTCATCCAGCACACGGCGGAAATTTTCCGGCGACAGCGGTTTCGACATATCCATGTCCCAGCCATGAATGCCGGAAGGCAGGCAAAGGATCGAGCCGCGATGCGACATGTCGGCAAAACGGAAACCGCCATTGCCGTAAGTGTCGATCGGGGCGCGCCCGGGGAAATGCGCAGCGCGGATTTCTATGCCTTTTGCCATGCTTTCAAACCACCGTGCCGGATTTTACACCAGCATCCGTCTTGTTGCTCTCTTCCCCGTCGGGAGCCTCCGGCCGCAGCCGGAAGACGATCAATACAGGAGCGGCGATATAAATCGAAGAGAAAGTGCCGAGAGCGACGCCGAAGAGCATCGTAAAGGTGAAGGAGCGGATGACGTCGCCCCCGAAGAGATAGAGTGCGAGCAAGGCGAGCAGCGTCGTCGCCGCGGTCAGAACGGTGCGCGACAGCGTCTGGTTGATCGAGGCATCGATCAGGATCGGCAGCGGCATCTTCTTGTATCGCTTGAGATTCTCGCGCATGCGGTCATAGACCACGACCGTGTCGTTCAGGGAATAACCGACAATGGTCAGGACCGCGGCGATGCTCGTCAGATTGAACTCGATGCCGGTGAGGACGAAAAGACCGAGCATGATGATGACGTCGTGCAGCGTTGCGACGATGGCGCCAACGGCGAACTGCCATTCGAAGCGGATCCAGATATAGATCAGGATCGCCGCCAGCGCTGCCAGCACGCCGAGCGTCGCCATCATCGTCAATTCGCCGGAGATGGCGGGGCCGACGACCTCGACGCGGCGGAAATCATAATCCTCCTGGAGCTCGCCGCGCACCAGCGTCGCCGCCGACTGCTCGGCATTCTCGCCACCGCCCTGGGAAGCGATGCGGATCCGCGCGTTCGGCGGGCCGCCGGTGCGTTCGACACTGACATCCCCAAGATTGAGATCATTGAGGCGCGAGCTGAGATCGGCGATGTCGGCATTGCCCTGCTTCGCCGTCACTTCGATCAGCGAGCCGCCAGTGAAATCGATGCCGAGATGCAGGCCGACGGTGGCAAAGGCGGCCATGGCGATCAGCGAAATAACCGCCGAGGCCGTGAAGACATAACGGCGGATCCCCATGAAACGAATATTGGCATGCTCGAAAAGATGGGTGAGGATACTCTTCGGCAGATGCCGGGGATGGCGCCGTCTCAACCAGATGGCGACGATCGAACGCGTCAGCGTGAAAGCCGTGAAGACGGTCGTCAGGATGCCGACCGCCAGCGTCACCGCGAAACCGCGGATGGTTTCGCTGCCGAGGAAGAAGAGGATGATGGCGGCGATGAAGATCGTGACATTCGCGTCGACGATCGTTGCGAATGCACGCGAGAAACCCCGACCGACGGCCTCCGCAAAGGAATGGGTGGTTTTCTCTTCTTCCCGGATGCGCTCGTAGATCAGCACGTTCGAGTCGACGGCCATGCCGACGATGAGCACGATGCCGGCAATGCCCGGCAAGGTGAGCGTCGCGCCGGCAAGGCTGAGCACCGCGACGATGAGGATCAGGTTGAAGAAGAGCGAGACGACGGCGATGACGCCGAGAATACGGTAAAGCGCGATCATCAGCGCTGCGACCAGTACAACGGCGACGAGGCCGGCAATAAGGCCGCTGAAGATGGAATCGGCGCCGAATGTCGGGCTGACGCTACGCTCCTCAACGCTCGTCAGCGTCGCCGGCAAGGCGCCGCCACGCAGCATGATGGCAAGGTCGCGGACGCCATCCTCGGAGAAGTTTGCCGAAATCCGGCCCTCACCGCCGGTGATCGCCGCATCGATGACCGGTGACGACATTACCTGGTCATCGAAAACGATGGCAAGGTGCTTGCCGATATTCTGCCCGGTCGCCTGCGCCAGCCGCTGCGTGCCCTCGGCGTCGAGACGGTAGGTGATCGAGGTATCCTGCGTCTGCGGATCGACGACAGGCTCGATATCGACCATGTTGCTGCCGCTGACGAAAGCGGTGCGGTCGACGAGATAAGGTACCGGCGGATCGTCCAGCGAATAGAGCACCTGCGATGTGGCCGGCCAACGGCCGTTCAGCGCTTCCTGCCCCGACATGCTTTCGTCGATCAGATGAAAGGAAAGCTTGGCCGGCTGGTTCAGGATGTTTTTCAGCCGCTCCGCATCGAGCGAGCCCAGCACCTGCACGACGATCCGGTCGGCGCCATCGGGGCGAACGAGGAAATTGTCATAGCCGAATCCGGCGATGCGGCGGCCTACGATATCGAGCGACCGGGTCCGGGCCGAGGCGACGTCGGCGGTAATGCCGGCGTCGGAAATCTGCAGCGAGAGTTGCCCCTCCCCGCCCTGCTGCAGCGCGATCTCAGGTCCTGAACGTCCTGCAGCCGTCGTCAAAGGCTTGAGGAGATCGACCGCCGCCTGTGTCTGGGCCGGATCGGTGATCCGGACGGTGACGGTCTGGTCATTGCCGGTCAGCCCGGTATAGCGGATGCCGGCGCCGCGCAGCGCGTTGCGCACATTGGCGACCGCCTGCTCCAGGCGGTCCTTGACGATATCGGAACGCTCGACCTTCAGAACGATATGCGAACCGCCCTGCAGGTCGAGGCCGAGCGTCATGCGGTCGTGGCGCAACCAGTCCGGCAGAGAGGAACGCTGCGCCTCGGTCAGCAAATTGGGCGCAGCGATGACGATGGCCGCAAACGCGACCAGCCAAATCAGAAGTGTTTTCCAGCGGGAAAAATGCAACATTCTCTCGACGATCTTCCGATCCGGCGGTCCTGCCGTTATCGCTTGTTACGCTGCGTCGGCCTTGACTGGTTCACCCTTGACGCGGACGTCCGAAATGCCACTGCGGACGATACGCACGCGAACGCCTTCAGCGATCTCGACTTCAACTTCCTTGTCGTCGATGACCTTGGTGACCTTACCGACGAGACCGCCACCGGTGACGACCTGGTCGCCGCGACGGATCGCCTTCAGGGTCTCCTCACGCTTTTTTGCCTGTGCGCGCTGCGGACGGATCAGCAGGAAGTACCAGACGACCATCAGCGGCACGAACAGGATGATCATTTCGAAACCGGAGCCGCCGAATCCCGTTGCGGTATCGGTCGCGCTCTGGGCGAATGCCGGGGTGATGAACATGCTAAACTCCTCAGGCTTGGGCGGCGGAACTCCGCCTCTCTTTTCAGGTTGCCGGACTATAGTTACCGCTTCGATGAATGCAACAGAAACAGCCGGAAACAGTACCGATTCCGCTGCCTCATAACCTTTCCGCCGTCAAAACGTCATGGTACCCGGCATCCAAAGATCAAAGCAGATTGCCGCAGTGAGAAATCAGGAGGCCACCGATGACCGAGGAAATCAACACAGCCCTGCTTGCCGAACTGAGACGGCTCGCAGACGCCGTCGAGCGTCTTGCCGGACCGGCGCCTACCCTCAACGACTGGGATGCCGCCGACTGTTTCGTCTGGGCACCATCGCGCCAGCATCTGCAGCCGGTCAAGCGACCGAACCGGGTGGCATTGAAGCTCATCCGCGGCGTCGATCACGTGCGCGACATCCTGCATGAGAATACGGTGCGTTTCGCCGACGGTTATGCCGCCAACAATGTGCTGCTCTGGGGCGCGCGCGGCATGGGCAAATCCTCGCTTGTCAAGGCCGTGCACGAGGATGTCAGGCGCGAAAGCGGCGTCTCGCTGAAGCTGGTCGAAGTCCATCGCGAGGATATCGCCAGCCTTCCCAACCTGCTTGACCTGCTGAAGGACACACCACACCGCGTGATCGTCTTCTGCGACGATCTCTCCTTCGATCACGACGACACCGCCTACAAGTCGCTGAAGGCAGCGCTCGACGGCGGCGTCGAAGGGCGACCGGACAATGTGCTCTTCTACGCCACCTCCAACCGGCGTCATCTTCTGCCGCGGCACATGATGGAAAACGAGCAGTCGACGGCGATCAATCCGTCGGAGGCGGTCGAGGAGAAGGTTTCGCTTTCCGACCGCTTCGGCCTCTGGCTCGGCTTCCATAAATGCAGCCAGGAGGATTATCTCGGCATGATCGACGGCTATGCCGATCACTTCAAGCTCGGGCTCGACCGCAGCAAGATGCATGCGGAGGCGCTGGAATGGGCGACGACCCGCGGCGCGCGCTCCGGCCGTGTCGCCTGGCAGTATATCCAGGATCTGGCCGGGCGCATGCGCGTTCACATCGACAGAGCCTAAATCGCGTAGCATCAGGCGCAGTTCGGACGACATGCCAAAAAACAAAAGCCCGGCGGGTGGCCGGGCTTTTGCGCTTCCTGGTACGCTGTACCTATTCCAGGAAAGTCATCGGGTTAACCGGGGACGCGTCCTTGCGCACCTCGAAATGGACCTGCGGCTGCTTGACGTCGCCGCTCATTCCGGAGACCGCGACGGTCTGGCCGCGCTGGATCTTCTGGCCGCGAGTGACGCTCAGCGTATCGGCGTTGCCGTAGACGGTGACGGTGCCGTCGTCGTGACGGACGAGAACCGTGTTGCCGAGTTCCTTCAGGCCGTTGCCGGCATAGATGACGACGCCGTTTTCGGCGGCCTTGATCGGCGTGCCCTGCGGTACCGAGATGTCGATGCCGTCGTTGCGGTTGCCGTTGACGTTGGCGCCGTATGAAGCAATGACCTGGCCGCGCACCGGCCAGCGATATTTGCCGATGCCGGTCGATTCCGGCGCGTCGGAGCTGACGTCCGACTTCTTCTCGACATCGTCGACGGTCTGGGTGGCAGCCGGCGCCTTGTAGGGCGCGGGCTGAACGGAAGCCGTCTGCTGGGCAGCAGCCGGCTGCGTCGGCTTCGGATCGACCTTCTCGGCCGGGATCGAGGCGGTCTTGATGTTGTCGGCGGTGCCGTTCGGGATCTTCAGGGCTTGACCGACGCGCAGCGAGCTAGCCGAAAGACTATTGGCGGCCTTGAGATCGTCGACATTGGTACCGGTCGCCTTGGCGATCTTTGCCAGCGAATCGCCTTGCTTGACGACATAGGTGCCGGCAGGCGCTTTCGGATCCTTGCCGGCGCCGACCGGAAGCTTGCCGGTGACATCGGCGTTCGCCATGGTCTTGTCGCGGGCGGAATTGGCGCCTGGAACGACAGCGACATTCTGCTCCGGCGCCTTGACCGGCTCCGGCAGCTTGCCGGGCTTGGAGAGATCGGCCGTCTGCGATGCCGCCTTGGCGGCATTGCCGCCGTTGAAGGTCGGGATCAGGATCGCCTGGCCGGGTTGGGCGGCAGATGCGGTCTTCAGATTGTTGACGCGAAGGATTTCCTTTTCCGGGACACCGAAGCGCCTGGAGAGCGTGGCAATGTTTTCACCCGGACGCAGCGTCACCGAAGGGGCATTGGTTGCGGACCAGCCGGAAACCCTCGGCGTCGTGCCTGTCGTCAAAGAATCGGGCGTCACCTTGGGTACCGCCGGCGCCACCAACCGCGGCTTTTCAGCCTGCGGCGTAGCCGGGAAAGGCTGGGCGAGCGCAACTTCCTTTTCCCGCTGGCGGGATGGCGCCACAGCCGACGGTGCGGCAAGTTCTGTCCGCTGTACCGAGACCGGTGCGGAAGCCAGACGCGCGCTCGAGCTCGACGCGCGGATCGGATCGTAACTTGGGCGGGCCGGATAAGGCTGATTCAGCGCGTCATTGCCGCCGCCATAGCCCTGCTGGCTCGCAACGGCCGAACCGCCGAGATCGGCACGCGGCACCGGATCACCCTGAGAACCGTTCATATTCCTGCGCGGAATGGAACTTGTGGTGATCTGATCCTGCCCTGAGGAGGAAAACAAGCCGCCAAACCGTGTCACATCGGAACTGCAGCCCGTTGCGGCACTTGCCAGCAGGCCAACAACCAGAAGATTACCGGCCGACTTCCCGAACTTTGGCGAAAGACTGAAACGCATGACTCGACCCACTGAGAACGCAACCATTTGTGAGTCTATTAAAACGCGTTAGTATTACCACGCGGTTAAGATGCTGGAATCAGTGCGATATTTTTGAGAAGTTGATAACCATAGGCTTACGGGTAAAAAATCGCAGTGCGCAGAGCATGATGCCCAAAACTTCGAGCGCTTTTCTGATTGTGATGCATATTCAGATTTCAGGCCGATCCGGCCGAAAAACATTTATGCCTGCGGCAGCCAGGCCCTACAGCAGCGAGGCAAGCCGCGGAACGATCGGCAGATAGGGAGCTTCGAACAGTTCCTCGCGTTCGAAACGGCTGCCGGTTTTCGTCAGCCGCACCATGCGGCACTCGTTTTCTGAAATCATCAGTGGCGCGATCATCGAACCGCCGGAAACGAGCTGGTCGGTATAAAAGCGCGGCATGGCATTGAAGGCGGCCGTCACCAGGATGCGGTCGAAAGTTCCCTCTCCCTGCATGCCGGCGCTTCCGTCGGCATGGCGAACGATGACGCTGCGCAGACCAAGCGATTCCATGCGTCGCTGCGCTGCCGTGGTCAGCGTCTTGTAGCGGTCGATGGACAGAACACGCTCGGCCATGCGGCCCATGACGGCGGCGGTAAAGCCGCTGCCGGTGCCGATCTCCAGAACGCGCTGTCCTGGTTTGAGCTTCAGGTGATGCAGGATGCGGACGGCAAAATCGATGCCTTCGAGGAAGGAGCCGCATTCGATCGGTATCGTCCGGCTCGAATAGGCGTCGTCGGCGAATTGCGGCGGCACGAACAGTGACCGCTGCGTCTGCTCGACCGCCGTCAGCAGATCGAGGTCGGAGATGCCTTCGGCACGCAATCTGAGGACGAGCGCCGCAAAGCCCTCCTTCTCCGCCAGTTTAGCCGTCAAACTTGTGCTCCGTATCCCAAGGCCCGCGCCACGCGGTCCGTCACGGAATAATCGGTCAGATCAAGTTTCAAAGGCGTTACCGAAATCTTATTATGCTTCAAGGCGTGAATATCGGTGCCTTCGATGAAGGCGCCGGCGCGTTCGCCGAACTTCAGCCAGTAGTAAGGAAAGCCCCGGCCATCGGAGCGGGCGTCGACCTGCAGGTTGAAGGCGAGCTTGCCCTGCATGGTCACTTCCGCGCCATCGACCTCGTCGGGACGGCAGTTCGGGAAATTGAGATTGAGGAACGTGCCCTCCGGCAGGTCGAGCACCATCAGCTTTTCCAGGAGCGCTGGGGCATGCGTTTCGCAGACCTCCCACGGCACGATGCGCGCGCCGTCCTCATAGAGATAGGCCTGGCTCAGCGCGAAGGAGCGCACGCCCTGCATCGTGCCCTCGATGGCGCCGGCGATCGTGCCGGAATAGGTGACGTCGTCGGCAACGTTCGAACCTGAATTGACGCCTGACAGCACGAGATCCGGCTTGATGTCCATCACCTGCCGGATGCCCATGATGACGCAATCGGTCGGCGTGCCGCGCAGCGCGAAATGCTTGTCGGAAATCTTGCGCAGCCGCAACGGTTCAGACAGGCTCAGCGAATGGGCCAGGCCGCTCTGGTCGGTTTCGGGCGCCACGATCCAGACATCGTCGGACAGCGTGCGCGCGATCCGCTCCAGGGCGGCGAGCCCTTCGGCGTGAATGCCATCGTCATTCGTAAGCAGGATGCGCATCGCCTCAGGCCGCCCGTTCGATCTTGGTCAATCCGCCCATATAGGGGAGCAAAACGTCCGGAATCGTGACGGAGCCGTCCTCGTTCAGATAATTTTCAAGGACAGCGATCAGGCAGCGACCGACGGCGGTGCCGGAACCGTTCAGCGTGTGGACGAACCTGTTGCTCTTGTCATCCTTGCCGCGGTAGCGCGCATTCATCCGCCGGCCCTGAAAATCACCGCAGACCGAGCAGGAGGAAATTTCACGGAAGGCATTCTGCCCCGGCAGCCAGACTTCAAGATCGTAAGTCTTGCGCGAACCGAAGCCCATGTCGCCGGTGCAAAGCGTCATCGTGCGGAAATGCAGGCCGAGGCGTTTCAGCACCTCCTCGGCGCAGGCGGTCATCCGTTCGTGCTCGGCAACGGCGCTCTCGGCGTCGGTGATCGAGACGAGTTCGCATTTCCAGAACTGGTGCTGGCGCAGCATGCCACGCGTATCGCGGCCGGCAGAGCCTGCTTCCGAGCGGAAAGACGGCGTCAATGCGGTGAAGCGGAGCGGCAGCTTGTCCTGATCGAGGATTTCCTCGCGCACCAGATTGGTGAGCGTCACTTCGGCCGTCGGGATCAGCCAGCGGCCGTCCGTCGTCTTGAAGAGATCCTCGGCGAATTTCGGCAGTTGGGCAGTGCCATAAACGGCCTCGTCGCGCACCATCAGGGGCGAGCTGACTTCGGTATAGCCGTGCTCGCTGGTGTGGAGATCGATCATGAACTGGCCGAGCGCGCGCTCGAGCTTGGCGAGCGGCCCGGTCAGAACCGTGAAGCGCGAACCGGAGAGCTTGGCGGCGCGCTCGAAATCCATATAGCCGAGCGCCTCGCCGATTTCGAAGTGTTCCTTCGGCGCGTGGTTCCAGCGCGGCTTTTCGCCGACGGTGCGGGTGACGACATTGTCATGCTCGTCCCTGCCGACCGGGACGTCGTCGAAGGGGATGTTCGGGATGCGCGAGAGCGCGTCGTTCAGTTCGGCCGTCAGCTGCCGGTCTTCTTCCTCGACCGCCGGCAGCAGGGTCTTCAATTCGGCGACCTCGGCCTTCAGCTTCTCGGCGAGCTCGCCGTTCTTCTGAGCCATCGCCGCGCCAATCTCCTTGGAGGCGATGTTGCGGCGAGACAGCAAGTCCTGCGCCTTCTGCACGGCGGAGCGGCGCTTTTCATCGAGGGCAACGAGACTTTGGGCCAGAGGCTCCGCCCCGCGCTTGGCAAGGGCGGCATCGAGCGCTTCGGGATTCTCACGGATCCATTTGATATCGAGCATCGTCGTTCCAGGTCGTTGCAACAGAGATGACCCGGCCAAAGCCTGATCGGGCCTCGACCGGATGTTAAGCGGCGCTCACAAAGGGGGATTGGGATCGCCGCTCAGACGCTGTCCGTCTTGGCAACGTCCGCGGATCCGGTGTCCTTTTCGACCGCCTGCCGGGCACGCTGGCGCTCCACGAGTCGCGCCGCATAGATGGAAATCTCGTAGAGAAGGATCGTCGGTATCGCAAGGCCGATCTGAGACATCGGATCCGGCGGCGTCAGCACGGCGGCAACGACGAAGGCGAGGACGATGGCGAACTTGCGCTTTTCGGCAAGCCATTGCGACGTCAGCAGGCCGACACGGGCAAGCAGCGTGGTGACGACGGGAAGCTGGAAGACAAGGCCGAAGGAGAAGACCAGCGTCATGATGAGGCTCAGATATTCCGAGACCTTCGGCATCAGCGAGATCGCCACCTCGTCATGACCCGGCGCCTGCTGCATCGACAGGAAGAACCACATGACCATCGGCGTGAAGAAGAAGTAGACGAGAGCAGCGCCCATCAGGAACAGGACCGGCGAAGCGATCAGGAACGGCAGGAAGGCCTGACGCTCGTTCTTGTAGAGGCCGGGGGCCACGAACTTGTAGACCTGGGCGGCAATGATCGGGAAAGCGACCACCAGGCCGCCGAACATCGCCACCTTGACCTGGGTGAAGAAGAATTCCTGCGGCGCGGTGTAGATGAGCTGCGCCTTCTCGACGTCGAGATGCGCCCACACGACGGCCGTCTTGTAGGGAATGACCAGATAATTGAAGAGATGCTTGGCAAAAAAGAAACATGCGATGAAGGCGACGAAAAACGCGCCGATCGACCAGATCAGCCGCGTGCGCAGCTCCATCAGGTGCTCGATCAGCGGCTGCGGCTTGTCTTCGATATCACCGCTCATGCCTCGTCCTTCTTCGTCTGCGCCGGCTTCTTCGGCGTTGCAGTCTTTTTGACTGCCGTCGCGCGCTTCGGTTTTTCCACAGGCACGGCAACGGCCGCCGCAGCATCGATTTTGTCGGCAGCCTTGACGCGCGGCTTGCGCACGGGTTTCGGCTTGGCGGCAACCGTATCGGCCTGGACAGCCGCTGCTGCGACGGGTTCAGGCTGCGCCGGCGCAGGCACCAGCGGCGGCGTTTCCGGCAGGCTCATCGACGGCGTCGGGGCAGAGACCGCAGCAGAAGGCACCTCGGTCTTGTTTTCCGTGACCACGGTCGACTTCTGCAGGTCGGCTTTGATCTCGTTGCCCATCTGGCGAAGCGGGTTCATCGCCTCGCGCAGGCTGTTGACCGGGTTGAGCTTCTGGGCGTCGCTGATCGTCTGGCGGACATCGTCAAGCTCGGCTTCGCGCAACGCTTCGTCGAACTGCGCACGGAATTCACCCGCCACCTTGCGGGCACGCTGCGTCATCTTGCCGAAAGCGCGCAGCATCGGCGGCAAATCCTTGGGACCGACCACCACGATCAGTACGACCGCGATGACCAAAAGCTCGGTCCAGCCAATATCGAACATGCAAGGCTCCTGGACGGGAAGCGCGGGGGCTGCGCTTTTTCCCGGACTTGGTTACTTCGTTTCGTCGGCCTTGTGATCGACGGTCTTTGCCGTGTCCGGCGCGTCCTCGTCCGTCATGCCCTTCTTGAAGTTCTTGATGCCCTTGGCAACGTCGCCCATCAGTTCCGGAATCTTGCCGCGACCGAACAACAACAGCACGATGACCAGAACGATCAGCCAGTGCCACATGCTAAAAGAACCCATCATTACGCTTACTCCCTGTTTCTATGTTCCCACGATGTAAGGATTTCCGACACCGTTTCCAACATCAAGCCCTTTGAACTGCGCTTAATGTCACGGTATCGCCCTTTGTGACAAGCCATTGACCCGCCGAAAAGTGCTGGTTCTATTGTTTTCGCCATGCATGGCAAAAGCAAGACGCAAACCCCTCAATCTTCAGAGGTGCCGCGCGGCGCCAACAACCCCAATTCCTCGAGGTCCATCTGGGTGATCGGGTCTTCGTCCTCGGTCAGTTCGTCGTTCATCAACGGCGAGGGAATATTGAAATTCGCCGGAATGCGGCCCGACAGCAAGCCCGCTCCCTTCAACTCTTCGAGACCCGGCAAGTCACGCAGCTCTTCGAGACCGAAATGGTCGAGGAAATCGCGTGTCGTGCCCAATGTCACCGGCCGGCCCGGCGTGCGCCGGCGGCCGCGGAACCGCACCCAGCCGGCCTCCATCAACACGTCGAGCGTGCCGCGCGAGGTCTGGACGCCACGGATATCCTCGATCTCGGCCCGCGTCACCGGCTGGTGATAGGCAATGATCGCCAGCACTTCCAATGCTGCGCGCGAAAGCTTCTTCACCTCATTGTCATCACGGCGGATGATGAATGACAGGTCGGCGGCAGTGCGGAAGGCCCAGGCGCCCTCGACCTGGACCAGATTGACGCCCCGCGGCGCATACTGCTCCTTCAGGCGCAGCATGATGGTGCGCACGTCGGTCTTCTCAGGCAGGCGCTCGGCGAGGAAGCCTTCGGAGACCGGCTGCGACGAGGCGAAGACCAGCGCCTCGGCGATGCGCTCGGCCTCGATCTCGGCCTGCAGTTCGCGGCTCCTGTCGTCGAAATCGCCTTCGAAATCCTCTTCGCTCTTCGGATCGATCAAGCCGGCTGCTCCTGCTCCACCACCTGCAGCGTGGCATGTTTTGGACCGCGGCGCATGTATATCGGCTGAAAGGCGCCATCCTGACGGATTTCGAGCTTGCCCTCACGCACCAGCTCCAGCGAGGCGGCAAAGGCGCTGGCGATTGCCGTGACGCGTTCCTCGGGTGCTGCGAGATAACGCAGCAGGTAATGCTCCATCGCCGTCCAGTCACCGATCTCGCCGATCATCTGGGTCAACAGCTCGCGGGCATCGGTCAGCGACCAGACACTGCGCCGCTCGATCGTCACCTGGGTGACGGCATTGCGCTGCCGCAGCGCCGCATAGGCGGTCAGGAGATCGTAGAGGCTTGCCGCATAAGCGGATTGCTGACGGTCGGGAATATGCTCGGGGGCGCCACGCACGAAGATATCGCGGCCGAGACGGTTGCGATTGACGAGGCCCTCCGCCGCCCGGCGCATGGCTTCCAGGCGTTTCAGGCGGAAGGCGAGCGTTGCCGCCAGTTCCTCGCCCGAAGGACCGTCATCCTTGACCTGCTGGGGAATGAGCAACCGTGACTTGAGATAGGCAAGCCAGGCGGCCATGACGAGATAATCGGCGGCCAGCTCGATGCGGATCCGCCGGGCGCTTTCGATGAAGAGCAGATATTGCTCGGCAAGCGCCAGCACCGAGATGCGCGACAGGTCGACCTTCTGGTTGCGGGCGAGATAGAGCAAGAGGTCGAGCGGGCCTTCGAAGCCGGCGACGTCAATCACCAGCGCTGGCTCGTGGCTGGCGCGCTCGGCACCGTTATCCTGCCACAGCTTGTCCATCGGCGTTGCCGCCTGCGGACGTTCCGTGCCCTTGACCGTGCTCACCTAGCTGCTCCCTTACGATCAGACCGTCGCAAACATCGCCTCGAATTCCACCCTCAATTCCGCTTCGTCGGATCTATCCGGCGCCGCGAAGCCTGCTTCCACCGCTTTTGCGCGGGCAAGCGAGATGCCGGCGAGCGGCGGAACATTTGCCACGACATCCCGCATCTCGTCCATATCGCCATTGCAATGCAGCACGATATCGCATCCGCCTGCAATGATATTCGCCGCACGCTCACCGATCGTACCGGAAAGAGCGTTCATCGAGCTGTCGTCGGAGAGCAGCAGACCGGTAAAGCCGATATGCTGACGGATGATGCCGTCGATCACCTTGCGCGAGGTCGTCGCCGGATTGTCCGGGTCGATGGCAGTGAAGACGAGGTGACAGGTCATCGCCATCAACTCGTCCTTCATCGCGATAAAGGGCGGGAAATCGTGGGTCTCCAGCTCATCACGCGAAACGGTGACGACAGGCAGTTCCAGATGTGAATCCGCGAAACCGCGGCCGTGGCCGGGCATATGCTTCATCACAGGCAACAGGCCGCCGGCCTTCAGGCCTTCGGCAGCCGCCCGGCCCATGGCGATGACGGTGTCGGGATCGCCGCCATAGGCGCGGTCGCCGATGACGTTGCTGCTGCCCTCCACCGGCACGTCGAGCACCGGCAGGCAATCGACATCGATGCCGAGGCTCGAAAGGTCGAAGGCATGCAGCCGCGACATCAGCCATGCGGCCCGCAGGCCAAGCGCCGGGTCGCGGCGATAAAGATCGCCGAGCGCCTGGCCGGAAGGATAACGCGCCAGAATGGGCGGGCGGATGCGCTGGACGCGGCCGCCTTCCTGGTCGATCAGCACCGGCGCATGCCAGCCGACGCTTTCGCGCAGATCGGCGACGAGATCGGTGATCTGCCGGGCTTCGGAGATGTTGCGCCCGAAGAGGATGAAGCCCCAGGGCCGTTCGCCCCGGTAAAAGGCCTTTTCTTCGGATGTGAGGGCAAGGCCGCTGCAGCCAAGGATCATCGCTTTTGATTCGGTCATGTGAGAATCATAGACGGCGCCCGGCCAAATGCGAGCAAGGTCCAGCGCGATGCACAAAAAAGAGCGGCGGACCAATCCGGTCCGCCGCTTCCGATATCAATGAGCCTGATTCTTACTTGGAGATCAGGCAGCTTCCGCCCGCGGCGCGATACTGTTCGCAGAGCGCAGCCGCCTCGTCCTTGGAACCGGCCGGAATGCGAACACGGTAGAACGTGCCCTTGCCGGCGATATCGGCCCTGCGGATCTCATGGCTACGGCGGCCAAGCACACCGGCGAATTTCTTCGACAGGTTGGCATAGGATTTGTTCGCCTCGTCTTCCGACGGCAGCGAGGCGATCTGGATGCCGTAGCCGCCGGCGGACGCAGCCTGCTGCGGCTTTGCGGCAACCGGTGCTGCGGCCGCGACCTCAGCCGTCGTCTGCTGTGCAGGCGGCCGGACATTGCCCTTCTCGGTCACGGTGCCGACGACGTTGACGGGCTGGTCGACCGGACGGGCGGTCGGGATCGGAGCGGTATCGGCAATCGCCGAGGTCTTGACCGGGCGCACCGGCGGCTCGACCGGGGCGGGATTTGCGGCCTGCGCGTCGGCGCTGCCTGCAAGCGGCGGCTCAGCCGGCGCGGTTTCAGCAGGTGCTGCAGAACGAGCATCGGCGGAAGCAACCTCGGCGCTTGCCGGGAAACTTGCGGCCGTTCCGGCGACCGGAGGCGCAGTCGGGGTCGATGGCGTCGTCTGGGCCGTCAACGGCGGCAGAGCCGACTGCGTCGGCTGGGCAGACTGCGCCGCCTGTGTCGGCTGGTCGGCGGGCGCCGGCTCCTCGCGTGCGACCAAGGTGCCGTCAGGCTTGACGATCATCGTGCGGACCTTGCGCGGCGAAACGGACGGCGCCTTGTCGGCATCGGTTGCCGAAGCGTTGTCGGCATTGTCCTGGTTGGGCAGCAGACGCGGATCCTGCGTCTCACCGACCGCGGTCGGCGTGACCTGATCACCGGCATTGGCGTTCTCGTCGTCCTCAGGCAGCGCTTCCGGTGTCAGGGTACGCTGGACGACATCGACGGGCGCCTCGTCGGAAGAAACGAGCGCCTTCTGCTTCGGCTCCTCGGCAGAACCCGCGACGCGGTCGTAGACAGCCTTATCCTGGTTCGGCACGGTCTTGCCGCCCGGATTTTCCGGAACGACCTTGACCGGCTCCTTGTCGGCGGTGATCACGCGCGGCTCGCCGGTTGCAACAATGCCGAGCCCCTCGCCGTTCCAGACGGAGGAATAGACGCCATAACCAACGCCGGCAAAAACGACGAGCACGACAGCCCCGGCCAGCAGCCGGCGCATCGACCGGGCGCGGCTGAAATCAGCGGCCTGGCTTGCCGATTCGATACGGACTTCGGAGGTTTCACGGCGCTCGACCGGTTCGCGCACGCTGCGGCGGAAATCCTCCTCCAGCGCCCGTTCGAAATCATCGAGGCCATCGGCGATGGTGGGCTTGACCGGCTTTGCCGCGGCAGCAGCCGTATCCCGGACCGGCGCCGGGGTTTCCCGCGGCTTGGCCGGCTCAAAGAAGCTGGCGATCTCTGCGTCGAGATCGAAATCGAAATCCGCAGTTTTTGCGACCGGCGCAGGCTGCTCCACCGGCGGCAGCGCCGGCACATGCATATCGTCGACGGTCTCGGGACGATCCTCCGGATCGGAGATCATCGCCGGATCGAAAGGCAAGTCTTCGGTGGATTCGGCGACAGGCGCCGCCCAGTTGAAAGCCGACGCCGGAGCTGGCGCCTGCGGCTCAGAAACGGCGGCCGGAGCGGGCCGCACCGAGGCGGCGGCATCCTGCTGGGGAGCAGGAGCTGGCGGCTCAGGCGCAAAAACGGGAGCCGGCCGCGGAGCGACGGCGGCGACCTGCTGCGGCGCAGGGGTTATCGGCTGCGGCGCAGGCTCGATCTGCTCGGAGAAATCGAGATCGGCGAGTTCCAGTTCGATGCCGGCAAGATCCAGTTCGAAATCATGGCCGGCGAAGGGATCGTCGGCTTCCGGTACGGGCTGCGGCGCCTGCGAATATGCCGTTACAGCAGGCTGCGGCGCAACAACTTCGGCAAGTTGCGGCGCGACAGGCCGTGCGGCTTCGGCAGCATAGACCGGAGCAGGCTCGATCGGAGCAGGTCGGACGAATGCTGCGGCGACCGGTGCGGGCGCGATCACCTCGGGCTGAACAGGTGCTGCGGCCACCGGGACGGCAGGAACGGGTGCCGCCTCGATCGATGCGGGTTGCGGCGAAACGGGCGCCGGATTGGCGCGTTGCGGCACCGGATAACGCGAGACGTCGGCCAGCAGATCGTCGAGATCGAAGGTGCCGGCGGTGTGTGGAACCTCCGGCACGACCTCGGTCAGCGCCGCATCGGCCTGGATCTCGCCATCGACGGCCGCGGCAATGAGATCGAAACCGGCGTCGGAGCGGAGATCCTCCAGCCCGTCTTCGATTTCGACGAATTCCTCGGCTTCGGCAGCCTCTTCCGACACGATGACCTCATCATGGCGATCGAGTTCGGCGGGGAAGCCAAGCGACGGCGAAGCGGATTCGAATTCCTCGGAGGGCTCGACAGCGGCGACAGGCGCCGGCGGCTCGATCACAGATTGCAGCTCGACCGCAGGAAGATCGACCGACGGCGCTTCAGCGACCGGTGCTGCGACCGTTTCGGCCACAGGCGCCGGCGCAACAACCGGCTCCTCGCGCTTCGCGGCATGGAAATTGGCGAGCGGCAGCCTGATGCTGGCAGCCGACCATTGCGGCGCCTTGGCGGGTTGCGGCAGCGAAGAGACCGGTGCTGCACCGATCGACAGCTCAAGCTCCTCGATGAGGTCGCGCGCACCGCCGAAGACCGACTGCACCGACGCTTCGGGAGCGGGCTCAGGGGAAAGCTGCTCCGCCCAGTCGGCGGCGGGCGTGTCCTGATTCTCCACGGCCAAAGTCACGTCTTCGTCAGCATCATCGGGAGCGACGGACACCGGCTCAGCAGCCTCCGCACGTTCGTCAGCGGGAGAAACATCGAGAACGGGCTCGACGTAATCTTCAGGCAGGTCGTCAGAGATCGGCTCGGCGGGCCGGTCGAGCTCTGCGAGCGGACGTGGCGAATCGTATCGGTCGAACTCGCGCCCAAGCTCTTCCTCGAGATCGAGGGCCGGCTCGCGCCGAGCCGCCTCGGTCATCGTATTCGCTGCAACACGCGGCTCGAAGCCGACGATACGGGCAAGTTCGGCCAACGGATCGTCGTCGGCAAACAGATCGTCTTTTCCGCGCGTATCATACGCAAGTTGTTTATCAGCCATGCCTATCCCACTCGCAAACGCCAACGCTCAAATGCCAGCGCATTGTGGGGAAATGGTGACGTTATCGCATTTCGTCCGGTGCGGCAGTGCCTGTAATGGCAAGTCCCGACTTCAAAACCGACGCGACGGCGTACACCAGCCCAAGTCTGGCAATACTTGATTCTCGGTTTTTATCATTAACAAATCGTAATTCCGGCTGATCTTTACCTTTGTTCCAGTGCGCGTGGAACGAACTTGCGACGTCGTAGAGGTAAAAAGCGATGCGATGCGGCTCCTGCGACTGGGCGGCCGCCTCGACGATCCGCGGGAATTCGGCGAGCTTGGCGACAAGCTGCAATTCGGCCGGATCACCAATGCCAGCAACGGTTTTCGCGAGATCCTCGGGCGAAACTTCGAGGCCGGGAAAAGCCTCCCTCGCCTGCCGGAAGACCGACATGCAGCGGGCATGCGCATACTGCACGTAAAAAACAGGATTATCTTTCGATTGTTCGGTCACTTTGGCGAAATCGAAGTCGAGCGGCTCGGAATTCTTGCGGTAGAGCATCATGAAGCGGACCGAATCACGACCGACTTCCTCGACGACGTCCCGAAGCGTGACGAAATCGCCGGAGCGTTTCGACATCTTCACCGGCTCGCCGTTTCGATAGAGCTTGACGAGCTGGCAAAGCAGCACCGTCAGCTTCGCCTTACCATCCGAAACGCCGCGTGCAACCGCTTCCAGGCGCTTGACGTAGCCGCCATGATCGGCGCCGAGCACATAGATCATCTCGTCGAAACCACGGTCGAACTTGTTCTTGAAGTAGGCCACGTCGGCGGCGAAATAGGTGTAGGCGCCGTCCGACTTGATCAGCGGCCGGTCGATATCGTCACCCACTTCGGTGGAGCGGAACAATGTCTGTTCGCGATCCTCCCAATCCTCGGGAAGCTGGCCCTTCGGCGGCGGCAGCGTGCCCTTGTAAACATAGCCCTTGAAGGTCAGGTCGTTGATCGCCGTGCGGATCGCCGCGGCCCCATTGGCATGCAGGGTGCGCTCGGAGAAGAAGACGTCGTGATGGACGTTCAGCGCCGCGAGATCGTCGCGGATCATCACCATCATCGCATCGATGGTGCGGTCCTTGACGATCGGCATCCATTGCTCTTCCGGCATGTTGTGCAGCCGCACGCCGTAATCGGCGGCAAGCGACTGGCCAACGGGCACGAGATAGTCGCCGGGATAGAGACCCGAAGGGATTTCGCCGATTTTTTCGCCGAGCGCTTCGCGATAACGCAGGAAAACGGAGCGGGCGAGCACATCGATCTGCGAGCCGGCATCGTTGATGTAATATTCCTTCTCGACGCCGTAACCGGCAAAAGCCAGCAGGTTGGCAAGCGCGTCGCCGACGACGGCGCCACGGCAATGGCCGACATGCATCGGGCCGGTCGGATTGGCCGAGACATATTCGACGTTGACCTTCCTGCCCTCACCCAGCGTCGAGCGGCCGTAATCGGTGCCGGCGCCGATGATCGAGGCGAGCAGCCGCTGCCAGTAGCCGACGGCGAGACGGATGTTGATGAAACCGGGGCCGGCAACCGAGACATCGGCGACGTCGGCATCCTCTTTCAGCTTGGCGATGATGACATCGGCCAGCGCGCGCGGATTGGTTCCGAGCGGTTTTGCCAGCACCATCGCGGCATTGGTCGCGACATCGCCATGGCTCGCGTCACGCGGCGGCTCGACGGTGATGCGGCCGAAATCGAGCTCAGATCGCTTTTCCCTGACCAGATCGATCTGTTCAAGGGCGGTTTTGATCCTGGCTTCGAAGTCGGTAAAAAGGTTCATCGCACTCTTCCATGCATAGGCTGTGCCAAAGGCTCAAATCGGGCCTCGGCGTGGGCGACCGCTGCCTATCGCAAATCCGGAGTGTGGTCAAACAACCGCCTGTGGGCGCTGATCGCATAGGTGTCGGTCATACCGGCGAGATAATCGCCGACATGGCGGGCCTTCGGCGCATCGGACAGGCCGGCGATATGATCGACCCAGTAATGGCTCTGCATCTCCTTGGGATTGGCCATGTAGGCGCCAAACAGATCGGTGACGATCTTTGCCGCGCCGGCGCGGATGCGCATGATATCGGCATTGCGGTAGATGCGTTTGAAGAGCATCGCCTTGATCTGCCGGTCGGTCTCGGCCATCGCCTCGGAAAAGGTGGCGATCACCTGACCGGCGCCGCGGATGTCGCCGGCGCTCTCGGGGCGAAGGAGGGAAAGACGCGCCTGCGCGACGCCGATGACGTCTTCGACCATGCGGGTGATCTGGCGGCGCATGATTTCATGGGTGAAGCGGCTCGGCTCCAGATGCGGATATCGCTCCCTCACCTCGGCCATCAGCCCGGCGAGAAATGGGATTTCCTCCAGCATCTCGAAAGTCAGGTAACCGGAACGCAGGCCGTCATCGATATCGTGGGTATTATAGGCGATGTCGTCGGCGATCGCCGCGACCTGGGCCTCGAGGCTGGCATAGCTTGCAAGCTCGAGATCGTGCAGCTCGCAATAATCGAGGATCGGCTGGGGAACGGGGCCGCGCGTGCCGACGCCATCCGGCGTCAGAAGCGGACCATTGTGCTTGACGAGACCTTCGAGGCTTTCCCATGTCAGGTTGATGCCGTCAAATTCGGCATAACGCCTCTCCAGCTTGGTCACGATGCGCAGCGATTGTGCATTGTGGTCGAAGCCGCCATAGGGCAGCAGCACCTCGTGCAGCGCGTCCTCGCCGGTGTGACCGAAGGGCGTGTGACCGAAATCGTGGACGAGGGCGACGCCTTCGGCCAGATCCTCGTCGAGCTTCAGGGCGCGGGCGAGCGCGCGGGCGATCTGCGCCACCTCGATCGTATGGGTCAGCCGGGTGCGGTAATGATCGCCATCCTGGGCGATGAAGACCTGCGTCTTGTGCTTCAGCCGGCGAAAGGCGGTGGTGTGGACGATGCGGTCGCGGTCGCGCTGGAAATCGGAGCGCGTCGGGCTTCCGTCTTCCTGATAGAGTCGTCCGCGGCTCGTCCAGGGGTCGGCCGCATAGACCGCCCTCTCACTGCTGCCGAAACCCAAAGCACGCGTATCGATCGTCATTCTTCACCGTCATCCTGCATGTTGCCGCATCTGCCCATTGACGCCGCTCTTCGCCCTTCATACCTATAGCCCGATAAAACGGCAAAGAGGCGCTTTCTCAACCGCATCGGCGTATCATCGCCTTTTCGCCAGGATTATGGTAAGTTTCTTTGATATCAGGCATTTGAACATTTCAGTGCCAAAACCCATTCTCTCCGGATCTTGACCCCGGCAGGAGGAAACATGACGGATACGAGTGTAACCCTTTCAGATGCCGCGGCAAAGCGTATCGCTGCGATCGTCGGCGCCGAAGCCGGCAAGAGCGCGTTGCGCGTTTCCGTCGAAGGCGGCGGCTGTTCGGGCTTTTCCTACAAGTTCGATCTTGCCGACGGCGCCGGCGACGACGACATCGTCGTCGAAAAGAACGATGCCAAGGTGCTGATCGACAGCCTGTCGCTCGTCTATATGGCAGGCTCGGAGATCGACTTCGTCGACAATCTGCTTGGCCAATCCTTCCAGATCAAGAACCCGAACGCGGTGGCAAGCTGCGGCTGTGGCACCAGCTTCTCGATCTGACTTCTGAACGCACGGCCTTCTCCCCAACGAACCGGCCGAAGAGTTATTTCCGGCCGGTTTATCGTCTTGTCCCCTGGTGAAATACCGCGATAAAAGAAGCGCACGAAGCTAACGGGACAGAGCCATGAAGATCGCGACCTGGAACATCAACGGCGTTAAGGCGCGCATCGACAATCTCACGCAATGGCTCAAGGATTCCGATCCCGATATCGTCTGCCTGCAGGAAATCAAAACCGTCGACGAAGGGTTTCCGCGGCTGGAGATCGAGGCGCTCGGCTATCACGTCGAGACGCACGGCCAGAAGGGCTTCAACGGCGTGGCGATCCTCTCCAAGAGTTCCCCTTTCGAAGTGAACCGCGGCCTACCCGGCGACCCGCTGGACGAACAGGCGCGTTTCCTCGAAGCCGTGTTCACGCTCCCCGACACGCGCATCCTGCGTGTCTGCTGCCTCTACCTGCCGAACGGCAATCCCGTCGACACGGAGAAATATCCCTACAAGCTCGCCTGGATGGAGCGCCTGCGGGCGTTCGCCGCCGAACGGCTGGCCTATGAGGAGATGCTGGTCCTTGCCGGCGATTACAATGTCATCCCGGAACCGCACGACTGCTTCGATCCCAAGGTCTGGGAAAACGATGCGCTGTTTCTGCCGCAGACGCGGGCGGCGTTCCGCCGGCTCGAAAATCTCGGGCTGACGGATGCGGTGCGCGCGACGACGGATGCGACGCAGTTCTATTCCTTCTGGGATTATCAGGCCGGCGCCTGGCCGAAGAACAACGGCATCCGCATCGACCATCTGATGCTGTCGCCGGAAGCCGCCGACCGGATGACGTCGGCCGCGATCGAGAAACATGTGCGGGCTTGGGAAAAGCCGTCCGACCACGTGCCTGTTATCGCCTATTTCGATTTTGCAGGCTGAGGCTTTTCCGCCTTACCGTGCCGTGGGTCCGAAAGGATGCACGGCACTCCTCTAGTCGTCGGAACCGGTCGCGATGCTGTGCGAGAGGGATACCGCCGTGCGGCGGTCGGCCTCGTTCGCAACAGAGAAGGCCTGCTCCTGCAACGCTTCCATCCAGCCACAGTCCTTGGGCTTGCAGCGGTCGAGTGCCGCCGTCATCAGCGCCAGACCACGGGCCGTCTGGCCTTCGTCGAACAGGATATTGCCGAAGACCGCCATGGCGCCGGGATGGCCGCTCTTGCGGGCCTGGTTCAACCATTTCTTCGCCTGCTGCGGGCTGGCATTGCCGCCCTCGCCGGCGAGCATCATCTGCGCCAGTTGGAACTGCGCTTCGGGGACGCCAAAGGTGGAGGCCACCTGGAAATAAAGTTGGCGTGCCTGGCTGAGGTCGATCCTGACCGGGCTGCCGGCAATGCCGTGCTTGTAATAGTTGGCGAGCGAGAGCAGCGCGTTGACGAAGAAGCCGGTATCTTCCGAACCGGGCTCGACGCCCTGCTGGGCGATCTCGCTATAGATCTTGAAGGCTTCGAAATCATCCTGGGTGACGCCGTCGCCATCGGCATACATGTTGGCAAGCGCCCAGCGCGAGCCGGTGTGCCCCTTTTCGGCGGCGTATCTATAGGCTTCCACCGCCTCTTCCTTCTGGCCGTTCTTGTAGGCCTTGAAGCCGAACTTGAAGAGGTCGAAGGGTCCGGATTCCTTGCTGACGCCGCCTTTGATATCGAATGCGCGGCACGGACCGGACAGCGCCAGCGCGACGGCTATCGACATGCCCATCAGCATGAATTTGAACAGTTTGAACTCGGACGTCACCATTTAAACCGATTTCTTTCGTTCATCTCAGGCAGGCGGCAACGGCGCTCGCGCCCTGCATCCCGCGGATGTATTCCTTCGAGGCGAGCGATCCCGCGGCGAGCTCAATGGCTCCCTTACCCGCGTCGCATCCAGCCCAGTGGCCTTTTCTCAAAGGCGCTATTCTCAGCCCATCATTCAGAACCACCCGGCTCCCGGCATGGCCCCGACTGCAATCTCCGTGGCATTCTTTCGGCAGGTGCGGCATCCGCCTTCCCGCCTCATCGCATTCGTAAACAGCAAATGTGACGAAAGCGGTATCGACGTCTCCGGCAAAGCTAGGCTGCTCATCCGAACGGGTCGAAAACGACGACAATGGATGGATCGGCGACGTCATCGCAAGGCCGGATTGGCGGCCGGAACAGCCTTGTTCGGAAAGCGAAACGACCGCAATCAAACGACTATCGCCAATCGCGCCGTACGATCTGGTGTTACCGGAAAAAAATCGACCCATGCTACTATTTACACGCACCGTAAGCCTGCCATCTCCTCGCCTGCAAATAGCGCTGCGCCCTCTTTGTGGCGGGAAATGGACAAATTCGCCCCGCCGCCACCTTACGCCAATCGTCGTAAAAAAGTGTTGCTGAATCGTCACAAATTGGAACGTCGATTTGTCTTGCCGACCGCCCAAAGAAAAGCCCGGCAAACTGCCGGGCTTTAACACTTTTACTTGGATCGCAGGATCAGAACTTGACCTTTACGCTGGTGGAAAGAGCCGCGACCAGATCGTCGCCGAAGGAATAGGAGACGTCGTTGCCATAGGTCCGGCCATTATAGACGTAGGTACCGGAATCCCCGCCCGTCATGATGCCGAGCGCGCCGGCCAGACGCCACTCGACATTCTCGACCGGCGTATAGGCGACACCTGCACCGAGCGTCCATGTATCGGTCTGGGCGCCGTAGCCCTGGCTCGTGCCGCGATCCCAGGTCAGGCTGAGGGCACCGGACCATTGGTCGTTGAACTTGTGGCCGACGCCGCCGCTGACCGTCCAGCCGTCGCGGTAGAAGAGATCGAGCGAGGTGAGCTGGCTGCTGGCGGAGCAGGCGACGACGCCCTTGGTGGCCTTCGGGCAGAAGGCGATCGACTGCAGCACGCTCCAGTTCGTCCACTTGACCGACCCGAAGGCGAGCCAGTCGGGCGCAATGCCGCTCTGAAGTTTGAGCTCAACGGAATCCGGCGCCTCGGCCTCCCCATAGACCGGCGTCACGACACCGAGGTAGGGATTTTTGGGATTGGCGGCCTTCGGCACCTCGGTCAGGTCGACCGTGCCGGTGAGATCGTCATACTTGACCTTGCTGTTGTAGACCAGGCTGGCGCGGAAGGCATATTCCTCGATTTCGTAGGCGATGCCCGCCCGCCATCCCATAGCCTGGTCGGCAAGATCCAGACGACCGGTGCCGTCATAGATCAGCGCGGCCGGCATTGTGGTGATCGGCGCCACGAGGCGTGTCTTGAAACCTTCGACCGTCTGATAGAATCCGCCGCCGATCAGGCGAAGCTGGCCGGGACCCATATCGAAACGATAGGAGCAGGTGGCGCCGTAATTGCGGGTGCTGATCTTGGTTTCGATATTGTCGTTGACGCCAAGCCAGTCAGCGCCGGGATTGGTGTGTGCGCCGAAGGGTGTCGAAAAATCGCCCATGCAGTCGATCGAGTCGCCGAGACCAACCTTCACGCCGAGATAGGGGACCCAGTAATCCTCGGTATCATCCGCCGTGGTCGAACCGCCGCCGATGCCGTTGGTGCCGAGGCCATCGGTGGGATCGGTGTCCTTGACGTTCTTCAGCTTACGCTGCGGCATGACATAGGTCGCACCGGACTGCACGGCAAACCGCGAATTGTCGAAGAGAAGGTCGATATTGTATCCGCCGCGCTCCAGACCGCCGGCAAAGGATGGCGATGCAAGCGACGAAAAAAGAACGAGCGATGTTATGCCCTTGGAAAACCTACGAGATGCCATTGTGTCTCCCCCACTCCAGCAATTGATGTGACCCCACTCTAGTAAGTGTTCGCGTGATATGGCAACGCGCCCCGCAGCGGCGCTCCCGGCCATTGCAGTGGCTAATTTACGTAAAGAAATTGACGGACACGTCAAAAAATCTGGTTAATAAAATTTTTTTCGAACTTGGCGGCATTTCAGCGGTACTTTTGGGTTTTCATTCCAAACATTGCAGAAGCTGTATCAATCCGACAACAGTGGCACTTTTCGCCGGTAGGCCCCTTGTACGACAACAATCCACAGGCTGAGACGCCTAAAATCTGCTGGTTCGGGACCGAATCGCATGAGGCAGCAGTAAAAAAGACGCACCCCGCAGAGGGCGCGTCTTTGAAATAACTTACCAAAATGGGTCGGGGAAATTTACCCGGCTTCGCTCACCCTGGAAAGAGCGGTCGTCAGGCTGCCGATCTGACCCTTCAGTTCCTCAAGGCGCTCGCGTTCGGCCTCGACCACTTCGGGATTGGCATTGGCGACGAACTTCTCGTTGGAGAGCTTGCCGTCGATCCGGGAGATCTCGCCTTCCATCTTGGCAATCGCCTTTTCGAGCCGAGCCTTTTCGGCGGAAAGGTCGATCAGCTTGCCGAGCGGCAGGCAGATGGTGGCCTCGGCGACAACGATCTGTGCGGCACCCTTCGGCGCGTCCTCCGCCAGCGATATCGCCTCGACGCGCGCAAGCCGCTTGATGGCCGCGTCGTGGCGGAACAGCCTTTCACGCGTCAGGCTGTTGGCCTTGACGACGACGAGCGGGGCTGTCGCCGACGGCGGCACGTTCATTTCAGCGCGCACCGAGCGGATGCCGGAGACGAGGTCGATCAGCCAGTTGATCTCGTCGGCGGCGCCGTCGTCGGCATAGGAGGGCGCAGGCCATTCGGCGTGGCAGACCAGTGTGTCGCGCTCTTTGCCATCGCCTGCGGTATGGGCCCAAAGCTCTTCGGTCATGAAGGGCATGAAGGGATGCAGCAGCTTGTAGATCTCTTCGAGAATATAGGCGCTGCAGGCCTGGGCTTCAGCCTTGGCGCCCTCGTCCTCGCCGTTGAAGACCGGCTTCAAGAGTTCGAGATACCAGTCGCAGACCTCGTTCCAGACGAAGCGATAGAGCGCACCGGCGGCATCGTTGAAGCGGAAGGCTTCGAGTGCTTCCGTAACGTCACGTTCCGTACGGGCAAGTTCCGTCAGGATCCAGCGGTTGATGGTGAGCTCGGCCGCCTCCGGCACGAAATGCGGATCGCTCTTCGCCCCGTTCATCTCGGCAAAACGCGTGGCGTTCCAGAGCTTGGTGCCGAAATTACGGTAGCCGGCGATGCGGGCCGGATCGAGTTTCACGTCGCGGCCCTGCGCGGCCATGATCGCCAAGGTGAAGCGCAGCGCGTCGGCGCCGTATTCGTCGATCAGTTCCAGGGGATCGATGACGTTGCCCTTCGACTTCGACATCTTCTGCCCGTTCTTGTCGCGCACCAGCGCGTGGACATAGACGGTCTGGAAGGGCTCGACGGGCTGCCCGTCCTCGTCCTTCATGAAGTGCAGGCCCATCATCATCATGCGGGCGACCCAGAAGAAGATGATGTCGAAACCGGTGACGAGAACGTTGGTCGGGTAATAACGTGCCAGCTCCGGCGTCTCGTCCGGCCAGCCGAGCGTCGAGAAGGGCCAGAGCGCGGAGGAGAACCATGTGTCGAGCACGTCCTCGTCCCGCGTCAGGATCTCGCCCGGCTTGAAGTTTTCGAGCAGGTCCTCGACATAGGCCTTCATCGGCCCCTCATGCGAGAGGTAATGCTGGATCGCCGCCTGCAGCGCCTCTTCCTCGGTCTTTTCGACGAAGACCTGGCCGTCCGGGCCATACCAAGCGGGAATCTGGTGACCCCACCAGAGCTGACGGGAGACGCACCAGGGCTGGATGTTTTCCATCCATTCGTAATAGGTCTTGTCCCAGCTCTTCGGCACCATCCTGGTGCGGCCTTCGCGGACCGAGGCGATCGCCGGCTCGGCGAGCGTCTTGGCATCGACATACCATTGTTCGGTCAGCCGCGGCTCGATCGGCACGCCGCCGCGGTCGCCATGCGGGACCATGTGCTTGTGTGGCTCGATCTTGTCGAGAAGGCCGGCCTCTTCGAAAATCTCGACGATGACCTTGCGCGCATAGAAACGGTCCTGCCCTTCCAGGCGATCCCAGGCGCCATGCAGCGCCGCCGGATTGTCGAGGCCTTCGAGAAAATCCTCATTGTCCTTGATGGTGATCGTGCCGTCGATATTCAGGATGTTGATCGCGCGCAGGCCAGCCCGTTTGCCGACGTCGAAGTCGTTGAAGTCATGCGCAGGCGTGATCTTGACGGCACCGGTACCGGCGGTCGGATCGGCGTAGCCGTCAGCAACGACCGGAATGCGGCGGCCGACGATCGGCAAGATGACGTGCTTGCCGATGATCGACTTGTAACGCTCGTCCTCCGGATTGACGGCAACACCGGTATCACCCAGCATCGTCTCCGGTCGCGTGGTCGCAACGACCATATAGTCGCGCGTTTCCCATTCGGTCGGCTTGCCTTCCTCGTCGAAAGCGATCGGGTACTGGTAGGTAACGCCCGGCTCCAGCGGATAACGAAGATGCCAGAGATTGCCCTTGATCTCGTGCTGTTCGACTTCAAGGTCGGAGATCGCCGTCAGGAGCTTCGGATCCCAGTTGACCAGACGCTTGTCCTTGTAGATCAGCCCTTCCTTGTAGAGCGTGACGAAAACCTCGAGAACGGCCTTCGACAGGCCCTCGTCCATGGTGAAACGTTCGCGCGACCAGTCGCAGGATGCACCCAGACGTTTCAGCTGGTTGAAGATCAGTCCGCCCGATTCGGCCTTCCATTCCCAGACCTTGTCGATGAAGGCGTCGCGGCCCATGTCGCGGCGGCCCGGCAGCTGCTGTTCCATCAGCTTGCGCTCGACGACCATCTGCGTGGCGATGCCGGCATGGTCCATGCCCGGCTGCCAGAGCACGTCCTTGCCGCGCATGCGCTCGAAACGGACCAGGATATCCTGCAGCGTATTGTTCAGCGCATGGCCCATATGCAGCGAACCGGTGACATTCGGCGGCGGGATCACGATGGTGAAGGTCTCGGCCCCGGGCTTGGCGTTCGCGCCGGCGCGGAAAGCGTCCGCCTCATCCCATTTCGCGGCGATTTTTGGTTCGACGGCGGCGGAATCATAGGTCTTGTCGAGCATTTTCTGACCAATTTCGAGGTTCGAGGATGGAGGTTGTAAATAGGATGGCCACGGGCAAGTCAATAAAAAAGCCGCCCCGGAGACCGGAGCGGCTTTTCAGGAAAAAGCAATCCGATCAGCGGCGCGGGCCGCGTGCCACGCGCTCAATTTCTTCGCGCACCAACCGCTCGACCAGTGTCGGCAAATTGTCATCAAGCCATTCGCGCAGCATCGGGCGCAGCATGTCCTCGGCGATTTCGTCCAGCGAGCGGCGTTCAGCACCGTCGATCGCGGCGGCGAGCTCCTCGAAGGAACGGCTGATCTGCAGGCCGGCATCTTCCGAAAGCAGCGCCGGCTGGACCTCGTCCATAACGCTCGGCAGGAAACGCTCGACCGACGACTGAGTAGGCTCCATAGCCGGCGGCGCTGTTTCGACGGCAGGCGCCGGCTCGGCGACGGCCACCCCAGGCGCTTCCGTCAGCACCGGCTCGGCCGGCTGCTGGATCGGAGCATGCTGAACAGGCGCTGCGGCAGCCGGGAAAAAGGGCTGTGAGGGTTGCGGTTGGGGTTGTGGCGCCACGGCGCGCGGCGGCTCCGGTATTGCGGCCGGCTGCGGTTCGGGCTGACGGAAGCCGCTCGGAATTTCGCGCAGTGCCTGACCGGCCTGCACGGCGCTGCGCTCGGAGGCGGCGCGCACGCGGGCGGCGACATCGGCAAGCGACAGCGCGCGGGCCGGCACTTCCGCTTCGGGGGTGCCGGCCGAATTGGCGGCGACAAAACGCGGATCGGAAGAGCGCATGACCGGTTCGGGGAATTCCACACCGGCATAGGTGTCGTCGACCGTCAAATGGATTTCGGAGCTGTTCTCATCCTCGTCGGCGCCGTAGACCGGCGGCAGGGATGGGGAAATCGCCTTGCCGGCGCCGGGCTCATTGCTTTCGATAATCTGGCGGATGGAGGCCAGAATTTCTTCCATGGACGGTTCACGCGCTACACTTGGCTGAGCCATATCTATCCCCGTTATTCCAAAACAACGACCGGATGGTGTGGAGCATTCATCCGAATCACCACGACCTTAGAATACCCCAGGCGGGAAAAAAATCATCGCGAATCAAATGAATGCGGCCATGCACAGTTTTGTTACCCAATGCTTGCCACCCGCAAAGCCTGCCGTGATTTTGTGGCGGCGTCAGGATAAATTATGTTTGTGAAGGCTTTCCAGCGGCGCTCATAAAAAACGGGCGCCGATGGCGCCCGTCGTTGAATTTCGTCGACAAGAACGATGTCAGAAAACGAATTCGCGCGCCTTGGCGAAACCCGGCAGCGGCTTGACCGAGGCATTGAAGAAGACGTTTTCCGAAACCGCGCCGCGTTCGGCGACGAAGACCTTGGCGCGGGCGGCATTGCCGTAACCCTCGACCGTGATCAGGCGGCCACCATCGCGCAGTTGACCGAGAAGGGCTGCTGGAACTTCCTCGACGGCGCCGTTGACGAAAATCAGATCATAGGGAGCGCCGGCAGCGTAACCTTTTTCGAGCGGGCCGGTGACGACCTCGACTTTGGCATAGTCGGCAAGCTTGGCCTTCGCCTCGGTGGCCAGCGTCTCGTCGCATTCGAGCGCGATGACGGAGCCGGCAACCATCGACAGCAGCGCCGAGGTGTAACCTGTGCCGCAACCGACTTCGAGGACGAAATCATCCTTGGTGATCGCGGCGAGCTGCAGCAGCTTGGCGAGCGGCGACGCCTCCATCAGGAATCGGGCCGGCTTTCCCGGTGCGGCGGCTGATATTTCGACATCGTTGTCGATATAGGCCAGCAGCTTCGTTTTCTCAGGCACGAAAGCCTCACGCGGCACCGTGAGAAGCGCCATCAGCACGGAATGGGAGGTAACGTCCGTGGTGCGAACCTGAGTATCGACCATCTTTACGCGCGCTGCTTCGAAATCCATCATGTCCTCTCGCTCTTTGAAAAGCGGTTCCTGTCCTTCGTCTCTTAATCCCCGCCACGGATGCTTTCAAGGCTTGGCAGCCGCCGGCGAAAAGAATCCGGCAGACGCCTCTTCCGCGCCACAGGAGACGGAGTGGACGCTGCAACTCCAGCGTGGAAGCTTCTGCCCCTTCATGATATGATCTGCAACGGAGGAAATGGGAGGAGCAGGCCATGTCTGCGATTTTCGAATATTTCACGCTGTTCGATTTCTTCATCCTCGCAGCGCTTGTCGGCATATTCTGCTGCGGGCTGCTGGACGGCGAAACGACCTGGAGGCGATAGGGCGCGCTGAACTGCGCTCGGCGATCTCCCCCGCATGGCGTCTGGGGCAACCTCACGCCGGCGGACTCAGTTTTGACATGCGCTCCATTCCTCTTGAAACAGCGGCGCGACCGCTGGTGGCGCGCATTTTGCCAACAGTTCCAACCCTTTGCGACCGCACGCGCATTAACGTTACGTCAACCATTTTGTTGCGGCGCCCTCACCTTCCGCTATGGGTGCGCGCATGCAAACCTTCCTGATCCAATCGCGCGGTATAGAAGCGCTTCACTACAACGCCGCGGCCCGGCTGTTGCTGATCAAATACAGCAGCGGCGACATTCGCAGTTTCACCCGCATTTCGCCGCAGGGCATGCGACGGCTGCTCGGCGCCGGCCCTGAAATCGATGACCGGTCTGAATTGAGCGATCTGCAATATCAGGCGGAAATCCGCAAAGGCGGCCTGAAGGCGCTCTACCGCCTCACGGGAATCAATCCGTCACAGTTCGATTTTTCGCCTGGCCGGCGGGTCTGGTAGCATTTGCGCCTGAAGCACCCATGCAGCGCCCATCGTTTGGGCGCATTTCAGACGGGTTTGTCATGTGGGAAGATGTTGGAGGCCTCGCCCGGAATTGAACCGGGGTACAAGGATTTGCAGTCCTCTGCGTCACCACTCCGCCACGAGGCCTCACGCGCTCGTTATCTGAGCCGTGGCGAGCGTTTAGAATGATCGTAAGGAAATCGCAAGAGGGCATTTCGGAAAAACGCCATTCCACCTCTACTGAAAAGGGCATTTTTCGATCCCGGAACGGCACGGGTGCAGGCTGGAATTTCCATGACCGTCGCGATGCCCCATTTTCTGCCAATGATTGCATTTGAAACAAATTGGCAGCTTGACTTCGATCGCCGTCCGGGCCTCAATTATCCTCGGGAGGGTAAGGAGCTGCGATGGATTGGGCTGCCCTCAAATTTAAGCATATGCATGCGACATACGACGGCGAAACCAGGGATCTCCATGTCAAGTTTCCCGGTTCTGCGCCAATGAAACACACGAACATCCCGCCGCACGTCTATCAGAACCTGCTGGAAACGGATGATCCGCACTTCTACTATAGATATTACATAGCGCCGTCTCGCGTATCACAGGGCCGTCGGCAACCGGTTTCCGTGGCGTCTTACACCATGAAGCTCGTCCTCCTCCTTGCCGCCTGCAGCCTGTTGATGGCGACCAGCCTCGACCCGGACCATGGCGGAGTTTTCGAGGAAAGCGAACTCAGATCCAACTAGACCCGAATTTGCATAGGCGGCACGCCCAGTTCCATCACAGGGCCGGCGGCAAGGCGGTTGGCTGTGGGGGCGAAATTGTCGCTTCTGTTCTGAGAACGATAACGACGATTGTTCCGGTCGCGGTCATTGTCGCCATTGCGCTCGTTGCGACCGTTGAAGTTGCGATAGTTGCGAGGTCCGCTATAGCCACCCTGGCCATGATCGACCACGCAGCCTTCGGGCCGGCGGCAGATGCCGCGGGCGTCGAAACCGCCGCTGTCGACACTCTGGGCCTCGGCGGGAGCGCCGGAGAGCATGCTCGCCGCGGACAGGACAACCACAAAAAATAGCTTCATTTCGTCACCTAGGCCATTGTGGCGCACTTACACTTCATAAACCACAAATGCGAAAAGCGCTCCACCGTTCCACGGAACCCTTCACGGGGGCGGCCGTCAGCCAGCCGGTTTCCCCCGCCGGTGCCACCAGACCGCCAGCCGACGCCGAAGCCGGCGCGCAAACGGCAGATCGTGCGAGAGCACGATGAAGCCAAGCGGCAGCATCCAGAAGCCGAGGATGGGCAGGAAGCCCAGGAACCCGCACAAGATGAGAGCTACGCCGAGCCCCATCCGCGCGATGCGCGAGCGCGGCAAGCCGATGCTGAAGGAGCCGAGCACAAGCCTGCCGCTGGCATGATCGATGCCGAAGCGCCTTGCCCGCGCCTCGCGCTTTTCGCCGCCCCTCGTCTCTCTGCGATCATTCCCTTTTGTCATTCCCCAGAGATGGGCGCAGGCAACCCAAATACAAGTTCATTTCATTTTTTTGAAAAAACCGCTTGGCAAATCGGGAAAGCGTTTGTATTAGCCCACTCACACCGCGCCAAGCAGTGATCCCTGGTAGCTCAGCGGTAGAGCATTCGACTGTTAATCGACAGGTCGCCGGTTCGAATCCGGCCCGGGGAGCCATTTTTTTCAAGCAAACGCCTGTTTCGTTGATGAATCCGAAATCAGGCGTTTTCTTCCCCATCGGCGGACAACGCGCTTTTTACGACGGGTAGGCATTCGCTGGCCAACCAACCACCGGCGGTGTAAAGCAAACGCCATGGCGTTAGATCCCGAAAAAGCATTTTTAGATTACAGTGCGGCGGACTGCAGCGTGCAGTTCTGGACCGCCAACGCACCGGCCGTGCAATTCACATCTTTGGAAGCCGCCGTCAGGTTCGCAAAAGACCATGGCGGCAGGTGGGAAGAGATTGAGATAACAGTCCATCTGCCGCGCGAGGACATCGCGTTCGCTACCGGAAAAGTGCATCAACTCATTGACGCTTTGCCAGGTGATCTCCGGAAAAAACGGTAATGGGATGGATGGGCCGTCGAAGGACAATCCGGCGCGGCCAGCCTCTGGATCTGCCACAAGCTCTCGTGCCGTTCATCGTCCGCAATCCAGTCGGCGTCAAATCGGTCGAGCTCTCCGATCGCCATGGCGATAGGAATCGGAATAGGCGGCGCATTCGGCCCGATACTGTTCGATGACGCTGCGATCGGCGCTGCCGTTGCGGCTGTCACTAAACGGAATGACCGCTTACGCAGCACCTCTCTCGCAAGCGACAAAGAGGCGGCTATCTCTAATAGCTACACGAACGGCCGTCACCGGGACGGAAGCCATCCGCACAGGCCCGGTTCATTGAATCGCCCGGCTGATATCCTGATGCCGTGCCATATGAATTCGGCGGCGTCGAGCAGGCCGAGGCCATGACGGCAAGACTGATTGCGCCGGCTGCGACAAATGCCCGAAATCTGTTCATCGATGCTTCTCCCGTTTAGGCCGTGACCGAGGGATGAAAGCCGCTGCTCTCCCTTCCAGATCACCTTTCGCCTGAAGATATAGGGGCGCTGCCCGGCTTGCGTTAGTTCCGAATGCGGAAGATTCTTGTCGCTTCCTATCAGCATCGTCGATGACCAAGCCGGCCGGGAACAAAGACCGTGGTTCAAAGTTGAGTGGCATCAACCACGTAACGTCAGGTTCTGACAGGAGGTCTTTCATGGGTCGCGGTATTTTGCTTTGGCTGCTTGGTGTTCCACTGCCGATCATCATCCTTCTTGCTCTGTTTATGCGATAGGAACAGATCATGTCGGTTTCAATGACAGGTGCCGGAGAGATTGCTACTCCGGTCGAATCCTCCAAATCCGCCATGGCATGGGGGCCCATCTTCGGCGGCGCCGCTGCGGCCATCGGAGTGACCCTCATTCTGTTACTGCTTGGATCCGGGGTCGGGTTGACGATGGTGTCGCCCTGGTCGGGGCAAAGCAGTTCGCTCGGCACGGTGGGGGTCACGGCAGCGATCTGGCTCGTTGTCGTGCAATGGCTCTCCTCCGGGCTCGGCGGCTATATCACCGGGCGGCTGCGAACCAAGTGGGCGGCCGTCCACACTGACGAGGTGTTCTTCCGTGACACGGCGCATGGCTTCATAAGCTGGGCGCTGGCGACGATCTTCGTCGCCGGATTTCTCGCCTCGTCGCTGACTTCGCTTGCCGGTGCGGGCGCACAAGCCGTGAGTTCGGCCGCCACTGCCGCCGGTACGGCAGCAGCATCGTCGACCTCATCGCCTGTCGATCTCTCCACCGCCTATTTTACCGACGCATTGCTGCGTCCTGAACAGGCCCGAGCAGGCGCGACATCCGATGATACTGCGGCAACGGCTGAGGTCTCCCGTATTCTGCTCAACGGTGCCGCCGCCGGCCAGATCCCGGATGACGACAAGGCCTATCTTGCAACGATCGTCGCTGCGCGCACCGGCCTTTCCGAAGCCGATGCACGCACCCGCGTCGACACCGTCCTGAAGCGCATCGAAGACGCCAAGGTCGCCGCCCAGAAAGCCGCCGATGAGGCACGCAAGGCGGCCTCCACGACGGCCTTGCTCGGCTCGTTGTCACTTCTGATCGGGGCTTTCATCGCCGCGGCCGCTGCAGCTTTCGGCGGATCGCAACGCGACGAAGAGGAAGATCTTATCGTTACCTCCCGAACCTAGGGGCAGACGAAACGGGGACGCGAGGTCGAAAGGCTCCGCGTCCCAATTTTATCTGGGGCTATCCCTGCCTCGTGTGGCTGGTTCTCGGCCGCAGTGAAGCGGCTTCTCTCCTCAGTGGCGGTTTATTTCGCATAAAGCGGAACATGTGGCCATTGTGGAGCTTCGGTTAGGTCACACCCTTTCCGGAGAATAGAGATGGCCAAGAACACGTCCAAAACCTCGCCCTCGGACAATGCAACGATCCATGATCAGAAGCTGCACCGCGGCGCAGGCGGCGAGCTTCATCAGTTTGCCGAAGACGGCAAGCCTGTGCTGACCACCGCTCAAGGCGGCCCCGTGTCCGACGATCAGAATACGCTTCGCGTCGGCGCCCGCGGCCCTGCCCTCATCGATGACTTCCACTTCCGCGAGAAGATCTTTCATTTCGACCACGAGCGCATCCCCGAACGGGTCGTCCATGCCCGCGGTTACGGCGCCCATGGCTACTTCGAAACATACGAATCCCTGGCCGCCTATACCCGGGCCGATCTTTTCCAGCGGCCCGGCGAAAAAACACCGACTTTCGTGCGGTTTTCGACCGTCGCCGGCAGCAAGGGTTCGTTTGATCTGGCGCGCGACGTGCGCGGTTTTGCTGTGAAGATCTACACCCAGCAGGGAAATTGGGATCTGGTCGGCAATAATATCCCGGTCTTCTTTATTCAGGATGCAATCAAGTTTCCCGACATCATCCATTCGGTAAAGCCGGAGCCCGACAAGGAATTTCCGCAGGCGCAGTCGGCGCATGACAATTTCTGGGATTTCATCACGCTGACGCCCGAAAGCATGCACATGATCATGTGGGTGATGTCGGACCGCGCCATTCCACGATCCTTCCGCTTCATGGAGGGTTTCGGCGTGCATACCTTCCGCTTCGTCAATGCAGCGGATGAGTCGACCTTCGTCAAATTTCATTGGAAACCGAAACTCGGTCTGCAGTCCGTCGCCTGGAACGAAGCAGTCAAGATCAATGGTGCCGATCCGGATTTCCATCGCCGCGACCTCTGGCAGTCGATCCAGTCGGGAGCCTTCCCGGAATGGGAACTCTGCGTGCAGCTCTTCGATCAGGACTTCGCCGACACGTTCGACTTCGACATCCTCGATCCAACGAAGATCATTCCGGAGGAGATCCTTCCGGTCAAAGCGATCGGCCGTCTCGTTCTCGACCGAATGCCGGAGAACTTTTTTGCGGAGACCGAACAGGTCGCCTTCATGACGCAGAATGTTCCTCCCGGCATCGACTTCAGCAACGATCCGCTTCTGCAGGGACGGAACTTCTCCTATCTCGACACGCAGCTGAAACGTCTGGGTGGTCCGAATTTCACACATCTGCCGATCAACGCGCCGAAGTGTCCCTTCCACAATTTTCAGCAGGATGGCCATATGGCGATGCGCAATCCTGTCGGGCGCGTCAATTACCAGCCGAACTCCTGGAATCAGGGGCCACGGGAATCGCCGGTGCAGGGCTATCGCCACTTCCCCGCCGAGGAACAGGGTCCCAAGGTTCGGCTGCGGCCGGAAAGCTTTGCCGATCATTACAGCCAGGCCCGGCAGTTCTACATCAGCCAGACCCCGCCGGAGCAACGCCATATTGCCGCGGCGCTGATCTTCGAACTGAGCAAGGTCGAAACGCCGGTCATTCGCGAGCGCATGGTCTCGCATCTGATGAACATCGATGAGACCTTGGCCAGCAAGGTCGGCCACGCCCTCGGCTTCAAGTCGATGCCGAAGCCTGCCGACGCGGCCATGCCGACCCGGCAGGATCTCGAGCCGTCGCCGGCGCTCAGCATTATCGAGCGCGGCCCGGGTCGGTTCGAAGGACGCAAGCTCGGCATTCTTGTCAGCGACGGCAGCGATGCCGCTGTCTTCAAGGCGCTGCTTGCCGAGATCACCGAGCAGAAGGCAACATTCGAAGTGATCGCGCCGAAGATCGGCGGCGTGACGCTCTCGGACGGCAATTGGATCGAGGCGCATCAGATGATCGACGGCGGACCTTCGGTGCTTTACGACGCCGTCGCCCTCCTCCCCTCGGCCGAGGGAACCGGCGATCTGCTGAAGGAGGCAACGGCCCGCGATTTCGTGGCGGATGCCTTCGTGCACTGCAAGTTCATCGGCTATGTGGAGACAGCGCTGCCGCTGATGCAAAAAGCCGGCATTGCCGATTCTCTGGATGAGGGCGTGATTGCACTCGGAGCGGCGAAGGATGTCAGCGCCTTTATCAAGGCGCTTGGCAAACTGCGGGTCTGGGGTCGGGAGCCATCGGTCAAATTGAATTGACCGTCTCGTCGTCATGTTCGTAACGTAAAACCCGTGGAAACGCGGGTTTTAGGTCGTTTGCAGCGTCTATTTATCAGCCCGGGCGATGGAAGCTGTCCCGATCTGCTCTATTTTCCTTTTACGCGCTGTGGAGAGCCGTATGCACTGGCGCTTTCGACAGATCTCTGACTTGGCCGTCTCATGGGCAGGGCATCGTGTGGTCCCGGTCATGCTGATCGCGTTCATAGCTCTATGGGCGGCAGTGGGTCTCAGCATTTCCTTCCCACGGCAGTGGTTTCTGCTGACCAACATGCTCGGGACACTCACTATATTTTTCATTTTGCTGCTGGTGCAGCACTCCCAGAATCGGGACATGATGGCACTCCATGCCAAGCTCGATGAGTTGATCCGCTCAAGCAAGGCAGGAAACCACTGGATTGCGGCTGAGAAGAACGACGCCGACGCAATCGAGGGAATGCGCCAGCAACATCACGGCCAAATCTCAGAGAGCGCGAATTAGGCGGACGCTGCCTCTGCGGCAGATTTCTCATCCGCTTTTTCCTCGACGCATTCTGCCTTTTCGGCAAGGGTCTTGCTCATTTCCCTGAGTTCGCCCTCCTCCAGCTTTTCGATACCGACAAATTTGTTGGCGGCCTGGCTCGTCAGGATGAGTTCGTCAAGCTTGGCCTGCAAAGCCTTTCCGTCACGGTTCTGGCTGTTCTGCAACACAAACACCATCAGGAATGTTATGATGGTCGTGGTGGTATTGATGACAAGCTGCCAGGTTTCAGAATAGCCGAAAAACGGGCCCGACACCGCCCAGACGAACACAAGCGCCAGAGCCGCGACAAAGGTGAACGGCTTTCCCGAGAGGTCGGCGACGGCAGTTGCAAAGGAAGAGAAGAAGTTGGGTTTGTTCGACATCTGAAAAGCCTCGTTCGATCGCAGCATCAGTGCTGTCAATCGACAACATCAACTCCATATCCAGGCCGAAGTTCCTCGCGCCGCCGAGGCCGATCAAGTTGGGCGGCCGTCTTTGCTGCCAGCAAACTGCCATCGAATTGGCAGCCTTCACAAGTTGAACCGCCGCCATGAAAAAGCCGGCCCTGGTGAGGCCGGCTTTCCAAAACTATTCGCAGAAGATCAGATACGCGGGCCGGTCGAATACCGGCCACGTTCGGCATCCACTTCGGCCGGTGTATAGGGGTCGAGCGTATCGTCGAAGCGCTCCCAGCCGTTTTTGGTATAGGATGCGCGCCGCTCGGCAATGTCGACACTTTCGGAGCGGTCGAGAATCGCTCTGGCCGCCATGGCCCTATCATCCTCGACGCGGGCTGTGACCAGCGAGCCGCCGCGACGGACGCCTTCGGCGTAGACGTGGGCGTCTTCTTCGGGCACACCCGATTTGACGAGCGCGCCAACCACGCCGCCTGCGGCCCCTCCGACGACTGCGCCGGCAGTTGCTCCGGCCAGCGTTGCGACCAGCCATCCCGCGGCAACGACAGGGCCGACACCCGGAATGGCGATCATGCCAAGACCCGTGAGCAGACCGCCGGCACCGCCTGCGAGAGCGCCGATCCCGGCGCCGGTGCCGGCGCCTTCGGCAGCGTTACTGCCCTGCCCCTCGACGGTGCGGCCATCGCCGGTATTCGAAACGATGCTGATTTCCTTCGATGCAATGCCGGCGGCTTCGAGCTCACCAACGGCCGACTTCGCAGCTTCGTAGTTGTCGAACAGTCCTGTTACAGTCTTCATAATGTTATCCTTCGATGTTGAGGAAAGGCGCGGCCGTCACTTGACGACGATGTTGCCCTGGTAATCGAGTGCCACCTGCACCTGCTTGGCATCCTTGGTCGCGGACGCACGCCACACGCCCTGATCGTCAAGCTTGAGACCGGTGACGGCGCTGTAGCCCGCATCCTCAAGCCGCGACTTGGCCTGGTCTTCGGTGAAACTGTTCTTGCCTTGGACAGGCGCGCCCGGGTTGTTGGTATCAGGCGTCGCCACAGCCGGCGTTTCCTGGCTTGTCGTCGGTGTCTGGCTCTGGGCGAGCGAAACGGAGGCCGCCATCAGGAAGGCAGCCGTTGTCAGTAGAATCTTTTTCATTGGTTTCCTCGCGTTCATATCTTCATGGGGAAGATTGCCGCTGATAACCCGGTGCAAGCAGGTATGTTCCCTCGTTTTGCTAAAAGAAAATAAGATATCTGAATAACTTAGCGGGTGCGCTCCTCAGAAGAGCGCGCCCGCCCTTGGAAAGGCTGCCGTTCCAAAAATAAACATTGTGCAGTGCAGCAACCTTTCGTAGGCTGAAGCGTTTAGTCAGGCATCACCGCCATCCCGGCTGCTGATTGGCGGAGAGTTTCATGAGATCTATGTCAGACACCCTTGCACGCCTTGCTGCGCTGCGAGGAACACTTCGCACTCAACCCCCGCAGGGCAACTCCGATCTCGTCGCCTTGGACGCGTTTGGCACAAACCCGGGTGCCTTGGGGGGCTACACCTATTTGCCGTCGAAGCGCGGGAAAAACTTGGCCCTGGTCGTTGTCCTGCACGGCTGCACCCAGACCGCCGCCGGCTATGATAGCGGATCCGGGTGGTCGCGATTGGCCGAGGACTATGGCTTCGCGCTGTTGTTTCCCGAGCAGCAAAGGGCAAACAATCCAAACCTCTGCTTCAACTGGTTCAACCCGGAGGACATTCGTCGGGATTATGGCGAGGTCTTTTCCATTCGCCAGATGATCGCAAAGGTCGTTGCGGAACATGGTATTGACGGCAGACGTGTGTTTGTGACGGGGCTGTCGGCCGGCGGCGCCATGGCCGCCGCCATGCTCGCGACCTATCCCGAGGTTTTTGCCGGCGGCGCGATCATCGCAGGCCTGCCATACGCAAGTGCCGCGACCATTCCCGAAGCGTTCGACCGGATGCGCGGTCAAGGTGGCCCGACTGGCAAAGAGCTTGAACTGCGGTTGAGAAACGCTTCAAAACACAAAGGCCCGTGGCCGACATTGTCACTCTGGCAGGGGACCGCAGACAGAACCGTCGCCGCATCCAACGCGAATACGATCATCGAGCAATGGAGACATGTCCACGGCGTCGGCGCATCGCCAGCGCGCATCGAAGATATCGGACGACATCAGCGGCAGGTCTGGACCGATCCGCACGGTAGCGAGGTGATCGAACTCTATACGATTGCCGGCATGGGTCACGGCACGCCTCTCGATGTCGGCACCGGCTACGGGGCAAGCGGCCCCTTCATGCTTGACGTCGGAATTTCCTCGACTGTCGAAATTGCCAGGTCCTGGGGTCTCGTTCCCTCGTTTGAGAAACGGCGCGACGCCAGGCCCTCAGCTGCTCAACCGGAAAATACCCCGGATCCATTCGGCGCGGGCAGCGACCGTGGCGGTATTCAGAAGGTCATTGAAGATGCCCTCCGGTCCGCCGGGCTGCTGCGGTAGGTATCGATGAGGGTTCCACGACATGTCGCTAATTAAAGTGGAGATTTGTAGACAAGATTAAATGCGCGGAATAGGAATGGCGCTCATCGCATATGCCTATACGGGGAGACACCATGGTTCCGCTTTCGCTTGTTATCGCAACTGCTTGCCGCCGCCGCATGGCGGCAGCCCTTGCCGCCATGCTTTTTGCACCGGCAGCTTTTGCCGAAGAGATCGTCTTCAAGGATCAGGGGAACCGCGAGGTACGGCTGGCAAAAGCGGCCGAGCGCGTCGTCTCGATCGTCATCCCGATGGCGTCCACCGTCATTGCGCTGGATGGCAGCACCAGGAAGCTCGTCGGCATGAACCCGACGGCGAAGAGTGCCGTGGTCGAAGGGATTCTCGGAAAGATCTTCCCCGAAGCCAAGGATATTCCCTCCGACGTGACCGCGCCGAATTTCGTGCCGAATGTCGAGGCGCTGACCGCCGCCAATCCCGACCTCGTGATCCAGTGGGGCGATCGCGGCGCCGATATCGTCGCACCGATCACCAATGCCGGCCTCACCACGATGCTGATCCTCTACGGCACCGAAGAGCTGACCCGCGACTATATGACCATGGCTTCGAAGGCGATCGGCAAGCCCGAGCGGATCGGCGAACTGGTGGAATGGCGCGACCGCGTCCAGAAGGATATCGAAGCCAAGGCGACCGTTATTCCCGATGACAAGAGGCCGAACGTTCTCTATCTCGGCCGCGCGCTCTCCGATATCAGCGCATCGGGCACCAAGGGCAATTACAATGCCTGGTCCATCGCGCTTGCGGGCGGGAAAAACGCCTCTGGCGAACTCAACGGCACGGTGTCGGTGAACAAGGAACAGATCGCGCAATGGAACCCCGACGTCATCTTCCTCAATGCTTTCGAGGCCAAGCTTGATATCAACTGGGTCTATAAGGATCCGATCCTGTCCCTGACCAATGCCGCCAAATCAAAGCGGGTCTACAAGATGCCGCTCGGCGGCTATCGCTGGGATCCGCCGAACCAAGAATCGCCGCTGTCCTGGATGTGGACCGCCAACCTGCTCCATCCTGATATCTTCAAATACGATCTGCGGGCGGAAATGAAGACGGCCTACAAGACGCTTTACAACTACGACCTGACCGACGGCGATATCGACAATATCCTTTGGCTGAAGGATCAGGGCGCCTCCGCCGACTACGCGCAGTTCGAGGCTAGGTAATGTCATGACGACGATGACGCAGGACGAGGCGGTGCCCGCTGCCCGCCGAATCCACCTCGCCAGGCAGACGCTGATTTTCGCCTTGCTGCTGGCGCTGCTGGTGATTGCCTTCACCGTCAGCCTCTGCGTCGGGCGGTTCTCGGTGCCGCCAGGACGTGCGCTGGAGCTGATCTGGCAGGGGATCAGCGATCCGTCGCGGGAGCTTGCCGGGATCGACGAACGCATCGTCTTGCTGGTGCGGGCGCCGCGCGTGGTGCTGGCCGCACTTGCCGGCGCCGGGCTCGCCATCTCGGGCGCCGGCCTTCAGGGTGTGTTTCGAAATCCCCTGGTCTCGCCCGACATATTGGGCATATCCCAGGGTGCAGCCTTTGGCGGCGCCCTGGCGATCATGCTCGGTATCTGGGGATTTCCGCTGATCGCCATGGTGTTTTTCTGCGGCATGGCGGCCGTCATCCTGGTGGGACTGCTCTCGCGCATCAACGGCCGGTCGGAAACGGTGACCGTGATCCTGTCGGGACTGGTCATCAGTTCGATGTTCTCGGCGGTCGTCTCGCTGCTGCAATTCATCGCCGATCCCAACACATCCCTTCCCGCCATCGTCTACTGGCTGATGGGATCGTTTGCGACCGCCACCTGGGAACGCACGTTGGTGGCGGCACCGGGCCTCATCCTCGGAAGCTGCTTCCTGTGGATGCTCCGTTTCCGGCTCAACATCCTGTCGCTCGACGAGGCCGAGGCCCGCAGCCTCGGCGCCAATACGACACGCGAGAGATGGCTGGTCTTCTGCCTCATCGCCGTCATCGTCGGCAGCCAGGTCGCGGTCTCCGGCATCATCGGCTGGATCGGCATCGTCATTCCCCACGCCGCCCGCCTGCTGGTCGGTCATGATCACCGCGCGCTGCTGCCGGCGGCCGCCGTGCTCGGCGCAGGGTTCATGGTCTGCATCGATACGCTCGCCCGCGCGGCGACGGCGGCGGAGATCCCGCTCGGCGTCATTACCGCCCTCGTCGGCGCGCCGATCTTCGCAACGCTGCTGCGTCATCAATATCGGGAAAGGACGGGATCATGATCGGCTTGACGGATGCGGTCGTCAGGTTCGGGACGCGCACCATTCTCGACCGTCTCAGTTTCTCGGTTGCCGTCGGGCGGTCGCTCGCCATTCTCGGCCCCAACGGGCGCGGCAAGACGACGATGCTGAAAGCACTGCTCGGTTTTCAACGGCTGGACGAAGGCAGCCGCGTCGCGCCCGCCATTGTCGGTTATGTCCCGCAGACCGGAAGCAGCAACCAGCGCTACCGCGCCATCGATGTCACCGTCATGGGACGGGCAGCGCATCTCGGCCTCTTCGGACAGCCGGGACCTGATGATTTCGAGATTGCCCATGCGGCGCTCGAGCGGGCGGGCGCTGCCCGCTTTGCCGATCATTTCTTCGACCGGCTTTCCGGCGGCGAACGGCAGCTCGTGCTTCTGGCGCGGGCGCTCGCCACCGGCTCGCAGGCGATCGTCCTCGATGAGCCGGCAGCGGCACTCGACCTTCGCAACCAGGAGCGGCTGCTCGACCTGCTCAAGAGCCTTCGCGAGCCGCGCGACAAGGCGATCGCCTTCACCACACATGATCCGAACCATGCGCTCGCGGCCGCCGACGACGCACTGCTGATGATGCCTGATGGTCAATCGCTGTTCGGCCCGGTCGCGGAGACGATCACGCCGGACCATCTGGAACGGCTCTACGGGGTGCCGATGCGGGTTGTCGAGCTTGTCGGTCCGGCAGGCGAAAGACATCAGGCGGTCCTGCCCGCCTTTGCAGGAATTCGCGCCGCATGACCATTCTTCTCATCCAGTCGCACTATCAGGACCCCTTCACCCTGAGCGCGCCGGCTTTCGCGGAGGCAACCGCGCAGGGCAAGCTGATGACGGTACGCGAGACGGAGCTTGCGGAGGCGCATTTTGCCGCCGCAAGCGGCCTGATCACCACCATCCATCTCGATCAGATCGGCTTTCTCAAATTTGCCTCGGCGGTGGCATCCTTCCTCGATCGCGGCGGCCGGTGGATCTTCAACGGCCATATGCTCCGGCCGATCCTGCCGGAACTCGGCGTCTATATTCCCATGCCGCAGCCGAAGCGGTCAGACTTCGCCCAAATCAGGCGCTTCGATCATCCGGTCTTTGCCGGCATCGATCAGAGGAGGCTGGAAACGAACCGCGGCGTCGCCGGGTTCTACGGCCGGGGACACAATCCGATGCCATCAGGCGCCGTCGCGATCAATACATTGGGACCGGCTGCGGTGCCCATCGACTGGATCTGGGCGCGGCCGGCGGGCGGAGAGATATTGTCGCATGCCGGCAACGAATTCTGGGGTTGCGGAGACGACCCTGACATCCAGAAGCATCTGGCCGGCCGCTCCATCGCCTGGCTGGCGGGGGAACTGAACCGATGAGCGTGCTCGCGATCCATCCTGGCGCCTACTACCATATCGAGACGCTGGAAGCGCCGCGTTACCGGCATTATTTCGACAGCCTGGTGCGGCCGGAGGACCTGCCCTCGGTCGAACTCGGCAAACACCAGGTGCTGTTCATTCCCTGCCGCACACCGGCGGACCGGTTGGCGCCGCATGCGGCCCAGCTGCGCGACTATCTCGATCAGGGCGGCACGATCGTCGCGACCGGCGAGACGGCCTGGCAGGCGTTCCTGCCTGCTATCCATTTCACGCCTCAGCCGACGAACTGGTGGTGGTGGCTGACCGAGGGCGCCGATCTCGGCGTCAGGATCGCCTCCCCGCACCATTCACTGTTCGAACATCTCGGGCAGGACGACCTGACCTGGCATCTTCACGGCTGGTTCGATCCACCCGAGGGCGTCGAGGTTCTTGCGGTGAATGAGGAAGGCAAGCCGATCCTCTATGTGGACGAGGTCACGACGGCGGGGCGCATGGTGATCACCAGCCTCGACCCCTGCTTCCACCACGGATCGCATTTCATGCCGGCGACGACGCGTTTCCTGGATGGTTTTCTTCCCTGGATGCGCCGGGAATTGGACAAAGGAAGATCGAGATGAACGAAGCGAAGATCGAAGTTCTCGAAGACGGCAAGCCGCTTGCCTACGGCTTTGCCGATATCATGCACTATCACGGCTTTGGTTTTCCCGGCGGTGTCGCCCATGCCTTCAAGGTGATGGAGCGCGCGTTTCCGCTGCTCAGCGTCGACGGACCGCCGGAGCGCCGCGAAATCTCGATCCGCACGGCCTTTCGCGGTCCCGGCGGGCGTGACGCCTTTGAAATGGTGACGCGTGCGCTGACGGAAGGACGCTATAGCGTCGACCCCTTACTCGACCGGACGGAGCGCGGCGACATCCTCGCTCGCTACGTCTTCGAACTCAGCTATCGCGGACGAACCGTCACCCTGCAATTGCGTGACGGCCATGTCCGCGAGGAGTTCATCACGCTCGGCCGCAAGACCGACCGGACGCCCGCGGAAGAGGAGCGCCTCGCCTGGCTCAAGCAGGAGATGGCCGACCGGTTGCTGGCGCTGCCGCCAGAGGCAGTTTACGAAGAGGCAACGGCCCGCTTTTGATGGCTGAGGACGAGTTCGTTCTGGACATCCTCCTGAAACCACATCACCCGCTGACGGACGTCGCTCTCCGGTATCCCGGCCGCCAGAAGCTGATCGGCAAGCCTGCGGCATTCGGCCTTCCAGAATTCCAGCGCATCCGCGCCATGCCGTCGGCCGAGTTCGCGGGCGCAACGCTCGATATTGGCAGTTCCGGTTCCGGAGGGGAAAGCAATCACCCTGCCTTCACTGGAAGCGGCGGGGCGGTGGGTCATTTCATCAGCCATCGAACACAGGTTCCCTTGATCCTGTTCGTTATCTAAGGGACTATGGTTAATGCTTTCTATTGCTGCAGTCAGAAGATCAATCAGGTGGATTTTTGGCGCTCCGCAATGTCACCAGACAATCGGATGGGTCTTGCCTGTGAGCACGTTCACGAACCCCTCCGGCGCCAGCTCCGACGGCGCGACCAGGACCCAGCGCCAGGGTGAGCAGGTAAGCGTTGCAAACGACAGGCGTTCGGGAAAGCCCGGCCACCATCGAGGCGAAAAGGTCGGCTCGTACATCCAGTCGATCCCGGCACCGGCCGCATAAAGAGCCTGCATCTCCGCATCGAGCGCTTCGGCCGAACGGGCCGTCATCAGGCCGCCGACCTCGTAGCGGACGCGGGCGAGAATCTTGCCGCCGGATACCAGCGCCCAGCCGCCCTGCTGCTCGTTCAGGGCATTGACGGCCAGCGCCATCGCCTCGTCCGACGAACCGACCGTCCAGATATTGTGCTTGTCGTGCCCGAGCGTGGAGGCGAGCGCCGTCTCCGGCGTGCGCGGTCCGGTGCCCAGCCAGAACATCCTGGAGATCTTGGCCTCCCCGGAAAACCGGTCGACAATCGAGAACTTGGTAACATTGCGCGCGGGATCCCGCTGCACGAGGCCATCTTCCACCGGCAATTCCATGGTGATGAAATCGTCGTGCCAGTGAAACGGCCGCAAAAGTGCTGCGTTGACCGTGGCCCGGTTCGGCGGCGCCTCGATGCGGAAATCGTCTGCCGTGACCGTCCTGTCTATGGTCACGGTGCGCGTCGCCCATTGCGGCCAGTCGATTTCCGGGCGCACGCCAATGAAGGTCGCACCCTCGGACACAGGACGCCCGTCCGCCCACACCTTTTCGATCGACAGGCTGCCGACGTCGCTGAGAAGAACGATATCGGCGAAGCGGCCCGGTGCGATCGATCCGACCCACGGCGTCAGCCGCATATGGCGCGCCGGATTGAGGGTTACGCATTGGATGGCGATCTCCGGCGCAAGGCCGTTTTCGATGGCGAGGCGGACATTGTGGTCGGTCGCACCGATTTTCAGCGTGTCCGGGGCGCTGCGGTCGTCGGTCACCAGGGCGATCTGCGACCAGTCCGTCAGTCCCTTGTCGATCAGGCCGCGGATGACCTCCGGCAGGGAATGCGGCCTGAGCTCGATGAATAGACCGTGGAGGAGCTTCTGCCAGATCTCATCGAGAAACCAGCCTTCGTGATCGGAGGCGAGACCCGCCGCGGCAAAGGCGTTGATCGAGGCCATGTCGCGCAGTCCGGCACCATGGCCTTCGACGACGCCGCGCTGCTCGAAGGTGGCGCCGATCATGCCCCACAGCCTGTTGTAGGAAGGATTGCCGGGATCGGATATGGACGGCCAGTCCATGACCTCGTCGAGCCCGGCGACCATCAGGCTTTCGGACAGGAAGGCCTTCTGTTCGTCGTAACCGAACCAGCCGCCACCCCACTCGTAGGCGGTCGGCGGCACGGCGGAGCCAGGCAGGGGAAAGATTTTCATCGGCGATCCGCGCCGGCGCGCTTCCAGCCAGAATTCCAGGTTGCGGGCGCCGTTGACGTTGGAAAATTCGTGGCTCGCCTCACACGTCCAGGTCACGCCATGAGGCATTACCAGCGCCGCCTCCCATTCGGGCGTCAGATGGGAGCTTTCGATATGTTTGTGTGCCTCGCCGAAGCCCGGCACGGCCGCAAGGTCCGGCTCGGAAAAGCGCTCGTTCACCTCGCCAACATAACTGCCGGCAGGGCCGACATAGGCGATACGGCGGCCCTTGATGACGATCTCCTGATCGTCGAGCCATGTCCTGGTGTGGACATCGAGCAATCTGCCGACGCGCAGCAGCCTGTCGGCGGGCCGGCGTCCGAGCGCCGTCAGCACAAGATCCTGGCGCGTCCGAACCTCGTCGGACGCATTGATCAGCAAGTCATCAGGAAGTGCGGCGCGCGAGGTGACCATGAATGAAATGCCCGTGAGACGCTGGAACCGCCGCGGACCGTAAAGACCACGCGCGCATGTGTAAAGCGCTGGCGCAACACGTTTTGCGATCAACAACAAGACGTCATCAACCGAGAGCTACTGATGGTTCGATCTTGGAAAATTCCCCAAGCAAGTACGCATTTGCCCAAGTATTGAGCTTGCGAGCCGATCGATCAAAAAATAGTATCCCTCAAATCCAAGGGGCATGATCCCGATTATCAACGCCGTTTTCACAGAAGGATATTGCTCATGAAGGCCAGACGTTTCGCCCGAATCCTGTCTCTTGCGCTGCTTGCCGCCGCCGGCGGCACCGCTGCGGCCCATGCGCAATCGAAGACGCTGACCATCTCCTGGTGGGGCTATAACGGCGAGAAGATGAACGCCAACATCATCACGCCCTTCAAGAAGATCTGCGGCTGCGAGATCGTGTTCGAGACCGGCAACAACGCCGACCGGCTCAACAAGCTGAAACTGCGCGATGGCAAGGGCGTCGATGTCATCTACCTCACCGACAGCTTCTCGCAGCTCGGCATCGAACAGGGATTGTTCCAGGAGATCGATCCCTCGAAGATCCCCAACCTTGCGGATATCTACGAACTGGGCAAGGCGCCTCAGGGCAAATACGGCCCCGCCTATACGATCGGGCGCGTCGGCATCGTCTATGATTCCGCCAAGGTCAACCCGCCGATCACTGCCTGGGGCGACCTGTGGCGCGACGATCTGAAAAGCTCCGTCTCCCTGCCCGGCATCACCACCACCGCCGGCCCGCTGGTCGTTCTGGAAGCCGGCAAGCATGGCGGCGCGGATGCCTATGAGGACACCGACAAGGCCTTCTCGGAAATCGAGGCGCTGAAGCCCAATGTCGTCAAGAACTACAACACCGGCTCGGAGCTGGTAAACCTGATATCGACAGGCGAAGTGCGCGTTGCGCTAGCCCAGGACTTTACCCTGGCATCGATGCAGGCGGCCGTTCCGACGATGACATGGGCCAAGCTCAAGGACGGCGACATCGCCACGCTGAATACGGTGAACATCCCGAAGGGTTCGGAAAATGTCGAACTGGCGCATCAGTTCATCAACTTCATCCTGTCCAAGGACGTCCAGCAGGCTGAAGCCGAACAAGGCGTCGATGCGCCGATCTCGACCAAGGTCAGCCTGACTCCGGATCAGGCGAAGATCTGGACCTATGGCGCGGATATGGTCGCGAGCCTCACCCGCATCGACTATGCCAAGATGAATGCCGCCAAGGCCGACTGGATCGACCGCTGGAACGAAGTCTTCGCTCAGTAAGCTGCCGGTATCCCGGCCCGAGGCCGGTTTATTGCCGGGCCTCGGTCAGACCTGGAAGCGCCGCACATCCGAGTCCGAGATGCGGCGCTCCCGATATCAGGACATGCCACGAGTTTTGAGATGAAGCATTTTGCCAGATGGGGATTGACGATGCCGGCGACGATTGCCGTCGTTGCGCTTCTCATCGTTCCCGTCGCCATCACCATCGCGGCGACGTTTGCGGAACCGAAGGGCGTGTTTGCGCCCTATGTGACATTCTTCAGCAGCGGCTTTCGCCGGGCGGTTCTTTACCGAACGCTGGAGATCGCTCTGATCACCACGGCGATCTCCCTCACCGTGGGTTTCATCACCGCCTATGTGATCGCCCAAATGCCCGGCCGCGCGAAGAGTATCATGATCATCGCAGCGGTTTTTCCACTGCTGACAGGTGTCGTCGTCCGATCCTTCGCATGGCTGATTATTCTCGGGAAGAACGGCATCCTCAACACCATGCTGATCTCGACCGGTATCCTCAGTGAGCCGCTTTCGATGCTCTATACCGAAGGCTCGGTGATCGTCGCCATGGTCTATCTCTTCGTTCCCCTGATGATCCTGACGCTCGTCGGCGTGCTTGAGGGCATCCCGCGCGATCTGATCGATGCATCCGCTTCGCTCGGCGCCAGACCGCTGATGACATTCCTTCAGGTGATCCTGCCGCTGGCGACACCCGGCCTCATCGTCGGCGCCGTGCTGGTGTTCACCGGCAGCTTCACCTCCTATGCGACACCGCAACTGCTCGGCGGAGAAAAGCAGATGATGATGGGGACCTTCCTCTACCAGCGCGCCATGGTCACCTTCGATTGGGTGGGTGCATCGACGATCGCCGCCATCATGGTGGTGCTGACGCTCGGCGTCGTCCTCATCATGAGCCGCGTTGCACGCCGGCTCAATCCGATGGCGGTGTGATGGACAGGCGCGTTCACCCGATCCTCGCCGCCTTCGCGGCCTGCGTTTTCTTCTTCCTGCTCGCACCGCTGGTCATCATCGTCGGTGCGGCCTTCAGCGACACGACCTATCTGACCTTCCCGCCGCAGGGCCTGACATTGCGCTGGTTCGTCAATATCTTCGAGATCGAGGCCTTCCGCACGACGGCGCTGACCAGCCTGCAGGTCGCCTTTCTCGGCACGGCGCTATCGCTGCTGATCGGCATCCCGGCCGCCTATGCGATCAACCGCTACCGGGTGGAATTGCCGCGCTGGCTTTCCACCATTTTCGTCCTGCCGATCCTGGTGCCGGAGATCGTCTTCGGATTCTCGCTGATGAAGTCGGTCACGATCGGCCTCGGGCTTCCGATCTTCATCAGCCTGCTGGTCGGTCATGCGCTGCTGATCCTGCCCTATTCGGTGCGGGTCGTCGGCGCCAGCCTGGCGGCCTTCGATTTTTCCGTCGAGGAGGCGGCGATCAGCCTGGGTTGCCCGCCGCTGAAAACCTTCCTGACCGTGGTCCTGCCAAATATCCGCGCCGGGGTCATTGCCGCCTTCATCCTCGCCTTCATCACCTCGATCAACGACGTGTCGGTGTCAGTCTTCCTGACCGGTCCTGGCATCTCGACGCTGCCGATCCAGATCCTTGCGCATATGGAACAGTTCTTCGATCCGACGATCGCCTCGGTATCGGTGCTGCTGATGTTCGTGACAGTCGGCGTCATGGCCGTCGTCGAGGCCACGCTCGGTCTCACCTTCCTGACAAAGTAGAACGCTCTTGACCGTATCCCTCACCATCGATTCCATCTCCGCCCATTACGGCAGCACTGAGGTTCTCAAGGACCTGTCGATCTCAGTCATGGCCGGGGAGCTGGTTTCCCTGCTCGGCTCCAGCGGCTGCGGCAAGACGACGACATTGCGCCTGGTGGCCGGTTTTCTGCAGCCGACCAGCGGCAGCATCAAGCTCGGCGAACGCGACCTCACCGGCCTTCCTGCGCATGCGCGCGACATTGGTCTGGTCTTTCAGAACTACGCGCTTTTTCCTCACCTGAGCGTGCAGGACAATGTCGCCTTCGGCCTGAGGCAGCGTCGTGTTCCCCAGCCGGAACGGACGAAGAGAACGATGGCCATGCTGGAGCGCGTCGGCCTTTCCGCCTTCGCCGACCGCCTGCCTTCGGCTCTCTCCGGCGGCCAGAAACAGCGCGTGGCGCTCGCCCGGGCCCTGGTCATCGAGCCGCCGCTGCTGATGTTCGACGAGCCGCTTTCCAATCTCGATGCAAAGCTCAGGATCGACATGCGCGTCGAGATCAGGCAGCTCCAGCGCGCCAACGGCACGACATCGCTTTACGTCACCCACGACCAGGAAGAGGCATTCTCGATCTCCGACAGGGTGGCGATCATGAATGCCGGGCGCATCATGCAGCTCGATGCGCCGGAGGTGCTGTACCGCCAGCCGGCCAATGCCTTCGTCGCCCGGTTCGTCGGCTTCGAGAACCTGATCCGGATGAAGGTAACCGCGCGCAACGGAGCGATCGTGACCGCCGAAGCGACGGGCGGCGCACGGCTGCATCTGTCTCAGGATGCATTCGGGCCGATCAAGGACGACTTCGTGCTGGCCTGCCGCGCAGACGGCCTTGCCGTCAGCCGTGACGGCGATGGCATCGCCGCCGTGCTCGGCACCCGCACCTATCTCGGCCGGGCCTATCAGTATAAATGCGCGACATCGGCGGGAGAGATTACCGCCAATGGAGCTTTGTCCGACCCGCTGGAAACAGGGGCGTCCGCCGTACTGATCCCGCTTGCCGAGCAGTGCTGCATTCTCGACCCGGAAGATTGAGCCGCTGAGGAGAAACCATGGCCAGTATCAGCAATCAGGATATCGACGCCGTTCTTGCCCATGTGGACCGGAGCCTCGATGACAGCCTGGCGCGGCTTTTCGAGCTGATCCGCATTCCGAGCGTCTCGACCGACCCGGCCTATCGCGATCAATGCCGCGCCGCCGCCGAATGGCTGAGCCGGGATCTGGCTGCCATCGGCTTCGAAGCATCGGTGCGCAAAACGACCGGCCATCCGATGGTGGTCGCGCATGAAAAGGCGGCATCCGCACCGCATCTGCTGTTTTACGGCCATTACGATGTCCAGCCGGTCGATCCGCTGGCACTGTGGACCAGCGATCCGTTCGAGCCGCGCATGGAAGCCTTGCCGAACGGCGATACCGCGATCGTGGCGCGCGGCGCCTCCGACGACAAAGGACAATTGATGACCTTCGTCGAAGCCTGCCGCGCCTGGAAAAGCGTTACCGGGAAACTGCCGGTGCAGGTGAGCATGCTGTTCGAAGGCGAGGAAGAGGCCGGCAGTCCGAGTCTCGCACCCTTTCTGGATGCCACGGCGGACGAGTTGAAGGCCGATGCTGTTTTCGTCTGCGACACGGATATGTGGGATCGTGAAACGCCTGCCGTCACCACGATGCTGCGCGGTATCTACACCACGGAAATCGAGGTCACCTGCGCCGATCAGGACCTGCATTCCGGCATGTTCGGCAATGCCGCACGCAATCCGCTGCAGGTGTTGTCAGACATCGTTTCAAGCCTGCGGCGAACCGATGGCGGCGTTGCGGTCGAAGGTTTCTATGACGGCGTGAAAGAGCTCCCCGACGCCATCAAGGCGCTGTGGAAAAGACTGCCCTTCGACGAGGAGGCCTTTCTCGGCGATATCGGCCTGAGAGATCCGGCCGGCGAGGCAGGCCGTTCCGTCCTCGAACAGATCTGGGCGCGGCCGAGCTGCGAGATCAACGGCATGAGCGGCGGCTATACGGGCGAAGGCTTCAAGACGGTCATTCCGGCGAAGGCAAGCGCCAAGATTTCGTTTCGACTGGTGGAAGGACAGGATCCCCAAGCGACCCGCGATGCCTTCCAGCGGCATGTGCGCGCACGTATCCCCAGGGATTGTTCGGTCAGTTTCAGGGATTATGGACTTTCGCCGGCCACCGTCATGCCGATCGACAGTCCGTTTCTCACCAGGACGCTTCAGGCGCTTTCGACAGAATGGCAATGCGAAGCGGCTCTTGCCGGCACGGGAGGCTCGATCCCCATCGTCGGCGACTTCAAACGCCGGCTCGGATGCGATGCCCTCCTGGTCGGCTTTGCCCGCTTCGACAACCGCGTCCACAGCCCGAACGAAAAATATGATCTCTCCAGCTTCCACAAAGGCATACGATCCTGGGTTCGTATCCTGGCGGCCCTCGCCGACTGACGCGCGGCACTGTAACAGTTTGAATTATGCAATAGGCTGTGGTGCGGCCAGTGTCTTGCGGACCTTCGGGGCCGAGAATTAAAGCACTGTCCCATCCCTATCGACACCGAAGCAGCAGAGACCACCGATGAGGATATCAGCTCCCCGCGACTTCCTGAAAAGCCTGTTCGACGCGGCGGTTCGCGCCGCCGATCCGCTGACCGGCATCAAAGCGCATCTGCCTGACAGGCCGAAGGGAAGGACCGTGGTGATTGGCGCCGGCAAGGGCGCGGCGCAAATGGCGCGTGCCCTCGAAAGCGTCTGGGACGGAGCGATCGAAGGCCTGGTGGTCACCCGCTACGGCTATGGCTGTGAGACGCGCAGCATCGAAATCATCGAGGCCGCCCATCCGGTACCCGATGCCGCGGGGCTCGCCGGGGCAAAGCGGTTGATGGAAACGGTGAACGGCTTGACGGAAGACGATCTGGTGATCGCGCTGATCTGCGGCGGCGGCTCGGCGCTGCTGCCCGCTCCGCCGGAAGGGCTGACCCTCGAAGACGAGATTGCGCTCAACGAAATGCTGCTTGCCTCGGGCGCGCCGATTTCGGCGATGAACGTCGTGCGCAAGCATCTCTCCACCATCAAGGGCGGAAGGCTTGCGGCAGCGACCAGAGCGAAGGTCGTCAGTCTTGTTGTCTCCGACATTCCCGGCGACAACCCGGCCCATGTCGCCTCCGGGCCGACGGTGCCGGATGGTTCGACACGACACGATGCGCTCGAGATCATCCGGCAATATGGATTGCAGCTGCCGCAGGCCGCACTCGACCATCTGAACTCGCCGAAGGCCGATGCCCCTCGCCCGGACGATCCGGTCTTCTCACGGCACGCGCACCACATCATCGCCTCCGCAGGCGTTTCGCTGGAGGCCGCTGCGGCACTGGCAAAATCGCAGGGGATCGAGCCGGCGATCCTTTCGGATGCGATCGAGGGGGAATCGCGCGACGTGGCGCTGGTGCATGCAGCGATCGCCCGCGAAGTATTGGGCCGGAACAGGCCGTTTTCGAAGCCGGTCGTCATCCTTTCCGGCGGCGAGACGACGGTGACGCTCAGAGCCAAGGGCGGCAAGGGCGGACGCAACGGCGAATTCGCGCTCGCCATGGGGCTTGCGATCGACGGACAGGAGGGCATCCATGTCCTCGCCGCCGACACGGACGGGATCGACGGCTCGGAGGATAATGCCGGCGCCTTTGCCGATGGCGGCACGGTGAAGCGCCTGCGCGCCGCCGGGCTCGATCCGCGCCGCCTGCTCGACGGCAATGACAGCTATTCAGGCTTTGCGGCCAGCGGCGATCTGTTTGAAACCGGCCCGACCGGAACCAATGTCAATGATTTCAGGGCTATCCTGATCCGTTAGCAGCCCGCGGCAATGGTGGGTCAGGTCTTGATCCGCCCCTGCCCGACCAGCCAGCCGACCGATTCCTGCACCGCCTGCAGCGACTGATATCTCGGGGTAAACCCAAGCAAGCGCCTGGCTTTGGCGATCGAGCAATTCGGGCTGCGGGCGATATGCTCCCAGGTCGCCTCCGCATCCTCGGCCGTCTGGCCTTTGGCCCAGGCATCGAACGGCGCGAAGGTGAGCTTCGGCTCATGCCCGAACCACCGCGACATGGATTCGGCGTAGCCGCGAAGCGTCAGCGCCTGCTGAGAGACCGCGTGGAAACTTTCGCCGATCGAGGCATTCCAGTTGGCGATCGCATCCATGAACATCGCCGCCACATCATCGGCATGGACGTGATGAACGGTCTCCAGACCGAAATTGGGCAGCGCCAGGGTCTCTCCGCGGGCAAGGGTTGAAAAGACCTGCAGGTTGAAATTGCCGGCTGGATTGAGCGGCGCCCAGCCCGGACCGACAATATGACCGGGATGGATGATGGTGGCCGGAAATCCGCGAAGCCTTGCCTGCTGCAACAGATAGGTTTCGATATCAGCCTTCTGCGTGCCGTAACCGCCGAAGGGAGATTTCGGCGCCTCTTCCAGCGTCGGCACGGCGCTGGCATGGCCATGCGTCCAGATCGTGCCGGTATGCAGGAAATGGCCGACATGCCCCGACAGCGCCGTCACCAGCTGCTCGGCACTTTCCAGCGTGAAGCAGATCATGTCGATGACGATATCGGCTTTCACTTCACGGACGGCCGGGCCGAAATCACCCGCCCGCTCCATCGCCGCCCGATCCATCTGACGCTGATCGACAGAAGCCCAGGCATGGTTTTCCGTATAAGGCTTCGCCGTGCCGCGGCTGATCGTGACGACGTCGTGACCTGCCTCCACCAGGCGGGGAACGAGATAGGTTCCGACATGGCCCGTTGCCCCGATTACCAAAACCCGCATCGTCATTCCTCCTTTGGCATTTCCGTGTCGAATATGCTGCGCTCAGGCGATCCTGCAAGCAGACTTTTCATGATCCAGGCGGCTGGGTCAGGCCCGCTACCGGTTCTTGAAAACAAGGCAGGTGCCGCCGTGTTTGCGGATCTGGTTGCAGAGATCATTGGCTTCCATACGCGTCTGCCGACCGATGCGGGCAGCGTAGCGCGGGCGAAAACCGAAGCTGCGATCGCGCTGGCGCAGGATCAGCGGCTGCTCGGCATTCAGGGGCGCAGGCAGATCCTGCACGGCATCGAGAAACATGCGTCGGGCCACCGCGACATTCGCATTCGCCGCAAGCTGGACGCCCCAGGGGGCCCATTCGCCCTCCTGACGCCAGGGCGTGTCCTTCAACGTCCGTCTCTCCGCGAGCGCCATGCAACCATCGATGAAGGACTTGTCCTTGTCGAGCGGGGCGGCCGCATCTTGCGGTGGGTTATCCTTCCATTCCTCGACCGTATGGGCAGTGATCGCCGTGACATAGCTGCGCGTTTCGTAGGGTAATCTTCCTGACGTAAGGTAAGATGCTAGGCCGTTTTCGCCGGCATTATAGGCGGCGGCGGCAAGGCCGAGATTGCCGAAGCGATTGCGCAGTTCGTCGAGATACTGCGCCGATTTCCGCAGGGCTTCCAACACCTGGTAGCTGTCTTCAAGACCGCGCAGTTTCGCCGTTCCGGGCATGAACTGCGCAATCCCCTGCGCTCCTTTGAAGCTGACGGCATCGGGGCGAAAGGTGCTCTCGCGCCAGATGAGACGGGCGAAATAATCCGGCGGCAATTGATTGGCGCTGGCGAAATGCTCGATCGCGACGCAAAGATCACGATTGAAACTGTCCTTACGGATGCAGAGCGCTTCACCCGATCCCGACGCTGAAGGACCTGAATAGAGACAGGCCGGCGGTCCCGCGCTTCCTTCCGGCTGAGCCGTGACCGCATCCACGTGGGAAAACAAAAGGCAAAGCGAAAGCATGGCCTTCGCCGATCTCCTCCCCATGTCGGACTGACATTTCCGGCCTATCATCGGATCTCGGCGGGTTCGAACTTCCATCGCGACGCGGAATTCTCAATACCATCGATACGGGTAGGAAGCTTCCCCCATTTCCATCTCTGCACCAGGTTTCTAATTTCGCCATCAATTTTGGAACAGATATATTCGACCTGCCAAGGTCGCAGCGTCATCCTGATCGCCAGGAAATCCCGAGCGAACGAGGACGCGCAGATGATTGATCTCCACCACTGGCCAACGCCGAACGGCAAGAAGGTTTCGATCTTCCTGGAGGAAACCGGCACGCCCTACCGGCTGGTGCCGGTCAATATCGGCCGGGGCGACCAGTTCAAACCCGATTATCTCAGGCTCAATCCCAATCACCGCATGCCTGCTATCGTCGACCACACGCCTGCCGACGGCGGCGGGCCGCTCAGCGTCTTCGAATCCGGTGCAATCCTCTTCTACCTCGCCGAAAAGACCGGAAGATTCTGGCCGCAGGATCTGCGCGGCAAATACGAGGTGACGCAATGGGTGATCTGGCAGATGGCCAACCAGGGACCGAAACTCGGCGAAGCCGGTCACTTCCGCCGTCTCGGCGATCGCGAGGGCGATCAGCCCTATGCTGTGCGGCGTTTCACCGACGAAGCCAACCGCCTCTACGGTGTTCTCAACATGCGGCTTCATGACCGGCGTTATCTCGCCGGCGACGAATTCACCATCGCCGACATCATCAGCTATCCCTGGACCGTCAACTGGCAGGCGCAGGGCCAGGACATCGATGAATTCAAGCATTTCAAGCGATGGTTCGAGGAGGTCGGCGCACGGCCCGGCGTCCAGCGCGGCCTTGCGGTCGGCGCCGACCTTGGCACCGACAACAGCAAGCTCTCCGAAGAGGAACAGTCGCGCATCCGCAAGATCCTCTACAACCAGCGCGCCCTTCCTGTTCAGGATTGAGATTCGGCCCGGCTGGAGATAACCATAGCGGCAACCGAGCCGGCACCTGCCGGGGAGCCAGGGGGCTTGGGGAGCAGCTGGTGTTGCGACTTGGGTGTGACTTGGGGGTGTAACCGGCAATGACAAGACCTGTAATCGGCATCATCGGGAATGCCCGCATCGTCGAAAGCCGATTTCCGGCTCAGCATGTCGGAGAAAACAATCTGCGGGCCGTGGCCGATGTCGCAGAAGCCTTGCCGCTGATGTTTGCCGGCAATCCCAAACTGGCCGATATCGCCGATCTGCTGGCTGTCGTCGACGGCATTCTGCTGACAGGCGCCAGAGCCAATGTCCATCCCAGCCGTTTCAACACGGTGCCGGATCCCAAGCATGAACCTTATGACGAGGATCGTGACGGGCTGGCGCTGCCATTGATCGAAGCCTGTGTAGCGCGCGGCGTTCCTATTTTCGGCATATGCCGCGGTTTCCAGGAAATGAACGTCGCGGCCGGCGGCTCGCTGCATCCCGAAATCCGGGAATTGCCCGGACGCATGAACCACCGAATGCCGCGCCTGGAAACCGGCGAAATCCATCCCGACCTCGCCATCGTTTTCGGCGATCGTCACGATGTTCAACTTATACAGGATGGGATGTTTGCACGCATCCTCGGCCGGGAGACGATCCGGGTGAACTCCCTGCATGGACAGGGCATTCTCGAGCTTGGCGACAGGGTCGTTGCCGAAGGCATTGCAGAGGACGGGACGATCGAGGCGATACGGTTCAAGGATGCGCCGGGATTTGCGCTCGGCGTGCAATGGCATGCCGAATACGATCCGCACACCAACCCCGTGAACCGTGCGTTGTTTCAGGCATTCGGCGATGCGGTTCGGGCACGAAAAGCCACCGCTTAATCTGACAACTGCGGCGATCATCACCGCCTTCCGCATCAACAAAAAGCCGCCGCGAAACTGCTTTCGCGGCGGCTTTGTAGCAGTTGGGAAGCAGCAGCGATCAGGCGGTCGGCTGCTTGGTCTTCCTCAGATAGGGCAGAACCGTATCGAAGGAACCGAAACGCGTGATCGCGTCTTCGTTGGAAACCGCGGCGGTGATGATGACGTCCTCGCCCTGGTTCCAGTTCGCCGGCGTCGCCACCTGGTGCTTGGCCGTCAGCTGGATGGAATCGATGGCGCGCAGGATCTCATTGAAATTGCGGCCCGTCGTCATCGGATAGGTCAGGATCAGTTTGATCTTCTTGTCGGGACCGATGATGAAAACCGAACGCACCGTCGCATTGTCGGCGGGCGTGCGGCCTTCAGAGCTCTCGCCGGCGCCGGCCGGCAGCATGTCATAGAGCTTGGCGACCTTGAGGTCCTTGTCACCGATCAGGGGATATTCGACGTCGAAACCGGTGGCGGTCTTGATGTCGTTCTTCCACTTGGCATGGCTTTCCACAGGATCGACGGAGATGCCGATGATCTTGGCACCACGCTTGGAAAACTCCCCCGCCAAGCCGGCCATGGCGCCGAGCTCGGTGGTGCAGACAGGCGTGAAATTCTTCGGATGCGAGAACAGGACGGCCCAGCCATTGCCGATCCAATCATGGAAGCTGATCGGTCCCTGGGTGGTGTCGGCGGTAAAATCGGGGGCAATATCGTTGATGCGTAAGCTCATGGTCGGCCCTCCAAAGCCTTGTGTTCAATGTTGTTCTTCTTAAATCGAGGCCATGGGATCCGTCCGCCGGGAGCGGTCGCGAGATTGCGGTCAACAGGATCGCACCGGCCGAAGGTAAAAGACTTCCCATTCCAGGATTTTAAGTAAGTCATATACCACGATTACCGAAGGCATGCTCTTTCGATTTCCGGCCTGCTCCGGCATTATTTTTCCGGCATGTGCGCGCGACAAAGAGACCGATGGTTTTCCATCGGTCCCGTCAAAAGCGGCAGGCACAACTGCCTTGCCCCTTGCTTCAGGCGGCCTGGATGGATTTGATCCTGTCGATGCCGCCGACAACAGGCGCGAAATTGTCCCATACGCCCTGGACGCCCTTCTGCCATTCGTCGAAGGCTTCCGGCTTCAGGAGCTTCCGCCATGGCCAAGCGCCGTCTCGACGGATTTGGCTTCACCATCGACGATCAGCTGGTTGAAATAGGCGGCTCCTTCGCTGAAGGCCTGCTGGAACACCGCGCCATGCAGTGCGGTCATGCGCTGCTGGCCGACGGAATGCCCTCGCCCGAAAATGCGGCAATTTGATTATTTTTTGCGCATATCTATTTTTGCACAGTTTTCAGGCGACACCTTGCCAAAATTGCTGCAGCGCGTCATAAATATAGCAATGACGCATCGCGATCTGACAATTCTGGTGATCGACGAAAATGCCATTCGCGCCTCCATCATCGAAGAGGGGCTGCGCGAGGCAGGGCATGCGCACGTCACCGTGGTCCATGAGGTCAACGGCATTGCGCGAATCATCGAAACGCTGATGCCCGACGTGATCATCATCGATATCGAAAATCCCAATCGCGACATGATGGAGCATCTCTTCCAGCTGACGCGCACGGTCAGCCGTCCGATCGCCATGTTCGTCGATCGCTCCGACACCGCCTCGATCGAGGCCGCCGTCGATGCCGGCGTCTCGGCCTATATCGTCGATGGCCTGAAGAAGGAACGCGTCAAGCCGATCCTCGACATGGCCGTCAGCCGCTTCAACGCCTTCAGCCGGCTGCGGCGCGAGCTTGCCGATGCCCGCTCAGCGCTGGAAGAACGCAAGCTCATCGAGCGCGCCAAGGGCATATTGATGAAGATGCGCGGCCTGTCTGAGGAAGAGGCCTTCGCCCTGCTGCGGCAGACGGCGATGAACGAAAAGAAGAAGATGTCGGAAATCGCCCAGAGCGTCGTCACCGCCGCGGGGCTGTTGATGTAATGGCCGACCTGATGAATTTCCGGAGGAAACCGGAGTGGATATGATGACGAAGACCGCCAAATCAGGCGGCGAGTTGCCCTCGCCCATGCGCCTGAATGCCGAAGGACCGAAAGTGCTCAGGGCCGGTTTCATTCCGCTCGTCGATGCGTCAGTGCTGATTGCAGCGGCGGAATTCGGTTTCGCGCAGAAGGAAGGCCTGACGCTCGATCTCGTCAAGGATGTCTCCTGGGCGAATGTGCGTGACCGTCTGGCATTCCGCCAGTTCGATATCGCCCACATGCTGTCGCCAATGCCCGTCGCCTCCATGCTCGGCCTCGGCTCCAATCCCTCACCGACGATCACACCGTTTTCGCTGGGGCGCGGCGGCAATGCGATCACCCTGTCGACGCGGCTCTTCGACAGGATGCGCAATGACGCGGGACTGCCGGAAACGGCAGGCGCGCTCGACAATGCCCGCGCCCTGGCAAAAACACTGGCGGCGATGAAGGTGCGCGGCGAACCGCTGCCGACCTTCGGGGTCACCTATCCCTTCTCCTCGCATAATTACGAATTCCGCTACTGGCTGGCCGCCGGCGGCATCGATCCCGATAAGGACGTCAAGCTCGTCGTGGTGCCGCCGCCGATGACTTCGGATGCGCTGGCCGCCGGTGCGATCGACGGTTTCTGCGTCGGCGCGCCGTGGAATATGGTCGCTTCGGAGCGCGGCGTCGGCCGCATCGTCGCCGCCAAGCAGGATATCTGGCCGTCCGCCCCGGAAAAGGTGATCGGCATGCGGCCGGATTGGGCGGAAACCCATCCGGAAACCGTTTCCAGGCTGATCGTGGCGCTCGATGCGGCAGCCCGCTGGTGCGACCAGCCGGACAATCACGATGCGCTGGCGGCCGCTCTTGCCGACCCCCGCTATATCGCTGCCCCCGTCGAGATCATCCGCCGCGTGCTCGCCGGCGAATTCAGCCTCGACGCAAAGGGCAACCGGCGCATCATCGCCGATTATTTCATGTTCCATTCCGGATTCGCCAATTATCCTCGGCCAAGCCAGGCGCTGTGGATATACAGCCAGATGATCCGCTGGGGGCAGGCCGAGGCCAGCCTCAACATGGCAAGGGCTGCCGCGTCCGCCTACCGCCCGGATCTCTATCGGACAGCGCTCGGCGACGGCAACGCACCCGATGATGCCGATATCCGCATCGAAGGCGGCGACGAGGGCGACCGTTTCATGGACGGCCATGTCTTCGACCCGGCGAGGCTACCTGATTATGTCGCAGGCTTTGCCGTCAAAAGCGCCCTGCCCTTCGTTACCGGCGACGAAATCTAATCCACGCCCGCTTGCCCAAAACGCCAGCAAGGATCTGCGCCCCACATGGCAAGCGCACAAAAGATTAGCACAACTGTCGACAGCTCGAAAAACAAGCAAACGGCCGATTTCGAGAAATGTAAATAAATCAATACATTACACAAAAAGCGACAAACTGGCACGCAGCTTGCAAGGATATTACCGCACCGGTCAAAGGCGATCTGCGCAGAAAGAGCGCCAGCAGGCGTTCACGGAAGACACGGAGATCCTCTTCAAATGGAAGAAGCAGATCTCGGTGATTTGAAATCAAATACCTGGGCGATCATGTCGATTGTCTCCGGGTAACCGGCCGGAAGGCCCAAGAATTCGGCGTCCAACGGCGGGCGCCACCAGCAAAGCCGCTGATCAGGATATTTCGCGCACCTCGTGTATGCGCGTCCTGACCAGCGGCTTTTTGTTTTAACCCTCAGCGATGGATCGGCACGACCTTGTCGGGCCCCGGAGAAGTTATGTCTGTCATCGAGAAAGTGCCACCCATGTCCGCCGGCGAACCAGCCAAAGCATTGTGGATTTCCACGGTCGCCTTCACCCTCTGTTTTGCCGTCTGGACGATCTTCGCGATCATCGGCATTCGCATCAAGCAGGATCTCGGGCTGAACGAGGCCGAGTTCGGCCTGCTGGTCGGCACTCCGGTGCTGACCGGTTCGCTCGTGCGCATCGTCCTCGGCATCTGGACGGGGCGTTACGGTGGCCGTCTCGTTTACACGCTCACCATGCTGGCCGCCGCATTGGCGACCTTCCTGCTCTCCTATGCCCAGACTTATACGCAAATGCTGATCGCCGGCCTCGGTGTCGGCCTTGCCGGCGGCTCGTTTGCGGTCGGTGTCGCCTATGTCTCGCCTTTCTTTCCGGCGGAGAAGCAGGGAACCGCGCTCGGCATCTTCGGCGCCGGCAATGTCGGCGCAGCCGTGACCAAATTCGCCGCTCCTTTCGTGCTGCTCGCCTGGGGCTGGCAGGCGGTTGCCGAGATCTGGGCCGTCTGTCTGGCGCTGATGGCCATCGTCTTCTGGTTCACCACGACCGATGATCCGGCCTACCGTCTCCGCCGCGAGCGCAACGTCGCGTCCAAGAGTTTTGCCCAGGAATTCGCGCCGCTGCAGAACGTTCAGGTCTGGCGCTTCTCGCTCTACTATTTCTTCGCCTTCGGCGGCTTCGTCGCCCTGTCGCTGTGGCTGCCGCGCTACCTCGTCGGCGTCTACGGCTTCAACCTCGAAACTGCCGGCATGATCGCGGCCGCCTATTCCATTCCCGGCAGCATCTTCCGCGCCTTCGGCGGCGTGCTGTCGGACAAGAAGGGGGCGCGCAGCGTCATGTATACGATGTTTGCCGTGTCGGCGGTCGCCACCCTCATCCTGTCGCTACCGGCTACTACCATCACGCCGGTCATCTTCATCGTGGTGATCTTCGTGCTCGGCTTCTTCATGAGCCTCGGCAAGGCTGCCGTGTACAAGCACATTCCGGCCTACTATCCGGAAAACGTCGGCGCAGTCGGCGGCGTCGTCGGGATGATGGGCGGCCTTGGCGGCTTCATCCTTCCGATCGCCTTCGGCCTCCTCAAGGACATGACCGGCCTCTGGTCCAGCTGTTTCCTGCTGCTCTTTGCGATCGTCGTCACCTCACTCATCTGGATGCACCTGTCCGTCAAGCAACTGTCGCGCCAAGGGCACTCGGCGCCCGTGGCTTCAACCTGATCTAAGGACTTGGAAATATGACCGAAAAACTCGTCATCATCGGCAATGGCATGGCGCCCGGGCGCATGCTGGAGCACCTCTTCGAACAGGCGCCCGGACGCTATGAAGTTACGATCTTCAATGCCGAGCCGCGCGTCAACTACGACCGCATCATGCTGTCGCCGGTTCTCTCCGGCGAGAAGGATTACGAGCAGATCATCATTCACGGTGACGGCTGGTATATCAAGCACGGCATCATGCTCTACAAGGGCCACAAGATCGTCAATATCGATCGCGTCGCCAAGACCGTCACCTCCGACCACGGCGTCACCGAAAGCTACGACAAGCTGGTGATCGCAACTGGTTCCGTGCCCTTCATCATCCCCGTTCCCGGCAAGGATCTGCCCGGCGTCATCACCTATCGCGATCTCGACGACGTGCAGGCCATGCTGCTTGCCGCCCAGTCGCGCGAAAAGGCTGTCGTGATCGGCGGCGGCCTGCTTGGCCTGGAAGCAGCCGCCGGTCTTGCCCAGCGCGGCATGGACGTCACCGTGCTGCACGTCATGCCGACGCTGATGGAGCGCCAGCTCGATCCCGCCGCCGGGTATCTCTTGCAGAAGGCGGTCGAGGAGCGCGGCATCAAGGTCATCTGCAAGGCCAATACCAAGGCGATCATCGGCAACGGCAAGGTCGAAGGCATCGAGCTTGACGACGGCCGCATCATCCCAGCTACGCTTGTTGTGATGGCCGTCGGCATTCGTCCCAGTGTCGGCCTTGCGAAGGACGCCGGCATTGCGGTCAACCGCGGCATCGTCGTCGATTCCGGCATGCAGACCTCGGATGGCGATATTCTCGCGCTCGGCGAATGCGCCGAAGTGGGCGGCATGGTCTATGGCCTCGTTGCGCCGCTCTATGAAATGGCCCGAATCGCTGCCGCGCATCTCTCTGGCGATCGCTCGCCCGCCTTCGTTCACGCCGATACGCCGACCAAGCTCAAGGTCACCGGCATCGAGCTTTATTCACTCGGTGACTTCGCCGACGGCGACGACCGCGAGGAGATCGTGCTGCGCGATGCCAGCGCCGGCGTCTACAAGCGCCTGGTGCTGAAGGACAACAAGATCATCGGCACTGTGCTTTACGGCGAGACCGCCGACGGGGCATGGTTCAACGATCTGAAGAAGAAGGCCACCGATATTTCGGAGATGCGCGAGACGCTGATCTTCGGACAGGCCTATCAGGGAGGGTCGCCGCTGGACCCTATGGCGGCCGTTGCAGCCTTGCCGGATGACGCGGAGATCTGTGGCTGCAACGGCGTATGCAAGGGCAAAATCACTTCGACGATTTCAGGCAAGGGGCTGACGTCGCTCGACGACGTCCGTGCCCACACGAAGGCATCCGCCTCGTGCGGCTCCTGTACCGGCCTCGTCGAGCAACTCATGGCACTGACGCTCGGAGACAGCTACAATCCGGCCGCCGTCCAGCCGATGTGCACCTGTACCGAACTCGGCCATGACGATGTCCGCCGTCTGATCAAGGCCAAGGGCCTGAAGAGCATACCTGCCGTCATGCAGGAGCTGGAATGGAAGACTTCCTGCGGCTGCGCCAAATGTCGGCCGGCGCTCAACTATTACCTCGTCTGCGACTGGCCGGACGAATATGCCGACGACTACCAGTCGCGTTTCATCAATGAGCGCGTGCATGCCAATATCCAGAAGGACGGCACCTACTCCGTCGTTCCGCGCATGTGGGGCGGCGTCACCAATTCGAACGAGCTGCGCGCCATCGCCGATGTCGTCGACAAATTCGAGATCCCGATGGTCAAGGTGACCGGCGGCCAGCGCATCGACCTGCTCGGCATCGAGAAGGAAGACCTGCCCGCCGTCTGGGCCGATCTCGGCAAGGCCGGCTTCGTCTCCGGCCAGGCCTATGCCAAGGGTCTGCGTACCGTGAAGACCTGCGTCGGCTCGGACTGGTGCCGCTTCGGCACGCAGGACTCCACCGGTCTCGGCATTCGCATCGAGAAATTCATGTGGGGCTCCTGGACGCCGGCCAAGCTGAAGATGGCCGTCTCCGGCTGCCCGCGTAACTGCGCGGAAGCAACCTGTAAGGACATCGGCGTTATCTGCGTGGATTCCGGTTTCGAAATCCATTTCGCCGGTGCGGCCGGTCTCGACATCAAGGGCACGGAGGTTCTTGGGCTTGTCCGGACCGAGGACGAGGCGCTGGAGCATATCGTGGCGCTGACGCAGATGTACCGCGAGCAGGCCCGCTATCTCGAGCGCATCTACAAGTGGGCCAAGCGCATCGGCCTGGAGGAAATCCGCCGCCAGATCATGGGCGATGCCGAAAAGCGCCAAGCCTATTACGACCGCTTCGTCTTCAGCCAGAAATTTGCCCAGGTCGATCCCTGGTCGGAGCGTGTTTCCGGCAAGGACAAGCACGAGTTCAAGCCGATGGCGACGATCGGCTATCCGCAGGCAGCCGAGTAAGGAGATGGACATGAACTGGCCCAATGAAAACTGGCATCCAATCGGTGACATCTCCGACATCCCCTTACGCGGCGCGCGCTGCGTGAAAACACCGCAGGGCAAGATCGCCGTCTTCCGTACGGCTGAAAACGAGGTCTTCGCCATCGAAGACCATTGCCCGCACAAGGGCGGCCCGCTCTCCCAGGGCATCGTGCATGCCAAGGCGGTCACCTGCCCGTTGCACAACTGGGTGATCTCCCTCGAAACCGGCAAGGCGCTCGGCGCCGACGAGGGCCAGGTGCGGACCATCCCGGTCCGCAATGAGGACGGCGCCCTCTTCATCGCGCTCGAAAGCCTGATGATGGCGGCGGAATAGATGGCGGCTGAGGTCAAGACCACCTGTCCCTATTGCGGCGTCGGCTGCGGCGTCCTCGCCACGGTCGATGAGGCCGGAACCGTCAGCGTCAAGGGAGATCCCGAGCATCCGTCGAATTTCGGCCGGCTCTGCTCGAAGGGGTCGGCCCTTGCCGAAACCATCGATCTCGATGGCCGGATTCTCTATCCCGAAATCGCAGGCGAACGGAGCGGTTGGGACGAAGCACTTGACCTGGTCGCCCGCCGTTTTTCTGAAACGATCGCCGAACACGGGCCTGACGCTGTCGCCTTCTACGTCTCGGGCCAGTTGCTGACCGAGGATTACTACGTCGCCAACAAGCTGATGAAGGGCTTCATCGGCTCGGCCAATATCGATACCAATTCAAGGCTCTGCATGTCCTCCTCCGTGGCGGGGCATCGCCGCGCCTTCGGCGCAGACACGGTGCCCGGAACCTATGAGGATATCGAACTCGCCGATCTGGTGATCCTGACCGGCTCCAACCTTGCCTGGTGTCATCCCGTCATCTACCAGCGGCTTGCCGCCGCCAAGACGGCGCGGCCCAACATGCGGATCGTCGTCATCGATCCGCGCCGGACGATGACATGCGATATCGCCGACCTGCACCTGGCGATCCGCCCCGACGGCGACGTCGCGCTGTTCATGGGACTGCTTGCCCATCTCGCGACAAGCCCGGCCATCGATCAGAACTATATCGGCGCCCATACGGAAGGTTTCGGCGAGGCTTTTGCGGCGGCCGCAGCACTTGATATCAACGAACTCCTGGAACGCACCGGCCTGCCGGCCATGCAGATCAGGGAGTTCTTCCGCCTGTTCGAGACGACGCCGAAAGTCGTCACCTGCTACAGCCAGGGCGTCAATCAATCCGCCTCCGGCACCGACAAGGTCAATGCCATCCTCAACTGCCACCTGGCGACCGGCCGCATCGGCCGTCCCGGCATGGGACCGTTCTCGCTGACCGGCCAGCCGAACGCCATGGGCGGGCGCGAGGTCGGCGGCCTTGCCAATATGCTTGCCGCCCATATGGCGATCGAGAATACCGATGACCGGGACCGCGTGCAGCGCTTCTGGCATTCGCCCGTCATCGCCGCAAAACCCGGCCTGAAGGCGGTCGACATGTTCCGCGCCGTGGCCGACGGACGCATCAAGGCGCTCTGGATCATGGCCACCAATCCCGTCGTCTCGATGCCGGATGCCGATAGCGTCGAAAGCGCGATCGCCGCCTGTCCCTTCGTCGTCGTGTCGGACATCCTCAAAGAGACGGATACGACCCGGCACGCAGACGTGCTTTTGCCCTCGCTCGGCTGGGGCGAGAAGGACGGCACCGTCACCAATTCCGAACGGCGCATTTCCCGGCAGCGGCCGTTTCTAGGGCTCCCCGGCGATGCAAGAGCCGACTGGTGGCAGCTTGCCGAGGTCGGGCGCCGCATGGGATTTGCCGCCGCCTTCGATTTTGATGCGCCGGACGCAATCTTTGCGGAGCACGCCGCGCTTTCCGCCTTCGAAAATAACGGCAGCCGCGATTTCGACATCGGCGCGCGCGCCGATATCAGCGGCGACGCCTATGACGAGCTGTCGCCCTTCCAGTGGCCGCAGCCGGCAGGGACCGCACCCGGCGTCACCCGCTTCTTCGCCGAGGGTGGATTCTTCCATCCGGATGGCAAGGCACGTTTTGTGGCGGTCAAACCGCCGGCCACGGATCGCACCAGTGCCGATTTCCCCTTCACGCTGAATACCGGGCGCATCCGCGACCAGTGGCACACGATGACGCGAACCGGAAAGAGCGCACGCCTTTCCGCCCACATCGCCGAACCCTTTGCCGAGATCCATCCGCGTGACGCGATCGAGACCGGTATATCAAGCGCCGGTCTGGTCGAGATCGAAAGCCCCCATGGCAAGGCGATCGTCCGGGCGCTGGTGACCGATCGTCAGGCTCGCAGCGGCGTCTTTGCGGCGATGCACTGGAACGATCAGTTCGCCGCGAAAGCGCGGATCGATGCCGTGGTCGCGCCGATCACCGATCCCGTTTCCGGTCAGCCGGCGTCGAAGAATGTTGCTGTCGCCATCCGGCCCTTCCGCGCCACCCATTATGGCTTCGCCGTCTCTGCTACAAAACCGGCCACGCCCAACGCGGCCTATTGGGCGCTGGCGAAAGCCTCCGGCGGCTGGCGGCTGGAGCTTGCCTTCGGTGAAGCTGTCGAAGACTGGACAGCCTGGTGCCGGGCGGTTTTCGCCATTCCGGCCGAGGTCGAACCACTGGGTTATGCCGACCGGCAATCCGGCGACCTCAGGCTTGCCTTTTTCGATGGCGAGGTCCTGCTTGCCGCGCTGTTTCTCGCCCGCGAGCCGGTCGCCGTCGCGCGCAATTGGGCGATCTCGCAGCTTACTGCCTCGCATGGCGACCTCAGGAAGCGCTTTGCGCTGGTCGCTGGCCGTCCCGGAGCCGGCAGGCCGGATCCGGGCGCCACCGTCTGCTCCTGCTTCAGCGTCGGAGTCAATCAGATCGCTGCCGCCGTGCGCGGCGGATGCCACAGCGTCGAGGCGGTCGGCAAGGAAACGAGCGCCGGAACCAATTGCGGCTCCTGCCGCAGCGAAATCGGCAGGATCATCGATCGCTGTCTTGCCGCAGCCGCGGAGTGAAAGCGCAAAGGATGCTGTAACGCGGCCGGACTGATGTCAGGCCGTGGCGGGGACGATCAGCATCTTACGCTCGGCAGAGATGCGAACCGCGATCTCGTCATAGGATGAGAGCGTCGGATGGGGCGTTTCCATCTTGTCGTGATGGGTTGCGGTGACGACCATGACATCGGCGCCCGCCGCTTCGCCGGCGGTGATGCCGGCTGCGACATCCTCGAATACCAGGCAGTCCCGCGTGCCGACGCCGAGGCGTTCGGCGCCGAGAATGTAACATTGCGGATCGGGTTTTCCGACCTTCACGTCCTCCGCCGTCACCATGAATTTCGGCAGCGGCAGCCCCGCCGCCTCCAGCCGCCTGTGGGCAAGGCGCAGAGGCGAGGAGGTGACGATCGCCCAGCGATCCGGCGGCAGTGAACTCAAAAATGCCGCAGCACCCGGGATGGCAACGACATCGCTGACATCGGCGATCTCGGCCTCGGTCACCAGCCTGGATTCATGTTCGGGATCGACGCCGGGCAGGTTCAGCCGGGTGATCGTGTCGATGCCGCGCGATCCGTGCATCTTCGGCAAAAAGGTTGCGACATCGAGCCCGTGGCGCCTTGCCCAGTCACTCCATGCACGCTCGGCCGCACGGATCGAATTGAGGATGGTGCCGTCCATATCGAACAGGAAGGCGGCATAAGGCTTCTCGAAGCCGCGGGGCATCGGCAGGGACAAAGGCGGATCCTTTTAAGGAAGAGTGTCGGATGGTCGTCGTATCGCTCGATCAAACGGCAAATCATGGCCTTTTGCAAGCTTTCGCGAGACGAGCCTATCCACACGCCGGGCCACCCGGATCAACGAAGCAGCTTTAGCGAGCCCGTCAGCGAGCGGATCCATTTCGTCGGGCCGGCGAGCCCGACGCCGTCGATGACCTCCGAAGAGAGGTCGCGTTCGGGCATCGAAGCCTCATAATCGGCATAGACGTGCAGCGCTCGAGCAAAACGCGGGAACGGCACCACCAGCGCCCCTTCGGGCGCCGGCAGTGCCTTCAGCAAGAGCGATCTCAGATCGGCGGCCGCCGCCTGCAGCACCGGAACCGGCTTATTGGCACTGACATGAAATGCCCGACCGGCATGATCGCTCAGCTGTGCCCCGGCAAGCGCGGGTGCCGCGGCACCGAGGCCGATCGACAGCACCGCAACCGTATTGGCGAGTTCGCCGGCCGGCAGCCCCGGCTCGACGATCACGGCGACACGCCAGTCCTCAACCATCATTCGTCCGCTCCTTCTCGGTTCGACGTCCTCACCCTATCGAAAGGCAGAGAAATATCCTGCCTATTCCTGACGTCTCACATCCAAATCAGGTAGGATTTTCCCGGCAACCGAAAAAATTCGAAAGGACATACCGATCATGGAATTCGAGCCGGGAGATATCCGCATATTGAAGGCGCTGCAAAGCGAGGGGCGGCTGACGAACCAGGAGCTTGCCGAACGCGTGGGGATGTCGACCTCGCCTTGTTGGCGCAGGGTGAAAAGGCTTGAAGAGGCCGGCGTCATCCGCGGCTATCAGGCTGTTGTCGATCGCCGCGCCGTCGGCCTCGGCGTCCTCGCTTTCGTCCGCGTCCAGATCGACACGCATTCCCATGACGAGGCCGAACGGTTCGAACGCGAGGTCGGCGCACTGGAAGCGGTGGTCGCCTGTTATTCCGTCGCCGGCGAGGCCGATTTCCTTTTGCAGGTGGTCGCGGCGGATCTCGACAGCTATGCCGAATTCGCCATGACAGTGATCCGCCGCCTGCCCGGCATCAAGGAGATGCATACGATGTTTGTGCTGAAGGACATCAAGGCATCGACGATCCTGCCCGTTCAGACGGCGGCCGCCAGCCGTTCGCGCTGAAGTCATCGCCTGCCTCGCTGCCAGCGTCGGCGTACTGCGGAGAGGCCATCGCCTAGAAGGCTGTGCTGGCGGTCGTCGTGATCAGGTTGCAGGAGAGTCGGAGGCCGATCGGATCGTGGCAAAGATCATCCGCGGCGCCGGCGAGTTCCAGTCCGGCTGGAGCGTCGGCACGCAGGTAGGTCTGTGTGGTCAAGTCGACGCGCACCGGAACGGCGGTCCAGAGCGAGGGACGGCTGACGTTGATCGCGGAAATTTTAGTCTTGTCATTCCTGACGGCGTAAGAGGCGACCGCCATGCCGCTCACCGTCAAGGTGAGTGCAAGTGCGATCTGGAGACCGAGATCTGCGGCTTCGCGAAAGGAGATGAACATAGCGGCCTCATGCCACGGTTTTTTAGTATCTCCGCATGCAAGTAGGGCATGCGCTGGCACCGATCCAGCGACATCGCCCGTTAAGGTTTACGCATAACCATGTCAGCTACGCCGTGCGGCCTGAATGCAGGTTTTCGGCAAATTTCGGAACAATGATTCAGCCTGGCAGTTTCATCAGGGTCATCCAAGATGAAAATCCAAGGAGGATATTCCATGTCTAGATCCCTTATCGCCGCTTCGTTACTCGCGATCGGCATGGCGTCGTCGGCCTTTGCTCAGTCGAACCCCGATCCGATCGGGCCGACGAATGGCGGCTCGACCGATCCGAGTTCGGGTACCTACTCGTCCGATTATACCAACGATGACAATGGCATACGCCCGGTCCCCGTCTCGCCGGTCGATCCGATGACGACCCAGAGCATCGGGCGGCCGCAGACGATGGAATGCCCCGGCATGCCGCAACAGATGTCCGGCGTCGACACGCGCGGCGGCCAGAGCGGTGCATCGATCAGCGAGGCCTGCCGCGAATACGACAACTGAGCGGACAGTTTCCCGTTTTTAGCATGTCGCCCAGACGTGCGCCACGCTTGGAAAAGGCCGGTTAACGCCGGCCTTTTTCATGACAGCCATGAAAGCTTTTTCTTTCGGATGAAACTTTTGATCCGCGCGTTCCGTAGCTCCGTAGCAGGTTGAAAGAACACGAACGGGAATGGCTTCATTGGTAAAGGACACGGCAAAACCTGTTATCCTCTGGTTTCGCAAGGATTTGCGCCTTGACGACAACCAGGCTCTCAACGCCGCCCATCACTCCGGACGGCCGGTCATCCCTCTCTATATCAGAGAGCCGCAGGCGGCAGGCACCGGTCCACTGGGTGCCGCGCAGGCCTGGTGGCTGCACCATTCGCTGGCGGCGCTGGACGGCTCGCTGGGCAAGCTGCAGGGGCGGCTGGTGCTGGCCAGCGGCGATGCGCTTGCGGTGCTCTGCGCCCTGATCAGGGAAAGCGGCGCGGAAGCCGTTTTCTGGAACCGGCGCTACGATCCATCCGGAATGTCGATCGACATCCGGATCAAGCACGAACTGGAGAAGCAGGCGGTCGAAGCGAGAAGCTTCGGCGGTCAGTTGCTGCACGAACCTTCCCGGCTAATGACCGGCAATGGCACGCCCTATCGCATCTATACGCCATTCTGGCGCGCGCTGGAGGGTGGCTGCGAACCGCAGCCGCCGCTGGATGCGCCGGCGAAACTGCTTCTCGCATCGCAACTTCCGAACTCGGAAAGGCTGGAGAGCTGGAAGCTGCTGCCGGTGAAACCGGATTGGGCAGGCGATTTCGCCGATCTCTGGACACCTGGCGAAGAAGGCGCCCGGAAGAAGCTCCATGCTTTCGTCGAGGACGCACTCGACGGCTACAAGCAAAACCGCGATTATCCGGCAAGACCGGCAACATCGATGCTGTCGCCGCATCTGGCTCTCGGCGAGATATCCGCTGCCCGCATCTGGCACGCGACACGCGGCCTGTCGAAACGGGTGCCGGCAACCGATATCGTGCATTTCCGCAAGGAGATCGCCTGGCGCGAATTTTCCTATCACCTGCTCTTCCATTTCCCGCGTCTTGCCTCGGCCAACTGGAACGATCGTTTCGACGGCTTCGAATGGCGCAACGACGGCGAGGATTTCAAGGCGTGGTGCAGAGGGCTGACCGGTTATCCGATCGTCGATGCCGGCATGCGCCAACTCTGGCGCCACGGCTGGATGCACAATCGCGTGCGCATGATCGTCGCCTCCTTCCTTATCAAGGATCTGATGATCGATTGGCGACGCGGCGAGGCCTGGTTCCGTGACACGCTTGTTGATGCCGATCCCGCCAACAATGCGGCAAGCTGGCAGTGGGTGGCAGGCTCGGGAGCCGACGCCTCGCCGTTCTTCCGCATCTTCAATCCGGTGCTGCAGGGCGAAACCTTCGATCCCGGCGGCGACTATGTCAGAGCTCATGTGCCGGAGCTTCGAGGGCTCGGGGCAAAATACATCCACCGGCCATTCGAGGCGCCGCAAGGCGTGCTCGACGAGGCCGGCATCACGCTGGGCCAAACCTATCCGAAACCGATCGTCGATCATGCGAACGCACGCAACCGAGCGCTCGCCGCCTACAACGCCACGAGGGATGCCGCATGAACGCGCATGTCCGTCCCGCATCGCGCCGGCTGAAGATCGCCGTCATCGGCTCCGGCATATCAGGCGCTTCCGCAGCCTGGGCGCTGAACCCCGTGCACGACGTCACACTCTACGAGAGCCAGGCGCGGGCCGGTGGCCATACGGCGACCGTCGACGTCGATTACAACGGCGTTCGGATTGCGGTCGACACCGGCTTCATCGTCTATAACGAACAGAATTACCCCAATCTGACGGCGCTGTTTGCCGAGCTCGGCATTGCGACGCATGCCAGCGACATGAGCTTTTCGCTCTCGCTCGACCACGGCAGGCTGGAATGGAGCGGCGGCGGACTGTCCTCGGTCTTCGCCCAGAAGCGCAACCTGCTGCGGCCGTCATTTCTGTGGATGATCCGCGAGATCCTGCGCTTCAACCGCAGTTGCCTCGAAGATCGGGCCGCCGGCCATCTCGCCTCACGCTCGATCGGCGACTATCTCGACTGGCGCGGCTTCTCGCCCGGTTTCACCAACAATTATCTGATGCCGATGGCGGCGGCAATCTGGTCGACGCCGTCCGCCCGCATGCTGCAGTTTCCGGCCGAGCACTTCGTCAATTTCTTCGACAATCACCGGCTGATCTACCGCCGGCAGCACCAGTGGCGGACGGTCACCGGCGGCAGCCGCACCTATCTCGACCGGCTGCTTCGCCCCCTCGGCGAACGGGTGAAACTTTCCTGCGGCGTGCGCGCCGTCATCCGCTCCGAGCACGGTGTGACGCTCATCGACGAAACGGGCGGCGAACACCTGTTCGACAAGGTGATCTTCGCCTGCCATAGCGATCAGACGGCACGCCTGCTCGCCGATGCCAGCGATAGGGAAAGCAGGCTCTTTGCCGCCATTCCCTACCAGCCGAACCGCGTCGTCCTGCACCGCGACCAATCGTTGATGCCGCAGCGGCGCAAGCTTTGGGCCTCGTGGAACTATTTGCGCTCCAGCCGTGAAGAGGGAAATGCCGGCGTTGCCGTCACCTACTGGATGAACCGGCTGCAAGGCATCGACGACAATTTTCCGTTGTTCGTCACCCTCAATCCCGACCGTGAGCCGGAACGTGACAAGGTGTTTGCCGAATTCACCTACGACCATCCGCAATTCTCGGCGGACGCCATGGCTGCACAACAGGCGCTTGTCACCATTCAGGGACAAAGCCATTGCTATTTCGCCGGCGCCTGGACGGGCTACGGATTCCACGAGGATGGCCTCGTTTCCGGTCTGGCGGCGGCGGAAGCCTTGGGCGGGATCATACCCTGGCGAACTACCCGAACCGCCATCCTCAAGCCTCAACCGGACGTGGCGGCATGACAGGGCGCGGCGAAAAACACGGCATGAATACGATGACCAACGGCCCTCCACCAGATGCCGCGGCAACGCTCTATATCGGCGACATCATGCATCAACGGATGAAACCGTTCGGTCACCGCTTCCGCTACCGCGTCTTCTCGCTGCTCGTAGACCTCGACAGGCTGGATGAGGCTGGCAGGCTATCGTCGCTGTTTTCCGTCAATCGGCGCAATCTTGTCTCGTTCCACGAGAAGGACCATGCCAGTGCCGGGAGCGCGACGCTGCGCGCCTATGTCGACCGGCTGTTCGCCGAGACGGGGCTCGACCGCGCGGACAGGATCCTGCTCGTCTGTTACCCCCGAATTCTCGGCTATGTCTTCAACCCGCTCTCTGTCTATCACGCCTATGATGGCGGCGGCGCACTCGTCGCGATGATCTATGAGGTGCGCAATACGTTTGGCGAGCGGCACAGCTATGTCTGTCCCGTCGGCCCCGGTGAGATGTCGGAAAGCGGGCTTCGCCAGAGCTGCGACAAGCGCTTTCACGTTTCGCCCTTTATCGGCATGGCTGCGCGTTATCATTTCCGCATGCTGCCGCCCGGTGCCGAAATCCGCTGGCGCATCCTGGAAAACGATCATGAAGGCCCGCTTCTCTCGGCGACATTTTCCGGACGACAGGTACCGTTGACCAGTGCCTCGCTGCTCACGCTCACGGCGCGCATCCCCTTCCTCACCTTCAAGATTATCGCCGGGATCCATTGGGAGGCGCTGAAATTGTGGCTGAAGGGCGCGCGCTACATCAGGCGTCCGGCACCGCCCCCTGAAGTAAGCGTCCGACAGCCCCGCCCGCTTGCGGAAGCGGCGGAATGACATGAGAGCCTCGCCTGCCCCGCGCAAAGGAGCCGTAACTTTTTGAACTGCTAAATCTATTCCGATTTCGGGAATTATGCGGTAGCGTTCGATGCAATGGCCGAGGGGGCGGCCACGCATATCATAATGGGTGTATCGTCGTCCCTAACCGGCACGGAAATGCTGGAGGAGAAAAGATGAGCAAGGCGCAGGATTGGAACCTGCTGGCTCGTGATGCGGTGACGCTGACGGCCGAAAATATGTCCCGCATAGTGAAGGGTCTGCCCTTCAAGGCAAGGCTAGCCCTGCGCGGACTTCTGCACATGCAGCACGGTTCGCTTGCCGTCACACTCCCCGACGGCCGCAGGCTGCTGGTCGAGGGCAAAAAGGCGGGACCGAAGGCGGCACTCCACCTCCGCAACTGGAACCTTGCCTATAGGGCGCTGACGAGCGGCACGATCGGCGTCGCCGAAACCTATATGGATGGCGACTGGGACAGCCCCGACATCGCCGCCTTCCTCGAGCTCTTCCTCGTCAACGGCGAGGCCGCGCACAGCTATGCGCATGGCAAGGGCGGCCTCGGCCGCCTTTTCGAGCGCGTCCGCCATTGGATGAACGCCAATACCAAGACGGGCTCGAAACGCAACATCTCCGCCCATTACGATCTCGGCAACGATTTCTACAGGCAATGGCTCGATCCGAGCATGACCTATTCCTCAGCGCTCTATTCCACGGGCGCCAACGACCTGCAATCGGCCCAGAATGCCAAATACCGGGCGCTTGCCGAAGCGACCGGCATCGGCCCCGGCGACCACGTGCTTGAGATCGGCTGCGGTTGGGGCGGTTTTGCCGAGTTTGCCGCAAGCGAGCTGAACTGCAAGGTAACAGGCCTGACGATCAGCCGCGAGCAACTCGCCTTTGCCGAGGAACGCATCCAAAAGGCCGGCCTCGACGACCGCGTGAAATTCCGCTTCCAGGATTACCGCGATGAAACAGGCCTCTACGACCGGATCGTCTCGATCGAGATGTTCGAAGCGGTCGGCGAGAGGTACTGGCCATCCTATTTTTCAAAGCTCAGGCAATGTCTGAAGCCGGGCGGCAAGGCCGGCCTGCAGATCATCACCATCCGGCCGGAATCCTTCGACCAGTATCGCAGCAACCCCGACTTCATCCAGAAATACGTCTTTCCCGGCGGCATGCTGCCGACGCGCAATCATCTGGCCGAGCTTGCCGGCAAGGTCGATCTGTCGCTGGTCAAGGATTTCGGCTTCGGGCTCGACTATGCCCGCACGCTGGCCGAATGGCGCGAACGCTTCTGGTCGGTCTGGGAGCGCATCCGCCCGATGGGCTTCGACGAGCGTTTCAAGCGGCTCTGGGAATTCTACCTGTTCTATTGCGAAGCCGGCTTCCGTGCCCGCAACATCGATGTGCGCCAGGTCGTGTTCTCGCGCCGTTGATCATTCCGCCGGATGCGGCGTCGCCGGATGGTGACCAGCCAAAGGCGGCCGCTCCCGCCAGCCGGTCGCGCGGTTCACCAGCGCGAAATAGGCGCTGTAAGGCAACAGGCGTCCGAGCTTCAGCATGGTGGTGAAGCGCTTCGGGAAGGTGATCTCGAAGACCTGCGATTTCAACCCGGCAGCAATCTGCCGGGCGGCCTCCTCGACCGATACCAGGGCCGGCATCGGAAAGGCGTTCTTCCGCGTCGCCGGCGTATCGACGAAGCCCGGGCTGACGAGCTGGATGCGGATACCCATCTTGTCGAGATCGAATTTCAGGCTCTCGGTCATATTGATCAACGCCGCCTTGGTGGCGCCGTAGGCAGCGCCTGTCGGCAGGCCGCCATAGCCGGTGACGGAGGAGACGATGGCGATCTGCCCCTGCCCCTTTTCCTTCATATGGCGGATTGCCGGCAACAGGCAGTTGACGACGCCGGAAAGATTGACGGCGAAGCTCTTCTCGAAATCGGCGCGGTTCAGATCCTCGGCATGAACAGGCAGGTAGACGCCGGCATTGAGGATCGCCATGGCGAGCGTGCCGTGCTCATATTCGATGGAAGCCATGATATGTTCCATGTCCTCGGCATCGGTGACGTCGCCGTCGAGAACGACAATACTGCCGGAAAGGCCGCTGGCCTCGGCCTGCAGCTCGACCAGCTTTTCATGGCTTCTGGCAGTGACGGCGACCTTGTATCCTTCGCCGGCCAGCTTCAGCGCCAGCGCCCGGCCGATGCCGGAACTCGCGCCCGAGATCCAGACGATTCCATGTTCGGGACGGGCGATGAAATCACGCATGACATGTTCCTCCGGGCTGCCTGATCAATGTGAAAACAGGTCCGGAAGTTCCTCACCTCTCCCGGATTTATGGCTCTATCACACCATTGTGGCTGCTTTCAGCCGATCAGGTCGCCGATCAGCTGACGAAAGGATCCCGTGAGCCTGACCGGCCCGTCGGAAACGGCAAAGGCGATGCAAGGCCTGTCCTTTTCGGCGACCGGCCGATGGTCGACCGTCTCGTCGGCAATAGAGATGTCGCCGGGGCCGAAGCGGCCGCGTTCATCGTTGAAGGCGCCGTCGAGAATGAGGATCAGTTCCATGCCTTTGTGGGTGTGCGCCGGCAAGGCGCGACCCGGACGGATCCACATCAGGTTGACCTCGCAGCCGTCCATGTCGAGCGGATATTCCCTGAAGCCCGGCAGCCGCGTGCGCCAGGGCACATCCTCGGCCTCGAAGCCGACGAGATCGCGCAAGGCTTGGGGAAACAGCGCGTTTTCCGGCCGCGCCGCCGCCGGCGGCGGCGTTCCGGGAGATGCAGAGGAAAAGATCGCCGCAAGCCGCCCGTCGCGATCGGCAATTGCCGCTTCAGGCACGTTTTCCAACGCCTCGCCGGCCAGCAGCTCGAGGCTGTTCACCAGGCTGCGATTGTCCGGTTTCATTTCGAGATGAGACTGTACCAGCACGCGCGCCGGCTCGGGCAAGGAGCCGGCAACATAATGCGCCATCAATGCATCGATCGTGTCGATCTGCTCGTGAACCATGTCTGTTTCGGTCACGCCCTGTTGCCGCGCTCCGTTTCGCTTTGTCGTCATCCGTACGGGGAAAGTCAATCTTCGGATCACCCTCACAGGGCGGGATTGCGGGCCGTACACAATTTCGGGGAGGAAAGCGAAATTTTATCGTGTCCAACAGAGGCGTGGAATAGCTTTTCTTGCCAACCCAGCCTTGTGAAGGGAAAAGACCGTTCCTAAAGTAAGAGTTCGAATAGAGGCAGATTCCATGACCTTCCACCCCTCCGTCCTCGAAGCCATCGGCAACACGCCCCTGATCAAACTCAAGGGCGCCTCAGAGGTGACCGGCTGCACCATTCTCGGCAAGGCGGAGTTCCTGAACCCCGGCCAGTCGGTGAAGGATCGCGCCGCGCTCTACATCATCCGCGACGCAGAGCGTAAGGGACTGCTTCGTCCGGGCGGCGTCATCGTCGAAGGCACGGCCGGCAATACCGGTATCGGCCTGACGCTGGTCGCCAAGGCGCTCGGTTACCGCACCGTCATCGTCATCCCGGAAACGCAGAGCCAGGAAAAGAAAGACGCGCTGAAGCTGCTCGGCGCCGAACTGGTCGAAGTGCCCGCCGTTCCCTACAAGAACCCGAACAACTATGTGAAGGTATCCGGGCGGCTGGCAGAACAGCTGGCGAAGACCGAGCCGAACGGCGCAATCTGGGCAAACCAGTTCGACAACGTCGCCAACCGTCAAGCGCATGTCGAAACGACCGCCAAGGAAATCTGGAAAGACACCGACGGCAAGGTCGACGGCTTCATCTGCTCCGTCGGCTCCGGGGGCACGCTGGCTGGCGTGGCGGCCGGCCTCAAGGCTTTCAAATCAGACGTCAAGATCGGCATCGCCGACCCCGACGGCGCTGCACTCTATGAATTCTACCAGAACGGCACGCTGAAATCCGAAGGATCCTCGATCACCGAGGGCATCGGCCAGGGCCGTATCACCGCCAATCTCGAAGGCTTCACGCCCGATTTCTCCTATCGGGTCTCCGATGCAGAAGCGCTTCCCTATCTTTTCGATCTCGTCGAGAACGAGGGCCTGTGCCTCGGCGGCTCGACAGCCATAAACATTGCCGGCGCGGTCAATCTCGCCCGGGATCTCGGCCCCGGTCACACGGTGGTGACAATCCTCTGCGACTACGGCAACCGCTATCAGTCGAAGCTCTTCAACCCGGATTTCCTGACGTCGAAGGGACTGCCCGTTCCGGGCTGGATGGCCAAGTCGCCCGATATCCACGTTCCCTACGAGCCCGCGTGAGACCCCATGCCCGTTAATGCCCTCTATCGTGACGACTTCTATCTCTCGACGTGCGAAGCGGTCGTCACGGCCGTTCACGAAGACGGGGGCATCGAACTGGATCAGACCTGTTTCTATGCGACATCAGGTGGCCAGCCTGGTGATACCGGTGAGTTCGAACGCGCCGACGGCAGCAAGATCGCGCTCGGCCAGACGAAGCATGGTCCGAGCAAGGATATCATCATCCACGTGCCGCTCGAAAACGAGCCGAGGCCTGTGATCGGCGAAACGCTGGTGCTGCATGTCGACTGGCCGCGCCGCTACAGGCTGATGCGCATGCACACGGCCTGCCACCTGCTTTCCGTCGTCTGCTCCTATCCGATCACCGGGGCTGCCGTCGGCGAGGAGGAGAGCCGCGTCGATTTCGACATGGCCGAGACGATTGACAAGGATGAGGTGACGGCCAGGCTGATGGAACTGGTCGGTGAGAACCATCCGGTCTATCTGCAGTGGATCACCGACGAGGAGCTTGTGGCCAATCCCGACATCGTCAAATCGAAGAATGTACGCCCACCGTTGGGGCTCGGGCGCGTCAGCCTCGTCTGCATCGGTAAGAACTCCTCGATTGACAGCCAACCCTGCGGCGGCACACATGTCTCCGAGACCCAGGAAGTCGGCCGGATTCATATCGCCAAGATCGAAAAAAAGGGCAAAGAGAACCGGCGCTTCCGCATCCGCTTCGGCACGCCCGGCGACGAAGCCTGACCATCAAGGGAGACCATCATGAGTGAGACCAATAGCCGTTTCGTCGTTTCGGCCGATTGGCTGCAGTCCGAGCTCGGGAAAGCCGATCTGCGCGTGCTGGACGCCTCCTTCTATCTGCCGGCGCAAAAACGCGATGCCGATGCCGAATATGCGGCCGGCCATATTCCCGGCGCCATCCGCTTTGACCAGGACAAGATCGCCGACCATTCGACATCGCTGCCGCATACGATCCCCTCACCCGACTATTTCGCTGCCGAAGTCGGCCGGCTCGGCATCAGCGAGAAGGATCGGATCGTCGTCTATGACGGCATCGGCCTGTTCGCCTCGCCACGTGTCTGGTGGCTGTTCCGGGTGATGGGGGCAAAGAATGTCTTCGTGCTCGACGGCGGCCTCGATGGCTGGAAGGCAGAAGGCCGTCCGCTGGAAACCGCAGCACCCAAGCATGCGCCGGCGACCTTCACGCCTGACTTCGACGAAAGCCGCGTGGTGACGCTCGATAGAATGCGCGACATCGTCTCCAGCGGTGCCATGCAGATCGCCGATGCCCGCAGCGCCGGCCGCTTCGCCGCCGCCGAGCCCGAGCCGCGTGCCGGCATGCGCTCCGGCCATATGCCGGGCGCCCGCAGCCTGCCTTCCGGCGTCTTTGCCAACCAGGGCCGGTTCAAATCGCTGCCCGAACTCAGGCAGACGATCGAGGATGCCGGCATCGATCTTTCGAAGCCCGTCGTCACCTCTTGCGGCTCGGGGATCACCGCAGCGATCATCACGCTGGCGCTGGAATCGCTCGGCCATAACGACAACAAGCTTTATGACGGCTCGTGGAGCGAATGGGGCAGCCGTGACGATACGCCCATCGTCACCGGTCCGCCGACACCTGATAAAGCCTGATCGCCATGGGGAAGACACCTGCTTCGCTGAAAGCTCACATCACCCGGCTCGAAATGACGTCGCCGCCGAAGGCAAGCATGCCGGTGCCCGTCAATATCCAGACGGCGATCATGCGCGCTCCCCAGATTCCGCTACCCTTCTATCGTTATCTCTACCGGCAGGTGGGCGCGCGCTGGCAATGGGTGGACCGGTTGCGCATGAGCGACGAGCAGCTTGCCGAGACATTGAACGACAAGCGCAACAATATCAGCGTTCTCTATGTGAACGGCGCACCCGCCGGATTCTACGAATATTTCTGCGAAGACGAGGATGTGATCGAGCTCAGCCATTTCGGCCTGATCGAACATGCGCTCGGTCTCGGCATCGGCAAATGGTTCCTGCTGCAGGCGCTCTATGCCATCTGGTCGCTCAATCCGAAGCGGGTCACCACCACCACCAACAATCTCGACCACCCGCGCGCGCTGCAGCTCTATCAGATGTACGGCTTCTCCCCCGTCTCCACCGGCACCGGAATCGTCCGGCCGCTGAGCGACAAGGAGCTTCTGGAGCTCGCGCGGAAAAGTTGACGGCCTCCTCCCGGACATAGGTAGAGATGACTAACGCTGTGTAAGGCTGTTCGGGCGGCGCGGATCGTTGCGGCGCTCGAAATCGAGCGTGCGGCCCGACTGTTCCTTCAGCTCCGCCACCTCCCGGCGCAGAGCCCTCAGCTCTTCCAGTATTTCGGCATTCTGTTGCGCCAGCAGCGCGAGATCGACGTCGGCCAAGGGTTTCTCCTTTTCGTCATGCAGTGTTGCGGCGGACCCGGAAAGGCTCTAGCCGTGCCGGTGGCCGGTGATCAGCCATGCGCGCGAATCGAACTGAATTCCATGGGATGTTTGGTGCGCTCGCAGCATGTCGAGTAGACGCGCCCGTATTTCGGACGCAGCAGTGGGATGATTGAGAGCCGTCTCGACATTTTCAAATGTCTGAATAGTCGCCAATGCAGTCTCAGGATCCGGACCGTAGAACACAGGCTCGCTGATTTCACGAAACTCGACGGCAGTGAACCCGGCCGTCTCGAGCAATCGAGACGTCACCGAGGGTTCGCTCAGTGAAAAGGCTTTACTGGCCGCAACCGGACCGGTTGAATCCGGGTCGAGCGCCTCATGTATAGCGGTCGCCCACTCATTGCGATCTCTGCCCTGCCAGACCATGAAAACGAAACGCCCGCCCGGCCGTACGGCGTTGGCGATGTTGGCGAAGGCGGCCGCCGGATCGGCAAAGAACATGACGCCAAATCGGCTGATGCAAAGGTCGAACTCCCCTTGTGCGAAAAAATGGTTCTGTGCATCCGCCACTTCGAACGTAACATTGGACAACCCCTCCTCGGCGCTGCGGCGACGGGCGACGTCCAGCATCGTCACAGACAGGTCGATTCCATGCGCTCGTCCTGTTTCAGCAATACGAGCGGCATCACGAGTGGTTTGTCCGGCCCCGCAACCGATATCGAGCACACAATCAGACTGCCCAACCGCGGCGGCGGCCCGAAAATGCGCGTTATGAAGAGCAAGCTCGGCATCATAGAAGTCCGCGAAATTCAATGCCGTTTCGTCAGCCATGATCTATCCCTAGAAACCGAAATTCGTGAGGAGTTGGCCGCCCGACCCGCGCAGCCTCTCAGACCCAGCATGGGCCGTACATATACCATCCCGATCGTGTATCACGGGATGAAGACGCCAGACATACCCGCCGCGACGACGAGAGACACGATTGACGCGACGATAGCATTATACCGCAGAGGCAAGCTGGCCCGCGATCGCCCAATGCCTGCGGCGCGCAAGAAACGGGTGGCTTGCACGCTCGTCCGGGTGCATTTCATGGCAATCACAAAGGAGATCTGCCATGACCGCCATTCGTTTTGTCGCCATGCCGACGACCGACGCCGAACACCTCTGGAACGACGGGCGCGACGCCTATGACAGGCTGCCCGAGACGATCGTTTCCGATGGTCCCGGCCATCCCTGCCGCCACTGCCTTCAGAATATCGATGCCGGCAAGGCGTTGCTGGTCTTCGCCTACCGGCCCTTCCCGAAGCTGCAGCCCTATGCCGAAACCGGCCCGGTCTTCCTGCACAAGCAACCTTGTGCACGTTATGCCGCCGAAGAGATCATGCCGCCGGTGCTGACGACGAGCCGCGACTTCATCGTCCGCGGCTACAGCGAGAACGACCGCATCGTCTACGGTACCGGCGCGGTGACTGAGATCGGCGATATTCCGGCCTATGGCGAAGAGCTGCTGGGACGATCTGATATCGCCTATGTGCATGTGCGCTCCGCGCGCAACAATTGCTTCCAGTGCCGGATCGACAAGGTAAAGGCGCCGGCCCTGGCGGAGGCTGGCGCCTGATCGGCGGCCGTCGAGGCGCAACAAGAAGTCGTCAATTCGCCGGCGCGCTCCTTCTGCTGTAATCGGCGGGCCGTTTCGGTTTCCCCTGACGAATGCTGCCAGGATCGCGCCCTCGAACGTTATTAAACGCCGCGTAAAGCAATGATCCGCGAACCTGCGGCAGCCTGCCGTTGGCCTGCGAGCGGCGCATATTCGGGCGATGCAAAGAGACGACGGATGGCATCCATATCGAGAAACTCGATGATCAGCATATTCGTCGCCTGCCAGCCTTCGAGTTCGAGGGGGGCGTCATCGAGAGCGATGAGACGGCCGCCGGCCTTTGCCACCAGAGGCAGGGCCTTCGAACGGTAATCGGCAATGGCTTCGGGGTCGTGGATATCGAGATCGACAACGAGATAGGCGGACATGATGATATCCTTTCAATCAATGTGAAGTTTGGGATGTGTATTTTGCGTGCGGCGGCGCGCCTTATGGCAAGTGCCGCCACTTAACCATGCGCTTCCGCAGATCGAGTGTGCCGCCATCCACGGTGAAGCTGCCGTCGCCACGATGATGCATGGTCCGCCGTTCCTTGCGGGTCTCGTCGATCCAGATCCTCTTCGCTTCGAGGATGAAGAGATTGTATCGATCGACGAGGCTCGGATCGGCAAGACGGCATTCGATATTGGCAAGGCAGTCCACCAGCAACGGCGCCGCGACATCCTTTGCTGGACGAGTCCCCAAGCTGAACCGCTCGAACTTGTCCACCGTGTCACCGGAGCAATTGCCGATGTCCACCACGGTTTCGGCAAGATCGGTGGCTGGAATCGCAATCACGCATTCGCCGGTCTTTTTCAAAGTCTGGTGGCTGAAGTCCCAGGGGCCGATGACGCAACCGATTAGCGGCGGTGTGTGCTGCACCATCATGTGAAAACCCATTGTCATCACATTGGGCCTTCCCTCAAGGCTCGTCGTTACAAGAACGATCGGGCCCGGTTCGAGCAGGCGATAGGCTTGGGAAGCGGAAATCTCTTTCATCGTGCGGTTCCTTCGCGAGTCTCTTCCCCGCACGTATGCAGGGAAGCTGAATGACCTTCTGGCGTGGTTACCAGCCCTGTTCGACCGGCAGAACGAAGAGTTCCGCGACATTCACATGTGCGGGGGCCTGCGCGGCAAAGACGATGGTGTCGCCGATGTCCTCGCCCTGCAGGAACGTCATTTGCTTGGCAAGGTCGTCCATCTGCTTGATATAGCCAGGTTCGGTGATGTGATCGTACAGCTCGGTCGCCACGGCACCCGGCTGGATGCAGGTCACGCGAATATTGTGCTTCTGGCCCACTTCCATCCGCAGGCCGTCGGAGAACGCGGCCACCGCGTGCTTGGTGGCGCAATAGACCGATAGGCCTTTGAAGACCTTGCGGCCAGCGATCGACGACATGTTGAAGATGTGGCCGGAATGTTGATTGATCATCTGCGGCAGAACGGCAGCCGTGGTATTCAGCAGGCCCTTCACATTGACGTCGACCATCCGGTGCCATTCGTCGACTTTGAACTGATCGACATCCGAAAGCGGCATCAGACCGGCGTTGTTGACGAGAATGTCGATCGAACCATAGGCACCCACCAGCTTTTTGACGCCGGCTTCGACGGAGGCTGGATCGACCACGTCCATTTCGATCACAAGGGCTTCACCGCCCCTAGAGGCGATCTCCTTTTGGAGGCCTTCGAGTTTGCCGGTGCGACGGGCGGCGATCCCAACCTTTGCGCCGGCCTCGGCGAGCTTCAACGCGGTAGCGGCGCCGATGCCGCTCGAGGCGCCGGTGACCAGCGCGATTTTTCCACTGATATTCGTCATGGTTTATCTCCTTGTTTGGCGCCCTTCCAACCGAAAGGACGGTCGTGTTCGACAAGGAAGAACATAAGGAAGCGGGCATGATCCCTCTCTCGGGACCTTGCGGGACCTGTCGGGATCTTGCTCAAAACCGCAAGGACCAAGCTGAATTCCTAAAGCATGCCACGCAAAACTGTGCAGCGACTTTGCGAGACATGCGCAAAAACAAAGACCTAAAAGCGCAAGGAGCGAATCTGAAAGATCTCGACGCGTTTTAACTGCGACGGTAGTCGCTGGGGGAGACGCCGGCCTCCCGGCGGAAAATCTGAGCAAAATGGCTGGGGCTCGAATACCCCACGGACATGCCGATCTCGATGATGCTGGTGCTGGTTTCCTGCAGAAGTTGCTGGGCTTTGGCTATGCGTTGGCGAATGAAATAATGGGATGGGGAAAGGCCGGTGGCCTTCTTGAAGAGGCGGCTGAAGTGAAAAGCGCTCATGCCGGCCGTTTGCGCCAGACGTGCGAGATCAAACGGCTCTTGAAGGTTGGCTTCCATGAATGCGATGGCCCGCCGTAGCTTGGCGCCCGGGAGGGCATTTGACGGCCGTGCCTCTGCGTCAAATGTTGCATATTGTCGAATAAGATGAACAGCGAGCGTCTGCGCCAATCCTTGCACGAAGAGCCGACTTCCCTGCCCTTCTGCCGTCAGTTCAGCATGGATCAGTTCCAGCATGGTGGAAAGATGCTGGTCGCGGCCGCCAGATACGTCGCGCAGGCGCATGGCGCTGGCAGCCTTGCCGAGAACCCCTTCCGCCACCCGGTCGAACAACGGAACGGAGAGATAGAGATGCATTACCTGGAAAGGTTCGTCTCCCTCGGCATGCCAGCGCATTTCGTATGGCGTGGGCGACCGCGTCAGAAAAAAGTCCCCAACTTTGACTGTATTGGTCTCCCACTCCCCGCCCAGATCGCGTTCCTCGACACATGCTTGGCCTGAGATCACCCAAACAACGAGAGGCTCGGCGACTGCCGGAACAAGAAAGGGGTGTTGGACCTTCAGGCGGGAAAACACCTGCACGAATATGTCGGTCCAGGCTGGGCCATCCCCGCTGACGAGTGTTCTGCCGGCAATATATGTTTCGAGTCCGGTCGGTGATGTTCGAAGCGGAACCGGCGATGTTTGCTCTCGACTCTCAACCGTCATTGCTGCTCCGTTTGGATGGCGACTGCACATCGGCATGATACGATGGCAACTGTTGGGGAGGGACACAACTCATCGCGCTGCCTGACGAGGAAAAACATAGCTCCAACGCCGCCGACGGTCGCGGTTCGATTACAGGTGCGCCGTCATATAAAGAAGGCGGCATCCCTTCGGATACCGCCGTGCCGATCGAAGAATAATGCTGTAAGCCATCACCTAGAGTGAGATAGCTTACGCTACGTTCAGTACGCTCTCCGGCGCGAAGGCTTCGTAACCCAGTGCGTCGGCGACCGGCTTGCTGGTGATGCGGCCCTTGTGGACGTTGAGACCATTCCTCAGATGCTTGTCTTCGGCGATGGCGCGCAGGCCGCGATCGGCAAGCGCCAGACCATGAACCAGCGTGGCATTGTTCAACGCATGCGCCGAGGTGACCGGCACGGCGCCCGGCATGTTGGCGACGCAATAATGCACGACGCCGTCAACCTCATAGGTCGGATCGGAATGGGTCGTCGCATGCGAGGTCTCGAAGCAGCCGCCCTGGTCGATGGCGACATCGACAATGACGGAGCCCTTCTTCATGCCGGAAAGCATTTCCCGGGTGACGAGCTTCGGAGCGGCAGCGCCGGGGATCAGCACCGCGCCGATAATCAGGTCGGCCGAAAAGACTTCCTCCTCCAGCGCCTGGATGCTGGAATAACGGGTGTGGATGCGGCCGGAGAAGATATCGTCGAGCTGGCGTAGGCGCGGCAGCGACCTGTCGAGGATGCTGACATCGGCGCCGAGACCGGCGGCCATCCGGGCCGCATGCAGGCCGACGACGCCGCCGCCGATCACCGCGACCTTGGCCGGCAGCACGCCGGGTACGCCGCCGAGCAGGACGCCGAGGCCGCCGTTGGCTTTCTGCAGCGCGGTCGCTCCTGCCTGGATCGACAGGCGTCCTGCCACTTCCGACATCGGCGCCAGCAGCGGCAGGCCGCCGCGCTCGTCGGTCACCGTCTCATAGGCAATCGCGGTCACCCCGGAGGCGATCAGACCCTTGGTCTGTTCGGGATCCGGCGCCAGATGCAGATAGGTGTAGAGAAGCTGACCGTCGCGGAGTTGCGCCCATTCGGAGGGCTGCGGCTCCTTCACCTTGACGATCATGTCGCACTTTTCGAAGATATCCTTGGCCGAGGCGGCGATCTTGGCGCCAGCCGCAGCATAGGCGGCATCATCGGCGCCGATGCCGGTGCCCGCCTTGGTCTCGACCCAGACTTCGTGCCCGTGGGCGACATATTCGCGCACCGAAGCCGGCGTCAGGCCGACGCGATATTCATGATTCTTGATTTCCTTCGGGCAACCGACACGCATTGGCGTTCCTCTCATGTCACTCCGCAGTCGCGGATCTCCTCAGACGATGAATCCAATCATCAAGGCCACGAAATGTCCTTGCAAAGACGATTTGCACAGATGCGTTTTTTCGGTGATTATTGTGCAATGCCCCTCCTTTTTCGAAGGTTCTTCGAATGGCCGATCTCGACACCATCGATCTTGCGATTCTGAAGGTGCTGCAGGCCGATGCCCGCATCACCAATGCCGAGCTTGCCGAAAGGATCGGACTGTCGCCTTCGGCCTGTTCACGCCGGCTCGATATCTTGGAAAGAAGCGGCGTCATCGACGGCTACCATGCCCGCCTTTCACACAAGGCGCTCGACTACAAGATGATCGCCATCGTGCATATCTCGCTCTCCGGCCAGTTCGCCAAGACGCTGGCCGAATTCGAAGCGGCGGTGAAGCTCTGCCCCAACGTGCTCGTTTGCTACCTGATGTCGGGCGAATACGATTATATCCTGCGCGTCGCCGCGCGCGATCTCGAGGATTATGAGCGCATCCACCGCGACTGGCTGTCTGCCCTGCCCCACGTCGTCAAGATCAATTCCAGTTTCGCGCTCAGAGAAATCATCGACAGGCCGAATGTCGGCCTTTGAGGCCTTGCATATTCATTGAAAGCCTGCCCAGACTTTCGGTGCGCGCGGGCGTTTCCCGCTCAACGGCATGTCATGACATCGAAGACCCACGGCTATATTTTCGCCCTGCTGGCAATCACCATCTTCTCCTTGCAGGACGCGATCTCGAAACATCTGGCATCGACCTATCCGCCGATCTTCGTGACGATGATCCGCTACTGGGCTTTCGCGCTCTTCACGATCATTCTCGCCTCGAAGATGCGCGGCGGTCTCAAGGCGACGGCCCGCACCAAGCGGCCTTTCCTGCAGGTGACGCGCGGCGTTCTGCTTGCGATTCAGGTGGTTCTCGCCATCACCTGTTTTGCCATGATCGGCCTTGCCCGTTCACAGGCGATCTTTTCCGCGACGCCGATCCTGATCGCGCTGCTGGCAATGCCGATCCTCGGCGAGCGGGTCGGGTGGCGGCGGTGGGCGGCGATCGGCGCCGGACTGTTCGGGGTGTTGCTGATCCTGAAGCCGGAAGGCGAACTTTTCGACCTCAAGCTGCTTCTGGCCGTCATTTCCTGCTTCAACTTCGCCTTCTATGTCATCGCCACCCGCCTGGTCAGCCGCGACGATTCGTCGATGACCAGCTTCTTCTATACCGGCGTCGTCGGCGGCGTCACGATGACGCTGGTCGGGCCATTCTACTGGAGCTGGATGTCGCCGGGCGACTGGGGCTGGATGGCGCTCGTCTGCATCACCAGCATCTCCAGCCATTATTTCCTCATTCGCGCCTACGATATTCTCGATGCTGCCGCCGTCCAGCCGCTGACCTATCTGTCACTTGTCTACGCCTCGATCATCGGCATGGTGATCTATGACGAAACGCTCAGCATCAACATGATCGTCGGCTCGGCGATCGTGGTCGCCGCCGGCATCTTCACGGTCTGGCGCGAACATGTGGTGGGACGCAGAGCCGCCGCGGCAAACTGACGGTTTCACTGCAATTTTAGCCAAGCCCCTAAAACCATTTCAATTTTCGGGCGCTATGCTCCCTCGCTGTAGAAGGGAGACAGTATGACTCGTAATTTGAAAATCACGGCCCGAAAGGCCGACCGGAAAAGCTGCCGCGTTTTCGGCAATGTCAAATATCTGAACAGCCAGGTGGATGCCCGCATTCTCAACCTGTCGGTAACCGGCGCCGCCCTGGAGATGAAAGGGCCGTTCCATGCCGCCTCCGGCAGCAAGGTGCGGATCGAGGCCGAAAACCTCGGGCTGCTCGAAGGCGTCATCCGCTGGAAGCACAACGGCCGCGTCGGCATCCAGTTCGACGTGAATTCGAATGCGCGGGCACAGGTCTCCTCCTATTTCCGCTTCTTCCATAAAGAAGTCCGGCCGGTATTGGCGACCCGCCCGTTGACCATATCAGGCGCCAATGGCGATCGGACGCCTCACTTGGCGGCATCGACACTGAAATCGTAAGGCTGCACCGCCTTTGCCCTGAAGGAGCGGCTAAGATCGTTCCAGTAGCTGCGGTGGACGTTGACGTCGAGGGTGACCGCCCCTTGCGTCTACGACAGCCTGACGCCCCCGAAGTCGATGGCGGCGCTCTTGGCGTTGACGGCGGAGCAGGATCGATCCTGCCGATGATCCGTCCCCGATGAAATTTCAGCCGGGCCACTGCACCATAAATTGTATTTCGGAGCCACGCTGCTTTCCCGGCGGATTGTTTTGACGTCCTGTCATTTTCGCAGTGTACTCCACGGCAAATCGTCCTAATTCTGACGGGCCGGACGATGCATGATCCTTGAAGGAGAGTTTCCATGTCTTCTATTTTCGATGTTGGCGTAATGAGCCGCCGTTCCCTGCTCGGCGGCCTCGCCGCCACTTCCGCCCTGGTGCTGCTGCACCCCTTCAGCGCGCGGGCCAACGCCAACCAGGCGCATCTGAGGCTGATGGAAACGACGGATATTCACGTCAACGTCTTCCCCTATGACTACTATGCCGACAAGCCGAACGACACGATGGGTCTTGCACGCACCGGCACGATCATCGACGGCATCCGCGCCGAGGCGGTCAACTCGCTGCTGATCGACAATGGCGACGTGCTGCAAGGCAATCCGATGGGCGACTACATGGCCTATCAGCACGGCATGAAGGAGGGCGACGTCCATCCGGTGATCAAGGCGATGAACACGCTCGGCTATACCGTGGGAACGCTCGGGAATCACGAGTTCAACTACGGCCTCGACTTCATGTTCAAGGTACTCTCGGGCGCGAACTTCCCCTTCGTCTGCGCCAACCTGACCAAGGGCCAGCTTGCCTCGGACCCGAAGCAGGACGACCTCTTCTTCAAGCCCTACGTCATCTTGGAAAAACAGATCAAGGATGGCGCCGGCAATGAGAGCCCGGTCAAGATCGGCTTCATCGGCTTCGTCCCGCCGCAGATCATGCTCTGGGACATCAAGAACCTCGAAGGCAAGGCGCAGACGCGCGATATCGTCGAGGCCGCCAAGGCCTGGGTTCCCGCCATGAAGGAGGCCGGCGCCGATATCGTCATCGCACTCTCCCATTCCGGCATCGACGGCAGCGCACCGTCCGAAAAGATGGAAAACGCCTCACTGCATCTGGCCGCCGTCGACGGGATCGACGCGATCTTCACCGGTCACCAGCATCTCGTCTTCCCCGGCCCGAAGAGCTGGGACGGCATCGCCAATGCCGATCCGGTCAAGGGCACCCTGCATGGCAAGCCCACCGTGATGGCCGGCTTCTGGGGCTCGCATCTCGGCCTGATCGACCTGCTGCTCGAAAAGGACGGCAATAGTTGGAAGATCGTCGATTTCACCGCGGAAGCCCGGCCGATCTATCATCGCGACGACAAGAAGAAGGTGGTGGCCGATTACGCAGACAAGAAGGAAGTGGTCGAGGCCGCCAAGGCCGAGCACGAGGCGACCCTTGCCTATGTCCGCACCCCGGTCGGCAAGACGTCCGCACCGCTCTACTCCTACTTCGCGCTGGTCGCCGACGACCCTTCGGTGCAGGTCGTTTCACAGGCGCAGACCTGGTACATCAGGCAGATGCTCGCCGATACCGCTTTCAAGGACCTGCCGGTGCTTTCGGCGGCGGCTCCCTTCAAGGCCGGCGGGCGTGGTGGCGCCGACTACTATACCGACGTTCCAGCCGGCAATATCGCCATCAAGAACGTCGCCGATCTCTATCTCTACCCGAACACGGTGCAGGCTGTCGCCATCACCGGCGCACAGGTGAAGAACTGGCTCGAAATGTCGGCCGGCATGTTCAATCACATCGAAGCGGGCTCGAAGGACGCGCCGCTGCTCAACAGCGACTTCCCGTCCTATAATTTCGACGTGATCGACGGGGTCACCTACCAGATCGACCTGTCGCAGCCGCCGAAATATGATTCATCCGGCAAGGCGATCAATCCGGACGCCAACCGCATCCAGAACCTCGCCTTCGATGGCAAGCCGATCGATCCGGCCCAAAAGTTCGTCGTCGTCTCGAACAATTACCGCGCCGGCGGCGGCGGCAATTTCCCGGAGATCACCGCAGACAAAGTGATCTTCCAGGCGCCGGATACCAACCGCGACGTCATCGTCCGCTATATCCATGACCAGGGCACCATCAATCCGTCGGCCGACGCAAACTGGACCTTCAAACCGCTTCCCGGTACGACCGCGACCTTCGAAAGCGGTCCGAAGGCGAAGCAGTTCCTCGGCGAGGTAAAGAGCGTCAAGATCGAGGATGCCGGCGAAGGCGCCGACGGTTTCTCCAAGTTCAGGCTGGTTCTCTAGAGCTCCGTGCGTCCTTTCGGACGCACAAAGGACGCTCTAACACTTTGAATCTACGCATCGAAGGATATGTAGGCGAAGGCGCGGCACCCGCGCCTTCATCATTCGGCCGCGAGCGGTGCCGCGGGTTCCTGGAGTTCGGCCATCTGCGCATGGAAATCGGCCTGGCTCGGGCAATGGGAAAGCCGCGTGCGGAAGGCGTCAATCATCCAGGTGGCGGCAGGTCCGGGCGGGTTGGCGAGCTGGCGCACCGAATATATCGGATATTCCCCCTGTTCATAGGCATCCAGATCGAGATGGACGAGCGTGCCGCTCACGAGATCGTCATGGATCAGGGAAGCCGGGAGGCCGCCCCAGCCAAGACCGGCTTTGATGAGCTGGTGCTTCGTTGCAATATCGCTGACACGCCAGGTCTTGTAGGACAGAACGTTGAAATCGCGGCCCTTCGTCCGGCCCGATGCATCGGTGACGACGAGCTGCACTTCCTCACGCACATCGCCCAGCGTCAGCGGCCGGCCAATCGCGGCCAGCGGGTGGTTGCGCGCGGCAACCGGCAACATGAAGGAATGACCGATCCGCTCCGTAACGATCGAATCGTCCTGCTTGACGACTGCGCCGCCAATGCCGATCGTCGCCTTGCCGCTGAGGACGAGATCCATGACCATTCCGAGCTCGCCGACGTTGAGGCTCAACGAAACGGAGGGAAACATCTCGCGGAATTCGCGCAGGACATCCACCATGGCCCGTGACGGCACCATGACGCTGATGGCGACGGACACCTCCGCTTCGAGCCCTTCCCTCAGGCTCTTGACCCGCGCCCGCATGACCTGCAGGTCGCCGAGAATGCGCCGCGCATCCTCCAGCATCGCCTTGCCCGCCTCCGTCAGCTTCGGCTGGCGCGCGCCGGAGCGCTCGAAAAGCGGCACTTCAAGCTGCGCCTCCAGATTGGCGATCGTATAGCTCACGACCGATTGCGCCCGGTTCAGCGCCCGCGAAGCGGCCGAGAAGCTGCCGGTCTCGGCAACGGTCAAAAACACCTGCAATTGGTCCAGAGTCGGGTTCGGAAGCATCTTCCATCCATTCCATCGATAGTTTCGATCGACATTATCACCGTTTTTTCGATAGCAGGCCAGACCTATTTTCCTCGTCGAGACTGCGGCTCACCTCCCAGCAACGGGCCGTCAAATTCAATTCGAAAGGAAATGCACCATGTCGTCCATCCTTCTTCTGACGTCCAGCCCGCGTGCCGAATCCCTCTCGACGCCGATCGCCGTCGATCTCGCCGAAAAGCTGAAGAGCCAGAACCCGGGCAGCCTCGTCGTCCGCCGCGATCTGGCCACCAACCCGCTGCCGCATATCGATGACCTCTTTACCGGCGCGATCCGCAAGCCGGCTGAAGCCCGTACCGCCGAAGAAATCGCGGCCATCAAAACCTCCGACGAACTGGTCAACGAGTTGTTTGCCGCCGACACGATCGTCATCAGCACCGGCCTGATCAACTTCAACATCTATTCATCGCTGAAGACCTGGATCGACAACGTCGCTCGCGCCGGCGTGACCTTCAAGTATACGGAAAGCGGCCCGGTCGGCCTCCTGACCGGTAAGAAGGTTTACGTGGTACTGGCTTCCGGTGGGGTCTACTCGCAGGGACCGGCTGCTCCCCTGAACCATGCCGTGCCGTACCTGAAGTCGGTTCTCGGCTTCCTCGGCATCACCGACATCGAGACCATCTATGTCGAAGGCCTGGCCTTCGGACCGGAAGCTGCCGAAAAGGCCATCGACGCCGCCAAGTCGCGCGTCCAGGAAATCGCGCTGGCCGCCTGATCGGCGCCTAAAACGCCCCATGGAACGGCCGGCATTGCCGGCCGTTTTTCATTTGTCGATACCGGCGACAAAATCCCGGACCGTCGCGAGGATTTCGGCCGAGAGTTCCTCATCGGACGAAATTCTGGCAAGGCCGACGCCGCCGGCCATCATCGCGAAGGCCATGATCGCCTTGCGCCGCCTTTCCCCATCGTCCGCTCCCGCAGCCTTGCCCGCCAATGACGCGAAGTTTCGCCGGAGCCCGTCCGTCGCGATCCCCCGCGCCTTCTCGCCGCTGCGGGATATGTCGGAGGTCAGCGCGGCAAAAGGGCAGCCCTCACCAGGATTGTCACGGTGATAGGCGCTGACATAACGATCGGCGACATCGGCGGCCGTCATCTCCGCCGGGTTGATGCCTTCGGCCTCCAGCTTGCGTCCCCATGAATCGAAAGCGGACTGGATCGCCTCGGCGACCAGATCGTCGCGGGAGGCGAAATGCTTGTAGAAGCCGCCGACGGTCAGTCCGGCTTCCTTCATCAGGTCGGCGACGCCGATACCGTCAAGCCCCTCCTCGCGCAGCCGCTTCGACGCGGTCTCGACAATCTTCTCGTGCGTCTTCTGTTTCTCCAGCTGCGAACGGCCCATCCGAAATCTCTCCAGTACTGCTTCTTGACTCATGTGGATTACTATCGTAATCCTAATAGATAACGATCATAATCTAGATCGTTACCAATTCCAAGAGGAGCATGAATCATGCGTCTAAGAAACAAGATCGCCCTGATCACCGGCGGAAACAGCGGCATCGGTCTTGCGACCGCCCGAGTCTTCATCGATGAGGGCGCCAGGGTCGTCATCACCGGCCGCAACCCGGAAACGCTCGCCGCTGCCGAAAAGGCGCTCGGGGCAGGCGTGCTGGCGCTGAAGGTCGATGTCACCGATGCCACCGCCACCGAAAAGGCCTTTGCGGAAGCTGCCGGAAAGGTCGGCAAATTCGACATCGTCTTTGCCAATGCCGGCATCGGCGGCGCGACGCCACTCGGCGAAACTTCGCCGGAGCAGTTCAACCAGATCATCAGCACCAATCTGACGGCGGTTTTCTTCACGGTGCAATCGGCCCTGCCGCATCTCAATGACGGCGCTTCGGTGATCCTCAACGGTTCGGTGCATGCCGTGCTCGGCGCTCCCGGCTGGTCGGCCTATGCAGCGACCAAGGCGGCGGTCCGCGCCATGACGCGCAATATGGCGTCCGAACTTGCGCCGCGCGGCATCCGCGTCAATCAGGTAACGCCAGGCGGCACGAAGACGCCGATCTGGTCGCCGATGGCCCAGACGGAAGATGCAATGTCAGCGCTCGAGGCCCGCATCGGCGGCATGAGCCCGCTCGGCCGCATGAGCGAAGCCGACGAAATCGCCAAGGCGGCGCTCTACCTGGCTTCGGATGATTCGGCCAACGTCGCCGGCATCGAGATCACCGTCGATGGCGGCATGACGAGCGCGCCCTCCGGCGCCAAGATCTTTCGCGCCGCCTGAACCTGCCGGGCTGGGCAAGTGACCTTGCCCGGCCCCGCCGTCAATCTCCTCCCCGACCCGGTCCGCCGTCCTCGAGAGCGCTATTTTCTCCTGAGGACGCTTGCTTCGTTTGCGCCTGACGCGCGCTGGGCAATACGAAACAGGACAATTGCAAAATTCAGGACGGCAAGCAGGAACACGACATACAGCATGGTCTGCACCCCGGAGGAAACGATCAGATTGCCGGCGATCAGCGGAAAGCCGAAGACGCCGATGATATAGGCCAGCGAGAATAACAGAAGTGATTGCGGCATAAGGCCGGCGGGAGCCTCATTGGCAGCCAGGCCGTTGATGACGGAATAGGTCAGCCCATAGCCCAGACCCAGCATCGCTGCGCCTCCGAGATAGGCAAGCTGACTTGATGTCAGCATCAGGAACAGCAGGATCGATGCCAGCGTCAGGCTGGTCAGGATCAAGAGCGAATAGAGCGGGTCCTTCTTGACCACATAGCCCGCCACGAACAGCCGGCTCAGAATCGCGGCGGACATGAAGCCGATGAAGAACAGAGAGTAGTCGAACCCGTGCGCCTTGGCGTAGCTGGTCTGAAAGCTGGACAGCCCGCCGAACATCGCACCGCCGATGCCGACCATGACGATGGAATAGATGGCCGGCGAAGCAATCACCTCCCGCGTCGCGCCAAACGAGATCTTGTTGACATGCGGCAAGATCTTGCCGGCCTTGGTCAGCCTGATGTGGAGCAAAAAGTAAAGCGCACCGCCGGCGAGACTGGAGAGGAAGGCAAATACGAAGGCTGTCTCGATCGGCATCGACCAGCCGGCGGCAATGCGGCCAATGATCGGTCCAGCGCCGATGCCCGACATCATCGATCCCGAAAGCAGGGCAAAAAACCTGATGCGGTGCACGGGCTCGACGATCGCGGCGACCAGAATGGGTCCGAGCGTATAAAACGCGCCCCAACCGATACCGAGGATGAAACCGACAATCATCAGGCTCAATCCCGCCGATGGGATGATGGCGAATCCCAGCGCCGATGCCGCAAGAAACAGTCCCGAAACAGCCACCGCCCGCGCCGAGCCGATGGCATCCGCGATGTGGCCGGAGAGGATCACCAGAATGACGGTGCTGACAGTGGCGGCCGAAATGATCAGACCGGCCAGTGCCTCGTTGCCGCCACGCTGACCCACCAGCACCGGGATCAGAAAGGTCACGCCATAAGCGATCGAAAGAAGAAACCCTCCGATACACAAAACGGCGAACTCGCCGCCATCGACTTTCTTCCGTGCCATTGAATCACTCATGTCTCCACGCCCTTCGCAGGAAAACTCATCCGGGATATTGCGGCAATGGAGATCACGTTTGGATTTTACGAACAAGCCGTTTTTATGTTTCCGGTAACACATTGAAAATACTACAATCTAATGACAAATGTTGCGATTTGAGCAACATCCTCAACATCGAGTTCAGTCAAGTGGGAAGAGTTTCAAAATTAAGGCCAGCCGGGCTAACCGAGTTTCACCACGCCTGAGCGGCCGACGACGCAGTTGCGGCCGCTCTTCTTGGCCGCGTAGAGCCTGCCGTCGGCAGCCGTCAGCACGGCGGTGAAATCGACGCCGTCCTCATCGGCAGTCGCAACGCCGATACTGACGGTGACCGGCCTGTCATCCGGCGTCTTGACGCTGGTCGCGATCGTCCAACGCAGGCGCTCGGCGAGCCGCAGCCCCTCCTCGTGGTCAGTGCCCGGGCAGACGGCAACGAATTCCTCGCCGCCGAAGCGGAAGACGCGATCGCTGGACCGCAGCGTCGTGCCCAATCGGGCGGCGATCGCCTTCAGCACTTCGTCGCCCTGGAGATGGCCGTAGCCGTCATTGACATCCTTGAAGTGATCGGCATCGAGAATGAGGACGGTGGCGAACAGGCCCTGCTTCAGCGCCTCGCGCAGCATCAGCGGCGCTTCCATCTCCATGCGCGTCCGATCGTAGACGCCGGTGAGCATATCGCGGCCGGTGCGCTCCAGAAGATCGTTGTAGCGCTCGCGGAATGTCAGGTCGCCGAACACGTCGCTGATCGAGCGTGCAGACACGGCCGCCCGACCGCGGCGAATGTAATACTCATAGATGGCGAACATCGCCGCATAGAGGCAGACGGCAAACATCTTTGCCTTCCAGCCGCCCCAGAAGGCGGCGATCGGCACTCCCAAGAAATAATGCAGCGCGGAAAAGAAGCCGATCTGGTCGAAAGTCAGCAGCACGAAGCCTGAAATCAGGAAGCGCAGGACGACGCGGCGGCGGAAGAAGTCGCCGAGTTTTTCGTACAGCAGGATGATGCCGAGGGAATCGACATAGAGCAGCGCCGTGCCCCAGACCATCAGCCAGCCCATCTCCTTGAGGAAATCGACGTCGGGGGTGTGGTCCGGCGACATCTGCAGGGGCTGGTGCAGCTGCAGCACCCCGGCGATGCCGACGGTGAGCAGGTTACCGAGGAACAGGCCATAGATCGGCTGGCGCACCGTCGCGGCATCCTCCTGCAGATAAAGCATCAGGATCATCATCAGCTTGCCGGAGAAGAAGACGGATGAACCCGGCGACACGTCCCCGAACGGCAGCGAGACGTAGAAGACCGCCGCCAGATAGGTCTCCATGAAATGCATGACGCCGAGCGCCGTCAGGAAAACCCCGAGACCGAGCCGATGACGGAAATGCAGAAGCGTCACCATCAGCGCGAAATAGGCGATGGCTTCGACGACGAAGAGAAGGAGGTTGAGTGTCTCCATCACGATAGCTCGGCTCCGGACATCCGCCCTCGGTCTCCTGCCGGCGCGACGATCGCGACAGCGAATCCTTTGGTCGATCGTCGGAAAAAGTCAAACACGAGGGCGTCCTGCAAATCCTGCAGGATACCTTTCACCCCAATCCTTTAAGATTGCGTGAGTGAGATCGCGTTCGCTGGCCGGGGGGCCGGGGTCACCCGATTGATAAACAAGAATAATTGCGGGCCGGCATCGCGTGCTGATCCGGCGGATCCCGATTTCAGACCTGGCGAATCTTTTCGCCGTCACCAAAGAGTGACGAACCATGCTGATCGATGATCTGATGCGCCTTGCGCACCGTGCATTCGATCGCGTCGTCGGAGGAAGAAAACAGATCGGCGCGAATGAAATTGCGCACCAGCACCTCGTCGCCGACCTTCTTTTCAATGCGGCCGGCAAGGCGATACTGGCTGCCTTCCCTGCGCGGCTCGGCATAGATCGTGCAATCGCCGTAAAGCTGGGGCTCGCCGGAAGGGCCTGCCGCTTCCGTGGCCGGTTTGCCGCCGCCGGAGAACATCGAAAAGATATTTGAAATGAACGAAGCCATGCTCCGCCTTTAGCACGACGGCATCGCTGTCGCCAAGTCAAATGATCAGGTTGGCTAGGATCTCGTTTTCGGTGATATCCTCGTAACCCATGCCGGCAGCTTCGAAATTTCCGATCAGCCGGGCGAAATTCTCAGGCGCCTTGGTTTCGATGCCGATCAGGATCGAGCCGAAGTTGCGTGCCGATTTCTTCAGATATTCGAACCGGGCGATATCGTCGTCGGGACCGAGCAGATTGAGGAAATCCCTGAGCGCGCCGGGGCGCTGGGCGAGCCGCAGGATGAAGTATTTCTTCAGCCCCGCGTAACGCATGGCTCTTTCCTTTACGTCAGGCAGACGCTCGAAATCGAAATTGCCGCCGGAGACGACGGCAACGATGGTCTTGCCGCGGATCGTTTGGCCGTCCATCGCGGCGATCGCCGTCAGCGACAGGGCGCCGGCCGGTTCCAGCACGACGCCTTCGACATTCAGCATCTCCTGAATCGTCACGCAGATGGCGTTCTCCGGCATCAGATGCACCTGGCTCGCCGGGAAATCGCTAAGGGCGGCGAAATTCAGGTCGCCGATACGGGCGACGGCGGCGCCATCGACGAAATTGTCGACCTTGGCCAGCGTCGTCACCTTGCCCGCCTCGATGCTGCGCCTGAGGCTCGGTGCGCCGGCGGGTTCAGTGAAGACGAAGGCCGATTTCGGCACGGTGCCGTCGAGATAACCGGTGATGCCGGCGGCAAGCCCGCCGCCGCCGACCGGCAGGACGACCATGTCGGGCACCGTTCCTTCCGGCAGCTGCTGCATGATTTCCGCGGCGACCGTCGCCTGGCCCTCGATGATGTCCTCATGGTCGAAGGGCGGCACCATGACGCCGCCGACCGCCTCGACATGTTCGCGGGCGGCCTGGTAGCACTGGTCGAAGAAGTCGCCGAACAGCCGGATGGTGATGAATTCGGCGCCGAACATGCGGGTCTTGTCGATCTTCTGCTGCGGTGTCGTCACCGGCATGAAGACGACGCCCGGCACGCCGAAATGGCGGCAGACGAAGGCAAAGCCCTGGGCATGATTGCCGGCCGAGGCGCAGACGAAAGTCTTGCCGGCCGCACCCTGCCCGATCGCCTTGCGGAAGAAATTGAAGGCGCCGCGGATCTTGTAGGAGCGCACCGGCGACAGGTCCTCGCGCTTCAGCCAGATGTCGGCCCCGTAGCGGGCCGACAGATGGTCGTTCAGCTGCAGTGGCGTTGCCGGAAACAGGCTGCGCATTGCCTCTTCGGCGCTTTCGACATCAAGTCTCGTCACGGGCGTGATCCATTCTCATGATTGCAGCGCCGCTATGGCACAGGCCGGCCGGCAAAAGAAAGCCCGCTTCGACCATTTGCAGTTCGCTCCTGGGAAGCTTTTCTTAAGCCAATCGCAAAATCAGCGGCACATGAACTGATTTTAACTGTCAATGAAAAGGCCAGCCACTAATATGAAGCCATGATCACATTCAAACTCGCAAAACCGCTCGCCTGGCTGCTGCTCGCCTTCATCCTCGTCGTCACGGTTTCACCGATCGGGCTGAGGCCGGATACAGTGACGACGGTCAATACCGATCGCGCAAGCGCCTATGTTCTCCTCGGCCTTGCCTTTGCGCTCGCCTATCCGAAACAGTGGAAATTGGTGGCGGTGCTGCTGATCGCCGGTGCGGTTGGCATCGAATATTTGCAGTACTTCTCGCCGACGCGGCATCCGCGCCTGCATGACGCGGGTATCAAGGCCATGGGTGCCGCCGTCGGGCTGCTCGCCGGCTGGGTGATCAACAGGCGGCGCGACACGAAAGCGCCCAACGCGCTTCCCCTAGCGGAACGCTGATTGTCCCAGCTTAGAAAGCGCGCAACTGCACTGCCCAAAAGAACAGTGGTATTGCAGCCATCGCAGTTCCCAGAACAAGTGCGACACTGGTCTTGAAGATTCGGATGCGCCGAACCCTCGCCCCACTCCAATCGTAAACCATCGTCTTACTCCCACAAGACAACACTTACTCAACCGCCGCGGCGCAATCCTTGCACCGAAAATGTCATTGTCAAGCAACAACGCGCTTTTACGCACAAAATACAGGCATATTCAAACAGGATTGTGAAGATGGTGCGGGCGACGGGGGTCGAACCCGTACAGCCAAGGCCGAGGGATTTTAAGTCCCTTGCGTCTACCAGTTTCGCCACGCCCGCTTGCTGCGTTTTCAATATCTTGCGTCATTGGCGATGGGAAGAGCCGCGAGGCGTAAATTCTGCTCGTTTTGTCGGCTGCGCCAACGAAAACGAATAAGGCGCGGCGAGCCTCACGCCCGCCGCACCCTTCATCATGTCAATATCAACGATCAGGCGAGCTTGGCGGCCAGCTTGGCAACATGGGCGCCCTGGTATTTCGCGCCTTCCAGCTCGATCTCGGAGGGCTGGCGCGAGCCGTCTCCGTTGGTGATGGTGGACGCGCCGTAGGGGGAGCCGCCCTTGACTTCCTCGGTGCCCATCTGGCCCTGGAAGGCATAAGGAAGGCCGGCAACGACCATGCCCTGGTGCAGGAAGGTCGGGATGAAGCCGAGGATGGTCGATTCCTGGCCGCCATGCTGGGTGGCCGAAGAGGTGAAGACCGAACCGATCTTGCCGACGAGCTTGCCGGCGAACCAGAGGCCGCCCGTCTGATCCCAGAAATTGCGCATCTGCGAGGCGACCGTGCCGAAGCGAGTGCCGGCGCCGACGATGATCGCGTCATAATCCGCCAGTTCGTCGACGGTGGCGATCGGAGCTGCCTGATCGACCTTGTAATAGGAAGCCTTGGCGACGTCTTCCGGAACCAGTTCCGGAACGCGCTTGACGGTGACCTCGGCACCGGCCGACTTCGCGCCTTCGGCGACGGCATAGGCCATGGTTTCGATATGGCCGTAAGCCGAATAATAAAGGACGAGAACCTTCGCCATCTTCTATCTTTCTTAAAACATCGGGTTGAATTTCGTGACCGGAGGATGTCTATCAGCCCGCCTGCTTGAACAAAGCCCCGGCCTGAAGAACTCAGTGTTCAACTGATGTAGACGAAAATTCACTTGCCTTTTCATTTCAGCAAAATGGACGCAGATGCTGCCGTCCGATAACCGCTTGCACTTGCGGCATAATGCTCCGGCTGTTTGCAAAGAGATCGAACGGCGCTACCTATTCACCAGCTTCACATTACGGAACATCCCATGAGCCAAGACATCGTCGTCACCGCCGCCATGCTCGCCATCGGCGACGAACTTCTTTCCGGCCGCACCAAGGACAAAAATATTGGCCATCTCGCCGATCTGCTCACGCTTTCCGGCATCGACCTCAAGGAGGTGCGCATCGTCGCCGACGACGAGGAGGCGATCGTCGAGGCGCTGAACGCGCTTCGCGGCAAATATGATTACGTCTTCACTTCGGGCGGCATCGGGCCGACGCATGACGACATCACCGCCGACGCCATCTCCAAGGCTTTCGGCCTGCCCTGCGAATACGACGAAACGGCAATGACGCTGCTGGCCGAAATGTATCGGCGCCGCGAGATGGAATTCACCGAAGCCCGCCAGCGCATGGCGCGCATGCCGCGCGGGGCCGTGCATATCGCCAATCCCGTCTCGACGGCGCCTGGCTTCATCATCGGCAATGTCCATGTCATGGCCGGCGTCCCGCAGGTCTTCCAGGCAATGGTCGACAATGTGCTGCCGACGCTTCGGACCGGCACGCCGGTGCTGTCGCTCGCCATCGCCTGCCCTTACGGCGAAGGTGAAATCGGCACGCCCTTGACCGCTATCCAGAAAGCGCATCCGGAAACCAGCATCGGCTCCTACCCGCGCTATATCGGCCAGAAATTCTCGACCGAGATCGTCGTGCGCGGCCGCTCGCAGGCACTGATCGATGCGGCCGGCGCCGAGGTGCAGGCGATGATCGAAGCCATCCGCCGGAGGAAGGACATCACAGAAAACCATTCTGCCGAGGCTTGAAGGAAACGCCGGAACGGGGGTCATCCTTGATCCCTGTCAAGGAACAGCAGAAGGGGCCGGTGCATTCCTTCCCTCGCGCACGCCATTTCAGCGCAAGGAGAATTGATATGTCTTACAAAACCATTCTCGCCATACTCGATACATCCGATAATAGTGCTGCAGTTGCCGATTTCGCCTTTGCCATCGCCGCTGAAAGCGGCGCCCATGTGATCGGCCTGCATGCTGAAATCATTTCCGCCGTGCCGCTGGTGGCGCCGATGGAAATCCCGGATCCCGTCGCCGTGCAGGCGCTGCAGGACATGGCGCATAGCGAAACGCTCGCGGTTGAGCGCATCTTCCGGGCAAAAGCGGCTGCGACAGGCGCCTCCTACGAGTGGCGCAGCTTTGCGACCTCAACCGGCTACGGCTCAGCGCCGCTGATCGAAAGTGCACGTAGCGCCGACCTTCTGATCGCCTCGCAGGCCGATCCGGCCAAACCTTCCGACAGCCAAGTCGACGTCGACAGCTTCCTTTTCGAAACCGGCCGGCCGGTGCTGATGATCCCCTATATCATCCGCCAGCCGAAGCCGATCAAACGCGTGCTGATCGCCTGGAACGGCTCGAAGGAGGTGGCGCGCGCGACCTTCGACGCGTTGCCGATCCTCAAAGCCGCCGAGGAGGTGGAGATCTTTTCGGTCGATCCGGCCGACACGGCGCTGCAATCGCCGCTCACAGCCGGTGCCGAGATTGCCGCCACACTCGCCCGTCATGGCGTGAAGACGACGCTTTCGACGGCCCAAAGTGTGGACAAGAACGCGTCGCATGTCATCGAGAACCGGCTTTCGGACAGCAGCATCGATCTTCTCGTCATGGGCGCCTATACGCATTCCTGGCTCTGGCAGATGATCTTCGGCGGCACGACGAAGAGCTTGCTGCAATCGATGACGGCGCTGACCCTGTTGTCGCGATGATCCTCTTGCCGCAATCATTGCTGCTCTTGCGTTTTGCCGGCAAATCCCGCTAATTGCAGCGACCGATGAGAGCTTCGAGCCTCGGCCACAACTCGCGCAGTGCAGCTCGCGATCTCGCGCAGCTGCAGCTCGCGATTTCGCGCAGTTTCGGCTACGCGATTTCTCGTTTTGCCGATCGCCGTTCCAAGCCCATCCGGTCGCCGGCAAACGGCGTATCGTTTTTCATGCCGCGGAGCAGCCCGAATGTCCCTTCCCGATAAAGCCTTTCCCGTTTCCTGGGATCAGTTCCACCGCGATGCACGCGCCCTTGCCTGGCGGCTAGCCGGCCTCAATCAGGCGTTCAAGGCGATCGTCTGCATCACCCGCGGCGGCCTCGTTCCGGCGGCGATCATCTCACGCGAGCTGAACATCCGGCTGATCGAGACCGTCTGCGTCGCCTCCTATCATGATTATGTCAACCAGGGCGACATGGTGCTGCTCAAGGGGATCGCGCCCGAACTTCAGGAAAATGGCGGCGAAGGCGTGCTCGTCGTCGACGACCTGACGGATACCGGCAAGACCGCCGCCCAGGTGCGCGCCATGCTGCCGAGGGCGCATTTTGCTTGCGTCTATGCCAAGCCGAAGGGCGTGCCGACGGTCGACACCTTCGTCACCGAGGTGAGCCAGGACACCTGGATCTACTTCCCCTGGGACATGGGCTTCACCTATCAGGAGCCGATCGCCAAAGGCGCAGGCTGATCGCCACCGATCACAGCGCGCGGCCTTCGTATTTACCACTTGAAATTGTTCCAGTTTTTGTCTGCGGGGTTTCCTGAATCCGCTATCGGGATCTGCACATCTATTTTATCGTGTTCGCATAAACTCGACAGCTGCGAATCGCATCAAATTGCGCTTAAAGCGTGCAGCAAACGATGTGATATAGGGAAACAAGATGGCGCGGTGGGGGCGTAGAGCAGCGGTTGTGACCGTCGGGCTGGCGGCATGTCTGTTTTCCCTCACGCCTGTCCGCGCCGAGCCTGCCTATATCCCCCTTGTGCGCGACTATGTCGAGAAGCAGATCCGGCCAATGGTGGAAACGCCATTGGTGCTGAAGGCCATTGCCGAGCAGAACGCGGAGTTCGGCAATGTCAGCGAAATGGATATGCGGGTGCTCGATGACACTTACCGATCTGAGGTCGATCAGCATCACCTGCATATGGTCAAGCTGCTGCTCGACAGATCCGTGTCGCATTATCTGAAAGCCAGGCAGGACGCCTCGCAGGGAGCGATCGTCGAATTTTTCGTCACCGATAGTCATGGACTGAATGTCGGGCAGAGCATCATTACCGCCGACTACTGGCAGGGCGACGAAGAGAAATATCTCAGAACCTTCGCCAACGGCTCGCGAGAGGTCTTCATCGACCGGGCCGAGCGCAACGAATCCACTCAGATACTCGAGACGCAGGCGAGCTTCGTCGTCATGGACGAAGAGAACAGGCCGATCGGCGTGGCCACCGTTACCATCGCCATCGACGCGCTTTAAGACCGCTCGTTTTCTCGCCGAATCGCCATGCGCATTTGCGCCGGAAATGCCATCACAAGATTTGCCGCAGGGCGCTTTTTTATCGTTCTGGCCTTTTCCTTAGCCGGCAACGCCTGCAAGCCATTGTAATTTCAGCGCTCCCCGGCTTTCCCCAATCTCCACAGGCGCATCCACAAGATGTTGTGGTTAGCAATCAATTAAAAGCCAGCCCTTGACGGAATCAGCTGTTTCAAACTTTACTGTTTTCGATGTTGCGGCGGCGACAGGACCGGAGGTAACGAGCCCGGTTCCCTTTTGAAAATCAGGACGCAGAATCAGGGTGATGCACCGGGAGCGGTTCAGACCCGACAGGTTCTCTGCGCGGTTTTCAGCCTCCAAAAAAAGTGACGTCGGGACTGGCGATAATAAGCTGTTAATACTATATTTAGCGTTTGCAGCCACCATCACCACAAGATACAGGAAGGACATCTCCGGATGACACCCCTGTCACGATACGGAAACGAGGCTGGCTGCACCACGACAAAGTGCCGCCGGATAGGAATTTTGCGCCCCGGTCGCTGGGGATCGGGCGCCAACACGAGGTCAAGACCATGCGCATCGAACGTCGTTTCACGAAGGCCGGCCAAGGCGCCTATGCGGATATCGAATTCCGCAAGGCGACGAGCGAGATCAAGAACCCCGACGGTTCGATCGTGTTCCGCCTCGAGAATATCGACGTTCCCTCGCAGTTCTCCCAGGTCGCGACCGACGTTCTGGCGCAGAAGTATTTCCGCAAGGCCGGCGTTCCCACCCGGCTGAAGAAGGTCGAGGAAAACGACGTTCCCTCCTTCCTGTGGCGCTCCGTTCCCGACGATGCTGCGCTGAAGACCCTGCCGAAGGATGAGCAGACCGGCTCCGAAATCGATGCGCGCCAAGTCTTCGACCGTCTTGCCGGCACCTGGACCTATTGGGGCTGGAAGGGCGGCTATTTCTCCTCCGAGGAAGATGCCGCGGCCTTCAAGGACGAGCTTGCCTATATGCTCGCCACCCAGCGCGTCGCCCCGAACTCTCCGCAATGGTTCAACACCGGCCTGCATTGGGCCTATGGCATCGACGGCCCCGGCCAGGGCCATTTCTATGTCGACCCCTTCACCGGCAAGCTGACCAAGTCCAAGTCGGCCTACGAACATCCGCAGCCGCATGCCTGCTTCATCCAGTCGGTCGAGGACGATCTCGTCAACGAAGGCGGCATCATGGACCTCTGGGTGCGTGAAGCGCGCCTGTTCAAATACGGCTCCGGCACCGGCTCCAACTTCTCGATGCTGCGCGGCGAAGGCGAAAAGCTTTCCGGCGGCGGCCGTTCCTCCGGCCTGATGAGCTTCCTGAAGATCGGCGACCGCGCCGCCGGCGCCATCAAATCGGGCGGCACGACGCGCCGCGCCGCCAAGATGGTGGTCGTCGATATCGACCATCCCGATATCGAGGAATACATCAACTGGAAGGTCAAGGAAGAGCAGAAGGTCGCGGCCCTTGTCACCGGCTCGAAGGTCGTCGCTAAGCATCTGAAGGCGATCATGAAGGCCTGCTTCAATTGTGAAGGCGGCGACAACGGCGATTGCTTCGACCCGGCCAAGAACCCTGCCCTGAAGCGCGAAATCCGCGCTGCCAAGAAGGATCAGGTTCCGGAGAACTATGTCCAGCGCGTCATCCAGTTCGCCCGCCAGGGCTACAAGGATCTCCAGTTCAAGACCTACGATACGGATTGGGATTCGGAAGCCTACCTCACGGTATCGGGCCAGAACTCCAACAACTCCGTCTCGATCAAGGACGACTTCCTGCGCGCCGTCGAGAATGATGGCGAATGGAACCTGACCGCCCGCAAGGACGGCAGGGTGATGAAGACGCTGAAGGCGCGCGATCTCTGGGAAACGATTTCCTACGCTGCCTGGGCCTCGGCCGATCCGGGCATCCACTTCAACACGACGATGAACGACTGGCACACTTCGCCGGCCGGCGGCCCGATCCGCGGCTCGAACCCGTGCTCGGAATATATGTTCCTCGACGACACGGCCTGCAACCTTGCCTCGCTGAACCTTCTGCAGTTCAAGGACAAGGCCACCAAGCGCATCAACATTGCCGATTACGAACATGCCGTTCGCCTGTGGACCGTCGTGCTCGAAGTCTCAGTGATGATGGCGCAGTTCCCGTCGAAGCGCATTGCCGAACTCTCCTACGAATACCGCACGCTCGGCCTTGGCTACGCCAATATCGGCGGCCTGCTGATGTCGTCGGGCATTCCCTACGACTCCACCGAGGCCCGCGCCATTGCCGGTTCGTTGACCGCGATCATGACCGGCGTCTGCTATGCGACCTCGGCCGAAATGGCTGCCGAACTCGGGCCCTTCCCGAACTTCGCGCCGAACCGCGAGAGCATGCTGCGGGTCATCCGCAACCATCGCCGCGCCGCCCATGGCGAAACCTCCGGCTATGAGGCCCTGTCGATCAACCCGGTCGCGCTGATCCATTCGGAAAACCCGGACCAGGATCTCGTCGCCCACGCCAAATCGGCCTGGGACAAGGCGCTCGAACTCGGCGAACAGCACGGCTATCGCAACGCCCAGGTCTCGGTCATCGCGCCCACCGGCACGATCGGTCTCGTCATGGATTGCGACACCACCGGCATCGAGCCCGACTTCGCCCTCGTCAAGTTCAAGAAGCTCGCCGGCGGCGGCTACTTCAAGATCATCAACCGCGCCGTGCCCGAAGCGCTGCGCACGCTCGGCTATTCCGAGAGCCAGATCGCCGAGATCGAGGCCTATGCCGTCGGCCACGGCAACCTGAACCAGGCGCCGGCGATCAACCCGTCGACGCTGAAGACCAAGGGCTTCACCGACGAGAAGGTGGAAGCCGTCAATGCCGCGCTGAAGAGCGCCTTCGACATCAAGTTCGTCTTCAACCAGTGGACGCTCGGCGCCGACTTCCTGAAGGACACGCTGAAGGTTTCCGACGAACAGCTGTCCGACATGAGCTTCAGCCTGCTCGACCATATCGGCTTCTCGAAGAAGGACATCGAAGCCGCCAACATCCATGTCTGCGGTGCGATGACGCTGGAAGGCGCGCCCTTCCTCAAGAATGAGCATCTGCCGGTCTTCGATTGCGCCAATCCCTGCGGCAAGATCGGTAAGCGCTACCTCTCTGTGGAAAGCCATATCCGCATGATGGCGGCGGCCCAGCCGTTCATCTCGGGTGCGATTTCCAAGACGATCAACATGCCGAACGAGGCGACCGTCGAGGATTGCAAGAACGCCTACCTGCTCTCCTGGAAGCTCGGCCTCAAGGCCAACGCGCTCTATCGCGACGGCTCGAAGCTGTCGCAGCCGCTCAATGCCTCGCTGATCGAAGACGAGGATGACGAGGATGCGCTGGAGGAACTGCTGCAGGCGCCGGTCGCCGCCCAGGCCGTCACCATCACCGAGAAGATCATCGAGCGGGTGATCGAACGCGTTTCGCGCGAACGCGAGAAGCTGCCGAACCGCCGCCAGGGCTACACCCAGAAGGCCGCCGTCGGCGGACACAAGGTCTATCTCCGCACCGGCGAATTCGGCGACGGCCGCCTCGGCGAGATCTTCATCGACATGCACAAGGAAGGCGCTGCCTTCCGCGCGATGATGAACAATTTCGCCATCGCCATCTCGCTCGGCCTGCAATATGGCGTGCCGCTCGAGGAATATGTCGAGGCCTTCACCTTCACCAAGTTCGAGCCGGCCGGCATGGTCATCGGCAATGATGCGATCAAGAACGCCACGTCGATCCTCGACTACGTCTTCCGCGAACTTGCCGTCTCCTATCTCGGCCGCCACGACCTGGCGCATGTCGATACGTCCGACTTCTCCAACACCGCGCTCGGCAAGGGCATCCAGGAAGGCAAGACCAACCTGCTCTCCACCGGCTGGACCCGCGGCTACAAGCCGACGCTGGTCTCCGGCACCGGCGGCGAACGTCAGGCAGCGGCCGAGCCCAAGGGTGCGGCGACTGCCGCCCCTGCCCGCGCCGCTTCCACCGGTACCGTGACTGCCTTTGCCGGCAGTGCCGCCCGCAAGCTGGAGCCGACGGTCGCCATCTCCACCTCCGAAATCGTCGCCTTCAAGCGCGACTATGAGGAGCGCGCCAAGGAACTGGCGGAAGAGATTGCCGAAGAGGTGATCGACGAAATCACCAGCGACGCAACCGCCCTCTTCTCCGACAAGGCGGCGGCCGACGCGGCCACGGCGAAATCCGAAGCCAAGAAGCGGGAGGCCGAACGCCGCCAGCGCTCGATCATGCAGGGCTATACCGGCAACATGTGCTCGGAGTGCCAGAACTTCACGATGGTGCGGAATGGGACGTGTGAGAAGTGCGACACTTGCGGTGCTACGAGTGGGTGCAGCTGAGTGGGCGTTTGTTGTCTAGCGCGCCCCGTTGAAAGGCGTCCGACACAAACTGATCGATAGTCAAAAGCCGCCGACAGTCAGCTGCCGGCGGCTTTTTATTTGGCCGAGACGATCGCCACTCGTTTGAAGCTCGAGATAGACCCCGTGGTCTTCTTGCCTTCTACTCCGCGCTCGCCGCAGCCGACCGTGAAACCGCCTCGGCGCTGGTCATTCCGGAGAAGCGCGGCCAAGGACCCTTCAACGTTCGCTTCCGGTCCGGCATACTTAATCTCAATACCTACGGGAGTTGGCATCGCATTTGTGCCATTGCATATCCATTCCGGCTTCATCCTCATGGCCATAGCACCAGTCAACGCGATTGAGCAGCGGACTGATCTGCTCGCGCCGTTTGCAGGCCCGCTCCGTCTCGATGCCGTAGCGATCGGTGCTGCCGCGGCAGATGTCGTCCAGTCCTATCCACTGCTGGATCAACCGATCCGGCGCTTTGGCTCCTTTGTCTGTGGCGATCACCTTTCCGGTCTCGGACTCGATCTGCAGGGAGGCGGTGTTCCACACGAAAGAGAATTCCGCCATCCCGGAAGTTGTCCTACCTGTATCCCGGTTTCGGGCAAACCATTCGACAATTCCTGACATTTCGCATTTTCCGGCGCAGCTGGCGGTCACGGAGCCGGGTTTGACGCTGTACATGCGCTCTGGCCAGCGTTGGGCGAAGGCCGCCTTGTCTTTCAAGACGACGTCTTTGTCGACCACGGTCCCGAAGAAGGAAACCTGATCGGCATAGACGCTCTTCATGAAATCAAGCGCCGAAGCGCTGTCTTTCGACCATTCGTCATTGTATCGGTTGACGAAATCAACCGCCTCCGTGGTCAGGTCGCCGGGTGCGGATGCGGCGACCTCCTCGGAAGCGCTTGGGTCTGATGGCATGACGGCGGGTGCTGCGCTCACCTGCGGCGCGGCGTCCGGCGGTGGCGGCGCGCTTGACGATGGCGAGCGCATATCTTCGGGCGTGACGATATTCCAGTCTCGCATTTCCGCGGAGGTCAGATACCTTATGTCGGTGCTGTCGATCGACAGGCTGAGCTGCAGCAGATTGGGGCTCACCCCCATGTCGGTCAGATATCCGATGATCTCGCCGGTCAGCGATTGAACCGACGAGACTGCCAATTTGCTGTCCATGGCGGCATCGTCGGATAGGGAAACCCGATGCACGCCGATGGACCCCGGCTCGGCAAATCTTTGAACGCCACCGACGAAGGCGAAGGCGCAAGCCGATGCGCATTCCACGGCTCTGAGCTGGATCGTTCGCGCATTCAACGCGCGGATGGTGCGGCCGAACTCGATCGCGACGATCACGTTTCCACCGGGCGAGTCAAAGGTAATATAGGCCGGCTGGAACTGCTTGTACTCGTCGACAAGCGCCTTCGGATCGTCGGAGATTTCGAACGCGCCCTTTATCGCAAGGCCGCGCTTGCCCGGCGCGCCGTCGAGACGTTCATAGGAAATTGCCGCATGCGTCTCTTGCGCCAGGGCGGCGAAAGCCAGCAGCATCGATATGAACGACACGGATTTCCGTATTCTTCTCCAGCCTTCGAGCACGTGTATTTCTCCCGTCGTCACTCGCAGCATATCTTGCTCACGTATGTATTGCCGGGGGTGATCATCAAATCCCGTCAGCGTTCAATGCGATCAAGCCCGTGTCCATCACGAGTTTGAAGATCAACAGCTTTGACGAGAACATTTCAGACCTACCCCAGCAACCTGATCAATGCACAAGGGGCGATCTTCTGGCAAGCGGCACAATCAGAAGTGATAAGACACGGTAAACGCCGGTTGCTCGCCGCGATCGATAGATCCCAGCCCAGGCGATCCGACGCGGTGCCGGCAATTGATGTGGGAGCAGCAGGAAAAAGGCAGTGCGTCTTCGGATTTCGTGTGGTTAGGCCTGCCGTTACGGTTTCACCCGGTCAGGATGCGCCGCCTGGAAGGCGGGCAGTTCGGCGCATCTGGCGTCGATATCGACGATACGCGTAAAAGCGGTCAGATCCACACCCCAGCGGCGGGCATTGTAGACCTGGGGAACGAGACAGAGGTCCGCCATCGTCGGTGTATCTCCGAAGCTGAACGTGCCATCACCTTCACCGATCATGGCTTCCAGTTTGCGAAGCCCGTCGGTGATGAAATGTTTCATCCATTCCTCACGGGCATCCGTCTTGTCTGTCAGCGTCATCAGATGCGAGACGACATGCAGGTTGCAGATCGGATGGATGTCCATGGCAACCGCATATGCGAGGGCGCGGACTTTCTGGCGATCGGCGATATCCGATGGCAGCAATCCGCATTCCGGTCGGGTTTCGGCGAGATATTCGATGATGGCAAGCGACTGCGTCAGTGTTTTCCCGTTGATCACCAGTGTCGGCACCAAGCCTTGCGGGTTGAGCGCGAGATAGTCCGGCGTCCTGTGCGCGCCCTCCAACAGGTTGATCGGCACGGTCCGATAGTCGACGCCCAGGAGATTGAGCGCGATGCGGACGCGATAGCTCGCCGATGATCGCCAGTAGTCGTAGAGAACGACCTCGTTCATTGCCGCACGGCTCCCCCGTATTTTTCGACCGTCTGCTCGATCGCCCCGAAGATCGAATGACCGGCATGATCCTTCATCTCGATGCGGACCTGATCGCCGAACTTCATGAACGGCGTCTTCGGCGATCCGGTCTCGATGGCCTCGATCATCCGGAGTTCGGCAATGCAGGAGTAGCCGTTTCCGCCACCGTCCACCGGCTTGCCGGGGCCGCCGTCGAGCTTGTTGGAAACAGTGCCGGAACCGATGATCGTGCCGGCCGCAAGATGGCGGGTTTTGGCGGCATGGGCGATCAGCTGGCCGAAATCGAATGTCATGTCGATGCCGGCATTCGCCTTGCCGAAGGCCTTGCCGTTCAAACTGACGAGCAGCGGAAGATGCAGCTTGCCGCCATCCCAGGCCTCTCCAAGCTCGTCCGGCGTCACCGCGACCGGCGAAAATGCCGAGGCCGGTTTCGACTGGAAGAAACCAAATCCCTTCGCCAGTTCGTCGGGGATCAGACCGCGCAGCGACACGTCGTTGACGAGCGTCACCAGCCGGATCGCGCCGCGCGCCGCTTCCGGGCTGGAACCCATGGCGACGTCGCCGGTGATGACGGCGACCTCGCCCTCCATGTCGATCCCGTAAACCTCGTCGGCCATCACGATCGGGTCGCGCGGGGCGAGGAAAGTGTCCGACCCGCCTTGATAGATCAGCGGATCGGTCCAGAAGCTCGCCGGCATCTCGGCGCCGCGCGCCTTGCGCACCAATTCGACATGGTTGACGTACGCGGAACCATCGGCCCATTGGTAGGCCCGCGGTAGAGGTGACGTAGCGTCATGTTCGTGAAAGCGGATCGTCGGCTGGGCTCCGGTCTCGATGCCTTCGGCGATCAATGCAAGTCTCGGTGCCATATGCGCCCAGTCGTCGAGTGCTGCCTGCAATGTGCGGGCGATGTGGCCGACTTCCGAACAGCGGGTCAGGTCGCGGGAAACGACGACCAGCCGGCCGTCCCGCGTAGAGTCCTTCAAGGTCGCAAGTTTCATGTCCGAATTCCTGTGCTGGAGGATGTCTTCGCTTGATGCTTCACTTGAATCCGGGGGTTCCGTCGAACTTGCGTTCCAGGCCGTCCCAGCACTCGAGGTAGTCATCCTGCAGCGTTTCGAGCTCGGCCGCATATTTCGTCAGTTGCTGCGGGTACCGGGTCTCGAACATGAAGGCCATGGTGTGATCGAGCTTCACCGGCTTGAGCTCGGTATTGGATGCCTTTTCGAAGGCGAGCGCATCCGGCCCGTGGGGAAGCATCATGTTGTGCAGGCTCATGCCGCCCGGCACGAAACCCTCCTCCTTGGCGTCGTACTGGCCGTGGATCAGGCCCATGAATTCGCTCATGATGTTCCGGTGGTACCAGGGCGGGCGGAACGTATGCTCGGCGACCAGCCAGCGCGGCGGAAAAATCACGAAATCGACATTGGCGGTACCGGCATCTTCGGTGGGCGCGGTCAGCACGGAAAAAATCGACGGATCGGGATGGTCGAAGCTGATGGCGCCGACCGGAGAAAACGTCCGCAGGTCATATTTGTAAGGCGCGTAATTGCCGTGCCAGGCGACCACATCGAGCGGCGAGTGGCCGATCTCCGTGACATAGAATTTTCCGCACCACTTCACATGCACGCGGCAAGGCGTTTCCTTGTCTTCGAAAGCGGCGACGGGTGTCTTGAAGTCACGCGGGTTTGCCAGGCAGTTGGCGCCGATCGGGCCGCGATCCGGCAGCGTGAATTTCGCGCCGTAGTTCTCGCAGATATAGCCACGCCAGACCGTCTGTTCACCGCCCCTCAAAATCTTGAACATCATGCCGCGCGGGATGAGACATATTTCCAGCGGCTCGACATCCATGATGCCCATTTCGGTGAACACCCTGATGGCGCCGAGCTGCGGCACGATCAGCAGTTCACCATCGGCGTTGAAGAAGTAATCGTCGACCATGTCCTCATTGAAGAGGTAGGCATGGGCTGACATGCCCACCTGGGTGGTGGCATCGCCTGCCGTCGTGATGGTCCGCACCCCTTCGAGAAAGGTCAGCTTCTCCGTGGGCGCAGGGATGGGATCCCAGCGAAGCTGACCGAGAGGAAGCGAATGCTCCTCCAGGCAGGGTGCGGTTTTCCAGAGCGGATAGGAAGCGTTGGAGAAGCGGCGGGTGTGGCGTACGCTCGGGCGGATGCGATAAAGCCAGGACCTTTCGTTGGTGCCGCGCGGCGCCGTGAACGGCGAGCCGGACAGTTGCTCGGCATAAAGGCCGTAATTGCATTTCTGCGGGCTGTTCTGGCCCTGTGGCAAGGCGCCGGGCAGTGACTCGGTTTCGAAGTCGTTGCCGAAGCCCGGCATGTATTTCAGTTTGTTTGCCGTCGCGGCTTCACCGTCCGATGCCTGGATCGATGTCTGGTCCATTGCTCAATTCCTCCCCGAAAACGCCGCAGCGCCGCGCGTCCGAAAAAACCCGCGGCGCTAGTGAGTTTACTCTGCTGCCGTGCCGATGACACCACGCTTGATCTGATCGGCCTCGATCGACTCGAACAGCGCACGGAAGTTGCCCTCGCCGAAGCCCTCGTCGCCCTTACGCTGGATGAATTCGAAGAAGATCGGGCCGATGACGGTCTTGGAGAATATCTGCAGCAGGATTTTCGTCATGCCGCCATTCACCACACCTTCGCCATCTATGAGGATGCCGTGTTTCTTCATGCGCTCGATCGGTTCGCTATGGCCGTTCACCCGTTCATAGGACATGTCGTAATAGGTCTCCGGCGGCCCCGGCATGAAGCGCAGGCCGTTGTCGGCCAGCCTGTCGGTGGCGTCGTAAATGTCCTCCGTTCCAACGGCGATGTGCTGGATGCCCTCACCCCGGTACTTTTTCAGATATTCCTCGATCTGGCTCGTATCGTCCTTCGATTCATTCAGCGGAATGCGGATCTTGCCGCAGGGTGAGGTGATGGCGCGGCTGACCAGGCCGGTGATGCGGCCATCGATATCGAAGAAGTGGATCTGCTTGAAATTGAACAGGTTGCGGTAAAAATCCCACCACTTGTCCATGTTGCCGCGAAAGACATTGTGGGTGAGATGGTCGAGATAATAGAAGCCGATGCCCTGGGGATGCGGGTTGCGCTCGCCAAGCCAATCGAACTCGGCATCGTAAACCGATCCCTTCGCGCCATAGGTCTCGACGAAATAGAGAAGCGAGCCGCCAATGCCGACGATCGCCGGGACGTCGAGCATCTTGTCGTTGCCTTCGTAGGGAACCGCGCCCTTCGACACCGCATGATCGAAGGCGTGCCTGGCGTCTACGACGCGCCATGCCATCGACGGGGCGCAGGGACCATGATTTGCGACGAAACGGGCGGCATGGCTGCCGGGTTCGGCGTTCAGCACATAGTTGATATCACCCTGGCGCCAGACGGTGATGTCCTTGGTCTTGTGCCTGGCGACCGCGACATAGCCCATGCGTGTGAAGAGCTCGCTGAGCTTCTCGGGCTCGGGATGGGCGAATTCGACGAATTCGAAGCCGTCGGTGCCGGCCGGGTTGTCGGTGGTGATTTCCGAAGGCGGCGCATCATGTGGAAAAGGGCCCATTTTCTCCTCCTGAGGATTGAACCTTGACTGGTGCAAAGTGTGGCCCAAAACGCGCGCAAAGTTCTTGCATTCTTCATGCTCCAAGAAGATATTATGCACGGTTCGTGAGTGTTTTGGAGATTTTGCGCAATGGATGAACAGCTCGATAAATTGGATTTGCGCCTGCTCCAGGAACTTCAAAAGGACGGACGGCTGACGAACAACGAACTCGGCGAGCGGATCGCGCTTTCACCGTCGCAATGCTCGCGCCGGCGCACGAGACTGGAGGCTGAGGGATATATCCGCAGCTACCGCGCCTACCTCGATCAGCAGAAGCTGGGTCTGGATATGCTGGTGGTCATTTCGGTGACGCTTGCCACCCACAACCGGGACAATGCCCGCCGGTTTTCGCAGCTGATCAACGGATTGCCGGAAGTTCTCGAAGCCTATGCTTTGACCGGTGAAATGGACTATCACCTGAAGGTCGCGACCCGCGGGCTCGCCGACCTCTCCAAATTCGTCAACGACGTTCTGTTGCCGCACGAGTCGGTGCAGCATGTGAAGACGTCGATCGTGCTCGACACGCTGAAGACATTCGAAGGCTTTCCGGTGCACATGCCGGGTCATTGACATGGCGACAACATCGCCCTGTGCAGACGCATCTCAATCAGAGCGGCAGTTCGGTCGAGAATTTCAGCTCGCGCAGCACGAAGCTCGAGACGACGGTGCGCACATGCGGATTGCGCATGAGGTAGCGGGTCATGAAGGCTTCGTAGCTTTCCACGTCCCTCGCCCGGATCTTCAGCATATAGTCGAAGGCACCTGACAGGGCGTAACACTCCATGATCTCCGGCCGCTCCAGCACAACGGAAGCGAAAGAGGCAACCGCCTCTTCGTGGTGATCCTCCAGCGTCACATGCGCAATGACGCAGAGCTTGAGATCGAGTTTGCCGGGATCGAGCAGCGTCACCCGCTTGCGGATGACGCCGTCGGCTTCCAGTTCCTGGATCTTCCGCCAAGCCGAACTCTGCGACATGCCGGCCTTTTCGGCCAGGTCTGCCAGCGAAAGGCTGCCGTCGGCCTGAACGAGTTGCAGAAGCTTGCGGTGAAAATTCCCAGTTTCTTTCATTTTTGGCGCCGCTTTCGGGAAGATTTGCCAACAATATGGCGACTGCCAGCACGAAAGAAAAGAAAATCCTCCAAACCCGGATCATAATGGCAGGAATAGCGCCGTGCCTGGGAGGATCAGCGAATGACCAAGGAAAGCAGCTACACCGCCAAACCGCCCGGCCCGGACGGCCTCTATGACTATACCCCCGATGAAGATGCAATATGGGGCGAGCTCTACCGGCGTCAGATGAAGCTGCTCGCCGATACGGCCTGCCGCGAATATCTCGACGGCGTCAAATTGCTGGGACTGACGCCTGATAAGGTGCCTCAGCTTCTCGATGTGAACAGACGCCTGAACGAGACCACCGGCTTCGGCGTCGAAGGCGTGCCGGCCCTCATTCCGCCCTCACGCTTTTATGAGCTTCTGTCGCAAGGCAAATTCCCGCTTGCAACCTTCCTGCGCCGTCGCGAACATATCGACTATATCGAGGAACCGGACCTGTTCCACGAGGTTTTCGGCCACTGCCCGATGCTCACCAATCAGAGCTATGCCAATTTCGTCCGGCATTTCGGCGAAACCGCCGTCGGTCTCGGCAAGGGTTATTCCTGGCATCTGTTCCGCATCTTCTGGTTCACCGTCGAATTCGGCCTGATCAACACGCCGCAGGGTCGGCGCTGCTTCGGCGCGGGCATCGTCTCATCGCCAAGCGAAGCGAAAGCGGCAATGGAAGGCAAGGCCTGCGAGTTCCGGCCGTTCGATCTCATGAGCGTGCTGAGAACGCCCTACCGGATCGATATCCTCCAGCCGATCTATTACGTTATCGACAGCTTCGCCGATCTCGAAGCGATCGTGGAACAGGATATCGAGGGCATGATCCTCAAGGCGAAATCGCTCGGTGATTTCGCCCCCGCTTTCGAAGCCAAGGCGTCGTGAATCGCTGACGATAAGGCGGCGGGTGCGGGCCTCACTTCGGCGTGGCTGCACTTCGATTGACGAAGTCCACCAGGACTCCTGGCTTGACCATGCCGGCCAGTTCTTCGGCGTCCCAGTTCGTCAGCCGCACACAGCCATGCGATCCAACCTTGTCGATGAGCTTCGGCTCCGGCGTGCCATGGATTCCATAGGTCGGTTCGGTCAGATCGATCCACACCGTGCCAACCGGGCCATTCGGTCCTTTCGGGATGGTCAGGACCTTGTCGTTCTTTCCCTGCTTGAAGTTGCGCTTCGGGTCATATCGGTAGACCGGCATCTTCGCCACGCCCTTGACCTTATGCTTGCCCGACGGCGCCGGATTGTCTTCGCTGCCGATCGTCGCGGGATAGACGGCAAGCAGTGATCCGTCCTCGGCATAGGCGAGCACCTGCCCCGTCTTCTTGTCGGCTTCGATCCTCTTGACCTTTCCTTCCCTCGGCGGACCTGAGTTCACGACCCACACCGTATCGCCGGGAGCGAACTGCGAACCCGGGTTGAGGGCATTGAGAAGATCGATACCCATGTGGAAGCGCTCGGACAGCTTCTCGGCAACGTTCACATATCCCAAGCTCTGCATCTTCGCCTTCTCGCCATAGTCCTCGGGGATCTTGTCGACGAGGCCGGCAGCATCCTCCGCCGAAACGACGTAGCTTTCAACGATCGGGGCGACGTTCGGGCCATTGCCTTCCAGGTGGGAGATGACTTCCGGATCCAGCCTGCCATCGACAGGAAGCTTGTTCATCGCCTCGAAGCCGGCCACGGCCTTGCTGACGTTTTCCCCGTAGAGGCCATCGATCTCGCCTGGAGACGAACCCGCCCGGTCGAGCAGAACCTGAAGGCGGGCGATCGCCGGGTCTGGATCTGCGGGCTTGGGCTTGCCTGCCTCAATGGAAGCAATCGACGCGGTATTGATGGCTTCGGGTTGGAGTTCCCGCGCGCTCGCACCGCCAACGGAGATGGTGAGAGCGAGCAGCGACATCGGCAGGGCTGTTTTCATGGACGACAAATGGCCGGCGCTGCAACTTGTTCCATTGCGGCAAGAGGGGTTGGAGAATTCCGGCGACAGCGACGCCTTCCGCGGGATGGCCGGCTTCTGCATCCACTGGCAACGTTTCGAAATTTAGGCGCCTTTGCGTACCGGCGGCGGCGACCAGGTGCCGTCCATAACAGGCGTTTGCGGCCAATAGGCGCGGAGATAGAGGGAAAACTCGCCCGCGGGCGCGGGCAACCAGTTCGACTCTTTGTCCTTGCCTGGTGACATCCGCTGAACGTAGATCGTCAGAGAGCCATCGCTATTGTATTCGAGTGTCTTGTTCTTCGTGCCCAAGGAGTAGCGGGACAGCGCGTTTGGCACGAAAAAGTGCTGGGCGTCGTAAAGCGTCAGGGACCAGAAGCCATTGACGGGCGGGGTGGAGCCCTTGGGAAACGTGACGGTATAGCTCATCGCACCGCTCAGACGCTGCCCTTCCTCGTCGAGGTCCTGATATAGATACTTGGTCTCGGTCGGAGCGTTCACCAGGATGTTGGATTTGGCCACCGCCGTCCGGGTGAAGTAGTCGGTGCCGAAGGCGGCATTATTGTCGGTGGTAGACCAATGGCCGTCGCGCTGTACGCCCCAATTCCGGAACTGAAGCAGCGGCTCCACCAACTCCGTTTCGGCCTTCGCGGCTTCCTCGATCATTGCATCCATGATCTTGGAATCCTGCTGCGCGGCGGCGAGAACCGCCAGGATCTGTGCATATTTCGCCTCCTCGCCCGGCAGCGGCGGCGCATCCCTCATCACCTCAGGCAATTGCTGGAAGATGGTTTCCGGAAAGACCCATCTGGTCTCGGCGGCTCCGCCTTCCGCCGTCGTCGAGCCAAGCGTCGGCAGCGAGCGCCAATCATGCGCCTTCATCTTCCCATCGAATTCGGAGAGCGGATAGAGATCGATCGTCGAGATGACCTTCTGGATTGCCTCGCGGTCTTCAGCCGTATCGTCCATGAATACGCGCGGACCAAAGAAGGCCGTATGGGTGCGCGCCCGGAAGACCTTGGTGATGCCTTTCGGAACCTCGCCGTTCCAGTCCGGGCCGGCAAGCAGGTAGAAGCCCGGTTGTGTCCCATACATCGCCCCGAGCTGCGCGAAACTGTCGGTGCGGATGTCAACGACCTGATAGACCCAGAAGCGGCCGCCGAAGTTAGGCACCTGCAGGACAACGGGCGTCTGGTCGAGTGCGGCAATGGCTCCGCCATAGACCACGTCCTGGTTCGGGCAAGCCACCCAACGCTGGTCCGCCTGGATATAGTCGTGCAGCATCGACAGCCTGTTCAGCGGCGCGAACGGCAGCACCCCATTCATCAGCCCCACCTTCGGCGCCTTTCCGAAGGCCAGCCGTCTATTGTAGATGTTGATCATCGGCCAGGCCCAGAAGTAGGCGTCGCGCGCCACCATCCGTGCGTATTGTTCCGTGATCTCCATCCCGCTGTCCGGGCCTGACGGCATGGAAAGCTGCCAGACCGGCGACAGCGAGAGGGGTTCTGCCGCAACGCTTAAGGACAGCCCCGCCAAAGTTGCTCCAACCACGCCGGCAAAGGCAAAACATCTCGATCTCATCGCGTCCTCCTCACCTTCATTTTCCGACGATCGTTTTCCAGTCGTTCCTCATACTGACGACCTGGAAGCCATATTTTCCGGCGGCGTTCAGCGAGTAGTCGTCGGACTCCGAATAGGCGTATTCCCGCTCGCCGTCGTCATGATCGATCAGAAGCTGGAAGCTCGGGCCGTTTCGATCCTTGGACCAGCGCATCATGGCGATGTCGCCGCGCCCGCCCTCGTTGCCGCCGACGAAGACGGGACGCCTGCCCATTGCAAGATTGATGCCGACGGGCTTGCCCGCGCCGTCGTTGAACTTGTCGATGGTGCCGTCGAACACCAGGACGGTCCTGCCCTCCCGCTCGTCGAGCTTTGTCCCTGCGGTGCTTCCGATCACCCTCTCCGCCGGAATTGTAAACATCTCCATCGAAAGCTCCCGCGTGATCAGCACGGGGCTGCCGCTGCAGATCCAGTTCTGGAAGCCGTTTTCCGCCAGCAGCGCCAGGAGTTCGCGCATCGGCTGGTAGACCGTCTTCGAATAAGGCACGGCGAATTTCGGATGGGTTTCCTTGTCCAACAGCGGCTTCACATTCTTCACGATCTCCTCGGTCGTCCTGCCATCCGTCGCAACGGCCACCAGATCGAGGATGCCCTGTTGGCCGGCCGCATGGAGCGCTTCCTCGTCACCCTTCAGCAATGCGGCCACCGCCGGCTTTTCGCCGAGGAACGGCTTCCTGGCCACCGCTTCCTTGATGTCGGTCAGTACCGGAACAAGGGCGATCGGCACCGGCTTTTCGGGAACGAGCGTGCCGTCCATGTCGAAAGCGGCGACGCGGTCTTCGCGCGAGACGAAGCCGGCCCCGCCTTCTGTCGTCGCGCTCTCGACGAAATCGAGGATCGCCCGCTTCGTCGGCGTGTCGTTCCACGACGGCAATGGATCGTTCTGCGCGAAGGCGGCGGAAGCCGAAAGCAGCAGCACTGTGATGATCGCCACCAGTTTCGAGGATGTGAAGGCTGCGTGATGCTGTCCTAGTCTGCTCATGCTCCGTGTCCCTCCCCGGCCGGCTCAATCGGCCTTCACCAGCGCCGGCGGCCAGTAGGTGCCATTGGCGACCCCGTCGAGCGGCCCGTAGAAGCGGAAGGTCAGCCGATACTTCTGGCCCTTCGGTATCGGAAGCCAGTTTCCGTCAGGCGCTTCGGCCGGCTTTTCTGCGGCAAAATAAAGGGTGAGCGATCCATCGGCGGCGTACCGGGGATGGGTCTGTTCGTTGAGCAGGTAACGCTTCGACGCATTGGGCAGGACGCGGAAATGAACATTGTCGACGGCGATCACTGACCAGAAGTATTTTGCGAACCGCGCCGGCAGCGCATCCTTGGGAAAGGTCAGCTTGTAGACATGGTCGCCGGTCAGGTCTTCGCCGCTCTCATCCTTTCCGCCGCGGTAGTAGAGCACTTCAGGTTTGATGTTCGCCCAAATGCCACCGTTGTTCACCAGCGTGCGCGTCAGGTAGTCCAGCCCATATTCGCCGACGACGCCTGGGCGCGCCCAACCGTTGTGTACGATGCCATGGCCGATCGTCGCCCCTGCTTTGGCCAGTTCCGGGAAGGCGTGCTGCTTGATGACGCCGTCCACGCGCTCGCGCTCGTCAGGATTATCTCTAACGGCAGTGGCAATGGAGCGAACCTGCGCCTGCAACGGTTCGAGCCCGGGATTGGTGTCCGGCCCACTTTCCAGCGCCGCCGCGGCCGCATCGAAGGCCTCTGCTCCAGGAAGGTGCTCGAGTTCGAAGATCGGCGTTTTCGGAATATCCGGCAGTTTCGGCGTGCCGGTTGCCCGCAAGGTGAACATTTGCTGCAAGGCAACGGCCCGATCCGGGTCATCGCCGAGGGCCACGCGCGCGAGCACCCGCGAATGGGGAACGGGAAGGTCGATGCGCAGTGCATCGCTGGGCACCTCGACTCTTGCCCCCTGCAAGCACATGGCGAAGTCGCCCGATCGTCTGTTGGGAAATACGCGCTCATTGATATTGGCGAGCGTTTCGCCCCAGCCATTCAGGAATTGCACCGTATAGTATCGATCCGCAATTTCCGGGACGGTGACGATGGTGCAGCTGGTTTCGTCAACAGCCACCCAGGCCTCGGAATAGGCGACGTCCAGATTGGGATTGGGCCAGTCGACCGCACCGGGCTTGCGGTGGATCAGTTCGTTCCACTTGAAACCCTCCTGAAAGTCGAGCTGCTGCTGCCGTGTCACCAAGAGGCGGCCGAGCAGATAGATGTAGGCCTGGCTGATGTCCTCGTCGCTCAACGGAGTGGCCGCCTTGGCGGGTGCTGCTACCGTGCCGGCCGCGATCAATGCGAGGACCATCCCGATGTTATTCCGCCTCATCCAGCATCTCCTCTTGGTAACCACCGGAGCTGCGGGCGAAGGTGAAGGCGGTCGTTCATGAATGGAAGTACGCAACGGTAACAAGCGACGTAACAAAGGCGCGTGCCGCCGAAACCGCCGGAGGTCGGCGAGCCCCTCCCGAAGCGGGTGAGCTCCGCTGCTCTCCCAATAAAGACGGCTGCAACGTCGTTGTTACGGTGCCTTTTACTGTTGCGTACTTCTATTTACGCCCTTTCTCGAAAAGAGTTCGTACGTCGGCATCCCCTTTCGATCCCGTTCGACAGAAACCGAGGAGAACGCAATGACCTGCGAATTCGACATGAACGGAGCGCAGCCATGAAAACGCTTCCGAGACGCATCCTGAGCGCAGGGGCGGCCTTGGCCGTCGCCCTCGCCTCCACTTCTCTCGTGCCCGTTAAAGCTCTGGCACAGACCGCGCCGGCTCCCACCGCCTCGGCGTCCTCAGACGCCTCCGCCGCCAAACCCAATATCCTTGTCATCTTCGGAGACGATGTCGGGCAGACGAACATCAGTGCCTATTCGGACGGTGTGGTCGGCTATCGGACACCCAATATCGACCGGATCGCCAATGAGGGCATGAGGTTCACGGACTACTACGCTGAAAACTCCTGTACTGCCGGCCGTTCGACCTTCATCACCGGGCAGACCTGCCTGCGGACGGGCCTCTGCAAGGTGGGCGCGCCGGGAGCTCCCGTCGGACTGCAGGCGGGCGACATTACGATCGCCCAGGCATTGAAGCCGCTCGGCTATGCCACCGGCCAGTTCGGCAAGAACCACCTTGGCGACAAGGACGAGTATCTGCCGACCAACCACGGCTTCGACGAATTCTTCGGCAACCTCTACCATCTGAACGCCGAGGAGGAGCCGGAGGCTCCTTACTGGCCGAAGGACGACGCGGAATTCCTCAAGGCCTATTCGCCGCGCGGGGTCGTCAAGGTTTCGGCCGACGGCAAGATCGAGGACACCGGCCCGCTGAACAAGAAACGCATGGAGACGATCGACGACGAGACGACCGCAGCAGCGATCGACTTCATCGACCGCCAGGTCAAGCAGAACAAGCCGTTCTTCATCTGGATGAATACGACGCGAATGCATGCCTTCACTCACGTGCGGGAATCCATGCGCGGACAGAGCGGCATGGTCGGCAACGAATATGCCGACGGTATGGTCGAGCACGACGGCGACGTCGGCAAGCTTCTGAAGGCGCTTGACGATATCGGCGTGACCGACAACACCATCGTCGTCTACACGACCGATAACGGGCCGAACCAGTGGTCGTGGCCGGACGCCGCGACGACGCCGTTCCGCAGCGAAAAGGACACCAATTGGGAAGGGGCATTCCGCGTTCCGGCAATGGTGCGCTGGCCCGGCCACATCAAGCCCGACGAGATTTCAAATCAGATATTCTCCGGGCTCGACTGGTTTCCGACCCTGCTGGCAGCGGCGGGAGACCCGGATGTCAAGAACCGTCTCCTTCAAGGATGGAAGCCGGAGGGCAGCGCCGTCAGCTTCAGGAACCATCTCGACGGTTACAACCAGCTCGATTACCTCACGGGCAAGACGGAGAAGAGCGCGCGTAAGGACTTCTACTACTTCGACGACGACGGCGATCTCGTCGCAACGCGCTTCGACGACTGGAAGGTCGTGTTCAAGGAGCAACCTGCTCCCGGAGGCTTCGCCGTCTGGCAGACACCCCTGATCACCTGGCGAGTTCCCAAATTGTATAACCTTCGGATGGATCCCTATGAGCGGGCCGACATCGTGTCGGACCAATATAACGACTGGATCGCCCGAAACGACTATCTGCTGGTGAAGGGCCAGTTGCAGGGTGCTGCGTTCCTGCAGACCTTCGTCCAGTTTCCCCCAAGCCAGCGAGGCGCGAGCTTCAACATCGAGGGCGTCCGCGAGGAGGTCGATAAGGGGATCGACAAATCCTTCAAGGATCGCGGCATCGAGAAGTAACTGCGAAGAGTGGGAGGCGCGCAACGGTCTTCGCGTCTCCATCTTCTTTGGCTGAGGGCGGGAACGCCGGCTGTTACGGTTGCTGTAACTGTTGCATACTTCCCTGTCCCGCGCTCCCGCGCCAATCTGCCCGACAACGAGAGGAGGCGGCGATGGCACTGGCATTCGACGACGCGGCACTACGTCGGCAATCCGACCTCGTGTGGATCGAGGGCCGCACCTTCATGATGGGTTCGGACCATCATTACCCGGAAGAGGCGCCTGCCCACCCGGTAAAGGTCGACGGCTTCTGGATCGAACGAACCCCAGTCACGAACCGCAAGTTCATGGAGTTTGCCAAGGTCACCGGATACGTCACCGTTGCCGAGAGAATTCCCGACCCCAATGACTATCCGGGCGCACGGCCTGAGATGCTCCGCGCCGGGTCCCTGGTCTTCACCATGCCGAAGGAGGTGAGCGGCCCCGACATCTCGCAGTGGTGGACATTCAAGTTCGGAGCCAACTGGCGGCGGCCGCTCGGCGGTCTCAGCGACCTTAGAGGGAAGCTCGACCATCCGGTGGTGCACGTCGCCTATCCCGATGCAAAGGCATATGCCGAATGGGCGGGGATGGACCTCCCCACGGAGGCGGAATGGGAACTGGCCGGCCGCGGCGGTCTCGACGATGCCGAATACGCCTGGGGCGACGAGCTGACGCCCGCAGGCAAGCCGATGGCCAACATCTGGCAAGGCACCTTCCCGACGCATAGCACGAAGCCCAAGGGTTGCGAACGGACAACGCCCGTCGGCGCCTTTCCGCCGAACGGCTACGGCCTCCACGATATGATCGGCAATGTCTGGGAATGGACGAGCGATTTCTGGTCAACCCGCCATCCGGAACCTGCGAAGCACTCCTGCTGCATTCCGACCAATCCGCGCGGCGGCGATATCGAGGCAAGCTTCGATCCCCGGCAGCCGCAGATCAGGATTGCCCGCCGCGTCCTGAAGGGCGGCTCCCACCTCTGCGCGCCGAACTACTGCCGCCGCTATCGCCCCGCCGCCCGTCACGCCGAGCCCGAGGACACTTCGACGAGCCATGTGGGCTTCCGCTGCGTGAAGAGAGCAAGCTGACGAGGTCTTTGATCCGCATAGGGAGCCGTCACTTCGCGGCCACGTCGAGGCGCTTCGGTACCGACAGCGGTATCGCGATCGTCAGGAAGACCGAGTCTCCTTCCGCACGGTTCTCGACGTCGAATTCATGGAAGTATTTGATTCTGGCCGAGACCGGATGGTCGGCGACTTCGAAGTTCCATCCGATCGTTGCGCCGACTGCGAATGCCCTTCCCTTGAACGGCCCGTTCGCTCCCTCGCCGCTGTCGCCCGTCACCTGGTCGTAGGCGTAGCCGACAAGGCCGAGATCCCACTTCCGCTCGAAGTGCTTGAGTGCTGCCCATTCGAAGTGCAGCTCATTGCCCGTCCGGTAGTCGGTGGCAGGGTTCTCGGCGTTGAACGTCATGCCGATCGCGCCGGAAAGTTCGATGCCCGAGGCGGGGTCGAGCCATGTGAGAGCGGCGTTGACGTCGACGCCCCAGTGGTGGAAGGCGATGTTGGAGATTTCGCCGTCCTGGTAGTCGCCGATCGGCACGTTGACCATCAGGCCGGTGTTCCAGTGAAAATTGCCGGCGTCCCAGCCGATCATACCGCTGACGATCGGATCGCCGATCGTGAAGATGGGGTCGCTGACCGACCCGGTCACGGCGCCGCCGCGCGGCCCGGCAAGCGTCAGATCGGCGTCGGTGTTCATCCAGCCGTAGGGTATCGTCACCCCGATGCCGGCGCGTCCGCCCAACACCTCTTCGGGAAGGACCCACAGCAGGCTAGGAGCAGCGAGCACCGCGTCGCCGGTGACCCCCGCCGCAAGCCGGCCACCTGTCGGCAGCTGCTTGTTCCCGCCGAGGTCGCCGCTGTAGAGCCAGATGTCGTTCTGAAAGTACACGCCGGGCGGCGGCGTGATGCCTGCCTCGGGGCCTTTCGAGCCGAGCAGATAAAAGCCAGCCCCGCGTTCAGCCGCCAAAGCAGCGCCGGGAAGCGCCATCGCAGCCGTCAGAGCAATGGCGTAGCGGTGTATTCCGACTGTCATCATCGTCCCCATTTCGATAGAGGGCAGCGCATCCGGCTCCCCCTTTTGCCCGGTCCTGCCAACCGGCGCCGACAGAATGTCGGAGGCCGGATTCGGCACAAGTACGCAACGTAACAGACGTCAGTTGGCCGCCTGCGTCCGTTCCGCGGTTGCCCTCTCCGCCTTGGTGAGCCCCTCCTCAAGCGACGCGATCACCTCGGCCGGATACCGGCGGCGCTCCATCCACGGTTTAAGAGAGGTCCGGTAGTCCGGCAGCATCTCCTCGAGGTGGGCAAGGCTTCCCACGGCCGCAGTCGAGCCCATCTCCCCCAAGGCAGCGGCCCGTATCGCCCGGACGACGAAATCGCTGCAATTGATCTGTTCGGAAACAAGCGAAGCGTTGGACCAGTCACCCTTCCGGTAGGCTTCGAGGGCGAGCACGATGCGGGCGTCGCGGGGGACGGCCTCGACGTTTTCGGACGCGTCCTCGGCGAGCGTCACGCCGGCGGCGCGATAACCGGAGCTGTAGAGGACGCCGGCAAGCTTGGCGAGGACATCGGGGTTGTCGGGGTTGAGCGCCAGCGCCCGGTTTCCGGAAGCGATCGCCGCATCCGTCCGGCCGGCGTAGAAGTGCGCCATCATCAACGCGACGTAGCCGCGGTCGGATCCCGGATCGACGGAGACCGCCCGATTGGCGAGCGTCGTCGCCTCGGCGAAATCCGCCGTCTCGGGATCGGCTCCCTCGGTGACGACCAGGATCCGCGAGAGCACGGCCATGGCGTCGGCATTGTTGGGCGCAAGCACGAGCGTCCGCTCCAGGCATGGACGGGCGGCGGCGACGCTTTCCCGCCCGCCCTCGTCCAGTGCATACTCGCCTCTCAGCACGCAGGCGTTTCCGAGCGCTCCAGCGAAGGCGTCGTCGTGAGCCTCGAGATTGCCGATCACGCCGCGGCTGCTGGCGAAGCGCCGGGCAAGGATCGACACGAGTTCGGAGCGGACCACGGCTTCGCTCCTGCCGTCGAGTTGGACCTTGTCGACGCCCGACTTCAGGACGCCGCCATCAAGGCCGTCGACCACCTGCCACCAGACCGTCCTGTCATCGTCGGCGGCGTAGTACTTCAACTCGATCTCATACGAGGCGGCAACGGGCGCCTTCGGGCTTTGCCGACGCGCGACGATATCGAGGGTCCTGAACTTGGAGAGCGCCGACACCAGGTACCTCGCTACGCCATCCGCCTCGGCGGCATGGCCGTCGTCGGCGGCCGACATCTCGACAGTGACATGGGGACGCACGGTCATCTCGGGACGCCCGACCACGAATGAAGCCGCTGCGGCGCCTGCCGCGGCGAGAGCCATGGCGATGGCGCCCACCCGATAGACCTGCGCCCTGCGGATTCCGGCCCGGCTCCGCTCCGTCATCGCCGGCGCGTCTTCGGTCGAAAGTTCGACATAGTTCTCCGCCTCTTCCATCTCCTCGTCCGTCGGCTTGGAGATGACCACCGAGGGGGTGAATACGGCGAGATAACGGCCGACCGGAAGGTGAACGGTAACGTCGAGTTCCGGTCCGTAGGCCTCGTAATAATAGCTGAGCGCGCTCCTCAGGCGGCTGACCTCGATCCGGACGATGGGGTCCGCATTGGTGTCGAAACAGGCGGGCCGATTGAGCACGTCGAGCGCGATGGCGTAGGCTTTCACCCCGCTCTTCTCTCCCTCGAAGCAGCGCTCCGCGATGTATCTGAGTATGCGCTTTGCCCTGTCCGTCGCATGAAACCGCTGATCTGCCAGCAGTCTTTCCAGTTCCGCCCTGGCTTCGTGCAGTCCGACCTCGCACCGTCCGGCGATATGTTCGTCCGCTCCCATCGCAGCCCCTCCGCCAAGGTTCATGCTATATTAGAGAAAACGAACTTATCGCCCGGATGACAAGAAGTTGCAATCGCAATTACCAACAAAACCGAAACGTTAGCGGATCCACATAGGAGTGTCGCGGTTCGGAGCACGTTCATTTGTGCTGGAGACAGTACTGGATGACGTCGGTCTCTATTTCGGAACAGACAATGCGATATTCTTGAAGAAGGCCGCCAAAGTCCTCCGCCTGGCCGCGTTCCAGTCGGTCGAGCATGGCGGTCGCCTCGTCATAGGCCTCGCACAGGTCCAGGAGCGACGCCCGGCGGGCTGCAATCATCTGCAGCTGACCGCGTATGCTCGGCAGCTTCACCATCAGCTTGAGCAGCCCCCGATGCGACGCTCTCCCCACGTCCGAGTTTCCGCTATGTCCCGCGCTCATCGCACCATCCGTACCTCCCCTCGCCTGAAGCCGAGAATGCTATCGGATCGCTCGACATCGGGGGAGTACGCAACGGTAACAGGAGCAGCGTTTACGGAGACAGGTGTCCACTGCAGCCTGTCTTGCAACATTACATTTGCTGCCGTTCCTCAATGAATTGTCTTCGGCCGCTTCTTCGTATGCGAAATGTCATCGAGCGTCGCCATTAGCTTTTCGAACTCGTTCAGGACACGATTGAACTCGGCGTCCTGCATGCTGATGATTTCCGAGATCGTCGAGGACACCGAGGCGATGAGGGTGTCGATCCAAACGCAGCGCTCGGCCGGCACGTTTCCGAGCGCCTCCCGCCGATGCGCCTTCAGTTCGTGGAGGATGCGAACGATGAGGGCTCCTCTATCCGCCCTGCTCAAGAACGGGAGCCTTGTCTGCGCCTGCTGGATTTCCGTTATCAGCGTCGTTGCCATCCCCGATCTCCAACCTCTAATACAACCGGTTATCACAACCGCAGCGTTTGTAACACGGACTTTGGTCCGACATCCCGGTCAGTGCAGCTTGGCATAGACCGCGCCCACCCCCGATGATCAATTGCGCGTCGCAAGGAGATCCGACATGTCGCAGGAGCGTCTCGGTCCATCCCATGGTTGATATGTGTTGTCTTCCGGTCGATACGACTTGTAGCGAGCAGCGCACCGGGCTGCCGCCTGTGCATTCGCTTTCATGCCGACGCGTTCATCGGATTCCGCGGCGATCCGCCGGAACGGCGGCGAGCACTCGCGGGTCTCGCCGCTATAGGATCGATAAGTGTTCGTTTCGGGATTGAAGGAGCGGTAGCGTTCCCCACACCAGGCAAGGTGTTCGGCCGAAAGTTTTGGCTGAGGCGGCGGAAGTTCGGTTGACGGGCGAGCGGCATCCGATCTTGCCGCTGACATCATGATGGCCGGCGCCTCGGTGACATAGCTGGAATAGAGCGGCGGAATTCGTTCATAGCGCTGCTGCCGCGGGTCGATTTTCACTGGCGTCGTCGTCCATAGATCGCGTGCTGCGAGGTCGTTGAAGGTGTGTGGTTCGGACTCCGCCACGACGTGGGACGCGACAGATGCGGCAGCGATGCAGGCTCCGACAGAGCTGACAATGCCAAAGGCGAGGGATGCGATGGCGTTCATTGTCCCGAACCTTGCTGTTGCGCCTGGGGAACCCAGACGCGGCTGACAACTGCGCTCTCTCGGCCGCCGGTAGCGACAAGCACGGCGAGTATGCCGGCAATAGCCAGCATGATGGCGATCAGCGGCACGGCCAGACCACCGGATTTCTCTTCGGAATAGATCATGTTCCTCTCCTCAGGCCCGGCGGCGCCGGGCCGCCGGCTCGTTGCTTTGGCCGCACGACGACGCTGGCGTCCGTCGTGCGGCGGTTCTCGGGTCCTTAAAAGTTGATTTCCGGAAGGAAGGCGCGGCAGAGGCCGCGCAGAGGATCAGGTCACTTGATAACCTGGATCACCTTGCGGGACGACGGTTCGACGATGACGCGTTCATCGTTGACCACCGCGTAAGCATAGGTGGGGTCGTCCGGAATGGGCGTGACGACGACCGTCTCCGGCAGGGGTTGACCGACAACGACCTTTTCCTTCACGACCACGCGTGCCGAGGGCGCCGGGGCCTCGCGGACATAGGTGACGACCTTTGCCGGCGGCGGATCGATCGCCGTGCCGACGACTGCGCCGGCAACGCCGCCGACAGCAGCGCCAACGGGACCACCGACGATCGCTCCGGTGATTGCACCGCCGGCCGCACCATTGACGGTCGAGGATTGGGCGAATGCGACGCCCGACATGAGGGTCGCGGCAGTTGCTGCGCCGACGATAAGTTTGGAGAGCATGGTTTCCTCCTTCTGTTGGAGCGGCCTTCATGACCGCTGCCAAACCAACTGGCTGGAGGCGGGGTCGTTCCACGCCCCGGACCTCAGTCTGAGCGATCCCGGCCTTTGGTCCTAAACCCATTCCAACGTCCGTTGCCGACGCTATTTCAGAATCGAGAAGTAGCGTAATCGCGGGCATAGGCAGGAGATCGAAGGAGATGGCGCGATCCAACCGTCGGGAAGCCGGACGAAGGCGCCTGGCGATGCGCCTGCCGCAGATGCGGAAGCTGATCATGGAAGCGCGCGACCCGTGGCTGCTCGAGCTCTTCGAAGCCTATCAGATGGCAGTCGAAGCCCGCGACTCCGTTCGAACGCGACGGTTCAATCCGAACCTGGTGCAAGAGTACGACGAGACCTGTTTGGTGATCGAGCGGCACGTCATTCGCGCGATAGAGGACCCCTCCTACGCAAACCCGCTAAAGTCCGATGAGCCGTCATATCCGGGCGGATAGATCTCTTGGACCGCCTGAGGAAGCGCCTGATCGAGACGACACCCTGCGCCACGCAGCATTATGATGCGCGGCCGGCGGCGATGAGCGCGCTCATGCGGCCGCTAGGACGGGCTCCGTAGCGCGATTGCACGCGCTCGGCTACCTGATCGACGATTTCCGACATACGTTCCGGCGCCCGCTGTTCGATTTCCCCCCTGAGCGGAGTGCCTTGGCAGAACGCCGCAGCCACGTCGCGCGCGGTGGCTGCGACGGATGTCAATTCGACCCGATCGCAGGACACCGCATCAAACCCCGCCGCAGTCAGTTGCGCCTTGATCAGATCGGGGTCGAAGTAGGAATATGGCAAGCGCCTGAAAAAATCCGGCGGATCTGACGGGAAGAACCTTCCCAGGCATTCATCCACACATCTTGCGAAATCGTTGGCCTCGAGTGAATCCCACGTCGAGAACAGAAAATGACCGCCGCTGCGCAACACTCTTTTAGCCTCGCCATAGGCCTTCGGCCTATCAGGAAAGAACATCACGCCGAACTGGCAGACGACGAGATCGAACATCGAGGGCGCAAATGGCAGATCTTGCGCATCGGCGTGCATCCAGTGGGTCCGCGACAGCGTCAGCGAAGATGCGCCGACGTCAATCATCGCTTGGCTGAGGTCGGTAGCAACGATCTCGGTTGCCGGATCAAGCCTCGCCCGTAGTGCGCGTGTCAAAGCGCCCGTCCCCGCAGCGACCTCGAGAACACTGCCTGGTTGCGACCGTTCGGCGACGATTGCCATTTCCGCTGCATAGGGTTCGAAGAGGATCGGCACGAGAAAGGTCTCGTATAGGTCGGCAACGCTTTCCGGAAAAAGCGCGAGAGATCCGGCGCCGGCGCCGCCTTCGATATCGACAGAAGCTGTCACTCGCAAACCTCCAGACCCGAGCCCATCGAGCCTGAAATATGCCTGAATCTGCGAATGTCCACGGGATCAGACCTTGGTCCCACCCTTCTCCGACCGAAGTCCCCAATGTGGAACGGGCACTGGTTCCGCTCCGTTTCGAACGATACCGAAGGAGATCCGAACATGTCCCAGACTAATAGATCCCGAATCAATGGCGCCTGCAGCGCGTCCGTTTTCGCTCTTGTTATCGTTCTGGCCGCACTTCTCTACGTTTTCGGCGCAGCCATGTCGGGCGATAGCCTCCGGCTGACCCAGAGCATAGCCGGCGCCGAGATCTTCGATACGAGGAACGCACCCTGACACCGTTTGGAAAAACTCTAAAGAAGCGGTAGGTTATTCTGCAAGTCTCTCGCCGGTATCAAAATGAATTGGCTTCGCCGCTGGAATGCCCGCACCCTCGCCTCCCAGTTCTTCGTCGCGGGTGGGCTCATATCGATCGCCACCATGTTCCTGGTGGGCATTCTCGTCACCCACCTCATAGAGGAGGCAGTCATCCACAATTCCGGTGCTGCAACGGCACTATATGTGGACAGCGTCGTCGCGCCGCTGCTTCCCGACATGCAAAAGGAATCGCTGCTGGACGAAGGCAGTGCCCAGGCTCTCGACGAGACGCTCGGTCAGGGCGCCCTCGGCAGGCGTCTTGTTTCGTTCAAGCTGTGGCGAAGCGACGGCACCATCCTCTATTCGAACGAGAAGGAGCTGGTGGGAAGGAAATTCCCGGTCAACGACAAACTCCGCAGCGCATTCGAAGGGTCTCTGGTCGCGCGCTACGAGATCGCCAGCGATCCGGAAAGCAGCGAGGAGCGCGCACTCGGCAAGCCGCTTATGGAAATCTACAATCCTGTCCTCCAGCCATGGTCCGGACAGGCGGTCGCCGTCATTGAGTTCTACGAGACGGCAGAAGGACTGAGCGACAGTCTGGCGCATGCCAGGCTCCGGAGTTGGGGCGCCGTCGCCGCTCTCACGGCAATCTTTTTCCTTATTCTCTCCGCTCTGGTATTTCGGGGCAGTCGCACGATCGAGGCGCAACGCAAGGATCTCAAGGAGCGGGTCAATGAACTGTCTGCGCTGCTTTCGGAAAATCGCGGGCTTCAGCGGCGGCTGCAGCGCGCCTCCCAGCGGGCGGCGGCGCTCAACGAAACATATCTGCGCAGCATCGGCGCCGATCTGCACGACGGTCCGGCCCAGCACATCGCCTATGCCTCATTGCGGCTGGACAGCGATTTGTTGATCAACGCTTCCACAGAGCCCGAAGCACGCGAGAAAGAGCTTTCCTGGATACGCTCGAGCCTTGCCGAGGCGATGACGGAGATCCGCAATATCTGTAGCGGGCTGGTGCTGCCGCAGATCGAGAAGTCCTCGATCACCGAGATCGTCATGCGGGTCGTCGAAGCGCATCAGCATAAGACCGAAACCAATGTCGAAACCGTCATCGACGAGGATGGACCTGAACTTGCTCCTGCCGTGAAGATCTGTATCTATCGCTTCGTCCAGGAAGCCTTGAACAACGCCTATCGCCACGGCGGCGGCGTTCAGCAGGCTGTCAGCGCCGTCTCGCACAAAGGCCATGTCCGTGTCGAGGTCAGCGATCGCGGCAATGGCTTCGATCCGACCGAGGTGAGGCCAGCGAGCCTCGGTCTTGTCGGACTTCGGGAACGCATCGACAGCCTCGGAGGATCCTTCGACATCAAGACAGGGGAAGGTGGGACGACCGTGACCATGACCTTCGAGCCTATGGAAGTGGGAGATTAGCGATGACATCAATCACCATCGGCGTCGTGGACGACCACCCGCTTTTTCGCGAGGGCGTCACGCGCAGCCTGTCGGAGATCAGCAGCTTTGTCGTCATTGGCGAAGGCGCCAGCAGCGATGACGCGGCGATGATCGCTTCGGACAACCGCCCCGACATTATGCTCCTCGATGTCTCGATGCCCGGCGGCGGGCTGTCTGCGATCAGCAACGTCCTGGAGCGGAGCCCGACGACGAAAGTGCTGATGTTGACGGTATCCGAGGAGGTGGACACCTTGCTTGACGCTCTGCAACGGGGAGCGATGGGTTATGTTCTGAAGGGTGTCGGCTCCCGCGGTCTCGCCGAAGCGATCCAAACCGTCCTCGGTGGAACGCGATATATCTCGCCGACCATGTCGGCAAAGGTCATGGAGAATTCACTGAATGGCGGAACGTCGGATAAAAGCAGTCTGACGCCACGGGAACGTGAGGTGATGGATCTTGTCGCTCAAGGCTTGTCAAACAAGCATATCGGCTTGCGTCTCGGCCTGCAGGAAAAGACCGTGAAACACCATATGACCCAGATTCTGAGCAAGCTCGGCGCCTCGAACAGGACGGAAGCGGCTCTGCAATGGCGCGAACTGCATTAAAACAAGATTCAGCTTTTAGCGAAAGAAACGGCTCAATCGGAGGGCATCGTTGGCCGTCGCCTGCCGGCTTACGATCGTCCGTCCTTTCGAGTCCTTCATGATGTAGCGGCCACTGCGCAGGCTTTCCGTGATGCCATTCGCGTGACGGACATTGATCGAGCCATCGGACGCTTCGGTCGCTTTCGTTCCCGATCCTCCCGACGCCCCTGTAGAAGAGGTATTCGAAGAGGAACTGGAAGAGGAAGAGGATCCAGAACCGCTACCGGAGTTGCCACCGCTATTGCCATTCCCCGAGCCATTGCCGTTGCCGCCACTATTCCCATTCCCTCCCCCGTTACCATTGCCGCTGTTGCCGTTCCCTCCCCCATTGCCGTTACCGCCGCCATTGCCGTTGTTGCCGTCTTTTGCCTGTGCGCGTTCCACCGCCAGACCGGGAAGGAAGCCGTCGAGATTCAAAGTGGCTGGCGATGCGGCAGCGACCAGGGCGATGGCCGCGCTGCCGCCCAATCTCAGAAAATCGCGCTTCCGGATATTCATGCAATAGCCTCGTTCGGCGGTTCTTCGCCGTTTTCCATACAATATATGCCATATGGCGCATGAGATTTCTCGCTTTTCCCAATGCAGAATGCAACCGACCTAGGTAGTAGGCACTGGCAAGACTTTGGTCCGACTGATTGATTGTGACCGTCGTCGTCCAGAAAAGTCCGAGCGATTGCGCGCGCCGGCGTTGCTCGTTTCGCGCATCGCTGTTGCTCTGTGAGGCGCGGAAGCATTTCTATGGAACTTCTCCGCTCGTCGTCGCTTTGTTTGTCGAAGTGCAACAGAGGAAACCCCGATGGCAAACCCGAACGAATCCCCCGCCGTACAATCCATGCGAAAAGAACAGGCAGAGCAGCGGAAGCAGTCCCGAAAGGGCGAACTCGACAGAGCAATCGAGGACACTTTTCCGGCGTCCGACCCGGTGTCAGCCACCCACACCTCAATTCCTGCCGGGCGCAGCGACGTCGAGGCCGCCGAGCGCGTGAAGCGAGAGCCCGATCCCACCAAGCTCGACGAGGCGTTTCCGCTCGCGGATCAAGCCCTGCGCTCGACCGGCGAATTCGCCCGTTCCTCCGAAGGATTTGATGCCGATCACGAGAAGATGCGCGCGCTTCAGAAAGAAGCCGGTCGGATAGCGGAGTCGGCTTCGGAGGTGGCTTCCGGGACAGCCCGCCTGGCAAAGGCGGAAGCACGCAGCTTCGTCCATGACATTGAGGATCGGATACGCCGGCAGCCGCTGACGGCAGTTGCGATCGTCGCCGGCATCGCCTTCGTCTTCGGTGCGACGCGTTGAGGCGCCAGCCATAGCCGGCAAGACATTCCGAGGCGGAAACTCAAGAGCGTTTCTAGAGCATGTCCGGCGGGGGGCTCGGCTTCCGGGAGTCTGATGAAAATCGCAACCTACAACGTCAATGGGATCAATGGACGGCTGGACATCCTGCTGCGCTGGCTCAAGGAGGACGCCCCTGATGTGGTGTGCCTCCAGGAACTGAAGACAGACGACGCGGGGTTTCCGCGAAGGGAGATCGAAAGGGCCGGCTACGGCGCCGTCTGGCACGGACAGCGATCCTGGAACGGGGTAGCCATCCTGGCCAAGGGCAAGACACCGATCCTGACGCGGCGCGGACTTCCCGGCGATCCCGATGATAGCCACAGCCGCTATATCGAAGCTGTCGTCGACGGCATCGTGATCGGGTGCCTGTATCTTCCGAACGGAAATCCGTTCCCGGGCGTCAAGTTCGAGTACAAACTCCGGTGGTTCCGTCGCCTGCACGAATACGCCGCCGAACTCCTCGAGCTCGAGGTGCCTTCGATCCTGGCCGGCGACTTCAACGTCATGCCGACGGAGATCGACGTCTATAAGCCGGAACGCTGGCTGGACGATGCCCTCTTCAGACCGGAAGTGCGCAAGGCCTATGCGCAACTCGTCGCCCAGGGCTGGACCGACGCCATCAGGCATCTGCATCCGGGCGAGCGCATCTACACCTTCTGGAAATATTGGCGAAACAGCTTCGAACGTGACGCGGGGCTTCGGATCGACCACTTCCTGCTCAGTCCGGCCGTCGCCCCATGGCTTCGATCGGCGACGGTCCGGAGAAAACCGCGCGGCTGGGAACATACGAGCGACCACGCGCCCGTCATAATCGAGCTCGACATTTCCGAAGCTGGAGCCGACCTATGAGCCTGGGCCACCGCCGGCCGACCAGCGAGGGAACCCGTCATGTCGCCGAGCGTTAGCGTGCAAAGCGCCGATGCGGAGAATCGTTTTCCTGCATCGCAATTCCCCAACCTGAGGTGACCGCTATGGACGAAAGCAAGAACTACCTCAACACCGATGAGATCCAGGCCGACGACCAAATGTCGCCGAAGCCTATCGAAGGCAAGAATCCGCCAAGGCGAATGCGCAGAAGCGAGGAAGCCATTGCCGAAGGCTCTGACGACACCGAGCGAGTTCGTGTTCCGTCCGCGGTTGCGAATCCTGATTGATCAGCCGATCTGGCGTCCCCTCATTCGTCCGACCTCAGTCGTAGATGCGGCCCGTCAACCAGGATGGCCAGTCCCGCTCGAAGAAGGACTTGGCGCTTTCATCGAAACTACGGTTCGCCCGCGTTGAAAGCCTTATCTCATCACCATCGAGACGAACGACGATCTGCTCCTTGCGATGCGATTCGCGTTCTTTCCGGAAGCGATAATCCGGCAATGGACCTGAGCGCGCGAGCGGCGTGGATTCGCCCGCTATATCGCATATCGCTCGCGCCCCACGGCTGCCGCCGCCACCGCGAATGAAGAAATCAAGCGCGCTGAGCACGGCTTCCGAGGCGAGCGCCATATGCCGCCATTGCACGCCTCGGACCGCCTCCGCTGCGCGACCATAGGCGACGCCGTTGGCGCGGATGTCCACATTCAGTTTGCGCGCTTCGATCAAGGCTCGGGCCACATTCTGCTGATCGCAGAGGATGCCAGCCTTCTCGCTCATTCGCGCCTGCACCTCCGAGCGGATCGATTTGACGGTGAGCGGGCTCTCGGTGCGAAGGGCGGCAAGGAGATCGGAGATGCCTGTCTCTGCCGTACCGGTTATATCCCCTGAAGCTGCCCGCTTCGCCCTGCCGCTCGCGCTGATGTGCTCGGCCGCGCGGGTGCCGAAGACCTGCCCGGCATTGAGCGCTGCCCCACCCGGCCGCGTCACCCCATGGGTGCCCGCTGCCTCCCCGACCGCGTAACAGCCGCCGAGATTGCTGCGCCCCCAGGTGTCGACCATGATGCCGCCGTTCATATGCTGGTTGTTGACCGCAAATTCGAGCGGCTCTTCGGCAATATCGATCTTGTAGCGGCGGTAGAGTTCGATCGCGAGCGGGTTCATATGCTTCAATCGATCGATCGGCATGTCCTGGTCGGCGCCGGCCTTGCCGAGATAGTCGCGGACATCTTCGTCCAGTCTTTCCAGGCTGAACGGCAGGTCGCCCGGTACGGACAGCGGATTGCGGTTGAAGTCCATGAAAACGCGCCGGCCAGCGGCGGTTTCGCCAGAGATGGCGAGATCGACCAGGCTCGAGCCGAAATCGAGCATGCGCGTCGCATGAAAGGGCCACTGATAGCCCTTGCGGAAGACGTTCGACGCCAGTTCCTGCGTGCTGCGGTAGTATTCTGCCAGGAAGTGGTGCTCGACGCCTTCGCGATCGATCGAATAGATATGCGGGATCGCCTGGACATAGGTGCCCGACAGGTTCCACGGAAAGCCTTCCCGGCGCGTTCCGATGCCGAACTGGCTTTCAGTCAGGTTGACCAGCTCGACGCCGGCTTCCAGCGCCAATCCGAGGGAACCGAAGCAGCCGTTAGGATAGACACTGTCGCGATAGAGTTCGCCCGGCCCGCCGGCCGCGAGCACGATCACGCCGCTCACGAACAGCGCGATACCCAGCGGATTCTGCTCTGTACGGTCGCCGGCGCGCATGACAAGTATGCCGACAACATGACGGTCAGCCTCCTCACCCCCAGTGAGGATCTTGACTGCCGTGGTCTGGTTGTAGATCGGCACGCCCAGCCGGATCGCCTCCTCGGCCAGTACCTTGACCATCAGACGCGAGGTACGCGGGCCGCAGCTGGTGGCGCGCCCGACCTCATCATGATCGGTCTGATATCTCAGCGTTCCCCCAAGCGGATCCTGGGGCAGTGGCAGGCCCAAGAACTGGAGCGACGCCATCATCCGCGACGAGCCCACCGCTTCGACGTAGGCCGTGTCCTCGTCCATCGCGCCGCCGCTGCGGATGGCTCGGGCCATCGCCTTGTAATTGTCGCCCTGATCCGCCGTATTCGCGGTGTGCAGGGTCTGCTTGTCCGATCCCGAACAGGCCGAGGTTCCACCCCACGCGCTTTGGCTGACGATGACGACGTCATCGCCGCGCCGGTTCATTTCCACCGCCGCCCGCAGACCTGCCGCGCCGGATCCGACGACGACGCAGCCGGCCCGATAGACTGGCACGTCGACGCCGGCGAGCCGGACCGTTTCCGAAGGGGCGGCCTCGGGTGGCAGCCGCGGCATGTCGACATCGGTCAGTGCGTCAAGAATTTCCTGCGGAACGTCTACGGTCATTGGCGTTCAACCCAGCGGGATGTCGACCCAGCGCCTCAGCCGGGAAGACTCCATGCATGCGTCGACGATCTGGCAGATGTGGTGACCGGTCTCGAATGTCGGCCACATCGGTCTATTGGAAACGATCGAGCGGATCACCTCGGCCACTTCGATGATCTTGCTTTCATTGTAGCCCAAGCCGAAATTCGGCAGCGGCAGAAAAGCCCGGAAGGTAGGGTTTTCAGGCCCCACGTCGATCTCCCGGAAGCCGCGCCGTCCCGTCCGGTCGTCGTTGGAGTAGAAGCGCAGCCGGTTTATCTCGTCATAGCTATAGGCGATGCTGCCTCTCGTTCCGTAGATTTCATAGGTCTGCATGAACTTGCGGCCGGTCGCCACACGGCTGAAATCGACGATTCCGCCGGCGCCGTTTTCGAACCGGCAGAGCAGGTTCGTTGCATCGGGGTTGGTGATATCAGCCCAGGACTCGTTGCCTGTCAGTTTCACCTGCTCGCCATAGGTTAGGCCCTCGACGACAGGCCTGCGCGGCGTCACGATCAGATTGTCGGCGATCAAGGAACTGACGCGGCCAACCAGGAAATCCATGAAACTGAAAATGTGCGAGCCGGTATCACCGACGATCCCGGTCGGCGCAAGCTTTCCATCGGCGCGCCACATGAACGGCGCATAGGGATCACCATAGATGTCGACGTGCTGGCAGCCGCGGAACAGCTTGATCTCGCCGATTTCGCCGGATTGAATGATGTCTTTCGCCAGATCATGGACCGGGTTTCGGGGAAAGGCGTGCCCGACGCGGGTGATGACACCCTTTTCCCTGGCGATGTCGGCCAGCTCCCGCGCTTCAGCGGCGGTGTTTGCCAATGGCTTCTCGCAGTAGACATGTTTGCCGGCCAGCAAAGCCGCCTTGGCCACCTCGTAGTGAAGATGGTCAGGCAGGCAGATATCGATCAGATCGACATCGGGATCAGCGACCGCCAGGTTCCAATCCCGAAGAATTTTTGCGCCCGGCGCTCGGTGGCCAATATCCTCGGCTGCCGTCGAGGGGCCTTCGACGAGAGCGGCGACCCGCGCCGTTCCGTCCGACACTCCGAAGAAATGCGGAAAGGTCTGGTAGGCCATCGTGTGGACCTTCCCCATCCAGCCCGAGGCGCCAAGCACGGCCACTTTGACTTCAGACATTGTCGTCTCTCCTCTCGACGCGGCTCACCGGATTTCGGCGCGAGCCCGAGGCCGCGCATCGTTGCGTTCGTAGGCGAAAATGGTGGGGGCAAGTGCCGGCAAGCCCCGAATGAGGTCCGACCCTTTTTCACCGACCATGATCGTCGGGGCGTTGGTGTTGCACGACGGCACGCGCGGCATGACGGATGAATCGCATACCCTCAGGCCTTCGAGGCCATGGACCTTGAGATCGAGCCCGACAACCGCGTCAGGCCCCGTCCCCATCTTGCAGGTACCGACCGGATGATGATCGGTCTTTGCGTTGGCGCAGCCATAATCGAAGAGCTCTTCGTCGGTCATGACCTTCGGTCCCGGAAGCCTTTCGGCCATGACATAGGGCTTCAGCGCCGCCTGCTGCATGATCTCGCGCGCGAGCTTGAGCCCCTCCAAAGACATCTTCCTGTCGTGAGGATCCGACCAGTAATTGGGGTCGATCAAGGGCGCGGCAGCCGGGTCGGCGGATGACAGACGGACCGTCCCGCGCGAGCGCGGATGCAGATAGGCAGAGTTGAGCGTCACACCTGCATTCTTGAGCCGCTCGACGCCCGCTTCGATGCCCGATCCCAGACCGAGGTGGAACTGGATATCAGGGGAACGCGCTTGCGGGTCGGCGTACCAGAAACCGCCGGTCTCGAAGAGCGACGAGGCGACCGGACCGGTGCGGAACAGGACATACTGAAGCCCTGCCCAAAGCGTGCGGTGGATCTTTGCGACGCCGTCATAGGTGTGATCGCCGGTGCATTCGGATATGACGAAAAGATCCAGGTGATCCTGGAGGTTGCCGCCGACACCCGGCAGATCGTTAAGCACCTTGACGCCAACCGAGCGCAGATGGTCGGCCGGTCCGATGCCGGACTGCAGAAGCAGCTTCGGCGATCCGATAGCGCCGGAAGAAATCAGCACTTCGCGTTCGGCGCGGATGATCTCCTGGCCGCGCGCGGTCACGATCTCGACGCCCGTCGCACGGCCTCCCTCGACGATGATGCGCGCGACGCGAGCGCCGGTCCGGACCGTCAGGTTCTTGCGGTTCTTGATCGGCGAGAGATAGGCGAACGAAGCCGACGACCGGCGGCGGTTGCGCTGCGTCAGTTGGTAAAATCCCACGCCCGCCTGCTGGCGGCCGTTGAAATCGTGATTGTAGGGAATGCCGAGTTCCTGCCCCGCACGGATATAGGCGTCGCAGATCGGCAGCGGCGCAGCCGGCATCGAGACCCCCAGCGGACCGCCATAGGCGTGGTAGTCGTCGGCGAAGCGCTGGTTGTCCTCCGCGCGTTTGAAATAGGGAAGGATCGAGCGGTAATCCCAGCCCTCGCAGCCGTCCTCCCGCGCCCAGAGGTCATAATCCGCAGCGTTGCCGCGGGTATAGAGCTGTGCGTTGATCGACGAGCCGCCACCGATGACTTTCGCCTGCGTATAACGCAGCACCCTGCCTTTCATGTGCTTCTGGGGAACGGTTTCCCATCCCCAGCTGGCGACGCCTTTGGTCATCTTGGCGAAACCGGCCGGCATGTGAAACAGCGGATTCCAGTCGCCTCCACCCGCTTCGAGCAGGAGGACACTGACATCAGGATCTTCGCTCAGCCGGCTTGCCAGCACGCATCCTGCCGGACCGGCGCCGGTGATGATGTAATCGAATCCCATTTTACTGTCCTGTTGCATCCGGCCTGGCGACCGCCAGCGCCTCTGTCATGCCCGCAAAGTCCTTCGCCGCAATGTGATCCGCCACTCTCAGCGCCTGGGCGGCGACGGTGAGCGCAGGATTGACCGCCGCCGAGGTGGGGAGGAAACCGGCGTCGACGACGAAGAGGTTCTGGTGATCGTAGGAACGGCAGTACGGATCCAACGGCGCTGTCGCGGGATCGTTGCCGATGCGGATCGTTCCGCATTGATGGGAGGGCGTGCGTTTGTCGAAGGGCCGCGACAGCACGACCGGAAATCCGATCGATTTCAGGATGACCTTCAGCTTGGCGACAAGGGCAAGATGGGCGTCCCAGTTGCTTCGCTGCCATTGAAGAATGATCCGGTCTCCATCGACCATGACCCGGCTTTCGGGATTGGGCACGTCCTCGCTCATGGCATAGAAGTCGATGGCATGGGTTGTGATGAAGCGCAGAAACCATTCCGGAGCCTGCGGCAGAGAGCCCTTGAGGACTTTCTCGGAAATGCGGCCCAGGAGCTGCACATTGCCGAGCGGTGGTCCTCCCTCACCGTCCGAGAGATAGAAGTCGTTAAAGGCAAACGTCTTCTGGTAGACAGCCGTGTTCCTGAATTTTGGCGAGACGCCGATAACGGCCGACGCATTGTGGTTCATGAAGTTGCGGCCCACCTGGTCGGAAGAATTCGCCAGGCCGCTTGCGAAGCGGTCGTTTTTCGAGCGCAGCAAAAGCACGGAGGACTGGACCGCCCCGGCGGCGAGGATGACGATCTTCGCCGAAACGGTCAGCGTCTCACCGTTCTTGACATAGGTCACCCGGTCGATCCGGTTCCCCGCGCCCATGTCGAGCCTCGTCACGCGCGCATTGGTTTCGAGCCGGACGTTCTCGTGCTTCAGCGCCACCGCAAGGGCTGCAGTCTCGGCGTCCATCTTGCCGTCCCGTGAATTGGGATGCGCATCCCAAGGCGTGCGTGCCTTGGAGAGCCAGGCATCGAGATCCATGCCGAGCGGCAGGGAAAACGGATGCAGGCCTTTCTTCTTGAGACGCGCCCTGACATCGGCGATCGGCGCCTCGTCAGGGACCGGCGGATAGTCGTAGGCAGCCGAATGATACGGTTCGGTGGGATCCTCGCCCAGACTGCCGCGAACCTGATACATCAGTTCCGCCCGGCAATACCACGGCTCCAGAGTTTCATAGGGAAACGGCCAGGCCGGCGACACACCTTCCCGGTGCTCGATGACGTCGAAATCCTGCTCGCGATAGCGCGACAAGACCGCGCCGTAAAACTTCGAATTCCCGCCGACATTGTAGTAGTTGCCGGGGTTGAATCCCTTGCCGTTCGCCTCGTACCAGGTTTCCTTCGGCCGAAAATGCCCGCGCTGGAAGATGGCGCGCTGGTCGCGATTGACCGGAAGATCGGCGATGTGATCGCCGGCCTCGATGATCAATATCCGGGCGCCGGTCACCGCCAGGCCGGCGGCGACCGTGGAGCCGCCGACGCCTGAACCGATGATGACGATATCTGGTGAACCGCTCATATCAGCACCTGGCCATCACCCGATCCTGGCCTGGCTTTCTGGATCGAAGAAGACGGCCTTATCGAGATTGAAGGCCAGTCGGGTTGTCTGCCCTGGCGCGATACCGGCATCGGCGCGCAGGCGGGCGACGACGGATTTACCGCCGAGCTTGGTTACGGCGAAGGTGTCGGAGCCGGCCGGTTCGACCACCTCGATCAGGCAGTCGCCCTCGCTCAGCATGCGCGCCTTGCGGTCGGCGCCGTCGGGATCGGTCAGCGCCTCGGGGCGGATGCCGAAGATCACCTGTCTGCCGGTATAGGTGGTCAGGCCATTGTTGCCAGCCATGACGGGGAGCTTGAGCGGGGCGGCATTCGGCCGCTCCAGCGAGACTTCGAGCCCACCGGCGCCGTTCTCGACGGTGGCGGTCAAGAGGTTCATCGCCGGCGATCCCATGAAGTCGGCGACGAAGATGTTGGACGGGCTGTTATAGATCTCGGCCGGCGTGCCGAACTGCTGCAGCACCCCGTCCTTCAGCACGGCGATCTTGGTCGCCAGCGTCATCGCCTCGATCTGGTCATGGGTGACATAGACGAAGGTGGTGCCCATGCGCTGATGCAGCCGCTTGATCTCGGTGCGCATGTCGACGCGCAGCTTGGCATCGAGATTGGAGAGCGGTTCATCGAACAGGAAGACCTGCGGATTGCGCACCAAGGCTCTCCCCATGGCGACGCGCTGGCGCTGGCCGCCCGACAGCTGGCTCGGCTTGCGGTCGAGCAGATGGCCGATCTGCAGCATGTCGGAGACTTGCTTGATCGCCTTGGCACGTTCGTCCTTCGGCACGCCGCGGATCTCCATGCCGAAGGCGATGTTGCCCGCCACCGTCATGTTCGGATAGAGCGCATAGGACTGGAACACCATGGCGATGTCGCGCTTGGAGGGATGCAGGCCGCTGATGTCGCGCCCGTCGATCCTGATATCGCCCGAGGTGATCGTCTCCAGCCCGGCAATGGTGTTGAGCAGGGTGGACTTGCCGCAGCCGGACGGGCCGACCAGCACGAGAAAGCCGCCCTTGTCGAGTTCGAGGTCGATGCCCTTGAGAATGTCGACGGCGCCGAAGCGCTTTTTCAGACCGGAGATTTCGAGGAAGGCCATGGATTACCCTTTGACAGCGCCCGCCATCAGACCGCGCACGAAGTAGCGGCCGGCGAGGATATAGACGATGAGCGTCGGCACGGCGGCGATCATCGCCGCCGCCATGTTGACATTGTATTCGACCACCCCGGTCGAGGTGTTGACGACATTGTTGAGCGCCACCGTCATCGGCATGGAATCGCCGGTGCCGGCATAGGCCGAGGCAAACAGGAAGTCGTTCCAGATATTGGTGAACTGGTAGATGACGGTGACGACGATGATCGGCAGCGAGTTCGGCAGCATGATGCGCCGGAAGATCTGGAAGAAGCTGGCGCCATCGACCTGGGCGGCCCGCACCAGCTCGGTCGGAAAGGCCTCGTAGAAATTGCGGAAGAACAGCGTCGTGAAGCCCAGGCCATAGACGACATGGACGAAGACCAGATTGACGGTCGGATTGCCGAAGCCGAAGGCAAAGCCGGTGGCGTTCTGCAGCGTCATGCCGAAGCGGCCGAGCGAACCGAGGATCGTCGCCATCGGCAACAGCACCGACTGGAACGGAATGAAGCAGGCAAACAGCATCAGCCCGAACACCAGCGTGTGGCCGGGAAAGCGCCATTTGGTGAGCACATAACCGTTCAGCGCCCCCATGATGGTGGAGATGGCGACGGCCGGCACCACCATCTTGATCGAGTTCCAGAAGTAGCCCTTGATGCCGGCGCA
>NZ_JACIFS010000004.1:0-565591 GCF_014197475.1 Rhizobium sp. BK212
TGGCCAGCGCCAGCACCAGCGCGTAATGGCCGATCTCGATGATCATGGCGTCGCCTTCACTTCCTGGCCCTGAGCTTGCTTGCCCGGAACGTCCTGGCCTTGCCCTTCCTTCCACAGCCCCTGGGATTTGAGCCGGTCGGCCACATCCTTCGGCATATAGGTCTCGTCATGCTTGGCCAGCACGGTATCGGCGACGAAGACATTCGTTCCCGGCGTAAACATGCCTTCGGTGACGACGCCCTGGCCCTCGCGGAAGAGATCGGGAAGGATGCCGGTATATCTCACCTTCACGGCATTGGCGCTGGCGTCGGTGACGGCAAATTCCACCGTCGAGCCGGTGCCGCGCACGACGCTACCCTCGCCGACCAGGCCGCCGAGCCGGATGCGGGTTTGCGGCGCCACCGGCGTCTTCGCCAGATCGGCCGGCATGTAGAAATAGGCGACCGACTGGCTGAAGGCGAACATGACCAGCAGCACGGCGGCGGCGATGAAGCCCATGCCGCCGGCGATCACCGCCAGGCGCTTCTGCTTGCGCGTCATTGCGCCATTCCTTCCGTTGCTATGCCGAGTTCCCGGGCAAGCGCCAGCAATTGCCGGCCCTGTTCGCCGGCCGGCGGAAAGGCTGCAAGCCCGCGCTTCAGGGCGCCGGCAGCACGATCCCTATCGTTCAATACGGCGTAAGAGCGGACGAGCCTGAGCCAGCCATTCAAGTCGTCCGGGCTTTCGGAAAGCTTTGCGTCCAGACCCGTCACCATGGCTTCGATCGTCTGACGTCGATCCGCAGTCCCGGTGGCGATCAGCGGAACTCCGCCATTGGCGGCGATGTGCTGATTGACGAGAGGCAGCCACGGCGCATCCGCTGGCGACAGCCTGGCAAGTGCCTCAAAGTTCATCAGCGCCTCAGCGGTTCGTCCCGTCTGCTCGCTGCCGAGGGCGATGTAGAAACGGGCGCGGGGGTTTTCAGGTTCGAGCTGAACGATCTGTCGCAGGACGTCTAACGTCTCCTTGTCCACCGAACCCTGCGCCTCCGCCATCAGGGCTTCGGCAAGGCCACCCAGGCGATGAATGTCCGGGCCTAACAGACGCAGGGCATTGCGGTAAGCCGACCGTGCGTCGGCGATCCGGCCGGCCCTGAGGTAGATTGGAGCGATCACATCCCATCCGCGGCCATCATCCGGCTGGCTCGCGAGGTGGCGCTCGGTTCTCGCGACCAGTATTGCAATGTCCTGGCCAGGATCCTCCAATCGCGCTTGCAACGGCAGCGACGGCATGTCGGGCGAACCCGCAAGACCATAGAGGCCAATGCTCGCCAAAGGCAGAAACGCGGCGATCGCCAACCTCAGCCACCTGTGCGGATGCGGCAACCTGCGGCTTTCTTCTTGCTTCTGCTCGCTTGCCTTGAAAAGGCGCCGGGCTGTTTCAGCCCGCGCGTATTCATACTCGTTGCAGCCGATTTCGTTCGCCAGCAATTCCCTGTCGAGTTCGAAAAGCTGATCCCGATAGACCCGGGCGGCGTCAGTCGCGCCCTCGCTGAACCGGACGCGGCCTGACGCAAGCGGATAAAGAAGAGAGGCGATTATGGCAGTCGTGATGACCGCGAAAACAATCCAAATAACCATAACGTCCAGACGCCCTTTTGCGCTTGAACATACCGAGGCCGGGGGGCGGCACATTGATTCCGGTCAACGACGACGAGCTCTTCCATCCCAATTTTTCGGGTTCAGCACGCTTCGCGAAGCAGGTCGACGCTATCGACCAGGACGACCTTGCCTCTGACTTCGACGCCCGATGTCGCGAGCGTCGCAAACGCTCGCGACAGGGCTTCCGGCGCCAGGCCCAATTTGCCGGCCAGGATTCTCTTCCGGTAAGGGAGGCGGAACGAGACCTGCGAGGTGGACGCCGCGGCGGGGCAGCGGCTCATCAGGTAGTTTGCCACACGTTGCGCCGCCGTGAGCAGCCGGTCACCGGCAATACAATCCATCGCGCCGAGCAGATGCCTGACCATGATGCGCATGACGTTCCGGTGAATGACCGGATGTTGGTCGGCAAATGCCTGCAACTCCGCAAGCTCGAACAGCGCGACCTCGGCCCCGTCGGCGGACCACGCGCTATAGGCATAGGAGCCGCCGCCTGAGAGAAGATATTCGCCGAACGTGTCGCCCGGCTCGCACACGCAGATATCAGCCTCGCGCCCGGTGGATTCCGATTTTGAAAGCCGGACAAATCCGTTCGTAACGCAGTAGACGAACGATGCCTGCTGGCCCTCGCTTATGATCTTCTCGTCGGGAGCGAAGGTGCGAACCTCAGCCGTTGCGGTGAATTGCTCCACGGTCGCCTGATCCAAACCAGCGAACAGGTCGGACTGCAGAAGGACTGAATTTTTCGCAAGCATCCATCTTCCTTTCGTGTTTGGACCCGGTTGCGGTTAGGGTTTTCTCCGATCGGTTTCGTCCTCGGCGAGAATTCGCCAGGCGGCCCCCTGAAGGTCGTCATACTGGCCGCTCTTCAGCGACCAAAGAAATGCCAGCAGTCCCATTCCTCCCATCAGCAGTGCGATGGGTATGAGATAGATCAACATGTTCATGCGGCCTTGACCTCCGCACTCCGGCCGACCCGCCCCCGAATCTGGATAGCCGGACGCTTGCCGAACGCGTTCAGGCGCAGTGCGTTCATCACGACGATGATCGAAGATGTCGACATTGCCACCGCCGCTATGAGCGGCGTCGCCAATCCGGCGATGGCAATCGGCACCGCCAGGACGTTGTAACCGATGGCGAGAGCGAAGTTCTGCCGGATGAGGCTGGCGGAGCTTCGCGCAACGGCAATCGCATCCGGCACAGCGTCGAGGCGATCGTTGAAGAAAACGAGGTCGGCGGCCTGTCTGCCGATATCGGAGGCCGTGGCCGGCGCCATCGAGACATGGGCCGCAGCAAGGGCGGGAGCGTCGTTGATCCCGTCGCCAACCATGAGCACGCGACGCCCTTCGCCGTTCAGCCTCTGGCATTCATCGACCTTCCGTTTCGGCGTCAGCGAGCCTAAAGCCCTGCCGATGCCCAGAGCATGCGCCGTATTGTCGACGACGATCTGCCGGTCGCCGGACACGATCAGCGTTTCAAGGCCGGCTGCGTCGAGCTGGCCGATGGCCTCACGAGCGCCCGGACGAAGCGTGTCATCGAAGAAGAAGCGGGCAAGATCGACGCCGTTCTGCGACAAGACCACTTCCGAGAACGGACTATCGGCGGTGCGGGGCACGAAGCTGGTTCCGCAGGCAAATGCCGTGTTGCCCAATCGATAGACGTCAGCGCCCTTCCTGGCTTCCAGTCCCCCGCCGGGGATTTCCGTGACGCTGTCGAAGGACATGGGGGCGGTTTCGGTGCCCCGCACCAGAGCCTGAGAAAGAGGATGCCGTGAATGCACGGCCAATCCGCGGGCGATTGCCGTGCTGTTCTCTTCCATGGCGTCCACTCTGACAAGGCGCGGCCTGCCCATCGTCAAGGTGCCCGTTTTGTCAAAGGCCACAGTGTCGGTCTCGGCCAGTCTTTCGAGTGCCGAACCGTCCTTCACCATGATGCCCTTGCGGAAAAGCTCCCCCGCGGCGACGACCTGGACCACGGGCACGGCAAGGCCCAATGCGCATGGGCAGGTAATGATCAGGACCGCTACCGCGACCAGCATTGCCTGTTTCCAGTCTCCGCCGAGGAGGCCCCAGGCAAGAAAGGAGACCAGCGCCAACAGATGCACGGCCGGCGAATAGAGCGCCGCAGCGCGATCGGCGATCCTGCGATAGCGAGCTCTTCCACCCTCGGCGGCTTCCATCAGGCCGATGATCTCCGAAAGAAGCGAATTCTTGGCAATGCGCGTCGCGCGCAGGACGAGCGAGCCGGTCAGGTTCATCGCGCCCGAACTCACCTCGCTGTTACCGGCGACGGCGACGGGGCTGCTCTCGCCGGTGACGATGGAGAGATCCACGTCGCTTTCTCCGATGACGACTACGCCATCGACGGGAACCCTTTCGCCTGCCGCTATCGAGATTTCATCTCCCACCGCGATCTCTTCTACCGCAATGTAACGTCGGGACCCGTCCGGATTGATCAGCAAGGCCCCGCGCGGCGCCAGCCTTGCAAGTCCGTTGATCGCCGCCCGAGCCTTTTCCCGCATGATATGATCGAGGGTCCTGCCGATCAGCAGGAAGAAGAGCAGCGAAACCGACGCGTCGAACCATGCATGTTCACCGTGATGGATGGTCTCCCACAGTGAAACGGCATAGGAGAGCGTCACGGCGAGAGAGATCGGAACGTCCATGTTGGTGCGCCCGTGGCGGAGCGCATTCCAGGCCGATTTGAAGAAGAAACGCCCGGCATAAACCAGCGCGGGCGCTGCTATCATCGCCGAGATCCAATGAAACATGTCGCGTGTCGCGGCATCTGCGCCAGACCAGACCGATACCGAAAGCAACATGATGTTGGCGGCCGCAAAGCCGGAAACGCCGATCGCCAGGAGAAGCTGATTGCGGGTTCTGTCGTTTTCGGCGGCCGAGGGGGTAAAGAGATGCGCGCGATATCCGGCCGAGTTGATCGCTGCGAGGATCTCGGACGGATCGGCGGCATGTGTCTCCATCTCCTCCTGGTAGACGCAGGTTACCCTTCGAGCCGTAAGATTGACGCGCGCCGTCTTGACGAAAGGAAGTGTCAGCAACGCCCCTTCTATGGTCGAAATGCAGCCACCGCAGTGAATATCAGGAACGCTCAAGTCCAACTGGCGCAGTCCGCCGCCGAGCGGCTGGCTGGCAAGGCGGACCTCTTCGGCACTGGATGACGTCATGCTGAGAGCAAGCACGCTTTCCGCGTCCATGGTGCAGCAGGTCATCGGTCCAACTCCTTGGTATCGATGCGTTTGGCCTCGTGCATGACGACCAAGCCGTCGTTTCGCGAGATGGCCTCGACGATCCAGTCACCCTCGGCCAGGTTGTGATCTGCTTCGAACCGTCCCTCGGCTGTTTTTCTGAGCGTGAGGTGGAAGTCTTCGTGATCTCCGACGGGTCGCTTGAAATTCAGCACGACCTCGTCGACGGCCGCAGGCGCGCCGCTCTTGTCGTGAATGTCGTAGCGGATCTGATGCCCTCTTATGGAGAGATCGCCCGCGACGCCGGAAGCCGCCATTGCCTTCATCGCCGCCGCTTTGCGGTTGAACTCCTGACTGGCGACATAGGTATTTTCCACGACCAGACCGCTCCAGCTGGAGGAGGCATAGAAGGCCATGGTGACATTCACCGCGATCACCACAGCGAAGAAGGTCGAGGTCGCAACCAGCATGTGCAGGCCTGTAAAACCTTGGGCAGAGGTCTTCATTTGGTGTCTCCCGGTGCATTGAACGCCGCGCGGTAGGTTGCCCGATCGGCGCGATCCGTATCTTCGATCACGAACAGAAATTCATTGATTGCGGCGCCGGTGGGCTTGCGCGTAACGAAGACCTTGAGCGTCGTGGCTGCGTCCGGTTCGGCATGGACGGTAAAGCGGCGAGCGTCTTCCTTGCCGAACTCGGGAATACGCATCGTCGCCCCCTCCAGCCCGACCAGGCTTATGTTCACATCCCGCGGCGTCGGCACCATGTTCAGGATCCGAAGCGTGTAGCCATTCCGCAGTGAGCCGTCGCTTTCCAGAACATATTGGGGGTTTCGGTCGTGAACGACGTTGAGTTCAAGGCGCTCGCGAAAGGCGAGGTGGACGAGCATGGCCACGCCGACCGATGCCCAGGCGACCGCGTAAAAGACGATTCTCGGACGAAAGACGATGCGCCAGTTGAAGTGCCGGATCGCCGGGACGAAGCTTCCATCCTCGTTTCGAACCCTGGACGGCTGGACGGCCGTTCGCCCTTCGTCGGTCGCCAGTGACATGTTGCTCGCGTATTCGCTCAGCGTGGCATAGGCAATCAGGCCGCGAGGCTTTCCGAGCTTGTCCATGACACCGTCGCAGGCGTCGATGCAGAGCGCGCATGTGATGCACTCCATCTGCTGTCCGTCGCGAATGTCGATACCCATCGGGCACACCGCCACGCAGGCATTGCAATCGACGCAATCGCCCACCGGCAAGCCTTTGGCTTGCGCCTTTTTCGCGTGACGCGACCGCTGCTCGCCCCGCCAGTCATGATAGGTGACGACGAGAGAATTCTCGTCGAGCATCGCACCCTGGATGCGTGGCCACGGGCACATATAGGTGCAAACCTGCTCGCGCATGAGGCCGCCGAGCACATAGGTCGTCGCAGTAAGGACGGCGACCGTGGCGTAGGCGGCTGCAGGAGCGCGGCCAGTGAATAGCGAAACAAGCAGGCTCGGCGCGTCGGCAAAATAAAAAATCCACGCTCCGCCCGTGGCGACGCCGATCAGCAGCCAGATCGAATGTTTGACGACACGCTTCCTCAGCTTGGCAAAACTCATGGGAGCGGCGTCAAGCTTCATTCGCGCGTTTCGATCGCCTTCGATCGCGCGTTCGACGACGAGAAAGAGATCGACCCAGACGGTCTGCGGACAGGCGTAGCCGCACCAGGCGCGGCCGACCGCGGAAGTGACGAGAAACAGGCCGAACCCCGCCATGACGAGGAGACCAGCCACATAATAAAATTCCTGAGGCCAGATTTCGATGAAGAAAAAGAAGAAGCGTCGTGAGGAAAGGTCGATGAGGATTGCCTGGTCGGGCGCGTAAGGACCACGATCCCAGCGAATCCATGGCGCGAGATAGTAGATGCCGAGCGTGACCAGCATGACGATCCATTTGAATCGACGGAATCGCCCCTCTGCACGCTTGGGAAAAACCTTCTTCCGAGGTGCATAGAGAGGCTGCCGATTGCGACGGGCGTTGACCGGCTCGACGCTGAGCCGTTCGATGCTGTCGGGATCTGGTGCAGTGTAGAGGTTCATGGGACCTATCCGATTTCACCCGACCTTGTCCCATCCGCCGCGCATCCTTTCCTTGATACAGATCAAGACGAAGGTCTTCCCGCCAATGGAAAAGGCCACGCCCTGGAGAGAGGGCGTGGCCTGGAGGAACCGCGGGGAACGAACACCGCTGGGACGTCCTCGACAAGTCTGCAGCTAGCGGCTTGTCTGCTCGTGGTCTTTGAGGCAGGTCAAACTGATGATCGAACTGCCGATCTTTGCCGGATCATCCTGATCGGACGGTGGCGGCAGGGCCTTGGCACGCGCCGACACACGTGATCGTATCGCTGCGCGCGGCGTGCCGTAGAGATCGAGGATCGGATTGTGGCCGTGAGCCGCCATAGCTCTGCTCCTTACGTTCCGCCGCCAAGCGAATGCACGAAGATCGTCAGTTCCTTGACCGTCGTATCGCCGAGGCGCCCTGCCCAGGCGGGCATGACGCCATGCTTCGGAGAAGCGACCTGGCGGATGATCGCATCCTCGCCGCGGGCCTTCAGCCAGATCGCATCAGCGAGATCCGGCGCGCCCATTTCGGCTTTTCCTTTGGCATCCTCGCCGTGACATGCGGCACAGTTGTCGACGAAGACCTGTTTTCCCGCCTCTGCGAGACCGGGGTCCGACGGTGTATTGGTCAGCCCCCAGACGTAAGCCGCGACCTGCCTTGTCTGGATGGGATCCAGAACATCGACAAAGGGCGGCATCTCGGAAGCATGAGTGTCCGTATCCCCGTCGAAGCGAATCCCATGCGCGATCGTCGTCTGGATGGCATCCAGGTCTCCGCCCCACAGCCAATCGTCGTCGTTGAGGTTCGGAAATCCAGGACCGCCGCTTGCTCCCGAGCCGTGGCATGGCGCACAATTCACCTTGAATGCTGACGCGCCGCCGGCGATTGCGAATTCGCGAAGGGCAGAATCGGAATCGATTTCCTGTACCGTCTTGGCGGCGATCAGATCATGAAATTGCATTTGCGATGCCTTGGCCTGGTCCAGGTTCTGCTGCAGTTCGGCGCGGCTGGAAAAACCGAGCATGCCCTTCGTAGCGTCGGTAATCATCGGGATCGCGGGATATGCGATCGCATAGCCCAACGCCCAGACAATGGTGGCGTAGAAGGTCCACACCCACCAGCGGGGCATCGGATTGTTGAGTTCGCGGATGCCGTCCCATTCATGTCCGGTCGTTTCGACGCCGCTAAATTCATCGATATGTTTTTCCGACATCTCAATCATCCTTCAAGGGAATATCGGCGGCCTCTTTCGCCGTCTGCTTGCTGCCTGGGCGAAGGGTGAACACAACCACGCCGACGAAGAATGCCGCCATTGCCAAAAGGCCCCAGCTGTCGGCGAAGTGTCTCATTGCAGTGTAGGTTTCCATGGATCACCTCACCGGTAGCCGGTCGCATCGTCGTAGGTCGAGAAATCGACCAACGTTCCGAGCATCTGCAGGTAGGCCACTAAGGCATCCATTTCGGTCAGCGCAGCGGGATCGCCGTCGAAATCGCCGGTCTTCGCCTTCGGATAGCGGGCAAGCAGGGCCGTCGTATCTGCGTTCGGATCGGCTTGGGCCTTCATGTCGGCTTCCGCATTCGCCAGCATGTCGTCGTTATAAGGTACGCCCACGTCCTCGTTGGCCTTCAGGTCCATTCCCACGTCCTTGACCGTCACCCTCTGCTCTTTGAGGAAGGCGTAACTCGGCATGATCGACTCCGGCACCACTGCCCGGGGATCGGCGAGATGCTGGACATGCCATTCGTTGGAATAGCGTCCGCCGACGCGGGCCAGATCCGGCCCGGTTCGTTTGGATCCCCATTGGAAAGGATGATCGTACATGGACTCGGCCGCGAGCGAGTAATGGCCGTAGCGTTCCACCTCGTCGCGGAACGGTCTGATCATCTGGCTGTGGCAGAGGTAGCAGCCTTCGCGGATGTAGATGTTTCGTCCGGCCAGCTCGAGCGGCGTATACGGCCGCATGCCTTCCACCTTTTCAATCGTGTTCTGCAGGTAGAACAGCGGTGCGATTTCGACGATGCCGCCGATGCTCACGACGAGCAGCGAGCCGACGAGAAGAAGCGTCGCGTTCTTCTCGAGGATCTTATGTTTATCAAGTATCGATGCCATGTCTCACCTCACTCGGCAGGCTGTGCTTGGGGCACGAAAGTGGTTGGGATCGCAGCTTCGTCGCGCACGCGGCCGCGGATCGTCATGAACACGTTCCAGGCCATGACGAGACCACCCGCCAGGTAAAGCGTTCCGCCCACTGCGCGCAGCACGTAGTAGGGGAACATGGCCGCGACCGTCTCCGCGAAGGAATAGACGAGGAAGCCCTGGGAATTGTACTCGCGCCACATCAACCCCTGCTGGATGCCGGCAACCCAAAGCACGGCGGCGTAGATGACGATTCCGAGGGTTGCGAGCCAGAAGTGCCAGTTGACCATCCGCGGGCTGTAGAGGCGCTCGCGTCCCCATAGCTTCGGCGTCAGATAATAGATCGCGCCGAAGGTGATCATTCCCACCCAGCCGAGCGCGCCGGAATGAACATGACCGATCGTCCATTCTGTATAATGGCTGAGCGAATTGACTGTCTTCACCGACATCATCGGACCTTCGAAGGTCGACATCCCGTAAAAGGCGATGGCGACGATCATCATGCGGATGATCGGATCGGTGCGGATTTTGTCCCAGGCGCCCGAAAGGGTCATGAGACCGTTGATCATGCCGCCCCAGGAGGGCATCCAGAGCATCACCGAGAAAACCATGCCGAGTGTCTGGGCCCAGTCGGGCAGTGCCGTGTAATGCAGATGATGGGGGCCGGCCCAGATGTACATGAAGATCAGCGCCCAGAAGTGGATGATCGAAAGCCGGTATGAATAGACGGGTCGGTTGGCCTGCTTCGGCACGAAGTAGTACATCATGCCCAGGAAGCCGGCGGTGAGGAAGAAGCCGACGGCGTTGTGGCCGTACCACCATTGGGTCAGCGCGTCCTGTACGCCCGAGAAGGCGGAATAGCTTTTGGAGCCGAGAAACGAGGCCGGAACCGCCAGGTTGTTGACCACATGCAGCATCGCAATGGTGACGATGAAGCCGAGATAGAACCAGTTTGCCACGTAGATGTGTGGCTCTTTGCGCTTGAGGATCGTTCCAAGATACACGGCGAGATAGGCGACCCAGACGATGGTCAGCCACAGGTCGACGTACCATTCGGGTTCGGCATATTCGCGGGCTTGGGTGATTCCGAGAACATATCCGGTCGCAGCCATCACGATAAAAAGCTGGTAGCCCCAGAATACGAACCAGGCGAGGCTCCCGCCGAAAAGACGCGCGCGGCAAGTGCGTTGCACGACATAGAACGATGTCATGATGAGGGCGTTGCCGCCGAAGGCGAAGATGACCGCCGACGTGTGAACGGGCCGCAGCCTTCCGAAATTGAGATAAGGCGCGATGTTGAGGTCGGGAAAGGCCAACTGCAGCGCGATGACGACTCCGACGAGGAAACCGACCACGCCCCAGAACACGGTAGCGATCAAGCCGTATCGTACGACTTCATCGAAATAGCCGGATATGTCGACTTTGCGCTGCTGGCCTGTCGGTGAAAAGTCAACGTTCCTGACCAGCAGCAAAGCGCCGATGACGAGGCAGAGGCAAAGTATGCCCATATGGATCGCAAAGAGATGATCATGGGCGAATGCGGCTCCTAGCAACGCTAGAAACGCCGCGACCGTGATCACCATCGTTTCCGTTGTGTAATTCATGATGTCGTCCCCAGTGCACAGACGACCGCGTCGCGGCCGGCTTTCTCGGCAGGACTGTCACGAAGCGGCGAATTGCTCCTTGATCTACATCAACGAGCGGACAGTAAGACGGGCGCGGACCGCCGCAGTTACAAACTGTTACAAACTTTCACCCGTTGGCACCGTCCGCTCATTCCGGTGTGACGCAGGGGCGTTCTAGTACACGTCCTGACAATGGGGGACACGACGATGCTGATGCAGAAAAACCAAGCGTTCGAACATGCCGAAATGACGAACGAAACGATCTATGCCGGTCGATCTTTGTCCGCGCTCTTCCTCTCCTCCGCAATGGAGCCCATCTCCGCCGGGAGAGCCATCTGCTGGGAGGGCGACGAGGCCAAACATCTCTTCCAGGTCGTGGAGGGGGTTGTTCGTCTCTATCGAATCGTCGGCGAGGGCCGCCGTGTGATAACCGCGTTTTGCTTCGCCGGCGACCTGATCGGTGCATCGCTGCAACGCGATTTCCTCTTCACCGCGGAAGCCGTGACCGAATGCCGGATTCGCCGCGTATCCCGGAAAGGCTTCCAGGACGAAGTCGCCCGGTCGGATGCTCTTCACGCCGCATACATTTCCCTGCTCTGCCAGGAGACGGCTGCCGCACAAGAACAGATGGTACTGCTCTCGAAGAAGAATGCGGAAGAGCGCCTGTGCAGTTTCATCGCGAAGCTTGTATCCCGTCGCAATCCCCAGGCGCGGCAGAGCCTGCTGCGCGTCCCCATGAACCGGCAGGACATTGCAGACCATCTCGGTTTGACCATTGAAACCGTGTCTCGCACCCTCACCAAACTTGCATCGCGAAACGTCGTCGCTCCAGAGGGCAGGCATGATTTGCGAATCGTCAATCGCGCCCTTCTTAAGCAGTTGTCCGGCGACGCTGATGATTTTTCGGAGAAATCCTGTCATAGGGTCAGCTTGCACTGACGTAACGAAGCCGCAGGATCGACGTTCATGCCTCACCGCCTCATATCACCGCGAACCGTATCGTCCCAGGAACTGGATGCCATGGTGCACGTGCTGGACGGAGCCGACATCCTGATCCATCGTTTTGAGGGAACTGTCACGCATTGGTCCATTGGCTGCGAGAACATGTATGGCTGGGCAAGAGAGGAAGCGGTCGGGGAGGAGGTGCACGAATTGCTGGCGACGCAGTTCCCCGAACCGGTGGAAAACATCCGCAACCAACTGAAGTCGCGCGGCTTCTGGCAGGGTGAAATCATTCATCGTCACAAGAGCGGGCACGAGATTCATGTTGCCTCTCGTTGCGTGCTGGTCAATTTGCCGGATGGCGATCTTGCCGTCATCCAGACAAACAGCGACGTCAGCGCGTTGAAGCGAGCGCAAGAGGTAGTCAAATCCCGCGAAGCGCATCTGAGCTCGATCCTGGACACCGTGCCGGATGCCATGGTGGTGATCGATGACAAGGGAATGGTGCTTTCGTTCAGCAAGGCTGCCGAGAAGCTGTTTGGAATGTCTTCCGATCAAATTTGCGGCCGCAACGTCAGCAACCTGATGCCGAACCCCTATCGCGATGCCCACGACGGCTACATCGACCACTATATCGATACGGGCGAGAAACGTATCATCGGCTACGGGCGTGTCGTCACCGGTCAGCGGGCCGACGGTTCGCAATTTCCGATGGAACTCCACGTCGGCGAAGCGACGGCAAACGGAGAGCGGATATTCACCGGTTTTATCCGCGATCTCACCAGCCGTTACAAAATCGAGGAAGATCTTCGCCAGTCACAGAAGATGGAAGCTGTCGGGCAGTTGACCGGAGGCATCGCGCACGACTTCAACAACCTCCTCACCGTCATCAGCGGCAATCTCGAAATGATCGAGGACAAACTGCCGCCCGGCAACCTTCGTGAAATGCTGGGAGAGGCTCAGGCCGCGGCGGAGGACGGAGCTGTTCTCACGGCTCAACTGCTCGCTTTCGGTCGCCGACAGCCGTTGAATCCGAAGCACGCCGATCTTGGTCAAGTTGTGAGCGGCTTCTCGGATCTGCTCCGTCGAACGCTCGGCGAAAATATCAGGTTGTCGACCGTCATCGATGGATCTGGCCTGAACGTCCTTGTGGACAGCTCGCAGCTCCAGAATGCCATTCTGAACATCGCTTTGAACGCAAGGGACGCCATGCCCAGGGGCGGCAGTCTGACGACGACGATCTCGCGCGTCTATCTCGATGCCGACTATGCGAAAATGTATCCGGAGCTACGCAGCGGCAATTTCGTGCTGGTCACGATGACGGATACCGGTTCCGGCATGACGGAGGAGGTCAGGAAGCATGCGATTGAGCCATTTTTCACGACAAAGGAAGTCGGCTCCGGCACAGGTCTCGGACTGAGCATGGTCTATGGCTTCGTCAAGCAATCGGGTGGCCATCTGCAGATTTACAGTGAGGTGGGGCGCGGCACGACAGTCCGGATATATCTCCCCGCAACCAATGGCGGGAAGCCTCAAGAGGCGGCACCGGACCATGGCGCGGGTGAGAGCCAACTGCCGCAAGGGGACGAAGTCGTGCTCGTCGTCGAAGATGACGCCCGTGTTCGCCGCGTCGCCGTCGCTAGGCTCGCCTCGATGGGCTATACGGTGCGCGAAGCCGAAAACGGTCACCGCGCGCTCGATCTCCTCAAGGAAAACACTGACGTCGCGCTGCTTTTTACCGACATCGTGATGCCGGGCGGGATGACGGGTGACGAGCTCGCAAGAGAGGTGCGTATTTTACGGCCGGACATTGCCGTGCTCTTCACGTCGGGATACTCCGAACCGGGTCTCGCGGGCAATGATACGGTTCCGGGCGCCCGGTGGCTGCGCAAACCCTATACCGCCAAGGAGCTGGCGTTGAGGATCCGCGAACTTCTCGACGCAAGGTGACATCTGTCGGCGGTGCAGCTCACCCGCTCTTGCGCCTTCGCCCGCGCGGTGCGTGTGGTTTCTCCCGCGTTTGACCCGCATCAAAGAACCGGCGTCCTGCATGTCTTAAAAAACGTCCGCGAGGCCGAACCGGACCTCGGAGAACAGGAGATATGCAAATGCGTTTGAAATTCGGTCTGATCGCTGCAACGGCAGCCTTGATCGCTTCGGCTGCACCGTTGATGGCTGCTGACCACCAGGTTCAGATGCTGAACAAGGGCGCGGACGGCGCGATGGTGTTTGAGCCCGGCTTCCTGAAGATCGCTCCGGGCGATACTGTCACGTTCATTCCCACGGACAAGAGCCACAACGTCGAGACGTTCAAGGGTCTCATTCCCGATGGCGTTCCTGAGTTCAAATCCAGGCCGAGCGAACAGTATCAGGCGAAGTTCGATATTCCGGGCGCATATGTCTTGAAGTGCACGCCGCATGTGGGCATGGGCATGGTTGCATTGATCCAGGTCGGCGACAACCCGGTCAATCTTGACGCGATCAAGATCGCCAAGGTGCCGAACATGGCGCGCAAAAGGCTGGATGCCGACCTCGCGCAGATCACCCCGGCTCAGATCACCCAGTGATTGATCGACAGGTGCGGACGGCACGCTTGCGCGCCGTCCGCACCGTCGCGTTCAGCGCGTGCTGCTTCGCGATTATCGGCACGGCAGCTCGCGGCCGCGTCGCATTGCTCAGGCCGCCTCCGTTTGCGCAGCTGCATCGGGACGCGACGGCGGTTCGTCCTTCATTGCCCGTTGAAGCAACCTGATGATCTCCCGCTCCGACTTGATATGCCGGCGCATCGAACAGCAGAACGAACGCAGCTGATATCCTACGGCTTCCCAGGAGAGCCGGCAGCGCCCCTCGCTCAGGGTTTCCAGCGTGAAGACGAGGTGCTGAGCCGCATCATGATCGAATAGGCGACCGGCTTGCCGGTGTTCTCTCGCATCGGACAGCTCCTCGACCTCCATGATCAGTCCGAGCGCCGACGAGACCAAGTGCTCTTCCAGCCGGTGAGTCGTCAGCAATAGCGGGATCAGACCGCGTGAAAGACGGCGGCAGAGGCCTTCCTCGATATGGCAAGGCAGAAAGTCGGCAATTGCCTGCAGCACGTCGCACCACGACATAAGCTGCTCATAGTAGCTCTCGAGTTCTCCGAAACTGTCCGGGATTGGGTTCTTCATCCTATTACCTCTGCAGCAACAAGCTGGCGGGCCATGGCAGCGCGCCGAGCAAGGGCTGGTTTCTCGCTCAAGCGGCCTTGCTGTGCGTGCGTCCGTGCGAACCGAAATAGGCGTCGAATGCCGCGGCAACGGCGCGGACCATGAACCGTGCGTCTTGAGACACGACAATCCGATCTCCGCAAATCGCCGCGACGCCATCGGCGACAAGCTCACTGAGCCGATCGTTTCGGTCGATGAGGAATTCGATGTCAAAACCTGACTCTTTGCTCAATCCTGCGAGATCGACTTCGAAATCACACATAAGCCGTTCGATTATTTTGGCCCGGAGCTTATCTTCCTCGGTGAGAAGATATCCCTTGGCTGTCGGCAGGATGCCGGAAGCAACCCGCTCCTGATATAGCCCCAATGGCACATGGTTCTGGACATAGCCGATCGGCAGCCGCCCGATCGCCGAAGCGCCGAGGCCGATCAGCGTATCGCAATCATCCGTCGTGTAACCTTGGAAATTCCTTCTCATCGTGCCGTTGCGCGCAGCGATCGCGAGTTGATCGTCCGGCAGCGCAAAATGATCGAGCCCGATGCGCGCATATCCGGCCTTCGCAAGCTCTTCCGCGATGGCTTCGGCCTGCTCGTTTCGCTGTTTTGCATCCGGAAGCGACGCTTCATCTATGAGGCGCTGGTGCTTCTTGAAGGCCGGTATGTGCGCATAACCGAAAACGGCAAAACGCTCCGGACGCAGCTGCGCGGCCAGTCTGGCGGTGTCGATGCAGGATTGCACGGTCTGGTTCGGAAGGCCGTAGATCAAATCGAAGTTGATACTGGAGATGCCCACGGAGCGCAGCCCGCTGACCGCAATCTCGGTCTGTTCGAAGGATTGTGTTCGGTTGATCGCGGCTTGCACGATCGGGTCGAAGCTCTGAACGCCGAGGCTTGCGCGATCGACACCGCTTTCACCGAGCGCCTCGATCATTGGAGCAGCCAATGTGCGTGGATCGATTTCTACCGCGATGCTCGCATCTGCCTCAAACCGGAAGGCGCTCCGCAGCTTGGCCATGATTGCGGCAAACTCCTGCGGCTTCATGATCGTGGGGGTGCCGCCACCGAAATGAACGTTCTTAACGGGGACGTCGTTTCCGGCCGCGAAGGATACAAGCTCGATCTCCTGGCTCATGACATCCAGGTATTCGCGAACCGGACCATCCTGCCGGGTGATGCTCGTGTGACAACCGCAGTACCAGCACATCGAGCGGCAGAACGGGACGTGGAGATAGACGGAGACGGGTCCGGCTTTTGCGATGTTGGCGAGTCCCCTCGCATATTCATCCGGCCCCACCGTGGCTGAAAAGGCTGGCGCCGTTGGATAGCTCGTGTAGCGCGGGAACCGCGCGTCGCCATACTTGGCGACCAGACAGTCGGACATTGTCGCATCCTTTGACAAAACAGAATGGTTTATGACGTCGAAGCGCGCGATCTTCCTTGTTCTAGGTCAATGTTGGCGTCCACCGGGGAAATCGTCGTCCATCTCAGCTCGGCGTCAAAGTCGGCCCGCTGATCCATCCGCTCGCGGGCAACGCGTTCCGACACACGCCGTCATGCCCCCAAGTTCCATGAGTTGCCGCACGGCAAATGATGTGGAGTTGACCGAGGTCAAAGTGTCTTTGTGCTGATCTCGTACCTTGAGAGGGAGCACCACTGGCCGGCAGCAGTTCATGCAACGCAGGCTCCTGCTCAACGGAGATGCCGGCTCAAAGGAGATGAAAGTGCCGCACGATGTCGTCACAGCAAGCCTGAATGCACGAGATAAGTCTGGGCGCATCGATGTGCGTTTCGGCGCAGACATGAAAACCGTCATTGTTTCCAGGCGCGCGCTGCTCTCCGTAGCCTCGCCACCTCGCGCAACCGAAGTCCGTTTCCTTCAATATGTCGACGCGTTCTGCGAAATCGCGGCGAACGGCCTCGGTTCAAAGGAGGCCGGCGGTGACGTGGTCATGATCACTGCAAATGATGTCCGCAGATGGCGTCGCGCGTGGCAATCGTCCGAAATGGCGGGGATACGAACCGCACATCGCTCGATGCCGCCGGACGCAGCGTCGTCAAAGCGCGTCGCATAAATTTGCGCCGCGCCGCTCGGCATTCCGGAAGTTTCATTCCGGCACTTTCGTCATTTCAGGATCATTGGCGTTGCCTTCCAGCGTAAGCGAGCAAGCCGCGTTCGTCGCCATCATATTCGTCATCGTCGCCGGAGAGTTGCACCAGCATTCCATATTTCACGATGCGAACGCAATGACGGCCGGCCGATACCAGGATCCCCTTGTTCGCCAGCTTCGTCATCATTCGCGATACGGTTTCGATCGTCAGGCCGAGATAGTCGGCAATGTCGAGCCGGGTCATCGGCAGCTCGACAATGGCATTGGACCGGCTATGGCCCGGGTCACGATGAAGCTGCTTCAGCAGGAAGCTGCAGACCCGCTCCTCGGCGTTCTTGCAGGACAGCAGCACCATCTGGTTCTGGGCGGCGGCCATCTCGTCGCGAAGGCGGGCAAAGACCTCTGGCCGCAGCGCCGGCGAGTTGCCGACTTCGGCCTCGAAAGCCTTGCGCGAGAGGCGGCGGACCCTGGTGTCGGTGATGGCTTCGGCGCTGTAGAGATAGTGGTTCTTCAAAGACACGCCGACGATGTCGCCAGCTTGCAGAAAGCCGGTGATGACCCGGCGGCCATCGGAGATGATCCTGAAGATGCGCAGGTTTCCTTCCACCACTTCGAAGAGGTGTTTGGCGGCGTCGCCCTCGAAGAACAGCGATTCCCCGGCTGCCAGACGTTCGACCGGCTGCTTGTTGAAAAGCGCCTGCAGGCAGCTCTGTTCGGAGCCGAGAAGCACCGCATTGGCGATTTCCAGCGCGTGATGAAAATTGGTTGTCTGCAGCATGACCGTTCCCTCTGTGCTGTCGATGAGGACAACTAACCCGACGCTGGTGACACGCTGATGCCACGCGTGTTAAAGACGGTGCCATTGGGTAACAGTCTGTAACAAGCAGCGGCTTGACGGATGGGCGATGGCAACACTTCAGCATGACGCGCATCTTCTCGTCGTTGACGACGATCCGCGCATTCGTCAGATGCTGACGCGCTATTTCGAGGGCGAGGGTTACACCGTCTCTTCCGCTTCTGACGGCATCGAGATGCGGGTACGCCTGCGTCAGCAGAGTTTCGATGCCATCCTGCTTGACCTTGTCCTTCCCGGCGGCACGGACGGGCTTGATCTTGCCCGCGAAATTCGCGCCCAATCCGATGTTCCGATCATGATGCTGACGGGCCGCGACGACGTCGTCGACCGGATCGTCGGTCTGGAAGTCGGCGCCGACGATTACATCGCCAAACCCTTCCATCTCAGAGAAGTCCACGCACGGTTGAAGTCGATCCTGCGCCGCCGGCAATCTTCGGCACGCAATGCCGAGCCGGTCAGCGAGGAGATCATCGGTTTCGAGGATTGGAAGCTCAATCTCAGCCGCCGGCAGCTTCTCGATCCCGACGGCGCGGAGATCGAGTTGACGACCGGCGAATTCGACATGCTGGCAACCTTCGTGCGGCATGCCGGCCGGGTGCTAACCCGTGACGTGCTGATGGATCTGACCCGGGGCCGAAACCTCGAAGCCTTCGACCGGACGATCGATGCCCAGATCGTCCGGCTGCGCCGCAAGATCGAAACAGATCCGAAGAGACCGCAATTCATCAAGGCCGTACGCGGCGTCGGTTACGTCTTTACTGCCAGGCTGGATTGACGAGTTCAGGACATGGTGACGCTTGCGGCGGCCACTTCCGTCGTCGTCCGCCGATGGTTTCATGAAGCAGTTGCATCGTCAGATGTTTTTGCGCACGGGATAGGATGACTCCGGCCCGCACTCCTCGACATATCGCAAGAGACGAGATCAAGCCGGCGTGCGCAATGTGCCATGAACGTCGTCAAGAACCGCTTTGCGATGAATCAATGCGCCGCCGGGCGCCGCCTCCATCATCCCCGCCGAACAAACATCGCGAAGGGATGAGATCATGATGAACAAACTGATGAAGGCCGCAGTGGTGCGCGAATTCGGCAAACCGCTCGCAATCGAATGCGTGCCGGTGCCTGTGCCCGGGCCGGGCGAAATTCTGGTGAAGGTCGTCGCATGCGGCGTCTGCCATACCGATCTGCACGCAGCCGAAGGTGACTGGCCTGTCAAGCCGACGCCGCCCTTCGTTCCAGGCCATGAGGCAGCGGGCATCGTGACCGCCCTCGGTCCCGGTGTCACTGATTTCAAGGAAGGCGATGCGGTCGGCGTCGCCTGGTTGCACGATGCCTGCCTTCGCTGCGAATATTGCGAAACCGGCTGGGAAACGCTCTGCGAACACCAACACAATACCGGCTACAGCTGCAACGGCGGCTTTGCCGAATATGTCATCGCCTCCGCCGCTTTCGCCGCCCGCCTTCCCAAAAATGTCGACTTCGCCGAGATTGCGCCGATCCTCTGCGCCGGCGTCACGACGTATAAGGGCTTGAAGGAAACCGAGGCGCGCCCAGGTGAGTGGGTGGCGATATCGGGGATCGGCGGGCTGGGCCACGTCGCGATCCAATATGCCAAGGCGATGGGCCTCAAGGTGGTCGCGCTCGACGTCGCCGCCGCCAAGCTCGACCTTGCCCGCCAGGTAGGCGCCGATCTCGCACTCAATGCGCTTTCCGAAGACACGATCGAGAAAGTGCTGAAGGTGACGAGCGGCGGAGCGCATGGCGTGCTTGTCACCGCCGTCTCGCCGCCCGCCTTCTCGCAGGCCCTCAGTATGGTACGCCGCAAAGGCACCATTAGTCTTGTCGGCCTGCCGCCGGGCAATTTCCCGACACCGATCTTCGACGTGGTGCTGAAGCGCATCACCGTGCGTGGTTCGATCGTCGGGACACGCCGCGACCTCGATGAAGCGCTCGCCTTCGCCGCAGAAGGTCGCGTCCGAGCCGAGATCGCCACCGCGCCGCTCGATGACATCAACGACATCTTTGACGGGCTGAAGGCGGGAACGATCGAGGGGCGCATAGTGCTCGACATCGCCGGACAGGCGAGCGCAGTCGCAACTCCGGGGCAGTCCGCGGCATAGCCGGCCGCTGCGCAGCGTTCCCGCCGGCCGAAGCGGCGGGGACACAGGCGGCGCGTCGCCCAATACCCTGTTCATCTGCCCGCGCCGTTTTCCTTGCCTTTTTGATTTTGACGCTGATCAAAGCATTTCGCTTTCATCGCAGTTACCTTCGTTCCACTGGTTTCGTCGGCAAATGCCGACGCGTTCGAAAGCTTCAGAGCGCCACCAGCATGATCCCAAACCTGTCTTTGTCAGGAGTTGAAAATGCTCGTTCAAGCCATCATGACCTCACCGCCGATCACCGTAACGGCATCCTGTTCCGTTGCCGACGCCGCGAAGTTAATGCTCGACAACAGGATCAGCGGCCTGCCGGTCGTTGATGCGAACGGAGCGCTCGTCGGCATCGTCAGCGAAGGCGATTTCCTGCGCCGCAGTGAACTGAACACGGAACGCAAGCGTTCCTGGCTGCTCGAATGGCTGACCAGCCCGGGCAAGATCGCCGACGAATATGTCCGCGCGCACGGGCGACGGGTCGAGGAAGTGATGACCGCCCCGGTCTCCGCGATCGCGCCAACCGCCTCGATCTCCGACGCCGTCAGGCTGATGGAGCGTCAGGATATCAAGCGCCTGCCTGTCGTCGCCAACGGCAGGCTCGTCGGCATCGTTGCCCGCTCCGACCTGCTGCGCGCACTCTCGCAAGCCCTGCCGGCCGCCGCCGTTTCCGCAAACGATGCGCAGATCCAGGCGGCGATCGACGCCGAGCTTGCCCGGCAGAGCTGGAGCCGTAACGGCTTCATCCATTGCCGGGTCACGAACGGCGTTGCCGAACTGAACGGCACCATCTTCGACGAACGCGAACGTCTCGCCGCGAAAGTCGCGGTCGAGAATGTCCCGGGCGTGACGTCGATCAAGGACCAGCTCGTCTGGGTCGATCCCTATTACGGCGTCGCAATCCCGCCGCCGGAGAGCGAGGCCAGACAGGCCTGAATTCGAGGGAAGATCATGGAACACCCGGCTCCCAACGTTCGCATGGCGCAACTGCTGGCCACCTCGATGCTCGCAACGTCGGCACCGTCCGTACTTCTCGTTGCCGACATGGAAAAACTCGTCGTCTCATCGGAAGGGTGAGGGGTCAGGACGTCAAATGCCGAAAAACCTGTTCGGTTTCGTGCTCCTCATGGGTCGCCATCATCAGATCGCGATCGCCGCCCTTTCGATCCTCCTCTTCCTCGCCGGTACGGCGCCGCTTGAGGTGCAAAGGCGCATCATCAACGCGGCCACTGGGGGCGCTTCCTACCAGGCCATCCTGATTCTTGTTTTCGCTTACCTCGGCCTCGCCCTGCTGGAAGGTCTGACAAAGCTGGCGCTGAACCTCTATCGCGGATGGATCGGCGAGGTCGCGATCCGCTGGCTTCGCATGGGCGTGCTCGCCGCATCCGAGTGCTCTCGCGAATCTCCCGTCGATGCGCTCGCCGAAGGTGTCCAGCTTTCGATCGTCCTGGCCGAGGCGGAACCCGTCGGCGGCTTCGTCGGCACCAGCGTTTCGGAGCCCCTCCTGCAGGCCGGCATCCTGATTGCGGTTGGCGGTTACATGATCTACCTGCAGCCGCTGATGGCGCTTGCCGTCGCCGTCGTCTTCTTGCCGCAGATCGGCTTCGTGCCGCTGATGCAAATGGCGATCAACCGCCGGGTCGAGACCAAGATCACGGTGATGCGACACGTCAGCGAGGGCATGGTTCGGCACGTCGTCACCAGCGATGCTCTCGATGCCCAGAGCGGCCGGGTGCAGCGGCTCTTCTCGACCAATATGAGCATCTACCGGATCAAGTTCACCATGAATTTTCTGATGAATCTGATGACGCAGGTCGGCTATGTCGGCATCTTCGCACTCGGCGGCTATTATGTCGTCACCGGCAAGACCGAGATAGGAACCGTCGTCGCGTTCATCTCCGGTCTGGCCAAGATCACTGATCCCTGGGGAGAACTGGTTGACTGGTATCGCGATCTCAAAGTCACTCAGGTCAAATACGCCCTGATCCGCGATGCGAGCGATGCCGCCACCACTTTGCGGGGCGAAGGCGTTTCCAGGGACGAAGTGCCGGCGCTGACGCGCTAAAGGCTTGAATCGCGGACAAGGTTGTCTGTTCGGGTGTCCGCCGCCTTCCCGATCTCGTTTCTACGAGTGTCACGGAATTTCTGAGGATGCCTTACGGCCACCTACGACAACATCCGTCCCGTTCGGCGCAGCTTATCGTGCCATCCCAAGGCTTCTTCGATCAGATGCGGCGTGTGCCCGCCGCGAAGCAGCGCCCGCCGATGATAATCCGCGAGTAGCTCGCGGTAGCTTGGGTGCACACAATTGGCAATAATGACTTTGGCGCGTTCCCGCGGCGCCAGTCCGCGAAGATCGGCAAGACCGATTTCGGTAACGAGGATGTCGACATCATGCTCGGTATGATCGACATGGCTGACCATCGGCACGACGCGTGAGATCGCCCCGTCCTTGGCAAGCGACTTTGTCACGAAGATCGACATATAGGCGTTACGGGCGAAATCGCCGGAGCCGCCTATACCGTTCATCATGTGTGTGCCGCCGATATGGGTCGAGTTGACGTTGCCGTAGATGTCCAATTCCAATGCCGTGTTGATCGCGATGATACCGAGCCGGCGGATGACTTCGGGATGGTTGCTGATCTCCTGCGGCCGCAGCACCAGCCGCTGCTTGTAATGCCCGATCTCGGAAAGCACGCTGCGATGCCTTTGCGCCGAGAGCGTCATGGAAGATCCGGAAGCAAAGGCGAGCTTGCCGGCATCGATCAGATCGAAGGTCGAATCCTGCAGCACCTCGGAATAGAGGGTGAGATCGTGGAAGGGCGTCGCGGTGAAGCCATGAAGCACCGCATTGGCGATCGTTCCGATGCCTGCCTGCAGCGGCTGCAGCCTTTCCGTCAGCCGGCCACGCCGCACCTCGTGCGACAGGAATTCTGTCAGATGGCCCGCGATCGCGTTGGTCTGCGCATCCGGCGGCTCCACCGTGGAGGCACTGTCGCTGCTTTGCGTGACGACGATTGCCGCAATCTTTTCCGCAGGGATAGGAATGAACGGTACGCCGATGCGGCAGTCGGGCGCCACGATCGGGATTGCCTCGCGGCTCGGCCGCTTGGTCGGAATGTAGACGTCGTGGAGTCCCTCGAGAGCTTCCGGCTGAGAGAGGTTGATCTCGACGATCACTTTCGGGGCGAGAATCGCGAAACTTGCCGAATTTCCGACGGAGGTGGTCGGCACGATGCCGCCATCTTCTGTAATCGCGGTTGCTTCGACGACGGCGACGTCGACTGGCGGGACTTGTCCGCTGCGCAGGGACTCGACGGTCTCGGAAAGATGCTGGTCGATGAACATCACCTCGCCGGCATTGATCGCCTCGCGCATGACCGGGTCCGATTGGAAAGGCATGCGCCGCGCGACGGCATGCGCCTCGACGAGGGTTCGATCGAGATTGTGGCCAAGCGAGGCGCCAGTCATCAGCGTAATCCTCAGCGGATCGCGCCTTGCCCTTTCCGCCAGCGCCAGCGGCACGGCCTTGGCCTCGCCGGCCTGCGTAAAGCCGCTCATGCCGACGGTCATCCCATTGGTAATCAGGAGCGCCGCTTCCTCGGCACCGACAATACGATCCCAGAGCTTCGCGCTGCGGAGACGGTTTCTGAACATAGCGAGCGATCCTCAATGCGACATTGGAACGGGGAGGTTGATGTCCCTGACGGCGTCTCGGCCGTCATGTCATTCTGGCGGCGTAGCGGCCTTGCACATTGACACGGCTCAAAAACCTGACGGGGATCGTGCGGGGGACATGGCGATACCTTCGCCGGCGTCACAAAACTCTTGGAATTCGCTTTATTGACCCGGATCAACGACGTCCCGGCTATTGCGGCCTATCGCTGTTCATGTCGATGAAACCAAGTGGAGAGAAGGCTATGAACAACATTGCGTTGAGACAGGCCATTCTGGACGAACTCGAATTCGAGCCAAGTGTCGATGCGGCCAATATTGGCGTGGCCGTTGATAATGGCATCGTTTCCCTCACCGGACATGTCCGCACGTATTCGGAGAAGGAGGCGGTCGAGCACGTGGTCAAACGCGTGAAGGGGGTTCGCGGCATCGCCCAGGAAATCGAGGTTCGTATCTTTGGCGCTCGCATCACCGACGACGACGATATCGCGCAGCGGGCGGTAAAGATGATCGACTGGAATGTCTGCATCCCGAAGGAAGCGGTGCAGGTGCGGGTCCTCAAGGGTTGGGTAACCTTAACCGGCGCGGTCGAGTGGCAATATCAGAAGGACGCTGCGTCAGATGCCGTCAAAGACCTGGCCGGCATTGTCGGCCTCTCGAATCTGGTCGAGGTTAGACCCAAGGCCAGCGCGGCCAACGTCAGGAAACGCATCGAGGATGCTTTCGAGCGCGATGCGGAGTTGCAGGCCGAGGCAATCCGAGTCGATGTTTCCGGCGGCAAAGTGACGCTGAAAGGCAAGGTCAGGACCTGGGCAGAACGACGCGCTGCCGAGCGAGCCGCTTGGTCGGCGCCCGGGATCACCACACTCGATGATCAGCTCTCGGTCGGTTGATCGACGTCTGACATCGATGGCGGCCCCCTGGCCGCCATCGGAGCGCTGAAACAGGTTATATTTGTCATGGACACGATACCCACCCGGACGGGAGAAGCACTGCTTGCGGCGGCGGGCAGCCCTCCGCCCTATCATTCCGACCGTGATTTCCGGCTTGAGCGAAGCACGGATGATGAATGGCGAATCGTCATTCTGTCGGCCCGCGCCCGAGCGTGGGTCCACGAACAGTTCTGTGGTCCGCTATGCCAATGTCTGGGTGACAGCATCGCCCTCGACATGCTGAGCGCCGATCGTTTTCTCAAGCAAGCGCACGATCAGGGCCTTCGAACGGAGTTCGTTGGGCGAAGCGGCAAAGATCTGTACTGATCAATGAAGAAGATCACTGTCTGATGCGGAAGAAAAGCTGTCGCTGTCGTCTGAACCGTTGACGGCAAAGCCGAAACCGGCGCCCGCGAAGGTTCTCAACACTTGCTCGCGAGAGAGCGTTTTCGCAAATTTCCTTGCCCAGAGGCACCGTCCTGCGCACCGGCGCCGTGCGATGTTGGCTCGTCCCGATCCACCTGCCTCAAAGCCTCGTGTTGCACCTATGCATGGGCGATTTTGCTCTGCCGTCTCACGGAGATTGCCCGGGCATCGCGGCGAAACACACATTGACGGCGATCAATGCCGCGTTGCCCGTTATCGGCTTTGATCGGTCCGTTGCCGAACGCGAAGTTCGGTTATTGCGGCGATCGTCTGCCGACCCCGCCGCGAAACGGTCCCACACGTTACGACAGAGGAGCAAGAACATGGCCAACACAGCCACCAAACTGCCGATCAAGACCGATGAGAAGAACAAGACCCCGCAGAGGGGCCTTTCCACCTTCGAGAGCCTGCGCTCGGAGATCGATCGGCTCTTCGACGATTTCACGCCGAGCTTCTGGCATCGCCCCTTTTCGAGACTGTCCTTCGACAAGGCGCTCTCGACGATCGTCTCTCCGGCCGTCGATCTCGTCGAGAGAGACAATGGTTATGAAATCACGGCTGAACTGCCGGGTATCGACGCCAACAATGTCGACGTGAAAGTCACAAACGGCATTCTCGCCATCACGGCCGAAAAGCAGGAGACCAAAGAGGAGAAGGACAAGGAGTATCATCTTTCCGAACGCCGTTACGGCGCCTTCCACCGCGCATTCCAGCTTCCGCCGAGCGTCGACAGCGCCAAGATCGATGCGTCTTTTGCCAACGGTGTGCTGACGGTAAAGCTGCCGAAAAGCAACGACGCCCTGAAGAGCGAACGCAAGATCCCGATCAAGGCGGGCTGACTCTTCCGATGCGGGCGCGCCGTAACGGCGCGCCCTCTCTTGGGACGATTTCCTTGATGAAGATCAAGGCGAGGCTGCCGGACATCCCGTCCTATGAGGGCATGAACCACGCCGCTCAAATCCGCTGCGATGAGACAGGGCTTTCGCAAGCCGAAGCCGAAGCGCTGCTGCGTCGCTTCGGCCGCAACGAGTTGCCGAAATCAATTGCTCCCGGCTTCCTGCTCGTCTTCGCGCACCAGTTCCTGAGCCCGCTGATCTACATCCTGATCTGCGCCGCGGCGGTTTCCGCCATTGTCAGCGACCTAAAGGACGCGGCCTTCATTGCGGTAGTCCTCATTCTCAACGGCGCGATCGGCGCTTTCCAGGAATACTCGGCCGGCAAGGCTGCCGCTGCCCTGCGTAATCTCGAACAGCCCAGCACGCTGGTGATCCGCGATGGAATGCAGCAGACCATTGCCGCAACCGACCTTGTTCCGGGAGATCTTCTCGTGCTGGAATCCGGTAGGCGCGCGCCGGCCGATCTCACGCTCTTCGCCTGCGACGACCTTCAATGCGACGAATCCCTGCTGACGGGAGAATCCGTGCCGGTGCGCAAGTTCGCAAACGGCAGCGGCTCCTCCCAGGTCTTCGCCGGAACCATGATCGTCAGAGGGCGCGGTCGCGGCCGCGTTTCGGCGACAGGGTCGGCCACCGAACTCGGCAGGATTGCAACCAGTATCGGCGAAAGATCACGTTCGCAGCCACCGTTGCTGATCCGGCTTGAGTATTTCTCGCGCAACATTGCCTACTCGGTCGCCGTTGCCACGGCCTTGCTTCTTGCTGCCGGCCTGGCGCGGGGCCTTTCACTTCACGATCTTTTCCTGATGAGCGTCGGTCTTGCCGTCAGCGCGATTCCCGAAGGTTTGCCCGTCGCCATCACCGTTGCGCTGGCGATCAGTATGCGCCGCATGTCGAAGGCCAATGTCATTGTCCGCAACATGACGGCCGTTGAAGCGCTCGGCTCGTGCACGATGATTGCCACCGACAAAACCGGCACCCTGACCATGAACGAGTTGACGGTGACGGAAATGATCCTGCCGGAAGGAACCCGCCTCTTCTTCGACGCCGGCCATGACCTCGATCGCTGCGAGTTGCACGCACCCGGCGTCACCCGCGAAGTTGCTGCCGAAAGAGCCTTTTCGCTGCTGAAGGCTGCCGCCCTGCCGAATGAGGCGACCCTTCAGCAGCAAGCTGATGGCTGGAGCGGCACCGGCGACACAGTCGACATCGCACTGCTGGCGGCGGCCCGAAAGGCCGGCATCGATCACAGGCATCTGCGCGCCGATTTTCCCGCCCTCAGCGCCATTCCCTATGAGCCGGACCTGCGTTATGCCGCCTCCTTCCACGATGCGGAAGACAGCGTCCATGTCTTCGTCAAGGGCTCGCCCGAGACGGTGCTCGCCATGGCCGATCGAATGGACACAGGCAAGGGTTTCGTCGCTCTCGACAAGGCAGCGCTGATCAAACAGAAGGAAGAACTTGCCGGCCGCGGTCTGCGCGTGCTCGCCTTCGCCTATGGCGAGATGGCAGCGGCTTCCGACGACATCTATGGCCGCCATCATCTCGTCAACCTCGTCTTTCTGGGCTTCGTCGGTATGAAGGATCCGATCCGGCCCGAAGTACCCGATGCCATTCGTCGCTGCCGCACCGCGGGCATCGCGGTCGCCATGATAACCGGCGACGATCCCCGCACGGCGACCGCCATCGCCGCCGAAGCCGGCCTGGATTTCGAGGACGACCAGATCGCAACCGGCGCCGAAATCGCCAAAGCGGAGCAGGAGGGGCCGGCGATCCTCGATGCTTTGACCGCCCGCACGCGGCTCTATGCGCGCGCGCAACCGGCACAGAAGCTTTCGATCGTGCTGTCGCTGGCGCGGCAGGGCCATTTCGTCGCCATGACCGGCGACGGCGTCAACGATGCGCCGGCGCTGAAACACGCCCATGTCGGCGTTGCCATGGGTCGCAAAGGCACGGATGTCGCCAAGGACAGCGCCGACATCATCATCACCGACGACAATTTCTCCTCCGTCGTCGCCGGTATCGGCGAGGGCCGGGTCGCCTATGCCAATATTCGCAAGGTGATCTTCATGCTCATCTCGACCGGGGCGGCTGAAGTGCTGCTCTTCATGCTGGCAATTCCGCTCGGCCTGCCGATGCCGCTGCTGCCGGTGCAATTGCTGTGGTTGAACCTGGTCACCAACGGCATCCAAGATGTCACGCTCGGTGCCGAAAAGGCCGAAGGCGACGAATTCTGCCGTCCGCCATGCAAGCCCTCGGAACCGATCCTCGACCGGCTGATGTTGCGCCGTGTGCTGCTTTCCACCCTCGTCATGGGTCTTGGTGGTTTTGCCATCTTTTACTGGCTGCTGCTGAACGGCTATTCGGAAGGGGCGGCTCGCAACATGCTGCTCCTGCTCTTCGTCCTCTTCGAGAACGTCCAGACCTGCAACAGCCGCTCGGAATATCAGTCTCTCTTCAGGCAAGGTTTTGGCGGTAACCTGCTCCTGCTTGCCGCTGTGCTCGTCGCCCAGGCGGTCCACATGCTCGCTATGCACCTCCCCTTCCTCAGCGACATACTCTCCCTGCAACCGGTATCTCCTAGCGAATGGGCAACGCTTCTGGCGCTCGCCTGCGCTCTGCTTGCGGTCTCCGAGGTGGACAAATGGTGGCGCAGGCAGCACCGCGACAACTGACGACAAGACGCGGCGGCCCGCCATGGCGATAAATGGCGTGCGCCCGTGAAATCCCATCATGCAGTGGCCAGCGATGACTCATCGGCTCAGGGCTTCAAGACAGCCGCCCCGCTCAATCGGCCGGCACGCAGGTCGTGGAGCGCCGTATTGGCTTCGGCAAGCGGATAGACGGTCGTGTGGGTCCTGACGCCTGCCTGTCGGGCAATGGGGAAGAATTCCTCCGCATCTTCACGCGTCAGATTTGCGACCGAAACAACGCTTCGCTCCCCCCAGATCAGCGCATAAGGCATGGCCGGAAGCTCACTCATGTGGATACCTCCGCAGACGACCCTTCCGCCCTTCCGCACCGCCTTCAGTGCAGCCGGTACGAGTTCGCCGACAGGTGCGAAGATGATTGCGGCGTCGAGCATGACAGGCGGAGCCTCATCCGAACCCCCTGCCCAGGCAGCGCCAAGGCCGAGCGCAAAACCTTGCGCTGCAGCGTCGCCGCTGCGTGAGAAAGCGTAGACCTGGCGGCCCTGCCAGCGGCATATTTGCGCGATGATATGTGCGGCTGCGCCAAAGCCGTAAAGCCCGATCCGGGCGCCGTCTCCAGCCTTCTTCAGCGAGCGCCAGCCGATCAGTCCCGCGCATAACAGCGGCGCAAGAGCGACCGGATCGTCCTCGCTGTCGAGCGCAAATGCGTAAGCTGCATCGGCAACGACATGGGTGGCAAAACCTCCGTCGCGCGTATAGCCGGTAAATTGCGGCTGGTCGCAGAGATTTTCCTCTCCGCTGCGGCAGAACGAGCAGCGGCCACATGTGTGGCCGAGCCAGGGTACGCCGACCCTTTGCCCTATGCGTGACGCCGCGACACCTTCTCCGACCGCCTCGACGACGCCGACGATCTCATGGCCGGGAACAAGGGGGAGCTTCGGGTTCGGAAGATCGCCGTCACAGACGTGAAGATCCGTCCTGCAGACGGCGCAGGCTTCGACCTTCAACATCAACTGGCCTTTGCCCGGCGCGGGATCGGCGCGCTCCACCAGACGTAAAGGGGTCCCGATCGCCTCCAAAATCATCGCCTGCATCAGCGTCTCCTCATTTCGCAAACCGTTACGGTCTTGAAAACGCGACGATCGGCATGGACGAGCGTCAAGCCTACGTCCTGCCCATTCTCGTTCGCCGTTTTCGTCATGTGACGGTGGGGTAGATTGATCCTTCTCAATGCAACGGCAGCCCGATGTCACATGGTATATAATTGAAATGAAATATTGGGCGCGGAGGCCACTTATGAATGACCCTGTGAACGAGGCATGGATGCCGAGCATTTCCCCGGAGACCGTCCGCTATCTCATCCTCAAGGCTAAGGAGTTCGACGTCAAGGATGTCGTCACCGAGCCGGATCCGGGCTCGAACCCGAGCGACGACAACATGATCGGAGTGCTGGAAGATCATGACGACGATCCCGTCGAGACCGAACTCAGGAGTGCAATCTGGGCTCTCAACGAAGACGAACAGATCGATCTGGTCGCCTTGGCGTGGCTCGGTCGAGACGATGGGAATGTCGGTGATTGGGATGAGCTTCGCAGCCGAGCAGCGGATGCGCACAATAGACGCACAGCGGCCTATCTTCTCGGCACGCCTCTCCTGCCGGATTATCTCGAGGAGGCGCTCGACCAGTTCGGTGAGACGTCCACAAACGATGCGCTGGGCCGGCTCTGACATTGCCGGCGCATGATACGAAATGAACGGCAACGACATAGACGGCGCAGGTACCTTCCGCGATGGATGGACCGGCACGTCTGGACCATCAGATGATGACATCATTGGTAACGACAGAAGCATTCCAGCGCCTCAGCCTCGCGCTTGCGATCGGCATCCTGGTCGGTATCGAGCGCGGCTGGCAGGATCGTGAGGCCGCGCCAGGCAAAAGGGTGGCGGGAATCCGCACCTATGGCCTGTCAAGTTTCCTGGGCGGCTTCTGCGGTTTCCTGCAGCCCGTCACAGGGCCAATTCTGCCGACGGCTATCTTTGTTTCCTTTTGCGTCACAATCCTCGTTTTCAGCCGCATGCAGGCAACACATGACGAAGACTACAGTGCAACCGGCACGATTGCCGCAATAACGGTCTTCGCACTCGGTTTCGGCGCGGTCGTTGCAGATATGACGGCAACGGCAGCAAGCGCGGTTGCAATAACGGCCCTTCTCGCCGCGCGGGAACCCTTGCATGGATTTCTTCGGCGCCTGACCTGGCTCGAGCTGAGGGCCGCCCTGATCCTGCTGACGATGACGGTCGTCATCCTCCCGATCCTGCCCAATGAGCCGGTCGATCGTTGGCAGGCAATCAATCCCTTCGAGCTTTGGATGATGACGATCCTGGTGGGAACCTTTTCCTTTGCCGGCTATGTCCTGATCAAGATTGGCGGCGCCCGTGCCGGAATCCTGTTGACCGGCGCCAGCGGCGGTATCGTCTCGTCGACAGCCCTGACGATTTCCTTTGCCCGCCAGTCGATACAGATGCCCGCCCTCTCACCGCTGCTTTCAGCCGGAGCGATGCTGGCGGGAGCCGTTTCTCTCGCCCGGGTGCTTTTGATTTGCGGCCTCATTGCACCGGCCGTGCTCAGGGAGCTGGCTCCATCGCTCGCTCCCGCTGCCGTGATCTTCGCCATCGGAGGCGGCCTTGCCGCATCGTTGCGGCGCCCGGACGAGAGCACTGATTTTTTGCCGCGAAACCCGCTTGAGGTCATGGTCGTGCTGCGTTTCGCGCTTGTTCTCGCCGTCGTGACCGTCCTGACACGCTTGACCCTTATCGCCTTCGGAACCCAGTCATTGGTCGCCCTTGCGTTCATCACCGGACTGGGCGATCTCGATGCGATAACACTTGCCGTGGCGAAACTGTCATCCATCCAGGTGCCTGCAGATGCAGCCGCTCGCGCGATCGCGGTCGCGGCGTTCGCCAATATGCTTGCGAAGGCCGTTCTTGCGGCAAGTGTTGGGAGCATCGCCTATGCAATTCGTTTCGCGATCGCAGGCTGTGTCGCGACTTTTGCCGGGATTGCCGGCTTGGTTCTGGCATGAGTGCTTCTTCGCGTATCAATTACCGCCTCCCAATAACCTTCGCGGTTATTCACCCAATTTGGCCTCTTTCGCTCGCGGCTATCGCAATCACGGGCCTCATCGTCGGCGGTCTGTTGCGGTGGTGGCATGGCGATCTGCATTTCTGGTCCACCACCGCTCTGGTCAGCGCGACGATCACTGTCATCGTCGCGCTTTCTGTTGACGTCGCACTCAGTTTGAGGCGTGGCGATATCGGCCTGGATCTTATCGCGGCCCTGTCCATGACTGCTGCGCTCTGGTTTGGCGAATATTTTGCCGGCGCCATCGTTGCTGTCATGTATGCAGGCGGGCAGTTTCTGGAAAGCTTTGCTCAAGGGCGCGCAGAGAGCGGTATGAGCGAACTTCTGTCTCGCGCCCCCCGTAGCGCTGTTCGTGTCACCGCATCCGGCCTGTCCGAGGTTCCCATCGCGGCACTTGCCCCGGGAGACAAGCTGCTCGTCCGAAAGGGCGACGTGGTCCCTGTCGATGGCAAGGTTGTAGCCGGTCACGCGCTCTTGAACGAGGCGGCTCTCACCGGCGAGCCGTTGCCGGCGCGGCGGGAAAGCGGTGAATTGATCATGAGCGGGTCTTCCAATCTCGGCGATGCTTTTGAAATGATCGCCTCCGGCTCAGCAAGCGAAAGTACATATGCCGGAATAATCCGCATGGTGAGCCAGGCCCGAAACTCGAAAGCGCCAATATCGAGATTGGCCGACCGCTTCTCCCTCGCCTTCCTGGCGATGACCCTGGTGATCGCCGGCCTGGCCGCATGGTTGTCGGGTGATCCCACGCGGATTGTTGCAGTTCTTGTCGTCGCGACACCTTGCCCGCTGATTCTCGCCGTTCCCGTCGCACTCGTGGCGGGAATGTCGAAAGCTGCCCGTGCAGGCGTCCTGGTCAAAGGAGCTCATGTCCTCGAGGTCCTCGCGACCATCTCGGTCGTCGTCTTCGACAAGACAGGCACGCTGACGACTGGAGAGCCTGCTGTTGTCAGAATCGAGACCGATCGGGATGCCGAGGAGATTTTGCGTCTCGCGGCATCCGTGGATCAAGCCTCTGGCCACGTGATTGGTCAAACGATTGTCGAAGAAGCGAAGCGACGTGGCCTGAGGCTTGCCAAACCTGCCCAACTCGCAGAAGTGCCAGGAGAAGGCATCGAGGGATATGTGGACGGACGCAAGGTAGCCGTTGGCGGATGGGATTTCATTGCCGGCAAGACAAGGTCCGCCACTCGCCCTGGCCCGAAGGACAACAGCACGGTCACAGCCTATGTCGCGATCGATGACGCTCTCGCCGGTACGATCGTCATGGCCGACCCGGTTCGCAAGGATGCTGTCCCGGCGATCGCGGATCTTCGACGTTTGGGCGTCAAGCGGCTTAGCCTTGCGACCGGTGACAGGGCCGAAGTCGCGGACGCCGTCGGCCTTGCTCTTCGTCTTGATCAGATCAGTGCCGAGCTTGAGCCGGCCGAGAAAGTTCAGAGGGTGACGGCGGAAAGATCCTACGGGCGCGTCATGATGATCGGTGATGGCGTCAACGATGCACCTGCACTTGCTGCTGCCGACGTCGGTGTTGCCGTTGGCCGGCGCAATCTTGCCGCCGCCGCTGAAGCGGCGGATGTCGTGTTGCTGCGGGATGACCTGGGGCAGATTGGAACTCTGCTGCAAACCGCGCGGCGGTCCCGTGCGATCGCTCTTCAGAGTGTCGCTTGCGGTGTCGGTCTATCGGTGATCGCGATGGTTTGTGCGAGCCTGGGATACCTCACGCCTGTGCAGGGCGCCCTTCTCCAGGAGGTGATCGATGTTGCCGTGATCGGCAACGCACTCCGTGCTCTCTAGTTAGTGGCAAAAGAGAGCGGGCATTTCAAGGCGCGTCAACAGTGACCGTGTGACCCCACCCAGAACGAATTCGCGCAGCCGCGAATGACCGAACGCGCCGGCGACCAGCAAATCAGCTTTGCGTTCCAGCGCCGCAGCTTGGATGACGCCGGCTGACGGTTCTCCGTTCGCCTGGACGGCCGTGACATCGACGGCAAGGCCGGCCTTTCGAAGTGCAGCCGCAAGGTGGTCTCGCCTGCGCTCGTCAATCTGCTTGTCGTCCGTCACGGAAATCAGGACGACACGCGAAGCCTGTTCCAGCAGAAATCTGGCACCTGTCAGTGCCTGCGCGACGGTGGCTCCCCCATCCCAGGCGACGGCGACAGCATCGATCCGCCCGGAGAAATTGTCCGTGGGAAAAAGCAGGAGCGGTCTACCGCTTTCAAACAGCACGCTCTCGATCAGCGGTCTCATTATTTCGGATGCTTCCAGAATCGAAAGATCATATGCGCGCGACAGCTCGGCAAGAGCTTGGGCGACAAACGGTTGCCTCGCGTCGAATGGCTGGATCTCAACCTCGATCTCGGCTTGCTTCGCATAGTCACGCAGCGTCTGCCCGAGAACGGCGCCATTGTCTCTGCTGACGTGCTCGGCATCCGCACGCATTTTTTCCACGTCAAGAAATGACGGAAGTCGCGGTTGCACGGGTTCAATTCTGACCAACGGTATACTTGCCGTTAAATCAGCCTTTTGGTGAAGGGAAACAGCGACAGCATTCTGAAGGAGCGAAAAGGAGCTTGCGTCTGGATAGGTGACGAGGGGCAAATGAAATTGCGCTTTCATGGGTGATGTCCTCCCGATGATTGGAGCTAGCATCGCCTGTTCGTGCGGCCCGCGCTTTGACGAAAATCAAGGTGATAAATCGCAGAAGCGCGAGCATGATTTGAATGTCCTAACGAAGGAGGGAGCCAGCCATGACTTTCAAATCCATCCTTACGCATTTCGATATCGATGCCCAGCCCGATCATCGCTTCACCTTTGCGATAAACCTCGCTGAGCGTTGCAATGCTGAACTCGTCTGCATATCCGCGGCCCAGCCGTTATTCGTGATCGAGCCAAGCATCGGACCGACATCCGGAACCAAAATCATGCGTGAAGAGATGGAGGCGGTCGAGACGCGACAACGCGACCTGCACGAGCGGATCATGCGACATGCGCCGTTCAGGAACCACGTCTCCTGGCAGACAAAGGCTGCCGACCCGGCAACCTTTGTTGTTGAAAATGCACGAGCGGCCGACCTTATTGTCCTCTTTGATGTCGAGAAGGGTCAGGCACGCGATTACCGACGCACGGTTAACATACCGGACGTTTTGCTGTCGGCGGGCAGACCGGCGCTGCTACCTTCGGCCTCCCGGGCTCCTCTGGAAGCTCAGACGATTGTGATTGCCTGGAAGGACACGAAGGAATCGCGGCGGGCAATTGTCGACGCGATGCCTCTGTTGATCTTGGCGCAAGACGTGGTCGTCCTTTCGATCGAGGAGAGCCACCCGATCGATGAGCAAGCGCTGAATGATGTTGTTCGGTTTCTCTCCCGCCATGCGGTTCCAGCCCGGAGCATCATCGAGCCGCGACAGACAGGCGATGCAGGGATGACGATCATCGAAGCTGCAGATAGGTTGGCGGCAGATCTGATTGTCGCAGGCGCGTATAGCCACAATCGATTTCGGGAACGTGTCTTCGGAGGGATCACCCGCACGCTGCTCCATAACAACGCCATCAGCCGGCTTTTGTCGAATTAACCGGTACTCCAAGGCGGGGAGAGTCTCGCCTCTGTGGGAGTTTCAGTCATTGCGCTCCATCAACGACAGGGTGTGATCAGGTGGTAATATATGAACTTGTCGCGGCAAGGAGAGTTACCGATGAGCTACATCCTGAAAGACTTGACGCAAGCAGAATGCTTCGCCTTTCTTGAGCATTCCCGGTTTGGCCACCTGGCCTGTTGCAAGGATGACAAGCCCTACTTGGTGCCGATCTACTTCGCTTATGCAAAGGGTGTGATCTACAGTTTTTCCATGCCCGGCCGGAAGGTCGACTGGATGCGCGCGAACGAAAACGTCTGTCTGCAAATCGACCAGCATGGCGCGGGCAAGGGCTGGACGAGCGTCGTCGTCGATGGGCGCTTCGAAGAGTTTCCGGATACAGACCTTTGGCGCAATGAAAGGCTGCAAGCCTGGTCGTTGCTGCAAAAACACTTCGATTGGTGGGAAATCGGTGCCTTGAAGCCGCAGCCGCAGGCGCAGGCAACGGCCTCGGAGTCCGAGCACATATTTTACGGCATATTTGTCCGTGAGGTTACCGGTCGAACGGCGCTTTCCGTCGATTGAAAGCCGGGGGAGGACGCCCGGGATGAACCCGGGCGTCTTGCTCAATGGGCGAGGAACAGGGGAATTTTTGTTTCCTCCAGCATCGATCGCGTTACACCGCCAAAAAGACGCTGCTGAAGCCGGGGATGATTATATGCGCCCATGACGATCATGTCGGCAGCGACATCGGCGGCATGCTGGCGCAGCACCTCATCGACGCGGCGGCCGCCGCTTGCGACGCAATCCACATCAACTTTCACCCCGTGGCGTGCCAGAAAGGTGGCAACGTCAGCGCCTGGTTCTTCGCCATTCGCCGATGATGATGCCAGCGGATCGACGAGCGTGATATGCACCGATTCAGCAGCCTGCAGGAACTCGATCGACTGACGTGCCGCGCGCGAAGCCTCGTCGCTGGAGTCCCAGGCCAGCAGGATCGCTTTTGGAGCAAGCCCGACATTGGACTTTCTCGGGTTGATCAGCATCGGTGTCGGCGACCGGAACAGGGCACCATCGATAACCCTGCGCCGCAGTTCTTGGTCACGGGCAGCCTGAGGGCCGACCAGGACGAGATCGGCATAGAGTGCCCGCTCTGCAATATCTTCATCCGCCCAGGCGAATTCGGTGTAGATCTCCTGCACCTCGAAAGAGACCTCGCTCCTTGCGAGGACTGCTTTGATCTCGGAACTCTTATCGGCCAGGCGATCGATTTCGCGCTGACGTTCTTCGACCCAGACCGTCGAGACAACCTCGTAGGAACCGATAGGGGGCGCTGCGCCCATCGAAATCGCCATTGCGGTGAGATGGGCGCCGTGGGTTTCGCAAAAGTCGATGGCGCCCTTCAAGTCTTCGTCGAAGTGATTGACGCCGAGGACGCTCAAAACAGTTTTGATGGTCATGACCAGTTGCCTCTCTTGTTGGAATTGACCAACCCTAATCTCCCTTGCTCCCCCATTCATTGATCTGCCGCAAAGCGGTCGGTGTTCCCGCCGGCTAGGATGTGTAAACAATTGGGGGGCAGGCCATGTCAGATCCTGTTTTATATTTTCACGGTGCAGCCGGATCGGTGACCGGCTCCTGCTTTCTTTTGGACCATCGTGGTGTTCGGATCGTGATCGATTGCGGCATGTTCCAAGGATCGAAAACGGAGAAGGAGCTGAACTATCGTCCTTTCCCTTTCGAGCCGGCCGCCGTTGACGCTGTCATTTTGACCCACGCACATATCGATCATTCGGGCCTAGTCCCCAAGCTGGTGAAGGCCGGGTTTGCCGGACATATTTACTGTACCGCTGCCACCTTGGACCTGTGCGGGATCATGCTCCAGGACTCCGGCCATATCCAGGAATCGGAGGTCGAGCAGCTCAATCGCCGCAATCGCTGGAGATCACGCGACGCCATAGAACCAATTTACAACGCGGATGACGCACGAGTCGCGATGACGCAATTTCAAGCCGTCGCTCATAAGGAATGGCACGAGCTTCCTGGCCACCTCCGCTTCCGGTTCTGGGACGCCGGCCATCTTCTCGGCTCCGCATCCGTCGAAATCGAGCTTTCGGGAACGGATGAACCGATCCGAATGCTGTTTTCGGGCGATATCGGGCCTCAGCATAAATTGCTGGAGGCTGCACCCGAAGCGCCCCAGGGGTTCGACTATGTCATTTGCGAAAGCACCTATGGCGATCGCGAGCGGGACGAAGTTTCGGATGAAGCACGGCGCGGGCTGCTCCTTGAAATTGTGCTGAAGGCCCATCATCCAAGCGGCGCTTTGCTGATCCCGTCCTTTGCGGTCGAACGAACCCAGGAGCTTCTGGCTGATCTCAACATCCTGATGGACGAAGGCAGTCTGCCGCGCTGTCCGATCGCGATCGACTCGCCGCTCGCGTCGCGCGCCACTGCGATATTCAAGCGTTACGCGCGCGCCATGGCGAACGGAAATTTGCTGGTCAAAGCATTGAATTCGAAGAACGTGCGCTTCACGGAAACCGCCGAGCAATCGAAGGCGCTCGACCTTATCCGTGGCTTCCACATTATCATCGCGGCAAGCGGAATGTGCGAGGCGGGCCGGATTCGCCATCGGCTCAAGAACTGGCTTTGGCGCGATGAGGGCAGTGTTCTCATCGTCGGTTTTCAGGCGGAGGGAACGCTCGGACGTCTACTCCAAGACGGAGCGCGCACGGTCAGGATCCAAGGCGATGAAATCGTCGTGCGTGCAACCATTCACTCTCTGGAGGCGTATAGTGGTCATGCCGATGCGACCGAATTGATGCAGTGGGTGGCAGCGCGCAAACCGGTTCGAACAGGATTGTTCCTGGTTCATGGCGAAGATGCAGCGCGCGACCAGTTGAAATCCCGTTTGGCATTGGAGCAGCCGGATATCACGGTCCTTATCCCCTCGCTCGATGCTTGTTACCGCCTGACGCGGCAAGGCGCGGAACTCTTGGGCCCTGCTTCCCCGCGCCCGCGTCTTGCACCACAAGAGGTTGGCCATCCTGATTGGCACAATGAGTACCAGTCGATCGTTATCGACTTGGAAGAGCGCTTGCGCCGTCGACCTGATCGGAAGGGACGAGCGGTGATCCTGCGTCGGGTGAAAAGAGCGCTCGATGATGAAATGGGAGAACAATGATGTTGGTTACAGATCGTGACTGCCAGAGCGGAGGAGCGCGATTTGCCGTGCCGACGCTCGGCGAAATCGAAGGAAAACTTCTGGTTTCGGAAGTGGTCGCTACCAGCTGCCTGCGGCACCTTTTCGCTCACACGAACGATGCCGCTGTGCCTGCCATCAAACGCCGGATCAGACGATCGCTCGAAACCCGCTGCCAGGCGGAAAAGCTCTGCCACGATGATACGGAAGCGGCCGTGGAATATGCTTTTCAACTGGTGGAGGCGGCGGCCGAAGCGGCCGGCAGGAAGCGGACGGTTTCATCGAAACCTGGCGGCTGCGAGACGATTCGTCGGCTGAGGGCGATGCGTGGTCCTTCCGGTCGTTAGGTTGGAAGGGAGAATAACCGGCGTGCATATGTTCCATGCCTTCGACTGTTCTGGCGATACGAGTTCGGAGCCGTTTGCTCCGAATTCGATCGTTGAAGACGGCGTGCCAGTGCTCAATGCGACAGCAGGATAGGCAGGCTGATATTGGTCAGCACGGCTTGAGTAGCGCCGCCGAGCACGAATTCGCGCAGACGCGAATGGCCGAACCCGCCCATGACGAGAAGGTCTGCCCGCAATTCGAAGGCTTTGGTCTGCAGCACCTCTCCGACTGGTTCGCCGCGCGCACGCACGCGCGTCGCCTCCGCGACGACACCGCTCTTCAGCAGATTCTCCACCAGATAATCGCCGGTCTCGAATTCCACCGGCTTCTCGTCGATGACGGAAAGCAGGCAGACCTTGGAAGCCCGTTCCAGGAAAAACGAGGCATCATGTGCCGCCCGTGCGGCAGCGCGGCTGCCATCCCAGGCGATGGCGACGTGATCCATCCGGCCGCCGAAAGGTGCGGACGGATATAGGATGAGCGGCCGACCTGACGCAAACAGCACCGCCTCGACGATCGGACGGGAGATCCCGGCCGATTCCAGAAGCACGAGATCGTAGGCGCGCGATGCTTCCGAAAGGACCTCGACGACGAAAGGCTCCGCAGTCTTGATCTCGCGAGTGCGCACATCCACGGAAGCGCCTTTTGCCGCATCCACCGCCATCCGGGTCAGCGCCGAGGCACGCTTGCGGCTGAGCGCCCCGGCATCCCGCGCCATCTTCGCCGCATCGATGATCAGCGACGACAGGGCATTGGACACGTCGGGAACGGTAATCTCCACCGCACAGACGGTCAGCGTCGCCTGCATGTGGTGCGCAAGTGCGACGGCGTTGGCGATCATGAATTCCGAAGTCGCATCCGGATAGGTGAGGAGCGGAAGAAAGAGGTGTTGCTTCATGCTGATCTCCAAACGGAAAGAGGCGAGAGCTGATATTCGCCACACTCTCGCACCGCCCTGGAATTATGAATTGACGTACGTCAAAGATGGCGCCCTTCTGCGTGACGACGGTGTTGATCGACAGGCTTGCCGGCGCAAGCTATGGACCGATCAAGCTATGCTTGCCGGCTTGCTTTTGACATGCGCACTCTGCCGCCATGCAAGCAGATCGTCCGCGCCAATTCGGATGCGCCCATCCGGTTCGACGTCGCCGCAGTCATATTTCGCCGACGCAATCCGGCTGAACAAATCGATATTTTCCTGAAGCCGGCTTTCGTCGCAGCGTCGTGGTTCTGCGACCTCCTGAAGAGCTCCCCTGTCAATGACGACCATCTGATTTGCGCCGCCCGCATCCATCGTAAGCAACGCTTCCTCGCCGGACGACTTCATCATTCCACTGATCAGTTTTAATGGCATCACCCTATCTCCGGACCGATTGATCTCTTTGGAAAACCTGCCGCAGGAATGTTGTTGGACTGCGGGGGCAAGTTGCCGGACCTTATCCCTGCTCGAAAAGCATGCCTTGATACACATCAAAAGAGACGGCTTGCTGAACGAATGGCAAGGTCCTGCAGGGTGGGAGCTACGCGTGCGCGGCGGAAAGCTTCCGGCAGGCCGCTTGCGCGGCCCGCCGGCGCCTTGCGCTCCTCACGCCTCAACGATCACAGCCGTCAGCCGCTTGACCACCGGCAGCACGAGTAGCAGGACAGGAAATGCGATCGCCCAGGAGAGCAGCCATGCCGAGGGCCACATAGCAAGGGCAGGCGCGGTCAGGCCTTGGGCTCTCACGATGCTGATCGCCGAGACGACTGACGTCATCAGCAGCGAGAGGATGAACGGCATGATGATCGTATTGTAACGTTTAGGGAGTTTGCCTTTGAGCATTTCGATCTCCGTAAGGTGCCGATCAGACAATTGCGCAGCGCCGACCGGCGGGTTGCGCGTTGATTGACGTAAACGCTTACGGAGCTTCGATCTGAAGCAACGCCGTCTCTATGGCCGAAAATGTCTTGCCGTTCAAGTCCGCCTCACCTCCTTCCGATCGTCTTTGCCAATTCCTCAACGAAAGGAATTATCCTTGTTGCCGCAATCTCAGCGATTCGGCTCCAGGACCTCAGCCAATGACCAGAGCAAGACGCCGCCGCATCATCCGGACCAGACGAACCCTGACCGGGCTCGCCCTCGTCGGCTCGATTTCGTTTCTCGCCGGCATGACCGATGCAACCGGTCTTCTGCTCACCGGCGATTTCGTTTCCTTCATGACCGGCAATACGACGCGGGCCGCACTCGCCTTGAGTGAGGGCAATCTTTATCACGCGGCAGTCCTGGTCTCTGCCATCATCGTCTTCGTGCTCGGCAATGCGGCAGGCATCGTCATCTCTCATCTTTCGCAACGCCGCATCTTCGTGGTGCTTGGCTGCGTCGGCCTCGTCCTGGCGCTCGCCTCGATGATGACGGTGCAAAACATGCTCTTCGCGCGGTTCTACCTGATCGTTTTTTCCATGGGCATGGTGAACGCCGCCGTCGAGCACATCGAAGGCCTGCCGATCGGCCTGACCTATGTAACCGGTGCCCTGTCGCGCTTCGGCCGCGGGATCGGCCGCTGGATTATCGGTGATCGTCGTGTCGAATGGACGATCCAGGTCGTACCCTGGGGCGGCATGGTGCTTGGTGCAATCGTCGGCGCCGTCCTGACGCGGCTGACCGGAGCGCATGCGCTGTGGCTGGTCTCCCTCTTTGCCATGGCGCTGGCGCTTGTCGCCATGCTCATCCCGCGGCCGCTCCAGCGCCGCTTCAATCAGAAGATCCCGCCGCACGGATCGGCCGTGCGGCGCGCGAAATAGACCGTCGCATTCCTGTTGCCGTCGAATCGGATAGAAGGGACCGCCGCCAATCCTCAAGGAGTGGGTCTTGTTCCTGATTTCGAAGCTTGTCTGGATTTTTGCTCAGCCGCTGTCGCTGGCATTCTTCCTCGTCTTCTTGGCCCTCATTGCCGGCCTTCTGCGCTGGCGTATCTTAAGTATCCTCGGCGCAGCTGGTTCGGCCTTCATCCTTTTCGTTACGCTCTACACCACGGCTGGCAACCTCCTGATGCAGGGTCTCGAGCAGCGCTTCGCAAAGCCGGCCGCCGATCCCGACAACCTGCAATGCATGATCGTGCTCGGCGGCGCCTTCGAAAATGAGGTGAACACGGCGCGCCACGGCATAGAATTCAATGGCGGAGCCGACCGCTTCGTCGAAGCTCTGCGGCTCGCGCAAAAATTTCCGCAGTCGCGCATTCTGGTATCGGGCGGCGACGGCTCGATCTCGGGCATCTACGAAGGCGATGCGGCGGCATCCGAGCGGTTCTTCCCGCTCTTCGGCGTTGGCAAGGATCGCCTGATCGAGGAGAGACAATCGCGCACGACCTTCGAGAACGCCGTCAACACCAAGGAATTCCTGGCAAGCCAGGGGCTTTCCCATTGCCTGCTGATCACCTCGGGTTTTCATATGCCGCGATCCGTCGGCATCTTCCGCAAGCTCGGCATCGATATCGTGCCCTGGCCGACCGATTATCGCACCGACGGCCAGGTGAGACTTGGATTGGATTTCACCCAGCCGAACCTCAATGCCCAGAACTTGGCAACCGCCATCCGCGAATGGTACGGCCTGGTCGGCTATTATCTCGCCGGCCGCACGTCGGAACTTTATCCGCAATAGAGCGCCGCGCGTCCAACAGGACGCGCCAAGGACGCTCGATCGCTTTGACTTTGCGCATGACCCGAATATCGATTCCGATTTCGGGTCATATGCTGAGCTATTTCTTCGAGATGGTGACGAATTTCGTGCCGCGGACGCGGGCCGTCACGATGCAGGGATCGCCCTCCGTGCGGTCGCAGAAACGCGGATGCATCTTCATCGCCAGCACCATGTTGCCGAAGCGCTGGACGAAGTCGTAGCCATAGATCTGCGCCGTCGCGATCATGAAATAACCGCCTTCGGCAACCTGCAGGTAGAAATTATAGGTGCAGCCGTCGTCATTGCATTGCGGCCCCTTCTGCCCGTCGCAGGTCAGCTGACCCTCATTGACCACCGCGTCGATCAAACCGTCATTGTTGATGTCCTGCCGGGTGACGAAGCCGTCGGCAAATTCGGCCGTCTTGCACTGCTCCTGGAAATGTTTCTTCTCGTAGATCTCAGGATCGGAAATCAGCGATTGCTGGCCGAAGGCGACAGCCGGCATGACAAGCAGCAGGACGATATTCAGAACGGCGAGCACCAGCGTTTTCACGGCTTTCCTCTTTGGATAAAGGCTCTGTGGCCCAATGCATGTCGCCAAAACTGTGCAGCGGTTCTAGGACAACGACATGCATCACGTAAAGACTCGAGCTTTATGGCGCCCCCGCCTTGCGCCGCCCTTGCCGCCGTGGTTCTGTTCTCGAGAACAGAATGATTTTAGGCCTAATTGGCCTAAAATCTGAATCCTGTTGTCAATTCAAGAGTTAGAGCATGATGTCATGAGAAAACCGCTCACACTTTTCGGCATCATGCTCTGAACGTCTGCCGGTTCGGGGTTCGCATGTCCTTGCTCGTCTATCTCGATTATGCCGGCATTGCGCTGTTTGCCGCGACAGGCGCGCTCGCCGCGTCACGCAAGCAATTGGACCTCATCGGTTTTTTGTTTTTCGCCATGGTGACGGGAACGGGCGGGGGTACGGTACGTGATATCGTGCTCGGCCGCGTTCCGGTCTTCTGGGTGCTGAACCCAGGCTATATCCTCGTCTGCTGCGTCATGGGCGTCATCGTCTTTTTCTCCGCCCACCTGCTGGAATCGCGCTATCGTCTGCTGATTTGGCTGGATGCGATCGGCCTTGCCGCCTATTGCGTGATCGGCGCCGCCAAGGGCCTTGCCGCCACCGGCTCCCCGACCATCGCGATCGTCACCGGCACGCTGACGGCGACCTTCGGCGGCATCCTGCGTGATCTGATGGCAAACGAGCCTTCGGTGCTGTTGAGGCCGGAAATCTACGTGACCGCAGCCCTCATCGGCGCCGGTGTGTTCACGGCGGCCAATGCGCTCGGAATGCAGCTCTATCTGGCGTCTGCCTGCGGCGTCGTGGCGGCTTTTGCGGTGCGCGGCGGAGCCCTGTGGTTCGGCTGGACCTTCCCGACCTACAAGCACAAGCCCGGCCGGCATCCCGACGATGTCATGTGAAGCGGCGGTGTCGTCAGCCCTGCTTTGCCCGCAGCCGGATCACCACGTCGACATGAGCGATCTCCATGCCCTCTGGCGGTTCCGGCAGATTGCCGATCGTCAGGTTACTGACGGGAATGTCGAGCACCTCGTTCTCGCCTTCGATGAAGAAATGGTGATGGTCGGACACATTGGTGTCGAAATAGGTCTTGGCGCTTTCGACGGCGAGGACGCGGATCAGACCGGCTTCCGTGAACTGGTGCAGCGTGTTGTAGACGGTTGCCAGCGAAACCGGCACACCGGCGGCAACCGCCTCCTCATGCAGTTCCTCGACGGTCAAATGCCGGTCGCCCTTGGCAAACAGGAGGTCGCCGAGCGCCACACGCTGGCGGGTAGGGCGCAGTCCTGCACCGCGCAGCCTTACCTCTATTGCGATCGGGAGCGTACCCGTCATCAAGACCAACTCCGGTTATTCTGGCATAAAGCAATCATGTTTCTTCAAGCGGTATAACTTTTGCACCGGAGCCTTTCAATAGTTCAATGAGGGCAAGAGCCTGATAAACGCGGCAAAAACCGGCTTTTGACGCAAATAGGTCTGGTCGCGGCCCTGGCCTTCCTGTATGCGACCACCAAATAATGGCGCAAGCCTGGTCCGGGGCGATGAATGAAGCTGCCTTGCTCGTGCTTCATTTTCTGAAGAACTTGGACTACACGTTCACATCCATCGGCTTCACGCGGGGGGAAAAAGAAACTTTATGACGACCAGACAGTCCAGCTTCTCGTACGACGAACTCATCGCTTGCGCACATGGCGAGCTGTTCGGCCCCGGCAATGCGCAGCTGCCCCTGCCGCCCATGCTGATGGTTCATCGTATCACCGACATTTCCGAAACCGGCGGAGCCTTCGACAAGGGCTACCTCAGGGCCGAATATGACGTGCGCCCCGACGACTGGTATTTTCCCTGCCATTTCGAAGGCAATCCGATCATGCCGGGCTGCCTTGGTCTCGACGGCATGTGGCAGCTGACCGGTTTCTTCCTGGGCTGGCTCGGCGAGGAAGGCCGCGGCATGGCGCTTTCGACAGGTGAAGTGAAATTCAAGGGCATGGTCCGGCCGCATACGAAGCTGATCGAATATGGCATCGACTTCAAGCGCGTCATGCGCGGCCGTCTGGTCCTCGGCACGGCCGACGGCTGGCTGAAGGCGGACGGCGAAACCATTTATCAGGCGGCCGACCTTCGCGTCGGTCTATCGAAAGACAAGACGGCCTGAAACCGCATTTCGAGCGACGGACGAAAACAACAAAGGTTTGATCAGATGAGACGGGTAGTTGTCACGGGTCTGGGTGTCGTGTCCTCGATCGGAAACGACGCGGCCGAAGTCACCGAATCCTTGCGGCAGGCAAAGTCGGGTATCTCCTTTTCGAGCGATTTCGCCGAACATGGGTTCAAATGCCAGGTATGGGGCAGTCCAAAGCTCGGTTCGGCGGAACTTGCCGAACTGGTCGACCGCCGCGCCATGCGTTTCCTGTCGCAGGGCGGCGCCTGGAACCATGTCGCCATGAAGCAGGCGATCGCCGATTCCGGTCTCGAGGACAAGGACATCGGCAACAACGAGCGCACCGGCATCATCATGGGTTCCGGCGGTCCGTCTACCCGCACCCTGATCGAGGCTGCCGAGATCACCGTGAAGAACAACAGCCCGAAGCGCATCGGCCCCTTCGCCGTGCCGAAGGCGATGTCCTCGACCGCATCGGCGACGCTTGCCACCTGGTTCAAGATCCACGGCGTCAATTATTCGATCTCGTCGGCCTGCTCGACCTCGGCGCATTGCATCGGCAATGCCGCCGAAATGATCCAGTGGGGCAAGCAGGACGTGATGTTTGCCGGCGGCCACGAAGATCTCGACTGGACGATGTCCAACCTCTTCGACGCCATGGGCGCCATGTCCTCCAAATATAACGACACGCCGGACAGCGCCTCGCGCGCCTATGACGTCAACCGCGACGGTTTCGTCATCGCTGGCGGCGCCGGTGTGCTGGTGCTCGAGGAACTGGAGCGCGCCAAGGCCCGCGGTGCAAAGATCTATGCCGAAATCGTCGGCTACGGAGCAACTTCGGACGGCTACGACATGGTTGCCCCCTCGGGCGAGGGGGCTATCCGCTGCATGCGCCAGGCGCTCGCCACCGTCAAAGGCGACGTCGACTACATCAATACCCACGGCACCTCAACGCCGGTCGGCGACAGCAAGGAAATCGGTGCCATCCGCGAGGTATTCGGCTCCAGGATTCCGCATATCCAGTCGACCAAGTCGTTGACCGGCCATTCGCTGGGTGCCGCCGGCGTGCAGGAATCGATCTATTCCCTGCTGATGATGCAGCAAGGCTTCATCGGCGAAAGCGCCCATATCGCCGAGCTCGATCCGGAATTCGAAGGCGTGCCGATCGTGCGCAAACGGATCGACGACGCGAAGATCGACATTGCCCTCTCCAACTCCTTCGGCTTCGGCGGCACCAACGCCACGCTGGTCTTCCAGCGTTATAACGGATAACAACATGTCGGGAATCATGCAGGGTAAGCGCGGGCTCATCATGGGCGTCGCAAACAACCACTCGATCGCCTGGGGGATTTCAAAAGCTCTCGCCGCACAGGGTGCGGAACTCGCCTTCACCTATCAGGGCGATGCGCTCGGCAAGCGCGTCAAGCCGCTGGCTGCCGAGGTCAATTCGGATTTCGTGCTGCCCTGCGACGTCGAGGACATCGCCTCGGTCGATGCCGTGGTCGACGCGCTCGGTGAGCGCTGGGGCAAGCTCGATTTCATCGTCCACGCCATCGGTTTCTCCGACAAGAACGAGCTGAAGGGTCTCTACGCCGATACGACGCGGGAGAATTTCAGCCGCACCATGGTCATTTCCTGTTTCTCGTTCACCGAGATCGCCAAGCGCTGCGCTCCGTTGATGGAAGATGGCGGTGCGATGCTGACGCTGACCTATAATGGTTCGACGCGCGTCATCCCGAACTACAACGTCATGGGTGTTGCCAAGGCCGCGCTCGAGGCCTCGGTGCGCTATCTCGCCGCCGATTACGGTCCGCGCGGCATCCGCGTCAACGCCATTTCCGCCGGCCCGATCCGCACGCTTGCCGGCGCCGGCATCTCTGATGCGCGCGCGATCCTCTCCTGGAACCAGCGCAATGCGCCGCTGCGCAAGACCGTGACCATCGATCAGGTCGGTAATTCGGCGCTCTACCTGCTCTCCGACCTGTCCGCCGGCGTCACCGGCGAGATCCACTTTGTCGACGCAGGGTTTAACGTCACCTCCATGCCGACGCTGGAAACGCTGCGCAAGGCGGATGTCGAATAAACAACGACCCGATTGAAACTCAAAGGCCGTGCGCAGATGATGCGCACGGCCTTTTTGTTGTATCGGTTGGGATGATCGGTATCGAAGCCGCTTGAGCCCTATTTCTTCGCCCACAGCACCTTGAAGCGGGCGTTGCGGCAGGTTTCACCGCTTTCTCTGAAATTCGCTGCCAGAACCGGCTCGTAAGGCAGGCCGCGATTGGCGACGAGCATCAGGCGGCCGCCGCCGCGCAGGGCGGATGCGGCGGTCTTGATCATGGCCTGGCCGAGCGAAGGTTCGGCGGCGTGACCTTCGTGGAAGGGCGGGTTCATGATGACGAGATCGTATTTGTCCTTGACCGGTTCGCCCGCCAGATCGTGCCAGAAGAAGCGCGCAGGCGCGTTCGGGCAGTTCTCCGCCAGATTGTCCCTGGCCGCCTCCAGAGCCGCGTGATCGGCCTCGTAGAGGTCGAGGCGGGTCAGTCCACGCGATCTCCGCGCCAGTTCCACGGAGAGATAGCCCCATCCGGCGCCGAAATCCGCAACGTCGCCGGTGAAATCCTCAGGCAGGCGCGAGGCGAGCAGTTCCGATCCGGCATCGATCCGGTCATGCGAGAACATGCCGGCGGTCGCATGGAAACGGCCGTCGACGCGCACCGGCGCCTTTGCCAGCTTCGAGATGATCTCGCCGGCATCGGCAGGGCGACCGAACCAGAAGGCGACACCGTGATATTTCGGCATATGGTCGACGGCGAGATTGAAACCTTCCAACCGCTTGCGTAGCGGCTGGATGCCGTCTTCCTTCGCACCGGCGACGACGATCAGCCCGCCGACCCGCGTGCGCGCGATCGCCGCAGCGAGGTTGGCTTCGTTCTCGCCCTTGTGCTTGGTGCAGAGCACCAGAGCCGCATCGTAGTCGTCGCCGTCGATCTCCGGCTTCGCTTCGATCCGCTGCGCCAACAGCTGCCGATAGAGCGGCCGGAAGCCCTGGACGGCGCTGAGCGAGGCGGCAAAGCCGTCCGGCAGCGCAAAGCCTGCCTCGGCGCCGAGGAAGAGCACGCGCTCGCCCTCGCCGGGCGCCTCGACTGTGCCGCTGGCAAAGGGATGGAACAGGGTCTTCAGCGTCTCGCGGCTCATGGATCTCGTCTCGACTTCGGATACAAAAAGGGCGCGGAAGATTCCCGCGCCCGGAATCAAATCTGGGAGATGCGGCTTATTCGGCCGCTTCTTCCTTCTTCTTGTCGTTGGCAATTTCCTGGCCGGTGGCCTGGTCGACGACCTTCATCGACAGGCGAACCTTGCCGCGTTCGTCGAAACCGAGCAGCTTGACCCAGACCTTGTCGCCTTCCTTGACAACGTCCTGCGTCTTGGCGACGCGTTCGGAAGCAAGCTGCGAGATGTGGACGAGGCCGTCACGGGCGCCGAAGAAGTTGACGAAGGCGCCGAAGTCGGCGGTCTTGACAACAGTGCCTTCGTAGATCTGGCCGATCTCAGGTTCGGCAACGATCGAGTGGATCCACTTGCGGGCCGCTTCGATTTCCTTGCCGGAGGAGGAGGCGATCTTGACGGTGCCGTCGTCCTCGATGTTGATCTTCGCACCGGTCTTTTCGACGATTTCGCGAATGACCTTGCCGCCGGAGCCGATGACTTCACGGATCTTGTCGACCGGGATGTTCATGACTTCGATGCGCGGAGCGAATTCGCCGAGCTGGCCGCGGCTTTCGGTGATGGCCTTGGCCATTTCGCCGAGGATGTGGGCGCGACCGCCTTGGGCCTGGCCGAGGGCAACCTTCATGATCTCTTCGGTGATGCCGGCGATCTTGATGTCCATCTGCAACGAGGTGATGCCGTCGGCGGTACCGGCGACCTTGAAGTCCATGTCGCCGAGGTGGTCTTCGTCACCGAGAATGTCGGAGAGAACCGCGAAGCGATCGCCTTCCAGGATCAGACCCATGGCGATACCGGCAACCGGCTTGGCCAGCGGAACGCCTGCGTCCATCAGAGCGAGCGAGGTGCCGCAGACGGTCGCCATCGAGGACGAGCCGTTCGACTCGGTGATCTCGGAGACGACGCGCAGCGTGTAGGGGAACTGCTCAGCCGTCGGCAGCATCGGACGGATCGCGCGCCATGCAAGCTTGCCGTGGCCGATTTCGCGGCGACCCGGGGAGCCCATGCGGCCGGTCTCGCCAACCGAGTAGGGAGGGAAGTTGTAATGGAGCAGGAAGCGCTCCTTGTACATGCCCGTCAGGCTGTCGACATACTGCTCGTCTTCGCCGGTGCCGAGGGTGGCAACCACGATCGCCTGCGTTTCACCACGGGTAAACAGCGCCGAACCATGCGTACGCGGCAGAAGGCCGACTTCCGAAACGATCGGACGGACGGTTTCGAGGTCGCGGCCGTCGATGCGGCTCTTGGTGTCGAGGATGTTCCAGCGGACGATTTTCGCCTGCAGATGCTTGAAGATCGCGCCGACTTCCTCGGCCGTGTAGCGGGCTTCGCCTTCCTCGGGGAGGAAGTGTGCCTTCACCTTTGCCTTGACGGCATCGACGGCGGCGTAGCGGTCGGCCTTCTGGGTGATCTTGTAGGCTTCGCGAAGTTCACCTTCGGCAAGGCCGAGCATTTCGGTTTCGAGAGCGGAGTAATCTTCCGGCTGGAAGTCGCGCGGCTCCTTGGCGGCAACTTCGGCGAGCTTGATGATCGCGTCGAGAACCGGCTGGAAGCCCCTGTGGCCGAACATGACGGCGCCGAGCATGACGTCTTCGTTGAGTTCCTTGGCTTCGGATTCCACCATCAGCACGGCGTCGTAGGTGCCGGCGACGACGAGATCGAGGCTCGATTCGTCCATCTCGTCGAGATGCGGGTTGAGAACATATTCGCCGTTGATGTAGCCGACGCGTGCACCGCCGACCGGGCCCATGAAGGGAACGCCGGACAGCGTCAGCGCGGCCGAGGTGGCGACCATCGACAGGATGTCGGGATTGTTTTCAAGGTCGTGCTGGATGACGGTGACGACGACCTGCGTGTCGTTCTTGTAGCCTTCCGGGAAGAGCGGGCGGATCGGGCGGTCGATCAGGCGGGAAACGAGGGTCTCGTTCTCGCTCGGACGGCCTTCGCGCTTGAAATAGCCGCCGGGGATCTTGCCGGCTGCGTAGGTCTTTTCCTGGTAGTTGACGGTGAGCGGAAAGAAGTCCTGGCCGGGCTTCGGCGCCTTGGCCGAGACGACGGTGGCGAGAACGACGGTTTCGCCGTAGGTGGCGAGAACCGCGCCGTCGGCCTGACGGGCAATCTTGCCGGTTTCAAGCTTCAGCGGGCGGCCGGCCCACTCGATTTCCACGGTGTGTGTATCAAACATGTCTTGTCCTTCAATGCGGGAGCACGCGCCATCGCCGATATCAAGGCGCAGCGCACAGTCGACCGCAATCAATGTGACGTATCACGGGCAAGACAACGGGAGGCTTTTCAATCCTCGGGTTCCCGGGAAATCCGAGGATTTCCAGCAAACGCGAAGGTTCCCTGGGGAACCGGGCCAGCACTCACTGATGAGCCTTGGCCGAAAGCATCCGGCAATCCTGCCCCATGACAGGTCAACGGTTGGTTTGGCAGATCCGGCCCATCCGGGTCCGCCGGTCGTTCCACCGCTTAGATAGGGCGCGGCTGGAACATTTCATCGGGAGCCTTGTCCCGAAACAGATCCGGCGGACGCTCGGAAGCGCCCGCCGGACAATCTTAGCGGCGGATACCCAGGCTGGCGATCAGCTTGGAATAGCGGCCTTCATCCTTCTTCTTGAGATAATCAAGAAGCGAGCGGCGGCTCGAAACCATCGTCAACAGGCCACGGCGGGAATGGTTATCCTTCTTGTGGTCCTTGAAGTGTTCGGTCAGGTTGTTGATGCGTTCGGTCAGGATCGCGACCTGGACTTCCGGAGAACCGGTATCGCCTTCAACGGTCGCATATTCCTTGATCAGCGCAGCCTTGCGCTCAGCAGTGATCGACATCGGGTGATCCTTTCTAAGAGAGGAGATAAAGGTCGCCAAAAGCCGGGATGTCGTCCAGCTTTGGCCGCGAATGCAATCGGGCGGACCCGATGCTGGCGCTGCCTATAAACCATTCAGGCAGCAAAGGGAAGAGGCGTAAACTGCGCCTCTCTAAAGCGCTTCGCGTCAATCCGGATTCATGCGACGCGCTTTAGGTCTTTGATTTATGCATGTCGTTATTCGCAAAACCGCTGAGCACTTTTGGGCGACATGCATTGGGATAGCCGATCAGCCGAAGACGCGCTTCGGGCGAAACTCGCCCTGGCCGATTTCGCCGATCGCGATCAGCTTGCCGCGGGCCGTCGCATAAGCTTCGCTTTCGGCAACCGGCGCATCGCGGCCACGCACCAGGATCGGGTTGCCCATCTTCAGCCGGTGTGCCTGGTCGTCGTTGATGACGAGATGGGGCAGGGCCGATAGCGCTTCGCAGGTGTCGATCAGCAGCGCGTCGAGGGCCGCCAGCCGCTCGTCCATATCCTCGATCGCCTCCAGTGCCACGAGATCGGCAAGCGGCACCATGGACTCTTCCGCAAAGGGCGCGACGAAGGTGCGCCGCAGCCCCGACACATGGCCGTAGCAGCCGAGCTCTCGGCCGAAATCGCGCGCCAGCGCCCTGACATAGGTACCCTTGCCGCATTCCACTTCGAAATGCGCAGTGTTGGCATCCGGGCAGGCGAGCAATGTCAGCCGGAAGATATCGACCTCGCGCGACGGGATGTCGACGGCTTCGCCTTCGCGCGCCAGATCATAGGCGCGTTCGCCCGCTATCTTGATAGCGGAAAACTGCGGCGGCACCTGGCTGATGGTGCCGATATATCCAGGCAGGATATCGCGGATCTGTTGTTCGCTTGGGCGCTTGTCCGAGCTTTCGGTCACCTCGCCCTCGAGATCGTCCGTCGCCCGCTCTTCGCCCCAGCTCACCGTGAATTCGTAGATCTTGCGGCCGTCCATCACATAGGGAACGGTCTTCGTCGCATCGCCGAGCGCGATCGGCAGCATGCCGGAGGCGAGCGGATCGAGCGTTCCGGCATGGCCGGCCTTCTGTGCCTTGTAGAGCCACTTGATCTTGGAGACGGCTTCCGTCGAGCCGAAATCCACCGGCTTGTCGAGGATCAGCCAGCCGGAAATCGGCCGGCCCTTGGGTTTGCGTGGTTTGGACATGCGTCTCTTCTGTTTATTGTTCGTCATTATCGCCGTCGAGGTCGCGTTGGACCTCGGGCGAACGCAGCAGCTCGTCGATCTTCTTGTAATTGTCGAAGCTCGTATCGTCGCGGAAGCGCACCTCCGGCATGTATTTCATCTGCCGAAGCTGCGGCCCGAGCCGGCCGCGGATGAACTTCGCATGACGGTTCAGCGCCTCGATGACCACGCTGTGGTCGGAAACGCCGAGCGGCGTCACATAGGCGGTGGCGATCTTGAGGTCCGGCGACATGCGCACTTCCGAGATCGAGATCACGGTCGCCTCGATGACGTCGTCGCGCACTTCGCCGCGTTGCAGCACCTGGGTGATAGCGGCGCGAACCTGTTCGCCAACGCGCAGCATGCGCTGCGAAGGCGCGGAAGAAGTTGGTCTGGTCATTGTTATCTCTATTTGCCGATGCGGCTGGGAATCGAACCCGTCAAAGGAGAGCGTCCATGACTCTTTTGGTCGAAAAGGTCAAGTCGGCAGGTGCCAAAAGTGAAGCGAACAATCCTACTGGTTACGGGCTTCGGCAAGCGCATTGCGACATAGCTCCGCAAAAGAGGCCGCATCGGTTTCGTTCAAAAATGCCGATGTTGGGACAGCGACAAAGTAGCCAACCGAATGAGTTATGAAAAAATGGCTTTTTGTCTCGATGAACTCCAACACGGCGGTCCATTGCCACTCGCTTCTCGCGCCTGGCAGCTCGTTGACGATTGTATGTCTGCCTATCACTTGGGCGCGTGGAAGTGTAACTTCGCTGCCCGGCGGCAACATGGAACGGTTATGGTATCGATAGAGAATTGGAAGCAGCAGATATAGCGACAGCATTGCTGTGCAGAATAGTAAGACGAAATAATATCCGAATAGAGCCTCATCGACACTGGAGGGGCTAAACTTGAAGAGAATACCGGCAATCATCAGCGACAAAATTGAGAGGGCCGCAAAATAAAATACGATAAGCCAAACCACGAAAATCTGAGTTATGAACCTCCAGATTCTTGGCCGGCTCAATCGACGAAAGACATCCAGCGCTTGAGCGGCAGCTATCGTATCGCTCAAACTCGATTCGGTTTCGAGATGCCAAAAGCCATCCACCAGTTTGGCGGATGGCTTTTTCAAAGGCTTGCTCTTGTGTTGAGACATTCAAAGATTAGAGCGTGCGCGTGATATGCTCGACGCGGAAGCACTCGATGACGTCGCCGGCGCGCATGTCCTCGTAGTTTTCGAAGGCCATGCCGCATTCCTGACCCATAGGCACTTCGGAGACTTCGTCCTTGAAGCGCTTGAGGGTCTTCAGCTTGCCTTCGTGAACGACGACGTCGTTGCGGATGAGGCGGACGCCCGCACCGCGTTCGACCTTGCCTTCGACGACACGGCAGCCTGCGACCTTGCCGACCTTGGTGATGTTGAACACCTCGAGGATCTCGGCGTTGCCGATGAAGGTTTCGCGGCGTTCCGGAGACAGCAGGCCCGACATCGCTGCCTTTACGTCATCCACGAGGTCGTAGATGATGTTGTAGTAGCGGATTTCGATGCCTTCGCGCTCGGCGAACTGGCGTGCCTGCGTATTTGCACGAACGTTGAAGCCGATGATGGCCGCGTTCGAGGCTTCGGCGAGCGAGATATCCGACTCGGTGATGCCGCCGGCGCCAGAATGGACGATGCGGGCGCGGACCTCGTCGGTGCCGAGCTTCTCCAGCGCGCCGGCAATCGCCTCGATCGAGCCCTGCACGTCACCCTTGATGACAAGCGGGAACTCCTTGATGCCGGCGCTCTGGCGCTGCATCATCATCTGTTCCAGCGAACCGCGCTGTCCCGACTGGCGGGCAGCCGCCTTGTCGCGGGCCAGACGCTGACGGTATTCCGAGATCTCGCGGGCGCGGCTTTCGCTTTCGACGACGGCGAACTTGTCGCCGGCCTGCGGCGTGCCGGACAGGCCGAGCACTTCAACCGGCATTGCCGGACCGGCTTCCTTCACATGGTCGCCCTTGTCGGTGACGAGCGCGCGCACGCGGCCCCAGACGTCGCCGGCGACGATGATCTGGCCAGGACGCAGCGTACCCTTCTGGACGAGCACGGTCGCGACCGCACCGCGGCCGCGGTCGAGCTGGGCTTCGATGACAGTGCCTTCCGCCGTCCGGTTCGGATTGGCCTTGAGGTCGAGAATTTCCGCCTGCAGCAGGATCGCCTCGAGCAGCTTGTCGAGGTTCTTGCCAGTCTTGGCCGAAACTTCGACGTCGAGCACTTCACCGCCCATGGATTCCACGAAGACTTCGTGCTGCAGCAGCTGGTTGCGGACCTTCTGCGGATCCGCTTCGTGCTTGTCGACCTTATTGATCGCAACGATGATCGGAACACCGGCCGCCTTGGCGTGGTTGATCGATTCGATCGTCTGCGGCATCACGCTGTCGTCGGCTGCGACGACCAGGATCGCGATGTCGGTCGCCTGGGCGCCGCGGGCACGCATAGCCGTGAAGGCGGCGTGGCCGGGGGTGTCGATGAAGGTGATCTTCTGGCCGTTCTGCTCCACCTGATAGGCGCCGATATGCTGCGTGATGCCACCGGCTTCACCGGCAACCACGTTGGCATGGCGGATGGCGTCGAGCAGCGAGGTCTTGCCGTGGTCGACGTGACCCATGATGGTAACGACGGGCGGGCGCGAAACCAGTTCGCCATCTTCGTCGGACACGTTGAAGATGCCGAGTTCGACGTCGGATTCCGACACGCGCCTGACCGTATGGCCGAATTCGCCGGCGATGAGTTCGGCAAGATCGGCGTCGATGACGTCGCCCGGCTTCATCATCTGGCCTTCCTTCATCAGGTACTTGATGACGTCGACGGCGCGTTCGGACATGCGCTGCGACAGTTCCTGAATGGTGATGGTCTCAGGCAGAACGACTTCGCGGGAGATCTTCTCGCGGGTTTCCTGCATCTGGCTGCGGCGGAACTTCTCCTGCCGGCGGCGCATCGCCGAAAGCGAACGGCCACGAGCATTGTCGTCGCCATCTGCGTCAGCGGTGGTGATCGTCAGCTTGCCGCGGCGGCGCTCTTCTTCCGTCTTCGGACGCGTCGTGACCGGCTTTGCCGGTTCCGGGCGAACGACACGGCCACGGGCCGGACCGCCGCGCGCAGCGCCGCGATCGTCATCCTCGGTGTCGTTGCGACGGCCACGGACACCGGCCGGTGCGGCGGCGCCCGGCGCCGGACGGGCGTCAGCGGGTGTTGCGGCATCGGGCCGGCGCGCAGCAGGCGCCGATGATGCCGGCCGCGGAGCGTTGGAGCGAGCTTCGGCCACAGCAGGAGCCGGTGCGGCCGCGGCGGCTGCCGGTTCGGCAGCAGCGGGCGCTTCCGCCTGTCGGACAGCCTCTTCGGCGGCCCTGCGGGCTGCTTCTTCCGCTTCGGCCGCCTTGCGGACAACCTCTTCGGCCGCACGGCGCTTTTCTTCCTCGGCGCGGCGAATGGCGTCCTGGGCGTCGCGCGCCTGGGATTCGGCCAATGCGCGGCGGCGGGCGTCCATCTCTTCCGGAGACAGATGGTTCAGCACCACCGGACGCGGACGATCGTTCGAGCGCGGCTGCTGGTAGGGCTGCTGCGGACGCTGATTGGTCTGGCTGTTGTTGCCCTGCTGAACTCGCGGTGCCGGCGTCGGCTGCTGCGGGCGTGCCTGCACGGGTGCAGGTGCCGGCTCGGCTGCGCGGACGGGCGCGGGAGCGACAGGTGTGATCGGCTTTTCGTCTTCCGGGCGCATCGGGCGCCGCTTACGGGTCTCGACGACGACCGCTTTGGTGCGACCTCGACCCATATCCTGGCGAACGGTGCCCTGACTCATCCCCGATGGTTTCAGGGTAAGCGTCTTTTTGCCCGTCACGCTGATTGTCTTGTCGTCGTTACTATCGGTCATTCGTTCCCGTTCCTTCGGACAGGGAGCGATGACTAGATCAGACCCTGTCGTTCAATACTGTCGATCAATGAGAATGGGACCGGCCGATGCCGGTGACCACCTCATTGTTTTTGCCGGCCAGCGCCGCCCGCTGCCCGGGACTGACCGCCAATACGGTACTGTTCGAGCATCTTTGCGCGCTTCACTACACCCTCACCCGCCTGCCCTGCAAGCACTGCGGCATGGATAAAAGCATTCTGGCCCATCAGGCCTTCCATTTCGCTCTCCGAGAAGAGACGGAAGGAAGGTATCTCCTCCTCGGTCTCCATTCCGAGGTGCCAGGCCTTGCGGGCCTGGTCGATTTTCCGGACGCCGTCGTCCGCTGCTTCAGTCGAGTGGAACACCGCAAGGGCTGCTCCGCTTCTGACCGCGGCATCCACTTTCGCGGACCCGCTGACGAACTGGCCGGCTTTCCGCGCCATGTTCATCATCTGCATCAATTGCGCCGCAAGCAGCCGATCGACGCTCGCGCCGAGATCGTCCGCCGCCTTCACATCCATTTTCAGTGCGCGGGCGAAGAGCTTCTTCGCCACCGCCCGGTCGACCAGCGACCGGTCGATCTTCACCCAGCATCCGCGTCCCGGAAGCTCGCGCTTCAGGTCGGCGACAACAGTTCCATCGGGAGCGGCAACGAAGCGGATCAACTCTTCCGGCGATCCGCTTTCGCGCGTCACGATGCACATGCGTCCGTTCACGTCATAACCTGCAAGATCGTCGTCCTCATCAGGGAGAGCGTCCGGCTCATGCACGGTCATCATGCTTCTTGTTCGGCTTCGGTGACCTCTTCTTCGGTCCCCTTCGCCAGGTCCTCTTCGGTAATCCAGCCGGCCGAGAGGCGGGCCTGGACGATCATCTGTTCCGCCTCGACGCGCGAGACGTCGAATTTCGAGAACAGACCCTCGAACTTCTTCGTTTCGCCGTTCTTGCGCTCCGTCCAGCCGACGAGATCGTCGGCCGCACAACCGGCAAAGTCCTCGATCGTCTTGATGCCGTCTTCGCCGAGCGCCACCATCATCTGGGCGGTCATGCCGTCGATTTCACGCAGCTCGTCCTGGACGCCGAGCGCCTTGCGCTTCTCGTCCATCTCGGCTTCGAGACGCTCGAGGAATTCGCGGGCGCGCTGCTGGATTTCCTGCGCCGTCTCCTCGTCGAAACCATCGATCGAGGAGATTTCGTCGAGATCGACATAGGCCAGTTCTTCAACCGCGGCAAAACCTTCGGAGGCCAGAACCTGGCCGACCATCTCGTCGACGTCGAGCGAATCCATGAACAGGTTGGTGCGCTCGTTGAATTCCTTCTGGCGGCGCTCCGATTCCTCGGCCTCCGTCATGATGTCGATGTCCCAGCCGGTCAGCTGCGAGGCGAGCCGGACGTTCTGGCCGCGGCGGCCGATCGCAAGCGACAGCTGCTCGTCGGGAACGACGACTTCGATACGCTCGGCATCCTCGTCGAGAACGACCTTGGCGACTTCGGCCGGCTGCAGGGCGTTGACGACGAAGGTCGCCGGGTCCTGGCTCCACGGAATGATATCGATCTTCTCGCCCTGGAGTTCGCCGACGACGGCCTGGACGCGCGAACCGCGCATACCGACGCAGGCGCCGACCGGATCGATCGAGCTGTCGTTCGAGATCACCGCGATCTTGGCGCGCGAACCCGGATCGCGGGCGACCGACTTCACCTGGATGATACCGTCGTAGATTTCAGGCACTTCCATGGTGAACAGCTTCACCATGAACTGCGGATGCGTGCGCGACAGGAAGATCTGCGGGCCGCGCTGCTCGCGACGGACATCATAGACATAGGCACGGACGCGATCGCCATAGCGGACGTTTTCGCGCGGGATCATTTCGTCGCGGCGGATGATGCCTTCGCCGCGGCCGAGATCGACGATGACGTTGCCATATTCGACGCGCTTGACGGTACCGTTGACGATCTCGCCGACGCGATCCTTGAATTCGTCGAACTGGCGGTCGCGCTCGGCTTCACGCACCTTCTGCACGATCACCTGCTTGGCGGACTGGGCGGCGATGCGGCCGAAATCCATCGGCGGCAGCGGATCGGCGATGAAGTCGCCGAGTGCGGCGTCCGGATTGCGGTCGCGGGCCAGTTCCAGCGGGATCTGCGTCGAATAATCCTCGGCCTTGTCGACGACTTCGAGCAGGCGCTGCAGGCGGATTTCGCCGGTCTTCGGATTGATGTCGGCCCGGATGTTGGACTCGGTGCCGTAACGGGAGCGTGCCGCCTTCTGGATAGCGTCGGCCATTGCGGCCAGCACGATCTCGCGGTCGATGACCTTTTCGCGCGCCACTGCATCTGCGATCTGCAGAAGTTCGAGCCGGTTCGCACTGACTGCCATTGTCTTGTTTCTCCGTCTTTACTCCAGGGTTCCCGTCCCTGGAGCGGTCTGTTGATCGGTTATTCCTGGTCGTCCGCTTCGTTCTGGTTGGCGGCCTGTGCTTTTGCCTGCTTGTCGGCGCGCAACGCATCGCGGATCAGGTCGTCGGTCAGAATGAGCTTCGCATCGCTGAGCGCCGTAAAGGGAATGGTGACCTTCTGCTCTTCCCCATAGGCGACCTGGTCACGCTCGAGCGTGAAACCATCTGCGCCTGCTTCGACGATCTTGCCGCGGAAGCGCTTGCGATTGTCGATCAAGATCGACGTCTCGCATTTCACAAGGTGGCCCTGCCAGCGGACGAAATCGGATTTCCGCACCATCGGACGATCGATGCCGGGCGAAGACACCTCGAGATGATACTCTTTATCGATCGGATCTTCCACATCGAGGACGGGAGAAATCGCCATCGACATTTCTTCGCAGTCCTGAACCGTCATCGTGCCGTCGTTGCGTTCGGCCATGACCTGCATCGTCGCGCCGTTCTGGTTCAGCATGCGGACGCGGATAAGCCGGAAGCCCAGGCCGACGAGGACGGGTTCGATGATATCGGCAAGACGCTGGTCGAGCCCGGTTTCGGTAATCAGCCGCGGCTCAAGTTCGTTGTCTGCGTTTGTCATGTCCGACAAGCGGTGCGCTCCTCGCAATTTCAAGCTGTTCGGGCGATCGCGCTAATAAAAAAGAGCGGGTCCTTGCGGCCCACTCTTCATCAAGCGATCAAGAATTTGAGAGGCATATAGTCGGGTTTTTCCGAAATTGCAAGGTCCGCGACCGATTCCGCCAATTCGCTTGCCGCGCGTGAACAGGCCTATGGCCAGCGCCGGTCTTGCGCATATATTGCCGCTGGGGCGCAATAACAAAAGCGGGAGAAATCGTGGCCTACACTTCCTCGACATTGGCGCCTTTGCGGCACGATACCTACCGCACCATCTGGTTCGCGAGCCTTTCCTCGAATTTCGGCGGCCTGATCCAGGCGGTGGGCGCTGCCTGGATGATGACGACGATCACCGCCTCGGAGGACATGGTCGCGCTGGTGCAGACCTCGACGGCGCTACCGATCATGCTGTTTTCGCTGATATCGGGCGCGCTGGCCGATAATTATGACCGTCGCCGGGTCATGCTGACGGCGCAATGCATGATGCTCACGGTTTCGGCGCTGCTGACGGCCTCGGCCCTTCTCGGCTGGATCACACCCTGGCTGCTGCTCTTCTTCACCTTCCTGATCGGCTGCGGCACGGCGCTCAACAATCCCTCCTGGCAGGCCTCGGTCGGCGACATGGTGCCGCGCGCCGATCTGCCGGGCGCCGTCACCCTGAACAGCATGGGCTTCAACATCACCCGCAGCGTCGGCCCGGCGATCGGCGGCGTGATCGTCGCCGCTGCCGGCGCGGCTGCGGCCTTTGCGGTGAACACGGTGAGTTACTTCGCCTTGATCTATGCCCTGCTGCGCTGGCGGCCAGCCACGCCGGTCTCGACCCTGCCGCGGGAGGCGCTTGGCAGCGCCATCTTTGCCGGCCTGCGCTATATCTCGATGTCGCCCAATCTCGAAAAGGTCCTCGTCAGGGGCCTGCTCTTCGGCATCGGCGCCAGCTCGATCCTGGCGCTGCTGCCGGTCGTCGCCCTCGATCTCGTTGCCGGCGGGCCGCTGACCTATGGTTTCATGCTCGGCGCTTTCGGCATCGGCGCGATCGGCGGCGCGGTGATGAATGCGAGGCTTCGCCAGATGCTTTCCAGCGAGACGATCATCCGCTTGGCCTTTGCCGGCTTCGCGATGAGCGCCGTCATCGCCGCCGTGAGCCCGAGTGCCGTCCTCACCTCCGCCGGGCTGCTCGTCTCCGGCGCCTGCTGGGTCTCCGCACTTTCGCTGTTCAACACCATCGTCCAGCTTTCGACGCCGCGCTGGGTGGTCGGCCGGGCGCTGTCGCTCTACCAGACCGTCACCTTCGGCGGCATTGCCGGCGGCAGCTGGCTGTGGGGCGTTGCCGCCGATCGTTATGGCGTCGCCGATGCGCTGCTGATGTCATCGGTCGTCATGCTGCTCGGCATCGCGATCGGCCTGCGTTTTTCCATGCCGGCCTTCGCTTCGCTCAACCTCGATCCGCTGAACCGCTTCATCGAGCCGGCCCTGAGCCTCGACATCACGCCGCGCAGTGGCCCGATCGTCATCCTTGTCGACTACGAGATCGCCGATGCCGACCTTGCCGAATTCATGACGCTGATGGGTGAGCGCCGCCGCATCCGCATCCGCGACGGCGCCCGCAATTGGGCGCTGATGCGCGATCTCGAAAATCCCGGGCTCTGGACGGAGACCTACCATACGTCGACCTGGGTCGAATATATAAGACACAACCAGCGGCGCACGCAGGCCGATGCCGAAAACATCGACAGGCTTCGCGCGCTTCACCGCGGCGAAGGTTTGCCGCATGTTCACCGCATGATCGAACGCCAGGCTATTCCGCCTGATAACGACGTCTTCCACAAGGCGCCGATCGATCTGCATCATTGAGAAGGTTCAGGCTCGCCCGCCAATCCGATCTTGCCGCCATCGTCCGGCTTCTGGCCGATGACGATCTCGGCGGCGCCAGGGAGATCGTTACCGATCCCGTGGACGCACGGTATCTCTCGGCCTTCGCGGCGATCGAGGCGGACGCCAATCAGCTACTGGCCGTCGCCAGCGACGCGGCCGATCGTGTCGTCGGCTGCCTGCAGCTGAGCTTTCTTCCCGGCCTTTCGAGAACAGGCATGTGGCGCGGTCAGATCGAAAGCGTGCGTGTTGCCAGCGACCTTCGCGGCTCGGGCTTCGGCTCTGAATTCATCGCATGGGCGATCGCCCAATGCGTCGAGCGTGGCTGCGGCCTCGTGCAGCTGACATCGGACAAGACGCGGGCGGATTCGATCCGCTTCTACGAGAAGCTCGGTTTTGTGGCCAGCCATGAAGGGCTGAAGCGCAGTCTCTGAAGCCGGTTACTTCAGCTTGCCCTTCATCGTCGCTTCGGGAAAACATGTCGGCTTCATGCCGTTCTTGGCCTGCCACTGGCCGATCGAACGCCGCGTCTTGTAGCCTGGCAGACCATCGGAACCGCCGACATCATAGCCCTGCCGTTCCAGCGCCTTCTGCATGGCGGCGACATCCGAGCGCAACATCTTGCCGACATCGCCCCATCTGCCCTCAAAGGCGCCGCCATTATAGGCGATCCGATCGGCGAGATTGCCGATATAAAGCGCGTAGAGATCGGAATTATTATATTCCTTGATGATGTAGAAATTCGGCGTGACGATGAATTCCGGCCCGTCGCGGCCGGCCGGCACCAGCATCATGCCTTCAGCCTTCATCTCGCTGGAGGGAAACCCCTTGCCGGAGATGCGGTCGATGCCGAGCGAGGCCCAGTGCGACAGCGGCTTTGCCAGATCGGGCCCCTCCTGCGCGCAGGAAACCGCCTCCGGGATCGACACCTCGAAGCCCCAGTCGCGGTCGCGCTGCCAGCCCTTCTTGACCAGGAAATTGGCGATCGAGGCGAGCGTATCGGGCACCGAGGTCCAGATGTTGCGATGGCCGTCGCCATCGAAATCCACGGCATATTTCAGATAGCTGGTCGGCATGAATTGCGGTTGGCCGAGTGCGCCCGCCCACGACCCCTTGAAATCGGCCGGTGCGACGTCACCGCCATCGAGAATATGGAGTGCGGCCACCAGCTCGGTACGGAACATCTCCTTGCGCGTCGACATGAAGGCCTTGGTCGCCAACACCTCGATTGCCGAGTTCGGGATCTTCGCCGCACCGAAGCCTGTCTCCCGGCCCCAGATGGCCAGCACGATCGAGCCGGGCACGCCATAGGTCTTCTCGATGCGTTTCAGCGTCGAATCATATTGCGCCGCAAAGCCGCGCCCCGTTGCGGCAAGCTTCTTCAGCCGGTCCTCGTTGAAATAGGGACCGGGCGAGGAAAATTCGGCCTGCGTCTGCTTCTGCTCCTTCGGCGGCGGGAAGCCGGGCGGGGCAAGATCGGGCAGGTTCCAGTTCAGCGTGATGCCGGAAAAGGCAGCCTGGAAGGTCTTCTCGGAAATCCCGCCCGCCTTCGCTTCCGGCCAGAGGTCTTTCCGTACCCATGTCTCGAACTGCGCTTCGACATCGGCTTTCGAAGGGGCTGCGAGGGCGGAGAGGGGGAGGAGGGCGGTCGCTAGGGCGAGTGCGAATAGCCGCCGTGGAACATCTTTCGGCATAGGCAAAACCCTCATATCACTGTCCGCGCCCGAAGGGCCGCCGCGAGCGTTCCCTCGTCGAGGTAGTCGAGCTCGCCGCCAACAGGCACACCATGCGCCAGCCGGGTGATCTTCACGTCCAGCCCCTGCAACTGGTCGGTGATATAATGCGCCGTCGTCTGCCCCTCGACGGTGGCGTTGACGGCGATGATCAGCTCGCGGATACCGCCTTCGCCGACCCGGTCGATCAGCCCGCGAATGTTGAGATCGTCGGGCCCGACCCCGTCGAGCGGTGACAGCGTGCCGCCGAGGACGTGATAGGCGGCGTTCATCGCGCCCGCGCGCTCCAGCGCCCAGAGATCCGATACGTCCTCGACGACGATGATGACGGATTGATCGCGCTGCGTGTCGGTGCAGACGGTGCAGGGATCGACCGTATCGACGTTGCCGCAGCGCGAGCAAATCTTCACCTTGTCATAGGCCTCGCCCATCGCATTCGACAGTGGGCCGAGCAACTGGTCCTTCTTCTTGATCAGATGCAGTGCCGCCCGGCGCGCCGAGCGCGGCCCGAGGCCCGGCACCTTCGCCAGAAGCTGGATGAGTTTTTCGATTTCGGGGCCGGTGACTCGTTTTGCCATGCGCCGTTCTTAACTGATATGGAACGGAAACGGAATCGCGGAAGGATTGGCCATCCCATGAAAATCCTGGCGCTGTGCACCGGCAATCCGGAAAGACTGCCGGGCAAGAGCTACAAGACCGGCATCTTCAAACATGCCGTCAACGGTGCGGTGATGATCGATGCCGAAGGTCTGGTCGGCGATGCCATCTGCAACCGCAAACACCATGGCGGTGTCGATCAGGCTGTTTATGTCGAGGGATCGCTGACGCTCGACTGGTGGAGCAGCGAGTTCGGCCGGCCATACGAGCCCGGCACTTTCGGCGAAAACATGGTGATCTCGGATCTCGACAATCGCGATGTCGCCGTCGGCGACCGCTTCCTGATCGGCGATCTCGTCCTCGAGGTCACCGCGTGCCGCATCCCCTGCGCCACGTTTGCCGCCAGGATGGCCGATCCGAAATTCGTCAAACGTTATACCGCCGCCGCCCGCCCCGGCATCTATTGCCGTGTCGTCCGGAGCGGCGTGGCCAAGGCCGGAATGTCGGTGGAATGCACGCCCTTTCACGGAGCCAAGATCACCACGCCGGAGCTGATGGAGACTTTCGGTCGACGGCTTCGGGCGGCAGATCGGGCGCGATATCTCGCCGCCCCAATTCACTACAAACTGCGGGCTATGTTGGAATCCGAGAGCGACGAAGCGCGCTAGATCGGACTTTGGGCCTTGATAGGCGCCCGTCTCAGAACGGCAGCTTGAAGCCCGGCGGGATCGGAAGGCCGGCGGTCAGCGCCTTGGTCTTTTCGGCGGCGAGCGCCTCGGCCTTGTCCTTGGCGTCCTTGTGAGCGGCGACGATCAGGTCCTCGAGGATCTCGACATCGTCTTCCTTGAACAGCGACGGGTCGATCTTCAGGCTCTTCAGCTCGCCCTTGCCTGACATGACGACGGCGACGAGGCCGCCGCCCGCCTTGCCTTCGGCCGTGAGCTCGGCGATCTCCGCCTGCATCTGCTCCATCTTGGCCTGCATTTCCTTGACTTTGCCCATCATGCCCATGATGTCGCGCATCGTCTCGCTCCTTGTTGAACTTTTAGAATTCTATGTCGTCGCCGGGCAGGATGTCACCTTCCTCGGATTCGGCAGCAGCCGGCGGCATCGCCTCGCCTTCCTCGTCCGGTTCGGGCGCCCGCACGCGCACGTCGATGATCTTGGCGCCCGGAAAATGCGCAAGGATCGCCGCGACATCGGGATCTTGACGCGCATCGCTGACGCGCTGTTCCTGCGCCTTGGCTTCCGCCTCCACCATCGTCGGCCCGCCCTCTTCGCGGCTGGTGCTGACGATCCAGTGGATTCCGGTCCATTCCTTGAGCTTGACGGCGAGTTCGTTAAGCAGCGTGTTGGGGGCACCCTCGGTGAGGTTCACGTCCAGCCGGCCCGGCTCGAGCCGCACCGGCCGCACGAAGTTGCGCACCAGTGCCTTCAATTTGACATCGCGCTTCTCGCCCGCGAGGTCGACGATGTCGCCGATCGAATTGACACGCACGAGCGGCTTCGGAGCCTCTGCAGGCTTTGCCTCGGTACGGCCGATATTCTGCGGTTCGGGATTGGGCACGGCGCGCAGCATCGCCGTCGGCCCTGAGGGTAGTGGCCGTGGTGTCGGCTCGGGTGCGCGCGCCGCGACACTGCTCTGATAGGGGACCCGCGTTCCGCTGCCGCCGCCATTGCCGGAAGGCGAAGGGGAGGGCCGCGGACCGGCATTGTCGCCGGAAAATTCGGCAAGCCGCCGCGCCGCATCCTCGGGCGCTGGCAGGTGTGCGGCATGTGCAAGTCGGATCAGCACCATCTCGGCTGCTCCTGCCGTCCGCGACGAGCCTTCCGTTTCCGGAATGCCCTTCAGCAGCATCTGCCAGATGCGCGACAGCGTCGTCACCGCAATGCCCTTGGCGAATTCCGCCGCCTTGGTGCGTTCGATCTCGCTGAGCGACGGGTCGTTTGCCGCATCCGGCACATATTTCAGCCGCGTCACCAGATGGGTGAAATCGGCAAGGTCGGTCAGCACCACCACCGGATTGGCGCCGGCCTCGTACTGGCTCTGGAACTCGCCGAGTGCGGCCGCCACGTCGCCTTTGATAACATGCTGGAAGAGATCGACGATCCGGGCGCGGTCGGCAAGTCCGAGCATGCCGCGCACGGCTTCCGCCTGCACGGCGCCGGCGCCATGGGCGATCGCCTGGTCAAGCAGCGACAGGCCGTCGCGCGCCGAGCCTTCGGCAGCACGCGCAATCATCGCCAGCGCGTCCGCTTCCGCCTCGATGCCTTCCTTGGCGGCGATCGTCGAAAACAGCCCGACAAGGTCGGAGGCGCTGATGCGGCGCAGGTCGAAGCGCTGGCAGCGCGACAGCACGGTGATCGGCACCTTGCGGATCTCGGTGGTGGCGAAGATGAATTTCACATGTTCCGGCGGCTCTTCGAGCGTCTTCAACAGACCGTTGAAGGCCTGTGTCGACAGCATGTGCACTTCGTCGATGATATAGACCTTGTAGCGCGCCGAAACCGGCCGGTAGCGCACCTGCTCGATGATCTCGCGGATATCGTCGATACCGGTATGGGAGGCGGCATCCATCTCGATCACGTCGACATGCCGGCCTTCCATGATTGCCTGGCAGTGTTCGCCGGGTACGCGCAGATCGATCGTCGGCTTGTCGATGTCGGCTGTCTTGTAGTTCAGCGCCCGCGCCAGGATGCGCGCCGTCGTCGTCTTGCCGACGCCGCGCACGCCGGTCAGCATGTAAGCCTGGGCGATCCGGCCGGTTTCGAAGGCATTGGTAAGGGTGCGGACCATCGGCTCCTGGCCGACCATCAGGTCCGTGAAATCCTTGGGGCGGTATTTGCGAGCCAGCACCCGGTACCCGGTGCCCGTCGAGGCGGCATCTTTTGATTGTCGCTCGGTGTCGCTCATCGCCCTGCTTGTCGCCCGGATCGTCGGGCACTTCGTGGAGAGAAGGTGGGAGGCTGGCACGATGACCCGTGCCGGGCTCGTTAGGGCTGCTTCCTTCCGGACCTGACCCGGTTGGCGAGTGGCTCGTCCACCACCAACCTCCCGGATGCACATATCGGCAATATCGTCATCAAAAGCAAGCCAACATGCAAAAAAACTGCTAGTCGTTGGAAAACATGAGGAGAATGCCCTTTGAACGGTTTCGTGCTCGACCCCCGGCTGGAAAACGATAGCGTCAGCATCATGGTTACCGGTCTCTGCGATCTGAGATTGTCGAGGGATGCCCGCTGGCCCTGGCTCATTCTTGTGCCGCGCCGGGCCGATATCACCGAAATCTTCGAACTGACGCCGCTCGACCAGGTGCTGCTCGCCTTCGAGACGGAACTGGTCTCCAAAGCCCTGAAGGAGATCACCGGCGCGACAAAAATCAATGTCGGGGCTCTTGGCAATGTCGTCCGCCAGCTTCATGTTCATGTCATTGCCCGCTTCGTAGGCGATGCCAACTGGCCGGGTCCCGTCTGGGGCTTCGGGCGCGCGGAACCCTACGAAGACGGAAAGAGAGATGAATTCACAGTGAAGCTGCGGGAAGCCCTTTCATCATGAGTCATTCGCTTTTCGATTCGGATGTGCCGCATCCGGAACCCAGCAATCTCACGGCCTTTGCCGCCAATGACCTCAATCGCGATTCCGAGCATCGCGACGAACAGTCCGTCGAAAAGGCGCTGGCCAAGGACGGCACCCATATCTTCGCCTTCGCCGGGGATAAGCTGGTGCTGAAGCATGACGGCCAGGTGCTTGATCCGCTCTTTGCCCGCTATGAGCTCCAGGAATTGCAGCCGGATTGGGATGAGACGGTGCTTCTCGGTTATCGTAAATCAGGCGAGCCGCGCCTTGCCGTTCCCGTCGGCATCGGCGTCGACGACCTCACCAGCCAATACAAGCCCGCCGATGGTCGCACGCTGTTTCGCGAAATGCTGATCGACGAGGTGTTGCTCGGCGAATTCGCCCAGGCCGCCAGCCTCATCCGCTGGAACGGCGACAACCGCTTCTGCGGCCGCTGCGGCTCGGCGATGGAGATCCACATCGGCGGCTACAAGCGTGTCTGCGCCGCCTGCGAACACATGATTTTTCCCCGCACCGATCCCGTCGTCATCATGCTGACGATCGACGAGAAACGCGACCTCTGCCTGCTCGGCCGCAGCCCGCATTTCGCGCCCGGCATGTATTCCTGCCTTGCCGGCTTCGTCGAACCCGGCGAGACCATCGAGAATGCCGTGCGTCGCGAAACGCTGGAAGAATCCGGCATCCGCACCGGCCGCATCCGCTACCACGCCTCGCAGCCCTGGCCGATGCCGCATTCCCTGATGATCGGCTGTTACGCCGAGGCGAAATCCACCGAAATCAACCGCGACGAGACGGAACTCGAGGATTGCCGCTGGTTCACCCGCGAGGAAACGATCGAGATGCTGGAACGCCCGAGCGCGACAGGCAAGGCCTCGCCGCCGAAAGGGGCGATCGCCCACCGCCTGATGCGCGACTGGGTGGAGTGGAAGCGCTAGCGTCATGCCGGTCGCCCGCTCGGAACGGCTGCTGACGCTGCTCCAGACGCTCCGGCGTTACCGCCGGCCGGTGACCGGCACGGTGCTCGCTGAGGAGACCGGCGTCAGCCTGCGCACGCTGTATCGCGATATTGCCAGCCTGCAGGCGCAGGGCGCGATGATCGAAGGCGAAGCCGGCATCGGTTATGTGCTGAAGCCGGGGTTCATGCTGCCGCCGATGATGTTTTCAGAAGAAGAGCTGGAGGCATTGGTGCTTGGCTCGCGCTGGGTGGCTCGCGCCGCCGAGCCGCGCCTTGCCGGCGCCGGCGCCGACGCGCTGGCCAAGATTGCCGCCGTGCTGCCGGCCGATATGCGGGAGATGATCGATTCGGCAGCCCTTTTCGTCGGCCCCAAACGCCGTGACGAGGACAAGGCCGATGTTTCGGCCATCCGCAAGGCGATCCGTCTGGAGCGCATCCTCGAACTGCATTATGGCGACGAGCAGGGCCGAATCTCGCGCCGTCGCGTCTGGCCTTTTGCGCTCGGTTATTTCGAGCATGTGCGTGTCCTCATGGCCTGGTGCGAACTGCGCCAGGATTTCCGCCATTTCCGCACGGACCGCATTATCGACATGGCGTTGCATGAGGTGCGTTATCCGCGCCGCCGCACGGTACTGCTCAAGGAGTGGCGTGAGACGCAGGACGTTCCGGTCGAGAACTAACGCTGCTGCCAGAAACTGTCAGTAGGCAGGGTTATTATGAGTACCATTCCACCAGGAAGGAGTACTGATCATGGTAACGCCTCCAGCCATTCATTTGACCAACGACCGCTTTACGGGCGACACCTTTGCCGATGTCATTTCGGCCGAAACTTTTGCCGATGTCCGCCAGTCGGCGCGCTCCGGCCTGCTGCATCTGGTCATCAATATTTTCAGGTGTCCCAAGGGGAACCGCGCCAGCCTCGACCTTGAAGCAACGCCGGATTACCTAAAGCGCGACCTCGGCTTCGTCGACGGACGCGGCCCGCACTGCGAGGACCGTTTCCCGCTTTAGCTCGCCTATCCCTTCCAACAATCTGCCTGACGAGAACGGGGCGTTGCGATCGCTACGCCCCGTCACACCCTGCTGCCATGAATTGGCAGCAGGCGATCCCTCGCGGATTTATTTCACAACAACGGGAGAACCGAAATGACCAGCCCCAATCTCATAATCCTTTACGTCAAGGACCCGGCCGAAAGCGCCAGTTTCTACCGGAACCTCTTGAACCGCGAACCGGCCGTGGAAGCGCCGAATTTCGTCGCTTTTCCGCTCGAGGGCGGCTTCACGCTCGGCCTCTGGCGGCGCAGCAAGGTCGAGCCGCAGCCCTCCGCCATCGGCAACCGCGGCGAAGTGGCTTTCATGGTCGAGGGAGAAAATGCCGTCGCCAGGCACTATGAGGACTGGCGTCAACGCGGCCTGCCGATCGCCCAGGAACTGACCGAGCTGGATTTTGGCCCGACCTTCGTCGTGCTCGATCCTGACGGTCATCGCCTGCGCGTCTGTGAGCCGGATAAATAATCGCCGAATGACGAGGTCTGTTTAAGAACGGGCCTGTTTAAAGCAGGCCTCGCATCGCGTGCCCCTTGTAGACGCCGAGAATCCTCACTTTCTCGGAGAAGAACCGCAGTTCCTCCAATGCCCGGCGCACGTTCGGATCGTTCGGATGGCCTTCGATATCGGCGTAGAACTGCGTCGCCACGAATTTTCCGCCGAGCTGGTAGCTTTCCAACTTGGTCATATTGATATTGTTGGTGGCAAAACCGCCAAGCGCCTTATAGAGCGCGGCCGGAATGTTGCGGACGTTGAAGACGAAGGTGGTGACGACCTTTTCTTCCGCCGAATTCCGTTGTGCCCATTCTTCGTCACGGGACAGGATAACGAAACGGGTGACGTTGTTTTCAGTATCCTCGACATTCTCGGCGATGATCTCCAGACCGTAGAGATCGGCGGCAAGGCGCGGTGCCAAGGCGGCCATCGAGCGGTCGCCGGTTTCCTTCACGAGCTTTGCCGCCCCTGCCGTATCGCCGGCGATCACCGGCTTCCAGCCATTGGCGCGAACGATCTTGCGGCACTGGCCGAGCGCGTGGATATGGCTGTGCACCGTGCGGATCTCGTCCTTGGTCACCCCGGGCAGCACCATCAGCTGGAAACGGATCGGCATGAAATATTCGCCGATGATGTGCAGCCGCGATTCCGGCAGCAGATGGTGGATATCGGCGACGCGCCCGGCAATCGTGTTCTCGATCGGGATCATCCCGATGTCGGCGTCGCCGTTGTCGACCGCCGTGAACGCATCCTCGAAGGTCTGGCAGGGCAGCGGCTCCATGGTCGGAAACATGTCGCGGCTGGCCATGTCGGAATTGGCGCCGAACTCGCCCTGGAAGGCGATCCTGTTGGTCTTGATATTCATGATGGTTCCGTCAATTCGACTTTGCGGAGAGGATGCGCCGCGCTTTTTCGAGGTCGGCGGGAGTATCGACACCAAGCGGAACCGTGTCAACGATCTCGGCATCGATGCGCATGCCGGCCTCCAGTGCCCGCAATTGCTCCAGCGATTCGCGCTTTTCGAGCGTCGACGGACCGAGCGAGACGAATCGTTCGAGCGCTGCCCGCCGATAGGCATAAAGGCCGATATGGTGGTAGAGGGGCCCCTGACCGTAAGGCGCGGTTGCCCGGGTGAAATAGAGCGCATGCAGACGGGCGGCGGAAAGCGGCGAGCCGACGATCTTGACGATGTGCGGCGCTGTCTTGTCCTCCTCATTGTCGATTATGGTCGTCAGCGTCCCGATATCGACAGCCGCGTTTTCCAGAGGGCGCAAAGCTGCGCGCACCGTTTCCGGATCGATCGTCGGCAGATCGCCCTGGACGTTGACGATGATTTTCGCCTTTCCGTCCGGATCGACTTTCGTCAGCGCCTCGAAGATCCGATCGGAACCCGACTGATGATCCGTGCTGGTCATGACGACCTCGAAGCCGGCCGCGGCCACGGCATCGAACACTTGATCATCGTCGACGGCGACGACGACCCGGCCGATGGCCGCTTCCCTGGCGCGCAGCGCCACCTGAACGATCATCGGCAGGCCGCAAATATCGGCAAGCGGCTTGCCCGGAAGCCGAGTGGAGGCCATGCGCGCCGGGATCAATACGAGCACGCCGTCTAAATTTGAATCACTCATTGTTCGGGCCTTCTATTCCGGGCTGAAAAGTGTCAAAAAGTCTCACGCACAAGACCATTTAGACAGTTGCAACGATCCACCAAAAGACATAGGTTCCGCGCGATTTCAAGATGGTCCGGTTTATGGTCTGCCGGCTGCAAGGGGAGCATTGCAGATGAATTCATACGTCAATACGGCCGTGGGGGCGCTGCTCGGGACGATTTTCGTTCTGATGTCTGTCTCCATCGCGTCCGAAGGGATCTTCCATTCCGAAGCGCCGGAAAAGGAAGGTTTCGCGATCGTTGCCGAAGAGGCGCCCGCCGCTGGTGGTGAGGCTGCGCCTGCCGTTGCCGTTCCGATCGCGCAATTGCTCGCTTCTGCAGATGCCAAGGCCGGTGAAACGGTCTTCAAGAAGTGTCAGGCCTGTCATGACGGCACCAAAGGGGGACCGAACAAGGTCGGTCCCAACCTCTTTGGTGTCGTAGATCGCCCGATCGCCTCGCATGAAGGCTTCGCCTATTCCGCTCCCATGAAGGATTTCTCCAAGGGCGGCAGCGAGAAGTGGACTTTCGAATATCTCAACAAGTTCCTGCTGGCGCCGAAGAAGGACGTTCCCGGCACTGCGATGGGCTTCGCCGGTCTGGCGAAGGATCAGGATCGTGCCAACGTCATCCTCTACCTGCACACGCTGGCCGATTCGCCGGTGCCGCTGCCGGATCCGAAAACCGCGACGCAGTGACGCAGCAGGACAATCGCATGGTATGGAAGCCCGGCCCGCAAGCCGGGCTTTCGTTTTGCGGAGATCCGCCAAGCAATTCCAGGCAAAGCGCGAAGTGGTTTTGCCGGGAATCGCGTAAAAAAGCTGAACCGCTCTAGGCGCCGAGGAAATAGGCCCAGAGCGAGACCGTGATGGCGCCGAGCGCCGTCGTCACCGTGATAGTCGAGGCGGCAAGGCTGTGACCGACGCCGAAGCGGTTGGCGATCAGCCAGGCGTTGACGCCCGTCGGTACGGAGGAAGTCAGCACGATCGCTGCCGTCCATTCGGGGCTGAGGCCGAGGAGATGGCTCGCCGCCCACACGCAACCGGGCAGCAGTAGCAGCTTGCATGTCGAGGTGACGCTGGCGATGCCGACATTGCCGGAGACGCCGTATTTCTCCAGCGCCATGCCGAGCGATATCAGCGCCGCCGGACCGGCGATGCCGGCGATCTGCCCGACGACCGATGCCACCGCCGTCGGCATGGTGAGACCGGAAAGATGCACGGCCATGCCGGCCGCAAGCCCGATCACCAGCGGGTTGCGCACGAGATTGATGGCGATCTGGCGTAGCACGAACATCATGCTGCGGTCGCTTTTGCCGTCGATCTTGCGCTCGGCATGCTCCATCAGCACCGTGCCCGCGACCATCATGACAGGCAGATGCACGGCAAGCAGGATCGACAGCGCCACCAGCCCCTCGTCGCCGACGGTACGCTCGACCAGCGGCAGTCCGATAAAGACATTGTTGGCGAAGGCCGAGGAAACGCCGGCCAAGACACCGATGCGTTCGTCGCGGCCGAAGAGCCGCGTGGCGGCGAGATGGCCGGCCGTCCAGGTGATGGCGACGCCGGAAAAATAGACGATCCAGAGCCGGAAGGGCGAGGCGCCATGAAAATCCGCCTCGGCGATGGTGCGAAAGAGCAGCAGCGGCACGGCGATCTTGAAGACGAATTCGCCGAGCGCATCGCCGACATTCGATGCCATCAGGCCGCTGCGGACGATCACCCAGCCGATGAGAATCAGGAGGAAGATGGGAAGGACGTCGAGAATGATGGCTGACATGAGGGAGGTTGCTCTGCGCGGGGAGTATCCGACATCTACAGCGTCGCGCGCTTTTCAGATGCGCAAAGGACACTGCAGCACTTTGAATTCCTGCATAATTCCGTAAAGCGGAATCGATTTACGGAATTATTGAGTACCAGCAAACTGTTTGGATTGAAAAGGCCATCACCGCCCGATCCGGCAGCCGGGGCACCCAAAGGCAAAAAAAGCGGGCTCAGCCCGCTTTTCCGCTCCGGCCCTGCCGGATATCCGGATCACAAAGCTGCCAGTTCATCCGTGGTCAGCATCGCGCCGGTAAGATCGAAGGGTCATCCCTCGTGCGCCCGGCTGCAACTGAAAGCTGCTCATGCCGGTCTTCCTGCGAGTATTTCTAGATTTTGAAAATGACAGCGACATGACGAATAGGCGGCACTTTTGCGAAGAAATAGAAGCGTCGTCCCATTTATCCTTCCAAACCGCGGAAATTTCGCTAAGACCAAACCCCGGCTATCACAAATCCGGGGACTTCCCTTTTCATGACAAGATTCGATGTTCTGACAGTCGGCAACGCAATCGTGGATATCATTGCCCGTTGCGACGACCAGTTCCTCATTGACAATCAGATCACCAAAGCGGCGATGAACCTCATCGATGCCGAACGCGCCGAACTTCTATATTCGCGCATGGGACCGGCGCTCGAAGCCTCCGGCGGCAGCGCCGGCAATACCGCGGCGGGCGTGGCTAACCTCGGCGGCAAGGCTGCCTATTTCGGCAATGTCGCCGCCGATCAGCTCGGTGACATCTTCACCCACGACATCCGCGCCCAGGGCGTCCACTATCAGACCCGGCCCAAGGGCACTTTCCCGCCGACGGCGCGCTCGATGATCTTCGTCACCGAGGACGGCGAGCGTTCGATGAACACCTATCTCGGCGCCTGCGTCGAGCTCGGCCCCGAAGACGTCGAGCCCGACGTCGTCGCCGACGCCAAGGTCACCTATTTCGAAGGTTATCTCTGGGATCCGCCACGCGCCAAGGAAGCGATTCTCGACTGTGCCCGCATCGCCCACGAAAACGGCCGCGAAATGTCGATGACGCTGTCCGACAGTTTCTGCGTCGGCCGCTACCGCGGCGAATTCCTCGATCTGATGCGCTCCGGCAAGGTCGATATCGTCTTCGCCAATCGCCAGGAAGCGCTGTCGCTCTACGAGACCGATGATTTCGAGGAGGCGCTGAACAGGATCGCCGCCGATTGCAAGATCGCTGCCGTGACGATGAGCGAGCATGGCGCCGTCATCCTGAAGGGCAACGAGCGTTTTTACGTCGATGCGATCCGGATCAGGGAAGTTGTCGATACGACGGGCGCCGGCGACCTCTTCGCCTCCGGTTTCCTCTATGGCTACACCCAGGGGCGCTCTCTGGAGGATTGCGGCAAGCTCGGCTGCCTGGCCGCCGGCATTGTCATTCAGCAGATCGGCCCGCGCCCGATGACCTCGCTTGCCGAGGCCGCCAAACAGGCAGGGCTTATTTAAAGGCTTCGCCGGGATAGGCGCCCCAGATCTCCGACTGCGCCACCCAGCCGGAGGCACCTTCGGTTTCGGCCCGGCACCAGTCGCCGTTGCATTCGCCGATCGTGATCATCACGCCGGGTTCCAGCTTGGCGACGATCGAGGCGGAGGGCAGCGCCTCGCGGCGCAGATTGACATAGACGCCCTTGCCTTTCGTCTTCATCCAGGGGGCGGCGATCGCCGCGCGCTGACCCGATAGCAGCGACTGGTTGACCCAGCCTTCGGTCCCGTCGGCATCGCGGATGCGGCGCCAGTTGTCGTATTCCTGGATGATTTCCACCGGCAGGCCGGATTTCAGGTACATCCACGAGACGGCGTAATCCGTTCCCGGGCCGATGCGCAGATTGACGCGCTTGGATTTCAGGGTGACGAAACGCGGCAATGGCAATCCGCTTGGACCTTTGGCCGCCTGCGCATGGGCGAATTCGACGGTTCCCATGGATGTAGCCAGAGCGATGGCAAGGGCGAGGCAGGACTTCAGAACTTTGCTGCGCATGGAGGTTTCCGTTTGCTCGAATTCGCGGGCAGGCCCGGCCTGCTCGCGGTCCGGGCTCTGACATTCCCCGGCTGCACCGCGAGTTTTGTTTGTCTTCGCGTGCGGGTCTGGTAGAAAATGCCCGGAATGGGAAAATTATCACCCCTCTTGGTTAAAGACCTCTGAACAAGGCACCACAGCCAGCCATGACAGCGAAGAAAAAACCGAAGGTCTACATCACCCGCAAGCTGCCCGATGCCGTCGAAACCCGCATGCGCGAGCTCTTCGACGCCGAGCTGAACATCGACGATGCGCCGCGTTCCGTTCCCGAGCTTGTCGCCGCGGTCAAGACCGCCGACGTGCTGGTGCCGACCGTCACCGACCGCATCGACGCGGCGCTGATCGAACAGGCGGGGCCACAGATGAAGCTGATTGCGAGCTTCTCCAACGGCACCGATCACATCGACGTCGAGGCGGCGGCGCGCAAGGGCATCACCGTCACCAACACGCCGAACGTCCTGACCGAGGACACCGCCGACATGACCATGGCGCTGATTCTCGCTGTTCCGAGAAGGCTTGGTGAGGGCGCGCGTGTGCTGACCGACAAGCCGGGCGAATGGGCCGGCTGGTCTCCCACCTGGATGCTCGGCCGGCGCATTCACGGCAAGCGCATCGGCATCGTCGGCATGGGCCGCATCGGTACGGCGGTGGCCCGCCGCGCCAAGTCGTTCGGCCTGTCGATCCACTATCACAACCGCAAACGCGTCAATCCAGCCGTCGAGGACGAGTTGGAGGCGACCTATTGGGAAAGCCTCGACCAGATGCTCGCCCGCGTCGACATCGTTTCGATCAATTGTCCGTCGACGCCGGCGACCTTCCACCTGATTTCGGCGCGCCGTCTGGCGCTGCTGCAGCCGACGGCCTATCTCGTCAACACCGCGCGCGGCGACGTGGTCGATGAGGCTGCGCTGATCAAATGCCTCAGGGAGGGCCGGATTGCCGGCGCCGGCCTCGACGTCTTCGAAAACGAGCCTGCCGTCAACCCGAAGCTCGTCAAACTCGCCAATGAGGGCAAGGTCGTGCTGCTGCCGCATATGAGTTCGGCGACGATCGAAGGCCGCATCGATATGGGCGACAAGGTCATCATCAATATCCGCACCTTCATCGACGGTCACAGGCCGCCCAATCGGGTGCTGCCGGGGCGTTGAAGCCGTGCATTTGATTTAGACGGGGCGATTCGTCGGCGCAATGGCCTTGCGCATCTCGATGAACGTCGTCCGGGCAAAGCCGGGATGCGCTTTCTCGGCGGTTCTGGAAAATCCCCAGGCGGCAAAGACGGTATGATTTTCCGTGAGCTCGATCCGCGTTTCCAGCCGCAAGGCGGGAAGGTCGAGCGATGCGGCCGTTTCCTCGGCAATCGTCAGCAGCCGCTTGCCAATGCCCTTTCCCTGCGCTTCGGGCAGAACGGCGAGTTTGCCGACATAGAGACAATCGGCCTCCGGCCGCAGGAAGAGGCAGCCGATCAGCTTTTCGCCGTCGATGGCGACATGGCCGATCTCGGCCCTGGCCTTTTCGGCCAGTGACTCGGTCGTGAGCTTGAGCGCCGAGGATGGCGGGTCGATCCTGCCGTTCATGGAAGCGAAGGCGGCGAGGATGAGCGCGAGCAGTTCGTCCCAGCGCGTGAAGCTCTGGTCGAGAGGGACGATTGTCATCCGGTCTGCCTCTCCCGCGTGCGGCGTCTTCTGTAGCGGACCGTGTCGAAGCGGGCCGAGAGCGCGTCGTAGAGCAGCAGCCGTCCGACCAGTGGTTCGCCGGTGCCGGTGATGAGCTTGATCGCTTCCATCGCCATCATCGTGCCGATGACGCCGGTCAGCGCGCCGATGATGCCGGCCTCGGCGCAGGCAGGAATGAGCCCCGCCGGCGGCGCTTCCGGAAAGAGGTCACGATAACAAGGGTAGAGTGTTCCGTCCTCGGTACTCTCATAGGGCTTGAGAACCGTCAGCGAACCGTCGAAACGGCCGACGGCGCCGGTGACGAGCGGAATGCGCGCTTCCTCGGCCGCATCGGCGGCGGCATAACGCGTGTCGAAATTGTCGGAGCCGTCGATCAGCAGATCGAAGCCGGAGAGCTGACGGCGGGCGGCCTCCGGGGAAAAGCGTTCCTCGAAGCGGATCAGCCGGACATGCGGATTGAGCCGGGCGATGGCGAAGGCAGCACTCTCCGTCTTCAACTCGCCGATCGTTCCGGAATCATGGATCACCTGGCGCTGCAGGTTGGAGAGCGACACCCGGTCGTCGTCGACGATACCGAGCGTGCCGACGCCGGCTGCGGCCAGATATTGCAGGATCGGCGCGCCGAGGCCGCCGGCGCCGATCACCAGCACGCGGGCGGCTTTCAGCTTCTGCTGGCCGGCGCCCCCGATCTCGGGGAGCAGGATGTGGCGGTGATAACGGGCGATTTCGTCCGGGCTGAGCGGTTCCATGGCACCGATGTTATCATGACGGCCGACGTCGGGAAAAGCTGCCTCGGTCATTCGAACACCCGTCCCTCCGCCACCGTGAAAAACTGCGCCCTGTCGCCCAGCGCCGAAAACATCGAGCGATCCGTTCCGGTCATGAAGGCCTGGCCGCCGAGCCCGTCGATGAGATCGAACAGCGCGGCGCGTCTATTCTCGTCGAGATGCGCTGCGATTTCGTCCAGCAGCAGGATCGGTGCATGGCCGGTGAGATTGCCGACGAGGCGCGCATGCGCAAGCACCAGGCCGACAAGCAATGCTTTCTGCTCGCCGGTGGAACAACGCTCCGCCTCCATCGCCTTTTCGCGGTGATGCACGATGAGATCGGCCCGGTGCGGCCCCTCGAGCGTGCGCCCTGCGCCGGCATCGCGATAGCGGCTCTCTGCCAGCATCGCCGCGTAATCGTCCTCGAGGTCGACCGAGGGGCGCGAAAATTGTCCGTCCATGAAGCCCGAGAGCTGCAGCGATGCCGAAGGGAAGGGCGAAGTCTCCCGCGTTTCTTCGATCAGCCGGGTCAGCAGGCCGAGCATCTCCTGGCGGGCGAGCGCCATGGCGATGCCGAGGCTTGCCATTTGCTCCTCGATGCCGGCGAGCCAGGAGGGATCGAAGCGGCCCTCGTCCAGCAATTTGTTGCGGCTGCGCATGGCGCGCTCGAAATCGCTGGCGCGGCGGCCATGGGCGGGATCGAGCGACAGCACCAGCCGGTCGAGAAAACGGCGCCGGTCGGAAGAGGCGCCGGTAAAGAGGCCGTCCATCGCCGGCGTCAACCAGAGAAGGCGCAGGTGGTCGGTCAACTCGTCGGCAGTCTTTGCCGGGGTGCCGTTGATGCGCAGCCTGCGGGTGGTGGTCTCCTCGCCTGTTTCGATGCCGGTGCCGATCTCGACGTCGCCCTCCATGCCGTCGAGTGCGGCGAAGATCGAAAAGCCGCCGGCCGCGCCGACCCGGGTTATATCGCCATAGGCGGCGCGGCGCAGACCGCGGCCGGGCGAAAGCAGCGAGACGGCCTCCATGAGATTGGTCTTGCCGGCGCCGTTGTCTCCCGTGAGCACGGCGTGTCGACCGTCAAGGGTAAGGGCCGCCGCCGCATAATTGCGGAAGTCGGTCAGCTTCAGACGGGAAAGAGAAACCTTGTGCGGCATCGAATGTCCGGAATCGTGAAGCGTGACAGCTAAGCCTAAGCGGCGTTGATGGCAAGGCTGACAGCTTGACGGCCGTGGATCGCGTGCCCTGGTGGTGTCGCAGCGAGGCTTGGGGGCCACATGGGGATAAGTTCAGGGCGCGAAATACCGCGGGGGCATATTTTCCGGCAGATCCCGTGACCGAGGTCCTGGCGTCCGGCATCCTTCCGATGTAACGGTCAGCATGCCGCCCTCTAATCAGCTAAAAATACAACCTGAGAGAGGATGATCCGATATCGCTGGACCGATACCGTCGACGGTCACGCTCAATGTCGTCAAGCGCCAGATATTCGGGCTTTTGCCGCATTCCCTTGAGGCCACTGACGTAACGTAAGGTCCAAAAAAAGTCGGTTGAAATTTGCAACTGTAGGGTTGAGTTATCCCGTGAAAACGATATGGTAAACGAACCGTTTACGTATCAGAGAGTGATGAAGTGCCAGATCCGGTTGATATTATCGTTGGTCGCAACGTAAGACAGTTTCGCGCTCTTCGCCGTGTTTCCCAGCTCGAGCTTGGCGAAGCACTCGGACTGACTTTCCAGCAGATCCAGAAATACGAAAAGGGGACGAACCGCGTTTCCGCCAGCAAGCTGCATCAGATCGCGGTTTTTCTCGATGTCGATATCTCTGCTCTTTTCGAGGGAGCCGGCATATCGCAATTCGGCAGCCGTATCGAACTCAGCCCCGACGCCTATGCGCTTGCGCTGAGCTACGACAAGCTGAGCTCACCGGCAGGCAAGGAAGCGGTCAAGACCATTGTCACCCTCATGACAGGCGAAGCGGCAGAAACCGCCGTCTGATCCCTGCCGCCGGCTCACCGAAAAGCACGATCTGTTCCGGGCCTGAATTATGTCCGGATAGATATGGCTGTGCAGCGGTTGGGGAACGGCGTGCATCAGGACAGAGACTGGAAGCAGGTCACCTGAATGAGGTTCGATATCGCGTTTTAGTGAATCTCGCATTCGTGCAGCGCCATCAGCAGGTCGTCCTGCGTCTGGTGGCCGGCATGATAGAGGTCGATCGCGATGCTGGCGATCGAAAGGCCCTGCTGGCTGCGAAGCTTGATATTGCGCTCGGCGCACCATGTGTAGATGGCGCCGGCGAGAACGTCGACGTCTTCGGACTGAGAGGAAAAGGCTGGCGCCATGGTCGATACCCTTGGTTTGGTTGTTCCCACTAGAGCATTTCCGTTTTTCTCCGATTCACGGAAATGCTCTATCTTTTTGTTTATTCCCGGCAAAAGCGTTTCACGCTTTGCCTGGCAAAACCGCTGCGCACTTTTGCTGCAATTGCTCTAAAGCACGTCGCGTCGAGCAAAGGATGCTCTATCGCTTCGAACCTGGGCATCGTCTCTTCCGAATATCGCTTCCGGTTTTCGGTGTTGTGCGCTGACGGCAGAGACTGAATTCATTTGGAAAACTTGCAAGCGGCATCATCTGGCTGCGTTAATGCAAGTCGTCTTCCCTCGCGCCGCCGTGTCGTTCTGGAACAGATTTCCCGGCACGAGCGGCGAATGTCGCAAATTGGGACTCGCGCAACAAAAAGCCGGAGACGTTTCCGTCCCCGGCTTTAGAGATAGGCGTGTCGATCGCCGCTCAGCCCTCGAAGAATTCCTTCATCCGGGCAAAGAAGCCCGTCGATTCAGGATTGTTCTCCTTGGAGGAAAGCTGCTCGAATTCCTGAAGCAGTTCGCGCTGGCGCTTGGTGAGCTTCTGCGGTGTCTCGATCTGGATCTGGATGTAGAGGTCGCCCGTCTGTGCCGAACGCAGCACCGGCATGCCCTTGCCCTTGAGGCGGAACTGTTTGCCGGCCTGCGTGCCCTCGGGCACGCTCACGCGCGACTTGGTGCCGTCGAGCGTCGCCACGTCGAAGGTGCCGCCGAGCGCGGCCGTCGTCATCGAGATCGGAACGGCGCAATAGAGATCGGCTCCGTCGCGCTGGTAGAATTCATGCGGTTTGACGGACAGGAAGATATAGAGGTCACCGGCCGGTCCGCCGCGGGCGCCGGCTTCGCCTTCGCCCTGCAGGCGGATGCGCGTACCGTCCTCGATGCCGGCGGGAATGTTGACCGAGAGCGAACGCTCTTCCGTCACCCGGCCCTGGCCATGGCACTTCGGGCAGGGGTCGGGAATGATCTGGCCGCGGCCGTGGCAGGTCGGGCAGGTCCGCTCGATCGAGAAGAAGCCCTGGGCCGCGCGCACGCGTCCCGATCCCTGGCAGGTGCCGCAGTTCTTCGGCTGTGTGCCGGGCTTGGCGCCAGAGCCCGAACAGACGTCGCAGGTGATCGACGTCGGAACGCGGATCTGCGCCGTCTTGCCGGAGAAAGATTCTTCCAGCGTTATTTCCATGTTGTAGCGAAGATCGGCGCCGCGCTCGCGGCCGCCCGACGAGCGCTGGCGCGCGCGCCCTCCACCCATCATCTCGCCGAAGATATCCTCGAAAATGTCGGAGAAGCCGCCGCCTGCAAATCCGCCGCCACCGCCGCCCATGCCGCCCTGCTCGAAGGCCGCATGGCCATAACGGTCATAGGCCGCCCGCTTCTGCGGGTCCTTGAGCATCTCGTAGGCTTCGTTGATTTCCTTGAACTTGCGTTCGGCGTCCTTGTCATCCGGGTTCTTGTCCGGATGGAATTTCATCGCCAGTTTGCGGAAGGCGCTCTTCAGCTCTTTCTCGTCCGCCGTCTTGGCTACACCCAGAGTTTCGTAATAGTCCGCTTTTGCCATTAAGGATTAAACCCCGGAAATGGATTTCCGGCTGCCATGGTGAGCAGCCGGATCAAGTGTTGAAGCATAACCACGCCGTCGCGGATTACGCGGACTTCTTGCGGTCGTCGTCCTTGATTTCCTCGTAGTCGGCATCGACGACATTGTCGCCGCCTTCCGCGGAGGCATCGCCGGCAGCGCCGCCTTCGGCCTGCTGTGCTTCATAGATCGCCTGGCCGAGCTTCATCGACACTTCCATCAGCGTCTGGGTCTTGGCCTTGATGTCGTCGGCATCCGGCTCGGAGGCTTCCGAAGCCGTCTTCAGCGCGGCGATCGCATCCGAGATCGCGGTGCGGTCGGCCTCGGAAACCTTGTCGCCGTAATCCTTCAGCGACTTTTCTGTCGAATGGATCAGGCTTTCGGCCTGGTTCCGGGCTTCGACGGCCTCGCGGCGCTTCTTGTCCTCGGTGGCATGGGCTTCAGCATCCTTGACCATCTTCTCGATGTCGGCGTCGGAAAGGCCGCCGGAAGCCTGGATGCGGATCTGCTGCTCCTTGCCGGTGCCCTTGTCCTTGGCCGAAACCTGCACGATGCCGTTGGCGTCGATGTCGAAGGTGACTTCGATCTGCGGCATGCCGCGCGGCGACGGCGGCAGGCCGACGAGGTCGAATTGGCCGAGCAGCTTGTTGTCGGCAGCCATTTCGCGTTCGCCCTGCGAAACGCGGATGGTGACGGCCTGCTGGTTGTCTTCGGCGGTCGAGAAGGTCTGGCTCTTCTTCGTCGGGATCGTCGTGTTGCGTTCGATCAGGCGGGTGAAGACACCGCCGAGCGTTTCGATGCCGAGCGACAGCGGCGTCACGTCGAGGAGCAGGACGTCCTTGACGTCGCCCTGCAGAACGCCGGCCTGGATGGCGGCGCCAAGCGCCACGACTTCATCCGGGTTGACGCCCTTGTGCGGCTCCTTGCCGAACAGCTGCTTGACGACTTCCTGGACCTTCGGCATGCGGCTCATGCCGCCGACGAGAACCACTTCGTCGATTTCGGCAGCAGTGACGCCGGCATCTTTGAGGGCTGCCTTGCACGGCGCGATGGTGCGCTGGACGAGATCGTCGACCAGGCTTTCGAGCTTGGCGCGGGTCAGCTTCAGCGTCAGATGCTTCGGACCGGAGGCGTCGGCGGTGATGAACGGCAGGTTGATTTCGGTCTGCTGCGAGGACGACAGCTCGATCTTAGCCTTTTCGGCAGCTTCCTTGAGGCGCTGCAGGGCAAGCTTGTCGTTCTTCAGGTCGATGCCGTTGTCCTTCTTGAACTCGGCGACGAGATATTCGACGAGACGCATGTCGAAGTCTTCACCGCCGAGGAAGGTATCGCCGTTGGTGGATTTCACTTCGAAGACGCCGTCGCCGATCTCAAGGATCGAAATATCGAAGGTGCCGCCGCCAAGGTCGTAGACAGCGATGGTCTTGCCGTCCTTCTTGTCGAGGCCGTAGGCGAGGGCTGCAGCGGTCGGCTCGTTGATGATGCGCAGGACTTCAAGACCGGCGATGCGGCCGGCATCCTTGGTTGCCTGGCGCTGCGCGTCGTTGAAGTAGGCGGGAACGGTGATGACGGCCTTTTCGACCTTTTCGCCGAGATAGGATTCGGCGGTTTCCTTCATCTTCTGAAGGATCATCGCGGAAATCTGTGCGGGCGAGTAGCCCTTGCCATTGGCTTCGACCCAGGCATCGCCATTGTCGCCCTTGACGATGGTGAAGGGAACGAGGTGCTTGTCCTTCTCGACGGTCGGATCTTCGTAGCGGCGGCCGATCAGGCGCTTGACTGCAAAGAGCGTGTTCGTCGGGTTGGTGACTGCCTGGCGCTTGGCCGGCTGGCCGACGAGGCGTTCGCCATCATCGGAAAATGCCACCATGGAAGGGGTCGTGCGTGCACCTTCCGCATTCTCGATAACCTTGGCGTCCTTGCCGTCCATGACTGCGACGCAGGAATTTGTCGTTCCAAGGTCGATACCAATTACTTTTGCCATGTCATTCTCTCCTTGAAGCAAGCTGTCGGAACCCCGAGAAGGCATTTCCCTGACAGCCCCTTACGGGATGGGTCTACTTAAGATTACGCAATCGTGATTGCGGTGATGCGGCGTATATAAGGAGCGGTTTTCTGGACTGCAAGGCGAGAAATGGCCCGGAATCCGGCAAAACGAATGTGTTGCATTCAATTTTGACAGTCGCCGGGAAAGAGCTTGCCTCATGTCCGCAAAGCGGTCGATATCTAGAGCATCGGCCTTGCGCCGGGCATGCAGCAAAGGATCTCACTGGCCCATGATCAGATCGAGCAGCGTCGTGCGCCGCGGTTGCACGGAAGAGGTCGTCTGCGGCCCGCCGACATCGCCCGGCGGCACCATGCCCTCATAGCCGGAACCGCCGCCTTCGGCGATGTCCGCAGGCGGAACCGGGCCGTTGCCGGAGGGCGCCGCCGGCTGCCGGGCAGGCGCTTGCGGATAGCGGTTTGCATTGTCGTTGCCGCCGAAGACGCCGGAAATGATGCCGCCGATCGTCGACGGCGGCGCCTCCGCTGTCATCGGTTGCCCGCCGCCCGACTGTGCACTACCCCCTTGTCCATCACCGGGGGCCGTCTGTGCCATCGGCTGACCACTGTTCGGATCGGCAGTCAACTGGCCGTTGCCGAAGAGCGGCGCCGGCGAAAGACCTTTGTGGGCGGCGATCATGAATTCCTTCCAGGCCTTTGCGGGCAAGCCGCCGCCGGTCACCTTCTTCATCGGCTTGCCGTCGTCATTGCCGAACCAGACGCCGGTGGTGAGGTTGCTGGTGAAGCCGACGAAGAGCGCGTCGCGCGAATTCTGCGTCGTGCCGGTCTTTCCGGCGGCCTGCCAGCCGGGGATCTTGGCGCTCTTGCCGGTGCCGTTGTCTATGACGCCCATCATCATTGCATCCATCTCGGCGACGATCTGCTCGGAGAGCACGCGCGGCGGGCTGTCATAGGTATTTTCGTACAGAACCTTGCCCTCGGCGGTCGTCACCCGGCGGATGACGTGCGGCGTCGCCTTGTAGCCGCCGTTCATGAAGGCGGCATAGGAGGCAGTGAGTTCCATCAGCGACACTTCGGACGTGCCGAGCGCGATCGAGGCGTTCGGCTGCAGTTCGCTTTCGATGCCGAGCCGGTGGGCAAGCTTGATCACCTGATCCGGCCCGTCATACATCACCAGCTGGGCGGCCACCGTGTTCAGCGACTTGGCAAGCGCGGTCGCCAGCGTCACTTCGCCATTGTATTTCTTCTCGTAATTTTCCGGTGTCCAGTCGCCGATCCGGATCGGCGCGTCGTTGAACACCGAGTAGGGCGTCAGCCCTTTCTCGAGTGCGGCGGCATAGACGAAGGGCTTGAACGAGGAACCCGGCTGGCGCTTCGCTTTGACGGCGCGGTTGAACTGGCTCGTCGCATAGTCCCTGCCGCCGACCAGCGCCCGGATCGCGCCGGTGCCGTCGATCGAGACGAGGGCCGCCTGCGAGGCGTCGAGCTTGCCGCCCTCCTTGTCGAGCACGTCGACCAGCGATTGCTCGGCCTTCTTTTCCAGCGATTTGTCGATCGTCGTATCGACGATGACGTCTTCCTTGACGTCGCCTATCAGGCCCGGCAGCTCGTCCATCACCATGTCGGCGACATAGTGCCCGGCGCCCGACCAGTAACTCTTGGCCGAAGCCGGGGTCTGCGACATCGCGGTCTTGACTTCGGAATCGGTGATGAAGCCCTGTTCGCGCATTGCCGCGAGCACAAGCTGTGCGCGTGCATTCGCCGCTTCCGCATCGCGGGCCGGCGAAAGCCGCGACGGCGCCTTGAGCAGGCCGGCCAGCACCGCGGCCTCGCCGAGGTTCACGTCACGCGCCGATTTGTTGAAATAGCGGCGCGAGGCCGCCTCCACGCCATAGGCGTTCGATCCGAAGAACACCCGGTTGAGATACATCGCAAGGATCTGGTCCTTGGTGTATTTCTGCTCCAGCCAGAGCGAGAGCAGCACCTCCTGCACCTTGCGTTCCAGCGTCCTCTCAGGGGAGAGGAAGAGGTTCTTGGCAAGCTGTTGTGTCAGTGTCGAGCCACCCTGCACCATGTGGCCGGCCGTGAAGTTGGTCACTACAGCCCGGCCGAGGCCGAGCGGATCGACGCCGAAATGCGAATAGAAACGCCGATCCTCGATGGCGATGACGGCTTCCGGAATATAGGGCGACATGTTTTCGAGCGACAGCGCCTCGCCGCCGGTGGCGCCGCGATTGGCGATGACGCTGCCGTCGACGGCGGTGATCTTGACGTTCGGCGGCCGTTCCGGGATCGCCCATGTGCTGGCGCTCGGCATGCGCGAGCCATAATAAACCACCAGCCCGGCAACGCCGATGCCGGCCCAGATGAAAAGCACGACGCACCAGTAGATCACGCGGCGCATGAAACCGAAAAGGCCGCCGCCGTCACGCTCCCGCGGCTCGCGCCGCCGCCGGGGGGCGGCACGCTGCGGCGGCGGTTTTGAACCGCCGCGGCGCTGGGATCGGCTGCCGGCGATGCGATCGTCGGCATCGAGCGTAAATTCGTCATCGTCGCGTGCCGGGCGGCCGCTGAAGGACGGTTCTATTCTGTCGCCTGATCTGCCTCTGCCTGCCATCGCCGACCGGTCGTACCCCATGTTCGATCGCGAAGCCAGCTTCGCACAACGGTGCACTTGCGGGCGCCGTGATCATCCGACTGAACTGTAAATGCGGCGATTTAACGGGGTGTTAATAATGGAAATCAAAGCAGATCGCGCAGGTAAAGCGCGTCGCGTCAAACCGCATTGATACGGTGCGCCGTAAGTCCCAAACCGCCACAGATTTCTCTGCGACATGCATTGGCCTTCAAAATTGCCGGGCCTCGTAATCGTCGAGCGTTTCCGGGTCCTGCTTATATTCCCACTCGCCCAGATGAAAGCGGCGCCAGATCTGGCCGGAAGGATTGAGCTTTGCCCCATCGGTAAGGCGGACAGGCAGGAGTGGGTTGTGTTTATGCCAAACGGTAACATCTGTGGCGGCTGCCCGGGGGGCGAAAAGCCCCAGGAAAGCCAGGTAGTCTTGTGTCATCAGGGTCCAGCCTCGAACGGATTACGATCAATCCGCAACGCCACGAAATTGCAATAAACAACCCCGCAACACAAGAGCATCACGATACCCTCACATCAAATTGTCGTCGGCCTCTTGCGCGCATCCATGCCAATTTTCATGACTGTCGCAAATCTGACATAGCGCGCGCCGATTTGCGCTCGCCGGCGAGGCGGGCAGACGCACACAGGCGTCATATCTGCGCAGGCGGTAACGGTCGATTCGACAAAATTGAATGAAGCCGGCCTTGGAGAAATCCGGGGATGGAGGAAAGCCGGCTGAGGATGGCTCGTGGCCGTGACGCGGAAATGCACACGCTGCTTTCGGCGTTGCGTTGAACATCTTCCGTCTGGTCGGTGGAACCAATAGGCTCGGCGATTGTTTAAGGAGAAGCGGGACAACCCCTCACGTCCCGCGCATGATCGGCCGTCTCCCCTCAACACGCGCCGATCGACATCAGGCCCGGTGCATCCCTCATGGGAGCGCCGGGCTTTTTCTTGGATGGTTGCCTTGGCTGGCAAATCTCGAGAGAGGACGGCGCTGCCGCCCCTTCTGTTTCATTGGTCGCAGGAGGGATCGCCGGGGCGGCAATCAAAATCCCTGCGGCCCGGTCTGCGATCATCGCCTCTCCGGTCGGCTCCTTGCCGGTCGTACCTTTGCCGATCGTCTCGTTGCCGATCGTCCCTTTGATTGACGCCGCGCCGATCCCGGTCACCATCACGCCAGTTCCGGTCGCGATCCCGCTCGCGCCAGTTCCGGTCGCGATCCCGGTTATCCCGCTCGCGATTTAGGTTATCCCGGTCGCGATCTACGTTATCGCGATCCCGATCCCGAACCCGGTTGTCGCGGTCGCGGTAATAATAGTCCGGGCCGCGGCTCCAGCGGTCACGCTCGCGATAGAAATCGCGGTTGCGGTAATAGCGGTCCCAATAATTATCGACGCTGAAGCGGATAACCGGAATGCCGAGCGGACGGTAATATTGCGGACCGACATAGATGCGGCGTTGCTGGTAGAGGGCCTGCACGTACTGGCCGGAGACCCAGCCGCGGCCGCCGTAGAACTCGACGTCGCACCAGTTGACGTCGGAAAGGCATCCGCGGATCTCGACCGAGGAACCGGCCGGTATGACTGCGACGGCAGGATATCGGGTGCTCGGACCCGCACGCATGTTGACGTTCGCCGTCGAGTAGCCCTCGGCAGCCTGCGCTATGGCGGGCGCCAGCATGAACAGGCCGGCCGCTGCGATTTTAACAAAGAGATTTTTCACGCTTCTCAGTCCTCGTTGGCACGTTTTTCAGGCAGCAATTGGCCGTGTTTCCGCGGTATGTGCCCTTGAAACAAAAGATAGAGCGATCGCCCGCAGCTGTTAGGGCGCTATCATTTATCTTATCTTTCAATGACTTATATGTCGCCCGCGATGAACGTAGCTTGAACGGCAAATCCGCGGCGCCTGAAGCTGCAACCAACGTTTCCGACTGGAGTTGGTGCCGTTAACGCCCCGTTAACCTTTCGCGGGCAGTCTCATTGCAATACCGCTTTCTCCTTGACCACGGATGAACTGGCACTGAGATGAGCGGACGACGAAAGGCCGGTTCGAACCGGCCTTTTTGTTGTCGCGATTTTCGCATGGCGCATCCTGAAGGCGCGCCTTTCCCTCTCAGGCGGCGAGCGCCTGCAGGATCCGTACCCAGGAGCGGATGCCCTTGTGGTAGGAGACAAGCTCGTATTTCTCGTTCGGCGAATGGATGCGGTCGTCACTGAGGCCGAAGCCGACCAGCAGCGATTCCATGCCGAGCATCTTCTGGAAGTCCCCCACGATCGGGATCGACCCGCCCATGCCGATGACGATGGCGGGTTTCGGCCATTCGTCGGACAGCGCGTTCTTCGCCTTGGTCAGAACCGGCGAATCATAGGAAAGGTGGATCGCCGGCGAGCCCCCATGCGGATGGAACTCGACCGAGCAGTCGGCGGGAATCTTCGTGCTGATATAGCTGCGGAAAGCCCTGCGGATGGCGTCTGGATCCTGCGTGCCGACGAGCCGGAACGAAACCTTGGCCGAAGCCTTGGCGGCGATCACCGTCTTGAAGCCTTCGCCGGTATATCCGCCCCAGATGCCGTTGATTTCGGCGGTCGGCCGCGCCCAGGTGAGTTCCAGCACCGAACGGCCCTTTTCGCCGGACGGAATGGAAAGGCCGACTTCGCCGAGGAAGCTCTCCGCGGTCCTGCCGAGCGTCTCCCAGGACGCCTTGATATTGTCGGGCGTTTCCTCGACGCCGTCATAGAAGCCGTCGAGCGTGATGCGGCCCGTCTCGTCATGCAGGCCGGCAAGAGCCTCGACGAGAATATGGATCGGATTGGCCGCAGCGCCTCCGAACAGACCGGAATGCAGGTCGCGGTCGGCGGCCGTCACGACCACTTCCTCGCCGACGAGGCCACGCAATGCGGCGGCGATTGCCGGCGTGTCGCGGTCCCACATGCCGGTATCGCAGACGAGCGCATAATCGGCCTTGAGCTCGGCGGCATTGGCTTCGAGGAAGGGCTTCAGGGATGGCGAGCCGGATTCTTCCTCGCCCTCGAAGAGAATGGTGATGCGGCAGGGAAGCGCGCCGTTGATCTCCTTATAGGCGCGGCAGGCCTCGACGAAGGTCATCAACTGGCCTTTGTCGTCCGAGGTGCCGCGGCCGGTCAAAATCTTGCGACCCTCGCCGAGATCCTTGATCGACGGCTGGAACGGATCGTTTTCCCAGAGCTCGATCGGATCGACCGGCTGGACGTCGTAATGGCCGTAAAAGAGAACATGCGGTGCATCGGAAGCAGCGCCGGCATGGTGGGCGACCACCATCGGATGGCCAGGCGTGTCGCGCACCGAGGCCGTAAAGCCGAGCCCTTCAAGATAAGCGACGAGCCATTCCGCCGCCTTTCGGCATTCGGCCTTATAGGCGGGATCAGTGGAAATCGACTGGATGCGCAGAAGTTCGAATAGCTTGTCGAGGCTCGATGGAAGGTTCTGGTCCGCGCGCGCAAGCACCTGATTGATATCGGTCATTTTCGACTCCTTTTGAAATTCGGCCGGACGATAGACCAAACCAGAAAGGCAGGCGAGGCGGAAAAACAAAAAATCGGCGGCGCGAAAGACCGGCGGGGCATGGATCAATATCAGGAAGATTTACTGAATAATATAGAAGAGAATACTAATTCAATTTACGGTTATTTAGCATAACCTAAATAACCTGATCGAATTCAGCTGTGGGAGGGGCAGATGTTTTCGGTCATCGCATGTATTCGGGACAATCACGATTGGCGGCTGGTGATTGCGGCGGCAGCGGTCTGTCTGGTCGGCGCGATGGCGGCGATGCTGCCGCTTTCCCGCGCCCAGGAATGCGATGCCGGGCGGCGCAAACTCTGGATTGGCGCCTCGGCATTTGCTTTCGGCACCGGCGTATGGGCAACGCACTTCATTGCGATGCTGGCTTATGACGGCGGCATGCCGATCGGCTACCAGCTGGGCCTGACGGCGCTTTCCTTCCTCTTGTCGGTTGCCGGTTCGTGGGCGGCGATCCTCGTCGCTTCGGAAAGCCGCGGCAGGCTTTCTCGCGTGCGCGGCGGCGTTCTGATGGCGCTCGGCATCGCCTCCATGCACCTGACCGGCATGCAGGCGATCGAAACGCCGGCGGTAATCGTTTATGATCCCTTCATGACGCTGACTGCGGTTCTCGCAGGAGCGCTGTTGTCGAGCGCCGCCTTCCACGCTTTTTTCGAATTGAAGGGGCCGAGGCGGCTCCTCGCCTCGTCCATCACTTTCGTCCTCGCGATCTGCGCTCTCCATTTCATCTCGATGGCCAGCATCACCCTCGTACCGGATCCCGGCAAAGAGGTTCCGGCAACGGTGCTCGACGCCAGCCTGCTCGCCGCGATCGTCGTGGCGGCGGCGACGACGCTCATTCTGATTGCGCTCGCGGTGGTCTTTATCGAAAGCCACCTGACGGATCTGAGGGGGCTCGCGAATGCCTCGCAGGAAGGACTGCTGATCCTGCGGGAAGGCCGGATCATCGATGCCAATGAACGCTTTCAGGGGCTTTCCGGCTGGAAGCTTGCCGATCTTGCCGGCAAGGCGCCCTCGGCTGTTTTGACCGCTATTCAGGGGACTGGGCAGAACAAGCCAGGCGAAACGCTGCTCAACACCAGGAACGGCAGGGAGATTGCCGTCGAAGTGACCGCGAGCAGGATTGTTTATCGCGGACACAATTGCGAGGTGCTGGCGGTGCGCGATCTCACCGAGCGCAGGCAGGCCGAGGAGATGATCGAGCATCTCGCCCACCACGACGTGCTCACCGATCTGCCGAACAGGTCATTGTTCGATACCCGCATCCGGCAGGCGTTGCAGATGGCCGAACGAAAGAACAGCGAGGTTGCCCTCTTCTATCTCGACCTCGATCGCTTCAAAGCCGTCAACGATATCTTCGGTCATGCCGAAGGCGACCGCATTCTCGGCAAGGTCGCCTCGATCCTGCGCCGCGTGGCCGATGAGAGCGATACGATCGCCCGCCTCGGCGGCGATGAATTCGCCATCCTTCAGCCCGCCGGACAGCAGCCGGCAGCGGCGCAAAAGCTTGCGGCGGCGATACTCGACGAATTCGCCGCCGAGATGGACACGGCGCGTGACCCCACAGCCGTTGGTGTCAGCGTCGGCATCGCACTCTATCCGGCGGACGGCGCTGCTGCTGAAGAACTCTGCAACAATGCCGATATTGCACTTTACCGCGCCAAGCATGACGGTCGCGGCAAGGTCTGTTTCTTCGACGCGGAAATGGATAAGGCGGCACGGAACCGCCGCCAGATCGAAAGCGAACTGCGCCATGCGATCATCCGCAACCAGATCCATGTCAGTTATCAGCCGATCCTCGATGCGCTGAGCGGCGAGATCGGCGGCTATGAGGCCCTGATGCGCTGGAACCGGCCAGGTCACGGCTTGACCGAGCCCGATATCTTCATCCCGATCGCCGAGGAAAGCGGCTCGATCGTCCAACTCGGTGAATGGGTGTTGCAGCAGGCCTGCAGGGAGGCCGTGCGCTGGCCGCTGCCGTTGATGATCGCCGTCAATCTCTCGCCGGTGCAATTCATGCTGCCGAACCTCTGTGAGCGGATCGAGGCGATCCTCGCCGAAACCGGGCTTGCACCCAGCCGGCTGGAGCTCGAGATCACCGAGGCGGCCCTCATGCGCGATCGCGACCGGGTGATGACGATGTTGCTGCGGCTGCACAAGCTCGGCGTGCACATCGTCATGGATGATTTCGGCACCGGTTTTTCCTCGCTTTCCAACCTGCGTTCATTCCCTTTCGACAAGATCAAGGTCGACCGCAGTTTCACCGGCCTGCTGGAACATGATGCGGCGGCGCGCTCGATCGTGCGCGCCATCATTGGTCTTGGCCACAGCCTCGGCATGCCGGTGGTGACGGAGGGCGTGGAAACCGAAGTGCAGCGCCGGATCGTCGTCGAGGAAGGCTGCGCGCAAGTACAGGGCCTTTTGCTTGGCAAGCCGGATATCGAACCGAGCGTCAAGCTTGCCGCCCACGAAAACGTCCTGACCGCGCAGATTGAAACCGGCGTGTTCTCGTTGCGACACGCACACAGTGCCGGCGAATGAGCTTCTTCACAGCGCCTTGGCGTTTTCCAGAAGCCGCCGGATATATTCGAGCGTCAGCTCGCGCTCGAAGACCCGAAAACCTTTAAACAGCGCAAGGTCGGCCTCCCGCGCGATCTCGATCGCCTCGGCCTCCATGGCGCGGGCCTTCGGCGTCAGGAAGAGCAGTTGCGCCCGCCTGTCGGAGGGATGTGGACGGCGTTCGATCAACCCGTCGCGGACCATGCGCGAAAGCGTATTGGCCATGGTCGCCTGCTCGATATCGACCCGCTCGAGAAGCTGTTTCTGGGTCAGCCCGTCTTCGGCCCAGAGTTCCAGCAGAATGGGGAATTGGCCCGGAGAAAAACCCAGACCGACCGCGCGCTGGTGCAGCGAGCGGGCAAAACCCTTCGCCAGTTGGCTGGCAAGGTAGGCTCCCGAATCCATGCGGTTAAATCCCATGATTGCAAGTTAGGCTCAAAACCATGCTGGAGACAATGCAGCAAATCGCAGGCGATGCTTCATAAGATGCAAGCCGCGACGATAATTTCGAGTGGCTGGAAAAAACAAAAGTCGCCATGGCCTGGAGGTTGGCCATGGCGACTTTAAAGTGGGGACAAAGGCCCGGAGAGGGGGATAAGGCCTTTGTCCAAGCCTGACGCGGCGGGGGACAAGCCGGTAATCAGACCCGCGGCGCGATCAAGCGCCGGTGACATGGATTTGTGGCTGCGAATGTGGTTTTTCAAGGGAGAGCGATCGTTACAAATCGGTAACAGTTTGGTGAGCAGGAATAGACAGCGCTGCGCACGCTGAATCCTTTTTGCGCGCCGAACTTTATATGGACCTCGTCCAATGCCCGCGCTATCCATGCACGCATGAAAAAAGGCGATCACCTCTTCCTAATCGATGGTTCCGGATTCATCTTCCGGGCGTTTCATGCATTGCCACCGCTGACCCGCAAGACGGACGGCTTGCCGATCGGCGCCGTGTCCGGTTTCTGCAACATGCTGTGGAAGCTCTTGAGGGATGCACGCAATACCGATGTCGGCGTGACGCCGACACATCTTGCCGTCATCTTCGATTATTCTGCCAAGACGTTTCGCAAGGATCTCTACGACGCCTACAAGGCGAACCGCTCCGCCCCGCCGGAAGAGCTCATCCCGCAATTCGGCCTCATAAGAGAGGCGACCCGCGCCTTCAATCTGCCCTGCATCGAGACCGAAGGTTTTGAGGCCGACGACATCATCGCCACCTACGCCCGCCAGGCCGAGGCAGCAGGCGCCGATGTCACCATCGTCTCCTCCGACAAGGATCTGATGCAGCTCGTCAGCCCCAATGTCCATATGTATGACAGCATGAAGGACAAGCAGATCGGCATTCCCGATGTCATCGAAAAATGGGGCGTGCCGCCCGAAAAGATGATCGACCTGCAGGCGATGACCGGTGATTCGGTCGACAATGTCCCCGGCATTCCCGGCATCGGCCCGAAAACCGCCGCCCAGCTCCTCGAGGAATACGGCGATCTCGACACGCTGCTCGAGCGCGCCACCGAGATCAAGCAGGTCAAGCGCCGCGAGGCGATCCTCGCCAATATCGACATGGCCAAGCTCTCGCGCGACCTCGTGCGGTTGCGCACCGACGTGCCGCTCGATCTCGATCTCGACGCGCTGGTGCTCGAGCCGCAGAATGGCCCGAAGCTGATCGGCTTCCTCAAGACGATGGAATTCACCACCCTGACGCGCCGGGTCGCCGAGGCCTGCGATTGCGATGCCAGCGCCATCGAACCGGCGATCGTCCACATCGAATGGGGCGAGGCGGCCCACGGCCCCGATCTCAGTGCGGCGGAACCCGAACCCGTTGCCGGCGGCATCCCCGAAGTCTCGGGCGAATCCGTGCCGGTGCCGCCGCGCGCCAAGGCGAAGGCTGCCGTCGAAGGCGCCTTTTCGCCCGCCGATCTTGCCAAGGCGCGGGCTGAGGCCTTTGCGACGCTGCCCTTCGATCATACGGCCTATGTAACGATCCGCGACCTGGCGACGCTCGACCGGTGGATCGCCGATGCGCGCGCGACCGGCCTCGTTGCTTTCGATACCGAGACGACCTCGCTCGATGCGATGCAGGCCGAGCTCGTCGGCTTCTCGATGGCGATCGCCGACAATACGGCCGATCCCACCGGCACGAAGATCCGCGCCGCCTATGTGCCGCTCGTCCACAAGAACGGCGTCGGCGATCTGCTCGGCGGCGGCCTTGCCGAAAACCAGATCCCCATGCGCGATGCCCTGCCGCGGCTGAAGGCATTGCTGGAGGACGAATCGGTTCTCAAGGTCGCCCAGAACCTGAAATACGATTACCTGCTGATGAAGCGCTACGGCATCGAGACCCGGAGTTTCGATGATACGATGCTGATCTCCTACGTGCTCGACGCCGGCACCGGCGCGCATGGCATGGATCCGCTCTCGGAAAAATTCCTCGGCCATACTCCGATCCCCTACAAGGACGTGGCCGGCAGCGGCAAGGCGAACGTCACCTTCGATCTGGTCGCCATCGACCGCGCCACCCATTATGCCGCCGAAGATGCCGACGTGACGCTGCGCCTCTGGCTGGTGCTGAAGCCCCGGTTGGCGGCGGCAGGACTGACCAGCGTCTATGAACGGCTGGAGCGGCCGCTATTGCCGGTGCTGGCGCGCATGGAAGCGCGCGGCATCACCGTCGACCGGCAGATCCTGTCGCGCCTGTCCGGCGAGCTGGCCCAGGGGGCCGCGCGCCTCGAGGACGATATCTACGTGCTGGCCGGCGAGCGTTTCAATATCGGCTCGCCGAAGCAGCTGGGCGACATCCTGTTCGGTAAGATGGGCCTTGCCGGCGGCAGCAAGACGAAAACCGGCCAATGGTCCACCTCCGCCCAGGTGCTCGAGGATCTGGCTGCCGCCGGTTTCGAGCTGCCGCGCAAGATCGTCGACTGGCGTCAGCTCACCAAGCTGAAGTCGACCTATACCGACGCGCTCCCCGGCTATGTCCACCCTGAGACCAAGCGGGTGCATACTTCTTATTCGCTGGCATCGACGACGACGGGGCGCTTGTCGTCCTCTGAGCCGAACCTGCAGAACATTCCCGTGCGCACCGCCGAAGGCCGGAAGATCCGCACCGCCTTCATCTCGACGCCCGGCCACAAGCTAATCTCTGCCGACTACAGCCAGATCGAGCTGCGCGTGCTTGCCCATGTGGCTGAAATCCCGCAGCTGACCAAAGCGTTCGAGGACGGCGTCGACATCCACGCCATGACGGCGTCGGAAATGTTCGGCGTGCCGGTCGAAGGCATGCCGGGCGAGGTCCGTCGTCGCGCCAAGGCGATCAATTTCGGCATCATCTACGGCATCTCGGCCTTCGGCCTTGCCAATCAGCTTTCGATCGAGCGTTCGGAAGCCGGCGACTACATCAAGAAATATTTCGAGCGTTTCCCCGGCATCCGCGACTATATGGAAAGCCGAAAGGCCATGGCGCGCGACAAGGGTTATGTCGAGACGATCTTCGGCCGCCGCATCAACTATCCGGAAATCCGCTCGTCCAATCCGTCCGTGCGCGCCTTTAACGAGCGTGCGGCGATCAACGCGCCGATCCAGGGCTCGGCTGCCGACGTCATCCGCCGGGCGATGATCAGGATGGAGCCGGCGCTTGCCGAAGTCGGCCTTGGCGATCGCGTCCGCATGCTGCTGCAGGTGCATGACGAACTCATCTTCGAGGTCGAGGATGACGATGTCGAAAAGGCGATGCCGGTCATCGTCTCGGTCATGGAAAACGCCACCATGCCGGCGCTCGAAATGCGCGTGCCGCTGAGGGTCGATGCGCGCGCCGCCACCAATTGGGACGAGGCGCACTAATGCATGTCGCCCAAAAGTGCGCGGCGGTTTTGGGACAACGACATGCATCAAACAAAGACCCGAAGCACGTCGCATCAATCAGATTCGACGCGACGCGCTTAGCCACCTCTTCAAAATTGGCAAAGATTTTTCCGCTTAGCGCAAGCCATTGAAAGTGCAGCAATTTGCCACCAGGAGCCGTGTCGGAACGGTACGGAAGGAAGGAACTTATTAACCTTCCTTTTCTATCCCGGTAGGGTCGTAATTTGCCAAGCATGAGTGAGTAGCGGACAAATGCGTTTTCCCAGAACCAATTTGACGGACGCCGGGGACTTTTCCAGCGGGATTGAAACTGAGCTTCCGGAGGAAAATCCAGGAGAAAAGCCGGCAGCGCCCATTTGGCAGAGCAATTTTTCCCTCGCGCCGAATGTTCGTTTCACCCGCACGCCGGAAACGCTGATCAGCAAACGGCGCGCGCCGAATGAGCCCGTTCGCGATGATTCGCAGCTTGCTCAGCAGGCGATACGGATAGAGCCGGTTGCCGTCGACGTGCCGTTCGATATCTATCTGCCGGAGCCGGAGGAAATTTCCACGGCACCCGACATGGTCGAACTGCAGCAGGCACCGTTGCCTGATGAGGTCCGCGCGCCTGCCTTCCGCGCCACCGCTGAGCTTTCCTCCATTTCGGATTTCGCCTTCTGGGAAGTCATGGCCTTCGAAGAGGCCGAGCCGGTTCGCGCGCCCCCCGTGATCTCGTTCCCGAAGGCTGAGGCCACGCCCGAATCGATCACTTCGCTGTTCAAGATCATGGAATGGCGCCCCGGCCGGCCGGCTGTCGCTCCCGTGCCCTCCCGCCCGGTCTCGCCGCCCGCTGCGATGTCCGCAAAGGTCGCCGTGCGTCCTCCGGCCGCCCCATCCCTGGAAAAGCCGAGGCGCATTATTGTCGAGGCGCCGGTCGTGCAGGCTCAGAGTGCACCCGCACCCCAGGTCACGCCAGCCCCTCAAATTGCATCAGCCCCTCCGGCAGCGCCCGCGCCGCAGCGTACGCCGCCTGTGGCTGCGGTTCTACCGTCGCCGCGTCTGGCCGTGAGGCCCGAAAGGGTCGACGCATCCGGCTACGAATTCCCGCCGCGCGCCCTGCTGCAGGAACCGCCGGAACGCCTCGGCGAGATCATGTCGCAGGAGACGCTGGAGCAGAATGCCGGGCTCTTGGAAAGCGTGCTGGAAGATTTCGGCATCAAGGGCGAGATCATCCATGTCCGTCCCGGCCCCGTCGTCACCCTCTATGAATTCGAGCCGGCGCCAGGCGTGAAGTCGTCGCGCGTCATCGGACTGGCCGACGATATCGCCCGCTCGATGTCGGCGCTCTCGGCCCGTGTCGCCGTCGTCCCCGGACGCAACGTCATCGGCATCGAATTGCCGAATGTGACACGTGAAACCGTTTATTTCCGCGAGATGATCGAAAGCCAGGATTTCGAGAAGAGCGGTTACAAGCTGGCGCTCGGCCTCGGCAAGACGATCGGCGGCGAGCCGGTGATTGCCGAGCTCGCCAAGATGCCGCATCTGCTTGTTGCCGGCACCACCGGCTCGGGCAAGTCGGTCGCCATCAACACGATGATCCTGTCGCTGCTCTATCGCATGACGCCGGAACAGTGCCGCCTGATCATGGTCGACCCGAAGATGCTCGAACTCTCCGTCTATGACGGCATCCCGCATCTGCTGACGCCCGTCGTCACCGATCCGAAGAAGGCGGTGATGGCGCTGAAATGGGCCGTGCGCGAAATGGAGGAGCGCTACCGCAAGATGTCGCGCCTCGGCGTGCGCAATATCGACGGTTACAACGACCGCGTGGCGCAGGCCCGCGAAAAGGGCGAGACCATCCACGTCATGGTCCAGATCGGCTTCGACAAGGGCACCGGTGCTCCGATCGAGGAAAGCCAGGCGCTGGACCTGACGCCGATGCCCTATATCGTGGTCATCGTCGACGAAATGGCTGACCTGATGATGGTCGCCGGCAAGGACATCGAAGGCGCGATCCAGCGCCTCGCCCAGATGGCCCGCGCCGCCGGCATCCATCTGATCATGGCCACACAGCGCCCGTCGGTCGATGTCATCACCGGCACGATCAAGGCAAACTTCCCGACCCGCATTTCCTTCCAGGTGACCTCGAAGATCGACAGCCGCACCATCCTCGGCGAACAGGGCGCCGAGCAGCTGCTCGGTCAGGGCGATATGCTGCACATGCAGGGCGGCGGGCGCATTTCCCGCGTCCACGGTCCCTTCGTTTCGGATTTGGAGGTCGAAAAGGTCGTCGCCCATCTGAAAACACAGGGGCGCCCCGAATATCTCGACACCGTCACCGCCGACGAGGAGGACGAGACGGAAGAGGAGGAAGCCGGCGCCGTTTTCGACAAGAGCGCCATGGCCTCCGAGGATGGCAACGAACTCTACGAGCAGGCGGTCAAGGTCGTCATGCGCGACAAGAAATGCTCCACCTCCTACATCCAGCGCCGCCTCGGCATCGGTTATAACCGCGCCGCCTCATTGGTGGAACGCATGGAAAAGGAAGGCCTCGTCGGCCCGGCCAACCACGTCGGCAAGCGCGAGATCGTTTCTGGGCGGGGCGACGGGGATTGATCGGCAGGAGCCGCGCCATCGCGGCTCAGCGTGAGGGCGCGGTATTCCAGTGGCCGAACATCACCCCGCGACTGCGGAACGGGCGGCGCGTTTGTGCACGATGGCAAGCAGGCCTCCGAGAAAGATCGTTCCGAGGATGAAGAGAAATGCCGCGGCAACGATGGCCGGGCTGATGTTTTCGCGAATGGACGAGAACATCTGGCGCGCGAGCGTCAACTGGTTTGGGCCGGCGACAAACAGGGTCAGCACGACTTCATCAAGCGAGGTGGCAAAAGCAAGCACCGCGCCCGACAGTACACCCGGCATGGCGAGCGGCAGCGTTATTTTCCAGAAGACCTTTGCGGGAGAAGCGCCCAGGCTCGTCGCCGCCCGTTCGACTCGATAGTCGATGCCGTCAAGCGACGCGGTGATGCTGATCAACACGAAAGGTACGGCGACAACGGTATGCGCTATGATGACGGCCGCAAAGGTGTTCGGAAATCCGAGCTTGGCAAACAGAATTTGAAGCCCGACTCCGAGCACGACCGCCGGAACGACCATCGGCAGAAGGAACATTGTCCGCAGTGTAGAGCCGAAGACAATGCGCCTGCGCAATGCAAGTGAGGCCAGCATGCCGAGCACGGTTGAAAGCAGTGTGGTCCCCGTGCCGATCAGCAAGCTGTTGACGATGGACCGCCGCCAGGCGTCCGCGTTTGCGAGTTCCGCAAACCAGCGGGTCGAAAAAGAAGGGATGGGATAGGACAGGAAACTGCTGGAGGTAAATGCGATCGGAAGGATCGCCAAAAGCGGGGCCAGCAGAAAAATCACCGTTGCCGCACCATACAGAAATTTAAGCAAACGAACTGTCATGTCAGGCACCTGCCGTCTTCGTTGAGAGCCGGCCGTAGACGCCGTAGAACACGATGGTCGCGGCGAGCAGCACGATGCCGAGCGCGCCGGCCATCCCCCAATTGGCGGAGCCGGTGGCATAGAAGGCAATCACCGAACTGATCATCTGGTCTTTGGGCCCGCCGATGAGCGCCGGTGTGATGTAGTAACCGAGGGCTGCCATGAAGACGAGCAGTCCGCCGGAAGCGATACCGCGCAATGTCAGAGGCAACAGGATTTGCAGGAAGGCCCGGATCGGCCGCGCGCCGAGAGAGGCTGCCGCCGGCATGAGATTTCGGGGCATTGCGATGAGGACACTGTAGATCGGCAGGACCATGAAGGGCAGCAGAACATGCGTCATGGCGATAATGACACCCGTTCGGTTGAAGAGAAGCGGCAACGGGTCGCTGAAGAGGCCGAGCGACATGAGGAAGGAATTGATAAGTCCCTTGTCCTGCAGGAGGATGTACCAAGCCGCGGTGCGCACCAGCAACGACGTCCATAGCGGCAGGAGCACCGCGACAAGGAGGAGCTGTCGCCGCCAGCCGCTGGAGGCTGCGATCAGCATCGCATATGGCAGGCCGATGAAGCATGTCGCCACGGTCACGACAGCGGCCACAGTGAATGTTCTGAGAAGAATCGCCTGATTGGCCGACTCCCCGGCCGGCATCGCCACGATCGCTCCCGATGCGTCATGCTGAAGATCGACTGCGGCAAGGAGATTGCGATCGGTATAAGGATAGGTCGCCTCGGCAATGGCCCGCCAGAACGAGGGATCGTTCCATCGCGAGTCCACCTCTCCAAGTTTTGTCGGTTCGGCGCTGCCTTCCACGGCGGCGACGGTCTTTCGCATCAGCGTGCGGAAGCCCGGTTGGGCGCTGTTGAGTCTTCGAACCACCTCGCCCAGTTTCTGATCGTCGTCGATCGATTTCAGGTCTTCGACAAGCGCAATCTGCATCTCGTCGGAGGGCTCGGAATTACGGTTCCAGGTGGAGATCGCGGCCGTCGTCCGGGGCAGGTTTTGGCTGACGACCGGATCGGACACCGCCTGCTCAAGCACCGTCAGAAGTGGCCAGATGAAGAAGACACCCAGGAACAGAGTAAGAGGAAGGACAAGCGCGAAGGTGCCGATGCTCTGACGGAACGCGCTCATGCCGCAATCACCCAACAATCGTCCGGTGCGAAATGAGCCACCACATCGGCGCCCGCTGCCCACTCCGCCGATCGCCTGTCGGTCCGGACTATGAAGCGGAAGGCATCGTGGTCAAGCTGCACCCGCAGGTGATCGCCCTGATACACGCTGTCGAGTATTTTCGTCGGCAAGGCATTCGTCGCAGACCCAGTCCCGCGGGCCGCAAGAGAAATCCGCTCAGGACGGACCGAAATATGGACGCGGCTTCCGACGGAGAGGGAGCCGCTGCCCGATACGATCAGATGCCGCCCATCGGCGAGCTCGACCGAGGCCCCGGTTTTTCCCGTCGCCGTCACCGTTCCTTCTATCAGATTGGTTTCGCCGATGAATTCGGCGACGACGCGCGTTTGCGGGCGATCGTAAATATCGCGCGGCGAGCCGATCTGCTCGATGTTCCCATGATTGAAGACTGCAATCCGATCGGACATGGTAAGCGCCTCGGCCTGATCGTGGGTCACGAACACCACGGTCAGCTCCAGCCGCTTGTGCAGTGCGCGGATGTCGAGTTGCATCTGTTCCCGCAACTGTTTGTCAAGCGCCCCCAGCGGCTCGTCCATCAGCACAACGGCCGGCTCGAACACCAGAGCGCGGGCAAGCGCCACACGCTGCTGCTGACCACCGGAAAGCTGGGCAGGCTTTCGGCTGCTCATTGCAGACAGTTGCACCATGTCGAGCGCCCGTTTTACTCGACCTTCGATCTCGCTGCGTCCGATACCGCGCATCTTCAGCGGAAAGGCGATGTTGTCGGCGACCGACATATGCGGAAAGAGCGCATAGTTCTGGAAGACGACGCCCATTTCGCGCCGATACGGTGGCAGATGGTCGATACGGCGGCCGTCGAGAAAGATGCTGCCACCGGTGGGGTTTTCGAAACCCGCCGCCATCATCAGCAAGGTTGTCTTGCCGGAACCCGACGGTCCGAGAAGGCTGACGAATTCGCCCCTCTCGATGTCGAGCGACAGGTCTTTGACGACCTGAAGCGTGCCAAAGGATTTGGAGACTCTTTCAAAGCGTATGCGCGGCGTAGCCACGGCGGCCCTCCGTTCGGATTGTCTGTTCTCAAGGAGACGAAGTGACGAGGATAGGCGGAAGCCCCCATGGATCCTCGGCAGGAGCGATCCGTGGGGGCGATATTGCGCCGCTACTGTGCCAGCCAGGCGTCAAATCTTTTGGTCAGCGCTTCCGAATTGTCGATCCAGAAGTCCGTATCAAGGCTGACGGCTCCCTGCATGTTGGCCGGGGTCGTCGGCAGGTCGGCCAGTTGGTCGGGCGGCAGGGTCTTGCCGGCTTCGGTGTTCGTGAGGCCGTAGGCGATATATTGCGGCAGCTTTGCCTGATTTTCCGACTTGCTAGCGAAGGCAACAAAGTCAAAGGCCGCATCCTTGTTTTCAGCGCCCTTCAGGACGACCCAACTGTCCACGGCGTAGATGCTGCCCGGCCAGACAACCTTGAACTTCCTGCCTTCCGAGCGGTTGATGCCGGTGATGCGGCCGTTATAGGCGCTGGTCATGGCAACCTCGCCGGAGGCAAGCAGTTGCAGTGGCTGGGCGCCCGAGGTCCACCAGACCAGGCTCGGCTTCAATGCGTCGAGCTTGGCAAAAGCACGGTCGATGCCTTCCGGCGTCGCCAGGACCTCGTAAACCTTATTGGCCGGCACGCCATCAGCCATCAGCGCGGATTCGAGCGTGTATTTCGGCCCCTTGCGCAGGGCGCGCTTGCCGGGGAATTTCTTCACGTCCCAGAAGTCTGCCCAGGATTCCGGGCCGTTGGCAATCTTTGCGCCGTCATAGGCGATCGCAGTCGACCAGACGATGGAGCCGACGCCGCAATCGCTTACGGCGGAAGGGAGGAATGCATCCTTGCCGCCGAGCTTGCTCCAGTCCACCTTTTCAAAAAGACCGTCGGCACAGCCGAGCGCAAGCTCATCCGCCTCGACCTCCACCGCATCCCAGGAAGGATTGCCAGCCTTGACCTTCGCCTGAAGGACACCGATGCCGCCATCCCAGGCCTCATCGAGCAGAGGCTTGCCGGTATCCTCGGCGAAGGGTTGGAAAAAATCTTTCGTTGAGCATCCTGAAAGTTGCCGCCCCAGGAAGCTATGGTGAGGTCCCTGGCCACGCTCGGCCCCGTAGCAACCGCCAGTGACAGCAATCCCAGAGCTGCAATCGTCGACGTGTTCTTGAGTTTCATTCGCTTTCCCCTGTTTGTTGAGCATCTGCCCGATGCTTGGTTGACAACCACGATCTTCGGGATCGGTGCGATCGCCGGCCGCGTCCGTGGGGTAGGCAAGGCCGGCTTCAGCGGGCTTGCCGTGTGTCATCTCCAACAGGCGGACGGTTTTGCTGCGAACAATGCTGGCGTATGTCCCAAGGGGCGGAAAGGCGCTTTTTGTTGCCCCCGGTGGACACGTCGATGCACCACTCCCAACCGGTGTTTCCGGCCAGGCGTCGCACCAGCCGGCAAATTCGACACGACTCGCCTATGAAAAGGTCGGATTTGGCAATTGCCAATCGATAGGTTAGTGGTGCACCATATGCACCACCGTGCACCACTCTTCGTTACACCCAAGTTCCGAAGCCTATGGCATATGGATGTGTACACGGCATTCCGATTTTGGTTTTCCTTTGGGGGACGGGATTGCGCAGAGGGAAATCGTTAGCAGATGAACCGGAAGGTGCTCAGAAACGCGGACGTTTGCCGCCGTTATCCATGGTGCGCGCCTTCGAGGCGGTCAGCCGGCTGGGCTCAATGCGCAGGGCCGCGGACGATCTCAATCTCAGCCATACCGTCATATCCCGCCACGTCCGTAACCTCGAAGCCTGGCTTGGCACGCGGCTTGTCGATGCCGGACCGCGCGGCATCAGGCTGACGGCGGAAGGCAGGGTTTTTGCCGAGACCGTGGGAACGGCTTTCGACCTCATTGCCAAATCGACGGCGGAATTGCGCCCAGCAGTCAACCGCACTGTCTTGCGCATCTGGTGCGTGCCCGGCCTCGCAACGCGTTGGCTGACACCGCGCTTCAATCAGCTCCAGCTTGCGTTGCCCGGGATCGATTTCGTGATGCGCGCGACCGATCTCGAACCGGATTTCACGCGCTATGAGGCCGATGTCGACATCCGCTACTCGGAGGAGCCAAGAGGGAATGTCCGTTGGATCCTGCTGGAAAGGCCTCGCATGTTTCCGGTCACAAGCCCCGAATGGATCAGCAGGAATGCGCCAATACGCACCCTCGACGATCTGGTGCGCCAACCGTTGATCCACGAGGAAAGCCGCGATCAATGGCGGCAATGGTTTCGCAAGGCTGGCTTCGAGCATGAAGTAATTTTGAATGGTCCACGGCTATGGTCGGCCAATCTGACGGTCGACGCGGCTGTCGCAGGCCAAGGAATAGCCCTTGCCACGCGTTTGATCGCTGCAGACGACCTGCGTGCCGGGCGGCTCGTCGAATTGCTCGGAACGGATGTCCGGCTTGGAGGCTATTACTTCGTCGGATCGCGAGAGCGCTGGAATGAGGTGACATTGGCGCGTTTCCGCGCATGGATGCAACAGTCAATCGGTGAAACCATGGGCGGTCACGCCTCTGATGAAACCAGCCGGCCGGGGTGAAAGAGCAATCCAGCAAAAGTGTGCAGCGATTTTGCCAGGCAAAGCGTGAAACGCTTTTGCCGGGAATTGCGTGAAAACAAAAGAGATAGAGCAATTCCGTGATTCGAAGAAAAAACGGAATCGCTCCAGGAGAGGGCCGGACACGCTTTGAAGATAGGGGCGCAGCCCAATTTCACAGCCTCAAGCTTGCCAATCGCAGCGTCTCGCGAACAAATTTGGTCTTTCCGCCGGTGTAAAGGCCCCAATCGCCGTCTGCCTCCGCGGCCAGCCTACGTTTCAGATCGGCATAGGCTTTGGCTCGCTCCGGGTGATCCCTGAGATAATCGCGATACAGAATGCGCTCGCGATGCGCGCGATTATCGGGCCCGCAAAGATAGAGCTTGAAGCCATAACCTTCACAATCGCGCGTGAAGGCCCATCGTTGTTCACCGGTACCGCCGTGGAAGACGAAATCCGCAGCGCGCACGGCCTCGATCGCCACCGGCAGGACGTCGTCGGATATCGCGACGGCATCGAGGTCGATCTTCGGCTTGGCCGCCAGGCCGGGCACGGACGTACTGCCGATATGATCGATGGAAAGCACGAGGTCGCCGAGCAGGATGGAGACCTCGGCGCTGATTTCGGCAAAGAGCCGCGGCCAGGAAGGATCGTAGTCGACCACTCTGATGGCGCGCATGCCCTGCCTCTCCCGTCAGTGCGTCTCCGCCAGCAATCCCTCGAGGATCGCGATCATCTTCTGCTTGGCCTCTTCGAGCGAGCCGCTATTGTCGAGTTCCGTCACGTCATATTCGCCGCGCACCGTCAGCGGTCCGCGGGCGAGCCGGGCCATGATATCCTCATGCGTCTCGCGTCCGCGCGCCTCCAGCCGGCCGACGAGCACTTCCGGGCGGGCGGTGACGTTGATGACCTTCAGCCGCGGGAAGGCGGCCTGGAAACGGTGAAGCGCCGAGCGCGAGCCGTTGGCGACGACGACATGGCCTCTGGACAGCGCCACCGAAACCTCGGCGGGAATCCCATATTTCAGGCCGTGCGCCTCCCACCAGACGGCAAAGGAGCCTGATTGCTCCATGGCGGCGAAGCCTTCGAGGGAGATGGACAGATGATCCTCGCCGCCGGCGTCACGGTGACGGGTGATGACGCGGCGGGTGAAATGAACGTCGGTGCGGCCGGTGAAATGCCGGGCGGCAAGGTTCATCAGGGTATCCTTGCCGGCGCCGCTCGGCCCGACGACGACGACCATGATGCCGCGCTCGGCTCCGGCTCCGGGATGGGGTTCGTGCGGCATCATGCGACACGGCGTCCTTGGCGCCAGACGGAGCGTGTCACCGGCACGCCATGCGCGCGGTGGACGCGAACGAGATCGGCGCGCAGCCCCGTCGCGATCCGGCCGCGATCGTCGAGGCTGACGGTGCGGGCGGGCGTCGACGTCACCATGGCGATCGCCTTCGGCAGGCTGATGCTCTCCACCTCGTCGGCGAGGATGAAAGGCGCGTGCAGCAGGCTGAGCGGCACGTAGTCGGAGGAAAGCACGTCGAGCACACCCATTTCGGCAAGATCGCGGGCGGCAATGTTGCCGGAGTGGGATTTGCCGCGCACGATGTTCGGCGCCCCCATCAGCACGCTCATGCCATGTCCGTGCGATGCCCGGGCGGCATCGAAGCTGGTCGGAAATTCGGCCAGGCGCACGCCGTTGTCGATCGCCTCGTCGACATGGGAGAGTGTGGCGTCGTCATGGCTTGCCACGGTGATGCCGCGCTCCGCGCAGACCTTGGCGATGGCGTTGCGGTGCGGCGTCGAATTGCGCGCCGATTCCGCCTGGCGCTTGGCGACAAAACGGGCGAAGGCCTCGTCGCTCAGGCCGCGCTTCTTCTGGTAGTAGAAGATATATTGGTCCATCGTCTGGAACTGACGCTGGCCGGGCGCATGATCCATCAGCGAAACGAGCCGCACATGCCGGTCGTTTTCGAAATCGGCGAAATGTTCGAGCACATTGTCGGCCGAGACCTCGCAGCGCAGGTGGAGCAGGTGCTCGGCGCGCAGCCTGCCCTCCTTCTCCGCCGACTGGATGGCATCGGCCATCTCACGCATCTCGCCATGTTCGAAGCCGCCGTCCTCATCCGCACCCATGCGCAGGCAGTCGAACACCGTGGTGATGCCCGAGGTGACGATCTGGGCGTCGTGCGCCTGGACTGCGGCGGTCTTGTTCCAGCGTATGCCGGGACGCGGCTGATAATGGCCTTCGAGATGATCGGTGTGCAGCTCGACGAGGCCGGGAATGACGTAGTCGCCTTCGAAATCTTCGCCGGCTACCGAGCTGCCCTCGGAGATATCGGCGATCTTACCGTCGCGAATGAGGATCGATCCTGAGAGGATGTCATCCTCGAGAACGATGCGGGCATTGGAAAACACGGTCTCTTTGCTCATCTCGTCAGGTCTTTCAGCGTTTGGCGCCGGCAAGCGGCAGCCAGGAATGAACTTTGAACGGGGCACCGCGCGTCTCCTCGGTGAAGACGGCAAGGCCGGAAATTGGAAGCGGACGGCCGGTGAAATCGGCAAAACGCTCGGTCAGAATCGCTTTCATCACCGCGGCGCGCGCTTCGGGCACCTGGCCGGTCAGCGTCATGTGAAAGCCGAAATCCTCCATGACGTAGGGATAACCCCAGCGCTGCAGATGGGCGCGCTGGCTGTCGCTGAGTTTCTCCGGGTTGCGCCGCGCCATATCGGCCTCGGAAAGCGCGGCACGGAACGGTTCGAAGGACCTTACCACCTTCGCGGCGAAATCCTGAAGAGGTTGATGAAGAGAACCGGGAACGAGGGCAAAAAAACGGCCGAGCTGGCCGAGCACGAGTTCCGGAATCTCGAAGGCTGGCGTGCGCTGGACAAAATCCTCGGCAACCCCCATGAGATCCTTCTCGGTGACGGAGGCCGCGAGCGAAAACGGCGCCTTGATCGTGGCGTGGAAGCCGTAGCGGCGCGGGTCGGCGGTCAGCTCGAACTGCTCTGCCGCACCCAGTTGCTCATGGTCCGGTGCCGGATAGGTCTCGCCGGTGAAAGCATCGCGGCCGAGCCAGAGCGAGGCCGCGCCGGTCAGGGGATGATCCTTCGGCGGCGAGAAATAGAGAGCGTAGCGCAAGGCTTTTATCCTGGGGATCGTCGAAACGGGGGAGCGCAATGTGCAGTGATTTGGCGGCGAACCGCAAGCAGGCTCCGGCTAAAAGATTTCCGTGACAGAATGATGATGGCGACAGCGCCGCCGCCGCCTTTGATGGGTGGATCAGTGGGTTTTCGTGCCCATCAGCCGGTGGCGCAGCGCGTTCGAGGCGCTGTCGAAAAGGAAGACGACGATCAGGATCAGGATGACCATGTAGGCGACGTTTTCCCAGTTGGCGTTGGTGCGCATGGCCTCCCAGAGTTTGAGGCCGATGCCGCCGGCGCCGACGGCGCCGATGATGGTGGCGCCGCGCACGTTCGATTCCCACTGGTAGAGCGTCTGGCTGACGATGACGGGAACGATCTGCGGCATAATGCCGTAACGATGGACGAGCACGGTCTCAGCGCCGGTCGATTTGATGCCTTCCCGCGGCTTGTTGTCGATATTCTCCAATCCTTCGGAATAGAGCTTGCCGAGCGTGCCGGTCTCGGTGAGGAAGATCGCACCGCTGCCGGCAAGCGGGCCGGGGCCGAAGGCGCGTGTCAGGAACAACGCCCAGATCAGCATGTCGACCGAGCGCAGGAAATCGAAGAAGCGCTTCAGGATCTGGTTCAGCAGCCGGTTCGGCGTGATGTTGCGTGCTGCCATGAAGGCGAGCGGAAAGGCGGTGAGCGCGCCGAGCAGGGTTCCGAGGAATGCCATGACGATCGTCTGGAAAAGCTTGGTCCAGACGTCGCCATGCTGCCATTCGCTGTTGTTCCAAATGTCGTCGAAGGCGAGCGACAGGTTGGACTGGTCGGGCTTGATGCGCGGGCCGGAGACGATGAGGCTGACGACCTCGCCGACCGGCTTGTCGAAGAAGGAGGATTGCGTGTCGAAGATGAAATTCGCCCAGCCGATGAAACGCTTGCGGATCTTCACCCGGTCGACGGATATGCTGACATTGCCGGCAAAGCCGAGATCGGCCAGCACGTTGTCGTCATAAACCGTCATCCAGCCGGGCACCGGCCCGACGACTTTCGGCGCACCGCTGGAAAGCTCGACCGGGACGCTGACGCCGTGGGCGGTGACGATCGTCTCGCTCTTCGAGACGGAGACGCTGCGGCTGGTGCCGTTGATCGAAACGCTGATGCTGCCGTCGGGATTGTTGACCAGCCAATCCGGATGCGGATTGTCGCCGAGCGGCGAGAAACGTGGATAACGCACCTCGATCGAGCCGTCGTCCTGGATGCGGAGTTCCGGCTGGACGTCGTAGCTCACCCATTGGCTGAGATAGATGCCGACGCGCTCCCAATGCGCTTCGGCAAAGAGCTTGGGCAGGTCGAAGAACCAGACGGCGTAGAGGCCGTAGAGCAGCGTCGCCATAAGGATCATCAGCCCACCGAAACGCTGGCGGAACGAGCGATGGAAATATTCCGGATAGCGGGTCTCTATCTCGTGCATGCGGTTTGCGTCGATCACCGTCATGGCGGCCTCAATGTTGCAGGAGGAAGGCGTGCTCGCCGACAAGGCGGCGGCGCAGCCAGGCGGAGAACTGGTCGACGGCAACGATCGTCACGAACAGCAGGAGGACGAGCGCCATCGTCTTGGCGCCGAATCCCCGCGAGATCGAAAGCTTCAGCTCCTCGCCTATGCCGCCGCCACCGACGGCGCCGATGATGGTCGAGGCGCGCACGTTGATCTCCAGGCGTAAGAGCGCATAGGAGGTGAAATTCGGCAGCACCTGCGGCAGGGCGGCGAAGCGCACGCGCTCCCACCAGTTGGCGCCGACGGCTTTCATGCCCTCATCGGGCTTCATGTCGATATTCTCGGCCACTTCGTAGAAAAGTTTGCCGAGCGCCCCGACCGTGTGCAGGCTGATGGCAATGATGGCGGCGACCGGTCCGATCGACAGGATCGCCGAAAACAACCCGGCAATGACGATCTCGGGGAAGGCGCGCAGGAACTCCATCAGCCGCTTGGAGAAGATGCGCAGCACCCATGAATTCGTCAGGTTGCGGGCGGCAAAGAAGCTCAAGGGAACGGCGAAGACGAAACCGATGATCGTCGAGATCAGCGCCACGTTGATGGTGACGATCATCAGTTCGAAATATTCGGGAATATAGAAGGCGCCCCAGACGTAGACGCGGCCCTTGTCGAAATTGAATTCCTCGCCGCCCTTGTCGTTGACGCTCGCAATGTCGAACAGTGCCCGCCAGACATCATGCCAATCCTTGGGGATGAGCCAGCTCAGGAAGTCGAAGAGATGCGGCAGGCGGTCGAAGAAATGCCCGGCGTTGCTCTCGTCAGCGAAACGGACGGAGCTGACGAAAGCCGCAATCAGAATGACCAGGCCGAGGATCGTGTAGAAGCGCCGTTTGGCGACCATGCGGTCCCAGGCGGTGCCGATGTCCTTGGTGCTCTGCATCTGCGGCTGTGTATCGGCAATGGTCATCAAGGCCTCGTCCGGTTACAAGGGCGGCCGTTCCCGGCCGCCCGCATTCAAGGATCCGATCAGCCGCCGATGGCAGCTTTGCGGACTTCAACGACAGCGTTGTAGAAGTCGTGCTTGACGGGGGAGTAGCCCTGGTAGTCGCCGCCTTCGACGGCGGTAAAGCACTTGTGATCCTTGGCCGGCAGAGCCGTGAAGAAGGCTGCAAGCTTCGTCTGCCACTCCTGACCGAGAGCGTTGCGAACGACGAGCGGGCCGTTCGGGATCAGCGGGGAACGCCAGACTTCGACCAGCTTGTTCGGATCGACGGCGCCCTTGTCGACTTCCTTGCGGAAGGTGCCGGAGGTGTAGCCGTCCTTGAAATCGCCAATGCCCGACGAGTCGTCGACGGCGATGTCGACCTTGCCGTCATAGGCGGCGAGCAGGTTGTTCTCATGGCCGCCGTTGAACTGGGTCGACGCGAAGAACTTGTCGTTCGGCATGCCGGTGTCCTTCGGGATCTGCGTCAGCGGAACGAGGTAGCCCGAGGTGGAATCCGGGTCGGCATAGCCGAGCTTCTTGCCCTTGGCGTCCTTGATGGACTTGATGCCGGAGGACTTCAGCGCGAGGCCGATCGAATAATAGCCCGTCGAGCCGTCCTTCTGCTGCGTCGTCAGGATCGGCGTGACAGCCTTCGGATCCTTGATGTAGACGGCGGCATAGCCGGAGGCGCCGAGTTCGGCGAAGTCGAGCGTGCCGCCGAGCAGGCCCTGGATCACGCCGTCATAATCGGCGGCCGGGAAGAGCGAAACCTTCTCGAAGCCGAATTCCTGCTTCAGGTGGTCGGCAAGGCAGGCATAATTGCGCAGGCGGTCGGTTTCGTTTTCGCCGCCGAGGATGCCGATGCGGAATTCCTTGAGGTCGGCAGCATGGGCAGCGCCGGCGAGCGCGAAGAGCGCCGTTGCTGCAAAGAGTGCTTTCTTCAACATATGTCTCTCCTATTGACCGGTGTCCCCGGTCTTCCCGTTACGAAGAAGTGTGCCCTTGACGCGGGCGCTCGATCGCGGCCGCCTCTCTCAGAGACCGGCCAGCGCCAGCGGTTGGGTGCCGGCGGATTGATTGTCTGCCCGCTCGGGGGCGATATTGATGGATGTCGAGGTCACCGTTTCGTCGATGCCGGCGCCGTCCTTGTCCGTCCCGTAGATTTCCTTCACCGCCTCGGCGGTGAGCTCCGAGGGCTTGCCGTCGAAGACGACGCGGCCGCCGGCCATGCCGACGATGCGCTCACAATAGCTGCGGGCGGTATCGAGCGTGTGGAGATTGGTGATGACGGTGATGCCTTCGCGCTCGTTGATATCGCGCAGCGCATCCATGACGATCTTGGCGTTCAGCGGATCGAGCGAGGCGATCGGCTCGTCGGCGAGAACCATCTTCGGGTTCTGCATCAGCGCCCGGGCGATTGCCACGCGCTGCTGCTGGCCGCCGGAAAGCGTGCCGGCTGCCTGCAGCGCGGTCTGCTCGATGCCGAGGCGTTCGAGTGCTGCGATGGCATACACACGTTCCTCACGGGTGAAGATATTGAGAAGGCTCATCAGCGTCGAGCGGTGGTTGAGACGGCCGAGCATGACATTGGTCAGAACGTCGAGGCGCGGCACCAGGTTGAACTGCTGGAAGATCATCGCGCAGTCGCGCTGCCAGTTGCGCAGCGCCCGGCCGCGAAGCCCGGAGACCGCGACGCCGGCGAAATGAATGGTGCCGGAGCTCGGCTCCTGAAGGCGGTTGATCATGCGCAGCAGCGTCGACTTGCCGGCGCCGGAGCGGCCGATGATGCCGACCATCTGGCCCTGGGGAATGGCGAGCGTGACGGAATCGACGGCGAGCTTTTTTCCGAAACGACGTGTGACATTCTTCAGCTCGAACATCATGCTCTTCCCTTGCGATCCAGGCCTTGGTCAGCATCGCATTAGTCCCGCTTGATGAACCTCGCGTGTCACATTTGTGTAAGTCCTGTCACAATTCTCCGCCCCTATATCGGGGGTTTAGCCGCCGTAGCGGGACAGGAAATCTTCCGCGCTCAGGTTGCGAAAATCGGCTAGCGCCAGACGCAGCCGATCGTGCTCCCAGTCCCACCAGGCAAGGCTGTCCATCCGTTCGCCGACCTCTTTCGGAAAGCGTTCGCGGATGAGCTTGGCCGGCACGCCGCCGACGATCGTGTAGGGCGCAACATCCTTCGACACGACGGCGCCGGCCCCGATCACCGCACCGTTGCCGACGGTCACACCCGGCAGGATGGTCGCACCGTGGCCGATCCAGACGTCGTGGCCGATCGTCACCCGGTTTGCGCGGCGCCAGGCGAAGAAGTCGGTCTCCATGTCGCCGTCCGGCCAATAGTCGACGGCGCGATAGGTGAAATGATGCAGCGTCGCCCGCCAGGTCGGATGGTTGGTGGCGTTGATGCGCACGGCGGCGGCAATATTGACGAACTTGCCGATCGTCGCGCACCAGACGGAGCCGTCCTGCATGATGTAGGAATAATCGCCGAACGTAGCCTCGCTGATGCGGCACCGTTCGGAGACCTCCGTATACCGCCCGAAGGTGGAATCGCTGACGGATGCCGTCTCATGAAAGTAGGGTTCGATACCAAGCTTGCGGCTCATGCGGCGATCTTTCTCGGTGAGAACTGCTGGACGTCGAGGATCCGGTCGGCGACCGCCTCGCGCACTTCCTCGTCGTGGAAGATGCCGAGAAGGGCGACACCCGCTTTCTTCTTTTCCGCGATCATGCCAACGACGACGGCACGGTTCCTGGCATCGAGCGAGGCTGTCGGTTCGTCGAGAAGCAGGATCGTGTGTTCGGTGATGAAGCCGCGGGCGATGTTGACGCGCTGCTGCTCGCCGCCGGAGAAGGTGGCGGGCGGAAGCTGCCAGAGGGCTTCCGGCAGGTTGAGCCTGGCCAGCAGAGCGCCGGCCTTTTCCCGTGCCGTGCCGGCGTCCTCGCCGCGCGCCACCAGCGGCTCGGCAACCACGTCGATCGCCGCGACGCGCGGCACGGTGCGCAGGAACTGGCTGACATAGCCGAGCGTATGGCGCCGCACCTTGAGCACGGTGCGCGGATCGGTGGCGGCGAGATCGACGATGCGGCCGTCGTGGCGGATGAGAATCTGGCCGGTGTCGACGGCATAATTGCCGTAGATCATCTTGAGCAGCGAGCTCTTGCCGATACCCGACGGGCCGCCGAGCACGACGCATTCGCCAGACGCTACCGAGAAGGCGACATCGGAGACGACGGGCAGCCTGATGCCGTCGCGCAGATGCATGGTGAAGCTCTTCGAGACTTCGGAAACGACGAGGGGCGTTGCCATTTTTCTTCTTCCTTGGATTCGGAGCTCAGACCTGCAGGATCGAGGAGACGAGCAACTGCGTATAGGGTTCGCGCGGATCATCGAGCACGCGGTCGGTGAGCCCGTGCTCGATGACGTAGCCGTCCTTCATCACCATCATCCGGTGCGACAACAGGCGGGCGACGGCGAGATCATGGGTAACGATGATGGCCGAGAGACCGAGATCGTTGACGAGGCCGCGCACGAGATCGAGCAGGCGCGCCTGCACCGAGACGTCGAGGCCGCCTGTGGGTTCATCCATGAAGACGAGGCGCGGGCCGGTGACGAGGTTGCGGGCGATCTGCAGTCGCTGGCGCATGCCGCCGGAAAAAGCGCGTGGCTGGTCGTCGATGCGATCGGCGTCGATCTCGACGCGCTCGAGCCAGTCGATCGCCGAGGCGCGGATCTTGCCATAGTGGCGGTCGCCGATCGCCATCAGCCGCTCGCCGACATTGGCGCCGGCCGAGACCGTCATGCGCAGGCCGTCGGCCGGATTCTGGTGCACGAAGCCCCAGTCGGTCCGCATCAGGAAGCGCCGCTCGGCCTCGTTCATCCGGTAGAGATCACGGTAGCTGCCGTCGCGCATGTGATACTCGACGCTGCCGGTGCTCGGCAGCAGCCGGGTGGAGAGGCAGTTGAGCAGCGTCGTCTTGCCGGAGCCGGACTCGCCGACGATGGCGAGCACTTCGCCTGGCCAGAGCTCGAAGGAGACGTCGCGGCAGCCGATGCGGTTGCCGTAAAATTTCGAAACGTCATGGACTTTGAGAAGCGGAATATCGCTCATTCTGCAGCCTCCCGGGCCAACATCTCGCCGGCATGTCCCTGCGCCCGGCGGTCTTCGCAATGATCGGTGTCGGAGCAGACGAACATGCGCCCGCCCTTGTCGTCGAGAACCACTTCGTCGAGATAGACATCCTCGGCGCCGCAAAGGGCGCAGGGCTTGTCGAAGCGCTGGATATCGAAGGGATAATCCTCGAAATCCAGGCTGACGACGTCGGTATAGGGCGGAACCGCATAGATGCGCTTCTCGCGCCCGGCGCCGAAGAGCTGCAGCGCATCCGACATGTGCATCTTCGGATTGTCGAATTTCGGCGTCGGCGAGGGATCCATGACATAGCGGCCGTGGACCTTCACCGGATAGGCGTAGGTCCGTGAGATCCGGCCGTTATGGGCGATGTCCTCATAGAGTTTCACATGCATGAGCCCGTATTCTTCGAGCGCGTGCATCTTGCGGGTTTCGGTCTCGCGCGGTTCGAGGAAACGCAGCGGCTCGGGGATCGGCACCTGGTAGACCAGCACCTGCCCGGCAGCGAGCTTTTCTTCCGGAATGCGGTGGCGCGTCTGGATGATCGTCGCATCCTTGGTATGGGTCGTCACCGCGACATTGGCGACCTTCTGGAAGAAGGCGCGGATGGACACGGCGTTGGTCGTGTCGTCGGCACCCTGGTCGATGACCTTCAGCACGTCATCCGGTCCGATGATCGAGGCCGTCACCTGCACGCCGCCGGTGCCCCAGCCATAGGGCATCGGCATTTCGCGCGAGGCGAAGGGCACCTGATAGCCGGGAATGGCGATCGCCTTCAGGATGGCGCGGCGGATCATCCGTTTGGTCTGTTCGTCGAGATAGGCGAAGTTGTAGCTGGCCAGATCGCTCATTCGGCGGCTTCCTTCATGTCTTCGCCGCAGTTGCGGGCGGCTTCGAATTCGCGGCGCATGCGGCGGACGAGATCGAGTTCGGCCTGGAAGTCCACATAATGCGGAAGCTTCAGATGCTCGACGAAGCCCGTCGCCTGGACGTTGTCGGAATGCGAAATGACGAATTCCTCGTCCTGGGCCGGCGCGGTGATATCCTCGCCGAGCTCTTCGGCGCGCAGCGCCCGGTCGACCAGCGACATCGCCATCGCCTTGCGTTCGCTCTGGCCGAAGACCAGGCCGTAGCCGCGGGTGAATTGCGGCGGCGCCTTGGCCGAACCCTTGAACTGGTTGACCATCTGGCATTCGGTGACCTGGATTACGCCAAGCGAGACGGCGAAACCGAGTTCCGGCACGTCGAATTCCACCTCGACATCGCCGATGCGGATTTCGCCGGTGAAGGGGTGGTTGCGGCCATAGCCGCGCTGGGTGGAATAACCGAGCGCCAGCAGGAAGCCCTCGTCGCCGCGGGCAAGCGCCTGCAGGCGCAGATCGCGGCTCATCGGGAATTCCATCGGCTCGCGAGTCAGGTCGCCGATCTCGTGATCTTCGGGCATGTCGCCGTCGGCCTCGATCAGGCCCTCCTCGCCGAGGATTTCGGAGACGCGCATGACGCGGCCGGTCTCGGCTGGGCGCAGCGCGGGCACTTCGATCGCCTCGTCCGAAAGCAGCGAGGGATCGAGCAGGCGGTGGGTATAGTCGAAGGTAGGTCCGAGAAGCTGGCCGCCCGGCAGATCCTTGTAGGTCGCCGAGATGCGGCGCTCGATCGTCATATCAGCCGTGTCGAGCGGCTTGGAATAGCCGAAACGCGGCAGCGTCGTACGGTAGGCGCGCAGCAGGAAGATCGCTTCGATCATATCGCCGCGCGATTGGCGCACGGCGAGCGCTGCGAGCGTGCGGTCGAAAAGCGAGGCCTCGGCCATGACGCGGTCGACGGCGAGCGCCAGTTGCGCCACGATCTGGTCGATGCCGATCGCCGGCAGCGAACGGTCGCCTCGGCGGCGGTCGGCGAGCAGCCGGTGGGCATTGGCGATGGCGGCCTCGCCACCCTTGACGGCAACATACATGAGCTCAGATCTCCGTTGCTGTGATCTTGGTGGTGCGCGGCAGGCAGAGGAAACGTTTGCCCGCCGTCAGCACGATGTCGATGCCGCGCGGAAAGAGCGCGCGGTTCTCGGTCCAGAGCCTCAGGAAGGTCTCCGGCAGACCAACGGGGGCGATCTCCGTCATGCTCTGAATGCCCGGACCCATCAGCGCCAGCCTGCGGCCGCCTTCGAGTTCGGCGAGCTCGATGACGACGGTCGTCGAGCGGTCGGGATATTCCTGCGTGCCGGAGGCAAACAGGCCGAAGGAGGATAGGGCGATGCCGGCCTCGGTGAAGGCAAAGCGCGCCTCGGCCTTTTCGGTGGTCAACGGCGCGCCGGCGTGGAAGCCAAGCCATTCCGGCACGGCGGATTTCGCCAGTCCCTGCGAAAGCCAGACCGGCGTGTCGTGGTCGCAAAGCGTCAGCGCGATCGCGCCGGCGGCGATGCCGAGTGGCGTCGGCGGCGCGGCATCGGGCTGAACGGTCTGGATCGCGCCGGGGCGGGCCATGCCGTCCATCAGCATCTTGAAGACGCTCTGGGCGTGGAAGACCGGCTCGGCAAAGCCGCCGGTGAGAGCTTCTGTCTTCAAACCCATCAGTTGTCTCCCCGCACCATGGTGAAGAAATCGACGCGGGTGGCCGCCGTCTCGTCCGCCTTGCGGCGTTCGGCATCGGCGATCCGCTCAGTGATCGGCAAAAGCAGCGCCTGTTCGACGAAATCCTTGGTCGCGTCTTCCTGCCAGAGCGCGTCGAAGATCGCCGCCAACCGGGCCTTTTCACGGTCGGTGCCGAGCGCCTGGGCATGGCCGACCGCGCCGGATTCGAGCCGGACCGTGGCCCGCGTCACCGTCACCTCGCCAAGATTGAAGGGAGCGCCGCCGCCGCCGATGCGTCCGCGCACCATCACCAGCCCGGTCTCAGGTCCGCGCACCTGATGTGCTACGGGCTTTTCCGGCAATGCGTCCCAGACCGCCTGAAGTTCGCTGCGTTCCGCCCGCGCCAGCAGATCGGCGGCGCGTTTGCGCCCGGATGCCGTCTGTGACGCAGCGTCGTTTCTGTCCGCTGAGATCATCGCCGCTTCCCTTCAAATGTCTATTGATATAGACAACCATACAAGATACACTTAGCCTTAAATCGATGTCGTGACAAGCGTGTGACATCGTGGGTGTAAATGGCGGGGCGGAATGGCGGGATTGAAGCAGGTGCAAAGACAGACCGGCGTGGCGCTCTGGCGTCAGATCGCCGATCGGATTCGCGAGGCGATCAGCAGCGGAGCTTATGACGAAACGGATATGGTGCCGCCGGAAACTGTCCTGGCGCTGCAATTCGGCGTCAACCGGCATACGGTGCGCAGCGCGCTTGCCGCACTGGCGCAGGAAGGAATCGTGCGTGCGGTGCAAGGCCGCGGCACGCTGATCGAGCGCAAGGAGCGTCTGAATTTCCCGATCACCAAGCGCACGCGCTTCAGCGCCGGTATCGGCGATCAGGCGCGTGAGATGCGCGGCCTTCTGCTTGATGAGGCGAGGGAAGAAGCGAGTGCCGAGATCGCCCGTTGGCTGCACCTGAAACCGGGAGACCAGGTGATCCGCCTGGAAACCTTGCGTCAGGCGGACAAGCGGCCGGTTTCAAGGGCAACGAGCTGGTTTCCCGCCGAGCGTTTCGCCGGTATCGGTGCGGCCTATCGGAAGGGGGAATCGATCACCAAGGCTTTCGCCGAACTCGGCCTGTCGGATTATGTCCGCGCGACCACCGAAGTGACGGCCGCGCATGCAGGTGCCGCCGACATGGCCGACCTCGAACTCACCCCCGGCGCGATCCTGCTGATCACCAAGGCGATGAATACCGATCTTGAGGGTGTCCCGGTGCAATATTCGATCAGCCGCTTTGCGGCCGACCGGGTGCAGTTCACGATTGAGAACTGAGGCCGGAAATTGAGGAAAGGCGTGCCGACCTGTTTCGGCGGCACGCCGTACCGAATTCAGTGTGCGCCGGACATGTCGCCGAGCACTTCCTTGGAGGCGACGGTGGAATCCGCCTTCAGCGTGTAGACTATCGGAACGCCGGTCGCGAGGTTGAGCGCGAGCACGCCTTCCTTGCTCAGCTTGTCGAGCACCATGACAAGCGAACGCAGCGAATTGCCGTGTGCGGCGACCAGCACCTTTTCGCCCCTGAGCACCCGCGGCAGGATTTCTGTGAGGTAATAGGGCCAGACCCGGGCGCCGGTGTCGCGCAGGCTTTCGCCGCCGGGCGGCGGCACGTCATAGGAACGGCGCCAGATATGCACCTGTTCCTCGCCCCATTTGGCGCGGGCATCGTCCTTGTTGAGGCCGGAGAGATCGCCATAGTCGCGCTCGTTCAGCGCTTGGTCGCGGATCGTCTGGAGATCGGGCTGGCCGACCTTGTCGAGGATGAGCTTCAGCGTGTGCTGCGCGCGCACCAGCGCCGAGGTGTAGGCGATGTCGAATTTGATCCCGTATTCGGCGAGCGCTTCACCGCCTGTTTTGGCTTCCTGGATGCCGAGCTCGGTCAGATCGGGATCCTTCCAGCCGGTGAAGAGATTCTTCAGGTTCCAGTCACTCTGGCCATGGCGAACGAGGACGAGGGTACCGCTCATGAATATGCCTCCGTAGTATCGTTATGAGGAAGAAAGCCCGAGCACGTCGAGCATGGAATAGAGACCCGGCTTCTTGTCGCGCGCCCAAAGCGCTGCCTTGATGGCGCCGCGCGCGAAAATCGACCGGTCGGCCGCACTGTGCGACAAGGTGACGATTTCGCCTTCGCCGGCAAAAAGCACGGAATGCTCGCCGATGACGGAGCCGCCGCGCAGCGTCGCAAAGCCGATCGTGCCTGCCTCGCGGGCACCGGTATGGCCGTCGCGCACCCGGACCGATTTCGAGGCGAGATCGATGCCGCGCCCCTTGGCCGCCGCCTCACCGAAGAGAAGGGCGGTGCCTGAGGGCGCATCCACCTTGTGCTTGTGGTGCATTTCCAGGATCTCAATATCCCAGTCGGCCGGGTCGAGCGCCCGCGCTGCCTGCTCTGCGAGCACGCTGAGCAGATTGACCCCGAGGCTCATATTCCCCGATTTGACGATGCGGGCATGGCGAGCGGCTGCGGCGATCCTGGTATTGTCGTCGGCTGAACAGCCCGTCGTGCCGATGACATGAACGATGCGCGCCTGTGCGGCGAGGCCCGAGAATTCCACTGTTGCGGCAGGCGAGGTGAAGTCGAGCACGCCTTCGGCATCGAGAAAGGCATTGAGCGGATCGTCGCCGATGATGACGCCTGTCGGGCCGAGACCGGCGATCTCGCCGGCATCCTTGCCGACGAAGGGCGAGCCGACGCGCTCGACTGCGGCGTGCAGCCTCACGCCCTCGATCGAATGGATGAGCCGGATCAGCGTCTGGCCCATGCGCCCTGCTGCGCCAACCACCACCAGTTTCATCGCAGCATCGTTCATCTCAGTCTCACCAGGTCAGTTTGAATCGGAGGCCGAAGGCCTCTGCAGATTGTTGAGGCGAGCGTAAAGACCGTCGCTGACCTTCGCAAGCGTCTCGTGATTGCCTTCCTCGACGACGCGGCCCTGCTGCATGACGACGATCTTGTTGGCGCGCACCACGGTCGAAAGCCGATGGGCGATGACGACGACGGTGCGTCCGGTCATCGCTTCGTCGAGCGCCTTCTGCACGGCCGCCTCGGATTCGGTGTCGAGGGCGGAGGTCGCCTCGTCGAGAAGCAGGATCGGCGCATTGCGCACCAGGGCGCGCGCAATCGACAGCCGCTGGCGCTGGCCGCCCGATAGCGTCACGCCGTTTTCGCCGACCGGCGTCTCGTAACCCTGCGGTTGCGCCGAAATGAAATCATGCGCATAGGCAAGCCGCGCCGCCTCTTCCACCTCGGCATCGGTCGCTTCCGGCCGACCGTAGCGGATATTGTCGCGGATCGTGCCTTCAAACAGGTAGGGCTGCTGCGAGACATAGGCGAGCTGCTGACGCAGCGACTTCTTGGTGATGTGGGCGATGTCCTGGCCGTCGATCAGGATTTCTCCCTCGCGCGGATCGTAGAAGCGCGGAATGAGGCTGATGACGGTGGATTTGCCGGCGCCCGATGGGCCGACCAGTGCTGTGGTCGCGCCACCCTCGGCAATGAAGCTCACCCCGTTGAGCACGCTCTCATTGCCGTAGGCGAAGGACACATTGCGGAATTCGATCCTCGCCTGCGTCACCGTCAGCGGCTGGGCATCCGGCAGGTCGCGCTGGCGCGGTTCCATGTCGAGCAATTCGTAGATCATCCGCGCATTGACGACGGCACGCTCCATCTGCACCTGCAGGCGCGCAAGCCGGCGGGCCGGGTCATAGGCAAGCAGCAGCGCGGTGACGAAGGAGAAGAAGGCGCCGGGCGGCACATTGAAGTAGATCGAACGGTAGGCGGCGTAGGCAAGCACGCTGGCGACGGCAAAGCCCGCGAAGCTTTCCGTCAGCGGAGACGTGCGTTCGGAAAGCCGGGCAATCCGGTTCGCCCGGCTTTCGGCGCCCTCGATGAGTTTGTTGACCTTGCGCTCCAGTTCGTCCTCCATTGTGAAGGCCTTCACGATGGCGATGCCCTGGATCGTCTCCTGCATGGCGCCGAGAACGTGGCTGTTCAAATGCACGGCCTCGCGGGTGGCCGAGCGCAGCCGCTTGGACACATAGCGTAGGGCATACAGCAGCGGCGGCGCCATGATGAATACGGCAAGGCTGAGCAGCGGATCCTGCAGGATCATCACGCCGAGCAGCGAGATGAAGGTCAGCAGGTCGCGCACTGTCGAGGTGATCGTCAGGTTGAGCACGTCGCGGATACCGCTGACGTTCTGGCTCACCTGCGCGGCGATATGGGCAGAGCGCGCCTCGCTAAAGAAGCCGACCGAAAGCGTCATCAGATGCGAATAGAGCCGGCGCTGGTAACGCGCGACGATATTGTTGCCGACCTTGGAAAGCGCCACCGCCTGGCCGTAGCTCGCAAAACCGCGCAGCACGAAGGCGATGAAGATAGAAAGACAGATGATCCAGACGACGTCGGCGCGGCGGTTGGCGAAGGCCTCGTCGATGATCGCCCGCATGATCCAGGCGGTAAACGCGGTCGAAAGCGCCACCACGATGAGACAGACGATCGCAAAGACATAACCCCAGAGATGGTCGCGGCCGTTTTCAGCAATGATGCGTTTCAGGATGCCGGTTACGGTATCGCTGCTGACGCTCTGCGCTCTGCTTTCCGCCGCTTCCAAAAATGAGGTTTCCTGTCTCGGACCAAGCGCCCCGCGAAGGCGACGCGCACTTTTGCCGGGGTCTATAAAGAGTTGGGACCGGTTTGGCTAGAGCGCCGCGCGTCCCCGCAGAGGACGCGCCAAGGACGCTCTATTTGCTCTAGCGCCGCCAGCGGCGGCCTTCCGTCGAGACGCCGAAGTTCGCCGGCATCCGTGCGTAGGAGGAAAGCCCGGCAAGTGCTGCCAGCGGATGCGTCACCACATAAGTCGGGATGGTGCGAAGCAGCGCGGTATGCGGCGCCTTGTCCTCGAAGGCAATGCGGAATTCCGGCTTCTTCAGCGCCGGGATGATCTTCTGCGAGATGCCGCCGGAGAGATAGACGCCACCGCGCGCCATGAACACCATCGCCATGTCGCCCGCCACGCGGCCGAGATAGGTGGCAAACAGCGAGACGGTCTCGATAGCCGCCTTGTCGGTGCCGGCAAGCGCGTGCGAGGTGATATCGGCGGGATCCTTCATCGTCGGCTGGATGCCATCGACGATGCAGATGGCATTGTAGAGATTGACGAGGCCGCGGCCGCAGAGGATTTGCTCGGCCGAGACGCGGCCCTCGATCGTCTCGATATGCGGGAAGATCTCATAGTCGCGCTTGCTGCGCGGTCCGAGATCGACATGGCCGCCTTCGCCGGGAACCGGGATCCAGCTGTGCTGGGCATGCACGAGCCCGCCGACGCCGAGGCCGGTGCCAGGTCCGAGTACGACGCGCGAGGCGATCATGTCGCCGGTGGCGTCGCCGATGCGTTCGCGGTTTTCATCCGACAGGGCGGCGATCGCCAGCGCCTGCGCCTCGAAATCGTTGACGACCAGCACGTCCTCCATGCCGAGGCCTTCGATCATCGTCTTTGGCCGCACCACCCAGTCGCAATTGGTCAGCGGGATCTCGTCGTCGTTGATCGGGCCGGCGACGGCGAGGATCGCCGAGCGCGGCTGTACGGCCGTCTTGTCGAGCACGCCTTTCTGGATCGCTTCGTCGATCGTGGTGAAGTCAGCCGTGCGTACGTTCGGAAACTGCTTCGGCTCGGCATAGGCATCGGTCAGGATGGAGAAGCGGGCATTGGTGCCACCGATATCGCCGATCAGGATCGGGAAAGGCAGCGGAGCGGTGCTGTTATTCGGTTTTGGCATGGCCGGTCCCGTGCTGATCAGGCTTCGAGTGTGGGAAGAAGTTTTATAGCGGTCGCGTGGTTGAGCGCCATCGGAATATCATAGACGATCGCCAGCCGCATCAGCGCCTTTACGTCGACATCGTGCGGCATCGGCGTCAACGGGTCGACGAAGAAGATCAGGGCATCCACCTCGCCGGTCGAAATCAGTGCGCCGATCTGCTGGTCTCCGCCGAGCGGCCCGCTTTTCAGCCTGACAACGTCGAGGTCGGGGGCGGCATCGAGCACACGTCCGCCGGTCGTACCGGTGGCGACGATCTTCCAGCGGGAGAGAATGTCCCGGTTGGTGCGGGCGAAATCCGCCATGTCGTCCTTCTTCTGGTCATGCGCAATCAATGCAAGGCATTTGCCGCCGGCCATCAACCCCTCCGCCCGAACAATTCAATCGATTTGATGGCTTCTATACCAAGAGTTTGCGATTTGAAAGACAACGCACCCCAGGCCTGTTTCATTGGATCGCCGGCTTGTCGTTCGGAACCGGACCGACATCGGGCAAAGCGCCGTCCGTGCCGGCGGCGGGTTCCGCGGCCGGCGCGGCAGTGAGCGCGCTTGCAGCGGACGGTCCGCCATAGGTGGCGGCCTGCATCGAGGCGACGGAAGCAGCATCGAGTACGGCGGCGCAGGCCTTCGGCAGGTCGGAAACCATCATCTCGCGCGGCGGCTTCGGCGGCTTGGCGCCGGGCTTCGGGGGTTTCGGCGGCGCCCAAGGCGCCGGCGTGAACCACCAGGCGAGCGATTTGTCGCAGCCGTCGCCGGCAGGAACAGAAGCCTGAGGCGTGCATCCGGCAGCACCGGGCGGGCATTTGATGCGGATGTGGAAATGCGAGTCATGGCCATATTCCGGCCGGAGCTTGCCGAGATTGGTGCGGTCGCCCGTCCATGTGTCGCACATCTTCTTCTTGATCGCCGGGTTGACGAAGATACGCTCCACCTCGGGGTAGCTTGCCGCCAGCATCAAAAGACGCGCCCGCGATTGCGTCCAGACCTTCGGGTCGACGGTCAGGAACTTGTCCTTCTGCAGCATGGTGGTGAAGGGCAGATCCTCGCGCTCCTCGGCCGTCATCCGGCGCGCCGGCATCGGCGTAAACCAGACATCGGCATCGAGGCCGATCTGATGGGAGGCATGGCCGTTGAACATCGGCCCGCCGCGCGGCTGCGCAATGTCGCCGACGAGAAGGCCCGGCCAGCCGGCATATTTGACCCCATCCTCAGAAAGACGTTCGAGCAGCGCGATCATCGCCGGATTGCCCCAGCGGCGATTGCGCGAAAGCCGCATCGCTTCCCAGGTCGGCCCGTCGGCCGGCAGCGCCACCGCACCTGTCATGCAGCCCTTTGCGTAAAAGCCGATCGGTTGCGCCGGTCCCTGCGTCGGCAGGCTGACGGCGCCGAACTGCCCCTTGGCGCTGCCCGGGCTCGGTGTCTTCTGCTGAGCTCCGACATCGCCGGCGGCAAGGCTTGCGCCGATTGCGCCGGCAAGCGTCAGTTTGCCGAATGTCCTGAAAGCCTGAGCGAAGCCGAAAGCCATGCTATTTCCTTGAACCGCTGCCGAAGTGATTTGCGTCAAATCTATCGTGAAAAGCGATTTTGGTGAATCGATGTTTTGGCTGGTGGTGGGAAGCGGCGGTGACGGATCGCCGCAGAGTTGCGCCGCATATTGCGAAGGCGACGCATCGAGGCGAGACGATGGCTCAAAATTTCGCGAGCCCGGCAAAAACCAAACTCTCTCCTGTTTTTCGCCCGTATTTTTCGTATTGTCGAACCCACCAATAATCAGGGGAAAGCATGAATGGCGGCTTTGTGGTCGAAGATCGGTTTGTTTCTGTCGCTTGCGGGCGTTCTCGTTCCGCTCTCGTCCATGGCGGAGGATCAGGATTTCCGCATCGGAAGTTCGGTCATCAATGAACTCAAATATCAGCCCGGCTTCACCCATTTCGACTATGTCAATACCAACGCCCCGAAGGGCGGCGACTTGCGCCTCTCGACGACAGGCACCTTCGATACGTTCAATCCGCTGCTGGAAAAGGGCGAGGTAGCGACCGGCGTGGCACTGGTCTACGACACGCTGATGAAACCCGCCGAAGACGAGGTTCTCGCTTCCTACGGCCTGCTTGCCGAAGGGCTCTCCTATCCCGCCGATGTCTCCAGCGCGACCTTCCGTCTGCGCAAGGAGGCGAAATGGGCGGACGGGCAACCGGTGACGCCTGACGATGTGATCTTCAGCTTCGACAAATCCAAGGAGCTCAACCCGCTCAACTTCAATTACTACCGCCATGTGGTGAAAGCCGAAAAGACCGGTGATCGCGACGTCACCTTCACGTTCGACGAGAAGAACAATCGTGAGCTTCCGAATATTCTCGGCCAGTTGACGATCGTGCCGAAACATTGGTGGGAGTCGCCGGGACCGGATGGCAAGCCGCGCGACATCTCCAAGACGACGCTGGAACCCGTAATGGGCTCCGGTCCCTACAAGATTGCCGACTTCTCCCCCGGCGCGTCGACGCGTTTCGAATTGCGCGACGATTATTGGGGCAAGGACCTCAATGTGAATGTCGGCCAGTACAATTTCCGCAACATCATCTACACCTATTTCGGCGATCGGGATGTCGAGTTCGAGGCCTTCCGTGCCGCCAATGTGGACTATCGCCAGGAAAACCAGGCAAGCCGATGGGCGATAGCTTACGACTTTCCTGCCGTGAAGGACGGCCGTGTCAAGCGCGAGGAGCCGCCGAATGCGCTGCGGGCAACGGGCATCATGCAGGCTTTCGTACCCAATATGCGGCGCGACCTCTTCAAGGATATCGGGGTGCGCGAGGCATTGAACTATGCCTTCGACTTCGAGGACCTCAACCGCAACCTCGCCTACAATGCCTTCGAGCGGATCGACAGCTATTTCTGGAACACCGAACTCGCCTCGTCCGGCCTCCCGCAGGGACGGGAGCTGGAAATACTGCAAGGTTTGAAGGACAAGGTTCCGCCGGAGGTCTTCACGACGCCCTACACCAATCCCGTCGCTGGTGATCCGCAGAAAATCCGTGACAATCTGCGCAAGGCCATTGCTCTGTTCAAAGAGGCGGGCTGGGAGCTCAAGGGCAATCGCATGGTCAACGCGCAGACCGGCCAGCCGATGAGCTTCGAAATCCTGTTGTCCAACCCCTCCTTCGAGCGTTCGGTCCTTCCCTATGCGAACAACCTCAAGAAGATCGGCGTCGATGCCCGTCTGCGCACCGTCGATGCCTCGCAATATACGAACCGGGTCAGAAGTTTCGATTACGACATGATCTGGGGCATCTGGGGCGAGACGATGAATCCCGGCAACGAACAGGCCGACTATTGGGGCTCCGAAGCGGCGAAACAGCCCGGCTCGCGTAATTATGCCGGCATCGCCGATCCGGCCGTCGACGCCCTGATCCGGATGGTCATTTTCGCGCCGAACCGGGAGGAGCAGGTCGCGTCGATCAAGGCCATGGACCGCGTCTTGCTTGCCAATCACTATGTCGTGCCGTTGTTTTACTCCAGAACATCTCGTCTCGCCTATTGGAACACCATCACCCGGCCGGCCGAGTTTCCGGCCTATGGCCTGGGCTTCCCGGAAGCCTGGTGGTCGACCTCGGCAAAATGAGCGGGCTTGCAATGAACGGGCCCTCGGCTCCAAATGGCACGAGCGAATCACGACAAGCCGGCAGGGCCGGCAAGGGAAGGCTGGCGGATTGAGCGGCATTAGAGTGGACGGCGGGCAGACAGGAAAAACATTCCCGGAGGCTGAAGGCTGATGGGCGCCTATATCCTTCGCCGCCTGCTTTTGATGGTTCCAACCATTGTCGGCATCATGGCGATATCCTTCATCGTCATTCAGTTCGCCCCCGGCGGTCCCGTCGAGCAGGTGATCGCCCAACTGACCGGTCAGGCCGATAGTGCCGACCAGCGACTGTCCGGCGGCGGCGATCTTCTCGGCGGCACCGGCAGCGATGAAGGCTCGAAATATCGCGGCGCCCAGGGGCTTGATCCGGAACTGATCGCCAAGCTCGAAAAACAGTTCGGCTTCGACAAGCCGCCGCTGACCCGTTTTGGCGAGATGATGTGGAACTACATCCGCTTCGATTTCGGCGAGAGCTTCTTCCGCAACACCTCGGTGCTCGAGCTCGTCAAGGAGAAGCTGCCGGTGTCGATCTCGCTCGGCATCTGGATCCTGATCTTCTCCTATGCCATCTCCATTCCGCTCGGCATCCGCAAGGCGGTCAAGGATGGATCGACTTTCGATGTCTGGACATCGGGCGTCATCGTCGTCGGCTACGCCGTGCCGAGCTTCCTCTTCGGCATTCTCCTGATCGTGCTTTTCGCCGGCGGCTCCTTCTACGACTGGTTTCCGCTGCGCGGCCTGGTCTCCGATAATTTCGACCAGCTGGCCTGGTGGCAGAAGCCGCTCGACTATTTCTGGCACCTCACTCTGCCGCTGATCTCGCTTTCCCTGTCCGCCTTTGCCACGACGACGCTGCTGACCAAGAATTCCTTCATCGAGGAGATCAAGAAGCAATATGTCGTCACCGCCCGCGCCAAGGGCCTGAACCAGCGCCAGGTGCTCTACGGCCACGTCTTCCGCAACGCCATGCTGATCATCATTGCCGGTTTTCCCGGCGCCTTCATTTCCGCTTTCTTCACCGGCTCGCTGCTGATCGAAAACATCTTCTCGCTGGATGGCCTCGGCCGTCTCGGCTATCTCTCGGTCATCAACCGGGATTACCCGATCGTCTTCGCCACCCTCTACATCTTCTCGCTGCTCGGCCTCTTCGTCAGCCTGGTTTCCGACCTGATCTACACCTGGATCGATCCGCGCATCGATTTCGAGCGGAGGGATGTCTGATGGACGCCGCCGCAAATCCTGCCGTCGCCACGCCCGTCAAGCCGCCGCGCAAGGGCCTGCTGTCGCCGACCAACATCCGCCGCTGGCAGAATTTCCGGGCAAACGGCCGCGGCTACTGGTCGCTGTGGCTGTTCCTGGTGCTGTTCGTCCTCAGCCTGTTTGCCGAGTTCATTGCCAACGACCGGCCGATCATCGCCTCCTACAAGGGCGAGATCCTGTTTCCCGTGCTGGTCGACTATCCCGAGGAGAAGTTCGGCGGCTTCCTCGCCGAAACCGACTATCGGTCCTCGGTGATTGCGGATGAGATCGATGCCAATGGCTGGATGATCTGGCCGCCGATCCGCTATTCCTACCGCTCGGTCAATTCCAACATTCCCCATTCGGCACCCACCGCCCCGTTCTGGCTGATGACCAAGGAGGAGCGCTGCGCCGGTTATCCGCAAGGCGTGAACGATCCCGATTGCACCTTCGGCAATCTCAACTGGCTCGGCACCGACGATCAGGCGCGCGACGTGCTGGCGCGGGTCATCTACGGTTTCCGCATATCGGTGCTCTTTGGCCTGATGCTGACCATCTGCTCGGCGATCATCGGCGTGACGGCGGGTGCGGTGCAGGGCTATTTCGGCGGCTGGACCGATCTGCTGCTGCAGCGCTTCATCGAGATCTGGTCGTCGATGCCGGTGCTTTACATCCTGCTGATCATCGCGGCACTCCTGCCGCCCGGCTTCTTCGTGCTGCTCGGCATCATGCTGCTCTTCTCCTGGGTCGGCTTCGTCGGCATCGTGCGCGCCGAATTCCTGCGGGCTCGCAATTTCGAATATGTCCGCGCCGCCCGCGCCCTCGGCGTCAACAATCGCACCATCATGTGGCGTCACCTGCTGCCCAACGCCATGGTGGCGACGCTGACCTTCCTGCCTTTCATCCTCTCCGGCTCGATCACCACGCTGACCTCGCTCGATTTCCTCGGCTTCGGCATGCCGCCGGGCTCCCCCTCGCTCGGCGAGATGATCGCCCAGGGCAAGACCAACCTTCAGGCCCCGTGGCTCGGGCTGACGGCTTTCTTCGCCATGTCGATCATGCTGTCCCTGCTGATCTTCATCGGCGAAGCCGTGCGCGATGCCTTCGACCCGAGGAAGACGTTCCAATGAGTGACATGAAAGAACCGCTGCTTTCCGTCCGCGATCTCTCGGTTGCCTTTCATCAAGGCGGCGAAACCTCGCTGGCAGTCGATCACATCTCCTTCGATATCGCCAAAGGCGAGGTCGTGGCGCTGGTCGGCGAATCCGGCTCCGGCAAGTCGGTCTCGGCCAACTCGATCCTGCGGCTTTTGCCCTATCCCTCGGCAAGCCATCCCTCCGGCGAAATCCTGTTCAAGGGCAAGGACCTTCTGAAGGCGTCGGAGCGGGCGCTGCGGGAAGTGCGCGGCAACGACATCACCATGATCTTCCAGGAGCCGATGACCTCGCTCAATCCGCTTCATACGATCGAGAAGCAGATCGCCGAGATCCTTGCCCTGCACCAGGGACTCACCGGTGAGCCGGCGCGCCAGCGTGTGCTGGAATTGCTGAACCAGGTCGGAATCCGCGAACCGGAGAAGCGGTTGAAAGCCTATCCGCACGAGCTCTCCGGCGGCCAGCGCCAGCGCGTCATGATTGCCATGGCGCTCGCCAACCGGCCGGAACTGCTGATCGCCGACGAGCCGACCACGGCGCTCGACGTTACCGTACAGGCGCAGATCCTCGAATTGCTCCGGCAGTTGAAGGCCGTACACGGCATGTCGATGCTGTTCATCACCCATGATCTCGGCATTGTCCGCAAATTCGCCGATCGCGTCTGTGTCATGACCAAGGGCAGGATCGTCGAAACCGGAACCGTCGAGGAGGTTTTCGCCAACCCGAAGCACGAATATACCCGCCATCTTCTCGCTTCCGAACCGCGCGGCGAGCCGCCGCTGGCCGATCCGTCGAAGCCGGTGGTGATGGAAGGGTCCGATATCCGTGTCTGGTTCCCGATCAAAGCAGGGCTTATGCGTCGCGTCGTCGATCATGTGAAGGCGGTCGACGGCATCGATCTGTCGCTGCGCGCCGGCCAGACGCTCGGCGTCGTCGGCGAGTCCGGTTCCGGCAAGACCACGCTCGGCCTGGCGCTCACCCGGCTGATTTCCTCGCAAGGACGGATCGCCTTCGTCGGCACGGATATAGCCGGCTATTCATTCAGCGAGATGCGGCCGCTGCGCAACCAGTTGCAGGTGGTCTTTCAGGATCCCTATGGCTCGCTCAGCCCCCGCATGTCGGTTGGCGATATCGTCGCCGAGGGGCTGAAGGTGCACGAGCGCTCCTTGACCGCGGAGGAGCGCGACCAGCGTGTCTGCTGGGCGCTGGAGGAGGTGGGTCTCGATCCCCTGACCCGCTGGCGTTATCCGCACGAATTCTCCGGCGGCCAGCGTCAGCGCATCGCCATCGCCCGGGCCATGGTGCTGAAGCCCCGTTTCGTCATGCTCGACGAGCCGACCTCAGCGCTCGATATGAGTGTCCAGGCCCAGGTGGTCGATCTCCTGCGCGACCTGCAGAAGAAACACGATCTCGCCTATCTCTTCATCAGCCACGACCTCAAGGTGGTGAAGGCGCTCGCCAACGATGTCATCGTCATGCGTTTCGGCAAGGTGGTGGAACAGGGGCCGTCAGCGGAAATCTTCCGCGCGCCGAAGGACGATTATACCCGGGCGCTGATGGCCGCCGCTTTCAACATCGAGGCGGTGCCGACGCCCGCCGTGCAGCAATAAAGAAGATCATGTCCGCACGTCCTCCTGTTCTCGTCGATATCAAGTTCAATGCCGAAGGCGTCGCCCGCGTGCTGAAGACGGCCTTTGCCGATCGCGGCAGCATCAATCTCGCCGATCCGGCCAATCGGGCACGCGATCTCCGCGCGGTCGAATACGCGCTTCTCTGGAAGCCGGATGCCGACCTTTTTGCGCGGGCGCCGAATCTCAAGATCATCTTCTCGGGCGGCGCCGGCGTTGACCACATTATCGGCATGGCCGGCCTGCCCGAGATCCCGATCGTCCGCTTCGTCGACCGCAGCCTGACGACCCGCATGAGCGAATGGGTGGTCATGCAGTGCCTGATGCATCTGCGCGGGCAATACGCCCATGACAGCCATCAGCGGCGGCGCGAATGGGCCAAGCTGATCGCGCCTGAGGCAGCGGAGGTGACGGTCGGCGTCATGGGCCTCGGCATTCTCGGGCAGGATGCGGTCTCCAAGCTGAGAGTGATGGGCTTCAACGTCATCGGCTGGTCGCGCAGCCACAAACAGATCGATGGCGTCGAAACCTTCGATGCCGGCGGATTGGATAGTTTTCTCGCAAGGACGGACATCCTCGTCGGTCTGCTGCCGCTGACGCCCGAAACCTCCGGCTTCTATAACGCAGGGCTGTTTGCCAAGCTGCGCCGCAACGGCGCGCTCGGGCAGCCGGTTTTCATCAATGCCGGCCGCGGCAAGAGTCATGTCGAGGCCGATATCGTTTCCGCCATTCGTGACGGTACCCTCGGCGGCGCTTCGCTGGATGTCTTCGAGGTGGAGCCGCTCGCCGCCGACAACCCCTTATGGGAATTGCAGAACGTCTTCATCACGCCGCATGACGCGGCCGTCTCCGAAGAAAATGCGCTGTTTCGCCATGTCGAGACCCAGATCGCCCGTTTCGAGCGCGGCGAGCCGCTGCAATTCGTGGTCGACCGCGCCGTCGGCTATTAGAGCCGCACGGAACCTTCCAGACGGCAACCCGTTTTCTCCTTCGAGTTCTTGACGGCCGGATCGGTCCGTCAAGACAGCCGAAGGAGACGATCATGGCGCATCAGACGGATAGACGCTGGGAAAAGTCCGATGGCAAGCTTCACAAGGAAGAGCAGATCCCGCCTGTAAAGGCCAGGCAGGGCCGCACGGGCTATCGCATCCTGCTGGTGCTGCTCGCGGCTCTGGTGCTCGCTTTCGTGGTCTGGATACCGGTCGAGATCTGGGGCCAGCGCGAGGCAAACGACGTGGCGCCGCAGCAGCCCGGCCAGCAGTTGCAGTCGCAACAGTCAGGCACCGCGCCAGCGCCGAGCCTTCAGAACGGCACTGCGGTTCCGACCGAGACTCAGAACACGACGCCGGCCGCCCCTGGTGTCGCGCCTGCGGCACCGGCCCAACCCGCCGCACCTGCCCAATAAGCGTGAGGATGCGCGCTCGCATCCCGCCGCCGTGCAGGCTGCGGGGTGCCTATTGTTTTATCTGGACTTTGTCTGCTGATTTTTCGATAAGAAGGCGCACGAGCCGGTTTCGTGCGCCGGCCGGGAACGTGGCACGACCCGGGAATTTGGCAGCGCCTGACCGGAGTGGACAGGGGCGGGAATTTCATGGCCAAGACGGATATCGCAAGACGCGTTTACAATCACGCTTGGAAACTTGATCCGATCATCCGCAGCCTGATCGATACCGATTTCTATAAGCTGCTGATGCTGCAGATGATCTGGAAGCTCTATCCGGACGTGAATGCCTCCTTCACCCTCATCAACCGCACCAAGCGCGTGCATCTTGCCGAGGAGATCGACGAGGGTGAATTGCGCGAACAGCTCGATCACGCCCGCACGTTGCGACTCTCGAAAAAGGAGATGATCTGGCTTGCGGGTAACAGCTTCTACGGCCGCGCCCAGATCTTCGAGCCGGAATTCCTTGCCTGGCTTTCCAATTTCCAGCTTCCCGAATACGAGCTGTCGAAGAAGGACGGGCAATATGTTCTGGATTTCCACGGGCCGTGGAAGGAAACCACCATGTGGGAGATCCCGGCGCTCGCCATCGTCAACGAGCTGCGCTCACGCTCCGCGATGAAGGCGCTCGGCCCCTTCACCCTCGATGTGCTCTATGCCCGGGCCAAAGCGAAGATGTGGTCGAAGGTCGAGCGGTTGAAGGAACTGCCGGGCCTACGCATCTCCGATTTCGGCACCCGCCGCCGTCACAGTTTCCTCTGGCAGCGCTGGTGCGTCGAAGCGCTGAAGGAAGGCATCGGCCCGGCCTTTGCCGGCACCAGCAACGTATTGCTGGCTATGGATTCCGATCTCGAGGCCGTCGGCACCAATGCCCACGAGCTGCCGATGGTGGCCGCCGCCCTTGCCCAAACCGATGAGCAACTGCGCAACGCGCCCTACAAGATCCTGCGCGACTGGAACAAGCTCTATGGCGGCAATCTTCTGATCGTCCTGCCGGATGCCTTCGGCACTGCCGCCTTCCTGCGCGACGCGCCGGAATGGGTCGCCGATTGGACCGGCTTCCGCCCGGACAGTGCTCCGCCGATCGAAGGCGGCGAGAAGATCATCGACTGGTGGAAGAAGATGGGCCGTGATCCACGCCAGAAGCTGCTGATCTTCTCCGATGGCCTCGATGTCGATGCCATCATCGATACCTACCGGCATTTCGAAGGCCGTGTGCGCATGAGCTTCGGCTGGGGCACGAATCTGACGAACGATTTTTCCGGCTGCGCGCCGATCGAAATCTCCGGCCTCAACCCGATCTCCGTCGTCTGCAAGGTCAGTGACGCCAATGGCCGTCCGGCGGTGAAGCTCTCCGACAACCCGCAGAAGGCGACGGGCGAACCGGCAGAGGTCGAACGCTACCTGAAATTCTTCGGCGCCGAAGACAGGGTCGATCAGACCGTTCTCGTATAGCTCCGGGACGAGGTGCCGCCATCCCGAGGCGCATTGGTATGCCCCGACATAGCATCCTCGATCGACCAACCGAAGCGCCAGGCGTCGAACATCGAGTACCATTCCTGAAAATCGGTGATCGGCAGGATATCCGGCTTCGACATCGGATTGTCGGCCAGGCTGCGGCCACGTGCACGGTCCCGTGCGCCACGCTCCTGCATCTCAAGCAGATTCTCGAACATCATTACCCCCCGGGTCTTCATCCGATGCATTTATGCAATCATGCTAATAAAGCATTGTCGAGTCCTGATGCGATGATTTGGGTTTTTCACAGGATTAGCCCCAATGCGCTAATCCAGGGATGGCGGAGCCCGAGCTGGCCGAGCGTGACAACGCTCGGCTTGCGCTCCATGAACGCCTAGTGACGGGGAGGCTCGGCTTCCTGGCTGGGGTCCGCCGCCGAGCCTCCCGGCTTGCCGACCTTGAACCAGCCGGCAGCGCCGACAAACTGCCGCTTTCCGGCAGGCGTGATCCAACCCAGATGACATCAATGGCTAACGACAGGTTAATATCCACCGGCCTCGTCCCGATCCTACGCAATCCTGCAACGTAGGCTCGCGGCATTCCTCGGGGTTTCAGGCCGCCAATCTGCGAAACCGGGTTCTGATCCGGTCGAGATAGTAGTGGCCGGGAGACGGCGCTGCCGTCATCGCATGGGCTTCGGAGGAGGGCACGCCTTCGAACAGACGTTCCTCGCCATTCTTGAAACAAATCCTGAGCCGCCCGTCATCCTGGCTGAAATAGACGGATTTGATGATCTTCGACTTTACCGAAAGTTCTTCCACCTGTTTTACCTCTGTTTTTTTAAATTTGGCAGACGGTAAACCCAAACGTGCAAAGACGCGGTGAACTCGCATGGTAAAAAATCAGGAATCTTTCGACGTTTGAAACCCGCAGCACCATCGCAGCGCCGGGTTCGAAAGCCTCGAACGCACGCTTGTGAGCGGTGTATTTCGTTGCCCCTCTCGCACGCGTCCCGCACACGCAAAGGCCTGTGTCAGTCATTTGATCCGTGAAGCCGGAAACAAGATCAAGCCCGATCAGATTTTGCCAATCCGGCGGAGAACGCAGTCAGCAGAGCCCTTCCCGGGCCCCAATCCTCAAGGCCGCTTTGCCCGTTGATATGGCCGAAAGGGCCGATCTCGACAAGGCCGCTGCCCCACAGATCGGCTCGTGCACGGGCATAGCCTGGCGTGCCGAAGGGATCATCGGCGCTTGCGATAATCAGCGTGGGAAAGCGCATTCGTTGCAATGGCGGATCTGCGAATCCGGCGGCCTCCTCAGGGAATGACACGGACTGCGGATCGGGGACCGCTACAAGAAACGCTCCGGCAACGGCAAGTGAGGAAATCTGCTGCCAATGAGCGACCAGCAGACAGGCAAGGCTATGAGCGACGAGCAGGGGAGGGGTTGCCGATGCGCCGACGGCGCGCTCCAGGGCTGAAATCCAGTCCGCCAAGTCGGGCTTTTCCCAATCGGCCGGTTGAAAACGCCGCATTTTGGGGTTCGACCTTTCCCAGCGCGTTTGCCAATGAGCCTCGCCCGAACCGCCAATCCCCGGCAATATAATGATGTCCCTCATGTCTTTTCCTCTGATCATCCGTGCAGGTGAAAATGATGCATTTTCATTTGCTTCGGAATGAATGATCATCGGAAAACCGCGCCGCTCTCCGATGATTTCAAGGTGATCCCATGGCTTTTCAGGAAAACAATCGGGTTTTGCTCGATCCAACCGATATCGCCATTATTGAAGCGATGCAGGAAAACGGCCGCATTGCGATTTCCGAACTCGGCCGACGGGTCGGGCTCTCTCAGCCGGCGGCATCGGAACGGGTCAAACGACTGGAAGACCGCGGCATCATTACCGGTTACTCCGCTCGTATCGACCCTGCCGCTCTGGGAATTGGAATGACGGCTGTGCTTCGCCTGCGCACGACGCATGAGCATATCAAACCCTGTCTGAAACAGTTCGCCGAGATGCCGCAAGTCATGGAAGTATTGCGCCTGACCGGAGAGGACTGCTTTCTCTTGAAGGTGCTGGTTCCGTCGCCTGGAGAGCTGGAAACGATCGTTGACACGATCGCGCGTTTTGGGGCCGTGACGACATCCCTGGTGTTGCGCGGCGAGAATCCGAAGCCGATTGGACGCGCCCTGCTGCAGCGCGTTTGAGAATATGCGGACGACCAGTGAAGCGCGCCGCCAAAAACGCTTCCGCGTCCCGCTCGCGATACGGTTTGAAATCTATATTGAGAAACGAGGATATGGCGGACAGGGTGGGATTCGAACCCACGGTACGCTTTCACGTACACACGCGTTCCAGGCGTGCGCCTTAAACCACTCGGCCACCTGTCCTTTTTTGGCGTTCGCGCCCGGATAGGAGCAAATCGTCGGAACGGCGCGATATATACCGATGAATTTTCGCCGATCAACCGAAATCTAACAGTTTTTTGACTTCTTTCGATAAAACTCGCCGCGGCCCGTCCATTGTGCTTCACCTCATCGATGACTATGTAATTCTCCGAGGTGGAGAATGGCGCGGCCGGCCGGAATTGTCCGGCATATCGAGCGTCGGAGGAATTGATGCGTTTCCTGTTGCGTCTGGCGAGTCTTGTCGCGCTTGCGGCGGCCGTTATTGCCGGGACCATCGATTCGATCCAATCGGTTGCGGCCTCCTCCGTGGTGATGACGCCGATCTCCGATGCCTGGGAGGATGTGAGCCCGACCACACTGACCTCGCTGCAAGCGGCCCTTTCCTATTACGTCCACCCGCGTTTCTATACCTTCATCTTCCAGTGGCTGATGCTCCAGCCGGCCTTTGCCGTTTTCCTGGTAATCGCACTGCTTCTGTGGATGATCGGCTACAAGAAGCCGCCCATCGCCGGTCGCTTCACCGCATAGAAAAGGCGGTTTCGCCCGCACCATCCGGCGAGAAATCCGCATGGGCATCGGCCCTCTACAGCCTCGATATTTGTCACCGGATTGGCTAGAAAATCTGCATCCTGACGGAAAGAATGTCCAAAAATCAGCCCCGAAGAGCGGATTTTCGGCAATTGTTGCAAATCTTTACCAGCTGAAAAATTTCTGGTGAATTTTTCCGTGAGCCATGCAAGGATGCGCGCAGCCAGGCCTCCGGGGGGAGGTCGGTGGTTCCGCAGACATGCCCGGAAAGGGCTTGCGGGAGGACCCCTAACGAATAGCAACAACAGGGCTGCACAATGAAAAAATCCCTTCTCACTCTCTTTGCCGTGGCTGCCATGTCGACGACGGCGCTTGCCGCCGATGTCAAGCCGGCGCTGGTTTACGGCACCGGCGGGAAGTTCGATAAGTCCTTCAACGAGGCGGCCTACAACGGTGCCGAGAAGTTCAAGGCCGAGACCGGCATTGCCTATCGCGATTTCGAGCCGACGGGCGACACCCAGGGCGAGCAGGCCATCCGCAACTTCGCAAGCCGCGGCTTCAATCCGGTGGTTGCCGTTTCCTTCGCCTGGACGTCGGCCATCGAGAAGGTTGCAGCCGAATTCCCGGACACCAAGTTCATCATCGTTGACTCCGTCGTCGACAAGCCGAACGTCCGCTCGGTTGTCTACAAGGAAGAAGAAGGCTCCTACCTCGTCGGCGTTCTCGCCGGCATGGCGTCGAAGTCAGGCAAGGTCGGCTTCGTCGGCGGCATGGATATTCCGCTGATCCGCAAGTTCGAATGCGGCTACGAGCAGGGCGCACGCTCCGTCAAGGCCGATATCGAAGTCTTCCAGAACATGACCGGCACGACGGGCGCTGCCTGGAACGACCCGGTCCGCGGCGGCGAACTCACCAAGAACCAGATCGACCAGGGCGCTGACGTCGTCTATGCGGCAGCCGGTGCCACCGGTCTCGGCGTTCTGCAGACTGCGGCCGACAACAAGAAGCTGTCGATCGGCGTCGACTCCAACCAGAACTACCTGCATCCGGGCTCGGTCCTGACCTCGATGGTCAAGCGTGTCGACCTCGCCGTCTACAATGCCTACAACGACACCAAGAACGACAAGTTCACCGGCGGCGTTCAGGCGCTCGGCGTCAAGGAAGACGGTGTCGGCGCTGCGATCGACGAGCATAACAAGTCGCTGATCACGCCGGAAATGCAGGCTGCCGTCGACAAGGCCAAGGCCGACATCATCGCGGGAACCGTCAAGGTTCACGATTACACCTCGGACAACGCTTGCCCGAAGTGATCCGCGCCCGAATGTGATCGACGATTGAGATCGGGCGTATGGCGGAGGGGATTTTCGCCATACGCCCTTTTCTTATTTGGAGCCTGCAGTGACAGATAAGCCCGCTATCGAGCTTGTCGGCATCGACAAGAAGTTCGGTGCCGTCCACGCCAACAAGGACATCAACCTCACCGTTGCCAAGGGGACGATCCACGGCATTATCGGCGAAAACGGCGCCGGCAAATCGACCCTGATGTCGATCATCTACGGTTTCTACCATGCCGACAGCGGCGAGATCCGCGTCAACGGCAATCCCGTCACCATCCGCGACAGCCAGGCGGCGATCGCCACCGGCATCGGCATGGTGCACCAGCATTTCATGCTGGTCGATAATTTTACGGTGCTCGAAAACATCATGCTCGGCGCCGAAGGCGGCATGCTGCTGGCCAGAGGCGTCGCGTCGGCCCGGGCCGAGCTCAAGCGGCTGGAAACGGAATATGGCCTGGAGGTCGATCCCGATGCGCTGATCGAAGAGCTTCCGGTCGGCCTGCAGCAGCGTGTCGAAATCCTGAAAGCCATGTATCGCGGCGCCGAGATCCTGATCCTCGACGAGCCCACCGGCGTGCTGACGCCGGCGGAAGCCGATCATCTTTTCCGCATCCTCAAAGTGCTGCGCGACCAGGGCAAGACGATCATCCTCATCACCCACAAGCTGCGCGAGATCATGGCGATCACCGACACGGTCTCGGTCATGCGCCGCGGCGAAATGGTCGCCACCCGCAAGACGGCGGAGACGACGGTGGAAGAACTCGCCGAGCTGATGGTCGGCCGCCGCGTGCTGCTGCGCGTGCAGAAGGGCGAGGCGAACCCGGGAGCCGCCGTCCTGTCCGTCCGCAACCTGACGGTCAAGGACAATCGCGGCGTCACCATGGTCGACAACGTCTCCTTCGATGTGCGCGCCGGCGAAATCGTCGGCATCGCCGGTGTCGCCGGCAATGGCCAGTCCGAACTGCTGGAGGCGATTGCCGGCATCCGCAAGCCGACCTCCGGCGAAATTCTTCTCGACGGCAAGACGATCGACAAGGCCGATCCCGCCCGCCTGCGCGATCTCGGCCTCGCTCATATCCCCGAGGACCGCCACCATATGGGCCTGGTGCTGAAATTCGAGGAGTACGAAAATTCCGTACTCGGCTACCATCGCCGCCCGGGCTACAGCAAAGGTCCGCTGCTCGATCTCGAAGCGATCCGCAAGGATGCGATGGAGAAGATCGAGAAATACGACATCCGCCCGCCGAACCCGCGTCTGAAGACGGCGAATTTCTCCGGCGGCAACCAGCAGAAGATCGTTGTTGCCCGTGAGATCGAACGCGATCCGAAGATGCTGATCATCGGCCAGCCGACCCGCGGCGTCGATATCGGCGCCATCGAATTCATCCACCGCCGGATCATCGAAATGCGCGACGCGGGCAAGGCGATCCTGCTCGTCTCCGTCGAACTTGATGAAATCCGCGCCCTTTCGGACCGTATCCTTGTCATGTTTGCCGGCCATGTCGTCGGCGAGAAGACGCCCGATGCCGGTGAACAGACCCTCGGCCTGATGATGGCCGGCATTGCCGCGTGAGGCCTTTATGAGCACAGCTTCCGTTCCGCTACCAAACTGGATCAACTACGGCCTCATCCCGCTTTTGAACCTTATCGTCGCCTTCCTGATCTCCGGCTTCGTCGTCTGGCTGATCGGCGAGAGCCCGCTCGATGCGCTGTCGCTGCTGATCCAGGGCGCGCTCGGCAATGGCGAAGGCATCGGCTTCACGCTGTATTATGCGACGAGCTTCATCTTCACCGGCCTCTCCGTCGCGGTGGCGATCCACGCCGGCCTTTTCAACATCGGTTCCGAAGGCCAGGCCTATATCGGTGGCCTCGGCTGCGCGCTGGTGGCGCTTTCGCTCGATCGTTACGTGCCGTGGTATGTGACGATGCCGATCGCGGTCGTCGGCGCCGGCCTGTTCGGCGCAGCCTGGGCCTTCATTCCGGCCTTCCTGCAGGCAAAACGCGGCAGCCACATCGTCATCACGACGATCATGTTCAACTATATCGGCGCCGCACTGATGGTGTACCTCCTGGTGCATGTGCTGATCGTGCCGGGCAAAATGGCGCCGGAAACCCGGACCTTCCTCGACGGCGGCCAGTTGCCGAAGCTCGGCTGGGTCATGCAGCTGTTCGGCGCCAAGCTGGGGGCTGCCCCGTTCAATGTCTCCTTCATCATTGCGCTCGTCGTCAGCTATCTCGTCTGGCTGCTCGTCTGGCGCACCAAGCTCGGTTTCGAGATGCGCACGCTGGGCGTCAGCCCGACGGCTGCGGCCTATGCGGGTATCCCCTATGCCCGCACGGTCATCATCGCCATGCTGCTGTCCGGCGCGCTCGCCGGCATGATGGCGTTGAACCCCGTCATGGGCTCGTCGGCCCGCCTGCAGGTGGAATTCGTCGGCGGTGCCGGCTTCGTCGGCATTGCGGTCTCGCTGATGGGCCGCAACCATCCGCTCGGCATCATCATGGCAGCGATTCTCTTCGGCATCCTCTACCAGGGCGGTGACTGGATCTCCTTCGAAATGCCGAATATCACCCGCGAGATGATCCTCGTCATCCAGGGTCTGGTGATCCTTTTCGCCGGCGCGCTGGAATATATGTTCCGGCCGGCGATGGTGCGTCTCTACCAACAGTTCAAGCGCGGTTAAGGAGCGGGCGATGGATTATTACGACATATTCATTAGCGTCCTGAGCTCGACCATCCGCCTGTCGATCCCGCTGATCTTCACCGCTCTTGCCGGCCTGTTTTCGGAGCGCGCCGGTATCTTCGATATCGGCCTCGAGGGCAAGATGTTGGGCTCGGCCTTTGCCGCCGCCTGCGTTGCCTATCTCACCGATTCGGCCTGGCTTGGGCTTGGCGCCGGCGTTATCTGCTCGGTGGCGCTGAGCCTGGTGCATGGCTTTGCCTCGATCACCAACCGCGGCAACCAGATCGTCTCCGGTGTCGCGATCAACTTCTTCATCGCCGGCATCACCATCGTGCTCGGCCAGGCCTGGTTCGGCCAGGGCGGCCGCACGCCGCAGCTGTCGCCGGATTCACGCTTCGCGCCGATCATCCTGCCGGGCGCCGATGCCGCGCGCGACATACCGATCATCGGTCCGATCTATGCCAATGTCATTTCGGGCAACAATATCCTCACCTACCTCGCCTTTCTTGCCGTGCCCTTCTCCTGGTGGGTGCTTTACCGCACGCGTTTCGGCCTCAGGCTCCGCGCCGTCGGCGAAAACCCGGGTGCGGTCGATACGGCTGGTATCTCGGTCGCCTGGCTGCGGTACCGCGCCGTCATGTGTGCCGGCATTCTCTGCGGCTTTGCCGGCACCTATCTGGCAATCGCCCAGTCCGCCGCCTTCATCAAGGACATGTCGGCCGGCAAGGGCTACATTGCGCTCGCTGCTCTGGTCTTCGCCAAGTGGAAGCCGGTGCCGGTCATGTTTGCCTGCCTGCTTTTCGGCTTCCTCGATGCGCTGGCAAATTTCATGCAGGGAAAGCAGGTGCCGCTGATCGGGGAGGTGCCGGTTCAGGTCTTCCAGGCGCTGCCCTATGTCCTGACCTGCGTCCTGCTTGCCGGCTTTATCGGCGTCGCGACCCCGCCGAAGGCAGGTGGCGTGCCCTATACGAAGGAGCGTTGATATGTCTCACGATCTGTTCGAAGCCGCCCGCGGCGCCATGGCCTTTGCCCATGCGCCCTATTCGAAATTCCCGGTTGGTGCGGCGATCCGCGCCGAGGACGGCAAGGTCTATACCGGCGCCAACATCGAAAACCTCTCCTTTCCGCAAGGATGGTGCGCCGAGCCGACGGCGATCGGCGCCATGATCATGGGCGGCGCGAAGAAGATCGTCGAAATGGCGGTCATAGCCGAAAAACTGCCGCTCTGCCCGCCCTGTGGCGGCTGCCGCCAGAAGATCTCGGAATTTGCCTCGAAGGAGACGAGGATCTACCTCTGCGATGAGGCGGGCGTGAAGAAGACGATGACGATGGAAGAGCTTCTTCCCTTCAGCTTCGAGACCGAACTCGGATGAAGGCGACGGTCAGCCTGCTCGCCGCATTGCTTGGTGGGATCAAGCCGCGCCACGGCATCGTGCTCGGCTCCGGTCTCGGCTCTCTCGTCGGTGAGCTCGACGGCGCCGTGCGTGTTCCCTATCGTGACCTGCCGGGCTTTCCCGTCAGCGCCGTCTCCGGCCATGCTGGCGAAGTCGTCGCCGGCCGCCTCGGCGGCGTGCCCGTCGTCATGCTCTCAGGCCGCGTACATTATTACGAGAAGGGCGATGCCAACGCCATGCGCCTGCCGATCGAGGTGCTGAAGGCGCTCGGCGTCGAAGCGCTGATCCTGACCAATTCGGCGGGATCGCTGCGCGACGACATGCCGCCCGGTTCGGTCATGCAGATCACCGACCATATCAACTATTCCGGCATGAACCCGCTGATCGGTGAGGAAAGCGATCATCGTTTCGTCGGCATGACCAATGCCTATGATGCCGGCCTTGCCGCGGCGATGCAAAGGGCGGCGGCAAAGCTTAAAATCGACCTGGCGCAGGGTGTCTACATGTGGTTCTCCGGTCCCAGCTTCGAAACGCCGGCCGAAATCCGCATGGCGCGCATCCTTGGCGCCGATGCCGTTGGCATGTCGACGGTGCCCGAGGTGATCATCGCAAGAATGCTGGGCCTGAGGGTTGCCGCCGCCTCCGTCATCACCAACTATGGGGCAGGCATGACCGGCAATGAGCTCAGCCATGAGGAAACCAAGGACATGGCGCCCGTTGGCGGCGCCCGTCTCGCCGCCATACTGAAAGACATGATTGCGGCTGGAACAGGATGATTTTAGGCCGGGTCGGCCTAAAATCTGAATCCTGTTCTACATTATAGAGTTAGAGCATGATGTCATGAGAAAACCGCTCACACTTTTCGGCATCATGCTCGAGAGGAAGCGAAGATGAATAGCCATTCCAACCGGGAAACGGCGGCGGTCGCCCTTTCTCTCCTCGATCTCACCAATTTGAAGGATGATTGCACCGAGGCGCAGATCGACGCGCTCTGCGCCCGCGCGCAGACGCCCTACGGCAACAGCGCTGCAATCTGTATCTGGCCGCGGTTTGTCGCCCAGGCCCGCAATATCCTCGGCACCGGGCATGCCGTGCGTATCGCGACCGCCGTCAACCTCCCCTTCGGCGATATGGAAGTGGCCGATGTCGCCGCCGAAGCACGCGAGGCGATTGCCGATGGCGCCGATGAGATCGATCTGGTCATTCCCTACCGCAAGCTGCTCGCCGGCAACGAGAAGGCGGTGACCGACATGGTCAAGGCCGTGCGCGCCGAATGCGCCAACCCCGTTCTGCTGAAGGTCATCATCGAGACCGGCGAGCTGAAGGATGCGGCATTGATCCGCCGCGCCTCCGAACTCGCCATCGAAGCCGGCGCCGATTTCATCAAGACATCCACCGGCAAGGTTGCCGTCAACGCGACGCTCGAAGCCGCCGACATCATGATCCGCACTATTCGCGAAAGCGGCCGCAAGGTCGGCTTCAAGCCGGCCGGCGGCATCGGCTCGGTGGCCGATGCCGCACTCTATCTGAGCCTTGCCGAAACCATCATGACACCGGATTGGGCGATGCCGTCGACATTCCGCTTCGGCGCTTCCGATCTGCTCGACGATATCCTGGCGGTTCTGAGCGGAATCCCGTCGGCCTCTGTTGCGGCGTCGAGCTATTGAAATGATTCCGCAGGAAATCATCCGGCGTAAGCGCAATGGCGACGAACTCGACGCCGCCGATATCAGCGCCTTCATCGCGGCGCTCGCCGCCGGCCGACTGTCGGAAGGCCAGGTCGGCGCATTCGCCATGGCCGTCTGGTTCAAGGGCATGTCGCGGGCCGAAACCGTGGCTTTGACGCTGGCGATGGCCGATTCCGGCGACAGGCTGCAATGGGCCGATATCGATCGCCCGATCGCCGACAAACATTCGACCGGCGGCGTCGGCGACAATGTTTCGCTGATGCTGGCGCCGATCGCCGCCGCCTGCGGCCTGGCTGTTCCGATGATCTCCGGGCGTGGCCTCGGCCATACCGGCGGCACGCTGGATAAGCTCGAATCCATTCCCGGCTATATGATCACCCCGGATGCGGACCTGTTCCACAAGGTCGTGAAGGAGGCGGGATGCGCCATCATAGGCCAGACCGGCGCCTTGGCGCCGGCCGACGGCAGGCTCTATGCCGTGCGCGACGTGACTGCCACCGTCGATTCCATTCCCCTCATCACCGCCTCGATCCTCTCGAAGAAACTTGCGGCCGGGCTCGAGACGCTGGTGCTCGACGTCAAGGTCGGCAACGGCGCCTTCATGGTCGAGCGCGACCAGGCGGAGATCCTCGCGCATTCGCTGGTGGAGGTGGCCAATGGCGCAGGCGTGAAAACCTCGGCCCTGATCACCGATATGAACCAGCCGCTTGCCGATAGTGCCGGCAATGCGGTCGAAATGCGCAACTGCCTGGATTTCCTGGCGGGCCGAAAAAGCGACACACGACTTTCGACCGTCGTTCTTGCCTTCGCCGGCGAAATGCTGGTGAAATCCGGCATTGCCGCTTCGTCTGATGAAGCCGAGAGGATGGCGCGTCAGTCCCTGTCATCGGGCAAGGCGGCCGAGGTCTTCGCGCGCATGGTGTCCATGCTTGGCGGCCCGGCCGATCTCATCGAAAACCCCGATCGGTACCTGGCCAAAGCGCCTGTGGAAAAACCTGTCCCGGCCGCCCGGTCCGGCTGGCTTGCTGCCTGCGATGCGCGTGGTATCGGCGTCAGTGTCATCGATCTCGGCGGTGGTAGACGCCATCCGGCTGACCGGATCGATCATCGCGTCGGCTTCTCCGACCTCCTGCCGCTCGGAACCCGCGTGACCGCCGGCGAACCGATCGCTCTCGTTCATGCCGCCGACGAAGCCGCGGCGGAGAGGGCAGCTGCAGCACTTGCCGCGCACTACCGCATCACCGAGGACAGACCGGAGTTGACGCCGGTGATTGCCGGCCTGATCTGATGCGATTTACTGCTTGAGGCTGAGCGAACCGTCGGCGACGGAATAGGAGGCGAGCTTCTGCAGGAAGCTCATGCCGACCAGCGTCGTCGTCAGCGCATCGTCCTTGAGGACGAAGGCTTCGACATCGCGCACACGAATACCGCCGATTTCGATCCGGTCGAGCGTCACATGCGCGGCTTTCGTCTGGCCGTTCGCAGTGTTCACCCCATAGCGGAAATCGAGCTGGCTGGCGGTGAAGCCCAATCGGCGGGCGAGCGTCTCGTTGAGCGCCACATAGGTCGCACCGGTATCGATCAGGCCCTGCACCGGTTTGCCGTTCATCTTGAAGCTGCCGGTATAGTGGCCCTGCGCATCGGCCTGCAGGCGGATCGCATTGCTGCCGGAGACCGGCGCGGATGTTGCGGGCTTGTCGCTCTCGGTCGATAGGTAATTGGCAGACAATGCATCAGCAGGCTGCTGGCTGGAGCCTTCGAGGAAGGAAGGCACTTGTGTGGCGAGCACCGCGGCGATGCTGGCGAAAAGGACGGTACGCACGAGCATGAAACAGAAATCCTTCCTGTATAAACCCGGCTTCATGCAGGGCCTCATGCTCCAAGCTTGCTAAGCCTCAAGTGCTGACAAGTTGCTAATATCGATAATGAAAAGGCCCGGAATGAACCAGCCGGGCCGTAAAGTCTTTCGATTTGGTAAAGAAAGGCTGAAACTATTTGGTGCCGTACATGCGGTCGCCGGCATCGCCGAGGCCGGGCACGATGTAGCCCTTCTCGTTGAGATGACTGTCGATCGATGCGGTGAAGACCGGAACATCGGGATGGGCGGCGCGGAAGTTGCGGATGCCTTCCGGGGCGGCAAGCAGGCAGAGAAAGCGGATATTGTGAGCGCCGCGCTCCTTGAGCTTGTCGATTGCCGCAATCGAGGAATTGCCGGTTGCAAGCATCGGGTCGACGACGATGATCAGGCGTTCGGCCACGTCCTCCGGCGCCTTGAAGTAATATTCGACCGGCTGCAGCGTCTCATGGTCGCGGTAAACGCCGATATGCGAAACGCGGGCGGAAGGCACGAGATCGAGCATGCCTTCGAGCAGTCCGTTGCCGGCGCGCAGGATCGAGGCGAAGACCAGCTTCTTGCCCTCGAGGATCGGCGACTCCATCGTCTGCAGCGGCGTTTCGATCGTTTCCATCGTCAGTTCGAGATCGCGGGTCACCTCGTAACAGAGCAGCGTCGAGATTTCGCGCAACAACCGCCGGAAACTCCCCGTCGATGTCTCCTTGCGTCGCATGATGGTGAGCTTGTGCTGCACCAGCGGGTGATCGATGACCGTGACGCCGTCCATGGGGAAGCCTTTCATTCTTTCTATCGACTGTTTCTTTCACGGAAATCGGCCCGACTGCAAGAGTGGAGGCCAATCTTCCCCAGCCTCTCGTCCTTAAATCCGGGCAAGCAGGGCCTTGCGTGTCTCCTCGTCGACGAAGGCCGCTTCGATCGCCGTTTGCGTCATGCCGTTGATCTCGGCGTCGCTGAAGCCGAAGGCTCCGGCGGCAAGTTCGTATTCCCGCTCCAGCGAGGTATGGAAGAAGGGCGGATCGTCCGAGCTGATCGTCACCCTGACGCCTGCTTCCTTCAGCCGGCGCAGCGGATGGGAGGCGAAATCGGGAAAGACTCCGAGCGCGATATTCGAGCCCGGGCAGACCTCGAGCACGGTGCCGAGATCGGCAAGCCGCTTCACCAGATCGATATCCTCAACGGCGCGCACGCCATGGCCGATGCGCGAAGGACGCACCGCATCGAGCGCGTCGGTAACGCTGAACGCGCCGCAGACCTCACCGGCATGGATGGTCAGCCCCAGGCCGGCATCGCGGGCGATATCGAAGGCACGGGCGTAGTCGGCGACGCGCCCCATGCGCTCCTCGCCGGCAAGGTTGAAGCCTGTTATCAGAGGATTGCCGGCCTTAACAGCATATTCGGCAGCACCTATCACGCTCTCCGGGCCGAAATGCCGCTCGCCGGTGACGATCAGCCGGGCCTCGATGCCGCTCTTTTCCCTAGCCCGCCGGATGCCTTCGCAGATACCTGACATATAGGCGTCGGCCCCCAGTCCGATGCGCTTGCCGTGGTCGGGCGAAACGATGAGTTCGCTGTAGATCGTATTGATGCCGGCGAGTTCGTCGAGATAGGTCTCGGTTAGAAGCGCGTAGTCCTCTTCGGTTCTGTAGACCTCGGAAATCTTGTCATAACATACGAGGAAGCTTGCGAAATCATGCCAGACATAGGCCCCGTCGCGAAGCTCCGCGCTGATGTCGACGCCGTATTTCCGTGCCTGCGCCGCGGTCAGAGCTGGCGGCGCCGCACCCTCCAGATGGCAGTGCAGTTCGACCTTCTTCAAATGCGATGTCACAGAAAACTCCTTCCGTGCGGTCCGGTTGGAATGCCCAGATGCCGTGCGATACTCTCGCCAATATCGGCATAGCTGCGGCGCACGCCGATCGAGCGCGACCGGATGCCGGGGCCGTAGGCGATGACAGGCACGCGCTCGCGCGTATGGTCCGTGCCACGCCAGGTCGGATCGCAGCCATGATCGGCGGTGAGCACGACGAGATCGCCGGGCTTCAGTTTCTTATGGACTTCGGGCAAGCGCGCATCGAAAGCTTCGAGTGCCGCGGCATAGCCCGGCACATCGCGGCGATGGCCGTAGATCATGTCGAAATCGACGAAATTGGTGAAGACGAGATCGCCGTCCTCAGTCTCGTCGATGGCCGCGAGCGACGCATCCATCAGCGCCTCATTGCCGTTTGCCTTGATGACCCTGGAAATGCCCTGATGTGCGAAGATGTCACCGATCTTTCCCACAGCATGCACATGCCGGCCGTGTTCGATCAGCCGGTCGAGCAGTGTCGGCTCGGGCGGCAGCACGGAGAAGTCACGCCGGTTTCCGGTACGCTGGAAGGTAGAGGCGGACTGACCGATAAAGGGTCGGGCGATGACGCGGCCGATATTGTGGGAATCGAGCAGCCCCCGGGCCAAACGGCAAAACGCCAGCAGGCGATCGAGGCCGAAATGCTCCTCGTGCGCCGCGACCTGGAAGACCGAATCCGAGGACGTGTAGCAGATCGGCTTGCCGGTGCGGATATGGTCCTCGCCGAGCCGGGCGATGATCTCCGTTCCAGAGGAATGGCAATTACCGAGAATGCCGGGCACATCGGCCGCCATGCACAGCGCCTCGATGAATTCGGCAGGAAAGGCGTCGCCCTCCATCGGGAAATAACCCCAATCGAAACTGACAGGTGTTCCCGCGATCTCCCAATGGCCTGACGGCGTATCCTTGCCGCGGGAGATTTCGGTGGCGGCGCCATAAATGCCGTAGACCTTCTCCGGGATAGGCATGCCGGCCGGAAAACGGCCTGAGGCGGATCGCGCGATCTGCATGAGCCCGAGTTCCGACATATTGGGCAGGGAAAGCGGTCCTTCGCGCAAACCAGCGCGGTCTCCGGCTCCGGCAGCGCAGAACTCGGCGATATGGCCGAGCGTATCGGCGCCCTCGTCACCATAGGCCGCCGCATCCGGCGCCCCGCCGACGCCGAAGGAATCCAGAACGAAAAGAAAGGCACGCGCCATTTTACACCCGAAAGAGCCGATCGCCGCCCTCCGCAATATCGAAGGCGGTTGAGATCCAGCCATATAATGCTGGGGCCGGCTTGGCAAATTGCAGCGCCGCGCATCTGTTTCAGACGCGCAAAGGACGCTTCAACACTTCGCAGAGAAGAAGGGAAGGGCGGTCAGCAGTCGCCGCAGGGGATCGAGTCGCCTTGCCGCTGGCGATAGTAATAGCTGCGGCTGATGGTGATCGTGCGCATGCCGTCCGGCATGAAGTTCGGCGCGAACAGGAACATCGTATAGGGAATGCTAACCTCGGTGCGGACCAGGAAGCTGTTTGCCGTCTTCATGTCAGACGGCACGTTGCTCACTGTGGCGTTCTTGGCATAGGGCACAGTCCCGTCCTGGGCCCAGGACCAGAGCACTTTCGCATTGGCGCCGGCGTCGATGGTAATCCCGGTGATCTTCATCGTCAGCGTCGTCGCGCTGTAGGGCACGAAGATCGCGGTTGCGACCGATGGCATCTGCGCGAGCGCGCTCTTGGTGACGGACTGCTGCTGGGTGATGAGGTCGGCCACTGACCCCGCGGCGCGCGTCACACGCTTGCTGACGCTGAGGCCGATCGTGATTTCGAAAGCACCGATATAGAGCATGACGAGTACGGGAAAGAGGATCGCAAATTCGATCGCTCCCGCACCTTTACGGTCTCGGATGAGTCGCCGCGCCGTCAGTACGAGTCTGGTGAATGGGTTGCGCAGCGCCATTATGGATACTGCTCGTTCTGGAAGGCCGCGGTCGCGACGATCAGATATTGGCTGGGCATCGAACCGTCGGAGGGACGTATCGTGGTGATATAGGGCCTGACCAGATCCGTGATGATTTCCCAGCGGTAGTAGGCGCGCACCATGTTGATGGTGCCGGCGCCACCTGGCGCGTATTTCAAGGCAGCCGGGTTGATGTCGGCATATCTGTCGGTGGAAAGCTTGGGGATCGTCGTCGGAATGGCCGAGAAAGTGCTGAACGTCTGTACATCCAGATACAGCTTGCTCGGCGTGGCGACCTCGCTCGCCGAGCAGCTGATCAGGATCGAGATTTCATCGCAGAAAGCCTGGCGGAATTGCGCCTGGTTCATATCGGTCGTGCGGCCGAGATTGTAGGTGATCTGCCCGGTCCGCATCCGGCGGCTCATCGTATCGACGGCGTTGGACACGAGTTCCTCGGCGGCGAAGGCGACGAAGGTTTCGAGGATTGCGAAAATCACCAGAAAATAGGGAATGGCGAGCAGGGCGAATTCGATCGCCGCTGCGCCATCGCGCGAACGGGCGAGACCGCGAAACCATGAGAAACGGATTGGCGCGGAGACGCGCGCTTTATCCGTTTTCTGATCAATTACCGTCATTACCTGGATCCGAGCGACATTCTCCGTCCGCCACACTAGGAGCCGTTCGTTGATTTTCCGTTTCAACCTGACACGACGATTTTAACGAATGGTCGAAGAACTGAAGTAAACCGATCAGGGCGAGGCGGCGGCGGTGGTCGCTTGCTGTGCGTGCTGCTCGCAATTCGGCGTGCACGACAGCACGGAGCGCTCGGTCTGCCGATAGACGCGCACCGTATTGCCTTCGTCAATCGACACCAGGATGCGTTCGTCGAGGATCGCATTGCCGTCGGCATCGAGAAGGACCAGGTTGGTGGTGCCGAAGCTGCGTCCCGTCAGCACGATGGTCTTGGCGTCGGCGACGGTCGCATCGGCGACCTTGGCGTTGCCGACGATGACCTTGCTGACGGGGCGGTCGAGTTTCAATACGCGCGCGTGATCCATATAAACACGCAGCATGTCATCGTCTGCGGCCGCGGAAACTCCGGAAACACCGAAAACGGCGATCATGCCGGCAAAGAAAATGGTTTTGCCGCTCGATGACATTTGGTCCTCTTTCACGATCACAGCGCAATATCCGCATAGAATGGAAAAAAATGGTGAACGAAGCCTTAAGCCTGGCGCCCTGTTCCGAGATGAAGCGTATTGATCCGATTTGGCACGGGTTTAGAGTGATGCACGTCTGGGTTGGAGGTGGAATCTGCGCTATTTCCGGATGAACGCACCTGTTATTCCAGGAATATCATTAAATATTGAGGTAAGTGTGCAAGAAAATACTGACTCTACAAAGGCCCGTTGCCTCATTCGCATCTCGTTAACTCTTTTCCTTAAGCCGATGGAAACGGCCATTCGCTAGGTTGCAGTCATCCGATCAACGGCAACAGTTGGCGGACGTGCTGAACATCAACTGGAGTTAGGAGTTACCATGACCAAGCTTTTTAGCCGTTTTCTGAAGGACGAATCCGGCGCGACCGCAATCGAATACGGCCTGATCGCCGCTCTCATTTCCGTAGCGCTCATCACCGGCGCAACGAGCCTGGGCAACAGCATCAGCACCACGTTCAACAATCTCAGCACCAAGATGAATACCGGCGTTACGGCGTCGAACTAAGATAAAGGCCGTCGGGCGGCGACCAATAATACGGCCGGATTCGCTCTGGCCGATTTATCGAGTGGGCTCACAGGCTGAACGGCCGTGAGCCTTTTCGCATCAAGTCACGATCGGGGGTCTACGCATGATCGCAGCTGCAGTCTTCGTGATACTGCCACTCTGCCTCGCTATGGCCGCCTTCTCGGATCTGTTCACCATGACGATCCCGAACCGCGTATCTCTGATCCTCATTGTTTCCTTCTTCCTCCTTGCACCGCTCTCTGGCCTGGCCTTGGATGCGATCGGCATGCATCTTGCGGCCGCGGCCATCGTGTTTTGCGCCTGCTTCGCTCTTTTTGCATTCAATGTGATGGGCGGCGGCGACGCCAAACTGTTGAGCGCCACCGCTCTCTGGTTCGGTCTGAACCAATCCCTCGCCTTCCTGATGCTTGATGTCGCCGCCATCGGCGGCCTGATCACCTTGCTGATCTTGCTGGTGAGAGCGCAATCGAACACCATCCTGGCCATCGGCCTGCCGGTTCCGAATTCGGTCCTTCTCGCCAAGAAGATCCCCTACGGCATCGCGATCGCGATCGGCGGCTTCATGGCTTTTCCTTCGTCGCCGCTGTTCCTCGCCGCGTTGGAAAGCCTGAAATAACGGCATTTTAAATGCTCGTTAACTTAAAATGTAAGCGTTCCATTAACCATAATTATACCAATTGCTGAGCATTCTGCGGGGCGAACATATCGTGCCCTGAGGAATGATCGATGAAACCGGCCCGCCTTATAATCCTAGCTGTCGCCGTGGTGGCGGCCGGCCTTGCCGGCCTCTTGGCGATGCAGATGGCAGGCCGTGGTGGTGTCGTCACCCAGGTCCAGTCGGTCATCGAGAAGGAACCGACCGTCAACATCCTCGTCTCGAGCGCCAATCTGCCGGTCGGCGCAAGGCTGGATGAAAAGTCGATACACTGGATGGCCTGGCCGCAAGGCGGTGTCGTCCCGGGCCTCATCACCGAAGCCGACAAGCCGGATGCGATCAAGGATCTGCAGGGCGCCGTCGTGCGTCTTCCGATCTTCGAAGGCGAACCGATCCGGCCGGAAAAGGTTGCCGATTCCAACAGCCGCATCCTCTCCTCACTGTTGCCGGCCGGCAAGCGCGCCGTCGCGACCGAGATATCGGTGGCAACAGGGGCCGGCGGTTTCATCCTGCCGAACGACCGCGTCGACGTCATCATGGTCCGCAAGGGCGCTGAGGCCGACAAGCTCATCACCGAAACCGTGCTGAGCAATGTCCGCGTTCTCGCCATCGACCAGCAGATCCAGGAAAAGGACGACGGCTCGAAATCGGTGGTCGGCACCACCGCGACGCTCGAGCTCACGCCCGACCAGACGAAGGTTCTCGCCGTCGCCCAGCAGATGGCGGACCGGCTGTCGCTGGCGCTGCGCTCGGTCGCTGATGCGCAGGAGCAGGATACCAGTGCAGCCGACTATCTCCTGAGCGGCGACAACGGCAGTGCGATCATTCAGGTCATCAAATCAGGCGCCATCGTCACGGATGCCAGCGCAGCACCGAAGGCGGAGTAAAAGGACGTGGAAATGGGCAATTCAACGCGGCGCGGCGGACTTCTCCTGACAGGTTGCCTCTCGCTGGTAATCGGCGTCTCCGGTATAGTGCCGGCCTCGTTCGTTCCGGTTCTCGGGGCAGGCGAGGCGCGTGCCGATTCCGAAAGTCTGATCCGCATCTCGCAGACCGGCCCTGATGCCCATCGTCGGCTGAAGCTCGGGCTGAACAAGGCCGTCGTCGTCGATCTGCCGGAGGATGCGCACGATATCCTCGTATCCGATCCGACCATGGCCGATGCCGTGACCCGCACCTCGCGGCGAATCTACTTGTTCGGCAAGAAGGTCGGCCAAACCAATATCTTCGTCTTCGGCGCCGGCGGCCAGGAGATCGTCAATCTCGACATCGAGATCGAGCGCGACGTCTCCGGTCTCGAAGTCAATCTCCGCCGCTTCATTCCCGACTCCCGCATCAACGTCGAAATCGTCTCCGACAATATCGTGCTGACCGGCACCGTGCGCACGCCGCAGGATGCCACGCAGGCAGCCGATCTGGCGCAGGTCTTCCTGAAAGGCGGCGAGGCGACGACCAGAACCGAGACGGCATCCGGCACCGGCGGCGACAGCTCGGTGGCGCTCTTTGCCGAAGGCCGTCAGACCTCGCAGGTCGTCAATCTCTTGCAGATCGAGGGTGAGGATCAGGTCACCCTCAAGGTGACGATCGCCGAGGTTCGCCGCGAGGTGCTGAAGCAACTCGGCTTCGACAATCTGGTTTCCAGTTCTTCCGGAATGACCGTCGCCCAACTCGGCAGTCCGAGCGCCGACGTCGCGACATCGACGGTTGGAGGCGGCCTGGCGGCGCTCTTCAAGAGCTCGATCGGCAAATACGACATTTCGACCTACCTCAACGCGCTGGAGCAGGCCAAAGTCGTCAAGACGCTCGCCGAGCCGACGCTGACGGCGATATCGGGCCAGGCCGCAACCTTCAATTCCGGCGGCCAGCAGCTTTATTCGACGACCGACAGCGACGGCAACGTCACCGTCACGCCGTTCAACTACGGTATCAACCTGGCCTTCAAGCCGGTCGTGCTGTCCTCGGGACGAATCAGCCTGCAGATCAAGACCAATGTCTCCGAGCCGGTGGCCGGCAGCGGCAACGCCACTTACCAGCGCCGTTCGGCGGAGACTTCGGTGGAACTGCCGTCGGGCGGTTCGATCGCGCTGGCCGGCCTGATCCGCGACAATGTTTCTCAGACGATGGGCGGCACGCCCGGCGTCTCGAAGATCCCGCTGCTCGGGACGCTCTTCCGCCAGAAGGGTTTCGAGCGTCAGGAAACCGAGCTCGTCATCATCGCAACGCCCTATCTGGTGCGTCCGGTGGCACGCAATCAGCTCAACCGGCCGGACGACAATTTCAGCCCTGAGAATGACGGTGCGACCTTCTTCCTCAACCGTGTCAACAAGGTCTATGGCCGCCGCGAGGCGCCCGTCGCCGACGCGCAGTTCCACGGCTCGATCGGGTTCATCTACAAATGAGCGGGGCACGACCGGCAGCAATGGCAAAAAACAGAGATCAGGCGATGGCCCATATGAATTCGATGACACCCCGCCTCGGACTCTCGAAGGCGCTTCTGGCGGCAGCCGGCGTTTCGGTGGCGATCCTTTCCGGATGCGCCGGCCCCCATGACCAGCTGACAACAGGCGGCATCCCCGACGATTACCGCGCCCGTCACCCGATCATCGTGACGGAAGCGGAGCAGACGGTGGATATACCCGTCGCCTCGACCGATCGCCGCCTGACCATCGCGCAGCGCGACCTCATCCGCGGTTTTGCAGCAAACTACCGCATGCGCGCCTCAGGCCCGGTTTACGTGCTGTCGCCGCAAGGTTCGCCCAATTCGGCGGCGGCCTACCAGCTGCGCAACCAGGTCCGCGCCGAACTGGCCTCGAGGGGGATCGCAAGCTCGAAAATCGTCAACACCTCCTATGCCGCTGCCGGTTCAGGCGATGCGGCGCCGATCCGGCTGAGTTTTACCGGCACCACGGCGGTCACCACGCAATGCGGCCAGTGGCCGAAGGACATCTCGAGCGATCTGACCAACCAGAATTACTATAATTTCGGCTGCGCCTCGCAGAACAACCTTGCCGCCCAGATCGCCAATCCGGAGGATCTGGTGGCGCCCCGCGGCATGACCCCGATCGATGCGCAGCGGCGCAACAATGCCATCCAGGAATACCGGACGACGACGTCGACGATCGAAGATATCGCCGACAGCAACAGCGGCTTCTGAGGCGGAACGGGACGATGAGCGCGATCGAATACGAAATCAGGAATCCCAGCGAGCTTCGCATCGCCGATGAGGCGGTGCGCATGGCGGATCTGGAAAATATGCGGCCGCTGCCGCGTATCTCCGTCCACGCCTTCTGTGAGAGCGAGGCCCTGCAGCAGGTCATGGAACGCTGCGCCAATGATCGGCGCGTGGCGAAGGTCAGCATGCGCATCACCAGCGGCGGCATTGCCGCTGCCGCCAATATGTTTTCCGGCGCCCCGACCCCGAACCTCATCATCCTCGAGAGCAAGACCAATGCCGCAAACCTGCTCGGCGAACTCGCGCCGCTCGCTGCCGTCTGCGATCCGACGACCAAAGTCGTCATTATAGGTTATTACAACGATATCGGGCTTTATCGCGAGCTGATCCGCAACGGCATTTCCGAATACATGGTCCAGCCCGTCGCCATGCCTGATATCCTGGCGGCGATGGCCTCGATCTTCGTCGATCCGGAAGCCGAGCCGCTGGGCCGCAGCATCGCCTTCATTGGTTCGAAGGGTGGCACCGGCGCTTCGACCATCGCGCATAATTGCGCTTTCGGCATTTCCAATCTCTTCTCCACCGAGACGATCCTCGCTGATCTGGATCTGCCCTATGGCACGGCCAACATCGACTTCGACCAGGATCCGGCGCAGGGCATCGCGGAAGCGGTCTTCGCGCCTGATCGTCTCGACGAGGTCTTCCTCGATCGCCTGCTGACGAAATGTTCCCAGCATCTTTCCCTGCTTGCTGCACCCTCGCTGCTCGACCGCGCCTACGATTTTGACGGCCAGGCCTTCCAGCCGGTGCTCGATGTCCTGCAGCGCAGTGCGCCCGTTACCGTGCTCGATGTGCCGCATGCATGGTCGGAATGGACGCGGTCGGTGCTGTCGAGCGTCGACGAGGTGGTCATCACAGCGGTTCCCGATCTCGCCAACCTGCGCAACGCCAAGAACATGCTGGATGCGCTACGCAAGATGCGGCCAAACGACAAGCCGCCGCATCTCATCCTCAATCAGGTCGGCATGCCGAAACGTCCGGAGATTTCGCCGTCGGATTTCTGTGAACCGCTGGAGATCGATCCGATCGCGATCATCCCCTTCGACATCAATCTTTTCGGCAATGCCGCCAATAGCGGCCGGATGATCTCGGAAGTCGACCCGAAATCGCCGACGGCGGAAACCTTTTCGCAGATATCGCACATCGTCACCGGCCGTGTCGCGATCAAGAAGGCGAAGAAGGGCGGCCTGCTGGGCCTCCTGAAGCGCAAGTAGACAAAGAGCAATTCCAGCAACAGCGGTTTTGCGTCCGGAATTGCGTGAAGACAAAAAGATAGAGCAGATTGGATCGAGCGGTATGTTTGGAAAACGCGGAAACGAAGGTTTCGGAAAGGCCGGAGGGGCGATTGCTCCCCCGCCGCCGGCTCCGGCCGCCGTCCCCGCGGCCTCTTCACCCTCCGTTCTGGTCGAACCGTCGCGCGAGCCCGCTCGCCAGCAGGTGACGCCGCCGCCGATGCAGACGCCGCAGCGCAAGCGCCCCGTCCGCACCGATGAATATTACGACACCAAGGCGCAGGTCTTTTCCGCGCTGATCGATACGATCGATCTCTCGCAGCTTTCCAAGCTCGACGGCGAAAGCGCGCGCGAGGAAATCCGCGACATCGTCAACGACATCATCACCATCAAGAATTTCGCGATGTCGATCTCCGAGCAGGAAGAGCTGCTCGAGGATATCTGCAACGACGTGCTCGGCTACGGCCCGCTGGAGCCGTTGCTGGCGCGCGACGATATCGCCGATATCATGGTCAACGGCGCCGGCCAGACCTTCATCGAAGTCGGCGGCAAGACGATCGAATCGGAAATCCGCTTCCGCGACAATGCGCAGCTTCTCTCCATCTGCCAGCGCATCGTCAGCCAGGTCGGCCGCCGCGTCGACGAATCGAGCCCGATCTGCGACGCACGCCTGCCTGACGGTTCGCGCGTCAACGTCATCGCGCCGCCGCTGTCGATCGATGGACCGGCGCTCACCATCCGCAAGTTCAAGAAGGACAAGCTGACGCTCGATCAGCTCGTCCGTTTCGGCGCGATCACGCCGGAAGGCGCGACCGTGCTGCAGATCATCGGGCGCGTGCGCTGCAACGTCGTCATTTCGGGCGGCACCGGCTCGGGCAAGACGACGCTTCTGAACTGCCTCACCAATTATATCGACAGGGACGAGCGCGTCATCACATGCGAGGATACGGCTGAACTGCAGCTGCAGCAGCCGCATGTCGTCCGTCTCGAAACGCGCCCGCCAAATATCGAAGGCGAGGGCGAGATCACCATGCGCGATCTCGTCAAGAACTGCCTGCGCATGCGTCCCGAGCGTATCATCGTCGGCGAAGTGCGTGGACCAGAAGTTTTCGACCTCTTGCAGGCGATGAACACCGGTCACGACGGCTCGATGGGCACCATCCACGCCAATACGCCACGCGAATGCCTGAGCCGTATCGAATCGATGATCGCCATGGGCGGCTTCACCCTGCCGGCAAAGACGGTGCGCGAGATCATCTCCACCTCGGTCGACGTCGTCATCCAGGCGGCGCGCCTCCGCGACGGTTCGCGCCGCATCACCCAGATCACCGAGGTGATCGGCATGGAAGGCGACGTCATCATCACTCAGGACCTTATGCGCTACGAGATCGAAGGCGAGGATGCGGGCGGCCGCCTGATCGGCCGGCACATGTCGACCGGCGTCGGTAAGCCGCATTTCTGGGATCGCGCCCGCTACTTCAACGAGGAAAAGCGCCTTGCCGCCGCCCTCGACGCGATGGAAGCGAAAACGAAGGAATAGGCGAGATATGTTCGGGTTCGATCCGATAGTGCTGGCAATCGTCGTCCTCGCCGCCGTCTCCGCGGCGGCGGTCGCCTATACCCTGATGTTTTCCCGGATCGAGGCCGACAAGAAATCGGCAAGCCGTATCAACCGCGTCAAATCGGCCGAAAGCGACCGGGTCAAGGTCAAGGCTGCCCGCGATCGGGTACAGGAGCTGTCGAAGCGCCGCAAATCGGTGCAGGACAATCTGAAGGATCTGGAAAAGCGCCAGCACGAAAAGACCAAGAAAACCCTGTCGCTGAAATCCCGGCTGGTGCAGGCCGGCCTGTCGATCTCGGTGGCGAAATTCTATCTCTTCAGCGCCATCTTCGCCTGCGTGTTGCTGCTCGTGGCCCTGGTCGTCGGTGCTTCCTTGATGGTCATGGTCGGTATCGCCGTTGTCGCCGGTCTCGGCCTGCCGCGCTGGATCCTCGGTTTCCTGATCAAGCGCCGCCAGAACAAGTTTCTCAACGAGCTCCCCAATGCGCTTGACGTCATCACCCGCTCGATCAAATCGGGGCTGCCGCTCAACGATGCGATCCGTCTCATCGCAACCGAAGGCACAGAACCGGTCAAGAGCGAGTTCCTGCGGGTGATCGAGGCGCAGCAGGTGGGACTCAGCATCCCCGACGCCTGCGCCCGTATGACGACCCACATGCCGCTCCAGGAAGTCAACTTCTTCGCCATCGTCATCGCCATCCAGTCGCAGGCTGGCGGCAATCTGTCGGAAGCGATCGGCAACCTCTCCAAGGTGCTGCGTGAGCGCAGGAAGATGAAAGCCAAGGTCTCGGCGCTCTCGATGGAAGCCAAGGCGTCTGCCGTCATCATCGGCGCTCTGCCCTTCATCGTCGCGACTCTCGTCTACCTCACCTCGCCGAACTACATGATGATCCTTTTCACCGATCCGCGTGGCCATTTCATCATGGGCGTCTCTGCGATCTGGATGTCGATCGGTATCTTCGTCATGCGTAACATGGTCAATTTTGACATCTAGCCGGAAGGAAGCACCATGTCGCAGGATCTTGCCGCAACGCTGACCAATCCGAGCATGCTGATTGCGCTCTTCGTCGCGATCGCCGTCTTCGCCACCTTTTACACGATCGCCATTCCATTTTTCGAGCGCGGCGATCTCAACAAGCGCATGAAGGCCGTTTCGACCGAGCGCGAGCAGATCCGCGCCCGCGAACGCGCCCGCATGAACATGGAAACCGGCGCTGGCAAAGCCTCACTCAGGAGCCAGAACAACCGCTCGGTCCGCCAGATCGTCGAGCGTTTCAATCTGCGTAAGGCGCTCGTCGACGAGAATACCGTCAACAAGCTGCGCGCCGCCGGTCTCCGTTCGGAGAATGCGCTGAATACCTTCCTCGTGGCGCGTTTCCTGCTGCCCTTCCTCTTCTCGACGCTTGCCGCCGTCTGGGTCTTCGGCCTCGGCAATCTCGCCGGACGGGGCATGCCCATCCGCCTCTTTGCCGTCATCGGCATCGGTTATCTCGGTTTCTACGCGCCCAACATCTATATCTCGAACCGCATGGGCAAGCGCCAGCACTCGATCAAGCGCGCTTGGCCGGATGCGCTGGACCTGATGCTGATCTGCGTCGAATCCGGCATCTCGATCGAGGCCGCGATGCGGCGCGTGTCGGAAGAACTCGGCGAGCAGTCGCCGGCGCTCGCCGAGGAGATGGTGCTGACCACGGCCGAACTCTCCTTCCTGCCGGATCGCCGCGTGGCGCTCGAAAATCTTGCCACCCGCACCCAGATCGAGCTGGTACGCTCGGTAACTCAGGCGCTGATCCAGGCCGATCGCTACGGCACGCCGGTCGCGCAGGCGCTGCGCGTTCTCGCTCAGGAAGGACGCGATGAGCGCATGAACGAAGCGGAAAAGAAGGCGGCCGCCCTGCCGCCGAAACTGACGGTGCCGATGATTCTGTTCTTCCTGCCGGTGCTGATCGCCGTCATTCTCGGTCCGGCTGGCATCCAGGTGGCAGACAAGTTCTGACGGTTGAGCTGGAAACAGGCTACCGCTTTCGGCAGAAGGCGATGTGCATCAAGGACTATTGGTCTGATCCGCAGTCAGCCAACGCGCGTGACCGGCGCCGGCATAGCTGGTAAACGGGATGAGAGACTATCGCAGGCGCGGATGCAACCGCAGGCCCCCTGGCGCTCATTCAATCCAAAGGGAGGTTCTCTGATGTCTTCTGCAGGCATTTTCATCAGCATCATGGCAGCCTTGGTGGTCGGTGCGATGAGCCCCGGCCCGAGCTTCGTCGTCGTTTCCAGGATTGCCATCTCGCGCTCACGGCTGGATGGTCTCGCGGCGGCACTCGGCATGGGCGCCGGCGGCGTCGCTTTTGCCGTCCTGGCGCTTGCCGGCCTGACGGCGCTGCTGTCGCAATTCGAATGGCTCTATGTCCTGCTGAAGGTCGCTGGCGGCGCCTATCTCGTCTATATCGCCGTCAATATCTGGAGGAGTGCCGGTCAGCCGCTCGAGATCTCCGATGCCGCCAACGGCAATCGCGCGCCCAAGCGCAGCTTCGTGACCGCGCTGCTGACCCAGATCAGCAACCCGAAGACCATTATCGTCTATGCCAGCATCTTTGCCGCACTTCTGCCGAGGACGGTTCCGTTCAGTCTCATTGTGGCGCTGCCACTCGGTGTCTTCGCCGTGGAGGCGGGCTGGTATTCGATCGTGGCTCTCGCCTTTTCGGCACGCCACCCGCGGCGGCTCTATCTTGCCGCCAAGCACTGGATCGACCGCACGGCAGGTGCCGTCATGGCCGGCCTCGGCCTACGGCTCATTCTTGCGGGCGTGAGTGATCGGTAGGATGTCGCGCGATTGACTTCGGACACTCTCAAGCTTGGAGGAGATCCGGTCAGTTGGTGTTGCTGCTCTCCGCTGCACCCGGCGTCTTATCCTTGGCGGCGAGTTTCTGCCAGGAATTTTGCTGCGACAGCATGCCTCTGAGATAGGCGACATTGGCATCGGCCTGCTGCGGTGAAAGCTCCCGCCGCGCGATCTGCTCGGCTTCCGGGAAGCGCCCCTGCAGGCCGACGACGAGGGCAAGGTTCTGCCGGACGCGGCTGTCGGCTGTGGGTTGGCTGGCGGCGGAGCGCAGGTAGGTTTCGGCCGTGCGCAGGTCGCCGGTCAGCACGTAGGACATGCCGAGGTTGGACAGAATGGAAGGCTCGTTCGGCTGGATGTCGAGCGCGTCGCGGTAGCGCTGCCGGGCATCGCTTGCCCGGCCCATCTGATCGAGGATCGCGCCTTCGGCCGAGATCAGTCTCCAGTCCGGACGGTCCGGCGTCTGGGCGCGGCCGATCGTGTCGAGCGCCTGCTGGAACTGACCGGCCGCTGCCTGTGCCTTGCCATAGGCGGCCAGCACGGTACGGTCGCCCGGGTTGGCGATCGCCACCTGCTGCATGACGGCGAGCGCCTGCGTGTCGCGGCCGTTCATCCGCAGCAGATTGGCATAGCTGACGCCGGTGATGGGATCGCGCGGATTTTTTTCATAGGCCTGGCCGAGCCGGTCCGTCGCCGAGCGCAGTTCGGTCGCGTCCATCTCTTCAACCGGCTTGGTGAGCTTCGGCACCGAGCCTGTGGTCATCCTGTCCTTGGTCGTCGAACAGCCGGCAAGGGCCAGGACGAGCAGCGATGCCGCCGCACCCTGCAGGATACGATTCGTGAATGTAGTGGCGAGCGAGGCAGGCATGACGCGTTCCTGATTCCGAAATCGGCGCCTGACCTCGAAGCGGAACAGGGAAAGGTTTGACGCAATCTTCGCTCCAGCAATAGTCTGTTAACCCTAACAGACCGTTAAGGAACGATTCCTTACGACCGCCGAAGGACAATCATGGCCCCCTATCAGTTCATCGAAAGACCGACCCCATTCAACACGAAGGGCGGTTCGACGCTGCCGATCTTTGCCGTCACGCCTGCCCATATCGAAACCGGCACGATCGATCCGATCGCGCTCGATTGGGCGCGCAGGGCGGGCTATAAGGCCGAAAGCGGGTCGCTGCTGTTGATCCCGACGGCCGAAGGCCATCTCGGCGGCGCGCTTTACGGTCTCGGCACCAATCCTTCCGAGCAGCCTTACATCACCGGCAGGCTCGCCCGCGCGCTGCCGGCCGGCGACTGGCACATCGAAACCGCGCCGCTGACGGCCAATCGCCTCGCTCTCGGCTTCGGGCTCGGCAGCTACCGTTTCGATCGTTACAAATCCGAAAAATCACCAGCGGCGACGCTGATGATCCCCCGCGATGCCGATGGCGCCGACATCAAGCGCCAGCTTGCCGGCGTCTTTCTCGCCCGCGACCTCATCAATACGCCGACGAACGACATGGGGCCGAACCAGCTCGAGGCCGTTTTCCGTGGCCTGGCCGCACATTACAAGGCGGAGGTATCGGTCATATCGGGCGACGACCTGCTCACGCAGAACTTTCCGCTGGTCCATACCGTCGGCCGCGCCAGTGCCGACGCGCCGCGCCTTCTCGAGCTGCGCTGGGGCAAGAAGGGTCATCGCAAGGTGACGCTGGTCGGCAAAGGCGTCTGCTTCGATACCGGCGGTCTCGACATCAAGCCTGCGGCCTCCATGCTCTTGATGAAGAAGGATATGGGCGGCGCGGCGAATGTCATGGGGCTTGCCCTGATGATCATGGACGCCAAGCTGAAGGTCGACCTGCGCGTCATCGTGCCCGTCGTCGAAAATGCCATCTCGTCCAATGCCTTCCGTCCCGGCGACATCTACCGGAGCCGCAAGGGTCTGACCGTCCAGATCGACAATACCGACGCCGAAGGCCGTCTGATCCTTGCCGATGCGCTGGCCTATGCCGATGAGGAAGAGCCCGAGCTGCTGATCGACATGGCGACGCTGACAGGTGCAGCCCGCGTTGCGTTGGGCCCGGATCTCCCGCCCTTCTTCACCGATGACGCCAATCTGGCGCATGACCTGACCGAAGCGAGCCTGGAAACCGATGATCCGATCTGGCGACTGCCGCTCTATTCCGGCTACGAAAAGGATATCCGTGCCAAGTTCGCCGACCTCACCAATGCCCCGGCCGGTGGCATGGCGGGGGCAATTACCGCGGCCCTTTTCCTCAAGCGTTTCGTCAGCAAGACGAAGAGCTGGGCGCATTTCGACATTTACGGCTGGGCCCAGTCCGAACGGCCGCATTCGCCGGGCGGTGGCGAGGCACAGGCGATCCGCGCACTCTTTCACCATATTCGTCAGAGCCTGCGCTGAGACCATGCGCAAAAAGCGGCGAGGCGTCGCGTGTTCACGCGCTGCGCCTCGCCGCCGATCGTTAAAATTTTATTCACCTTGCCGGACAGCAGTTCCCGGCCGCCCTTGCATGTGTATGGCAACTGCCGGAAAATGGAACGTTAGCGTAACGATCTTCCGGAGGGGCCGTGCCGATCGAACTGACCGCCTCGCAGGCGCTGGGGCTCTGGCATGGCGTGGCGCTCGATCAGGTCCGCCACGACGACCGCGATTTGACGTTGCGCCAAATGGCGATCCTGCTGCATATTTATCTGGTGCCGCCGCCGCACACGGTGCGCGGGCTTGCCGCCACGCTTGAGGTCACCAAGCCGGTCATCACCCGCGCCTTGGATACGATGGGCGAGATGGGTCTGGTCGATCGCGTGCGCGACGATGCCGACCGGCGCAACGTGATCATCAAGCGCACCGTCGGCGGCGCGCTTTATTTGGAAAAGCTCGGCGATCTCGTACGGGATCAGGGCCGCCGGCTGCCGCTCTGAAAGGAATGCCAATGACGATGCTCGACCGCCGCCTGCATGCCTACAGGCCGGATCTCGCGGAAGCGGGGCTTGAAGGCAAGGTGGAGGCTTTGCGCTTCGTGGAAGGTGCGGCGGCGCGCGTCGCCGTTCCGGTGGCAGCGTTGCGGCCCGCACCGGATCTTGCGCGCGGCATCGATACCGAGCTGCTCCTCGGCGAAGAGGTGACGGTTTTCGATCGCGCCGACGGCTGGTGCTGGGTGAAAGCCGCCTCGGACGGCTATGTCGGTTATATCGAGGCAGACGCGCTCGTGGAAGGCAGGCCGGCGCCGACCCATATCGTCACCGTGCAGCGCAGCTTCCTCTATCCGGAACCGGAACTGCGCAAGCCCCACCAGGCCATCCTGTCGATGGGAAGCCGCGTCCACGTCGCCGGCGAGGCGGAAGCGCGCGGCAATCGCTATGTCGTGCTCGAGAACGGGACGGCGATCTTCGCCAAGCATGTCCAGCCGATCGGCGCGCTCGACGGTGCCGATTATGTCGGCATCGCAGCCCGTTTCCTGGAAACGCCCTATCTCTGGGGTGGACGGTCCGGCCTCGGCATCGATTGCTCCGGTCTCGTCCAGCTGGCGATGCTGATGACAGGCAGAGCCGCACCGCGCGATACCGACATGCAGGCGGCGGGCCTCGGCGAGCCGATCGACCGCTCCGACATCCGCCGCGGCGACCTGGTATTCTGGAAGGGCCATGTCGCCGTCTTCGAGGATCCGGAAACCATCCTCCACGCCAACGGCCATAGCATGACGGTGGCGCGCGAGAATTTCGAGGCTGCCGTCGAACGCATCGGCTGGCTCTACGAACAGCCGACCGGCTATCGCCGGCCGATCAGCTGATCAGATATCCGGCGGCTGCGGCCAGGATCTCACGCCGCCCGTCCAATCCTCGAAGGCTTTCGATAGTCTCAGAACCTGCATGTCTTCGAAGCGCGGCCCGACGATCTGCAGGCCGATCGGCATGCCCGAGCGAGAGAAGCCGCAATTGATCGAGGCGGCCGGCTGCTCCGACATGTTCCACGGCACTGTGAAAGCAATATGCTCGAAGGGCAGGGCCGGATCATTGGTCGGCGATGCCCATTCGGCCGGATAGGAGATGATCGGATTGGTCGGCGAAAGCAGGGCGTCGATCTCGGTGAACAGCCGTCCGCAGCTCTTGCGCATTTCGATCGTCTGGTTGAAACCCTTGACCGCATCGACGCCACGGATGTCGGCGCCGCCCTTCGCCCAATCCCTGATATAGGGTAGGATGCTGTCGCGGCGTTCTTCGTCGAGATCGGCGATATCGCCCCAAAGCCGGGACCGCCAGAAATTGTCGAGCCCATCCAGCATCGTGCGTGTCAGCACCGGCTGGACTGATACAATGGTCGCGCCGGCCTTCTCGAAGCATCTCGCCGCCGCTTCGACCGCGACCCTGATCTCGTCCTCCACCGCAAGCCCGCAGCCGGCATCGAGCATCAACCCGATCGTCATGCCCGACATGTCGATGTCGAGATCCATCCAGTTGAAATCGTTCGGCGGCAGGCTGGTGCCGTCGCGCCAGTCCGGCCGCGACAGCGTTGCCATCGAAAAGGCCGCATCCTCGACCGTGCGCGCCATCGGCCCGACGCAGCGCCCGACATAATAGGGATCGGCCGGAATGCGCCCATGGCTCGGCTTGAAGCCGAAGATGCCGGTCCAGCCGGCGGGAAGGCGCACTGAGCCGCCGATATCGGTGCCGATATGCAGCGGCCCGTAGCCGGCCGCTGCGGCCGCTGCGGCCCCGGCGCTCGATCCGCCGGGATTCTGTGTGGTGGCCCAGGGATTGCGGCTGAGAGGATGAAAGCTCGAAAGCCCGGAGGACAGCATGCCGTAATCCGGGCAGGTGGTCTTGGCGAAGATCACTGCGCCATCTTCCCGCAGCCGGGCGGCGGCCGGCGCATCGGCGTCAGCCGGGATCAGTTCCATCGCCTTCGTGCCGAGCGGCACCGGTTGGCCCTTGGTGGCGATCAGCTCTTTCAGCGTCACCGGGATGCCGTCGAGGGCGCCCAGCGTTTCGCCCTTCGACCAGCGCTCGGTCGAAGCTTTCGCCTGCGCGCGCGCCGATTCCGGATCGTAGAGGTAGAGTGCCGAAATCGAAGGCTCCCAGGCGGCGATATGGTCTTCCAGGGCGAGCCAATATTCGAGGGGAGAGAGGCTCTTATCGGCGAAACGCTGCCTGAGTTCGCGGATGGTAAAGTCGGTTTCGGTCATGGCATGGTCTTTCGGGCTTTTCGTCTTGGGAGGACATCAGCGGCTCGCCTCGCGCGGGTCGAGCAAATCACGCAAACCGTCGCCGAGCATGTTGAAGCCGAAGACGGTGAGCGCGATGGCGAGACCAGGCAGGATCGCCAGCCAGGGGGCGAGCGCCAGATAGGTTTGTGCATCGGCAAGCATACGGCCCCAGGTCGGCGCCGGCGGCGCCATGCCGAGCCCGAGGAAGCTGAGACCCGCTTCGGTCAGGATCGCCAGCCCCAGCTGGATGGCGCCATGCACGATGATCTGGCTCATGATATTCGGCAGCACATGGCGCAGCGAAATGGTCAGGCGCGTATTGCCGATCGCGCGCGCCGCCGTCACATAATCGCGGCTCCAGGCCTGCAGTGAGGTCGCAAGCGTCACCCGGGCAAAGACCGGGATCATGAAGACGGCGATCGCGGTGATTGCGGTGAACCGTCCCGGCCCGAGAAAGGCGCCGAGCACCATGGCCGACAGGATCGGCGGCAGGGCAAAGATGACGTCGCAGATGCGCATCAGCAGCGCTTCGAACGGACCGCGGATCGCCGCCGCCGAAACGCCGGCGATCGAACCCAGCGTCCCGCCGATCATAACCGCGGTAATGGCGATCGACAGTGAATTCCAGCAGCCTGCCATCAGCATCGACAGCACGTCGCGGCCGAACTGGTCGGTGCCGAGCAGGCCGAAGGCAAGCGGCGGCTGCAGTTTGTGGATGATCTGCATTTTCGCCGGCGGCAGCGGCGTCCACACAAGTGACAACAGTGCCACCGCAACCAGCAGGCCGATGATGACAGCCCCTGAAATCAGGTTCATTCGCCGGCTAAGTCTAAAGGTCCGGCGGCGGCTGGTGATGGCGGTGGATACGATCGGTGCCATCGTCAGGCCGCCTTTCTCATCCTGGGATCAATCGCCAGATAGGAGAGATCGACGATGAAATTCATCACGATGACGAGGCCTGCGAAGAACAGCACGACATCCTGCATGACGATGATGTCGCGCTGGGAAAGCGCCTGCAGGGCGAGCCGACCGAGGCCGGGCAGGTTGAAGACGTTTTCCACCAGCACCGCGCCGGCAACGAGAAAGGTGAATTGCAGCCCGATCATGGTGAGGATCGGGATCAGCGCGTTCGGCACGATATGACGCCACAGCACCGCATGACGAGAGAGCCCTTTCGCCACGGCGGTGCGGGCAAAATCCTCATGCATGGTGTCGAGCACAGCTGAGCGCGCCACCCGCGTCAGCACGCCCGCCTGTGGCATCGCCAGCGCGACGGCGGGCATAACGAGCGCCTGCAATGCCTGTAGGATACCGGCGCTCCAGCCGGGGAAGCCGCCGGCCGGCATCAGCCCGAGCATCGTCGAAAACAGGATGATCAGAAGCAGCGCCACCCAGAAGGCGGGCACGGCAATGCTGATCTGCGAAAACAATGTTGCGATGATATCGAAGAGACCGCCGCGGCGCGAAGCGGCCAGCACGCCGAGCGGCAAGGCAATCGCCACCGAAAGCGCAATCGCCATCAGCGCCAGCGGCAGCGTCACCGTTAGCCGCTCGAGAATCAAACCCGCGACCGGCACGCCATAGGTTAGGGAATTGCCGAGATTGCCGGAGATCACGCCGGTCAGCCACTGCCCGTAACGCAGCAGCAGCGGTTGGTCGAGCCCGAGATCGTGGCGCAGTGCCGCAAGCGTTTCAGGCGTTGCCGAGGTGCCAAGCATAATCGAGGCGGGATCGCCGGGCAGAAGGTCCATGACGGCGAAGATCAGCAGCGAGACGACGACGAGCGTGACGAGGAGACCGGCGAAGCGGCGGGCGAGGAGGGTGATCATATCGGATCGAGCACCGCGGCAATCGAACGCGGCACGCCCCCTCCGCCCTCACGCGGAGCCCCCGACGCGCCGGCGGCGAGTTTGGCGAGAACGCCAACTCCACTCGTCATCCCAGGCCTTGAGCCTGGGATCCATGCCACTGCTGTTGATGGATGTGGTGTGGATGCTCGGCTCAAGCCCAAGCAAGACGGAGTTTGGAGTTGGCGGGAGGAGCCAATCAGGGCGCAGATCCCCGTGTCAGAAATGCCATCCACCAGCGAAACCAGACAATCCCGGCCCAGATTGACCTCACTTGGCGAGGGAGGGAGAGAGCTGCGCGCCATATCGACCAAATGTATGTCGGATCTCTCCAAGGCCTTCACCTCATCACATCCCGCGCCTAACCTACCGCTCTCACTCGTCCCAGGACACGCCCGAGAGTACGTTGGAGGGGATCGGCTCGTTCTCCCACAGCCCTTTCAGCTTTTTGTCCCAGACGCCGAGTTTCGGCATGACGAAGAGATAGAGCGCCGGCACGTCCTCGGCGAGGATCTTCTGCGCCTCGCCGTAGATCGCATTCTGCGCGGCGGGATCGGTCGTCTCCTGCACCTTCTTCATCAGCGCGTTGAAGGCAGGGTTCTTATAATTGAAATAATAGGGATCGCGGGCATAGATGTCGATGTCGAGCGGTTCGGCATGGGCGACGATCGTCATGTCGAAGTTGCGGTCCTTCATGATGTCCTGGACCCATTTCGCCGGAAATTCCGTCGGTTCGATATTCATCGTCACGCCGATCTCGGCAAACATCGCCTGCATCACCTGGGCGCTGCGCGGCGCATAGGCCATCTGCGGGGATTTGATCGTGAAGGTGAAACCGTTGGGATAGCCGGCTTCGGCGAGCAGCGCCTTCGCTTTCTCGACGTCATAGGGCAGCACATTGGTCATGTCCTGATAGCCCGGATCGTTCGGCGTGTAGTGGCTGCCGATCGGCGTGCCGAGGCCGGACCATGCGCCGTCGATCACCGTCTTGCGGTCGATCGCCATCATCAGCGCCTGGCGCACGTGTTTGTCGTCGAACGGCTTCTTGGCATTGTTCATGCCGGCAACGACCTTCAGCTCAGTATTGCCGATCCTGGTAACGAGCCTCGCATCGCCGTCGAAGGAGCTCATCAGCTCGGGCGCGGCAAATTCCGGAAAGGCGTCGAGATCGCCGGATTTCAGCGCAGCCGCCTGCGCCTGCGGATCGGCGATGAAGCGGAAGGTCACCTTGTCGAGCTTGGCGGCCGCATCCTTGTTCCAATAATCGGCATTCCTGGCGAGTTCGACCTTGTCGCCCTTCGCCCAGCTTGCGAATTTGAAGGGACCGGTGCCGATCGGCGTCGTCTTGTCGTCGGCCGCCGTCTTCGGGGCGACCATTACCGAGGCCGGCCAGCCGAGCCAGTAGATCAGGCTGCCGGTCGGCGCCGAGAGATGCAGCACCAGCGTTTCGGCATCGGGCGTATCGATCGAGGCGATCGAGGCGAAGAAGCGCTTTTGCGGATTGACCGAATCCGCGCCGCGGGCGCGGTCGAGCGAAAACTTGGCGCTCGCGGCATCGAAGGCCTCGCCGTCATGGAATTTGACGCCGGTCTGCAGCTTGAACGTATAGGTCAGGCCATCGGCAGAAATCTCCCAGCTTTTCGCCAGCTGCGGCTGGACCTTGCCGGCTTGGTCGATCGTCACCAGCCCCTCGAACACGTTCTGCCAGGTTACCTGACCGATCGCGACGGGTGCCGCGATCGTCGGATCGAGGCCGGTCGGCTCGACGCTCATGCCGAGATTGAGGGTGGTCTTCGCCGCTTCCGCCGGCGTCATCGCCGTCATCACGAGGCCGGCCGAAAGCGCAGCACCGAGGGAAAGCCGCCTGATGAAACGCGAAGGCGCAAACGAAAGCTTGATCATCATGTCCCCTGTCTGGCCATGCTCGGTGGCGAAGGCCTTTTGCGATAAAGTGGCACTATGCCAGTGCACACACAATGACGATTTTGTGTGCTCAGTGTAGCCGAAAAAGCTACACCTGAAATTCGCGGGCAATGCAAGCTTGGAGCGTCAGTCTTTCGTCTCGCCCCGGCGGTTCGTGCGCTCCCGCATGAACCTTTCGATGAAGTCGAGCAGTTTCGTCGCGGCAAAGGACAGCTGCCGGTCCGGCGCGACACAGAGATCGACATGGGTGCGGATGCCGGTTTTGCCGGCAAGCGGAATGGCGAGAAGCTGACCCGCCTCGATCTCGCGACGGACGGTGAGCGCCGGCAGCAGCGTCGCCGCAGCCCCGCTGAGCACGAGTTCCTTCAGCATTTCGAGCGAGCTGGTGACGAAGACGGGATCGAGGCTCAACCCCTCCTTCTCGAACAAAGTATCGAATGCCTGGCGGAAACCAAAGGATTGGTCGGGCAGCGCCAGCGCATGATCGGCGAGCTCCCGCACCGCGATCTCGGTATGCGCGGCGGCTGGATGCTGCGGCGTGACGATGAGATCATAGGCGATCTCGGAGCGCAGCCGCACCTTGGTGCCGGACATGGGGGGTGCAAACAGCGTCACCGCAATATCCGCCTCGGCGCTATTGACGGCATCGACGGCCTGCCGTGCGCTGGTGATCGTCACGGTAAAACGCAGCTTCGGATATTTCAGGCTGAATTCGGCAAGCGCCGGCGCCAGCAGATTGGCGACGGTGGCGCCATTGGCATAGATGCTGACACGGCCGCGCTGCAGGCCCTTCAGGTCTTCGATCAGCTGCTGCACGTGATCGAGTTCGCGCAGCGTCCGGCCCGCGCGGGCGGCAAGCAGCTCGCCGGCCGCCGTCAGCTTGACGCCGCGGGCGCTGCGCTCGACGAGCGGCGCGCCGAAATGATATTCGAGGTTCTCGATCTGCCGACTGATCGCCGTCGGCGCAACATTGAGGTTCTCGGCCGCCTGGCGCATGGAATTGGTCCTGACCAGCTCGTCGAAATACATCAGCGCCCGGATCTGCATTCACGTCTCTCCGCCATTCGGCATATTCGGTCTGCCCGGTTCAGACCCTATTCAATCAATGGCCATTCGGATAGCGGTCGCGCCAAGCCTTTTGCGCGTCCTCGACCGGCAGCGCGGTCGCCGCGTGGACGCCACGGGCGATCGCCCGCGCCATGACGATGGTGGCGAGATGGCAAAGCTCCATCAGGCTCGCCATGTCGTCTCTTCGATGCCTGGCCGTCGATGCGGCAAAGACGGTGTCGCCGTCGAGCGGCAGGTGCACCGGCAGCAGTGCCCGGGCAAAACCGTCATGGCCGGCAAGCGAAAGCCGATGCGCCTCGGCCTTGGTCAGCTGCGCGTCGGTCACGACAACGCCGATCGTCGTCGCGGTCGTATTCATGCCCTTGAGCCGCATCCGGTGGTCGGCCACATCAGGCATGCCGAGCCCGCCGAATTCGCCATCTCTTTCGAAAGGTGCGGCCCAGAAATGTGGCCCGTCGCCGATCGTTGCCGAGCCGAGCGCGTTGACCGCGACAACAGCCGCAACGCGGTGCCCGGCGCTGCTGACGGCGCTGGCCGAGCCGAGCCCGCCCTTGAAGGTGGCCGTCGTCGCCCCCGTGCCGGCACCTGTCGTGCCGAGCGCGAAGGCACCTTTCGCCGCTGCCTTCAATGCCGCATAGCCCATGTCGCGATAGGGAGAGTGGAGCCCCCAATCCTTGTCGCCGCCGTTCAGCAGATCCATCAGGATTGCCTGCGGCACGATCGGTATGCGCACCGACCCGACGGCAAATCCGCGGCCGAGTTCGCGCAGGCCCGCCTGCACGCCGCCGGCCGCATCCAGCCCGAAGGCGGAACCGCCGGAGAGCACGAAGGCATCCACGGCATTGACGGTCATCGACGGATCGAGCAGGCCGGTGTCGCGCCCGCCAGGCGCCCCGCCGAGCACGGTACCGGAGGCGACGGCCGGTTCGTCGAAGACGATGACGGTGACGCCGGAACCGAGCGCAAGGTCGGTCGCGTGGCCGACGGAAACGCCTTCGATGTCGGTGATGAGGTTGAGAAGATCGGGCAAGGGCGGATCCTTATGCAGAAAGGCCGCCGATAGGACTGCAATTGCCCTCAAAAAACAAGACCGGCCCCATTTGGCGGGACCGGTCGGACATCGGGAAAAGCCGTGAATGTCAATCGTGGCCTCATGCCCTCAGGCATGAAGCGGCTTCGGATGACGGCGGGTCATCAGGTCATGAATGGCCAGCCGCACCTCGTCGGGCGAGCCGAAACGCTGCTCGTCGAGGTCGTGGACATGAAACTTCACGGCGATGAACTTCAGCCGGTCATCATCGGGAATGACGATCCCGACGGGAACGCCTGCATATTCGATAACTTGCTTCTTCATAGATAGAACTCCTGCCGCGCGACATGCGCAGCCATGGCGAATTGACTTGTCTGGTACCGTTGAAAGGAGGACGAACGTCACATTCGACAGCTCGGGCGGGAGAGGGCGCCCGGACGGTCATTGCCAAGCACAGATCGCCCAGGCAGATCGGCGAGAATATCGATGTCTATCATGTCTCGTTCCTTGCGTTGGCGTTGCACTTGAGTGGTCCCGGAAGAGCCCGGGGCCGGTGATGGCTGTCTTCAATAATCCACTAACTTGGTAGAGATTACCCGATAGCCTGTCAGAAACATATTCCGAAACGTGTCAAAATATCGACGATCCGAAAAAATTCATTCCGTCGTAACCCGAACTTACAGAAAGAAACATATCAGCTCTTCGTAAAATTCGCATGACAGAATCAGAGTTTGATCGATCACCGCGGCAGACATAGGAAGCCTTGCCGTATCAGGCAATGGCCCATTTCATTAAAAATCGAAACGCCTCGAAATGACCGATTTGGTTAACGCCGGAAGCGCTGTGTCACCAGCCTTCGGCGAGCACCTTCTCCAGCATGTCGGCGAAGAAATCCGCGCTTTCGATGGCGAGGCAGAGCGGCGGTTTGATCTTCAGCACATTCTGGTGATCGCCGGTCGGCTGCATGATGACGCCGAGTTCGAGAAGCCGGTCGCAGATGGCAGCGGTCTCTTCCATCGCCGGCTCCAGCGTCGTTCTGTCGCGGATGAATTCGAGGCCGAGATAGAGCCCCATGCCGTGCACGGCGCCCGCGATCGGATGGCGGTCGATCAGCGCGGCGAGCCGCGCCTTCAGATGATCGCCGACCGTCCTGGCGTTTTCCTGCAGTTTTTCCTCGGCCATGATGTCGAGCACCGTCATGCCGGCGACGCAGCTGACGGGGCTGCCGCCGGTGGAGGAAAAGAACGCGCCTTCTTTCTCCAGCGATTGGGCGATCTCCCGCGTGGTAATGACGGCGCCGAGCGGATGGCCGTTGCCCATGCCCTTGGCGATGGTGATGATGTCGGGCACGACCCCTTGCTGCTCGAAGCCCCAGAAATAATGCCCCAGCCTGGAATAACCGACCTGCACCTCGTCGGCGATGCAGACGCCGCCGCGGGCGCGTACCTGCGCATAGATGTCCCTGAGATAACCGTCCGGCAGCGGAATACCGCCGGCATTGCCGTAGACCGATTCGCAGATGAAGCCCGCAAGCCCGTCGCCGCTGGCGTCGATCGCCTCCAGCACCGGGGTTACGGCGCTGAGATAGTGCGCTGCCGTATCGGCACCGCGGAATGCGCCGCGATAGATATTCGGCGACACCACGGCATGCACCCAGTCCGGCCGAGTGGTGAGAGCCTGCGGGTTGTCGGCGATCGAGGTGGAGACGGCATCGCTCGCTGCCGACCAGCCATGATAGGCTTCGAGCAGGCACAGCATATTGCGCGCGCCGCTATGGGCTTGCGCCAGCCGAAGCGCCAGATCGTTCGCCTCCGAACCGCTGTTGACCAGGAAGACCGCGTCGAGTCCATCCGGCGAAAGGGCGGCGAGACGTTCGGAAAATTCCGTGATCGCGGCATAGTGAAAGCGGGAATTGGTGTTGAGCCGCAGCCATTGCGCGCTGATCGCCGCCGCGAACTTGGGATGGCCATGGCCGAGAATGGTGACGTTGTTGACCATGTCGAGATAGGCGCGGCCCTCGACATCGAACAAGTGTTCCCGCCAGCCGCGCTCGATCTGCGGCGGTGCCGCGTAATAATTCTTCTGCGGCCTTGCGAGATGCGCCTGCCGCCTGGCGCGCAGTCCTGCAGTATCAGGTTTCGGCGCATCCGCTCCGGGGCTGAGAAGGAGTGACGGCGAAGGGCAGAGCACCGACCAAGCCGCCGCCTCGCGCGGTGTGGCAAAGAGCGGCGGTTCGAGGCCGGTGACACTGCAAAACTGGACACGCAGCCCGCCGAGCGACGAAGCCTCTCCGAAAACCGTGCCGAGCGGATCACCGCCGGCAACCTCGGCGCCATCCTCGACCGAGAGGTCAAGCCCATCGAGATGCAAGGTGATGCTGTCGCCGGCGAGCGTCAGATGCTGGTCCTTCCAGCCGATCCGGCCGGCAAAGGGGGCCGCAACCGCGCTGCCTGCAGCAAGGCAGATATCGATATGCAGCGCGCAGGTCGCTTGTTCCTTCGCATTTCCCAGGCTCGCGCGGGAAAGCCGATATTCGCCGTAGCGCGTTGCCGCCGTGCCGTTTTCGGTCGCGGCGCGGGCAAGCAGCCGCCAGTCCATGTCGGCATTCAACCAGTTGCCGGCGGAAAAATGCGGGCTGCGCACCCCAAGATCGACATAGGCGATCTCGGCGGGATCGATGTCGGGCAGCAACGGCAGCCATCCCGATGCTTCCGGGGCGGCGACGTCGAGGCCGGCCGCTTTGAGGATTGCCGCTTCCATGAGTTCGAAGGGAACGGACATCGCCGCATCGAAGATCGCCCACTCGTGCGCGAGATTGCCGCGGGCATAGTCATTATCGGGATCGACCGAAATCTGCTGCTCGCCGCTGGCGACGAGAATGACGGCGCGTGCGACGACTAATGGCCAGAGCGCCTTCAGCTCCTCCTCGGTCAGCGGATAGATCGCCTGATAGGCGGTGACGGCGGGCAGGACATGAAAAGGGTCGCCATCCGTCTGATGCAGCAGCGAAGCGCAGGTGACGGCGAGGTCGCCGACCAGCCAGCCGCGGATGATGTCGCCGAAATCGATCACCCCGTCAGGGACTATGTGACCACGGGTATTGCGGTGACCGACGACATTGTCGCCGGTGACGTCGTGATGCACGGCCTGCAGCCGGAGCGATGGCGCCAACGGCTGGATGCGACGAATGGCCATCACCATGGTCTTGGCGATCCGGTCGCGCGCCGCACTGTCGGTGATCGCAGACAGCAGCTGCACCGCGACCGGTCCGGCGCGCCGGAGATCCCATTGCAGGCTGCGGTCGAGACCGGGATGGTTGAAATCGGCAAGCGCCTGGGCCAGCCTCGCGCAGAGCGCACCAAGTGCTGCGACCGAAGCCGGCGCCAGATAGGTCAGCTCCGTCAGCCCCTGGCCTTCCAGGTATTCGAGCAGCCGCACCTGGTAGCCCTGCCCGCGCACGGTCAGGACGACGATCTCCCGCCCGTCATTCGTGGAGATCACGTTCGGAACGCGCGGCGCATCTTGCCTGCTTTTGAGATGATGGATCGCCGCGTTCTGCGCTTCGAGCTCGCGGGTCTCGTAGGCAGCATGGCAGATCTTCAGGACGTAGCGACCGCGATCGCTATCGACGCGGTAATTCCGATCCTGCTGGCTGCCGAGTTCGGTCAGCGTGCCGGACAGGCTGTAATGGGCAAGAAGGATCTCTTCCGCATCCGCAACGGTAACGTCGGGACGCGGCAGCGCCATGCGGTCAACCAGCACCTCGTCGGTCATGACACCCCCTCCCGCAGCATGATTCGATTACCTCACGCGATAATCAAATACTTGCTGCTGGCAGGCAACGGGAGATTGTCGTTTGCCAGCAGAAGAGATGTAGCTCTTTGCCCGCGCTCAACCCATGCGTTCGGAGGCGTAGCTTCCGGGGCTTGCCGGGAAGACCACGGTGCGGTTGCCGTTGATGAAGGTGCGGTGATGGATATGGGCGTGGATGGCGCGCGCCAGCACCTGGCTTTCGACGTCGCGGCCGATCGAGACATAATCGTCGGGCGACTGCGCATGGGTGATGCGCGCCGTGTCCTGCTCGATGATCGGGCCTTCGTCGAGATCGGCGGTGACGTAATGCGCCGTCGCCCCGATCAGCTTGACGCCGCGGCCATAGGCCTGCTTGTAGGGATTGGCGCCCTTGAAGCTCGGCAGGAAGGAATGGTGGATGTTGATGATCCGGCCGGACATTTTCTGGCACATCTCGTCCGACAGGATCTGCATGTAGCGGGCGAGCACGATCAGTTCGGTGCCGGTCTGCTCGGCCACCTCCATGATCCGCGCCTCGGCCTGCACCTTGTTGGCCTTGGTGACCGGAATATGGTGGAAGGGGATGTCGTGATTGACCACGACCTTCTGGTAGTCGAAATGGTTGGAGACGACGCCGACGATGTCGATCGGCAGCGCGCCGATCTTCCAGCGATAGAGCAGGTCGTTGAGACAATGGCCGAAGCGCGACACCATCAGCAGCACCTTCATGCGCTTCTCGCTGTCGTGAAACTCGTAATCCATCTCGAAGGGCGCGGCGACGGCTGTAAAACCGGCGTCGATATCGGCACCCGAAAGCCCTTCTTCCGAAATGAAGCTGACGCGCATGAAGAACTTGCCGGTATCGAGATCGTCGAACTGCGAGCTGTCGATGATGTTGCAGCCCTTCTCCGCCAGATAGCTCGAAATCGCCGCAACGATGCCGCGCGTCGATTTGCAGGATACCGTCAATACATAGTTTCTCATGTCTCTCCCTCTTCCTTCTTCAAGGCCGCAGCCGTGCTTAGATCAAAGCCTGTGCCGCGAATAGGCCGGCGCGCTTTCATTCCTGCGACAAATTGCAAGAGAAACCATCACGCTTCTGCAAGTTCTCTCATTGCCAAGTCTGAAGCTTAGGAGAAGTTGCGCAAAAAACTGTACCGTCAGCGCCGCTTGGATGCGTATTCTCGCCTTCGGTACGGAAACAGCGCTAAAGCGCGGCAAACGAATCTGACAGAATCGATGCGCGTTAGGCCGGCGGGCGGCTCGCCACGGCCGCTTTCCGGCGCGGCGTGGTGATTTCATGGATGATCGCGCCGCCGATCGACGAGAGCACCAATGAGAGGATCACGAAGAGCACCGGCTGCTGCAGGATGCCGATCGGCAGGCGATCTGCTGCCACCCTCAAGAAGGCGAGCGTGAAGGCGTGGGTGATATAGATGCTGTAGGAGCAGTCGCCGAGATAGTTCAGCCATCCCAGGACCGGCAGCCTGGAAAAATCGATGGAGACGGCGCCGTAAATGATGAAGATCGCCGGGATTCCCCAGGCATAGAACCGGCTTTCCGGCTGCATCAGCGCCTCGTTGATGAAGAGAAACGCAAAGCCCATGGCGAGTGCCGCCCAAGCCCAGCGGTTCGGCAGAAGCATCTTCTGCCCATAGAGCCAGGCGAGCACGACACCGGCGAGAAATTCCAGGATGATCGGCTCGCCGTAGAACCGGGTCACCGTCGATTCCGGCAGCAGCCGGCAGGCTACCAGAATGACGGTAAAGACGGCAAACATCGCCGGGATGCGGCGGACTTCCGAAAGCGGCAGCAGCAGCGCGAACACGAAATAGAAGAACATCTCGTAATTCAGCGTCCAGCCCGGAACGACGACTGGAGTGATCGTGCTGGGATCGGCGGGATTGCTCCATGGCAGGAAGAACAGTGAGGCGACGAGGTGCGGCAGGTCGAACACCGTCGATTTCAGCAATGACGGGGCCACCAGCGCCACCGCGGCCGAAAACAATGTCGCCAGCCAGTAGAGCGGCACGATCCTTCTGATGCGCCGGCGGGCGAAATCGATCGGGCTCATTGCGCGACCGCTCGTCGTCAGCCACATCACGAAACCACTCAAGACGAAGAAGATATCGACGCCGGTTTCGCCATAGATGAAGGCGGTGGCGTCGACGGCCGGATTGACCTTGGCGAGCTGCAATATCGCATGGAAATAGACCACCATCAGCGCCGCGATGGCGCGCAGATATTGAAGCTGGACAAGCATCGAGCGCCTTGCTCCCTAGCATGGTGCCGAAAAGTGTGGGCGGTTTTCGGACGACATCATGCTCTATTTCCTTGATTTAGAACAGGATTCAGATTTTAGGCCAATCCGGCCTAAAATCATCCTGTTCTAGGGCTCGCGCGGGCGCCGGTCTCAGCCGCGCCGCTGCGGTCAACTCAATACATTTGTCGGACGACCCTGCCGGATGCGCGGGTTGTCGTGGAAACGCATATATCCGACGACGAACCACAGGAGACCGGCGATCTTCATCGAAAAGACTGCGGTTCCCCCGATCATCATATTCAGAAAAATGAAAAGAGAAAGTGAATGGGCGCAGCGCCGCTGCGCCGCCGTGCGTCCGGCGGGAAAGAGGCAGACGAACAGCCACAGGGCGATGACGCCGAAGATCGTCGCGGCATAGATCAGGTAGACATAACCGCTATCGGCGAACTCGGCGACCCGGTCGACCGAAAGTCCGAGGATGGCGAGCGGATCGAGTTCCATGATCTTCTTCATCGTCAGGTTGATGCGGCCGGTGAAATTGTCGCCGGTCGCGTTGGGTTTCAGCACGTAGACGAGGAAGCCCGCGGCGACGATCAGCGGCATCAGCGCCAGATTGAAATTCTTCGGGATCTTCGGAAAGACGAAATAGCCGACGATGCAGGCAAAGCAGAAGATCAGCATCGTGCGCGTGTCGTTCGTCACCAGGATCAGGACTGCCGTGCTGATCATCAGCAACCGGTCCCAGCGGCCAAGCCTCTCCCACATCGAAATCAGGTAGACCGCGATCACCCCGCAGAAATTGGCGAGCGACACCTGTTCGAGGAAGATCGAGGAGGAACGATGGTCGATGATGCCGAAGGAGAAGCGTTCGGGAAAGCCGAGCGCATTCTGGAAAAGGCCTGTCGTGTTGTAGCTCAGCGGCAGCAGCCCGCGCGTATTGGCGAAATAGTCGGACGGATGGACGATGCTGACATAGAACGGCACGCTGACGATCTCGAAGATCAGGAAAATCATGACGACGAGGCTTGCCCAGCGAAAGACGAGCTTCATCGTTTTTTCGTTGCTCCAGCCGCCGAGCCCGGTGAAGCAGAAGATGATCAGCACGTTGCGGAAATGATCGATGAACAGCATGCGGTTGAGGACGCTGACATAGATGGTCACCACGAGCGTGAACAGCAGGAACACGAAGGCCGGCAGGTCGGTTTCGTAGATCCCCTTGTGCAGGATGTAGATGATGGCGCTCGCCATGATCAGGCCTTCGCTGGCGGCGACATGCGTCAACGACAGCGGCATGATGTTGTGGTTGATGAAGGCGAGAATGCCGTTGTAGAGCACCGAGAGCAGGCCGAGCCAGAGCACCAGGTAATCGGTGCGCGACGCCGCCCCGGCAGCATCGAGCCGGTTGCCGGCGGCAGTAAAAGGCGCTGCCTTCTGGTCGACGACCGCCATGGTCAATTCCCCACAGGCTTGACGGCGGAACAAGTGCCGGCATCGGCTTTTGCCGATTGGGCGAGAAGCCGCATCTGCGGCCGCGCGGGGCCCTTTCGCGGCTGGACGTTGAACGGCTCGTTCGCGGGCCACCAATCGCCCGCCGCCCAATAGGACCAGCCGAGCCAGACGTCGCCATTACCTGTCATGGTGGCATAGATTTCGGTCAGCCCGCTCATGCAGTCCTTGTCGGCGGAGGCGCCGAATTCGCCGAGAAAGCCGCGTTTGTGGTTCCGCTTCAGCCAGGCGGTGACCCCGGCGATCGCCTCGACTGCGGCATCGGCACCTTCGCAGGTCGGATGGGTTCCGGAGGAATCGGCGTCGAGATACTGGTGGACCTCATAGGCGTAGAAATCCAGCGGATCGCGCACGCCGAGCATCACAGTGCCGTTGGCGCCGCCGATCACGTCCTTCTCCCAGCTTGCCGCGCCGCTCCATGCAGTGCCGGGCACCAGGATGAGGTTGCGCGCGCCGACCGCGCGGATACTGCGGATCGCGGCATTGGCCGCATCCAGCCAGTCCGTCGCCTTGATGTCGTGCGGTTCGTTCATCAGGCCGAAGACAATGCCCTCCTGATTGGCGAATTCAACGGCGAGCCTTGCCCAGAAGTCACCGAAGGCGGCATCCGTCGCCGGCGCCGTGCCGACCTGGGTCTTGTCGTAATAACCGAAATTATGCGGGTCGAGCAGAACGGCCATGCCGCGCTTGCGGATCAGGCCGATCGTGTCTTTGATCCGCTGGAGCTCGTCCTCGTCGAGCCGCCCGCCGAGTGCGGGCTGCAGCCGTTCCCAGCGGAAGGGCAGCCGGATGATCGTCATGCCCTTTTCGGCGAAATAGCCGATCGTCTCTTCACTGGGATAGGTGTAGTTGGTGCCGTAGGTACCGCCGCGCTCGCCATATTCACCGCCGGAAAGATTGACGCCGCGGTAGCAGGGCGCCCCGGCCGCAAGGGCCGGCGACGGGACGAGAGCCGCCGCAAGCAGCAGCGCTGTCAGATGTCGTGTCGTCCTCATGGCATCCTCGCAATCGCGGAAAATCGCAACATCGGCGTCGCTCCAGATTATTTTAACGGTCCGTTAGCTAAGAATTTCTAAAGTCTCGGCACCTCGGCTTCAGTCTTTCACGCTGGGCGGGACACGAGTGCGCGTATGAACCAGTATGACAGGAACAGGGTAAGCCGGCTCCCTGGCTGGCGCAGTTATGAGCCGCCTCAGACTGCGCCGGAAGGCGTACGCATGCGCAGTCCTGTCGTCCGCCCGGATGATTACGCCCGTCCGGCGCCTGAACCGACCCCACCCCCTTTCGTGCCACCGGCAAGCATGGCGGAAAGCCGTCAATATGAGCGTCCGGCGCCTCCGCCTCCGCCGGCAAGAGAGCCCGTCGTCGACGCGCCGTCGAACGCAGCCTCCGCACCTGCCGCACCGCTTCTCGACCTCCGCTCCAGCATCGCCGCGATCTGGAGCCGGCGGCTGGTCGTGCTGGGTCTGGCGCTGCTCGGCGCGGCTGCCGGCGCTGTGGTGGCGCCGCGGATCGCTCAGAAATTCACCGCCGTCAGCAGCCTCTATTTCGATCCGCGCCAGATCGGCCTTGCCGATGCCGGCGCGCAATCCTCAGGCCCCTCGCCGGAAATGATCTCGACGCTGATCGACAGCCAGGTGCAGATCCTGACCTCGGGCAATGTGCTGCGCCGCGTCGTCGAGACGATGAAGCTCGACCAGGATCCGGAATTCACCGGCGGCCGCACCGATGGCGCCGCCGTGATCGGCGCCCTGCAGAAAGCGCTTGTGATCACCCGCCAGGCCAGCACCTATGTCGTCACGCTTGCCGCCACGACGAATGATCCGGAAAAATCCGCAAGGCTTGCCAACCAGGTCGTCACCGCCTTCACCGAGGAGGAGAACAACGCCTCGAACGGCATTTACGAAAACACCTCCTCGACGCTCGACGGACGCCTCGACGATCTGCGCCAGAAGGTGCTGGAAGCCGAGCAGGCTGTCGAAACCTTCCGCGCCGACAACGACATGGCTGCGACCGAGGGCAATCTGATTTCCGATCAGCGGCTCGTCTCGTTGAACACGATGCTGGTGACGGCACAGGAAAAGACCATCCAGGCGAAAGCGCGCGCCGATGCCGTCGCCAATCTCCGCGTCGAGGACATCGTCGCCGGCAACCAGACGGAAGGCGGCGTCACCTCGCCGCTCGTCAGCCTGCGTCAGCAATATGCCACCCAGGCGGCCGCCGTCGGCAGCCTCGAAAGCCAGATGGGCACGCGTCATCCGCGCCTGCAGGCGGCCCGCTCCTCGCTCCAGAGCATATCAGGCGAAATCAAGGGCGAATTGCAGCGGCTCGCCACCTCGGCACGGGGTGAATACGAGCAGGCAAAGGCCGCCGAAGACAGCATAGCCAAGGAACTTGCGGTGCAGAAGGCGCTGCAGGCGAGTACCTCGGACAAGCAGGTGGAATTGAACGAATTGCAGCGCAAGGCGACTGCGGCGCGCGATATCTACGAGACGGTTCTGAAACGCTCCAGCCAGACGAGCGAGGAGCAGAACCTCAGCCAGAGTAACATTCGCGTCATCTCGCCGGCCGAGCCGCCGGTCAAGGCCGATGGTCCGGGGAAGATGATCCTGCTGGTTGCCGGCATCATCGGCGGTTTTCTCGCCGGTTTCGTCGTCGGTGCCGGTTTTGCCATCCTTGCCGGCCTCTTCGGCCATCCCGTCATCAGAAGTTATTTCAGGAAGTCGCCGGCTTCGGCCGCTTGATGACGGTCTTCGGTTTTCCTACATCTGGAGAGCGCCCATAGTCGGCAGGAGAGCTCCGTGCGGCTTTTGATGATTCTGATATCGCTGGTTGCCGTGTCGAGCCTCGCCCCGGCATCCGCCTCTGCCGTCGACTGGACGAAATCCGTCGATTCCGGCGTTCAGCCCCTCTATCCCTACAAGGGTCTTCCCGGCGTCAAGGCGCAGCCGGAGAAGAAGGAGGAAGAATCGTATAATTGCCGCACCGAAACCGTTCAGGTCCGCCGCCGTTATGACGAGATCTTCCGTTCGGGCGGCATGCCGACGCTGATGTATGTCTGCGAACGCGACGGCTTCATCTCGATGGACGACAAGGTGCCGCTGCGCGGCCATTATCAGCCGGTGCGCTGAGGAGATCTCCTCGGGCGGCAATGTCGTGCCGTTGTGTCAGATCCGCGTCGACGCGAGATCGATCAGCATCGCCGCCACCCGCTCGATATCGGCCTCGCTCATGTCGTGATAGCTCGACAGGTTGATCGCCCGCTTCGGAATACTCCAGGCGTTGACGTTCTCGGCCAACTCGCGGGTGCTGCCGGGCAGGGCCGAAAGCTCCTTATTAGATGTCCTGGTTGTGAAGCCAAAGGCCGCGATTGCGCGGCCTCTGCCGACGATCCCGGCGACTGGCGCGCAAAACCTCTAAAAACCGCCTCCGCCTCCACTGGCATTCTTCTTGCATTGTTACTAATATTCTAACTCTCAGGGAGAAAATGCCATGCAATGGAACACATCGGCGGATTTTGCGCCTCTTGTTCTCTTTCTCGGCGGCCGGCAAAAGTACAAGATCGTCAGGACGATCCGGGACGCAGCCGAAGTTCTGATGATGGACTGGCCGTTTGAAGATGGAGAGGAATACGTCGTGGCCGTAAAGGCCTGCGCCGATGCCATCACCGGGCAGATCGAGACGGGCGAGCTGAGGGAATTGCTCCTCAGCGCCGCCAGAGAAGCCGGCCTGGGGGTTTTGACCGTTATTCCCGACAGCGGGAAGACGACGCCCCACATGGCCGCCTGAAAAGCCGGAACCACGCCGCCATGCGTTGGTCGAAGCCGCGCTGATGCCTATCCGGATGCCGATACAGCGAATCGCCCGATAAGGGAAACGGCCCTCGCATCCCTGGTTCGTAGACTGCGCTCCCCGCCGTTCGAGCGTCTCCCGAGTGCCGAAGGTGCGTCCTTCCGCTTTACGAAGGGCGCCAAGCAGGCGCAGTTGATCCGAACAGAAGCGGCTGATCCCGATAGGACGGTGCTGGATACCGATGGCCGATGGTTGCCGACAGAGGCTGGCGCCTCGCACCAAGAAAAAATCCCACTTCGGATTCCCGAAATTCCCCCGCTTCGGGATTCCGAAATTCGTCGCATTTTCAGCGGTCTCGCCGTGAGCAAATATTCAATAATTTCAATCCGGCAACCAATTTCGGGATCCCGAAGTGCTCTATAGATAATGGTGGGAGTTCCCATGATCGCGGTGCGAATGTCCTGTCGGGCTTGATGATTTCCGACAGATCAAAAGAGGGCGGTTCGCCCTCGGGTCGCGGAGGTTTCCAGCGCCGGCGCTTCGGGCATCGGCAACATGGGACTAGGCATCTAAACTAAGCTGGAGCGAAGTGTCGTCCGCTTCGACCTTAGGCTTGCGTTTTGTTGCTGCACGGCGCGGCGGCTTGGGGGTTTTCGGTCGAGTGTCGGAGCCGATCTCGCCTGACTCGGGGCTGGGCGGTAGCAGACCCGCCGCAGGTGCGGTAACGGCTGTATCAATGATCGGCGTGAGGGATCGCATTTCAAGGGCCGGCTTGGCGGCTGACACCACGCGGGCCTGTGGAGGCTCAGGGCGGCTGTCAGCGGATGCGGCGTATCGGATCATTGGCAAGACTCCATTCTGTTCGCTTTATGTTCGCATTTGGGGATGAGGGAGTCAATGGAGGGCAGCTCTCCAGAGTGGCAGGATATGCATTCTGGAATTGAGGATTTCGGCGCGTTCTTGGGAGCTATCTAGCGGCCAAGCCCTAAGCGTATCGTGATTGGCCTTTGTGACAAGGCATCACATGCGCAACCTATCTGAAAAGGCTTAACTCCTTGATCTTGGTAGCGATCAAGAATGGAATGGTGCCCAGAAGAGGACTCGAACCTCCACACCCTTTCGGGTACCAGCACCTGAAGCTGGCGCGTCTACCAATTCCGCCATCTGGGCGACGGAGAGCGATGTAAGGGGGCGGCTCCTGACTGTCAACTGGGTTTTTGAAGTTTTCCTGACAGTTGGCGAAAAAGCAGCCGATCACATGCGGGAGAGGGCCGGACAATGGGCATAGCGCTCCGTTTGGTGCGCCCTATATAAAGGAAATACCGAAAGGATTGCATCATGGCCGTTTCTCGCACGTTTCTGCTCGCCGGTCTTTTGGCTGTTCTCGCACCCGCCATCGCCGGGGCCGATTCGCTGAAGCTGGGCAAGCCAGGGGTCGGTCCGCTCAACACCGGCTCCACGCTTTGCGATTTTCGCGGCTGCTTCGGTTTCGGGCCGCAGCAATGGCATCGTCCGGCCTATGTCCAGCCGAATTACCGGCCGAGGGGCGCAGGCCCGACCTATTACCTGCCGGGCGCTGCCGGACGGCCGCAACTGACCTATGATCCGCCGCCGGTGCGCCGCGTGCAGCCGAAGGATCCGAACAAGCATATCGCCTGGTGCACCAACGAATACCGCTCCTACAATCCGAGGACGGATCACTTCCTCACCTATGAGGGTGTCTACAGGGTCTGCCGCTCGCCTTTTCGCTGAGGCCGCTCGCGCTGGCGCCGAGCTCTGCTCAGCTTTCGAGCGAGGCTCGGTCGACGTGGCCGAGATCGCGGCCGGGCTCGACGATGTCGCGGACCCGCTGCTTCAGCTCCTTCGGCCCGGGAAAGCCGCCGTCGCGCTTGCGCTCCCAGATGAGATCGCCGTTGACGCGGATCTCGAAATTGCCGCCGGTGCCGGGGATCAGCGCTACTTCGCCGAGGCTGTCGGAAAAAGTATACAGCAGCTCTTGCGCCATCCAGCTGGCGCGCAGCAGCCAGTTGCACTGGGTACAGTAGAGGATCGAGACACGGGCTTTTTCGGTCATGGCGATTTCCTTTCGTTTGACGAGATTTAAGCTCTGTGGCGCGCATGCGCAATCGCCCCTTACACAAGCGTCTTGCGTGCTGCCCGCCGGCATGATCTCTTCCCGCCGTCGGCCATATCAGGGAAAGTCCATGCGCGTCGCAGTCATCGAAAACATGAGGAATACCGGCCTCGGCGCGCTTGCCCAGGCCCTCGACGAGGCGGGCGCTGACATCGAGTGGTTCCGGGTGTGGCAGGATGGCATCCTGCCGCAGGATGTAGTGGGCCATGATGCGCTGGTCGTTCTCGGCGGCGAGCAGAGCGCGCTGGATGATGAGACACACGCCTATCTGCCGGAGCTCGTTCGGCTTACGCGGCGCTTCGGCGATACCGGCAAGGCGGTGCTCGGCATCTGTCTGGGCAGCCAGATCCTCGCCCGCGCCTATGGCGCGGACAATCATCTGGGAACCGCCCGCGAATTCGGCTGGCATAAGATCGGCGTTACCGCCGAGGGCCGGGCCGATCCGGTGCTGTCTTCGCTGGGCGGCGAGTTCACCATCTTCGAATGGCATGCCGACACGTTTTCCCTGCCCGAGGCGGCGGTCCGTCTTGCCTCGAGCCCCGTCGCCGAAAACCAGGCGTTCCGCATCGGCCGCGCCGTCTATGGCACGCAGTTCCATTTCGAGGCCAATTCAGCGGTCGTCGAACAATGGAAGGCTGAATTCCCCGAGACGATCGCGCGCATCGCCCCCGGCTGGCTGGAGAGCCACGCCGAACTGGCGGCAAGACATGGGCGTGCAGCCGATGCCGCCGGCCTTGCCATTGCGCGCGCCTGGGTCAGCCTGATCGAACCGGCAGAGATCGAGATGCTGTCGCAGGCCTCGGCGTGAGGGGTGATGTCATGCCGGCGAGCGAACGCGAGAAGATGGCGGCAGGTGAATGGTATTGTTGCCTCGATGACGAACTCGATCACTTGCGCCGGCAGGCGCGCTTGGCCGTCCACGCACACAATACAATGCCGCCGGATGAGCGCGGCGCGATGGCGCCGGCCCTGAGGGCGCTGTTTGCGCAGACAGCACCGGATGTCTTCATCGAAGCGCCGTTTCACTGCTCCTACGGCATCAACATCACCCTCGGCGAGCGCGTCTATTTCAATGCCGGCTGCACCATCCTCGATTCCGGCCGGGTGAGGATCGGCGATCGCAGCATGTTCGGCCCCGGCGTGCAGATCTACTGCGCCGAGCACCACAAGGATGCTGCACTTCGTAGCACCGGCATCGAGATCGCCCGGCCGGTCACGATCGGCAACGACGTCTGGATCGGGGGAAGCGCCGTCATCCTCGGCGGCATCACGATCGGCGAGGGCGCGATCGTCGGCGCTGGCGCGGTGGTGACCAGGGATGTGCCGGCCGGCGCCACCGTGGTCGGCAATCCAGCCCGCATCCGGTAGCGCCAGCCCCAAATTCCGCAATGGTCCTGCCATCTCGACAGCGGCGAAAGCTCCGCTAAATCAGAGGGCAAAACGGGAGGAAAATCATGAGCGAACTGAATCTACCCATGCAAGGCGGCTGCCGTTGCGGCCAGGTGCGGCTGAAGATCAGCGCCCCGCCGCTGCTGACCATGGCCTGCCATTGCACGGGCTGCCAGCGGATGACCGCAAGCGCCTATTCGCTGAGCGCCGCCATTCCCAGCGAAGGCTTCGAGGTCACCAAAGGCGAGCCGGTGATCGGCGGCCTGCACGGCGTCACCAAGCATTATTTCTGCCCGCATTGCATGAGCTGGATGTTCACCCGGCCGGAAGGCATGGACTGGTTCGTCAATCTGCGCGCGACCATGCTCGACGACCCCAGCTGGTTCACGCCCTTCATCGAGACATGGACGAGCGAGAAGCTGTCCTTCGCCGAGACCGGCGCAGTGCACAGCTACGCGGCGCTGCCGGAGATGAACGCCTATGAGGGGCTGGTGAAGGAATATATGGGCAGGGGGTGAAGCTCAGAAGCCCTGGAAGAGAAAATCCACGGCGCCGCTGATGGCATCGCTTTTGCCCGATAGACATCGAGGGACAGGTTTGCTGCTTTTCTTGGTCGCTGAGCCACAGCGATCTCCTCAATTTTATGCGCAGATCATATGCGCATAAAATGTCGTTGAGAAGCGTTATTCGTCGCCCATCTTCAGCGCCGCAATAAAGGCTTCCTGCGGGATTTCCACCTTGCCGAACTGGCGCATGCGTTTCTTGCCGGCCTTCTGCTTGTCGAGCAGTTTACGCTTACGGGTGGCGTCGCCGCCGTAGCATTTCGCGGTCACGTCCTTGCGCAGCGCCGAGATCGTCTCGCGGGCAATGACGTTGCCGCCGATCGCCGCCTGGATCGGGATCTTGAACATGTGCTTCGGGATCAGCTCCTTGAGCTTCTCGCACATGTCGCGGCCGCGCTTTTCGGCGGCCGTCCGGTGCACCATCATCGACAGCGCGTCGACCGGCTCGCCGTTGACGAGGATCGACATTTTCACGAGGTTGCCCTCGCGGTGGTCGGTCAGCGCATAGTCGAAAGAGGCATAGCCCTTGGAGATCGACTTCAGCCGGTCGTAGAAATCGAAGACGACTTCGTTGAGCGGCAGGTCGTAGGTCAGCATCGCGCGCGTGCCGACATAGGTGAGCTCGATCTGGATGCCGCGCCGGTCCTGGCAAAGCTTCAGGATGCCGCCGAGATAATCGTCCGGCGTCAGGATCGTCGCGCGGATCCACGGCTCATGGATTTCGGAGATCTTGACGACATCGGGCATGTCGGCCGGATTGTGCAGTTCGCGCTCCGTGCCGTCGGTCATGTACATCTTGTAGACGACGGAGGGTGCGGTGGCGATGAGGTCGAGGTCGAACTCGCGCTCGAGCCGTTCCTGGATGATTTCGAGATGCAGCAGGCCGAGGAAGCCGCAGCGGAAACCGAAGCCGAGGGCGGCCGACGATTCCATTTCGAAGGAGAAGGAGGCGTCGTTGAGGCGAAGCTTGCCCATGGCGGCGCGCAGATCCTCGAAATCGGCGGCATCGACCGGGAACAGGCCGCAGAACACCACCGGCTGCGCCGGCTTGAAGCCCGGCAGCGCTGCGGCCGTCGGCCGCTTGTCCTCGGTGATCGTATCGCCGACGCGGGTATCGGCCACTTCCTTGATCGAGGCGGTGATGAAGCCGATCTCGCCGGGGCCGAGGCTGTCGACAGTGACCATCTTCGGTGTCAGCACGCCGACGCGCTCCACCTGGTATTTTGCATCGGTGCCCATCATCCGCACCGTCTGGCCCTTGGTCAGCACGCCGTCGATGATGCGCACGAGAACCATGACGCCGAGATAGGTATCGTACCAGCTGTCGACGAGCAGCGCCTTCAGCGGCGCCTTGTCGCCGCCTGGGCTCTTCGGCGCCGGCAGTTTGTGGACGATCGCTTCCAGCACATCGGGAATGCCGAGGCCGGTCTTGGCCGAAATCAATACCGCCTCCGAGGCGTCGATGCCGATCACTTCCTCGATCTGTTCCTTGATGCGGTCGGGTTCGGCGGCCGGCAGGTCGATCTTGTTGAGGACGGTGACGATCTCGTGGTTGTTGTCGATCGCCTGATAGACATTGGCGAGCGTCTGCGCTTCGACGCCCTGGCTGGCGTCGACGACGAGCAGCGAACCCTCGCAGGCCGACAGCGACCGCGAGACTTCATAGGCGAAGTCGACGTGGCCGGGCGTGTCGATCAGGTTGAGAATGTATTTCTCGCCATTGTTTGCCTGGTAGTGCAGGCGCACGGTCTGGGCCTTGATGGTGATGCCGCGCTCGCGCTCGATATCCATATTGTCGAGCACCTGCTCGGACATTTCGCGCTCGGCAAGCCCGCCCGTCGTCTGGATCAGGCGGTCGGCCAGCGTCGATTTGCCGTGGTCGATATGGGCCACGATCGAAAAGTTGCGGATATGGGAAAGCGGAGTGGTCGAATTGGTGCTCATGCGCGCCATATAGCAGCGCCGCCCCTTGCCGCAAAGCGGTAATTAGCCCGCTGTTTACGCTATTTTGCAGCTTATCGGACGCGCGTCAGACCGGCCACGTCTCCAGCCGCCAGGCCGAATCCCAGAACATCCATTCATATTGCGAGGCGCGCACGAAGACATCGGTCATCTGGGCACGCTCCACCGGCGATGCGGCGCGGGCGGCGATGTCGGTCAGCGCGATCACTTCACGGGCGCCGGCGGCAAATTGCGGATCGCCATAGGTGTTGATCCAGGCCTGGAAGGCATTGCCCTCGATAGCAGGCCGGTTCTTGATTGCTTCGCCAACGTGCCAGTAGATCCAGAAGCAGGGGAGTATGGAGGAAAGCGCAACCGCGTAGGAACTGTGATAGGCGGTGGCAAGCAGGAAGTTGGTATAGGCAAAGCCGGCAGGCGAGGGTTCTGCGGCTGAAACATCCGCCGACGTGATGCCGAACTGGGTGAGGAAGCCGGCATGCAGGCCCTGCTCGACGGTGATGGCCTTCTGCGCCGAACCGAGGAAGCGCAGCACCTGCACATTGTCGGGCGCCTTGGCCGCAACGATGGCGAGGCATCGCGCATAATGCTTCAGGTAGAGCGCATCTTGAAGGATATAGTGCCGGAAGACCTCCGGCGGCAGCGTGCCGTCCGAAAGGCGCAGCAGCAGCGGCAAGGCCTCGATTTCAGCCATAACAGGGGCGATCCTGTCCCAGGCGGCAGCTGTGAAGCTTCCCGTCAGGTCCGTGCTCTGCGTGCTGGCGTCCATCATTGCCTCCTACCTCGATTACGCCGTCATATATCGACGCTGCCGTGGTGAAAGCAAGGCGGGTTTCGCCGCGCGAGGAGACTTGATTCCATCATCGGATAATGTATTTCTCTTATAGTAGAATCATGGATTGAGAGATGGAACCGGAACTCGAACAGGCGATCGGCATCCGCATCCGCACGCTGCGGGTCAAAAAAGGTCTGACGCTGGATGATCTTGCCGCGGCCTCCGGGGTCAGCCGCGCAATGATCTCGCGCATCGAGCGGGCGGAGGCGAGCCCGACCGCTTCGCTGCTGGCAAGGATCTGTGCGGCGCTCGGCCTGTCGCTGTCGGCCTTCTTCGCGGAGGAGGGACAGCAGGCCTCGCCGCTCGCCCGCCGGCAGGAGCAGCAGGTCTGGCGCGACCCGGAGACCGGTTATATCAGACGGTCTGTTTCACCCCCGGGCACCGCCTCCGATGTCGATATCGTCGAGGTCGAATTCCCCGCTGGCGCGCGTGTCAGCTTTCCCCCGCATGCCGCCTCCCACGGCATGACGCAGCATATCTGGTTGTTCGATGGCGAGCTGGAAATGACGGCGGGTGAAACGGTCTACCGGCTGCGGCCGGGCGATTGCCTCTTCATGCCGGTCGGCGAGGGTCACATCTTCCACAATCCCGGCAACGCGCCGGCGCGTTATTGCGTCGTGCTCGATCGCGGCGGCCGATAACAGCATTTATTCAGGAGAGCAGCATGCCCGATATTCGTACCCTTTCCGCCGACGAGGCCCGGGCCGCCGTGCCGGCGCTGTCGCAGGTGCTGGCCGATTGCGTCGCAGGCGGCGCCTCCGTCGGCTTCATGCAGCCCTATGGGCCTGAAGATGCCGAGCCCTATTGGCGCGATGTCGCCGATGCCGTCGCCTCCGGAGGCAACCTGTTGCTGGTCGCCGAACTCGACGGCAGGATCGTCGGGACCGTGCAGGTGGGCGCCGCGCAGATGCCGAACCAGCCGCATCGCGGTGATCTGAAGAAGCTGCTGGTGCATCGCTCCGCCCGCGGCAAGGGCCTCGCCCGGCTGCTGATGGATGCCGCCGAGCGCGAGGCGGCCAAGCGTGGCAAGACCCTGCTCGTCCTCGATACGGCAACCGGCAGCGATGCCGAGGCGATCTATCCGCGCCTGGGCTGGCAGCGTGTCGGCGTCATTCCCGATTATGCGCTGTGGCCGGAAGGCGGCTTCTGCGCCACCACCCTGTTCTACAAGCGGCTTGCCTGATTGCGCCGGCCTCGCTCAGGCCGGCCTGGCGAAGACGGGAAGCGCGCCGCCAAGCGTCGCGCCCGCCGTCCATTGCGCAGCATTCCAGCCGAACAGCCGCGCCGCTTCGATATTTTCGGCCATATCGTCGATGAAGGCGATTTGGCCGGGCGCCACGCCGGCGCGTTCGGTCGCCAGCCGGAAGAAGTCGGGCGAAGGCTTGCTGTGCCCGAGTGCTGCGGAATAGATGATGTCGTCGAAATGCGCGTTAAGGCCGGCCTGCTCCATCAGGTAGCGCGCCCGCCTATGCTCCTGGTTGGTCGCCAGGAAAAGGGTGATGCCGCTTTGCCGGAGGATAGCGAGCTCTTCCAGCAGATTGCGGTCGAGGCGGGAATCGTTTTCGAACCAATAGTCGATCAGCGTTTCGGCGCTGAGATGCGGCGCGATCTTTGCGAGAACGCCGGCGAGCCTGGGTTCCAGCGCCGCGCGGCCGACAATGATCTCACGCCAGTGGGTCTGAAAGAATTCCTGCTGCAGCAGGTCGACACGCAGGCCGAGATCGCGCTCCAGATAGGTGAAGTGCGGCAGCCCGTCGGTCGGTCGACCATGAATGAGCACGCCGTCGACATCGACCATCAGCACTTTCATGCGGAAAATTTCCTCGTTCTCAAAACACCGGCGAAGGTGGCGTCATATAGCTTGACGATCAAGAGCGCCGTTCCGCTTTTTTGTCGCGGCCGAGCCGTGTAAGTCTCGATTGTCAATCAAGGGGCAGGATCTGAAATGCGCGTCATCTATTCCGAAGACCACAAGCTGCGCGATGCCAAAACGGAACTGCATGCCGGCCAACTGGTGACGCCCTTCGAGGCGCCGTTCCGTGCCGAATGGATCCTGGCGGCGGTCAAGGAGGCGGGCTTTACCGACGTGGTGGCGCCCGATGCGCACGGGTTGGAAACGGCGCTGAAGGTGCATAATCCCGCCTATCTGGATTTTCTCGCCAGCGTCTGGGATCGCTGGGTGGCCGCCGGCTTCACCGGCGAGGCGATCGCCAATTCCTTTCCCGTTCGCCGCACCAGCCAGCGCGTGCCCGACAATATCGTTGGCGCGATCGGCCACTATGCCAATGCCGCCGACACCTCGATCACCAAGGGTTCCTACGAGGCGGCGATCGCCTCCATGCGCTGTGCCGTCACCGGCGCCGACTGGCTGGCTGAGGGCAATCGTTTCGCCTTTTCGCTCTGCCGCCCACCCGGCCACCATGCCGGCATCGATCTCTTCGGCGGCTACTGCTTCATCAACAATGCCGGCGTCGCCGCACAGCGGCTGCGCGACCATGGTGCGTCGAAGGTCGCGGTGCTGGATGTCGATTTCCATCATGGCAACGGCACCCAGGATCTCTTCTATCACAGAGGCGATGTCTTCACCGCCTCGCTGCATGGCGATCCCATGCATGCCTTTCCCTATTTCCTCGGCCATGCCGACGAGGAAGGCGAGGGGGAGGGCGTTGGTGCCAACCGCAACTATCCAATGCCACCGGGCACGCCCTTTGATGTCTGGTCTTCGGCGCTAAACGATGCGCTGGCGCGGGTCAAAGACTTCGGCGCCGAGGCGATCGTCGTGGCGCTCGGGGTCGATACCTTCGAGCGCGATCCGATCTCCTTTTTCAGCCTGACCTCCGATGATTTCACCCGCATGGGCGCGATGATATCAGCCGCCGGCCTGCCGGTGCTGGCCTGCATGGAGGGCGGTTACGGCGTGCCGGAAATCGGCCTCAACGTCGCCAACGTCCTCAAGGGTCTGGAAGCCTGATTACTGCCGATGACTGACGCGACTGTTCCCTCCGACATCCCGACACCCCGCATGCTGAGCTGGGCGCGCAATTCCGCCATCTATCGCCTGGAGCGGCGGATGATGACGGAAAAGCAGCTGTTTGACGCCATCACCCGCAAGGCGAAGGAGAAATTCGAAGATATCAGCGCGGCGCAACTCAAGGCCGTTGCCGATTTCGCCGTCAAATTTGCCTATGACAACAAGGTGCTCGACGATAGCGCCTATGCGGAGATCAGCACCCGCTCTGCCGTGCGCGGCGGCAAATCGAAACGCGCGATCGCCCAGAAACTTGCCGTCAAGGGCGTCTCCAGCGACAAGGTCGAGGCAGCACTTGAGCAGGCCGACGATCTCTATGCGGCCGCGATATTTGCCCGCAAACGCGCCTTCGGCCCTTTCCGCCGGGTCGAGCTCGACGACAAGCGAAAGGCCAAAGAGCTTTCGGCCTTCGCCCGCAACGGCTTCAGCTTCGACATCGGCAAGAAGGTCTTCGACATGAGCTTCGAAGACGCCGAAGAAGTCATCCTTGCTGGCCGCCGGTGATATTGCATCACCATCGGCGATCGCCTGGTTAAATGGTGAACTCGATCTCCCGCATCACCTGTCGATTCCTGGCATTCCCCAGCATCAGCGCTCTTGATCCCGGCATGAAAAGTTTGAATTTGGTTCTCCCCCGTCTTCGGCTTAGAACCGCGCCAGGATCGGGGGCCACATGGACATCAAGACTATCGAGACCGGGACGGATGGCGCAGCTTTGATGCCGCAGCCGGGTATGGCGTCGTCTTCGGGCGGCCTGGCGGCCGGTGTCGCGATGTGCCTGATGTCGATGTCTTCGATCCAGTTCGGTGCGGCGCTGTCGTCCCCGGCCATTGCGACCTATGGCGTCGCCGGCGCCACCTGGCTGCGGCTTGCTTTCGCGGCGATCATCCTGGCCGTCGTCGTCAGGCCTTCACTCCTGCGTTATAGCGGCGCCCAGTGGCGGGCGACCCTGCTGCTCGGCACGACGACCGCCGCCATGACGCTGTGTTTCTTTGCGGCGATCCAGCGGCTGCCGCTCGGCCTGGCGATCGCCATCGATTTCCTCGGGCCGCTCTCGGTCGCCGTCTTCGGCTACGGCCTGACCTGGCGCCTGCTCTGGCCGTTGATTGCTGCGGCCGGCATCCTCTTCCTCGCCCATGACGGTCAAGGCTGGGTCGGCAATCTCCCTGGCGTCCTCTTCGCTCTCGGCTCGGCTGTGGGATGGGCGGTCTATATCCTGCTGACGAAGAAGGTCGGGGCTGCCTTCAAGGGGCTGGAAGGCCTGTCGATGTCGCTGATCGTTGCCGGCCTCGTCGCAACCCCCTTCGGCCTTGCCGAGACAGGCGGCGCCTTCACGTTGAAGGGGCTGGCGGAGGTTCTCGGCCTCGCCATCCTCGTACCGCTCCTGCCCTATGCGCTGGAGATGGTGGCGCTGCGGCGCATGCCGTCGGCCTCCTTCGGCATCCTGATGAGCCTCGAACCGGCGCTCGGCGCGCTTGCCGGCTTTCTGATCCTGGCCCAGCCGATGACCGCGCTGCAGATGCTGGGTACCGCGCTCGTGGTGGCGGCCAGCGCCGGCGCCACTGCCTCGGCGGCGAAAACTTAGAATGAAGACTTAGAGCCTTTCCGGATTAGATTGAAGCATTCTGCCGGAGCAGGTTTTCGTCAGGGCAGAGGCGATTGGCGAAGGGCATACCTCTTTGTACGGTCGAGCCGATCGCCTCTGCCCTGGCGCAAAGATGCCCGGCCCTTCGGGTTGGCTGAAACGGGCCGGCTGATCGACCGGCCGGCTTGGCCGTAGAGCTGGGCTACGACGCGCGCCGGCCGGTCGACCATCCGACTCCGTTTGAGCCAACAGAATGCTGCAATCTAACCCGGAAAGGCTCTAGAATATAGATCAGGCGGGTGTGCGCTTGGGATCGTCGAGCGCGGGATTGTAGAACAGCGAAAGCGTCAGGCTCTTGGCGATCCGCTCCGCCGTCGCCATGAACCAGGCCTTGGCCTCCGGCGATGGAGCGATGTCGTCCAGCGTTGCGGCAAACAGCGACAGCCATTTCGGAAAGAGCTCCGGCGTCAGGTTTGCAACACCTGTATGCGCCTGCACCGGCTTGCCGCCATAGGCGCCGCTGCGGAAGGCGACGGCCGACCAGAAGCTCTTCATCTTCGCCATATGCTGCGGCCACCGGCCGGATAGCCTGGCGTCGAACACCGGGCCGAGATCGGGATGCGCCAGCACGCGGGCGTAGAAAGTCTCGACCAGCCTGTCGATGAAGGCCTCGTCGACGCCCATTTCCCGCATTTCGGCCTCCGCCCTTTCGCGGATCGCCGCGATATGGGCGGGGCGGCCCTGAATGTCATTGTCCATTCGAAAACCCCGGCGCCGCGTGATGCGGCAGCCCTCATATAGGTGTTTATCGCAACGAGCCAAAGTCGTCCGTGCCCGCTTGCGGCAATCTGTCAGCATTCTTCCCCGCGCCCTTGACCGTCATCGCCTGCTTCTTTAGATTTAGAATAATTCTAAATTTTGGAGAAAGTCATGCTGGCGCGGTTTTTCAGATCCTCGAAACGATCTTTCGAATCACTGTCCGAGCAGGAGATCCTTGCCCTCGGGATTGCCTCCGAGGAAGACGATGCCCGCATCTATCTCGCCTATGCCGACAGGTTGCGTCGCGAATTTCCGGCTTCGGCCAAAGTCTTCGAGGATATGGCCGAGGTCGAGGATACGCATCGCAAGTCGCTCATCGAAATCCATCGCCAGCGTTTCGGCGAGCGCATTCCGCTGATCCGGCGCGAACATGTGCAGGGCTTCTACGAGCGCAAGCCCGACTGGCTCCGGGCAAATCTTTCGCTGGACGCGATGCGGCAGGAATCCGAGGCGATGGAGGAGCAGGCCTATCGTTTCTATGTCGAGGCGGCAAAGCGGACCTCGGACGCCTCGACGCGTGAGCTTCTCGGCGATCTCGCCCTTGCCGAACAGGGGCATGAAGATATCGCCCGCATGCTGGGCGACAAACATACGCCTGAAGACGTCAAGCGCGGCGAGGACGAGACCGTGCATCGGCAATTCGTGCTGACCTATGTGCAGCCGGGTCTTGCCGGGTTGATGGATGGTTCGGTCTCGACGCTGGCGCCGATCTTCGCCGCCGCCTTTGCCACGCAGGATACCTGGCAGACCTTTCTCGTCGGCCTGTCGGCCTCCGTCGGCGCCGGTATCTCGATGGGCTTCACCGAAGCCGCCCATGACGACGGCAAGATTTCCGGCAGAGGCTCGCCGGTCAAACGCGGCCTTGCCTGTGGCATCATGACCGCGCTCGGCGGCCTCGGCCACGCGCTGCCCTATCTGATCCCGCATTTCTGGACGGCGACGATCACCGCCGCCATCATCGTCTTCTTCGAACTCTGGGCCATCGCCTTCATCCAGAACCGCTACATGGAAACCCCCTTCCTGCGCGCCGCCTTCCAGGTGGTGCTCGGCGGCGGTTTAGTGCTCGGCGCGGGGATATTGATTGGCAACGGGTGAGTTGCGATCGGCGAAGCCGAGCAATCGATTCAGCGAATCGATCGCAGCGACGAACGCCCTGAGCCCAAAGCGAAGGGCCGGGAGACGGTGTGGCATCCCAAACCAACAAAACGAAAAAGGCCGGCAAACCGCCGGCCTTTCCATATTCTCTGTTGACCCTTAGCGCAGCGCGCCGACCAGAACGTCGCGGCCGTTCTCGATGGTGACCCAGCGGCCGGAATTGTAGCTCGACTGGCGCTTGACGAAGGAATAGGGCGTGCCGAACCACGGCTTGACTTCGGAGGCGAGGTTGTCGAGCACGAAATCGCCCTCGGCGGTGCGCAGCGTCAGCACGGCATGGCCCTCACCATCCGGCTTGCGCACGACGGTCATCAGCAGGTCGGCGGCTGAAAAGCCGCGCTGGATCAGCATGCGACGCTTCAGCAGCGCGAAATCCTCGCAGTCGCCGGCGGTGGTCGGATAGGCCCAAACTTCGTCCTTGCCGTAGATTTCCTTGTCGGTCATCGGCGTGATCGTGCGGTTTACCGTGGCGTTGACCGAACGCACCAGCGACCACTTTGCCGGGGTCATTTCAACCGGGCCGGCGTTGCGGTTTGCGCCGCATTCATTGCGGTGGATCTGACAGAAATCATAGTGCCCGATGGGCTGTGAAGTGGCATTGCCCGTTACCATTGAAGCATTTCTGCTTGGGGCCGGTATGGCGGCCGTTGCCATCGCAAATACGGCCATCATGGCCACAAAGACACCCTTGATCCGCACGCCCGCTCTTTCCTTGCATCGCCCCTTATTTATTAACAAAGTGTTAATGGAGAGGGCCGGAAAGAGTCAATCGTTACTTATTGGGAGGACCTTGCGACCCGCCGACATGGTTAAAATGCAACGGGTTGGGAACCTGTATCAGGCGAATTTATACGCCGATGCCATTCAGGCGGGCATCTGCCTATTTGTTGATGAACGGATGATGCCTTTGACGGCGCTCAAGAGAAGCGCGATATCGCCGGGGCGCGACAGGCGGTGGTCGCCGTCGCGGATGAAGGTCAGCACCACGTCGTCGGCGGGAAGGTGTTCGACCAGTTTCATCGCATGTGCATGCGGCACGTCGGGGTCCTTCATGCCCTGGAGGATGTGCACCGGGCAGCCTGTCTCGATGATGCCGTCGAGCACCCGGTTTGCGCGGCCGTCCTCGATCAGCGCCCTGGTATAGATGTTCGGTTCCGGGCTGTATGGCGAACGCTCTTCGAAATAGCCGCGCTCGGCCAGCGACTTGCGCTCCTTGGCCTTGAGGTTCGGCTCGATCAGCTCGGAGGTGAAATCGGGTGCGGGTGCGATCAGCACCATGCCTGCAAGCTTTGGGCCCTCGAGCTTCGGGCCGCCTTGCCGCGCAAGCTCCTGCGCCAGCCTGAGCGCGATCCAGCCGCCCATCGAGGAGCCGACGAGGATCACCCGATCGGGGGCGATATGGTGGATGACGGCAAGCGCCTCCTCCAGCCAGCGCGAGATCGTGCCGTCGCCGAAGCTGCCGCCGGAAAGTCCGTGGCCGGAATAGTCGAGGCGGATGCAGGCGACGCCCAGTTCCGCCGCCAGCCCGTCGAGTTCCACCGCCTTGGTGCCGCTCATGTCGGAGCGGTAGCCGGACAGCCAGACGAGCGTCGGCGCGCCATTGCCGGCCTGCGCCGGGCGGGCGATCATGGCGATCTCACGCGCTGCTTCGCCCTCGCCGACCGTCAAGAACTGCGGCTGGGCATCGGGCATCTGATCGGACATCGGCGAAACTCCTATTGTTTTGGCCTATAAAACAGATTCTTGGCAGGCTGACAGCGGGTGATTTTTCCGCTAAAGGATGATATTGACTCCGTTGCAGCGATGACGCGACACGTTTGTGCACCCTGATTGGGAGCGCGATGCTGCAACGTTCCGAAACAACGCGAGGAGAATACGACCATTCGCAGACCTTTTAAAACCGACGCGCCCGTGAAGGACGGACCGCGCTCGAACCGTGAAATCCGCATTCCCAAAGTTCAGCTGATCGCGGCTGACGGACAGAATATGGGCGTCGTGCCTACCGACCAGGCCTTGAAGATGGCGGAAGAAGCCGGCCTCGATCTCGTCGAAATTTCCCCCAATGCCGAACCGCCGGTGTGCAAGATCCTCGATCTGGGCAAGCTGAAATATGCCAACCAGAAGAAGGCTGCCGAGGCGCGCAAGAAGCAGAAGATCGTCGAAGTCAAAGAAATCAAGATGCGCCCGAACATCGACACCCATGATTATGAGGTGAAGATGAAGGCGATGGGTCGCTTCTTCGATGAAGGCGACAAGGTCAAGGTGACGCTGAAGTTCCGCGGCCGTGAAATGGCCCACCAGGAACTCGGCATGAAGCTTCTGCAGCAGGTCAAGGCCGATACGATCGAGTTCGCCAAGGTCGAAGCCGAGCCCAAGCTCGAAGGCCGTCAGATGATGATGGTGCTGGCGCCGAAGTAAGCGCCAGGCACTTTTTCGCCCAAGGCCGTCCGCAAGGGCGGCTTTTGTGCTTTCTGCCCTTATTGCTTCAAGAAGGGTGTTTTCGGAGGTTGCGAAGATTCCTCCGCGGCCCCGTTGCACTTTCAGGACGCTGCGGTTATAAGCGCGCGTCCGAACTGACCGGCAGGGCATGCCGTGGCAGTTTCGAATGCTTGCGGAACGGTTCGTCGCCGATGCCGCGGATCAACAACAAACGCTCCCGCACCTTGTTGCGACGGCCGGAGAACCGGACTTCGCGAGAAGGGCTTTTTTGATAAAGCGCGCAGGGAGGACAGAAGGAGTAGCAAAATGCCCAAGATGAAGACGAAGTCCTCTGCCAAAAAGCGGTTCAAGATCACCGCGACCGGCAAGGTCAAGGCTGCCGCTGCCGGCAAGCGCCATGGCATGATCAAGCGTACCAACAAGTTCATTCGCGATGCACGTGGCACCATGGTTCTCGCAGAACCGGATGGCCGCAAGGTTATCAAGAATTACCTGCCGAACGGTCTCTGAGACTCGTCCGCGAACGCTAGATTTAAGGAGATCATGATATGGCACGTGTAAAAAGAGGCGTCACCTCTCACGCCAAGCACAAGAAGGTTCTGAAGGCCGCAAAGGGCTTTTACGGCCGCCGCAAGAACACCATCCGTACCGCCAAGGCCGCTGTCGACCGTTCGAAGCAGTACGCCTACCGCGACCGCAAGGTCAACAAGCGCAACTTCCGTGCGCTTTGGATCCAGCGCATCAACGCCGCTGTGCGCGAATTCGGCCTGACCTACGGCCGCTTCATCGACGGCCTGAACAAGGCTGGCATCGAAGTCGACCGCAAGGTTCTCTCCGACATGGCGATCCACGAGCCGGAAGCATTCGGCGCGTTGGTCAACGCTGCCAAGAAGGCTCTTGAGTATCTCAAGGAAGCCGGCACGGCGAACGAGTTTGAAGGCGCGGTCAAGTAACCAGCGCTTCCCAAGCTTTGAATTTTTGATTTTGGGAAACCCGCGCTGGTTTGGGCTAGCGCGGGTTTTTCTTTCTTTATATTCCTGGCGCCGGCCGGCGCCGCCTGCCTCCCGATCGCCCGCCTGATACTGGACGGAAAGAAGTGACAATGTCAGATATCGACCAGCTCAACGCATCGCTGCTCGCCGAAATCGCCGCCGCCAATGACGAGACGGCGCTCGAAGCCGTGCGCGTTTCCGCCCTCGGCAAGAAGGGCTCGATCTCCGAACTCCTGAAGACGCTCGGCGCCATGACGCCGGAAGAGCGCCAGACCAAGGGCGCGGCGATCAACGTTCTGAAGAATGCGGTGACCGAGGCGCTCGCCGCCCGCAAGACAACGCTCAAGCAAGCGGCGATCAATGCCCGGCTGAAGGCCGAGACGGTCGACGTCAGCCTGCCGGTGCGCTCTTCGCCGGCCGAACGCGGCCGCATCCATCCGATCAGCCAGATCGTCGACGAGATCACCGCGATTTTCGCCGACATGGGCTTCTCGATCGCCGAAGGTCCCGACATCGAGACCGATTATTACAATTTTACCGCGCTGAATTTTCCCGAAGGCCATCCGGCCCGCGAGATGCACGACACCTTCTTCTTCAACCCGGATGAGAATGGCGAGCGCAAGGTGCTGCGCACCCATACCTCGCCGGTGCAGGTGCGCACCATGGAGACGCAGAAGCCGCCGATCCGCATCATCATTCCTGGCAAGACCTATCGCCAGGACAGCGATGCCACGCATTCGCCGATGTTCCATCAGGTCGAGGGCCTGGTCATCGACAAGAAGGCCAATGTCGCCAATATCCGCTGGGTGCTCGAGGAATTCTGCAAGACCTTCTTCGAGGTCGACAGCGTGACGATGCGTTTCCGCCCGTCCTTCTTCCCGTTCACCGAGCCATCCTTCGAGGTGGATATCCAGTGCGACCGTTCCGGCCCGATCGTCAAATTCGGCGAAGGCACCGACTGGATGGAGATCCTCGGCTGCGGCATGGTCCACCCGAACGTGCTGCGTTACGGCGGCCTCGATCCGGACGAATATCAGGGTTTTGCCTGGGGCATGGGCCTCGACCGCATCGCCATGCTGAAATACGGCATGCCCGACCTGCGCGACTTCTTCAACGCCGACGTCCGCTGGATGACGCATTACGGCTTCCGCCCGCTCGACATGCCGACGCTGTTCGGCGGCCTCAGCGCTTGAACGGAGAATTGGGACGATGAAATTCACGCTCTCCTGGCTGAAAGAGCATCTGGAAACGGATGCCGGCCTCGATGAAATCTGCACGCGCCTCACCGAAATCGGGCTGGAGGTCGAGGATGTCGACGACAAGGCGGCGTTCAAGCCCTTCGTCATCGCCAGAGTTGTCTCGGCGGAAAAACATCCGCAGGCCGATCGCCTGAAGGTGCTAATGGTCGACACCGGTTCCGGCGCGCCGGTGCAGGTCGTCTGCGGCGCGCCGAATGCGCGCGCCGGTCTCCTCGGCGCCTTCGCAGCACCCGGAACCTATGTTCCCGGCATCGATGTGACGCTCGCCGTCGGCAATATCCGCGGCGTCGAAAGCCGTGGCATGATGTGCTCCGAAAAGGAACTGCAGATTTCCGACAGTCACGATGGCATCATCGATCTGCCCGAGGATGCGCCGGTCGGTCAGAGCTATGCGGCTTATGCCCATCTCGACGATCCGGTCATCGAGATCAACCTGACGCCCAACCGGCCGGATTGCACCTCGATCCACGGCATCGCCCGCGATCTTGCCGCTTCCGGCCTCGGCACGTTGAAGACGCGGCCCGCACCGTCCTTCGCCGTCGAAGGCGAGACGCCGGTGAAGCTGACGCTCGATCTCGACGATCCCAAGCTTTGCCCGGGCTTTGCGCTGCGCCTGGTGCGCGGCGTCAGGAATGGCCCCAGCCCGCGCTGGATGCAGCAGCGGCTGATTGCCATCGGGCTGCGGCCGATCAACGCGCTTGTTGATGTCACCAATTACATGACCTTCGATCAGGGCCGGCCGATCCACGTCTTCGATGCCGCCAAGATCAACGGCAACCTGACCGTCCGCCGCGCTGCCGACGGCGAGACGGTGCTGGCGCTCGACCAGCGCGAATACAAGCTCTCGCCGAACAACGTCGTCATCTCCGATGACGATGGCATCGAATCGATCGGCGGCATCATGGGTGGTGAACATTCCGGCTGCGACGAAAACACCGTCGACGTGCTGATCGAATCCGCCCTCTGGGACCCGATGAACATCGCCAAATCAGGCCGCAGCCTCGGCATCATCACCGATGCCCGCTACCGCTTCGAACGCGGCGTCGATCCGGAATATATGGTCCCCGGTCTCGAACGCACGACGGAATTGGTGCTGGAGCTGTGCGGCGGCACGGCTGCCAAGGCCGAGGTCGTCGGTTACGAGGGTTACCAGCCGAAGATCGTCGATTTCCCCTATTCCGAGGTCAAGCGCCTGACGGGCCTCGACGTTTCGAATGAGGAAAGCGACACGATCCTCACCCGCCTTGGTTTCAAGGTTCTTGGGAATAGCGATATCGGCTCTTCGTCTGTCCGAGTCGCCGTTCCGTCCTGGCGTCCCGATGTCGACGGCAAGGCCGATCTCGTCGAGGAGGTCATGCGCATTCACGGCGTCGACAATATCAAGCCGGCGCCGCTCGAAAGCCATGCGGCCGTCAACGGCAAGATCCTGACGACGCTGCAGATCCGCACTCGCCTCGCCAAGCGGGCGCTGGCGGCGCGCGGCATGCTCGAAGCCGTCACCTGGTCCTTCATTCCGGAAGACCAGGCCAAGCTGTTCGGCGGCGGTTCGCCTGCCCTCAAGCTTGCCAACCCGATCGCTGCCGAAATGTCGGATATGCGTCCCTCGCTGCTGCCGGGCCTCTTGACCGCTGCCCAGCGCAATGCCGACAAGGGTTATGCCGACGTCGCCCTGTTCGAGGTCTCCGGCACGTATGAGAACGACAGGCCGGACGGCCAGCGCCGGGTGGCCGGCGGCATCCGCCGCGGCACGGCCTCGCTTGCCGGCGCAGGCCGCGCCTGGTCGAACGCCGCCAAGGGCGGCGGCAAGCCGGTCGACGTCTTCGACGCCAAGGCCGACGCGCTCGCCGTCATCGAAGCCTGCGGCCTGCCGATGGGCAATATCCAGATCGAGCAGGGCGGGCCGGAATGGTATCATCCGGGCCGCTCCGGCACGATCAAGATGGGGCCGAAGGTCGTGCTCGGCTATTTCGGCGAATTCCATCCGCTGACGCTGGAAGCGCTCGATGTCTCCGGCGCGCTCTGCGGCTTCGAAGTCTATGTCGACGCCATGCCGGACGCCAAGCGCAAGGCGACGCGCACCAAGCCGGCGCTCGAACTGTCGCCCTTCCAGGTGGTGCGGCGCGACTTCGCCTTCGTCGTCGACAAGACTGTTGAAGCCGGCGCCATCGTCAAGGCGGCCACCGGCGCCGACCGCAAGCTGGTGACCGGCGTCAATGTCTTCGACATTTTCGAGGGCGCATCGGTCGGCGACGGCAAGAAGTCGGTGGCGATCGAGGTTCAGATCCAGCCGGTCGAGCGCACGCTGACGGATGAGGATTTCGAGGCGCTGACGCAGAAGATCGTCGCCAGCGTCACGAAATTCACCGGCGGCGTGCTCAGAAGCTGAGCTTTACAGCCTTCGACAAAAGACAATGGACCGGTCGCGATAGCGGCCGGTCTTTTCACAGATGCAGATGGAAGAGTTTGCTGACGATCATCCAGCGGCCGTCGATCTTCAGCAGCGAGAGATAGTCGGTAAAGCGCATTCCGGCGAAATCGTCGGTCACCTTGACGCTTGCCGCATCGCCTTCGACATCGACGCTCTGGATATCCATGTAGGGCTGCGTGCCGGGCGGCGCCGGCTCCTCCGCCAGGATCGCAGCGATGAACTCGTCCCGCGTCAGCCATTCGACGGCATTCTCATAATGACCGATGATCGCGCTTTGCGGATGAAAGGCCTTTTTCAAGGCTGCCTCATTGGCGAAGGCCATGCCTTCGACATAGAGATGAACCGTCTGTTCGACTGCCTGCCTGTCCGACATGTTTTCATCCCGTTCTCCGAGATGGCGTTAGATAGTTTCGCCAGTCCCGAAGACAAGCCCGGCCGGTTGCATCAGGCCGGGCTTGCCCGCTCACAGGTTCGTCATCGCAAGCGAGGCGTCCGAATAACGTTTGCCGGCAACCTGCCCGGCCGGGATGATCTCTTCAAGCCGCGCAAGTTCCGCCGGGCTGAGCACGATATCGGCGGCCGCGGCGTTCTGTTCGAGATGGTGAAGCTTGCGGGCGCCGGGGATCGGCACGATGTCGTCGCCCCGGCTCAACACCCAGGCCAGCGCCAGTTGCGCCGCCGTCACGCCCTTTTCGCCGGCAAGCCGCTCGAGTGTTGCGACGAGGGCGGCATTGGCGTCGAAATTTTCCGCCTGGAAGCGCGGCACCTGGCGGCGGAAATCGTCGGCGTCGAGATCCTCCGCCTTGCGGATCGCCCCGGTCAGGAAGCCGCGGCCAAGCGGGCTGTAGGGCACGAAGCCGATGCCGAGTTCGCGGCATGTCGCAAGCACCTCCTCTTCGGGATCGCGCGTCCAGAGCGAATATTCGCTCTGCAGGGCGGCGATCGGATGGACCGCATGGGCGCGGCGGATGGTGGCACTGCCGGCGTCCGAAAGCCCGAGGGCGCGGACCTTGCCTTCCCTGACCAGTTCCGCCATGGCGCCGACGGTCTCCTCGATCGGCACGTTGGGGTCGACCCGGTGCTGGTAGAGGAGGTCGATGGTCTCGATGCCGAGGCGTTTCAGCGAGGCTTCCGCCACCGCCCGCACATGCTCGGGGCGGCTGTCGACGCCGGTGATGGCGGCGGTGCCCGGCTTGCTGGCATCGATCTCGAAGCCGAATTTGGTGGCGATCACCACGCGGTCGCGGAACGGCTTCAGCGCTTTGCCGAGAAGAACCTCGTTGGTAAAGGGGCCGTAGACCTCGGCGGTGTCGAAGAAGGTGACGCCGAGATCGATGGCGCGATGCAGCGTCCGGATCGATTCCGCATCGTCGCTGGCGCCATAGGCAAAGCTCATGCCCATGCAGCCAAGGCCGACGGCAGAGACCGTCAGTTCGTTTCCGAGTTTCCGGGTTTTCATGATGCGCTCCTTTTGAGCTGATTGTGAACCGCTTGATCGCTTGCGGTACGGGCAGACCATATTCCCGGCGCATCAATCAGAAAATACATGCAGTTTCTAACAGGCTGTTCTATCATTTCGATCAATGAACCGAACACAGCTCTCGCAACTCGCCGTTCTCGCCGCCGTCTCCGAACATCGCAGCTTCCGGGCCGCGGCGAAGGAACTCCTCGTCGCGCCCTCGGCCGTCAGCCATGCGATCTCCAGCCTCGAGGAAAGTCTGGGTGTCAGGCTTCTGGCGCGCACCACCCGCAGCGTCGCGCCGACCGAGGAGGGTCGCCTGCTGCTCGAAAGACTGCGGCCGGCGCTCGAAGAGATCGGCATTGCCTTGGAGGCCGTCCGCGACACGCGCGGCAAGCCCGCCGGAAATCTGCGCATCACTGCACCGCGTTTCGCCTCCGATATCCTGCTTGCCCCTCGCCTCGGCGACTTCCTCAACCTTTATCCCGATATCACTTTGGAGATCGCCAACGAGGACGGCTTCACCGATATCGTCAAGGAGGGTTTCGATGCCGGCATCCGGCTGGAGGAGAGCCTGGAGGCCGATATGATCGCGGTCAGGATCTCGCCCCATCTGACGACGGTGATTGCCGCTTCGCCCGATTATTTCGAGTGCTATCCGAAACCGGAGCACCCGCGCGATCTCGTCCGTCACCGCTGCATCAAGCGGCGCTTCACCAACGGCTCGATCTATCGCTGGGAATTCGAAAAGGACGGGCAGGAACTGGTCGTTTCGGTCGACGGGCCGCTGATCGTCAGTGAGGATCGCCTCGCCTTGCTGGCAGCGCTGAACGGCGCCGGCCTTGCCTATCTCTTCGACATGCGGGTGCACGCCGAACTGGCGACCGGCAGGCTGGTGCGGGTGCTGGAGGATTGGTGCGCGCCCTATCCCGGCCCGTTTATCTACTATCCCACCCGGCGGCAGATGCGCCCGGCACTGCGCGCTTTCATCGATTTCTTCAGATATGCCGAGAAGGATTCGGGCGGCCGATAAATATTGGGACAGCCGCCCGTTGCCATCATGTCATCAGGCCGCTTTCGCCTTCTGGTTTGCTGCTGTCGTGGCGAGCTGGGAGAGGGTCTTGTCGGTGGCCGTTTCTTCCTGCAGAGTCTGGTCGAGCAGGCGGACGGCATCCTTGAGGCCGAGCGTCGCGGCCCAGGTCTTCAGCGTGCCGTAGCGGGCGATTTCATAGTGTTCGACGGCCTGGGCAGCCGAGATCAGACCGGCATCGAGGGCCGATGTGCCCTTGAATTCCTCCATGATTTCTTCGCCCTCGGCCAGAATGCCCTGGATCGCCTCGCAGGTCTTGCCCTGTGCGCGTTTGCCGATCAGTTCGAAAACCTGCTGCAGCCGCTCGACCTGAGCTTCGGTTTCCTCCCGGTGTTTTTCGAAGCCCGCCTTCAGTTCGGTGGATTGTGCGGCGCGCGCCATCTTCGGCAGGGCGCGCAAAATCTGCCGTTCGGCAAAGTAGATGTCCTTGAGTGTGTCGTGGAATAGATCTTCCAACGTCTTTTCCTTGGCCATTTTCTCGATCCTTGTTTTGGGAAAAACCGCGAATGCGGCGACACATTAAGAAGCGAGGATCGCGCTAATTGTTCCCGATCGATTTCGGGTGGACTGGAAAAGGGCTCCAGGCGATGATTCCGGCCATCGGTATGGGAGGAAGATAACGTCATGCGAAAGCCGGGTTCGATGAAGGGGCTGGAAGATCTTGGCCGCGTCAGGCTGTCGCAAAACTTCTTCCTCCGCGATTTCCTGCACTCCGAAATCGCCGATTTCTACCGCATCCCCAACATCCCCGAGGATCCCGATCTGGCGATCGAGGTAGGCAAGAGGCTCTGCGAGGAATTGCTGGAGCCGCTGCAGGCGACGTTCGGGCGCCTGCATATCCGCTCCGGCTATCGCTCGCCGGGGGTGAACAGGTTTGGCAACGAGAACAATCTGAACTGCTCGACCAATGCCGCCACATCAGCGCATCACATCTGGGATATGAGGGATTTTGACGGCTGCATGGGTGCTGCGGTCTGCATTGTCGTGCCATGGATGCTCGACCGCTACAGCGATGAAAGCGACTGGCAGCGGCTCGCCTGGTGGATTCACGACCACCTGCCTTATGCCTCACTCTGCTTCTTCCCGAAGCTCTGGGCCTTCAATATCCAGTGGCACGAACGCCCGAAGCGGGTGATCCAGAGTTATGTCAGGCCACGCGGCATCCTCACCAAACCGGGCATGGCCAATTGGGAAGGCGATCACGCCGCTGTCTACGAAGGTTTTCCCCCGCTCAGAAACTGATGCCCCGCTCAGAAACTGATGCGGTAGCGGATGTGGCCGTCGCTTTCGACATAGCTGTCGTAGAGTGCCCGCGCCGTCTTGTTCTGCTCGCTCGTATGCCAGTAGAGCCGCGACCAGCCCTTGTCTTTGGAGGTGGCGATGAGATCGTCGATCAGCGCCCGCCCGACGCCCCTGCCGCGCGCATCGGCATCGACGAACAGGTCTTCGAGATAGCAGTCTCTGCCGCGGATCCACGTGCCCTCATGCGTGAGATAGAGTGCAAAGCCCATCATCCTGCCATCGACCTCGGCGACGCGCATCGAAATTGCCGACGCCGGATCGAAGACCCGCCGCCATGTCTGATCGGTGATATCGGCATCGATCGTGACGTCGTAAAAGGCGAGATAGGCCGCCCAGAGCTCGCGCCAACGGGCTTCGTCCTCGGGGCGGGCATCGCGTATGGTCGCGGTCATAGGCGCTCCCTTTCTTCAGCCGCCGGCTTCGTCGAGCAGCGCCATCGCAGCATCGGAAAGCGCCAGTGTCGCCGATTTCACCAGGCTTTCAAGCTGCGAAAGGCTGGTGGCGCTGGCGATCGGTGCCGTCACGCCCTTCTTGCGCAGCAGCCAGGCGAGCGAAATTTCCGCCGGGCTGGCGCCGGTCTCGGTCGAAACCTTGTCGAGCGCGGCCAGGATGCGCAGGCCCTTGGCGTCGAGATAATTCGAAACCCGGCCCTCGCGTGCGCGGCCTTCCGTATCGGCCTTGCTGCGGTATTTACCGGTGAGAAAGCCGGCGGCGAGGCTGAAATAGGTGATGACGCCGATATCCTGGGCGATGCAGAGCGCGGCGAGTGGCCCTTCGAAGCTTGCGCGCTCATAGAGATTATATTCCGGCTGCAGGACGTCGTAACGCGGCAGGCCGGCCTTTTCGGCCGCGTCGAAGGTCGCCTGGATCAACTTTGCATCATAATTCGAGCAGCCGATGGCGCGGATCTTGCCCTGCTGCTTCAGCTTGGCATAGGCGCCGAGCGTTTCCTCATGCGGCGTATCGGCATCCGGCCCATGCGAGAGATAGAGGTCGATATAGTCCGTCTGCAGCCGGCGCAGCGAATCCTCGACCGCCTTCAGGATATAGGTCTCCTTCAGCGTCTTTCCCTGTCCCATGTCGGAGCCGACCTTGGTGACGATGACGGCCTTGTCGCGGGAAACCCTTGCCTGCCTCAGCCAGCGCCCGATGATTTCCTCGGAATCGCCGCCCTTGTTGCCCGGAACCCATGCGGAATAGACATCGGCCGTATCGATCGTGTTCAGGCCCGCATCGAAGAAGGCGTCGAGAATGGCAAAGGATGTTTTCTCGTCGGCCGTCCAGCCGAAGACATTGCCGCCGATGACGATCGGTGCGACCGAAAGACCTGTTTTTCCAAGCCGGCGCATTTCCATGACGCTCTCCAGTAAGGTGATGTGATTGAAATCGCGGATACGGCAGAACGCCGCCCTCGCCCAAACTTAGCGCGATCGGCGCGTGAGGAAAGGCAAACTTCCGTGATTTGAGGTCTCGCCATTGCGCCGCAGCGAAGGCCTGCATATGGTTCGCCGAAATCAGTTCTGGGAGGCTTGGATCATGCTGCGTTTCGGTATCATTTCAACGGCGAGGATCGGCCGCGACAATGTCATTCCCGCGATCCAGGATGCGGAGAATTGCGTCGTTACGGCGATTGCGAGCCGTGATCTCACGCGCGCAAGGGAGGTGGCCGACCGCTTCTCCGTGCCGCATGCCTTCGGCTCCTACGAGGAGATGCTGGCCTCCGACGTCATCGACGCCGTCTACATCCCGCTGCCGACCTCGCAGCACATCGAATGGTCGATCAAAGCCGCCGATGCCGGCAAGCACGTGCTCTGCGAAAAGCCCATAGCGCTGAAAGCCGGCGATATCGACGAGGTGATCGCCGCCCGAGACCGTAACCGGGTGGTGATCACCGAAGCCTATATGATCACCTATTCCCCGGTCTGGCAGAAGGTGCGCTCGCTGATCGCCGAGGGCGCGATCGGTTCGCTCCGCCATGTGCAGGGCGCCTTCACCTATTTCAACCGCGACCCCGCCAATATGCGCAACGTTCCCGAGCTCGGCGGCGGCGGCCTGCCCGATATCGGCGTCTATCCCGTCATGGGCACGCGTTTTTCCACCGGCAAGGAGCCGCTCAGGATCCAGGCGGTCACCGAGCGCGATGCGGATTTCGGCACGGACATCTATTCGAGCGTCAAGGCCGATTTCGGCGATTTCGATCTGAGCTTCTATATCTCGACGCAGATGGCCAACCGCCAGGTCATGGTCTTCCACGGCACCGACGGCTACATCGAGGTCAAGTCGCCGTTCAACGCCAATCGCTGGGGGCCTGAGGAGATCGAGCTTGCCAACCGCAGCCACACCGAATCGCGCATCTTCCGCTTCCAGGACAGCCGCCAGTACAGGCGGGAGGTCGAGGCCTTCGCCCGGGCGGTGACGAACGGCAAGGAAGAGATCGTCACGCTCGAAAATTCGAAGCTGAACCAGAAGGTGATCGACGCGATCTACCGGGCCAGCGAGAAGGATGGCTGGGAAGCAGTTTAGCGCATAACCCCGAAAATCGAGATCGATTTTCGGAAAGGATTATGCGCCAATTTAAAGTGTCAGAGCGTCCTTTGCGCGTCCTCTTGGACGCGCGGCGCTCTAGTCACTCAGCGCGGAAGACGAAGCGCGAATAGCCGAAGAAGCTGAAAACCATCGAGGCGGCGGTGGCGATCACCATCGCCGCAAGCGGCTGCAGGGATGGCAGCGACAGCAGAAGCGCGGAATAGAGCCCGTAATTGACGAGCGCTGCCGTCACTCCGACCGAACCGTAGCGGAAGCCTTCGGCGGCAAGCGAATGGCCGGAGCGATCGAAGGTGAAGGTCCGGTTGAAAGCCCAGGTCGCTGCCATGGCGAAGGCGATCGCAATGAGCCGCGCCAGAAAAGGCCCGAGCGGCGTCAGATGGAGCAGCGCCGACAGGGTGCCGGCATCGACGACGAAGCCAATGCCGCCGGCAATCGCGAAGCGGATGAGCTTTCTCATGCCGCATCCGCCTTACCGAGGCCGGCGCGCGATACCGGCGCGGCGTCGCTCAGCGGCGTCTTCATCGCGTTCGGCGTCTCCAGGCCCATATAATGGATACGAAGCTGTTCGGCGCGGGCGCGGGCCACGGAATCCAGGATGACGCCGGCGGTGAACAGCATGAAGGAGATCATCATCAGCGCCGTCGACAGCACCCAGGTCGGCATGCGGCTGACGAGACCCGTCTGGAAATATTCCGCCAGCACCGGCGCCATGAAGCCGAGGCTCGCCAGCATGAAGGTGGCGCTGATCGCGCTGAAGAAGGCGAAGGGCCGGGTTTCCTTCATCAGCATCGCGAACATCCAGAGGATCTTGGCGCCGTCGCGGAAGGTCGACAGTTTGGAATGCGAACCTTCCGGCCGGCGGCCATAGTCGAGTTCCAGTTCGCTGACGGGCAGCTTCAGCCGGGAGGCATGCACGGACATTTCGGTTTCGATCTCGAAGCCGCCGGATACCGCCGGGAAGCTCTTGACGAAGCGGCGCGAAAAGGCGCGGTAGCCGGAAAAGATATCGGTGAAGTCGGGTCCGAAGATCGTCCTGTAGAGCAGGTTGAAAAGCCGGTTGCCGAGAGCATGGCCCTGACGGCCGGCATCGTCGTGCACGCCGCGCCGGGTGCCGACCACCATGTCGGCGCGCTCGGTCAGCAGCGTGCGCACCAGTTCTTCGGCATCATCAGGCGTATAGGTCCCGTCGCCGTCGGCGATGATGTAGATGTCGGCCTCGATATCGGCGAACATGCGGCGCACGACATGGCCCTTGCCCTGGCGCCGCTCGCGCACGACATGCGCCCCGGCAAGCATTGCCTGCAGCGCGGTGCCGTCGGTGGAATTGTTGTCGTAGACGTGGATCGCGGCATCCGGCAGCGTTGTCCGGAAGCCCCGGACGACAGGGCCGATCGTCGCGGCTTCATTATAGCAGGGAAGCAGGACGGCAATATTCAGATTGTCGGTACGCGATCGGGCCATGACTCTACTCGTTACACTTAAAAGCCGCGCTCAGCCTAAATCATCCGGCGTTAATAAGACCCTATGACGCAGGCAAAATCGGCGGCCGTCGCAACGGCTTTACACTTTCTTGATCGGCGGCGGCTAAGCTTGCCCCATCCGGAAACGAACCGCTAACCACAATGAACGCTGTGCAGCCGATCACCCATGCATCATCCGCGATCGACACCCCTCGGGGCAGGATACGCGACGTGCTGACGCGTCTCTGGCCAACTGTCATCGCCTACAGCGTCATTTTCGCCGCCGTCATTCTCGTCACCAGGCTTTCCGGCGCCACCGATTATGTCGGCCCGGACAATGACGACGGAATGCGTCTCGTCGAGGTTCGCGATTTTCTCGCCGGGCAGGGCTGGTTCGATCTGATGCAATACCGGCTCGGTCTCGCCGGCGGCACGCTGATGCACTGGTCACGGCTGATCGATCTGCCGATCGCCTCGCTGATCTGGTTCTTCGGTCTGTTTGCACCCCGCGAGACGGCCGAGGCGCTGGCGCTCGCTGTTTGGCCGGTATCGCTCATCCTGCCCGCCATGCTCGCCATGGCCGTGGCCGGTCGGCGCATCGGCGGTGTCGCCGGCATGCACATCAGCCTCGGTTTGACCGGCCTTGTCATCTACGCCGGCAACCGTTTCGCGCCGGGCGCCATCGATCATCACAATGCGCAGCTGGCGCTGGTCGCGACGATGATAGCGATGCTGCTGGATCCCGAGCGTCGCGCCTGGAGCTACGCGGTCGCCGGCGTCGCGGCAGCCATCGCCATTGCCATCGGCGCCGAGACGACCCCCTTTGTCGCCGCCGTCTGCCTGACCGTCGCTCTGCTCTGGGCCTGGGAGGGCGAAGATTTTGCCGCTGCTGCGAAGGCCTTCGGGCTGGCTTTGGCGCTGGCGATCAGCGTCCTGTTCTTCGCAACGGTACCGCCCCGGCTTTATTCGATGGTCACCTGCGACAATCTCTCGCTCGGCTATTACAGCCTGGCGGCGATCGGCGGCGGTTTGCTGTTGTTTTCGGCGGTTTTTGCCAGCCGCCTCACCCGTCCCTTGCGTTTTGCAGCGCTCGCCGTCGTCGGCGCCGGTGTTTTCGGTTCGGCGATCGTGATCGCACCGCAATGCCTGAGCGATCCGCTGGCCAGTCTCGATCCGATGCTGGTCGAGCTCTGGCTGAAGAATGTTTCGGAAGCGCAGTCGGTTTTCGTCCTCGGGCGCACCGATCCTTTCTCTCTCGGCGCCTTCTATGCGGCCGGCCTCTTCGGCATCGCCGTCTGCATCTTCCGCATCGTTCAGCGTGACCGCGTGCAAATCCATCTGGTCCTGCTCCTGCTGCTGACGACGAGCTGGGCAATCGCGTTGGTCCAGGTGCGCGGCGCGACCTTCTCGAACCTCATCTCCATCCTGCCGCTTGCGCTGCTGATCATCGATATCAGGCGCATTTCGAACGGCGACAGCGAGAATGTCGCCGCCGCCTTCGTCTACATCGTGACCGTGCTCGCAAGTGTTCCGGCCGCCTGGGCCGTCGGCGGCGGGCTTATCTCGATGCAGACGGAGAATGCCGCGCAGAAGAAGACGGCCGAGCCGGCAAAAAAGAGTTCCTGCACATCGCAGGAGGCGCTGGCCCCGCTGGCCGGGCTTCCGGCCGGGCTGGTCTCCGCACCATCGGAAATGGGCGTCCCCATCCTCCGCTTCACCCAGAACCGGGTTCTCTCGGCGCCCTATCATCGCAATCAGGGCGGCATGCTGACGGAGCTGCATATCGGCCTGGCGGAGCCGCAGGAGGCGGAAGCTTTCTTGACGGGGGCTGGGGTGACCGTGCTAGCCTTCTGCCTCAAGGACCCGCAGACGCGCGAGATCGCCAAGCTGAAGCCGGATGGGCTCTATGCTGCGCTCGGCAAAGGCAATATCCCGCCCTATCTGGAACCGCTGCCGAAACCGGCCGACGCAGGCGTGCAGTTCTTTCGCTATCGGCCGACGACGAATTGACGCCGGCTGTTTTCAGCATGGACGATAGTTAGTTCGAGACGCGCATGGCGCGACGAAGGCGCTGATTGGCATAGAGGCCAAGCACGAAGAGCATGAGGCCGCCATTAAAGCCGAGCACGGCATAGACGAATGCCAGAATGGACACCGGACCGGGCGAGGTTATCGCCGCCAGCGCGAATGTCATTCCGATCAGCGCCGCGATCAACGCGATTGCGCTGGCCGAGCGCGTTTGCCCGGCGCTGATGCCCAATGCTGCTGCTGTGAGAATAATCATTTCAGCACCTTCCCAGAGATAACGAGGGGAAGAATAGGAAGCGCCAACTAACAAAGATTTACCGGCGATCTTGCCCGAAAAGCCTTTGTATTGCGGTGGTTAGCAATCCCTTTCGGGTAAAACGCGAATTGTACCTATCCGTTCCGCAACAAAACGGATTTATCGCATTCGGTGTCGGCCGCCATCGCGGCCGAACTCAGCGGAACGGCGATGACGTCGGCCCGTTGCCGAGTTCAAAGCCGGGAAAACGGCCTCTGCATCGATGCCGAGCTTCCCGTTTGCTGCTGATCGACATAAAAAGGTGAGATGAGCAACGTCTTCGACGGCGATTCGCCGACCAACCTTGCCGAGTATTCGGTTTCGGAGCTTTCCGGCTCGATCAAGCGCACCGTCGAAACCGCCTTCGACCAGGTTCGTGTGCGCGGCGAAATCTCCGGCTATCGCGGGCCGCATTCTTCGGGTCATGCCTATTTCGCGTTGAAGGACGACCGCGCCCGCATCGACGCCGTCATCTGGAAGGGCACCTTCTCGCGGCTGAAGTTCCGTCCGGAAGAGGGCATGGAGGTCATCGCCACGGGCAAGGTCACCACCTTTCCGGGTTCTTCGAAATATCAGATCGTTATTGAGACGCTGGAGCCGGCCGGTGCCGGCGCGCTGATGGCGCTGATCGAGGAGCGCAAGCGCAAGCTGGGCGCCGAGGGCCTGTTCGATGCCGCCCGCAAGAAGCGGCTGCCCTTCATGCCGAGGGTTATCGGCGTCGTCACGTCGCCGACCGGGGCGGTCATCCGCGATATCCTTCACCGCATCTCCGATCGTTTTCCCGTACATGTCCTCGTCTGGCCGGTGAAGGTACAGGGCGAGGGGTCCGGCGAGGAGGTGGCGAACGCCATCCGCGGGTTCAATGCGCTGGAGCCGGCAGGTACCATTGAGCGCCCCGATGTGCTGATCGTCGCGCGCGGCGGCGGCAGCCTGGAAGATCTTTGGAGTTTCAACGACGAAATCGTCGTGCGTGCTGCGGCCGAAAGCCGGATACCGCTGATCTCGGCCGTCGGCCATGAGACCGACTGGACGCTGATCGACTATGCCGCCGATGTCCGCGCCCCGACGCCGACCGGTGCCGCGGAAATGGCGGTGCCGGTCAAGGCGGAGCTCGAGGCGCAGGCCGCCGCTCTCGCCGCACGCCTGCAAGGCTGCATGAACCGGCAGATGGATCAACGCCGTCAGTCCGTCCGTGCCCTGATGCGGGCATTGCCGTCGCTCGATCAGCTTCTCGCCTTGCCGCGCCGGCGTTTCGACGAAGCGGCTGCCGGCCTTGGCCGCGGGCTGGAACTCAACACCATCAACAAGCGCCGCGGCTTCGAGCGCGTCGCCGCGCATCTGCGCCCCGATGTGCTCTCCAATCGCATCGCCGAACGCCGCCAGACGCTGAACGAGCGGATCGTGCGGGCCGAGCGTATGGTCGAACGGCTGCTCGACCGTTCGAAATCGCGCGTTGAGCGCGCCGAAGCAATCCTCGCCTCGCTGCCTGCCCGGCTGAAGACCCAGACCGACCGCGGCCGCGAACGGCTCGGCAATCTTTCGCGCCATGCCGATACGGCGATCCGTCATCAGCTGACCCGTGCGCGCGCCGAGCTTTCTTCGCAGGACCGCGTGCTGCAGTCGCTCTCCTACAAGAATGTGCTGAAGCGCGGTTACGCCGTCATTCGCGATGAGGATAACAGGCCGGTCTCGCAGGCTGCTCAAATTTCCGCCGGCATGGGCATCGCCATCGAATTCGCCGACGGTCGCGTCGGCGCCATGACCACGGAAGGCGGCACACCGCCGGCCGGTGCCAAGAAGCGCAGCGCAAAACCCGCAGAACCGCAGAAACAGGGAAGCCTGTTCTGACGATGCGGATCCTGCTGGTGCTTGCCCACCCATTGCCGGACAGTTTTGCCGCCTCCGTGGCGCGCACCGCCCGCCAAGCATTGGAAGCCGCCGGGCATGCCGTCGATTTGCTCGATCTCTACGCCGAGAATTTCGATCCGCGTTTGTCCGAGACCGAGCGCCGCGGCTATTTCGACGTGCCCTACGATAGTTCAGCCGTGGCCGGCATCGTGGACCGACTGAAGGCCGCCGACGGCCTCGTTCTCGTTTTTCCGCAATGGTGGTTCAATTTCCCTGCTGTCCTGAAGGGCTTCTTCGATCGCATCTTTGCGCCGGGGGTCGCCTTCACCCATGATGCCGGCGGTGGCCGTATCGTGCCGCAGCTGACCAATATCAGGCTGCTCTACGCGCTGACGACGACAGGTTCGCCCTGGTGGCTGGTGCGTCTCTATATGGGCGATCCGGTGCGCCGGCTGTTGAAGCGCGGCATCGCCGCCTTCTGCTCGAAGCGGTTGAATTTCCGGATGCTCAGCCTGCACGACATGGACCGCGCCACCGATGCAAAGCGGACGGCGCATCTCGATCGCGTGCGCAAGCTGCTATCGGCGATCCGATGACTCGGCGTCCGAAAGGAACTTGCGCGGCAGGCACCGTCGCGAGCCCTTTCCGTCAGCGTGATGAGCACGGTCCTGCGGCCAGCGCTTCATACAGTCAGCGTAGGATGACGCCGCTCAGGCCCATTCGCCCTGCCGCATCACCGGAACCCGCGAACCATCCGGCTTGATCCCGTCGATATCGACCTTGCCGGAGCCGATCATCCAGTCGATATGGATCAGGCTGGAATTGCCGCCCTGCGCCTTGATCTGCTCCTGGCTGAGCGTCGCACCGTCCAGGAAGCATTTGGAATAGCACTGGCCGAGCGCGATGTGGCACGAGGCGTTTTCGTCGAACAGGGTGTTGTAGAACAGGATGCCGCTGGCCGAGATCGGCGAGGAATGCGGCACCAGCGCCACTTCGCCGAGCCGGCGCGCGCCCTCGTCGGTATCGAGCACCTTGTTCAACACCTCCTCGCCACGCGATGCCTTGGCCTCGACGATCCGTCCGCCCTCGAAACGCACCTGAATATTGTCGATCAGCGTGCCCTGATGCGAAAGCGGCTTGGTGCTGGAAACATGGCCTTCGACGCGCAACGCATGGGGCGTGGTGAAGACTTCCTCGGTGGGGATGTTCGGATTGCAGGTAATGCCGTTCTTGGCGGTGGAAGCGCCGCCATGCCATTCATGCCCGTCGGCAAGGCCGACCGTCAGGTCCGTGCCGGGTCCTTGGAAATGCAGCGAGGCGAAACGTTCGCCGTTCAGCCAGGCGGAGCGCTTGGCGAGATTGGCATTGTGTTCGGCCCAGGCGGCGACCGGATCGCTGACATCGACGCGCGAGGCGGCAAAGATCGCCTTGGCAAGCTTGGCGATCGCGATCGGTTCCGGATCGCTGGGGAAGACCACCTTGGCCCAGGACGGGTTGGGATAGGAGACGATGTTCCAGTTGATGTCGAAATTCGAGATTTTTTCCAGCGCTGGCTTGTAGGCGGTGGAGTTGGCGCGATTGGCGCGGCCGACCTTGCCGGCATCCTGTTCGGAAAGCAGCATCGGATTGTCGCCGGCGACGGCAAGACGGGCCGCCCCGTTGGCATAGGCCTTGGCCATGCCCTCGTAGAGCCAGCCGGAAGCGCGGTCGAAGCTCTCGTCGCCGCCATATTGATAGCGCGCCAGCGTCGTTTCCTCGTCGGAATAGAAGGCGGTGACCAGCCCGGCGCCGGCCTGATAGGCGTGTTTGGTGATCAGGCGCACCAGCGGCAGCGCCACGACAGGCGCGGTGACCACCAGATCCTGACCCTTCTGCAGCTGCAGCCCGACCTTGACGGCGACTTCCGCAAGCTTTTCCAGCTTGTCGGGATCAACGGTGTTCTGGCTCTGGGGCATGAAAGTCATGGTTCAACCTGCCTTCTGTCATTAACGGTGAGAGGCTGGAAGACTTAGACCCGTTTGCGGCGAAAATGAAGCGTATCGCCGCTGAATTGCATGCGACCGGATATAGGTCCGGCCGCAGGGCGCGCTTCAGGCGGCCGCCTCCAGCCTGAGCAGGATCGAGTTATGCTTTTCGAGGAATTCGACCAGCCGCTGCGGGTAGTCCGCACTGACGGCGGCCTTGACGCTTGCCCGTTCGGACAGCGCCCTGCGCCAGCGCTTCACCCGCTCCAGCCCTTCGAAGATGCCGCTGTCGCCGAGCGTGTCGAAGAGATCGAAATAACGAAAGACCGGCGCGAACACGGCGTCGACCAGGCTGAAGCCGTTGCCGGCGAAATAAGGCCCGTCCGTCAGCACCGTCTCGATCGTCGCGAATTTGGCGATGAGCGCCTTCCGTTTGATCTCCAGCTGCGAGGCATCCTCGGCCGTTTCATAGCCCCAGAGATCGGAAAGCACGGACGAGCCGAATTCCATCCAGCCGCGATGGCGGGCACGCGTCAGCGCGTCTTTGGGATGCAAGGCGACGCCAATCTGCGTTTCCTCGAGATATTCGCAGATGACGCTGCTTTCGAACAGCACGGCCTCGCTGCCGTCCTCCTCTTCGATCCTGAGCAGCGGTACCTTTCCGAGCGGAGAGATCTTCAGGAACCAGTCCGGCTTGTCGGCAAGATCGATGTTGATGCGTTCGAAGGGCACGCCCTTTTCGAGAAGCGCGATCGCGGCACGCTGCACATAGGGGCAGAGGTGATGGCTGACGAGAGTAAGCTTGCTCATGGCGGTCTCCACGGGATGATAATAGATGTAATTGCATGTAATATCACTTGCGGCTGAATTCAAGGTAGATGTAATTGCATTTATGTCCGAAAAAACGCCGAATCCGAGCGAAGCTGTCACCTCTGCCTGGACGAGCATCATGCGCGCCCGCGAGCGCTTGCTTGGCGCGATTGAAGCCGACCTGAAAGCGGCAGGCCTCCCGCCGCTTGCCTGGTACGACGTGCTGTGGGAATTGGCGCGCTCGGAAGACGGCAGGCTGCGCCCCTACGAGATCGAGGAGCGGACCTTGCTGGCGCAGTATAATCTTTCCCGGCTGATCGACCGGCTGGAAAAAGAGGGCCTGGTCCGGCGCGAAACCTTCGCCAGTGATGGCCGCGGCCGCTGGGTGGTGATGACGGATGCCGGCCGAACGCTTCGCGAGCGCATGTGGATCGTCTACGCCAGATCGATCGAGACCCATATCGGCTGCAGGCTTGCCGAAAGCGAGGCGAAGACGATCGCCGGCCTGCTCGACCGCTTCTTATAGTTTCAATCGCAAGAGCATCGGCATCCTGTTCTGATCAGGCAATCAGCGGCGCGGCGACGGCCTTCAGCACCGTCAACGCATTCTTCGGATCGAGCCGCACCTGCAGCCCGCGCTGCCCGCCATTGATGAAGACCAGCGGCTCGGCAAGGGCGGCTTCCTCGATCGCCGTCGGCACCGCCTTCTTCTGGCCGAACGGGCTGATGCCGCCGACATGATAACCCGTCAGCCGTTCGGCATCGGCGGGCTTCATCATGTTGGCCGATTTGCCGTGAAAGGCGCTGGCGAGCTTCTTCATGCTGACCTCGCGGTCCGACGGCACGACGACGCAGACCGGTTTGCCGTCCACCTCTGCCATCAGCGTCTTCAGCACCCGGTGCGGCGCCTCGCCGAGCGCTTCGGCCGCCTGCAGCCCGACGCGCTCGGCATTGGGATCGTAATCATAGGCATGGACCGTGAAGGCGATACCTGCCTGCGAAAGAAGCTGTGTCGCGCGCGTGGTCTTGGACATCTCTCCCCCTGAGCTCAGCGAGCCGCCTGTCAGCCGCCGAACGTACCGGCGTAAATCTCCGGCTTGAAGCCGATCAGCAGCTTGCCTCTAGCCTCCAGCACCGGTCGCTTGATCATCGACGACTGGTCGAGCATCAGGGCGATCGCCTTTTCCCGGGTCAGGTTCTCACGCTCGGCATCGGGCAGTTTGCGGAAGGTGGTGCCGGCGCGGTTGAGCACGGTGTCGAGGCCGGCCTGGTCGATCCAGGCTTCGAGATGGGCACGGTCGATACCGAGCGCCTTATAATCGTGAAATTCGTAGGCGACGCTATGTTCTTCCAGCCAGCTGCGGGCCTTTTTCATCGTGTCGCAATTCTTGATGCCATAGATGGTGACGGCCATGCCCGATCTATCTCCCTGTGATGACAGCGAGATAACATGCAGGCCGGCCGGCGCAAACGCCGTGCGACGTTTTATCCCCTGCGCGCCGATGGTTACCGCTGGCAAAACCCCCGCTCAATTTTCCAGCGCCCCGGCCTTGCGCGACGCCTGGCTGGGGCTCTCGCAGGCGATCTTCATCAGGTCGCCGCGCCGCCGCACCAGCCGGTCGGATGTTCGGGTCAGGATCAGCCCGTCCTGCGGCGCGGTGAGCTCGATGCTGCCGCCCGGCTGCCCCGGCCGGGTGACGATCGTCGCAAGACGATCGCCTTCCGCAACCCTCTCGCCGATATTGCGATGGAAGAGCACGGCGCCACCTTCTCCAGCGCGAATGATCTCGACATTGTCGAGCGGCACGGCCGGCCCGTAAAACGTCGTTGACGCTTGCTTCCCGTCGCCGACGATCCCCCGTGCCTCCAGGAAGCGCCAGAGCCCGTCCGCATCCTTTTTCGCCAGCACCGGATCGACGTCGCGTTTGCCGCGCAGTTCGACGGTGACGGAGAGTTTGCCGGGCAATCGGGAGCGGCGCTCGCCGGGGACTTCATATTTCCATGCAAAGCCGACGGCCTCCTCGAAGGCCGAGCTTTCGCCATCCGAAAGCAGCACGGCCTCCATGTCGAGCGCGCTGGCGAGATCGGCCGCCTCAGGCCAGAAGGCCTCGTCGATATAGGCATATTGCAGGGATTCGTCGTCGCAATGCAGGTCGAGCACGAGATCGGCCCCGAGCGCCATATGCAGCAACTGCCGCTTCAATCTGTCGGTAGCCGGGGTGTCATCGAGGTCCTCGATCAGTGAGGCCCGATCGACAAGGGAGATCAGCGGGAAATCCCGGTTGAAATTGGTGCGCGAGCCCAGGTCGAAACGGCCCTGCAATTCGCCGAAATGCGACTGCGCCGCACCGATCGGATTGGCCTGCGGCACGATGGTGATATCGCCGGCGATCCCGCCCTGGCTTTCCGCCTGCCGCAGCCGCTCGCAGAGGAAATGCAGCAGCACCGTTCCAGGCAGCTCCCCGGCATGCAGGGCCGCCTGGATATAGATCTTGGGCGCCTCCGGATCGTGGCCCGCAAAGCGCAGCACCGGCAGCCGCCATTCGGTCCCCGGCGTATCGCCCGGGATGATGATCTCTGAAATGTCCATGCCGCTTTCGCTCCCGTTTGCGTCCATGCCGGAACAGGCCTTCAGAGCTTTATGCGCGGAAATCAGGCAAGCGCAAGCCGGAGCAGGGAAGACATCGTTGCCTCAGCCGAGCAATGGCCAGCGATCGATGATCCGATGTTCGGTTTTTCCGAGAACACTGTGGACGAGGAGAAATTCGGATGCCGTCCATGAAGCCGGAGTGTCGAGGGTCGCCGCCGGCACGGCCTTGCGGTCATAGAGCTGCGTCATATGCGGGGCCCGCATCTCAAGAACAGAAAGAGAACATAATGTCCCGATATGCTTGGCGTTAAATTCATCCGAACCCTTGCCCGGCGCCGGATGAAGTGGACTTTCGAAAAGCCCGGTACGCGCAAGAAACGGGTTGAAACAGCGGCCGTCTCATACGATTTTGAAGGCAATCGAACATGCGGAGGCTGTCATGGCTGAGACAACGCACGACTATCTCATCTTCGAAACCGCGGGCGGTTTCTGCGGCATCGCCTGGAGCGATGCCGGCATCACCCGTTTCCAACTGCCGACCAAATCAGCAGAAGCGACCGAACGGCTGCTGCTGCGCCGCCTGCCGGATGCCGAACCCGGCGCGCCGACGCCAGCTGTGCTAGAGACGGTTGCCGCCGTGAAGCGCTATTTCCAGGGCGAGGAGACGGATTTTTCCGGAGTGGAACTCGATCTTGCCGGCCAGGATGCCTTCTTCAGGGATATTTATGCGGCGGCACGGCGTGTCGGCTGGGGCCGCACGACCACTTACGGCGCGCTGGCGAAGGAGCTTGGCGCCGGGCCCGAGGCCGCCCGCGACGTCGGCCAGGCGATGGCGAAAAACCCGGTCGCTCTGATCATCCCCTGTCACCGGGTGCTTGCGGCCGGCGGCAAGATCGGCGGCTTCTCCGCGCCCGGCGGTTCGACATCGAAGGCCCGCATGCTGGAACTCGAAGGCGTCAATCTCGCACCGCCGCCGCCCGCCCAGCAGTCGCTGGGTTTTTAGGCGGCGGAGGCTTTTTCGTTTCCGCAATTCCGGACGCGAAACCGCGCTACACTTTCGCTGGAATTGCTTTGGCAGCAATCTCAGCCGCTCAATGCGGGCTGGCTGTCGGCCGGATGATGATCTCGCTGACATCGACGTCATCAGGCTGGCTGACGGCGTAGAGGATCGAATTGGCGATCGCCTCGGGGCTGATCGTGATCGCCCTGAAAGCCTTCATCGCATCCCGCGCGGTCGGATCGGTGATCGTCTCGGCCAGTTCCGATGTCGTTGTGCCGGGGGAGATGACGGTCACCCGGATGCGGTCGGTCTCCTGTCGCAATCCGTCCGAGATCGCCCGCACCGCGAATTTCGTCGCGCAATAGACGGCAGCCGTCGGAGAGACGCTGTGGCCGCCGATCGAAGACAGGTTGATGATCTGCCCCGACCCCTGCGCTTTCATGATCGGAAGCGCTGCGGCAATGCCGTAGAGAACGCCCTTGATGTTGACGTCGACCATCCGGTCCCATTCGTCGACCTTGAGGGCATCGAGCGGCGAGAGCGGCATGACGCCGGCATTGTTGACGATCACGTCCAGCCGTCCGAATTCGGATCTGGCAAAGCCTGCGAAGGCTTCCACCTGCGAGCGGTCGGTGACGTCAAGCTGTCGCAGGCGCACCGTCCCGCCCTTTGCGGCGATGTCGTCGGCAAGTTCCTTCAGCCGATCGGTGCGACGTGCGCCGATCACGATATGCGCGCCGGCCGCAGCCAGCACCCTGGCCGTAGCCTCTCCGATGCCGCTGCTGGCCCCGGTGATGGCAATGACTTTTCCTTTGATATCAGACATTTCAAGCTCCATTGCAGGTTGAGGTTTTCGTGGCGGTCAGCTTGGGAAATCGGCGCTGAGCGTCGTCTCCGCCCAGGTGTCGAAATTTGCGCGCAGCGCATCGAGCCGTTCGCGGGCGATTTTCAGGGCGGGCGCACCGAGCAGGAGGCGAAGCGGCGGCTCGTCCGCCTCGAATGCCGATAGGATTGCCGTTGCGGCTCGGGTGGGATCACCCGGCTGCTTGCCGGAGACCGAACGGGTGGCCTGGCGCCGCTTGCCTGCGGTCTCGGCGTAATCGTCGATGATCGTGGCGGATTCGACCATCGACCGGCCGGCCCAATCCGTTCGGAAGGCGCCGGGTTCGAGGATCGTCACATCGATGCCAAGCGGTTTGACCTCATGCGAAAGCGATTCCGACAAAGCTTCGACCGCAAACTTGGTGGCGTGGTAGTAGCCGGTCGCCGCAAAAGCGACGAGCCCGCCAAGCGAGGAGACATTAAAGATATGCCCTTGCCGGCGTGCGCGCATGCCCGGCAGAACCTGCTTGGTGACATCGATCAATCCGAAGACATTGGTTTCGAACTGGGCGCGTATTTCGGCATCCTCGCCCTCTTCGATCGCCGAGAGGTAGCCGTAGCCGGCATTGTTGACGAGGACGTCGATCGCCCCGAAATGCGTTTCGGCGTTACGAACCGCGCCGGCGACGGAGTTGCTGTCCGTCACATCGAGGGCAAGGGCAAGCGCACGGTCCCTGTATTCTGTCGTGAGATCTGCCAGGGTCTCGGGTCTGCGCGCCGTCATGGCGGCGCGCCAGCCTCGGGCGAGGACGGCTTCGGCGAGTGCCCGGCCGAGGCCGGACGATGCGCCTGTTATGAACCAGATGGGTGTTGGGGAAGACATGATCGTCATCCTTTCCGGCCTGTAGATGCGGCCTTACTCCTTGTGATGTTTCCTGTCGGGCAGCGCGTCATTTGCGGCGAAGCACCATGCCGGCGTGATGGAGGGTATTGCCGTCGACGAAATCGCCGTCGGCCGTAAAGCCCGTGTCATCCCAGTATTCGATGTGCCTTCCGGTGACTTCGTAACGTCCTTGGTAGGCGCTTTCGCGGTTTCCGCGGGCTTCGTCGTAACGGCCATTGGGCAGAAGTTCGTGACGGATACGGCCGTCATCCGTCACCCACATGCCGACATAGGGATGTTGCTGCATTCTGTTCTCGCTTGTTTGTTGCTGCTGAGGGGCTCGGTCATTCACGGCATCGGCGGCAGACGAACCGATCGCCGTGCCGGCTAAGGTGGTTGCGGCGAAAAAATGCAGAACAGGACTGTTGGAAATGTTGCGCATCGATTTTCCTCTCGAAACCTCCGTTGACCTCGACTTGAAAGATAGCGTGGCCATCCGCGGCGATTAAGTTGCCAATCCAGGATGCCTTGGTTAGTTATGCTAACCAATGGTCGATGATCTCGAAGGCATTTCAGTCTTTCTTGCCGTGGCGGAGGCGCGGAACTTCCGGCTCGCCGGCGAGCGGCTTGGCGTCACCCGCTCCGCCGTCAGCCAGGCCCTGCAGCGCCTGGAGGATCGGGTCGGCGTTGCCCTGGTCCAGCGCACGACGCGCAGCGTCAGCCTGACGGAGGCCGGCGAGGTGTTTTTCGACGCGGTTCGTCCATCGGTCCGCCAGGTCAGGGATGCGATGCAAACGGTCAGGGAAATGCAGGCGCGCCCGAGCGGCTTGCTGAGGATCACCGTTTCCTCAATCGCCGAGAACTTCCTGTCCGGCACGTTGCTGGCCGGCTTCATGGAAGCCTGCCCCGACATCAAACTCGATATCACCATCACCGATGACGAATTCGATATCGTCGAGGCCGGCTTCGACGCCGGCGTCCGGCTCGGCGAAGTGATCGAACAGGATATGATCGCAATCTCCGTCTCCGAAGAGCAGCGACAATGTGCGGCCGCATCCCCCAGCTATCTTGAGCGCCGCGGCCATCCCCGCCATCCCCGCGAACTGCAGGACCACGCCTGCATCGGCTGGCGGCCACGCCCGGATACCGCACCCTATCGCTGGGAGTTCACCGAGAATGATCGCGACTTCGACGTCTCCGTCGATCCCACAGTCACCACCAACGACATGGGAATGATGATCCGCATGGCCTGCGCCGGAACCGGCATCACCTTCGGCATGGTGGAAACCTTCCAGCCCTATGTGGAACGCGGCGAACTCCTGCCGCTGCTGGAAGATTTCTGTCCGCCCTTCCCGGGCTTCTATCTCTACTATCCCAGGCGTCAGAGGCAGCCGCTAAAGCTGCGCGCATTGGTCGATTATGTGCGCAGATTTGACGGGCGCCAGATTTGATCCGTGCCCCGGGAAGCGTCGGAGAACTGGTTCAAGCTTTTTGCCGGGTGCGAGACACCTGATATAGGGGAATTTAAGACACCGCCGCCATCTCAGGCGAGGGCCTGAGCCGCCTTAGGCTGAGGACGCATCAGCAAATAGAATGCGAAGACGTGGGTGATCATCAACAAGGGCACATAGATGATCGGGATCGCGTATGCGGCGCCCAATTCCCCCGCCCGCGCCGGCAGGCCGGCCTGGATCGCGTGATAGTAGTCGAGGACGAGGTCGCCCATTCCCACGAGATTGAAGGCGACGACGAACAGCCAGAAGACCTGGCGTATCCTGATCGTGACGAGCGCCAGCATGGCGAGCAGCCCGGCCGCGAGGTCGCCATAGGCAGCGAAGGTAGCGAAGCTGGCGGGCAGGTTGGGACCGACGACGTCGCTCAGAATGAAGACGAGCCCGAAGAAGCGGAAGCTGTGTAGAGTGGCGATGGCGCGGTGCGCCTTGATCCTGTCCATCGATTTGAGCCAGGGCAGAATATATGCGCCGAAGCAAAGCAGCCAGGCGACATAGCCTAGCACGAGATGAGTTTGAAAGATGGATTCGGTCGACATCGGGGCACTCCTGCTTTGTGGGGTCCAGATGTACCGCCGCTTCCCGTGATCGACTATTGGCGATAATATCGATGCGGTATGAAGCAGAACTTCACAGTCAGGCAAGGCGCGCTCGACGGCGTTGAGGCGTTTCTGAGCGTTGCCCGGCACCGCAGTTTTCGCAGGGCAGCCGCGGAACTCGGGGTGACCCCATCGGCGATCAGCCAGGCCGTACGCGCTCTTGAGGAGCGTGTCGGCGCGGTACTCTTCATCCGCACGACGCGCAGTGTCGGCCTGACAGAAGCCGGCGAGCGGTTCGTTACGCGCGCAAAGCCTGCTTTCGAGGAACTGATCGCCGCAAGCGAACTTGCGCGTGAGCTCGGGCAAAGACCGGCTGGACTGTTGCGTCTCACGGTGCCGCCTGCCGTGGTGCCGATCCTGCTGGAGCCACTGATCGCATCCTTCTGCCGGGCCTTTCCCGAGATCGAGGTGGAGGTAGCCGTGAATGAGGAACTGGTCGACATCGCGGCCGAGGGATTTGATGCCGGTATCCGCCTCGGCCAGTTCATCGCAGCCGACATGGTCGCCATCCGGCTGACGCCGTCCTTCCCGCTGGTGGTCGTCGGCAGCCCCGACTATCTGCATCGGAGAGGGCGGCCCGAGCGTATCGACGATCTGCGTCAACATGCCTGCATCCGCATGCGTCGCTCGAACGGCTCAATCGCGCCGTGGTCGTTTGTCAGCGGCAAAAAACCGATCGAGGCTGTTGTCTCCGGGCCGCTGATCGCCCGCGACTTTCCCACCATGCTGGGGGCCGCCGTCGAAGACATGGGGCTTGCTCAGGTGCCGGAGCCAATCGCCGCCGGACCGGTGAAGGCGGGAAAACTCATCCGCGTCCTGGAGGCGTTCGCGCCGATGGCGCCGGGTGTGTTCCTCTACTATCCGAGCCGTCATCAAGTGATGCCGAAGCTGCGGGCCTTCATCGATCACGTGACAAGCCGGGCGGACACTGCCGACAAAAGCCGAATTCACATCGGTGGTGAGCAAACACCGGCCACGAAAATACGCTGAGGCGGCAAGCGCGGACTGGATGGATCCAAGCCACTTTGTGATGTCGAACATCTAAATGACGCTCAAGATTGCCCAGGACACGCGGTTTTGCTATTCCCGACCCCAAGGGATCGGTGGTGGCGAGGCGGGCGCCTTCATATCGGTTCTACCGGTCATGGCACCAGTCTCCCGACATGGCAGCCCAGACTTCACGATCATCCATCCTGTTGTCGGAGAACATATGTTGGACGCGGTCTTTCCCATTCCGACCAGGGCCCTGATCCGCCAGGGTGGGCGGGCCTGCTTTTTTCGCCTCGTCAATACCAGCCCCTTGTTGATACAGGTGCAATCGGGAACGAAGATCGTCATGGCCGATGATAAGGCTCTGCGCCTCGAGGCGGGCGCCTATGGCTTGCTGCCCGACTATCGTCCCCTGACGATGGAGAACATTCCCAAGGCGCCGCAGAAGTATCAGACCCTGGCACTGCCCGTTCCACGCCAGCTCTTCGAGGAAGCCTACAGCAGGATGGGACCGATCGCCGTTCCATCGAGGCCTGTACCGGCAGGCACCTCGAAGCTGCCGGAGGAAGCCGTGGCATTGTTTGACTATTGCTGTCAGCCCGGAAATCTGACGAGGCTTCCCGGCGCGATTGCCAAGGCTCGTTTGATGGAGCTGATCACCTGGTTTGCGCTCTGCGGAGCGGTGCTCGGCCAGAACCAAAGTCCTCGGATCGAGGATCGGCTGCGGCAGATGATCGAAAGCGATACCGCCTTTGCTTGGACGCTGGGGCAGGCGGCGCGCTCGTTCAACATGAGCGAAGCGACGCTGAGGCGCAAACTGGCCGCCGAGAACACCGGCTTCAGTGAGATCCTGAGCGATACAAGGATGAACCGCGCCTTGGGCCTCATTCAAACCACAACCCTGCCGATGGCGCAGATTGCCTTTGAGGTCGGTTACGATTCGCCGTCTCAATTCGCGGCGCGGTTCAAGGAGAGGTTTGGCGTCAATCCACGCCATGTGCGCGGCGGCTCCGAGCGTTTTGAGCGGATCGGGGCAGAAGTTGAGCATACCGGGGCAGATATGGTCGCACGCTGACGGTAATTCTCCTGCATCATCAACCGCAGGAAAACAGCATGCGTTTCATCACAGCAGCACTTCTCGCCGCGTCCATCTTCGGCGCGACGGCCGCACAGGCCGAAATGAAGCTCACCTCGAAGGACTTGACCCCCGGCAAGGCGATGGCCGATGCACAGGTCTTCAACAGCTTCGGCTGCTCGGGCAAGAACGTCTCGCCGGAACTGACCTGGTCGGGCGCTCCTCAGGGAACCAAGAGCTTCGCCATCATGGCTTACGATCCGGATGCGCCGACCGGCTCGGGCTGGTGGCATTGGTCGGTGTTCAACATTCCCGCAAATGCCTCGGAGATCGCCACCGGCGCCAGCGGTGACAAAAAGCTTCCCGTCGGCACTATCGAAGGTCACACCGACTTTGGGACATCAGGCTATGGCGGCGCATGCCCGCCGGCCGGCGACAAGCCGCACCACTACCAGTTCACCGTCTACGCGCTCTCGGTCGACAAGCTCCCGCTTCCCGATACGGCGCCGGCCGCCATGGTTGGCTTCTATGTCCGGGCAAACACGCTCGACAAGGCTTCCGTCGAGGTCACCTACGGCCGCTGAGGCCGGCTCAGGATCGCCGGCCGAGGTAACTGAACCTCGGCCGGTCGTTCCTATGCGGGCTTATTCTGCAAACCTAGCCCGTCACTGCTTCCCAACAAATCAACGGACCGTCTTCGGCATCGATACGCTCGCCGGTGCGGATGAATCCATTGCGTTGGAGGACACGCTGTGAGGCGATATTCTCCAACCCGGTCTCTGCAGAGATCAGCGCCACGCGAGGGTCGTTCCACGCCCACTCCAGCAATTGCGCAATGGCCCGCGTGGTGGATCCAAGACCCTGGCGGGACGGCGCAACCCCATAGCCGATATGGATGTTTCCATCTTGCGGAACCCGAACGATGGAGCAGAGGCCGACGATCTCGCCATCCTCGACGATCATCCAGGCCGACGGCGAAAATTCAGCGTTTATCTCCGTCGCGAGGCGGTTCAACATCCCCAGTATCTCCGGAGGCGCAATCGCACTGTCCGGGACAAGGCGCAGATGACGGGGCGCAATGCCCTTCAGCAGCGCTTCGAAGTCATGAGTGGTTAGTTCGATGATCATGGTCTTCTCGACATTAGACATGCGCCAGCATTGGGCGCGCTAAGGCCGAGCGATAGAGTGAGGATCAGCTCTCGGTCACGATGCCGAGCGCCTTCATCCCTGCCGCCACAGCCGGTGAGTTCTGGATCGTTGCGACGGCAAACAAAGGCATTCTCCTCTAAGACTTAAATGCGAATAGCAGTCCGATGCGAGCACCGCAAGATATTCGGCGACCTCTCACGCCGGCCGATGGATCTGTGCCACCGCGCCACCTGGAAAGGCCTTCGTGGCCGCGCTCGCCCTAGGAAGCGCCAGATCGACAAGGTCCGACAGCTCATGATCGTTATTGCCGTCTGCCCTAGATAAGACTTGCGTGTAAGCGGTCGTTGGAAGTTTTCGCTAGTCCATGCCAAACCGCAAGATCGGTCGAGCACCTCATGGCCGTCAGCGGCTAGATGGAGCCGCCACGGAGGAGGGACGATGAAGGCGACGCTTCAAAACTATCAGGCCCGGATGCGGCGGGTGCTGGACTATATCGACCGGCATCTCGACTGTGATCTGGACCTGGAAACGGTGAGCCGTGTTGCGGCCTTTTCGAAGTTTCATTTCCACCGGCAGTTTGCGGCGACCTTCGGATTGTCAGTGCATCGCTATGTCAAGCTTGCCCGGCTGAAGCGCGCTTCGCACCGGCTGGCCTACAGGGACGCCCAAAGCGTCACCGAGATAGCGATGGATGCCGGTTACAACGCACCGGATGCCTTCGCCCGCGCCTTTCGGCAACGGTTCGGGCAATCGCCTTCGTCGTTCCGGAAGTCTCCCGACTGGGAGCCGTGGCTTGCGGCCTTCGGGCCTCTCGACAACGCAAGGAGCAAGCTCATGCAAAAGACTTTTACCACGGACGATGTGACGATTCGCGATGTGCCTCCCACGCCGGTGGCGATCATGGAGCACCGGGGCGACCCGGCGACGCTCGGCGCCACCATCCAGCGGTTCATCGCCTGGCGCACGGCCGCTGGCCTGCATCCCAGAACAAGTCCGACCTTCAATGTCTGGCGTTCCGAGCGGCGCCCTGCGTCGCCTGCCGATTACAGCGTGGATCTTTGTGTCGGGACCGGCCAACCGATCGAGGCGGACGGCGGAGAGGTCAAAGCCGGCGTGATTCCTGGCGGACGCTGCGCGGTGCTGCGTGTCGTCGGCAACACCGACAATCTGGAGCCTGCCGCGCTCTATCTTTATCGCAACTGGCTTCCGGCCAGCGGCGAAGAAGCACGCGACTTCCCGATCTATTGCCAGCGGCTGAGCTTCTTCCCCGAAGTGCCGGAGCATGAGGCGGTGGCGGACCTGTTTCTGCCGCTGAAATAGCACCGGGGGTGGGTCCTGAAAGCATCTTCTTCCAAGGAAGAAGCAAAAAAGCGCTACCCTTCCAGTGCCCCGATCATCTCCACCCGCGTCGCATGCCGGCCGCCCTCGAATTGGGCGGTCAGGAACGCATCGACGATATCGAGCGCCAGCCCTTCGCCCACTACGCGCACGCCGATCGACAGCATGTTGGCATCGTTGTGCTGGCGGATCATGCGGGCTGAGAATGTGTCGGCGCAGACGCCGCAACGGATGCCCTTTACCTTGTTCGCCGCCATCATGATGCCCTGGCCGGTGCCGCATAGGATGATGCCAAACCGGCAATCGCCGGAGGCGACGAGCCGCGCCGCCGCCTCGCCGTGCTCAGGATAATGTGTGCTCTCCGGCGTCGTCGGCCCGATGTCGACCACCACCCAGCCCTGCGCCGCGATATGAGCGGCAATGGTCTGTCGGAGCTGAATGGCGGCGTGATCGCTGGAAAGCACGATGCGGTTGCCAGTTGTCATGGAGAAGTCGTCCCGTTTCCCGAAGCAATTTGGCGGCGGTCGGATCGGCTCGGCATCACTCCCACTCGATCGTACCGGGCGGCTTCGACGTGACGTCGTAGACCACGCGGTTGATGCCGCGCACTTCGTTGATGATGCGGGTGGCGGCGCGGCCGAGGAATTCCATGTCGTAGTGGTAGAAATCCGCCGTCATGCCGTCGACCGAGGTGACGGCGCGCAGCGCGCAGACGAACTCATAGGTGCGCCCGTCGCCCATGACGCCGACCGTCTGCACCGGAAGCAGCACGGCGAAAGCTTGCCAGATGGCGTCGTAGAGGCCGGCCTTGCGGATTTCGTCGAGGTAGATCGCATCAGCCTCGCGCAGGATCTCCAGCTTTTCGCGGGTGATGCCGCCGGGGCAGCGGATCGCCAGGCCGGGGCCCGGGAAGGGGTGGCGGCCGATGAAGCTGTCGGGCAGGCCGAGCTCGCGGCCGAGCGCGCGCACCTCGTCCTTGAAGAGCTCGCGCAACGGTTCCACGAGCTGCATCTTCATGCGCTCCGGCAGGCCGCCGACATTGTGGTGCGATTTGATCGTCACCGACGGGCCGCCGGTGAAGGAGACGCTCTCGATCACGTCGGGATAAAGTGTGCCCTGGCCGAGGAAATCGGCGCCGCCGAGCTTCTTGGCCTCTTCTTCGAAGGTCTCGATGAACAGCCTGCCGATGATCTTGCGCTTGGTTTCCGGGTCGCTGACGCCTTCGAGCTCGCCGATGAAGCGGTCGGAGGCATCGACGTGCAGCAGATGCAGATTGTAGTGCTCGCGGAACATGGCGACGACATTGGCCGCCTCGTCCTTGCGCATCAGCCCGTGGTCGACGAGGATGCAGGTCAGCTGGTCGCCGACGGCCTCGTGGATCAACAGAGCTGCGACGGAACTGTCGACGCCGCCGGAAAGCGCGCAGATGACGCGCTTGTCGCCCACCTGCTCGCGGATTTGCTCGACCGCCTTCTGGCGGTAGGCCGACATCGACCAGTCGCCCTTGAGGCCGGCAATGTTGTGAATGAAGTTGCCGATCAGCTTGGCGCCGTCGGGCGTATGCACCACCTCCGGGTGGAACTGCACGCCGTAATATTTGCGCTTCTCGTCGGCGATGAAGGCGTAAGGCGCGTTGGAGGAGGTGGCGACCACCTCGAACCCTTCAGGCAGTGCGGTGACGCGGTCGCCATGGCTCATCCAGACCTGATGACGCGAACCGGAGGACCAGAGGCCCTCGAACAGCTGGCAATCCTTGTCGACATCGAGGAACGCGCGGCCGAATTCGCGGTGATGGCCGCTCTCGACCTTGCCGCCGAGCTGCATGCACATCGTCTGCTGGCCGTAGCAGATGCCGAAGACCGGCAGGCCGCTGTCGAAGATGATGTCAGGCGCTCGCGGCGATCCCTCGTCCACCGTCGAAGCGGGGCTGCCGGACAGGATCACGGCCTTCGGCTGCAGGCGCTTGAAGCCCTCTTCGGCCGATTGAAAGGGAACGATCTCGCAATAGACGCCAGCCTCGCGCACGCGTCGTGCGATGAGCTGGGTCACCTGGCTGCCGAAATCGACGATGAGAACGGAGTCGGGATGTGCTGTCTGGGTCATGGCGAGGCTTTAATGAAAAGCGCTTCGCCTTGCAATGCGGGAAATCGGCGGCATCGGGTTTTTATTGTTCCGATTGTCCCCGCGCGTCTGAAAGACGCGCGGCGCTTTGGGGCCTAGAACCAGAAAACCCCGTCCTCCAGCGCCGTGAACAGGCTGTCGACGCCGTAGGAAAGCTTGCGGTCGACGATGTGCAGATATTCGGTCCAGCCCGAAATATGCTGCAGTTCGACCGCGCCGTCGGAAATGCCGCGAAGGCCGATCAGCGGCAGCTTGTAGCCCTGGCAGGCGCGCAGCACCGCAAACGTCTCCATGTCGACCATGTCGGCGTCGATATTGGTATAGGCGGCGCCCGAGATGACGTTGCCGCCGGTGGAAAGGCTTGCTTCCGGAATGCCGGGAATGCGCAACGGCAGCTCGAGCACCGCGGGCAGGTCGAGAAAGGGTGTCTTGCCCTTTTCGAAGCCGAGCGGCGAGGCGTCCATATCGCGGTAGGAAACCGAGGTCACCTGATAGATTTCGGTCTGCTCCAGTTTCGCCGAGCCGGCTGAGCCGAGCGAAACGACGAGATCGGGCAGGTCGTCGGCGGCATCCAGCCGCCCTAGCGCCTTGGTCAGCGCCACCGCCGCCTCGACCGGGCCGACGCCGGTCATCAAAGGTTCGATGCGCGAACGCAGGAAGGGACCGTATTCGGCCTCGGCCGCCATGACGAACAGGATGGATTTCCCCGCGACCGATTTCAGTTCGAACTTCATCCCGTTATTCCTTCCCTACCGCGGATCACCATCATCGTTCCGGTCATGGAGGCGATGAGTTTGGCCGGCCCGTCGCTGATCGCGTAGCCTCGCCCGTCGGCGACGATGATGGTGGAGCCGGGTTTGGTGATTTCCCCGCGAAACAGGAAACGATCGCCACGCCCCGGCGACATGAGATTGACCTTGAACTCGATCGTCAGGATCGAGGCTTCGGGGTCGATGACGCTATAGGCCGCAAAGCCGCAGGCCGAATCGAGCGCCGCGGAAATGATGCCCGCATGCAGGATGCCGTGCTGCTGTGTCAGTTTAACGTCGAAGGGAAGCTCGATCTCGACGACACCGTGCTCGACGCGCGTCAACTCCGCGCCGATCGTCTCCATCGCCGCCTGCCGCGCAAAATTACGGCGGATTCGTGCGCGGAAATCGCCCCTGTCAGTCTCGCTCATGTCTGCCCCTCTTGCAGCCGCGAAAGTGGCATGGTGCGCCGGATTCGACAAGCTGGACATTGCCGAAATCGGTCCGGGCGGCGATGGAAAGCTGCGTCCGTGTCGCCGAGGCAACCTTTCACCTTTCCCTTGCCGTGCAAGCCGGTACGGCTGGCCAGTACCGCTGGCCAGTACCGCTGGATTGTGGCGATCCGATGCGAAGACGATTGCAGCTTCGCGCGGTGCGCGTATTCTCCGCATCGGATCGCGAAATGATGGAGCGCCGGCATGACGACGATATCGCAATCGGTCCGGAATTTCGAGACCTGGCTGGCCGGCGAACTCGGCGACGATCTCGTCAAGGACGATCTGCGCGAGAAGCACGAGAAGATGCGAAGCGGGGATTTCGTCTTCCTGCGCGCCACCTATTGGCGCTGGTGCGAGATCATCCTCGATATCTGCCCGGAACTGTCAGGCGCGCCTGAGGTGCTGGCGATCGGCGATACGCATCTGGAGAATTTCGGCACCTGGCGAGATGTCGAAGGCCGGCTCGTCTGGGGCGTCAATGATTTCGACGACGCGGCGGTGATGCCCTATGCATTTGATCTCGTTCGTCTTGCGGCAAGCGCCATCCTGGCCCGCGGCGACGACGGTCCCTCGGCTCGCATGATCGGCGAATTGATCTTGAGCGGCTATCGCAGGGGCCTTGAAAATCCATTGCCCGTCATCCTCGAGCGCGACCACAAATGGCTGCGCAAGGCGCTGATGCTGCCAAATTCCGAACGCCGGGAATTCTGGGAGAAATACGAAATGTTGCGTCCCGGCAGCAAGCTGCCACCATCAGCCTATGTCATGGCGCTCACCGGCGCGCTGCCGTCCGGGACAGGGCCCTTCGTGCCGAAGCCGCGCAGCGGCGGCACCGGCAGTCTCGGCCGGCCGCGTTTCGTCGCCTATGCCGAGTGGCAGGGTGGGCCGGTGCTGCGCGAGGCAAAGGCGCTGCTGCCGTCCGTCTGGTCGCTTCGCCAGAGGAAGCAGGACGTGGCGATCCATGCGGACGAGATCGCCAATGGACGGGCGCGCTCAGCCGATCCTCACTACCGGGTCTCCGGCCGCATCCTCGTGCGCAGGCTCTCGCCGAACAGCTGCAAAATCGAAATCGACCGGCATCCCGAGATCCTGCTTTCGCCGACGATGCTGGAACTGATGGGCTTCGAGATCGCCAATTGCCATTCCAACGATGCGGCGGCGGTTGCGGCGATCCTGAAGGACTTGGCGGTGCGGGGAAACGAATGGCTGCACGAGGCGGCCAGGGCCGCGGCATCGAGCGTCAGCGCCGAGCAGAAAGCCTATTCGCGCGCCGGCTAAAGCAATGCCAGCAAAAGTGTGCAGCGGTTTCGCGTCCGGAATTGCGCTTCTCTGATTTAGATCCGCACGATGTGCTGATCCCAGGCGACGTCGCTGCGGGTCGACAGGAAATCGCCATCATAGGAAGAAACGGCAAAGCCGCTTCTTGCCGGGGCGATGCCCGCCGCATCGGGAACGACGGTCTCGGCCAGCACCTTGCCCGACTTTGCGTCAAGGGTCACCGAGGCGCCGCCCTTTGGCGAGGTGATGCCGACGAGGCCCTCGCTGCGATTGACGGCGATCGCCCCGACGTAGTTGGCAAGCCGGCGCGTCGTCTCCTCCGGCAGATCGATGAAGGAGAGATCTTCGCCTTTGGCGAAATGGCCGACAAGCGGCGGCAAATCCTTGCGGTGGCCTTCATACTGGCAGGCGAACCAGATGCGGCCGTCGCCGTCGAGATCGACGTGGCGGGTGGAGAGTTCGGCCCATTCCGCCGGCAGCACATGTTTTTCGACCAAGGCCCCGGTCGCCGCATCGATCAGTGTCAGCGACGGCTGCATCTCGCCGAGATTGAGCTTGGTGCGGCCGAAATCCGGATGTGTCTCGATGCCGCCATTGGCGACGATCAGAAGGCGTCCGTCGTCGGACACGGTCATGTCGTGCGGACCGATGCCGTAGCTCTCGAATTCGCCGATGCGGGTGAAGCGGTCGGTGGCGTCGTAGAGGCCGATCATGCCGCGATTGCCGTCGAAGTCGTTCTCGCTGGCATAGAGCAGGCGCCCATCGGGAGAGAAGGCGCCGTGGCCGTAGAAATGCCGGTCCTCCCTGGAGTTGATGACAACAGGCTCGCTTTCATTCCAGGGATCGAAGACCATCGCAAAGGTGCCTGGCCGGCGCGCGAAGGCGACGGTCTTGCCGGTGGCCGCACTGAAGGCCATGCCGTGGGCGCGGGCGGGAAGCGCCACCTGATCGACGATCTCGCCACGCTCGGTCACGGTCGCAATGGCAAAGGAGCCGTCGGCTGTACGAATGCCCGAGGCATAGACCGCGTCAGTCCGCTCCAGGGCCATCAGCGCCCTTGGCGTCAAGGCCGCAAGGAAGCCGAGGCCGGCTGCCTTGACGAAACTGCGTCGGTTGATCGCGGCACTTCGTATCATTGTCTCAATCTCCGTCCGAGAAGGAAAAGCCAGCCGAAAGACCGATCGCTGCGCCATATTCGTCGCTGATCCGGGTGATCAGGTCACGGCTCTCGGCAAGCAGCGTATCGAGCTTGGCCTTCTCCGCATCGCTTGTCGCCACGTCGATGTCGGGATTGAGCTTCGGCACGCTGTCGAGAAGCGATTTGAAGTCCTCGTCGATTGCGGCGGCGATCGGCTGCTTGTCCGGCGGCAGAAGCTCGGCCATGCCGGCCTTCTGCCAGAGCGTGCGCAGGCCCTCCAGATTGGCGGCCATGGATTTCCAGGTATTTTTGGAGCGCCAGTAGATCGCCATGCGCGGCCGCGGCGCGCTGTCCTTGCCCTTGTAGAACTGTTCCAGCCGCTGGTCGCGGACATTCTCCGCACCATGGACGAGAATGCCGAGCAGCGCCGTCACCGCTTCCTTGTTGTCCATGAAATCGTCGCTCTGCGGTCCGGGATGTTTCCAGCTCGCCTGCACGCCGTCGGGCTTTTCCCAGGCGGCGACGACTTCGCCGGCCTCACGCTGGATATTGCCGGCAACCGCCTGGCCGTAAAGGCAGCGGAATCCATTTTTCTGGCCGACGAGATCGTTGGAGCCGTTGCCGTAGAGCACATATTCCAGCGCCGTCAGGCCCTGCAAAGCGACGCTCTTGCCGGCGATCGCATCGACTGTCGCATCCTTCGGATCGGCCTTGGCGATCAGCGCCTGCACCTGCTTGAGGCCGACACCCTTGCGGTCGGGATAAAACAGGATGTGCTCGAAGAGATTGTCCTGGATGACGGGTCCGGTCTGGACGATCTCGACGATCGACCAGTAGCGGATCGTATCGTCGAAGGCGGATTTCGCCTTGTCGAGCGTCTGCTGCGTACCGTCGGCGCAAAGATCCTTCATCGCCGTCGTCAGCCGCGCGGCAGATTGCTGCATGTTGCGATAGCCCGGGCGGATCACCTCGTCGACGGCGCGCTGCATGACGGCGGGAACGGCATCCTCGTTCAGCCCCGCCGGGGGAGCCGCGGTCTGGGCGGCCGCCGATGTGGCGAGGCCGATCAGAGTGAGGCAGAGCAGGGGGTGCCAAAGGCGCATCAAAGTGACTCCAGGAATGTAATCAGGGCCTCCCTGTCGTCTTTAGACAGGGAGGAGAAAGCGTTGCGGGCCTTTTCAGCTTCGCCGCCATGCCAGAGGATCGCTTCGGTGAGGCTCCGCGCACGGCCGTCATGCAGGAAAAAGCTGTGTCCGCTGACAGTCCGGGTCAGTCCTATACCCCATAGCGGCGGCGTGCGCCATTCACGTCCGCTTGCAAGACCGACCTGCTGTCCGTCGGCAAGGCCGTCGCCCATATCGTGCAGAAGGAAGTCGGAATAGGGCCAGATCAGCTGGAAGGATTGGGCCTTTTCGGGCGTATCGCGGCGGGTGACGAACTTCGGCACATGGCAGGAAATGCAGCCGCTTTCGTAGAAGACCCGCTTGCCCTGCAGCGTCTCGGGAAAGCTCGCCTTGCGGCGCGCCGGGACGGCGAGATTTTCGGAATAGAAGGTCACGAGGTCGAGAATGGAACCCGGCGCCTCTTCTTTGCCCAGACGTTTCTGCACACCGGTCGGCATATCAAGGCACTTTTCTTCCGCCTTGGTGCAGTCGCCCTGCGCATTCGGCTGATCGGGTGTCGAGATGCCGATATCGTTGGCGAAGGCATCGGCACTCTGGTCGCGCACCGTGGCGTTCTGCGCCTTCCAGCCGAACCGGCCGAGCGCAATCTTGCCGCTGCGATGATCGCGTACGATCGCCGCCTTGCCCGAAATGCCGTCGCCGTCGGCATCGTCGGGATCGGCATGGGTCAGGATGTCAGCCTCGGGAATGGCCTCGATCAGCCCGAGGCCGATCATCGCCGAGGCGACACGCGGCGAAATCGTCGTCGCCGGATCAAGCGGCCCGTAGGCGGGATTGACGACCGCATAGCTCGGCCGGCGCAGCGACACGATCTCGCCATCGCTCAGCGTCACCGGTTCTTCCTGGTAGCTGATCGCCATCTTTCCTTCGGCGGCAAGGCCGGGAACAGCGAGGTCCTGCAGCTGGTGGCCGTAGACCGGATCGGGGAAATTGACGACATCAGATCGGACAATCGCCTTTTCTTCCGCCGGCGTCCTGGCCGCGCGGGAAAGCCGCAGCAGCATCGAAGTGGCGCTCGGGCCTCCTTCCGGCGGTTTGCCGCGGCCATCATTGACATGGCAGCTCATGCAGGAGCGGGCATTGAACAGCGGCCCGAGACCATCGGAGGCTTGCGTCGAGGAGGGAGCGGAAACCCAGAGCTTGCGGAAGAGCGCGTTGCCGAGCTTGAAATTCTGCTCTTCCTCGAAGGGGATGTTGGCCGAAATATGCGAGAAGCTGTCCTCGGTGACAGGGTCGATCGAGGTGGTCGCACCCGCCTGCATCGCTTCGTATTGTTCAGCCTTGGAAAAATCCGCCGTCGGTCGGGTCACGTCGGCGACACGGTTCAGATCGGCTTCGGAAAGATCGGTGCGTTTCGCCGGCAGATCGAAACCGGCGGCGATGGCTGCGGAAAAACCGGCAAGCGTGGCGCAGAGGGCTGCGCTGGCGATCAATCGGCGGGCCGGGGCATGCGACATTTCAGGGTCCGGGCCGCTCCGGCTTCGAAGCGGCCCGCCTTTTTGCTTATTTGAAGACGGCGTTAGGATTATCCAAGCTGTCGGAACCTTCAAGCTGAACCGTACCGAGATCGAGTGCGGCAATAACGCGCTGCACCGATTTCGTCTGGTCGATCAGCCCGTCGATGGCAGCCTGGACGACGGCGTTGCCTTCCTTGTTGCCTTCACCGATCATCTGGTCGTACTTCTCGACCGTCTCGCCGCGCTTAGCCATGGCGTTCATCGCGTCGAGCGTCTTGTTGAGCTTGCCTTCCACTTCGGCATCGAGCGCCTTGTCCTTGGCGGCCACCAGATCGTGCAGCGACGGGCCGCTGAGCTTGGTGCCGTCGACGCGGGTATAGTTGCCGGTATAGGCGGCGGCGATGCCGATCGCGTCATTGAGATGCGAGTTGTAGGTATTGTCGGAGAAGCAGTCATGTTCTTCTTCCGGATCGTGCAGCAGCAGGCCGAGCTTCATGCGCTCGCCGGCAAGCTCGCCGTAGGACAGCGAACCCATGCCCGTCAGGATCGCCACCAGGCCGGCCTTCGGATCGGCTTCGACGTTCTTCGTCGCAGCGCCATCCGGCGTCCAGTTGTCGGTCATTTCCTGCAGATCGGAGACGAGCAGGGTGGAGGCGGACTTCAGATATTCGGCGCGGCGGTCGCAATTGCCGTGCGTGCAGTTCTTCAGGTCGTAATCCGTTGCCGGGCGGTCGCCGGCGCCGGGGCCCGTGCCGTTCAGATCCTGGCCCCAGAGCAGGAATTCGATGGCGTGATAGCCGGTCGCGACATTGGCTTCGATGCCGCCGGCCTCGGCCAGCGTGCCGGAGAGGAATTCCGGCGTCAGCTTGGAAGCGTCGACATCCTTGCCGTCGATCTTGATCGTCTTGTTGGCGATGACATTGGCCACATAGAGAGAATTTTCGTCGCTCTCGCTGCCGTAGGAGGCATCGACATAGTCGATCAGGCCTTCATCGAGGGGCCAGGCGTTGACCTTGCCTTCCCAGTCGTCGACGATCGGATTGCCGAAGCGATAGACTTCCGTCTGCTGGTAGGGCACGCGCGCCTTGATCCAGGCGTCCCTGGCGGCCTTGAGCGTCGCGTCATCAGGCGCCTTCAGCAAGGCGTCGATGGCGGCGTCGAGCGCCTTTGCCGTCGTCAGCGAATCCTCGTATTTCGCATGCGCCACGTCGGCATAGTGTTTCACCACGGCGGCAGCATCGGTCTCGGCATGCGCGGGAAGGGCGAGCAGGGCGGCGGGGGCAATCGCCAGCACGGCTGCGCGGAATTTGCGGTTGAGCTTCATGATCCTCTCCTGTGACGGGATCTTCCGTCTAATCGGGCTCCGTCTCTTCGCGCAAAAGTAAACTGGTGTCAAACGCTCTAGTTTGGAATGGTTTTAAGGATGGACGGGTGTTGGCAAAGCCGCCCGGCTTGAACGGCATCTGTTTGAAAAGTCGGCAGCATCTGCGCCATCTCGCCGTCCTGCGCAGCGTCATTCCGCCGCGGGCGTCACGATCCGCAATTGGCCCTGGCTGACCGTCTCAGCCCTTGCGTTGCATGCGGCAGAAGAAGAAGCCGTCCGTATCGGTGGAGGCCGGCGTCAGCGTCACCGTCAGGCCGTCGGAAGAATGCGGGCGCGGGGCGTCTTTTCCAAAGAGCTGATCCCAGGCGGGCAGGGCGCTGACGATCTGAAAATCGGGATTGTCGGCGGTGAAGCGGCGCACCTGTTCCTCGTTCTCCTGCGGCAGTACCGAGCAGGTGACGTAGATCAGCTCGCCGCCTGACTTGACGAAGCCGCTCGCCTGCGTCAGCGCATCCTGTTGCTGGGCGGTGCGTTCGTCGAGGTTCTTTGCCGTCAGCCGCCATTTCGTATCGGGACGGCGGCGCCACGTGCCGGTCCCGGTGCAGGGCGCGTCGACCAGCACCTTGTCGCAGCGCCCGGCAAGGCCGGAAAGCGCCCTGGCGTCGTCATGCACCTGGACATTGCGCGTGCCCGCCCGCTTCAGCCGTTCGATGATCGGCGCCAGGCGTTTGCGGTCGGCGTCGTAGGCGTGAACCTGTCCCTTGTTCTGCATGGCCGCCGCCATGGCGAGCGTCTTGCCGCCACCGCCGGCGCAATAGTCGAGAACCTGTTCACCGTCGCTGGCCAGCACCAGATCGGCGACGATCTGCGATCCCTCGTCCTGAACTTCGAACCAGCCTTTCTGGAACGAAAGCTCGGCTGTGACGTTGGGAAGACGCGAGGCGCCTTCGCCGGCGGCAATCCGGATGCCGTAGCGGGCGATCCTGGCTGCATGAGCGCCGGCCCGGTCGAGCGCCTTGACGACCTTGTCGCGGGACGCCTTGAGGCTGTTGGCGCGCAGATCGAGCGTCGGGCGGGCGGCAAGCGCCTGGGCCTCGGCAAGCCAGTCGGCGCCGAAGGCCTGTTCGAAGGAGGATTGGACCCATTCGGGAATATCACCGCGGATATGCGGCGGCGCATCGTCAAGCGAGCGGCTTTCAAAGGCCGAGACGGCTTCGGCCGAAAGCGGTGCCGGCGCAAATTTGTCATCCGCCAGTTCGGTGGCAAGACTGTCTGGAGTAAAACCCCATTGGCGGAACATGACGGCGTGGGCAATGGCCTGAGCACTGTCATCGTCCATCAGCCAGGCATGGGAAAGCCGCATGCGCAGGGCGTCATAGACGATGTTGCCGATCGCGGCGCGATCGCCGGAGCCGGCGAAGCGGTGCGCAAGGCCCCAGTCCTTCAGCGCGTCGGCGACAGGGCGCTTGCGGGCATCGATGTCCGCGAGCACAGAAATCGCCCCTTCGAGGCGGCCGCCCAAACGCATTCACATGTCTCCTGTTGCCGTGGCGTGCGATGATCCGCAACAGGCGCGACAGTCGCGGGCGGATTGTTCACAAGTCTCAACCGCGTGGTAGCCGCGATTGACGGCAAGAGCAAGGGTTGGGCTCAGCTGATGACCTGGTAGCAGACTTTCGCAGTGCCGGAGCTCACCATGCCGATATTCTGGGCGGCGGCCCGCGACAGATCGAGCACGCGGCCGCGGATGAACGGACCGCGATCGTTGATGCGAACGACGACGGTACGGCCATTGTTGCGGTTGGTGACTTTCACCTTGGTGCCGAAGGCAAGCGAACGATGTGCGGCAGTCAAGATGGCAGGGTTCATACGTTCCCCGGAAGCAGTTTTGGAGCGAAGTGCGTACCATGAAGCACCGCCGCAACCATTGCCAGCAAAACCTTCCGCCGGAAGCATGGAAGAACAGGCTGCAATAGTTGCCGCGGCGATAATAGAACGACGTATTTTCTTCAAAACAGAGTATCCCTCAACTATTGAACTCACGCCCTTGCAGGCGGCGGGGCTTAAATCTGTTAAAAAGTGGCGAAAAAGTGCCGTCCTCGTTCACGGAATATTTCAATCTGTAACATTCGTGAGCGCGTCGGCAAAATTTTAGAAATCGACGGCAATCGTCAATGTGGAAAAAACATAATGAAATCAGTTAAAATACGAACGAATTTTCCGAAGGAATAGTTAACGCCCTGGCGTTCACGAAAAGCGCAAAAATATTTTTCCGATTTCGCCATATTTGTTGCCACATTTGGGCAAATTCAAAGGCCGTTAACCATAGTATGCGACGAAAATTGTCCCACCAAAGCGCGAAAGTAGGAATTTCCTACTCATTTTGGGTGAGTAATCCCCGTTTGCAAACAGCAGCCTGATCTAGAGCCTTTCCGGATTAGATTGAAGCATTCTGCCGGAGCAGGTTTTCGTCAGGGCAGAGGCGATTGGCGAAGGGCATACCTCTTGGTACGGTCGAGCCGATCGCCTTTGTCCTGGCGGAAAGATGCCCGGCCCTTCGGGTTGGCTGAAACGGGCCGGCTGATCGACCGGCCGGCTTGGCCGTAGAGCTGGGCTACGACGCGCGCCGGCCGGTCGACCATCCGACTCCGTTTGGGCCAACAGAATGCTGCAATCTAACCCGGAAAGGCTCTAGCCGCGCCAGCGTCCGTCCTGCCACAATTGCGCAAGCGACATGGGATAATTCGGGAAGGAGAATTGGAAGCGGGTGGCCTTGAGTTTCGCATTCGAGATGCGTTTGTTCTCGCCGTAGAAGGAGCGTGCCATCGGTGATAGTTCGGCGGTCTCAAAAGCCTGCTCCGGTGGCGGTTCGACACCCATCAGGCGGGCTGCCTCGACGATCACGTCTTGCGGCGGGGCGGGCCGGTCGTCGGTGACATTATAGATACCGCCGAGCCCGCGCTCCGACAGGAAGCGGGTCGCCGCGCCGATATCTTCGACGCGGATGCGGTTGAACACCTGGTCCTTCTTGATCAGCCGGCGCGCCGTGCCCTTTTCCAGATTGCAGAAGGCGTTGCGGCCCGGCCCATAAATGCCGGAAAGGCGCAGCACGGCCGCCGGCAAACCGCGCTCCCGGCCCATCGCCAGCCAGCCCTCTTCCGCCTCGAGCCGCTCCTTCGAGCGCCCGGAAACGGGCAGGCAGGGCGTTTCCTCGTTCACCCAGGCGCCCTTATGATCGCCATAGACGCCGACGGTGGAGAGATAACCGATCCATTTGAGACGAGGCAGCAGGCTTGCGCCATCTTTGCCAAGCAGCCGCAGCAGCGGGTCGGCCTGCCCGGGCGAGATCGACTGCACGAGGTGCGTGACATCGGCCAAAGCCCGGCGCAGCCCTTCTTCCATGGTCTCGCCGTCGAAAAGGAATGCGTCGATGCCGTTCTGGCGGAGCAGGTCCATCTTGTCTGGCGAACGCGTCGTGCCGGAAATACGCACGCCGTCGCCTGATAAGGCCTTGGCGATCGCCGTGCCGGAATAACCGCAGCCAAAAATCATCACATGCATCAGCCCACTCCCGCCAATCGCCATTCGTTCAAGACGTCGTCATCGCTCTCGTGAGCCCTTTGTGCGGCAAAGGCTGAGAATTCGCCAGCCTCCATCAGCCGTGAAAGCGCCCAGACCGCCATGCCGCGCACGACAGGCGAGGGATCGCTCGCGAGCATGCGACATTGCCCGATCAGCGCCGTCTCGCCGGAATTGCCGGCGGCGATCAGCACGTTGCGGATGAAGCGGTCGCGGCCGATCCGCTTCACCGGCGAGCCGCTGAAGAAGGTGCGGAAGGCGGCATCGTCAAGCGTCAGCAGAAAGGCGATCGACGGTTCCTTCAGCTCTTCCCGCGCCTGCAGCTTCATCTCGGAGGCGGAGCTTGCGAACTTGTTCCAGGGACAGGCGGCAAGACAGTCGTCGCAGCCATAGATGCGATTGCCGATCAGCACGCGCAGATCGGCGTCGATCGGTCCCTTGTGCTCGATGGTGAGATAGGAGATGCAGCGCCGCGCGTCGATCTGGTAAGGCGCCGGGAAGGCAGCCGTCGGACAGATGTCGAGGCAGGCGCGGCAGGAGCCGCAATGATCGTTCTCCGCCGCGTCGACGGCAAGATCGGCAGTTGTGAACATCGTGCCGAGGAACAGCCAGGAACCGTGCGTGCGGCTGACGAGATTGGTATGTTTGCCCTGCCAGCCGAGCCCGGCGGCCGCCGCCAGCGGTTTCTCCATGACAGGCGCCGTATCGACGAAGACTTTCACATCGGCGCCGGCGCGCGCCGCAAAGCGCGTGGCGATCTCCTTCAGCCGGCCCTTGATGACGTCGTGATAATCGCGGTTGCGGGCATAGACTGAGATCGCGGCCTTATCAGGCTTGTCGAGAATGCCGCGCGGATCCTCCTCCGGAGCGTAATTCAGGCCGAAGACGACGACGGAGCGCACCTCGCTCCAGAGTGTGCGCGGATCGCCGCGCCGGTCGCGCGTCTCCGCCATCCACTCCATCGTCCCGTGGCGCCCGGCATCGATGAACTGGCCGAGCCGTTCCTTGGCTTCGGGGATCGCGCCCGGGCGCGTGATGCGGCAAAGATCGAAGCCCTTGGCGGCAGATTCCGCCCGAACGAACTCGGTCAAATTGTCGCGGCGGCGGCGCTCTTTGTCGTCATTCTTCGGTTCGGGCATGAAGAGCCCTCGTCAGAAATCCAGATCGGCATAGTGTGAAACCGGTGTCAGGCCGCGCACGCGCTCGGTCAGCATCGGCCGGAAAGAGGGACGCGACTTCAGCCGCTGGTACCAGTCCTTGACGACGGGCGCGTCCGCCCACTCGATTTCGCCGAGATAGTCGAGGATCGAGATCGAGGCCGCAGCGGCAAGATCGGCATAACTCATCCGCTCGCCCGCCAGCCACTGACGCGAGCCGGCAAGCCAGGTGAGATAACGCATATGCTGGCGGATATTCGCGCGGGCCGTGCGCAGAATCTTCGAATCCGGGGCTCCGCCGCCCTGATCGGCGGTCATCTGCAACTTGTAGACACGCTCGCGGGCGAGCGGCTTGGTCACGTCGTTTTCCATCTTCTGCATGAACCATTCGGTCAGCCGGCGGATTTCCGCCCGCTGGAAAGGGTCTTCGGCGAGCAGCCGCCGGTCGCGTTTCAACACGCCGTGGGTCTCGTCCAGATATTCGGAAATGACGCTCGCGCCGCAGAGCGCGCGCATGCTGTCGTCGACATAGACCGGCAGCGTGCCGGCCGGATTGAGCGCCAGGAAATCCCGGCGCTTCTCCCATGTCTGCTCCTCGATCAGATCCGCCTGATAGCCGTATTCCGCCAGGATCAGCCGGACGAAGCGAGATGCGGATGACATGGGATGATGATAAAGCGTGGGCATCGATACTCGGGCTTTGTGATTGCTGTTACAGGACTGTGTGGCAGCTCAATTATAGCGCCCTAGTCATGACTCATTGGTTGAAGCTATAGGAGCTTGGCCCCGCCAATACAAGCGAATCGGATTTTACCCCATCTGACGATGGCGAAACACGGTCTAACGAACGAATGGAAGCGGCAGCCTGATCGACCCAAGCGCTCAGGCCCGGCCGAACTTTAAACCGGAGACGATGTATGGATTATATAAATGCTGCAATTCTCGGTATCATAGAGGGGATCACCGAATTTCTGCCGATCTCGAGCACCGGCCACCTGATCATCGCCGAGCAATGGCTCGGACACCGGTCGGACATGTTCAATATCGTCATTCAGGCGGGCGCCATCCTCGCCGTCACCATCATCTATTGGCGTCGTCTGCTGGATCTGGTGCTCGGCTGGCGCGAGCCGCAGAATCGCGATTATGCCGCCAAGCTGATCGTCGCATTTCTCATCACCGCAATTCTCGGCCTTGTGGTCAAGAAGCTCGGCTTCGAACTTCCCGAGACTGCAACGCCGATCGCCTGGGCGCTGATCATCGGCGGTATCTGGATGATCTTTGCCGAATGGGCGGCCGCACGCAGGCCACCGCACAAGGAGATCACCTGGCTTGTCGCCATCCTGGTCGGCATCGCCCAGATCGTTGCGGGCGTCTTCCCGGGAACGTCGCGCTCCGGCGCCACCATCTTCGTCGCCATGCTGGCCGGCACGGGCAATCGTGCTGCGGCAACCGAATTCGCCTTTCTCGTCGGCATCCCCACAATGTATGCCGCAAGCGGCTATGAATTGCTGAAGACGTTCAAGGATGGCGGCGCGGCTGGCGAAGACTGGACGGCGCTCGGCATCGCCTTCGTCGTTTCCACCATTGTCGCCTTCGTCGCGGTCAAATGGCTGCTTGCCTATATCAGAAGCAACCGGTTCACGCTGTTTGCCGTCTACCGCATCATTCTCGGTGTCTTGCTGCTCGGCATGGCTGCGACCGGCTTGATCGGTTGAGGCTTCCTTACGAGTCTGCATTCGCGCAACTCCCGGCGCGAATGCAGTGCCTGTCGGAAGGTGGCGAACGAATACCCGCGCCCCGCCAAGCGTCGATTTTTCAGATAGCTATATTGAGAATAGGCGTCTGCCGCTGCTTTTGAAGCAGGCAATACCGAGCGTTCATTGTGGAGCGCCCTTGTTCGGCGTTCCCGACGGCTTGTCTTTATGAGATGCCGGCGCAGAGGGCCGGCCTTTTCGTCAATGGCTGATCGAAGCCGTCGAGCAAGGATCGACGCCATAGGCCGGCGAGCAGTCACCCTTTACCGCCGCGACCGAACCGGGCGCAACGAAGGAGCCTGCCAGGATAATTAGCGCCGCACACGCAAAAAGGAGCGCGATTGACTTGCCCATCGAGAAATGCCTTTCACAGTGATTGCCGCACGCTATCGCAGGCGTTGAAACCGTCCGAAGACGCGCGGGTTTGGTAGTCAGTGGAATGACAAATAGCAATAAACGTTCCTGCTAAATTTGGCGTTAATTCCACAAAATTTCCGATGCGTCTTTTATGCAACGCCGCGTAATATGACCGGCAAACAATCATTTCAAACTTGCGCCAGCTTTGCGTGAAGCCACGACGGCAAAACGCCGTCCGCATTGTCTGCGAACGGCGTTGTCAGAAGGCTGTAAAATTGGTCAGGCGGCCTTGCCGGTGCCGGTGTACTGGCCGTGCGGGCGATAGTGGACGAGGTAGGAGCCGAGCACCGATGCCACCATGGTGGGCGTAATACCGAGGCCCTTCAGAGTGCGGCCTTGCGCCTCGGCTTCCCCGGAGACGACATTGTCGCGCTTCAGCATGCGCACCTGATCCGGCGTGATCGGTGGCGTCACGAAGGGGACCAGCGAGGCGATGCTGCCGATCATTGAAGCGATGCCGAAAGGCAGGGATACCAGTGGGTTCTTGCGGCACGTCACCTTCAGCATCGTCTCGAGACATTCGCGGAAGCTCAGCACTTCGGGCCCGCCAAGCTCATAGATCTTGCCGCCGGCGACCTTGCCGTCGACGGCGCGGGCGACGGCCTCGGCGACATCCTCGACATAGACAGGCTGGAATTTCGTCTTGCCGCCGCCGACCAGCGGCAGGATCGGCGACATGCGCGCCATCTCGGCGAATTTGTTGAAGAAGCTGTCCTCCGGTCCGAAGACGATCGACGGACGGAAGATCACTGCATCGGGCTTGACCGAGAGGATGGCCGTTTCGGCGCGGCCCTTGGTGCGGCCATAGTCCGAATCGGATTTCGCGTCGGCGCCGATCGCCGAAATATGGGTCAGCGTCGCGCCTGCCCCGCGCGCAGCTTCGGCGACCGCACGGCCGCCGAATTCCTGCACGGCGTCGAAAGTGTTGCGGCCGGCCTCGTGCAGAATGCCGACGCAGTTGACGACATGGCTCGCACCGTCGACGGCGCGGTCAATCGAGTTGCGATAGCGCAGGTTCGCCTGCACGAAGGAGATCTGGCCGACATTGCCGAGCGGCTGCAGGAAGCCGGCGAGATCGGGACGGCGCACGGCGACGCGGATGTTGTAGCCGCGCTTGGCCAGCGCCCGGACCACGTGCCTGCCCACGAAGCCGGACCCTCCGAACACGGTGACGAGCGGCGGCAGGTTGGCAAGGGTCATGGCAGGCTCCTCGAGAGGCTTGGCGGGATGCTTAATTGGCTCTCCTCTTAGCCCAATCCCGGCGCGACGGGAAGGCCCATCGTACCGTCAGTTTTGCGGGATGCGAGGCTGCTCTAGACGCCTTCGACGACGACCATTTCCGCATCGGCCACTTCCTGGCGGATTTTCGCGGCGATCTGGTATTCCGGCGAATTATAGCAGTCGACCGCATGCTGCAGCGAGGGAAATTCGATCACCACGTTGCGCACGCGCGCCTTTCCCTCGAGTTCGGTGAAGGCGCCGCCCCGTGCCAGGAAATTCGCCCCATATTTTTCGAAGGCCGGCTTGGCGGCCGCCACATAATCCTTGTAGCGCTCGGCATCGCGAACGTCGACGCGGGCGATCCAGTATCCCTTGGCCATGGTCTTCTCCCTTTTGTCGTTGAAACGATTAGCGGTTTGCCGGCCAGAGCGCACTCACCATCTCGCTGAGGATGGCGCGGGCGGCCTCTTTCGGATCGGGCGCCTTGACGATCGGCCGGCTGACGACGAGATGCGTCGCCCCCGCCTTCAGTGCGTCGAAAGGCGTCATCACCCGCTTCTGGTCGCCCTTGTCGCTGCCGGCCGGGCGAATGCCGGGGGTGACGATCGCCATGTCGGGGCCGACGATCTCGCGCACCTCGGCCGCTTCCGCCGCCGAACAGACGATACCGCCCATGCCGGCTGCGCGCGCCTGTTCGGCGCGGCGCAGCACCAGGCTGTGCGGATCTTGGCTGTAGCCTGCCTCGGCAAGGTCGTCGGCGTCCATCGAGGTCAGCACGGTGACGCCAAGCAGGCAGAGGCCGGAGCCGGCGGCCGCCTCGACCGCCGCCCTCATCGCTTTCGGATAGGCATGCAGCGTCAGCATCGACATGCCCATCTTGGCGATGTTCTCGACGCCGGAGGCAACCGTGTTGTCGATGTCGAGCAGCTTCATGTCGAGGAAGATCTTCTTGCCGCTTGCGGCAAGATCGCGGGCGAATTCCAGGCCGCCGGCAAAGACCAGCTGATAGCCGATCTTGTAGAAGAGAATGTCGTCGCCGAGCGTCGAAACCAGTCTTTCCGCCTCGCCGATCGTTGGAACATCCAGGCCGACGATCAATCGCTCGCGTGCGTCCATGTGAAGTCACCCCCGCCAGTCTTCGATGGGCGTCCAGTCGCATGTTAGGCCGAGATCCGCAAGGCCGAAAGCATAGAGATTGCCGCCGCCGCCCGGCTGGTCGCGGTCGCGCGAAATCGGTCGGCCGGCCAGATGGCATTTGAGCAGCGTGCCAACGCCGCCATGGCCGACAAAGGCGATGGGTGCAGCCGCATCATGCGTGGCAAGAACGGCGTCGAATGCCTCGACGATGCGGGCCTGCGCATCGACGGCGCGCTCCCAGCCCTTGAAGCTCTGTTCCGGATGGGCGAAGAACCAGTCGGCCGCCTCTTCGAATTGCGGCGGCGGCAGGAAGCCGGTGGCCGAGCGGTCGTTCTCGTGCATGGCGGGCACGACCTCGATGCTTAGACCGGAGGCGACTGCCAGGATCTCAGCCGTCTCGATCGCCTTCGTCTCGTCGCTGGAAATGATGCGGGTCAGCCGCTTGGCCCAATCGCTCGACGCAGCCTTACGAGTGCGTTCGGCGCCGACATCGGAAAGCCCCCATTTCGGCACAGGCACGTTCGCGTCGATCTTGACCCGCGGATGGGTGACATAGATCCCGAACATCTCAGCCTCGCTTGTAGATCCACAGCTGCGCCGGCGGAATGTTGCGGACGACGAAGTCGAAATGCTGAATGTGATAGCGGTCGGGATTGGCGGCGATCGGCGAGATCGCGCCGTAGGAGATTTGCACCACCGGCCGTCCGGCCGGTAGGCGGTCGAGCAGGCTTTCGAGCAGCGACACCCGCATCGCCATCGGGAAGTTCAGCAGCGGAATGCAGGAGATGACGCAATCGAAGGTCCGGTCGCCGTAGTCGCCGAGCGTGGCCTGAAGATCGAAGGCATCGCCATTGATGAAGTGCACGCCGGGATAGGTCCGCAGCAGATGTTTGTGGAAATCCGTCGAATATTCGATTGCGACGAGATTTTCCGGCCGGACGCCGCGGCCGAGGATGGCCTTGGTGATGGCGCCTGTGCCCGGTCCGAGTTCGAGCACCGGCAGCCCGGAATGGATGTCGACAACGCTTGCCATGCGCTTGGCGGTGATCGAGGAGGTCGGCACGATCGAGCCCACCGTTTTCGGCCCCTGCATCATGCCCCGGAAGAAGCGGATTTCGTCATCGAACTTCTTGCCCAGCCGTTCCTTCACCTTGACCCGTAAGCTCATTCTCCACCCATCCGCATGTTGATCGAATGCCCTTAATATGCCGCTTGTCGCTGAAGGGACAAGGATTTTCGCAACAAGGACATCGGCATCAACAACTCATGCCGCTTTTGGGTGGGAGCGAGGCATGAGATCGGCGAGCCTCTGGCTTAGGTGATCGGCGTCGACGGGCGCGCGCAGCTTCTTGTCGGTATTGTCGAAATAGAGATAGACGTCGCGGCCCTTGCTGCGCGCCGCAAGCGGCGCCAGCACCCGCGTCGCATTCTCCGGTTCTCCGCCGGTTGCCCAGGCGCGGATGCGTTGCGCCCAGATGTCGAGGGCTTCGTCCTCATAGCCGCTGACGTAGAGCTGTTCGGAACCATGCAGGCGGCAATAGATGAAATCGGCGGTGATATCCATCAGCAGCGGCCATTGCACCGTATCGGCGCAGACGAGTGCGATCTGTTGGCGCCTCAGCATGTCGATGAAGGCGGGTGATCGGAAGCTGTCGTGGCGAATCTCCAGGGCATGGCGGATCGGCTGTCGTCCGTCGATTTCAAGCCAGGCTCGCCCCTTGACGTGTCCGTCGTGCCGCCGGGCCAGGTTTGCCGCCGCTTCGCCGTTAGGCGGCAGCAACGCCAGGAAATTTTCGAAAAGATCGGGATCGAAAGCCATGTTCGGCGGGAATTGCCAGAGGATCGGCCCGAGCTTGGGGCCAAGCCGCAGCAGACCCGAGGCGAGGAAATTGGCGAGCGCCGTCTCGATATTCTGCAGCCGCAGCATATGGGTGATGAAGCGCGGTCCCTTGACCGCAAAGACGAAATCATCCGGCGTTTCGTCGCGCCAGCGGCCGAAGCTTTCAGGCCGCTGCAAGCTGTAGAACGTGCCGTTGATCTCGATCGAACGGAAATGCCGGGCGGCGTAGGAAAGCTCCTGCTTCTGCGGCAGGTCTTCCGGGTAGAATTGGCCGCGCCAGGGCGCATAGGTCCAGCCGGATATGCCGATACGCACCGTTCCCGTCTTTTTCGTCATGGCATCCTCCGCTTTGACAGGAGGAAAAACGGAGGCGAGCGGCCTTCGTTCCGGTCAGACGCGCATCGGCATCAGTACGTAGAGCGCATCGTCGCCTGCCGTGTCGCGGATCAGCGTCGGCGAGCCGGCATCGGCCAGCAGGAAGATCGCTTCTTCGCCGGAAAGCTGCGCGGTGATGTCGAGCAGGTATTTGGCGTTGAAACCGATTTCCATCGCATCGGTGTCGTAGCCGACGGCGACTTCCTCGGTCGCACTGCCGGAATCGGGATTGTTGACGGTCAGCATCAACTGGCCCTCGGAAAGCGCCAGCTTCACGGCGCGGCCGCGTTCGGAGGAGATGGTGGAGACGCGGTCGACGGCCTGGGCGAAGCTCGTGCAATCGACGCGCATTTCCTTGTCGTTGCCTGTGGGGATGACGCGCTGGTAATCCGGGAAAGTGCCGTCGATCAGTTTCGAGGTCATGACGATCGAGCCGATCGTCAGCCGGATCTTGGCGTCGGAGACCTCGACCGTCACGACAGCCTCGGGATTGTCGACCAGCTTCTGCAATTCGCCGACCGTCTTGCGCGGAATGATGATGCCGGGCATGCCTTCGGAGCCGGAGGGCGCGTCGACATCGGCGCGCGCCAGCCGGTGGCCGTCGGTGGCGACCGCCCGAAGTTTCAGCTCGCCCTTGCTCTCGATCGTGTGGAAGAAGATGCCGTTGAGATAGTAGCGCGTCTCTTCCGTCGAGATCGCGAACTGGGTGCGGTCGATCAGCATCTTCAGGTCGGCCGCCTTCAGCTTGAAGCTATGCGTGAAGGTGCCGGCGGTGAGATCAGGGAAGTCCGATTCCGGCAGGCACTGCAACGAGAATTTCGAGCGGCCGGACTGCACGGTCATCGCGCCGCCATCGGTGCTGGTGGCAAGCAGCACTTCCGAACCGTCGGGAAGCTTGCGGACGATGTCGTAGAGAAGGTGGGCCGGAACGGTGGTGGCGCCGGGCTGCTCGACGCTTGCCGGCGTCGCCTCGGTGATTTCGAGGTCGAGGTCGGTCGCCTTCATGTCGAGGTTCTGGCCATCGGCCTTGAGCAATACGTTGGACAGGATCGGGATCGTGTTGCGACGTTCGACCACGCGGTGGACGTGGTTCAGCGATTTCAACAGGTTTGACCGCTCAATAGTAATACGCATGGGATGCTACCGCTTTCGACCGTGACTGTCCGGGCGCATCGAGCACCCGAAGAATGCTGTCCCGACTTGAGGCCGGGGGAGTGGACGGGCAAAATGGCAGACTTCAGCATGGCTTTGCAAGAGGCATGCACGGCCGGGCGCCTGCATTTGCGGTTTTCCAGAGCAATGCTCACAGAAATCCGAACCCTTGCCGAAGCGGTGCCGCTCGCCCATAAGGGTTCGATGACGGCGGGACGAAAGCAAATGGCATGAATGAGGAAACCACAGCGGATGCCGCCACCCGGCGAAGCTTCCGCCTGCACAATGCGACGGTGCCAGCGCGGCCGCTGGAGCCGGCGCTCTATCTCGTCGCCACCCCGATCGGCAATCTCGGCGACATCACGCTGCGTGCGCTGGAAACGCTGGCCGGCGCCGACGTGCTCGCCTGCGAGGATACGCGCGTCACCCGCGTGCTGCTCGACCGCTACGGCATCCAGAACCGCCCTTTCGCCTATCATGAGCACAATGCCGACGAGGCCGGCCCGCGGCTGCTGCAGGCGCTCGAAGCCGGCCGGTCGGTGGCGCTGGTGTCCGATGCCGGCACGCCGCTGGTTTCCGATCCCGGTTACCGACTGGCGCAGCAGGCGATAGCGGCAGGTTACCGCGTCATTCCCATTCCCGGCGCCTCCGCGCCGCTCGCAGCCCTTGTCGGCTCCGGCCTGCCGAACGATGCATTTCTTTTCGCCGGCTTCCTGCCGGCAAAGGACAAGGCCCGCCGCGATCGTCTGGGTGAGCTTGCAACAGCCCCCGCGACGCTGATCTTCTTTGAATCGCCGCATCGCATCGGCGCTACCCTTCTCGCCGCTGCAGACGTGCTCGGAGCCACGCGATCCGCCTCCGTCTGCCGCGAACTGACCAAGACCTATGAGGAGTTCCGCCGCGGCACGCTTGCCGACCTTGCCGCCCATTATCAGCAGGTGGAAAACGTCAAGGGCGAGATCGTTCTCGTCATCGGTCCGCCGGAGCCGGTCGAGACGGATGAGGCCGACGTCGACGCCGTGCTCGCCGACCTGTCGAAATCAATGCCGACGGCAGGCGCCGCGACCGAGGCGGCCCGCCTCACCGGCCTGCCGCGCAAGGTGCTCTATCAGCGCCTGCTGGAGATCAAGAACGCCGATGGCCGATAGCGACCTCACTGCCATCAGGAGGAAGGCGCTGCGCCGGGGCCGCATGTCTGAATATGTCGCGGCCGTCTTCCTGATGCTGAAGGGTTACCGCATCCTGGCGCTGCGCCACCGCACCCGGCTCGGCGAGATCGACATCATTGCCCGCAAGGGCGATCTCGCCGTCTTCGTCGAGGTCAAGGCCCGGCGGGGCGAAGCTGCGGCGGTCGACGCCGTCTCCATCGCCGCGCAGAAGCGGATAAGGGCGGCAAGCGATCTCTGGCTCGCCCGCCAGGCGGATCAGGCCCGCCTTTCCCTGCGCTACGATATCGTGGCGATCATGCCGGGCCGGCTGCCGCGGCACTTCATTGACGCCTTCTGACCTCTTTCGACCCATCGGATTTCCGGATCGTTAAACTTTTAGTTCCCGCGTGAACCAGCTTCTTACGACTCTCTGCTACCCCAAATCTCGGTAGGGATAACAATTGGGGATTGTTTCATGGCCTGGAAGCTGATGCTTGCAAGTGCGGTCGCCATGGCCGCGCGCTCGGTGCCTTATGCCGTGGCGAAGCCGGCCGGGAAATCCTTCGTTGCCCATGCGAGCGGCCTGCTGCCGCTGAAGTCCACGCCGATCAACCCGGACTGGATCGTCAGCGGCAACCCGCAGGCCCGCACCGCCGAACATTCCCGCGGTCATGACGAGGCGTCGCTGACGGCGATCTGGGATTGCACGGCGGGCGAATTCCGTTGGTATTTCGGCTGGGACGAGACGGTAATGATCCTCGAGGGCGAGGTCCATATCACCGCCGAGGACGGCACCGAACGAACCCTCAGCACCGGCGACGTCGCCTTTTTCGCCGGTGGAACCTGGGCGAGCTGGCGGGTCGACAACTACGTCCGCAAAGTCGCCTTCCTGCGCAAGCCTTTCCCAAAGCCCTTGGCGATCGCCTACCGCCTCCGCAACATGCTGCGCAATGGCGGCAACCAGGGCATCGCCGCCTGAAGATCGATTTCGATTTTCGAGGTTGGCGCTAATCGGGCTGGGGCGGGGCGGTCGTTTCCCCCTTGAGAATCTCGCACGCAAACAGGATCGGATTGTCGAGATCAGGCGCAGTCTGCTTGTTCAACAGAACGGCGACCGCCGCTGCGGCCATGTCCTGAATCGGCTGCTTCACCGTCGTCAGGCGCGGCGTGGTCATGCTGGCGAGCGGGATGCCGTCGAAGCCCATGACGGAAAGGGCTGCCGGTATCGGGATCCCCAGATCATGTGCTGCCCGCATGCAGCCGATCGCCTGCTGGTCCGAACTTGCAAAGATCGCCGTCGGCCGCTCGTTGCGCGCCCGCGCCAGAAGATAATTTCCGGCCGAACGGCCGCTCTCATAGTCGAAAGCCGCCTCGGCAATCAGCGGTGATCCCGCCATTGCCGAGCGGCCGTCCGCCTGCTCGATCGCATCGAGGTAGCCTCTGAGGCGATCATTGGCGGGGACGGAGTGGCTGGGCCCGGAAATGAAGCCGATGCGGCGATGGCCGAGCTGCAGAAGGTGCTCGACGCCAAGGCGAACGCCATTGCGGTGATCGGCGGCAATGCCGGAATATCCTGGCATCAGACGGTCGATGACGACGATCGGCAATCCCTTCGGCAGCTTGATCGTATGGAAATCGATGCTCGGAACCAGAATGATCCCGTCGACCTTTCGGCTTGTCAGCTGCTTGATGCGATCAGCCTCCTTGGCCGCATGATCGAGCGATGTCATGACGATGATATTATAGCCGTGATTGGCCGCTGCCTGTTCCACGGACTGGACAAGTTCCGAGAAGAACGGATTGGTCAGATCCGGAATGATGATGCCGATGAGGCGGCTGACCTTGCTGCGCATGCTTCGCGCCGACGGGTCCGGCATATAACCGAGCTCTTTGATGATCCCGGTAACGCGCGCCCGCAATTCCTTCGTCACCGAGGGATGATCGTTCAAAACCCTGGAAACGGTCCCGGTGGAAACGCCCGCAAGCTTGGCAACGTCTCTAATTCCGACCTTTGACATAACGGAAACAGTGGCCCTTCATCTTCGCCTTCACAACACGCCCGGGGCGTCTGATCGAGGCTTCCAGCTAATGGTCTTTGCGGCTCTCGTCAAAGGGCCGAATTTCATTGGGACGGCCCATCATCCATAGCATGAGCACCGCCACGCGCAATGGAAACGGTTCATCGTTCACGCTTTTAGATGTTTTCGGCGGGGTTATCCTTGAGGTCATTCGGCCCGAATTCGGCAGCTTGACAATTTTTTGGAGCGTGTTACCCAGATGGCGTTGGAAACGGTTCATTGCCGCGGGCAACTCAGATGGAGCTGAGCCCAGAACCGTTCGGGAGGAGAAAAATGTCCCATTCTATGAAGCGTGAATCCGTCTTGATCAGTGCGCCACGCCGTACGGCATTGAAGGTCGGACTTGCCGGCGCCCTGGCGCTGGCGCTGTCCTGCGGCGTGTCGCCCGCCTTTGCCGCCGGCAAGCCGAAGGTCGGCCTGATCATGAAGTCCTTGTCCAATGAGTTCTTCAAGCAGATGAAGGCCGGCGCCGACAAATATGCGGCCGAGAACAAGGACAAGTTCGACTTCAAGGCCGTCGGCATGAAGGACGAGCGCGATTTCGCCTCGCAGGTCGATGCCGTCGAAAACTTCGTCACCCAGAAATACGATATCATCGTCGTGGCGCCCGCCGATTCCAAGGCGATGGCGACTCCGCTGGCAAAGGCTGTGAAGGCCGGCGTCAAGGTCATCAACATCGACGTGCCGCTCGATGCCGATGCCAAGAAGAAGGCGGGGATCGATCTCGCTTTCTTCGGCCCTGACAATCAGGAAGGGGCAAAGCTTGCCGGCGATGCACTGGCCAAGGATCTGGGGCCGGGCGCCAAGGTCGTCATCCTCGAGGGCAATCCCGAGGCCGACAATGCCAAGGAGCGCAAGGAAGGCTTCATGGATTCCGTCAAGTCGGGCAAGCTTGAGCTTCTCGACAGCAAGGCGGCCCATTGGGAGACCGAGGAAGCCAATACCGTCATGACGAATTTCCTGACGAAATATAAGGATATTCAGGGCGTGATGGCCGCCAACGACTCCATGGCCCTCGGCGTCGTCAAGGCGCTCGATGCGGCCGGCCAGGCCGGCAAGATCAAGGTTGTCGGCTTCGACAACATCCCGCCGGTTCAGCCGCTGATCAAGGACGGTAAGATGCTTGCCACCGTCGAGCAGTATGGTGCGCAGATGGCGGTCATGGGCATCGACTATGGCATGCGGGAACTGGCCGGCGAAAAATTCACCGGCTGGGTCAAGACCGACGTCAAGCTGGTCACTGCAGCCGATCTGAAATAGTCGGATTGCCGGCCCCAAAAGCAAATGTGGCGCCGGCTGCGGCCGACGCCATTTCCACCAACCGATTGACGCGTTGATCGCTCCGGGTGAGGCTCGTTTCGAGCCTCTCCGATGCGCGTTGCGCCGAGGTTTGAACAGACCATGCATGAGGTCGACGTGTCAGACGCACCAGATGACGACATCCTGAGGCTGGAGGGGATCGGCAAGCGCTTCCCCGGCGTCGTGGCGCTCAAGGATGTCTCCATGCGGATCGGCCGCGGCAAGGGGCACGTTCTCCTGGGCGAGAATGGCGCCGGAAAGTCGACCCTGATCAATCTGCTCGGCGGCGTCTTCAGGCCGGATGATGGCCATATCCTGTTTGACGGCAAGCCTTATCATCCGTCCTCGCCCCTGGAGGCGTTCAAGGCGGGCATCCGGGTCATTCACCAGGAACTGCATCCGCTTTCCAACCTGACGGTTGCCGAAAACCTGCTCTTCGAGCATCTGCCGCGCCGCTACGGCCTGGTGAACTACAAGGAAATGAATAAGAGGGCAGCCGAACTCCTGGAAGAGGTCGGCCTCGACGTGGCCCCGACGACGCTGGCGAGCCGCCTCAGCGTCGCGCAGCTTCAGCTGGTCGAGATCGCCAAGGCGCTTTGTTACGAAAGCAAGCTTCTCGTTCTCGATGAACCGACGGCAACCCTGACCTCCAAGGAGGTCGATCGCCTCTTTGAAATTCTGAAACGCCTGAAGCAGCGAGGCGTCACCACGCTCTATATCTCGCACCGGCTGGAGGAGATCTTCGAAGTCGGTGACGATGTGACGGTGCTGCGCGACGGCCAGCACGTGATCACCCGTCCACTGGCAGGGCTGGCTATTCCCGACATCGTCGAGCTCATGGTCGGGCGCAAGCTTTCGGATCACGGCATTTTCCGCGGCGACAGCGTGGTCTCAGGCGAGGCGCTCGGCGTCTCCGGCCTGAAGGTGACGCGCCATAGCCCGGAACTGTCATTTTCCGTGGCAAAGGGCGAGATTGTCGGTATTGCCGGTCTCGTCGGCAGCGGCCGGACGGAGGCGGTTCGCGCCATATTCGGCGCCGACGCCAAGGCGGCCGGCGAAATTCGCCTGAATGGCGAGCCGGTCGAGATCCACTCGCCGCAGGATGCCGTTGCGGCGGGGCTCTGCCTGGCGACCGAAGACCGCAAGATGCAGGGCCTGATGCTCGATATGAGCTGCGCTGAAAATACCACTATCACCGATCTCGCCAAGATCTCCCGCAACGGCCTGATCAGGCGAAGGGCCGAGGAGGATCACGCGCAGCGCCTCGTGCGTGAGCTGCGGATCAAGACTCCGTCCATCCGTCAGGCCGTCAGGACCTTTTCCGGCGGCAATCAGCAAAAGGTCGTCATTGCCAAATGGCTGTTCCGCGGTCCCAAGGTGCTGATTTTCGATGAGCCGACCCGCGGGATCGACGTCGGTGCCAAGGCCGAGATTTATGAGCTCCTGTGGAAGTTTGCGGCCGAGCAAAAAGGTGTCCTGGTCGTGTCTTCCGATCTGCCGGAACTGATGGGCATCTGCCATCGCATCATCGTCTTTTCCGACGGCAAGATCGCAGGGGAAATAGCCCGGGACCAATTCGACGAGAGCAGGATCCTTTCGCTCGCCTACAAGGAGTACAGCCGTGTCCGCCAACATTGAAGAACAGACCGAGGCGAAAACTGGGGCGAAAGAGACGAGCGTCTGGGACAAGCTGATCCGGATCTCGATGAAGGAAGCGGGCGTCGCCATCGCCCTCATCCTGATCCTGGCGTTTTTCTCGGCGACGGCGCCCTATTTCGCGACGCCGGAGAATTTTCTGAAGATCTTCGTGCAGATCGCCATCAACACCGTGCTGGCCGCGGGCATGACCTTCGTCATCCTCGTCGGCGGCATCGATCTCTCCGTCGGCTCGCTGCTTGCCCTTTGCACGGTCATCGGTGCGACGATCATGATCAATCCGGCGTTTTCGCCATGGCAGGCGATCGTTCTCGCCTGTCTGGCGTCGATGGGCACCGGCGCCATCCTTGGCGCGGTCAATGGCTGGATCTGCGAGAAGTGGAAGCTTCCGTCCTTCATCGTCACCCTCGGCATGCTGAACGTCGCCAGCGGCCTGGCCCGCGTGGTCAGCGACAACTCCACGATAACAGGCCTGCCGCAGCCTTTCGTCGATTTCGGCAACCTGATCTTCTGGGGCATCTTTCCGTCGATCTTCCTGATTGCGATCGTCGTCGTCCTGATCGGCTGGTTCGTGCTGCGCTACACCGTCTTCGGGCGCTTCGTCTTTGCGATCGGCACCAATGAAGAGGCTGTGCGGCTGTCGGGGCATCAGCCGAAAAGATACAAGATCGCGGTCTTCACGATCTCCGGGCTGACCGCCGGCATTGCCGCCATGGTCTATCTGCTCCGCCTCAATGTCGGCAGCCCGGTTGCCGGCATCGGCTATGAGTTGAATGCCATCGCCGCCGTCATCATCGGCGGCACCAGCCTCTCCGGCGGCAAAGGCTCGATCATCGGCACGCTGGTCGGCGCCTGCATTCTGCAGGTGCTGTCGACGGGATTGCAGCTGCTCGGCGCCGACGACAATATCAAGCCGATCGTCATCGGCGCCGTCATCGTGCTCGCCGTTATTCTCGACAGCTATCGCGGCCGGCTGATGCGCATCCTTGAGACGCGATGATCAGGTAGCGCCGGAAGGCCTTGATTGGCCGTTGCGTTTGAAATCTGGCCGACCTACATCTGTCCGGCAGTCAGGAAGGGACGGAAATGGCCAAGATCACCAATGTAGCGGTCCAGATGGATCATGTCGCCGGCATCAATATCGCAGGTGATTCCACCTTCGCCATGAGCCTGGAAGCCCAGGCGCGCGGCTACCGGCTCTTCCATTACACCCCCGACCGCCTGAGCTTCCGCGACGGCAAGCTCTTTGCCAGCGTCGAGCCGATGCTGCTGCGCGACGTCAAGGGCGATCACTTCGAGCTTGGCGCGCCGGAGCGCGTCGATCTCGCGACCATGGATGTCGTGCTGCTGCGCCAGGACCCGCCCTTCGACATGGCCTATATCACCTCGACGCATCTGCTCGAGCGCATTCACCCGAAGACGCTCGTCGTCAACGATCCGGCCTGGGTGCGCAACTCGCCGGAGAAGATCTTCGTCACCGAATTTTCCGACCTGATGCCGAAGACGCTGATCACCAAGGACCCGACCGAGATCCGCCGTTTCCGTGACGAGATGGGCGACATCATCCTGAAGCCGCTCTACGGCAATGGCGGCGCCGGCGTCTTCCATTCGACCCGCGACGACCGCAATCTCTCCTCGCTGCTGGAAATGTTCGGCCAGCTGTTCCGCGAACCCTTCATCGCCCAGCAATATCTGCCCGATGTGCGCAAGGGTGACAAGCGCATCATCCTGGTCGACGGTGAATTTGCCGGCGCCATCAACCGCGTCCCGGCCGAACACGACAGCCGCTCCAACATGCATGTCGGCGGCCGCGCCGAGGCGACCGAACTGACGCCGCGCGAGCAGGAAATCTGCGCCCGCATCGGCCCGGCGCTGAGAGAACGCGGCTTCCTGCTCGTCGGCATCGATGTGATCGGCGATTACATGACCGAGATCAACGTCACCTCGCCCACGGGCATCCGCGAGGTCAAGAAGTTCGGCGGCGCCGATATATCAAGCCTCCTCTGGGATGCGATCGAACGCAAGCGCGGCTGACCGGCAAATTATGCCCGTTTTGATCCCGCGGCCGGGTACAACCCGGTCGCCGCGGATATCCAGATACGTTCCTTGATTGTTCTTGTTTTATTCCCGCTTCCATGCCAGATTGCAACCGCTGGCTCTCAAGGGCCGGGGGCGGTATAAGAGTTTGCGGCAAGGGGATGGGTTTATGGTCGCGCGTGTCAGCACGGTGGCATTCCAGGGCATCGAAGGTGTGCCGGTCGAGGTTCAGGTCATGGTCGCGCCCGGCAAGGTCGGCATGCAGATCGTCGGCTTGCCCGACAAGGCGGTTGCCGAAAGCCGCGAGCGGGTGCAGGCCGCCCTCCATGCCTCCGGCCTGGCGCTGCCGGCCAAACGGGTAACCGTCAATCTGGCGCCCGCCGATCTGCCGAAGGAAGGCTCGCATTTCGATCTGCCGATCGCCTTGGCGCTGATGGCCGCCCTCGGCGCCATTCCCGCCGATGCGCTGTCGGATTTTGTCGTCGTCGGCGAGCTCAACCTCGATGGCACGATCGCCGCCATCGCAGGTGCGCTGCCGGCCGCGATCGGCGCCAATGCGCTCGGCAAGGGGCTGATCTGCCCGGCCGAAAGCGGCGCCGAAGCTGCCTGGGCGGGCGCGGATGTCGATATTCTCGCACCCCGCAGCCTGATCGCTCTTGCCAATCATTTCCGCGGCACGCAGGTCCTATCGAGGCCGGAGGCATCGATCCGCGCCAATGCCGCCAACCTGCCGGACCTTGCCGAGATCAAGGGCCAGGAAAGCGCCAAGCGGGCGCTGGAGGTCGCAGCCGCCGGCGGCCATAATCTCCTGATGGTCGGGCCTCCCGGCTCCGGCAAGTCGATGCTGGCGGCCAGGCTGCCGTCGATCCTCCCGCCGCTTTCGGCCGCCGAACTGCTGGAGGTGTCGATGGTCCACTCGATCGCCGGCCAGCTCTCCGGCGGCAAGCTTTCCGACCGCCGGCCCTTCCGCACCCCGCATCATTCCGCCACCATGGCCGCCCTCGTCGGCGGCGGCCTGCGCGCCCGTCCGGGCGAAGCCTCGCTTGCCCATCACGGCGTGCTGTTTCTCGACGAATTTCCAGAGTTCACGCCGCAGGCGCTCGATGCGCTGCGCCAGCCGCTCGAAGGCGGCGAGTGCGTCATCGCGCGTGCCAATCACCGCGTTTCCTATCCGGCGAAATTCCAGCTGATCGCGGCAATGAACCCCTGCCGCTGCGGCATGGCCGGCGAGCCCGGTCATAGCTGCGCCCGCGGCCCGCGCTGCATGAGCGACTACCAGGCCCGCATCTCCGGGCCGCTGATGGACCGCATCGATATCCGCATCGACGTGCCGGCCGTCTCCGCCGCCGATCTCATCCGGCCGATGGCGGCCGAAAGCAGCGCCGACGTCGCCCGCCGCGTCGCCCGCGCCCGCGAGATCCAGCAGGAGCGCTTCGAAAGTGCCGGCGCAAAAGGCATCGGCACCAATGCCCGCTGCTCCACCGCCATGATCGAGAAAATGGCCGAACCCGACGCCAGCGGCCTGCAGCTGCTGCGCGACGCCGCCGAAAAGATGAAATTCTCCGCCCGCGGCTACCACCGCGTCCTCAAGGTCGCCCGCACCCTGGCCGATCTCGACGGCAAGTCGACAGTCGGCCGCATTCATTTGGCCGAGGCGATTTCCTACCGTATCGCAGGGGAAAGGTTGACGGCGGCGGCGTAGAAGAAAGCGCGTCGAAGCACCCGCTACTCTATGAAGATGTCTACTGCGGTTTTTTGCCGAGGTGTTCCGAATGCTTTACGACATCCATGGCGTTGTAAAAGCTTCCGTCGAAAGCGCATGCGAAGATGACATCCGCACCAATACGTGCTGCTCCACCGCGATGATTGAGAATTTCGAGCTACAGCTGCGCAACCCGTTGGGAGGCAAATTCTCCGCTTGCGATTGTCACTGCATCCCGAGGGTCGCGTTCGCCGATCTCGACAGCATGGCGTCGCGCGATAAGTTAGGCACATGAGGTTGCCTGGTTCGATGACTGGCAGTGGAGGATCTAACCGCTTCCTCTGATCCTCTCCCAATCTGGCCACCAACGATCATTACCTGCAGACCAATAATTAGCATCCGCGAACGCCAAGTTTGAAAGGCTTCCGGAGGGGTCGAAACCAGGGAGTTCCGTCACGCGACGCGAGAACGTGTGACTTTTAGGGTTCATACTTGGCGGAAGCTTCTGAGCGACAGAAACCACCTCCAGTACTGTTGGTTTCGTCAGGACTTGCAAAAGCGCCTCCACCTCGGGCAATTGGGCGCCTCGGATTACACAAAACAGCTCCATCCAAGCCAACGAATTCGGTGGAATGAGAAATCCCAGAGGCAATCCTTGATCGCGAAGAAGCGCCACTTCGTTCGACCAAGCGTCGGCGAGGATAACTTTCTCGCTCAAAAACATCTCGGCGAGTTCCACGGTAGAGCGCCAGTGCTGCGACGTCGACCAAACCTTTTCAATACCTTGCCAAATGGTTCCCATATTTGAAACGAATTAGGATTTTGTCCTGACTGCAAAGCCGCAAACCACATTCTCGTCTGCATATCGTCGAACAGAGCTCGTCGACCCGCGAATCTATCATCGAGCAACAACGAAGCTCCCAATGAGTTAGCTTCAAGTTCAGTGATGGCTTTTCGATTGAATGCGATACCTGTCACGCCATACGTAAGTGGTACGCCGCATAATTTTCCGGTAAGTGCCTTCACAGGTGCCATTATCCCTGGCAGAAAGTCTGAAAGGGTAGGCACCGCACCGTCATTGAAGATGGCGAGCAGGCCGCTGTCTCGGTAACGCCTATAGAATTCGAGGCCTGATGTTTGCACGAGATCAAATGTTCCCGCCGGCGAAGAAGATACCTCTTTGAAAAACGCATACTCATCGCCGAACGCGGTCTGCGAGATGTTCACGCCAGTTTGTGCGGTATACTCTTTAAAGACATTATCACCAATTACTCGTTGTGTGCGGCCGCCCCATCCGGCGAATTTTAGGATCTTTGGGGCTTGTGCTAAGGCGTCAGGAATTCGGATCTGCCCTGCCTCAAAGGCCAGTGCGCATGCAATTAAACTGAATTGTCTCCTAGTTAAGCGTTTGCTAAACGTCAACTTATCGGCGAGGCAAGCCCAGCCCTCTCTGCGACACTTATTGTGATCATCCGTCATCGATGCCCTCACAACATGATCTGCTTCAGATCAAGGTTTTTTAATGGGTTGATCCAAGAAGTTTGCCCATGAAAATGCAGTCCCAATACATGCTGTTCTTCCAAGGTTCGTCTGCGCTCGGCCGCTCCCATGACCATTGAAATCTATGTTCGCTTGGCTTCTCCGGCGTCGGGCACTCGTTCAGGAGCAAATCTCGGACTTTGTCAGGTGCTTCTCCCGCTAAAAATAGGAAAAAAGGATTTCCGGAATCACGCGCTGCCAATATCGTTCCCCCTTCGCGCGCATTATAACCCGTCCTCCCGAGTAAAAAGAGTTCGACTGCAGCCAAGTGCAATGGAAAATTTTCTTCATTCACGACAGCGGCGCCTGTCGCTAATAGTTGAACCGGATATATAAAGTCGTCTACATCCATGCCGTACGCCTTTAACACATTTCGGCAAATCTTGGCGCTCTCGTCTTTGTATAGGCCACCCACGAGTTCAAATTCTGCGCATGTACCCGGTCTAAAGGTGCAGCGCTTATCGGTTTGATCATCTGGGCACAACCTCGGCCACCCTTGTACTATGCAGTTTGTGCCGATTTTCAGGATGCACGGTCGATTTGTGTCGATCCAGGTCAACCAGTTGTGGAACGCCGTGGCGTCGTGTTTCTGAACCGTATAGTGCATTACACCGAGCGCTTGATCTGGCGAAAAGGAAACGTCATGTTTGGGAGCCTCAAACCCAATCCTCCTCGGCGACCTCCACCATCTGCCGTCCTTGCCTTGCGATAGGGCGACTGCTTGGCAACCAATTTCCTCGCCGGCGGCACACAAGAGGCCGTTAAACAAGGTCATGTCTCCGTCGTCACACGGACTCGGATTGTCGACCGTAGGCTCGCGCTGTTTCGAGGGAAAGCGATGGCCATTTCCGTCATCGCAATAAAACGCCTGACTTCTCCAGAAATCCATGCTCTCGTCAAGGTTGTGACCGGCGGCTGCGGCAGTGAGAGTCGCCGTTAGGGTTATAATTGCCGCAATGAATAGCCTAAGCGCCATGGCGATATCCTCACTGATTGCATTTGCTCGTAAAATTGAGGCCGTTTCCATTCGTGTTAAAGTCAACCAAGCTAATTACGGATTCTAAGGCGAGCGCGTTGGCGGTGAGTAGCGTCTCGACAGTGCCAGTCGCAACTGAGGCGAGATCATTTATCCAGCGCGCAACGTCTCCACCGATCCAAGAAGGAAGTTGGGGCGCAATCGAGAATACGGGGGGAACAATAGGCAGAATTTGAGCCACAGAGAATTTGCACGCTTCAAAGCCACCATCACTTCCGATTTGAAACTCCACCACCGCTGGCTGGAAGTGCAAATTGACTGCTTTGACAGCAAATACCCAGCCAAGATCAAATTCGACTGTATTGCACCATTTGAAAAAGCCGCATGGATAGGGGATTATTACGTCAATAATGACGAGTTGGTCCCATCTGCAGTCTTGATGACCCCAATAGTCAATGTGCCCAATATTAAAATCGTTGACGGCAATGTGGCCCGCCGGTTTGCCTCCGATGACATTTATGGTGCCGTCTAGCTTTAGTATACTAAAGGCGACGTTGGCGGGAACCGTCAGCGTGCATCCATGATTTCCATCCGGTTTAGTTCCGAGGGGGATATTGGCCTTTCCTGAAAGCGCAATGACACCGCTCGAAATATCAAGTTTGCCGTCTAGATGTGCTGGTTGTCCATGTAGCGTCACAGCGAGATTATCAATGTTGGCTGTCCCGTTTGGCGCCCCATGCCAAGATACCTCTGTTTTCTTAGCGACAAATGACATGCTGACGTATGGATCATGGTGTGGCGGCAAATGCTCGCTGGGCAACCAGGCATGCGGGATCTTGATATCCGCATTGCTCGCATGAACATGAAGTTCTTGTGGGCCGTTGTAACTTACGTCTGTAGTTTGCATCACCAAATCGTTCACTGCTAAATCAGAGAACGACGGAGGCCACGGCGACAAGTCAAACATCCCTTGAAGCTTCCCAATCGAGAATGGCTCCGGACTTTTACCCGAAACGTCCAATGACGGAGACGGTTCGCCCACCTTAGGCTTGCGGGGCTTGAATGAATCGATTCCAACCGTGATGGTATTCATCGCGACGCTCGCAGCGGCGCCCCAAATGTCTATAGCGAAGCTACGAACTCCAAAGCTCGACACGCTAAATTCGAAACTGCCGATCTCAAAGGGGATAGAAGGAAATTTGAGCTCGAATCCCGGAATTTCAAAATGTGCAGTTAGCAGGATCGGCAGGCTAGCGCCTGGATCTAAGGTTATTCCAAGGGATGCATTCGGGGCTGAATGCGCTACATTGGTTTGAAACGTGACTGCGGACTCTCCTTCACTCGGGATCAACCGGACCCCGTCGATGCTGGCGTCAACAGTTCCTAGGGCGAGTTTTGCCACGGTCTCGGGCCCGAAAGTTAAATCCGTATCGTTATCGAGTTGGTAGCTGCTAGGCGGAAAAGATATTTTACCACCAAAGAGCGGAAAGCTGGTGGCAGAGGTTCTAAATTTGGCCCTAAGGTTTCCCGGTTTCACTGCCAGGACGGCTCTTGTTGTTTCGTTTATACCCGATAAATACGCACCTATAAAAACGTCGAAGAGCGAGCCTACTATCTCTCCCTTACCTAGCGTAGCCTCACCCTTACCGATCGCTGCTTTGATGGCTAACGGACGCTCTCCCTGACCAATGCCTTCGACGTTTATTGCGCTAGACGTCACACTTAATGCCCCAAGGCGCAGAGACGACAATACTGCTGAAACCCTTATGGCGGGATCTTGCCTACTTCCGACCAAGCCTATGGAAAGGTTCTTAAATTGCCCCGAGTAAGCGGACGTTTCGAACTCTCTTGAGATTGGCTTTGCCAATGTCAGCCTTGCAGAAATGGTCGATTGGTTGAGAAGTTTTATCGTTATATTCCCGCTACCGGAAGCTATCATTTCTCCCGCAGAGTTCAGTATATCGAGCGAAAGTGCTACTCCTTTGAGTCCATGTATTTCGCTATTCGCCAAGTCTAGAACAGGTATTTTTTTGACAATATCTGCTGGTCCGCTTATTTCATCGATTGTTAGTATCGGAATTTTGCGCGCTGCGATTTTACCAAATTCAGAGTATTCGATCGTGGCGTCGGAAAGCCTTAAACCTTTAAGAAACAGGTTCGGCCTGGCCCCACCAACCCTCAAGATTAACGACGCGATGTTCAGTTTTGAGGCTGTGATCGTATATCGCGAGTCCAGTCTGACTGGGTTTGACGATCCCACGCGGTTTGCGATTAGCGCGCCGTTTTCGATGTGTACGACGAGAGATTCGAGAGCGATGGATACCGAGACAGTTCCAGATGCTCTGAATTCGACCGGCATGTCTCCCACCCCCGGTATTGCGACGATGGAACGTGTCATTCTAAACCCATGTCCTCGCAGTTCGATGCTGCCGGATACAGAGTTATTCTGATAAACTATGATTGTATTGTTCGTTATAGCGAAAGTTGCTCCTTCTGCGACTAACTCCCCGGCAATATCCGCTCTGAGTCGGCCGCTCAGCACTTTCAATCGTGCTCCCGTCAGGGTGCCGCGATCTATCCAGAACGTTCTTCGGCATGCGCCCGCCGCCAAAGTCTCTCTTACAGTTCCAAAAATTGGCCGCCTGAGTTGAAGTGATGCGCGGACGATGGTGCCCGCGCTTCTAAATGTAACGGAAAGGCTGCTGCTTCGTCCGGTTAGTTCGAAACGCCACGCGTCGCTGCTCGTGCCAGCCTGTTGGGAGAGGAGGCGAAATCCTCCGCGCGGTATGTTGTCCAGCCGCAGGGCTCCCAGCTCAAGGCTGGAAATTTCTTTCGCGTCCTGTCCGATATTGCAAGTCGCATGGCTGGGCGCGCAGCTTAGGATAACTAAAGCAATAGCCAACATGGATAAAGCGATCAGTTTCCGAAGGCCTGCCCCCACAGCTTCAAAGACGAGGTAGTTTTGCCGCGATCTTGGGTCGTCAATTCGTTGTGACATCGAAGCAAATCTCTTGGAGGATACCTTCGTTATTCCCATCCTCTCCAATCACGGACACAATTTCTTTGGCGTCGATGTCAACCGCGCGCATCGTGTTGTCGGCCGGGACCGTTTGATTAAAAATAACCGAACCCTGCGCATCTTTGGCGGATAACCGCACAGGCGTTGCGAATGCGCCGATAATCACGTGGACATTTTGAGTTATTGTTGGAAGTTTCGCGGTAAATCCTGAGTTGCGAAACTGCAAGCCGGTTCCCGCTGATGATGTACTCCAGAGACCCTGGGGGTCATTCTCGGAGAATGTGTATCCGCTATAAGCAAGATTGTTGGGTAGGGAGTAATTTGGTGGAAATATCGAGAAATCTGCGCATAATGGAAATGTCGCCGATAACGATTGCTTTGGAAAAGGGGAAAAAAGTAAAGATATGCAGAATATTATTAGAAATTTAAAAAATGATCCCGCATACATATCTACATCTTGGCGTAAAAATGTTAAAATATGTATCGTATAATACTTATAAGTCCACGAATTATATATAATTTTAATTGAAAAAGTCATTGACGTCTCCAATCAATAATCTAGGGAATTTTAGGTTGTAAGTTGTATTTATAAACCTCAATCGAAATTACGTCAACTAGCGCGATAGTGCTGTTGTTCTAAAAGAATCGGTGATTCAGATATTCAAACGTCTCCAAAAAAATCGAAGTGATAAAGGTTGCGATTTTCGCTCTACTTTATCACGGCAGTGAAAAGTCAGAGCATCCGAAATCGCCGGAGCATCGTGCGAGCTTCAGGCCTCGTTGATGCCGGCAGTCGTGACGGGCGAGCGAACAGTGTCGGAACTCGTATCTCAGCAAAGAGCAAACAGGCACGGACATCGGCACTACCATGCCGCTACCATCGAACCTTAGGAAAACTTCTCCTTGGATAGCATACCCTGCGGCCTGAAGGCCTAGCTAGTTAGACCGTGATCAATGTGGGCTGACCTAGCTGCCAGAGATTCCCGTCTCGCACGGCTTTAGCGAGTCCATCGTAATGCTCGTGCGCCAATGGAACAAACTGTAGGCCCGATAATTCGATTGCTTCTAAAGCCTTAACCATGAGCATCGCGCGGGTGGTATAAAACTTACGCACCTTGCTTCTGACCCGCGAATTTCCACGCCATTGTTGGCGCGCAATTCGGATGTCGGTAATCGTTTGCCAACATATTGGTAGCCCGCCCCTTACTGCTCCGGAAAGCCATCCTGCCGATGACTGCTGAGTAAGAAAAGAGGCGCCGAAGCGCCCCGATTCTAAAAAAGATGAGTGACCAGGAAAGCCCGCGCTCAAGCCTTACCTCAGCTCCCCAGCCCTTCAAACAGCGCCGTCGAGAGATAACGCTCCGCGAAGGAGGGGATGATGATGACGATGTTCTTGCCGGCGTTTTCGGGACGGATGCCGACCTTGATGGCGGCGGTCAGCGCTGCCCCCGAGGAGATGCCGACCGGTACGCCTTCGAGCCGGGCGACGAGGCGCGCCTGTTCGAAGGCTTCGTCATTGGTGACGGTGACGACCTCGTCATAGATGCCGGTGTCGAGGATCTTCGGCGCAAAGCCGGCGCCGATGCCCTGGATCTTGTGCGGGCCTGGGTTGCCGCCGGACAGGATCGGTGAGTCGGCGGGTTCGACGGCGATGATCTTGATCTCGGGCTTGCGGCTCTTCAGCACCTGGCCGACGCCGGTGATCGTGCCGCCGGTGCCGATGCCGGAGACGACGATATCGACCGTGCCGTCGGTGTCGTTCCAGATTTCCTCGGCCGTCGTCTTGCGGTGGATCTCGGGATTGGCCGGGTTTTCGAACTGCTGCGGAATGACGGCGTCGGGCAGCGACGACGCCAGTTCCTCGGCCTTGGCGATGGCGCCCTTCATGCCCTTCGGGCCCTCGGTCAGCACCAGTTCGGCGCCGAGCAGCGCCAGCATCTTGCGGCGTTCGACCGACATCGTTTCCGGCATGGTGAGGATCAGCCGATAGCCCTTGGCGGCGGCGGCAAAGGCAAGCGCGATGCCTGTGTTGCCGGAGGTCGGCTCGATCAGCACCGTCTTGCCGGGAGTAATCTTGCCCTGCGCTTCGAGGCTCTCGATCATCGCGACGCCGATGCGGTCCTTGACCGAGGCGATCGGGTTGAAGAATTCGAGCTTGCCGATCAGGTTCGCCACGACGCCCTTTTCCCGCGCCAGCTTGTCGAAGCGCACGAGCGGCGTATCGCCGATGGTTTCGGTGATCGAGGAATAGATGCGGCCGCGGCCGGGTTTGTGCGACATGGGTGCTCTCCCTTTGAAATCCTGCCCCTGGAATCGAGGGGAGAATAGGGTCAAAGACCGGTCTAGGCCAGAGCGCGTTCCACCTGGAGGCGCGGTCCGCGGAGAAAATAACCTTTGGAAACCGCTTCTTGCCGAATGTTTATTTCAAGCCGCCCGCGTGGCGATGAAGGCCGCCGTGCCGGCCAGGATACCGGCCGCAACCCGGTTCAGCGCCTGCAAGGCCCGCGGCTCTCTCAGCATCGTCCGAGCCCGCGAGGCAAGCAGCATATAGGGCACGAGCACGGCGATCAGCACCACGGAGGTAACGGCAAGCAGCAGCGCATAGTCGCGCAAACCGATATTGCCGATATCGATCAGCGTCGGCACCAGGGCGACATAGAACAGCATCGTCTTCGGATTGCCGAGCGTCACCAGCAGGCCGGAGAGGAAGGACAGGCCGATATTGCTGGATTTGCGCGCCGCGATATTCTGCGGCAGCAATCCCGCCGTCCAGAGTTTCCAGGCGATGTAGCCGAGGTAGAGGGCGCCGGCGATCTTGATGACGATGAACACCTCGGTGAAGGTCTGCGCCACGAAGGCGAGGCCGAGAATGACCGCGGTGAGATAGGTCATGTCGCCGAGCACCAGGCCGAGGCCCATGAAGAAGGTCTCGCGGAAATTCGAGCCGAGCGCACGCGCGACGATCGCGGTGATCCCGGGTCCGGGAATGGCCGCGGCGATGAACAGCGCTCCGGCATAGGTGATCAGGACGGTGAGGCTCATCTTCTTAACCCACTGGGCTTCTGCCGCCCTTCTATAGGCAAGCCTTGCTGCCTCATCAATGCTTTGGCGCTGATCTGTCCATAACCATAAAGAATAGGTTTGCTGAACCATGATCTACTTGGAAAGCGACCCCGCCTTGCTATCTCTCCCTCTGCAAATGCGCGATCAGCGTCCTCCGCGCCTCCCGAAAGGGAGCGCAACGCCGCGGAGATTTTCATCACCAAGGAGAAAATGAATGTCCCCCAGCTCAGCCGAAACCCGCAGGCTTTCGCCGCTCAAGACGCCGTCCAGCCTGTCGACCAACGCCATTACCGATATCTCGGCGGCGCTGACCGCCCTGCTTGCCGATGTCTTTACGCTTTATCTGAAGACCAAGAATTTCCATTGGCACATGTCCGGCCCGCATTTTCGCGACTATCATCTGCTGCTCGACGAACAGGCCGAGCAGATCTTCGCCATGACCGACGACATTGCCGAACGTGCCCGCAAGATCGGCGGTACGACGCTGCGCTCCATCGGCCAGATCGCCCGTCAGCAGCGTCTTTCGGACAATGACGCCGATTTCGTCACGCCCGAGGACATGTTGTCGGAATTGCGTGAGGACAATGCGCAGCTCGTTTCGCTGCTGCGCGAAGTGCATGGCCTTTGCGACGAGCATAATGACGTCGCGACCGCCAGCCTGATCGAGAACTGGATCGACGAGGGCGAGCGCCGCACCTGGTTCCTGTTCGAAACGACACGCACGCAGAGGTAACATCGGCAACGGGACGTCTCAGCCGTCCCCGTCGGGGCGCCCGGCTCTCAGCCCTCGAGCGCCCGCGGCCGCAGCCAGCGCGGCGTCCAGCCGAGATTCATGCCGGCGGCGGCAAGCAGGATAATCGCCGCACCGGCAATCTGCATTGGCTGCAGCGCGTGGCCGAAAGCCAGCCGGTCGACGAGGATCGCGGCGATCGGATAGATGAAGGACAGCGCGCCGGTGAGATGCGTCGGCAGCCTCTGGATCGCGCCATAGAGCAGCACATACATCAGCCCGGTATGGACGACGCCGACGGTGACGAGGATCGCCCAGCCGCCGACATCTTGCGGCGGATTTGAAAAATCGGTCATCGGCGCCAGCATCAGCATGCCGGTGGCGACCTGGATGAGCGCGATCAGATGCGGCGGCGTGCCTTTCAGCCATTTCGCGGCCAGCGCTGCCAGTGCGTAGAAGAAGGCGGCGCCGAGCGCCATCAGGATGCCGAGGCCGTAGCCCTCCGATATCGCTCCGCCCGCCTCCGGTTTTGCCTCGACGATGGCAATCATGCCGGCGAAGGCGAGCGTCAGCCAGAACAGCTTGGTGGCGGTGATCTTCTCGCCGAGGAAGAGCGCACCGAGTACCAGCAGCATGAAAGGCTGGGTATTATAGACGGTCGTCGCAATCGAGATCGTCGCATGCGAATAGGAGGCAAACAGCAACAGCCAGTTCAAGACGATGGCGACGCCGCCAAAAATGGCGATGCCGAAGGCGCGCAGCGTGATGATGCCGGGCCGCAGCAGCCCGAGAGCGCCGCAGATGACAAGCAGGGTGAGCGCGCCGAACAGGCAGCGCCAGAAGACCACGCCGCTGACGGGCTGTCCCGACATGACGACGAACCAGCCGATCGTCCCCGAGATCAGCATCGCTGCCGTCATTTCCATCGTGCCCCGTCTGATGTCGCTACCCATGATAACCTCCGCCTTTGATGGCATGATAATATTGCGGCCGGAGGCGATTTTATATAAGGATAAAAAGGAAGATGATCGATATCGCCTAATCATCATAGGAAAGTGGATCGCCATGGCTAATGATGTGCAATCGCTCGACGAGGTCGATCAGGCCATCCTCGAAGCGCTGGCCGGCAATGCCCGAATCTCGCTGAAGGAGCTGGCGCAGCAGGTCGGCCTGTCCTCGCCGAGTGCCGCCGAGCGTCTGCGCCGACTGGAGGAGCGCGGCGTCATCAAGGCTTTCACCATCGATCTCGATCCCGCCGCCGTCGGTTATCCCCTGCAGGCGATCGTGCGCGTGCGTCCGCTGCCGGGACAGTTGCACATCGTCGAGCGCATCATCCAGGACATTCCCGAAATCGTCGAATGCGACAAGGTGACCGGTGAGGATTGCTTCATCGCCCGGCTGGTCATCCGCTCGATGGCGGAGCTCGACGGCCTGCTTGACCGGGTTGCCGAAAGGGCAGAAACCAACACCTCGATGATCAAGGCCTCACCGGTCAAACGCCGCCTGCCGCCGCTTTCCCGGAAAAGGTAAACGTCGGCAGAGCCGGTCCCTTTGCTGGAACTGCTCTAAAAATCCGCCATCGGCGACAGCATCGCCGGAAAATTCGGAATGGCATCGCCAAGCCCGCGCAGCATCAGCCTCGTGCCGCTTTCCAACGGCTGCGCAACACCCGCCCAGCCGAGCCTGTCGGGACGGAACAGCACCTCGACGGCGGCAGGCGCGATCTCCAGCCCGCCGAGGATTGCTGCAAGCGACGGCATCTCCGCCGCCACCACGTCGAGAAGACGGAAGCGGCCCGTCTCGTCGATCTTCCAGGCGATGGCGGCCTGCCGGTCTTCCAGGAAGCTGAGGCGGATATCGGGATCGAGCTGGGTATTGATCAGAAACATCGCCGCATTGACGGTGACACCAAGCGATGTCGAAACCGGGCTTCGTCTTTTCAGCAGCGATTGCAGCAGGGCAAGATCATCCGCATGCGTCGGTGCAAGCAGCCGGGCGGGTGCGGCTGATGCCAAAGGGGCGGGCGCCGCTCCCTCGTATCGGTGCAGCGGTATCGCGCGGAAACCATAAGGTTCGTAGAGAGACGGCTTGTCGGTATAGAGGATGACGGCTTCAAAGCCCTGCCGCTCGCACCAGTCGAGCGCCTTTACCGTCACGTCGCGATAGAGCCCGCGGCCACGCCATGGTGGCCGCACGGCGCCCGATTGCAGCCCGGCGGCATGGACGATCCTGCCGTTGATGACGAAGGGCAGCGCAAAGGCTGAGATATTCGCCGCAAGTTCGCCTTCGTCGTCAAACCAGCCGAAAGGCATGCTGGAGGGATCGGGTCCGCCGAGCTGTTGCAGCGGCCCGATATCGATGCCGAAAATATCCTGAAGCAGGTTGACCAGCGCCGCCCAGCCGGCGGGATCGCCGAAATAATCCTGCCGGAAGGTCAGGCCGGCGCTGTCGAAGCGCCTGGTCATCAGACGCCCGTGGAGCCGAAGCCGCCTGCGCCGCGCAGCGTTTCGCTGGCCTCGGTGATCTCCGCCACCCGCGCCTGCGTCACCGGCGCGATCACCATCTGGGCGATGCGCATGCCGCGCTCGATAACGAAGGGCTCTTCGCCGAGATTGGCGAGCAGCACTTTCACCTCGCCGCGATAATCGCTGTCGACGGTACCAGGCGAATTCAGGCAGGTGATGCCGTTTTTGAAGGCGAGGCCGGAGCGCGGCCGCACCTGTCCCTCGAAATGCTCGGGGATTTCGAAGATGAAGCCGGTCGGCACCAGCGTCCGTTTGCCCGGCAGAAGCGTCAGTGGTGTCGCCTCGTCGATGGCGGCGCGCAGGTCCATGCCGGCCGCCCCCTTGCTTTCATAGGCGGGCAGGTCGAGGCCTTCGCCGTTGGCCAAGCGGATGAGGTTCAGCGTCGGTCTTACATCGTGATGAATGGTCATGGCCCATTACTTTGCGCCTGCGCGGGCAAGGTCAATTGCAAAGCGGGGCTTTAGTCGCTAGTTAAGCGGCAATTCCACAGGATTCACAAGTATGGCCGAAAGTCTCGCCGAGGCGGTCTCCCGCCGCCGCACATTCGCTATTATCGCCCACCCGGACGCGGGTAAGACGACGCTCACCGAAAAGCTGCTGCTGTTCGGCGGCGCCATTCAGCTTGCCGGCGAAGTCAAGGCGAAGAAAGATCGCATGCAGACGCGCTCCGACTGGATGAAGATCGAGCGCGAACGCGGCATCTCGGTCGTCACCTCGGTGATGACCTTCGAATATAACGATAATGTCTTCAACATCCTCGACACGCCGGGTCACGAGGATTTCGCCGACGACACCTATCGCACGCTGACGGCCGTGGATGCCGCCGTCATGGTCATCGACGCCGCCAAGGGCATCGAGCCGCGCACGCTGAAGCTCTTCGAAGTCTGCCGCATGCGCGATATTCCGATCATCACCTTCATCAACAAGATGGACCGCGAAAGCCGCGATCCCTTCGAGATCCTCGACGAGGTGGAAGAGAAGCTGGCGCTGGATACGGCGCCGATCACCTGGCCGGTCGGCCGCTCGAAGACCTTCTGCGGTTCCTACAATATTGCCGCCAACACGGTGCGCGGGTCGGATACCGAAATCGAGGGAACGCCGGTCAACGGCCCGCAGAGTGTGGCCGGCCGGTTGCCGGAAAACGAGCGCCAGGCATTCGTCGAGGAGACGGAGCTCGCGATCGAGGCCTGCCGTCCCTTCGACCGACAGGCCTTCCTGGAAGGCCATATGACGCCGGTCTTCTTCGGTTCGGCGTTGCGCAATTACGGCGTTCGCGACCTCATCAATGCGCTCGGCGATTTCGCGCCGCCGCCGCGTGACCAGGTCGCCGATACCAGGACGGTGCATGCGACCGACGACAAGATGACGGCCTTCGTCTTCAAGATCCAGGCCAACATGGACCCCAACCATCGCGACCGCATCGCCTTTGCCCGCATCTGCTCCGGCAAGCTCGAGCGCGGCATGAAGGCCAGGCTCGCCCGCACCGGCAAGCAGCTTGGCCTGACGGCGCCGCAATTCTTCTTCGCCTCGCAGCGCCAGCTCGCCGACACCGCCTATGCCGGCGACGTCGTCGGCATTCCCAACCACGGCACGCTCCGGATCGGCGATACGCTGACTGAAGGCGAATCCCTGGTCTTCCAGGGCGTGCCGAACTTCTCGCCTGAGATTCTGCGCCGCGTGCGCCTGGAAGACGCGATGAAGGCAAAGAAGCTCAAGGAAGCCCTGCAGCAGATGGCCGAGGAAGGCGTCGTCCAGCTGTTTTCGCCGGAAGACGGCTCGCCGGCGATCGTCGGCGTCGTCGGCGCCCTGCAGCTCGACGTGCTGAAGGAGCGGCTGATGGCCGAATACGGCCTGCCGGTCTCCTTCGAAATGTCGCGTTTCTCCGTCTGCCGCTGGATCTCGGCCGAGCAGCCGGCCGATCTCGACAAGTTCCTCACCGTCAAGCGCGGCGACATCGCCCGCGATCTCGACGGCGATCCGGTCTTCCTCGCCCAGGACGGTTTCTCGCTGCGTTATGAGTCCGAGCGTTATCCGGCGATCAAGATGGTCGCCATCAAGGAATATCACGCCGCCAAGGCGGCGTGAGACCGGGCAATCGTCCGCCAAGCGATTGGGCAAAAGCGGCTTGAACGACATGGCTGTCGCACCCCCGTGCTGCGATGGCCATTTGCCGTCAGCCGGCGGCGACGATCTCGATTTCGACCAGCCAATCGTCGCTGAGCGTTTCGACGATGATGGCTGTGGTCGGTACGGCGCGGCCGCCAAGTGCCCGAAGGCGGGCATCCTGGTTCGCCTCCACAAAGGCACCGTCGCGCAGATAGCTCGTCAGCCGCACGATATTCTCGACGGTCATATCAGCCGAGGCGAGGATGGTGCGCAGATTGGACCAGATGAGCTCCAATTGCCCGTCCAGGTCGACGCCCGCCATTCCCTCTTGATCGAGACCCATCGTGCCGCTGACGAAGAGCAGCCGCGTGGGATGCCTGACCTCCAGCGCATGGATATAGTCGGGGTTCGCCGGATAGATCCCGCTTGCCGGATTGCGCTCGATCATCTCCATTCGATTTGCCTCCGCGAATATTCTGTTGAAGAATGCCAGTATCGGCGATTATTTTTCGGCAAGAAGGGGATTTTACCGAATGACGAAAAATACAGAGGATCTTCGGCAAAGACGTGCGCAGCAGCCGGCCATCGATGTCTTCGACCGAAAAATATTAGCCGCACTCGCCGCCGACAGCAGCCAGAGTTATGCCAGGCTTGGAGAAGCGGTCGGCCTGTCGGCGCCGGCCGTGCACGAGCGCGTGCGCCGTCTCCGGCAATCCGGCGCGATCAAAGGCATGCATGCCGCGCTGGATGGCGCAGCGCTTGGCAAACCGTTGCTTGCTTTCGTGCATGTGGAGGCGGCCGGCTGGGGCAAGAGCGAGCGGCTGATGCAGGTCCTGCGGTTTCCCGAGGTCGAGGAGATGCATTCGGTCGCCGGCGATGCCAGCGTTCTCTTCAAGGTCCGCACGGCGAGCCCGCAGGACTTGGAGGCTTTTCTGGCGCAGATCCATGCCGTTCCCGGTGTCACCGGCACCCGCTGCTATATCGCCCTTTCCACCTATCTGGAGCGTCCGGTCCAGGCCGGCGTCACCGACAGCTGGCCTGATATGCCGCGGCCGGAATAGACAGGCGCTCTGGTTTCCCGGCTAAGCGTCCTGCCGCTTTAATCCTCGCCCTCGAAGCGCGGCAGGTGCTCGATATTCTCCACCCCTGCCAGGGCCGAGCGGCACCATATCTGTTTCTTGGGCGTCAGTTCCCGCCGCTGGTCGATGCTGCCGACGCGGATGCCGATCGCGCCGCCTTCGCCGTCGGTGCGGTAAAGCGGCGATCCGCAATTCGGGCAGAAGAATTGCCGGCTGAGACCGCCGCTGTCGCCATATTTTGCGTAGCCTCTCGGTTCGCCCGACAGGAGCGTCAAACTGTCCGGCCGCGCCGGTGCGGTGACGCGATAGGCCGAGCCGGTCAGCCGCTGGCAATCGGTGCAATGGCAGATCGAAATCCGCTCTGGATCGATTTCCGCCTGATAGCGGATTGCGCCGCAATGGCATCCCCCGGTGATATGCATCGGTTACTTCCTCAAAGCATGTCGCGCAAAAATGTACTGCGGTTTTGCGATCATGAGATGCGATAAACAAAGAACCAAAGCGTGGCAGGCGAACCTGAACGATCGCCCCACGCCTCAGTCCGCCGGCTGCGCGCCTGGCCGTGTGGCATAGAAGGCCTTGGCATCGGCCGTGAAGGCGGCCCGCTGATCGGCTTTGGTATAGAACATATGGCCGCCGCGATAAAGTTTCAGCCCGACGCGCCCGCCGGCGAGCGACGGCGGCAGATGATCGACGACATAGCGGCTGACGCTATAGGGCGTCACCAGATCGCTGTAGCCATGCGCGATCAGCAGATGGAATGCCGGGTTCGAGGCGAGCAGCTGCCGGATGTCGTCGGTGGCGCTGGCCTGGAGGCGCGATCCGCCGCCGCGTCCTCCGCCCCATTCCCAGCGCCGGCTGATATCGCCTTCGAGCAGCGTATAGGTCATCTCCGTCCTGAAGCCGAGTTGGTTGCGGGCGTAATCGGCAAAGGCGCCGCCATAGGCGCGGGTGAAGCCATCGAGGATGGCGTCGTCGCCGCGATCGTAGTCCGATTCCGGGTAGGGATCGGGGGCTGCAAAGGAGGCGTCGTAGGCGCTCATCACCTCGCCGCTGCCCACGTCGGAATGTTTGACGAAGGAATTGCCGAGGAAGCCGCGGTTGCGGGCGACGATATCCTCGGGAATGCCCGTCAGCTTGGCGACCCTGCCATAGAAGGCGGCGGCCTCGGCACCCGTCGGCGGCGGTCCGGCCAGCGTCGTCAGATAGTCGCCGAGCGCGAAGGTCTCGGCCTGCTTCTGCGTCTCTTCGTCGAAAGCCTTATGCCGGTCGAGTTCGGCGGCCGCCAAAGACGGTAGTTCGAGGGCTGCGCCGAGCGCGAACTGGTCGGCATTGAACATCAGCTGGCCTTCGAGCAAGGGAGAAAGCATCACCGCGCCGGCGACGATGATGCCTTGGCTTTCCTGCAGCGCCGAGGCGACCTTGGCGGCGCGGAAGCCGCCATAGCTTTCACCGAGAAGATATTTCGGCGAGTTGGAGCGGTTGTTGTGCGTGACATAGAGCGCGATCGCCTTGGCGATGCTCTCAGCATCGGCATTGACGTTGTAATAGTTGGAGGCGTCGTCCGCCTTGACCGTCCGGCTCCAGCCCGTGCCGATCGGATCGATCAGCACGAGATCGGTGAAATCGAGCCAGCTCTGCTTGTTGTCGACGAGTTTCGCATTGGCGCCGTCGCGTCCATCCGGCCCGAAATCGAGCACTTCAGGCCCGACCAGCCCGAGATGCAGGAAGGCGGAAGCCGCACCCGGCCCACCATTGAAGGCGAAGGTCAGAGGCCGGTTCGCCCCGCCATCCCCAGCGACATAGGCAGTGTAGAAGATCGCGCCGGTCTGCGCGCCGTCCTGGCCGAAGAGTGCAAGCGTGCCGGCGGTGGCGGTATAGGCGATTTTCCGGCCGCCGATCGTCAGCTCGTGCTCGGTGACGGAATCGGCCGGCAGCAGCTTCAGCACGCCCTCGCGCGCGCCGCTCTGGATATTGGCCCTCGGCTGACCGCTTTCCTGCGCATGAGAAAGGGCAGGGGCCAGCATTGCCGCAAGCGCGGCAAGCAGAAACAGGGTTCGGATGCGCAAGATGTCTCCTCCGGCGATGGGATGAGGGGCTGAGATAGCGTAACATCCGCGGCCGGCGACGGGCATCAAGAGATGGTGATGGGCCAGTGAATGAACCAGTGAACGAGTGAGCTGAGCGTGCGGCTCAGCCTGTCTTCTCGACCGCATGGACGTTCACTTCGATTGCCCGGCCGGCCTTCCAGCCGTTGATCGCCGCGCCGAGCCCAAGCGCGACAAAGAGGGCGGCGCACCAGGAAAAGCTTCCGGTCCAGCCGCGGATGAGACCGACGATGAGTGGGCCGATGGCGGCAAGCAGGTAACCGACGCATTGCGCCATGCCCGAAAGATGGGCGGCGACATCGGGATCGCGCGAGCGCAGCACGATCGTCGTCATGGCCGCGGCGATCAGCCCGCCCTGACCGATGCCCTGCAGCACCGCCCACAGCCAGACTGTCGACAGCGGCGCAAAGAGCAGGCCGAGCAGGGCGGTGACGGCGACGCCGCAGAGGCTCGCATTGATCAGCCGCTGATCGCGGCCGCGCACGGCGATATGCGGCACGATCAGGCAGGAGGCGGCCTGCACCATCACCGACAGGGAAACGATCGCCCCGGCGGTGACGCCGTCGAGCCCGCGTTCGCGCAAGATCGGAACCAGCCAGCCGAAGACGCAATAGGCAAGTGCCGATTGCAGCCCCATGAACAGCGTGACCTGCCAGGCGAGCCGGTCGCGCCAGAGGCCTTTGACGTGGAAGCCATTTCGTCTTGCCTGCCGGCCGCTGCGAAGAACCTCAGGCAGCCAGAGCAGGCTGACGATCAGGGCGGGCAGCGCCCAGATGGCGAGCGCGCCCGCGAGAGACCCGCCCAATCCATGCTCGATCGGCAGCGTCAGCCCGGCCGCACTTGCCGCACCGGCGCAAAGCGCCATCGTGTAGAAACCGGTCATCAGCGCGGCGCGCCCGGCGAAATCCCGCTTCACCAGCCCCGGCAGCAGCACGTTGCCGACAGCGATACAGGCGCCCGCAAGGGCCGTGCCGATGAAGAGTAGCGGCACGGAGGAAAGCCCGCGCAATGCAGTGCCGAGCGCGAGAAGCAGCAGAACGCCGAGCAGCGTGCGCTCAGTCCCGAGGCGCTGGGCAAGACGAGGCGCAAGCGGCGAAAAGGCGCCGAGGCAGACGACCGGAAGCGTCGTCAGCAGGCTGGCGCCCAGCGCGCTGAGGCCGAGCTCCGAGCGGATTTCCGGCAGCAGCGCCGAGGCGCTCGAAAAGACCGGGCGCAGGTTGAAGGCGATCAGCACCAGGCATGCGCCGAGCAGGAAACGACCCGCAGCTCCCCGCTTCGACGTTGCCTGCGGCGGCGGAAGGCTGCCGGTCTCGGCGTCGATCAGCAGTTCGTCGGCCGCCTCGAGCGTGCTGGCAGCGTGATTGAAAGGCGTGTTCATGACAGGATCATCCGGTCGAGTGCGGCAAGAACCGGCGCCATGAAACGGCGCACCGCCGCGTCCGCCTTGTCGGCATCGCCGGTCTCGATGGCGTCGACGATATTGGCATGCGCCTGCATATCGGGTTCCGGAATATCCTTGCCGAGCGTTGCGGCGATGGTGTCGGCAATCGAGGCCGAGAAGAAATCATAGATCTCGATCATCGCCCGGTTGCCGGAAGCGGCGATGACGGCCTTGTGGAAGGCGAGGTCGCGTTCGATGAAGCCGGCCTGATTGCCGCCATCGTAATTGCCGCGTTCGGCAAGCAGCCTGCGCAGCTCGGCCACCGTTTCCGGGGTCTTGCGGATCGCCGTCAGACGGGCTGCCTCGACGTCGAGTGCGCATCGCGCCTCGAACTGGTCGCGCAGGCTGGCGCGCCGTGCCATCGTCAGCGGCCGGCCGGCATCGCGGGTCGAGCGGACATAGGTTCCCGAGCCCTGGCGGGTTTCGAGATAACCCTGCGAGACGAGAACGCGCACTGCCTCGCGCACCGTGCCGCGGCTGACGGACAGCATGGCTGACAGCGAGGCTTCATTCGGCAGTTTCTCGCCGACCGCCCAGCGTTTGCCGAGAATGTCGCCGCGAATCGCCTCGATCGCCTCATCGGCGAGATTGGTCTTGCTGAGTGCCCGCATTCCATTACTCATAAAGTCATCTGATGACTTTATGAGTAATGGAATTTCGAAGTTCCGTCAATTTGAAATCCGGGCATTAAAAAAGGGTCGCCTCAGCGACCCTTTCCATGAGTTTGGCCTCGAACTGGCCTGGACTGTCTATGCAGCCCCAGGAAGGCGGGGATTAGAGCGAGGGCTGCCTCGCCTTCTTCACCTCTTCCATGCCCGTTACGAGGTCCGAAATCTCATTAGACATTGGATCACCTTCCTTTCGTTCTGTTGCTGATGACTTAAAGTTAGGCTGATTCTTCACAGATGCAAGAAGAAATTCCACATAGGACGCAACCCTGGGCAATGCGGATGTTCACGAGAGAACACAGTGTTTCGCAGAATTTGAAGATGCCGGACGCCACGAAACTGTCATCTTGCGCTTGCAAACCGGCGGCGCGTTAAGCTGTTATTAGCCGCGAGATCAGACAATTTAGAGTATTCCCGCCGGTGCGGCGGCGGGTTCCGGAGCAAGAAAGCCATGTGTCGCTGGGCAGCCTATCGTGGAGACCCTCTCTATCTCGAGGAACTGGTATCCTCGCCTGCCCATTCCCTGATCGAGCAGTCCCATTGCGCCACCCGCGCCAAGACGGCGACCAATGGCGATGGCTTCGGCATCGCCTGGTATGGTGACCGGCCCGAGCCCGGCCGTTACCGCGATATCCTGCCGGCCTGGTCGGATTGCAATCTGAAGAGCCTGGCGCGGCAGATCCGTTCGCCGCTCTTTCTCGCCCATGTCCGCGCTGCGACCGGCGGCGGCACGCGCCGCGACAATTGCCACCCTTTCACCCATGACACCTGGTCCTTCATGCATAACGGCCAGATCTCCGGCTTCGAGCGGCTGCGCCGGCCGATGGAGGCAATGCTCGATGACGATTTGTTCAATGCCCGCGGCGGCACGACCGATTCCGAACTGATGTTCCTGCTGGCGCTGCAGTTCGGCCTGCGCGAGGCGCCGGTCGCCGCGATGGCTCACATGATCGGTGTCGTCGAGGATCTGGCCGAAAGCGTCATCGGCTCGATCCTGCTGCGCTTTACCGCTGCCTTCTCCGATGGCAGCACGCTCTATGCGATCCGTTATGCCACCGATCGCAAGGCGCCGACGCTCTATGCCTCACCCGTCAGCGCCGGTTATTGCCTCGTCTCCGAGCCGTTGAACGATGATGTCGACGCCTGGGCGGAAATTCCGGACGGTAGCGCCGTCACCATCGGCAAAGACGGCATCGACGTCGCCGACTTCCGGCCGGAGAAGCGCAATGCGGTCAAGCCGCAGCGCCTGGCTATTCCTGCCTGAGCCGCTCTCGGCTAGCTGAGCCGCTCGCGATCAGCGGAGCCGCTGGGCGATCAGCGCTGCGAGCCTTTCGGCAACCTCTTCCTTCGCCAGGTCGGGCCATTGCTCGACGCCGTCGCGGCGGACGAGTTTGACGCTGTTGCGGCTGCCGCCCATGATCCCGGTGGCGGGAGAGACGTCATTGGCGACGATCATGTCGGCGCCCTTCCTCTCGAGCTTCGCCTTGGCATTGCTTTCCACGTCCTGCGTCTCGGCGGCAAAGCCGATGACCAGCTTCGGCCGCATCGTATGATGGCCGACGGTTTTCAGGATGTCCGGATTTTCGGTCAGCGCCAGCGTCGGAATGGATTCGCCGGGATGTTTCTTCAGCTTCTGGTCGGCCGCCGAGGCGACGCGCCAGTCCGCTACCGCCGCCACCATCACGGCGACGTCGGCCGGCAGTGCTGCAAGCACCGCATCACGCATTTCCTCGGCCCGTTCCACGTGGATGACGTTGACGCCGACCGGATCGGCGATCGTCACCGGTCCCGATACCAGCGTCACCTCCGCCCCGAGCTTTGCAAGGGCTGCGGCGATCGCATGTCCCTGCCGGCCGGAGGAGCGGTTGGCGATGTAACGCACCGGATCGATCGGCTCATGCGTCGGTCCTGAGGTGACGATTGCCTTGCGCCCCTTGAGCGGCTTTTCTCCGTCGTCGAGCAGGGTTTCGGCGGCCGCCACGATCTCCAGCGGCTCCGCCATCCGGCCGAGCCCTGTCTCCCGGCTTTCCGCCATCTCGCCGGCCATCGGCCCGACGAAGCGGATGCCGTCGGCCCTGAGCATCGCGGCATTCCGCCGGGTCGCCGGATGCGCCCACATGGACGGATTCATTGCCGGTGCGGCAAGCACCGGCCTGTTGGTTGCCAGCAGCACGGTCGAGGCAAGATCGTCGGCAAGCCCGTTCGCCATCTTCGCCATCAGATCGGCCGTGGCAGGGGCGATCAGCACGAGATCGCAGTCGCGCGCCAGCCTGATATGGCCGATATCCTGTTCGTCCTGCCGCGAAAACAGATCGAGGAACACATGGTCCGCCGCCAGAGCACCGACGGCCAGCGGCGTGACGAATTCCTGCGCCCCGCGGGTCATCACCGGGCGCACGCTGGCGCCGCGCTCGCGCAGCCGGCGGATCAGATCCAGGCTCTTATAGGCGGCGATGCCGCCCGAGATGATGAGGAGGATGCGTTTTCCGCTGAGAGCCATGGCTTTTTCTACCCGTCGCCTTTTCTGACCGGCCCCGACCCTAAGCCTTTGGCGGAGAACATGCAATCGCGCGGCGAAAGGCATCGGCCGCAGTCGGCGGATGCCGCCCCGTTCATGGACGTCAGCCGCCATTTTCGTGGGGTCAGAGGTTGCTCATCCCGCCGTCGATGACGAGTTCGCTGCCGACGATATAGGCGGCCTCATCGGAGGCGAGAAAGATGATCGTCTTCGCGACTTCGCTGGGGCTCCCGAAGCGGCCGACAGGGATTTGGGACTGGATCTGCGCGGTCATCGCCTTGGAATCGGCTTCCGACGCCCCGAGCTTGCTGTAGAGCGGCGTGGCGATCGGCCCCGGGCTGACGGCGTTGACCCGGATGCCGCGGCCGATCAGTTCGCCCGACAGGGTCTTGGCAAGCGTCAGCAATGCCCCCTTCGTCAGTGAATAGACGCTGGAGTTCGGCATGCCGATATGGGCGTTGATCGAGGTATTGAGCACGATTGCGGCCTGTTTCGAAAAGATCGGCAGTAGCGACTGGATCAGGAAGAACGGCCCCTTGACATTGATCGCTACCGACCTGTCGAAGGCGGCTTCGCTCCACTGTTCCAGCGGCCCGAATTCGGCGACACCGGCATTGACGAAGAGGATGTCGAGCGTGCCGAAAGCCTCTTTCACGGTATCGGCGACGGCCTTTTGGCCGGCCGCATCGCCGGCATCGGCCTGGATGACGATCGCTTTGTCGCCGAGTTCGCGACGGGCGGCTTCGACGCTTGCGGCACTGCTGCCGGTAACGACGACACGGGCGCCTTCGGCAATGAATTGACGGGCGGTTTCGATGCCGATGCCGCTGGTGCCGCCGGTGATGAGGGCTGTCTTGTTCTGCAGACGTGACATGATGCGTTCCTTCAATCGGATGTGGGGCCGCGGCCCGGGGTCAGTGGGAGAATGTTCCGGAAAAGGCGGCGCGACAATCCGGAGCGGGTCATCGCGCTTGGCTTTCGTCAGGTGCGGGTGATCGAGGCGCCGCCGTCGACCAGCGAAGCCGTGCCGGTGACGAAGCTCGCATCGTCGGAGGCGAGGTAGAGAACCGAGCGGGCAAGTTCTTCGGGAGTTGCGACGCGCTTCAGCGCATGCAGGTTGGTGACGAAGGCCTGTTTGTCGGGCGTATCGTTCATGTCCCGATACATGTCGGTATCGACAGCACCCGGCAGGATGGCATTGACCCGCACGCCCTGCTGGCCGAACTCGGCGGCAAGCGCCTGCGTCAGCCCGATCAGGCCGGATTTGCTGGCGGCATAGGCGGCAACGCCCGGGAAGGCGAAGCTGTAGCCGACGAAGGTCGAGGTGAAGATCACCGAGCCGCCGCCATTTTCCACCATCGCGCCGATCTGGTGTTTGGCGGCGAGGAAGGAGGCCGTCAGGTTGATCGCCAGCGCCTCGCTGAAGCCTGCTTCGGAAACGGCGGTGCTCGGGCCGGCTTCGCCGAGCGTGCCGGCATTGTTGAAGGCGATGTCGAGCTTGCCGTAATGCGTCACGGCGGCCGCGACCAGCGCCTTGTGATAATCTTCCGAGCGCACGTCGCCGGCAATGGCGATGGCCTCGCCGCCCTCTGCCTTGATCTCCGCGACCAGGCTGTCGAGTTCACGCTCGCGGCGGGCGCCGACGACGATCCTGGCGCCTTCGGCGGCGAAGAGCTTTGCCGTGGCGCGGCCGATGCCGGAGCTTGCGCCGGTGACGATCGCGACCTTGTTGTTCAAGCGGTTCATGGTTCCATCTCCTGATTCCGAGGTGAGGCGGCCCCTGCCGTCTCTTTCGATGAAGGGAAGATGGCATTTTCCTTTCGTTCGGATTAGTCTCCAGATTGGGGAACTCGAATTCGGAAAAGCCGAACGATGATCAGGATCGAAGGTATTACGGCTTTCGTCGCCGTCGTCGAGGCGGGCTCGGTCAGCGAGGCGGCCAGGCGCCTGCGGCTGTCGAAATCCGTCGTCAGCGAAAGGCTGGCCGAGCTGGAGAAGTCGCTCGGCGGCATGCTGCTGCACCGAACGACGCGCAAGCTGAGTTTGACGGAGGATGGCGCGGTCTTCCTGGAGCGTGCCGCGCGCATCGTGCGCGAGATCGAGGCGGCTGCGGCCGATATGGCGGAGCGGCGCGGAAGCCTGTCCGGCCCGATCCGCATCGCCGCTCCGGTCACCTTCGGCCGCATGCATCTCGGCCCGGCGCTCTATCCCTTCCTTGCCGAACATCCCGAGATCGAACTCACCCTCGATATTGACGACCGACGTGTCGATGCCGCGTCGGACGGCTACGATGCCATCATCCGCAACGGTCCGATCGCCGATAACAGGCTGGTCGCCTGGAAGCTCGCGCGCAGCCGCCGTCTTGTCTGCGCCTCGCCGGATTATCTCGCGCGCCAGGGAGTGCCGTCGTCGCTTGATGATCTCAACGGCCATCGCGGAATCTTCTATACCAATCGCGGCGTTGCCGACTGGCGCTTCCAAACGCCGGAGGGCGCGGTCGTCGTCCGTGCGAAACTGGCGCTCGGCATCAACAATGGCGACATGCTCCGCGACGCCGCCATTGCCGGTCTCGGCATCGCGCTGCTGCCCGCCTTCATCGCCGGCCCCGCCATTCGCGAAGGCCGGCTTGCCGAAATCGATGTCGGTCACAGGCCGGAGGCCGAATTCATCTACATGGCCCATCCCGAGGGCCGAAACCCCTCCGCCAAGCTTCGCGCCATCGCCGATCACCTGAAGAAGAGTTTTGGCGATCCGCCCTATTGGGATCCGGCGGGCTAGACCATGTCGCGCAAAAGTGTGCAGCGCTTTTGCAAAACGACATGAGCAAGAACAAAGATCAGAGCCTTTCCGGGTTAGATTGCAGCATTCCTGTTGGCTCAAATGGAGTCGGATGGTCGACCGGTCGGCGCGCGTCGTAGCCCAGCTCTACGGCCAAGCCGGCCGGTCGATCAGCCGGCCCGTTTCAGCCAACCCGAAGGGCCGGGCATCTTTCCGCCAGGGCAAAGGCGATCGGCTCGACCGTACCAAGAGGTATGCCCTTCGCCAATCGCCTTTGCCCTGACGAAAACCTGCTCCGGCAGAATGCTGCAATCTAACCCGGAAAGGCTCTAAAGCGCGAAGAGCGAATCTGAAGGATCGCGACGCGCTTTAGCTCAGCAGGCTCATCAGGTTCTCGGTGACCGGCGAGCGATGTGTCTTCAACATTGCCAGCGCCAGACGCGCCACAGCCGGCGGCCCCTCAATCGGCCGGTAGGCGACGCCTTCGAGCCTGATCTGCGAAATCGAGGCCGGCACGATCGAGACGCCGAGCTCTGCCGCCACCAGATTGACGACGGAGGAAATCTGCGGCGCCTCCTGGGCCACGGTCAGCTCGAATCCCGCCTTGCGGCAGGCCAGCACGACATCGTCGTAGAGGCTCAAGCCGACGAGCCGGGGAAAGAGGATGAAAGGTTCGTCCGCCAGTGCCGCAAGCGGCAGTTTGCTGCGCCGTGCCAGAGGATGGCTGGCGGGCAGGGCGATCACCATCGGCTCATCCGGCAATCGCCGCAGCCGGACGCCGGCGGGGTCGTCGAGGCTGGGGCGCATGAAGGCGGCGTCGAGCTCGCCGCCTTCCAGCTTCTGCATCAGCGCCAGCGTATTCATTTCCGTCAGCGCCAGCCGGACATCGGGCCAGCGGGCACGAAATCGTCGGATCGTCGCGCTGACCACGGGGTTGAAGGCGGAGGATGCGGTGAAGCCGAGCGACAGCCGGCCGGTCTCGCCGCGATTGGCGCTTTGCGCCGCAAGCTTTGCCTTTTCCGCAGCCGCCAGCGACGCCTTTGCCTCGCCGAGGAAGGCAGCGCCCGCCGCCGTCAATTCGGCGCCGTGCGGCACGCGGTGAAACAGCGCCGCACCCACTTCCCTCTCCAGATCGCGGATCTGCTGGCTGAGCGGCGGCTGCCCGATGCCGAGCTTGGCGGCCGCACGGGTGAAATTGCCTTCCTCCGCCACCGCCAGGAAATATCGCAAGTGCCGCAACTCCATCGTCATCTCCAAAACCTATCGAAATCGCCAGTTTCATATATTGGACAAATGGAGCGGCGTTGACTAGATCGGAGACCGGAAGGATGAAGAGATGCCGACGTCAGCGCATGTATTAAAGACCTCCGAGATATCAGCGACCCCAGGGCAGAAGCACTATCTCGCGCGTGGAACCGGCGCCTATCGCCGCGCCAGCCTGGCGCTCTTCCTTTCCGGTTTCTCCACCTTCTCGCTGCTCTATTGCGTCCAGCCGCTGCTGCCGATCTTCTCGCAGGAGTTCTCCGTCAGCCCGGCCGAAAGCTCGCTGTCCCTCTCGCTCTCCACCGGTTTCCTGGCACTTGCCATCGTCTGTGCCGCCGCCGTCTCGGAAGGCCTTGGCCGCCGCAGCCTGATGTCGATATCGCTGGTCGGCGCGGCATTGCTGACCATTGCCACCGCTTTTGCCCCGAACTGGCACCTGCTGCTTGTCATCCGCGCCCTGCAGGGCCTCGTTCTCGGCGGCGTGCCGGCCGTCGCCATGGCCTATCTCGCCGAGGAAATCGATCCGCGCGGCCTCGGCGCCACCATGGGCCTCTATGTCGCCGGCACGGCCTTCGGCGGCATGTCCGGCCGCGTGCTGACAGGTATCTTCGCCGAATATTTCAGCTGGCGTCCGGCGCTCTTTCTGATCGGCGCCATCGGCCTTGCCGCTGCGATCGGCTTCATCGCCCTGCTGCCGCCGTCACGCAATTTCGTCCGCCGGCCGGGCTTCGATCCGCGCTTTCATCTCAACGCGTGGCGCGGCCATCTCAGCAGTCCGGCGCTGCCCTTCCTCTTCGCCATCGCCTTCCTGGCGATGGGCTCCTTCGTGACGATCTATAATTATGCCGGCTTCCGCCTCGTGGCGCCGCCTTACGGCCTCAACCAGACCGAACTCGGCCTGATCTTCACCGTCTATCTCTTCGGCATCGGCGCCTCCTCGATCGGCGGCCTCCTCGGAGACCGGATCGGCCATTTTTCCGTGCTTCTCTTCGGTCTGGCACTCACCGCCGCCGGCAGCGCGCTGACGCTCTTTGCCTCGCTCCCGGTCATCATCCTCGGCATCATCGTGCTCACCACCGGCTTCTTCATGAGCCATTCCATCGCCAGCGGCCTTGTCGGCAGGCTGGCGCATGGCACCAAAGGCCACGCCTCATCGCTCTATATGCTTGCCTATTATGTCGGCTCCAGCTTGATGGGTTCGGCGGGCGGCTGGTTCTTCGCGGTTGAAGGCTGGACCGCCGTCGTTATCTTCACGCTTGCCATGCTGGCGCTGGCCTTTGTCTCCGCCTGTCTTGCAAAGCACCTCGCGAGGAGAACAGCATGATCCGCATCGACCGCCTCGACCATCTGGTGCTGACCGTCGCCGATATTGCCATCACCTGCGATTTCTATGCCCGCATCCTCGGCATGTCGGTCGAAACCTTCGCGGAAGGCCGCAAGGCGCTGAAATTCGGCCGGCAGAAGATCAACCTGCACCAGGCCGGCCGCGAATTCGATCCCAAGGCGAGTCATCCCACAGCCGGCTCCGGCGACCTCTGCTTCATCGCCGAGACGACGCTCGCCGATGTCATCACGCATCTGCAGGCCTCAGGCGTTGCGATCGAAGAGGGTCCGGTCGAACGCACCGGCGCGACCGGACGTCTGCGCTCGGTCTATTTCCGGGACCCCGACGGCAATCTCCTCGAGGTCTCCAATCTGATTGCCTGATGCCTGATAATTCTGGAAAGGTCTGGATGTCTGCTCCCGCACATCAGCCAAGCCGGAGATAGGGCACGTCTTTCTTCGCCACTTCATCCAGCGCCTCCTCGTAACCGGCATCGGCATACCGCATGACGCCGAGTGCGGTATCGTTGGTCAGCGCATGATCGAGCCGTTCGTCGGCGGCATCCGTGCCATCGGCGATGACGGTGACGCCGCAGCTCGTCATATAGCCGGCATAGCCGCCGCCGCCGGAATGAATGACGACGAGATCGGCCATCGACGAGCAGAGCATCATCGCATCGATCAGCGGCCAGTCGGCGATCGCGTCGGAGCCGTCCTTCATCCGCTCGGTCATGATGTTCGGGTGCGCCATGGCGCCGGCATCGAGATGGTCGCGGGAGAAGGCGACCGGGCCTCTCAGTTCGCCGCTCGCAACCAGCGTGTTGACGCGCCTCGCGAGTGCCGTGCGTTCGCCGTGGCCGAGCCAGGCGATGCGGGCCGGCAGCCCTTCGAAGGGAACATGCTCGCGCGCCAGCCGGATCCAGTTGGTGATGATCTTGTTGTCGGGGAACATCTCGAGCAGCAGGTCATCGATCCGGGCGATATCGCTCTCCTCGCCCGATAGCGCCATCCAGCGGAACGGGCCGATCGCCCGGGCAAACAGCGGCCTGAGATAGGCTTCGGTGAAGATCGGAATGTCGAAGGCATTGGCGACGCCGCCCTCCTTGGCCTGCGTGCGGATCAGGTTGCCGTTGTCGAAGACTTCAGAACCCTTCTTCTGGAATTCCAGCATCGCCGTCACATGTTCGACGATCGAGGCGCGGCTTGCCGCCATCAATTGCCCTTGGCCATCGTCGCGCAGGCCCTTGACCTGATCGAGGCTCATGCCCTTCGGCACGTAGCCATAGACGAGGTCGTGCGCCGAGGTCTGGTCGGTGACGATATCGGGCACGATGCCGCGCCGGGCGATCTCGGGATAGACCTCCGCCGCATTGCCGACGAGCCCGACGGACAGCGCCCGTTTCTCCTTCACCGCCGCATCGATCATCTGCAGGGCGGTATCGAGATCAGGCGCGATTTCCTGGAGATAACCGATCTGCTGTCGCTTGCGGGCGCGCTCCGGATCGATGTCGACGCAGAGGATTGCCGCCCCCGCCATGCGGCCGGCCAGCGGCTGCGCCCCGCCCATGCCGCCGAGGCCGGCGGTCAGCACGAAGCGGCCGAGGAGATCGCCGCCGAAGCGCCGCTCGGCAATGCGCATGAAGATCTCGTAGGTGCCCTGGATGACCCCCTGGCTGCCGATATATTGCCAGGCGCCGGCCGTCAGCCCGCCCCAGCAGATCAGCCCCTTGCGCTGCAGCTCGTAGAACACCTCGGCCTTTGCCCATTGCCCGACGATATTGCAGTTCGCCATGATGACGAGCGGCGCCTTGGCATGCGTCCGAACGAGCCCGATCGGCTTGCCGGACTGGATGAGCAGCGTCTGGTCCTCGTCCATTTCGGTCAGCGCCTTGACGATGCCTTTGTGGGCCGCCCAGTTGCGGGCCGCCTTGCCGAGCGCGGCGTAGACGATGAGGTTGTCGGGATCCTCGCCGACGGAGAGCACGTTTTCGAGCAGCCGCAGCAGCGCCTCCTGCCGCCAGCCCTTGGCGCGCAGCTCCGGCCCGCCGGGAATCGGAAATTTCGGATGGCGTGGATTGGCCTTCGACATCGTGGGTTCCTCGTTTTGCTCTGCCTTCGATCGTCACTTACTCGGCAGCGATTCCACATAGGCAAGTGCCGCATCGAGCAAACGCCGTCTCAGGGCATCGTCGCCGTAAACCTCGGCACCACCGCGCACCCAGCCATGCATCACCCGCTCGCCCGACAGCATCTGGATCACGCCTGGCAATGCCAGCGCCCAGCCGTCATTGCCCTTGCCGAGACGGATCAGCATGCCGTCATGGCGCGCGCAGCAGAGGAGATTGCCGTTCAGGATGAAGGCCCAGCCGCCGAACATGGATTTTTCGGTAAGGCCCGGCCGATCGCCGAGTTCCTCGCGCATCAGTTCTTCGAGACCGGGATCGCGCGCCATGGCTCAGGCTTTCGTTGCCAGCGCATAACGTGCGATCTCGATCCCCATCGCCTTTTCGACGACGGGATAGACGGTCGGATCGAGCACGCTTGCCGAGAGCGGAATGATGTCCATCGGCACATGCAGGATGAAGACGTGCATGCCGTCCTGAAGCTGGCCGACGCTGAGCGGTTCGCCCTCCGGTGAAAGCGTGGTGACGACGGCCGGGAAGGTGGCAAGCCGCCCGCCATCCGCATCGTCCACCGCCATATATTCGTTCATCACATGCAGCGTCACCGATTTTTCGCCCGCGCCGACGGTGATCGTACCGATGTCGAAGGCTTCCTTGGTGTAGACGACGTCCTTGCGGGTGATGATCCCCTCGGCAAGGATATGCCCGCCGGTCGTCTTGCAGATCGCGTCGATGACAGCTGACCCGCCGCGCTTCTCCGCCGCGATGATCGCCTCGCCGAGCGCCAGCGCCATCGAGATGCCGCCGAGTGCGGCATGGGTCCTGACATAGGAAGCCCTCAGCGGATTGCGGCAGCTGGCGATGAAGCCGCCGGATTGATCGGCGGCGGCGCGCAGCACCGGCGAGATCTTCGCCGTCGCGCCCTTCACCACCAGTTCGATATAGCGATTCTCCGCCCGATTGCCGCCGACGGCGGTCTGGATCATCTGCTCGGGCGAACCGGCCATGCCGATCGAGCCCATGTCGCCCGTGGGATGCGCCCGGATGTCGCCGACCGCATCGACCACCTTGGTGCCGAGGATGGCCGACGGCAGCCAGCCGTTCAGCGTCGAGGATTTGCCGTTCTGGCCGATGATCAGCCCGGAAAGCTTTTCCCCAAGCGCCTCCTGCAGCAACTGCACTGCTTTCACATAGTCGATGCCCTGCATTTCCCAGGGGGTGGTGGAGGCCGGCGCGCCGATTGCGGCCGCGGTGGCGATCCAGTCCTCATCCTGCAACTCGTCGATCGAGACCAGCTCCGGCTTGCCGACATTGACGGCGGCAAGCCCAAGCATCCGTCCATGATCGGCCCAGCCGCCGCCGCCGGCGGCATAGACGGAGCCGCCCTTGACGGCTGCTTCCACGTCCTTCTCAACGAGTATGCGTCCCATCGGTCCTCTCCTGCCTCAAGCTCGTGTCCATCTCGCGCACCGCTTCGAACAGCACGGCGGCGCCGAGGGCGATATCGTCATTCTCGGCCCATTCGTCGGCCGAATGGCTGCGGCCTTCCCGGCAGGGCACGAAGATCATCGCCGCCGGCGCCACCTTGGCGATCCAGGCCATATCGTGTCCCGCGCCTGAGGCGATGCGCCGGCTTTTTGCGCCGACCCGCTCGCAGGCCGCCTCCAGTGTCGACAGCAGCCCGGCATCGCCTGGCGTCGGCAGATTGTCGGAAACCCGGTTCGGCGTCTTGATCGTCACGCCGTAGGCTCCTGCCAGCTTTTCGACATGGCCGTCGAGCCAGCGGCAGAAAGCCTCCATGTCGGCGCGGATCTCCGCGCGCCCATCGATCAGCAGCGTGACCTTCGACGGCACGACATTGGCGGCATTCGGCTCGATGCGGAATTCCCCGACCGTCGCTGCAAAATGCCCCGGCGTTTTGGCAAGCTCTGCGGCGGCATTGCGGATGTCGAGCACCAGCTGCGATGCCGCCACCAGCGCATCCGCCCGTCGGTCCATCGGCGTCGTGCCGGCATGGTCGGCCCGCCCTTCGACGGTGATCTCGATCCGGGTGATGCCCGAGATCGCGGTGACGATGCCGATATCCTGCCTCTCGGCTTCGAGCACCGGACCCTGCTCGATATGGAGCTCGAGAAAGCCTGCTATATCGGGCCTGTTCTGCTGCATCAGCACATCGGGCCTGCCACCGACCTCAGCGATGCCCTCGGCCAGGTCGCGCCCGTCGCTGACGCGCGAAAGCCAGGCCTCCGGCAGTTGGCCGGTCATGCCGCGGCTGCCGATGCAGGACACGCCGAAGATGCTGACCTCCTCGGCCAGGAAATCGACGATTTCGAGATCGTGATCGAGCTTGATATCCTGCTCAGCAAGCGCCCGCGCCACCTCCAGCGCCGAGATCACCCCGGCGATGCCGTCGAAGCGGCCGCCGTCCGGCACGGTGTCGGAATGCGAGCCGATCATGATCGTGCCGAGCCATGGTTTCTGGCCTGTCCGCCGGCCGACCAGATTGCCTGCGGCATCGATCCGCGTTTCCAGTCCCGCCGCCTTCATCCGCGCTTCGATATAGGCCCGGCCATCGAGGAAGAGCGGCGAGAAGGCCCGCCGCGTCCAGGGACGCCCCGGCTCGGTCATTGCGGCCAGCGCCTCGATATCGCCAGCGATCCGGCCGGCATTGACGGGAAGATTGCGGCTCATGCGGCAGTTCCTGCCATGACCTGGCGCGGCAGCGGCCGCACGAACCGGCCGGTGCCGGGCTCGGCCAGCACCTTTCCGCCCTCGGCGATCTTTTCGCCGCGCAGATAGGTGGCCGAGACGGTCCAGGGCAGGCGGATGCCGTTATAGGGGCTCCAGCCGACGACGTTGTTGCCGCTCGCGGCGGCATCATAGACGCTGTCGTGCGGCTCCAGCACGGTGATATCGGCGTCCTTGCCCGGTGCCAGCGCGCCCTTGATATGCTCGAGCCGGAAATGCTTCGCCGGGTTCTCCGCCATCAGCTTGGCCGCCCATGTCAGGGGAATGCCGCGCTCGGTGGCGCCTTTGACGAACAGCGGCACCATCACCTCCAGGCCGGGAACGCCGGATGCGTTGGCGAGCATGTCGGGATTGATCTTGCGGTTTTCCGACCAGCTGACGTGATCGGTCGAGACCAGCCAGACATTGCCCTCGGCCACCTTCCGCCAGAGCGTCTCCACCTCGGCGCGCGCCCGTAGCGGCGGATTGATCTTCGCCTTGCCGCCCAAGCGCTTCACGTCGTTTTCCTCGTCGAGCGTCAGGTAGTGGATGCAGCATTCGACCGTTGCCGCAAATCCGTCGCGGCGATAGGCGCGGGCGATATCGTAGCCGCGCCCGAGCGAGCAGTGCACCACATGCGCCGGGCAGCCGGTGGCCGCACCCGTCTCGAAGATCGTGTGCATCGCCAACAGCTCGGTAATCGCAGGCCGCGACAGGCCGTGCGCCCGCCAGTCGGTGATGCCGCTCGCCTTCACCTGCTCCATATAGGTTCGCACCGCCTCGTCGTCTTCATTGTGCACGCCCGCCGTCAGCCCTGTCGGCGCGATCGCCGCAAAGCAGGCGTCGAGCAGGGCCGGCGGAATGCGCGGAAAGCGCTTGGGATCGGTGCCGAAGGTCGAAAACTTGAAGGCGGCAACGCCTGCCTCCACCATCTCGCGGATCCGAGCCGGGCCTTCTTCCGGATCGATGGTGCCGTAAAGCGCGAAGTCGACGCGCGCCTGCGGTCCGGCATGGTCGATCTTCCGCTGTAGCGCCGCAGCCGAGCAGACGAGATTGCCCTCGTCATAGGGCATGTCGACGATTGTTGTCACGCCGCCGGCCGCCGCCGAGCGCGTCGACCAGATGAAATCCTCCTGGTCCTTCTGCGAGAGTGAATGCACCTGCGCGTCGATCGCGCCGGGCAGGATCAGCGCTTTTCCGAGCAAATGCCGTTCACGGCCCGCCGGCGGCACGCCGAGGCCGACCTCGGCGATCTTGCCGTCGCGCACGGCGACATAGCCCTGTTCAAGAATGCGGTCCGGCAGCACCACCGTGCCCTGCAGAACGAGATCGAAGTCCATGCCGCTTCCTCCCTAAACTGAAATCAGAGTGCTGCCGGCTCGTGATGGGTCAGCCGCTCCTCGACTCGCTCCAGCGAGCCGAGGGCGAAGAAGTCGTCGAAGGAGGCGATTGGAACCTGCTCGGTCAGCTTCGAGACGAAGTCGTCCGAACCGAGCTCCTCCTCGATCGCCTCCACTTCCGCCGAAAGCGGCCGGTCGACAACATAGAAATCCGCATGTTTGCGCACGACCTCGTAGAGCATGGCGGCAACACCCTTCGGTTCATCGCCGAGTATGTCGATCGCCTGAGCCGACAGCAGCGCCTCGAGGGCGGCGAGGCGTTTCAGCGCCCGCATCTGCCGGTCGAAGCGCTCGATGACGAGCGGCAGGAAGGCCGCCTCGTCCTCCAACCCGGCTGCGACGACCAGCGACTGGGCCGAAACAGGATTGGACATCGACAGCACGCGCGAGAAGATCTCGCCGGCAAGCTTGATGATCGGCCCGAAACCTGTGGCGATCCGCCCCGGCGGCACGAGATTGACCGGCAGGTCGCGTCGCTGGCCGTTGCCGAGAATGACACAGCGATTGAAGGCGTTGCGCGCCGCATGCGCCATGCAGAGCGCGGCCGATTCGAGCAGGATCGTTACATCGAGCGGCAGCGAACCGCCCGACGTCATCACGCGGCCCTCGACGACGACGGGATTGTCGTCCGAGCGGCCGGTGGCGGCAAGGATCTTGTGGCCGGTCGACAAAAGGTTTTCGATCACCGCGCCGAACACCTGGGCGATCATGCGCAGGCTGAGCGGATCCTGCACATGGGTCGCGACCGGCCAGTTCCATTCTTCGGAAGCATTGCAGAGCCAGGCGCCGATCAGCGCTTCGCGCGCCGTGCCGACATGGCGGACCGCCTTCCAGGGATCGCGGGAAGCGCCGAGCGCGCCGGCCGCCATCATCGCCGTCGCCAGCAGGATGCGGATCGAGGCCGCGGCATTGCGCGTCGTTTCCGCCGCCGAGGCAAAGCTCACCGCGTTGATGCTGAGCGAGGCGAGGCTGTCGCGCGGCGCCATCCGCATCGGTTCCAGCCCGGCCGCCCGGAATGCCTCGGCCGCCTGCATCCGGTTGCCGCGATAGATCGCTTCGCCGACGCCGGTCAGCACCGCGCCGATCTGTCCCATCAGCCCGATATCCGCACAGCCGATGGAGCCGGTGCGGCGCACGACCGGGATGAGATCGGCCTCGAGCATCCGGATATAGGCCTCGATCAGCTCCGGCGTGCAGCCGACCTGGCCGGTCAGCGCCGTATTGATGCGGATCGCCATGGCATTGCGCACGATGTTGCAGGAAAAGGGTGTGCCGGTGCCGAAATGATGGGCGCGCACCAGGCCGAGATTGAAAGTGTCGAGTTCGTCGGCCGACCACTCCACATCCTTCATGGCGCCGACGCCTGTCGTCGAGCCGTAGACGGGCATGCCGGAGGCAATTGCATCCTCGACGATCTCGCGGGCGATCGCGATGCGGGACATGCCTGTCGCCGAAGCCGAAATCGCAGCCTTGCCCGCACCAATCGTCACCATCTCGGCAAAACCGAGCGGTCGTCCGGAAAGTTCGATGCCAAGGCGTTCGTGCTTCATGTGCCTATCTCCTTGAAAATGAGACTAAGCGAGCCCTCCGTCACATGGGATATCCCAAATGCCGAACACAGCATGTTTTTGGCAGACGGTCAGCTCAGCATCCAGGCAATATAGAGAAGCGTCAATGCGATGATCCACAGCGCGATCCTGGCCGAGCGATTGTGGCGCGCCTCGGCCTTGCCGATCGCATCCGCCGTCTGCGCATCGAAACGCAGCCCGTGCTCGCTCATATGCAGAAGCTGGTGGTGGAATTTTTCGGTCTTCGCCGCAATTTCCGGCACGGCTTCGGCGAGCTTGACCGCCGCCTTCAGCCCGTCCTTGATATCGGTGGCGATCCGCTTCGGCCCGAGATTGGTGCGGATCCAGTCGCCGACGACGGGCTCGGAGGCCTTCCACATGTTGAAGCGCGGATTGAGCATGCGCGACACGCCCTCGACCACGACCATGGTCTTCTGCAGCATCACCAGTTCCGGCCGCGTCGCCATGTCGAACAGTTCGGTCACTTCGAACAGCAGCGTCAGCAGCTTGCCCATCGAGATCGTCTCGGCCGGCTGCCCGTGGATCGGCTCGCCGATCGCCCGGATCGCCTGGGCAAAGCTCTCGACATTGTGATGGCCGGGCACATAGCCCGCCTCGAAATGCACCTCGGCGACGCGAATATAGTCGCGGGTGATGAAGCCGTAGAGGATTTCGGCGAGGAACCGCCGCTCCTTCTTGCCCAGCCGCCCGACAATGCCCATGTCGACGGCGACGATCATGCCGTCGGCATCGACGAAGAGATTGCCCGGATGCATGTCGGCATGGAAAAAGCCGTCGCGCAGCGTGTGGCGCAGGAACGACTGGATCAGCGTATCGGCAAGCAGGTTGAGATCGTGACCCGCCGCCCGCAGGCCCTCGACGTCGGACATTCTCGTGCCGTCGATCCACTCCATGGTGATGACGTCGCGCCCGGTGCGCTCCCAGTCGACCTTCGGCACCCGGAAGCCCGGGTCTTCTTCGGTATTCTCGGCGATCTCGGAAAGGGCGGCCGCCTCCAGGCGAAGATCCATCTCCACCTTGGTCGTCTGCTCTAGCGTCTTCGTCACCTCGACCGGTCGCAGCCGCCGGCTGAACGGCAGGAAACGCTCCTGCATATGGGCAACGAGATACATCGCCTCGATGTCATGGGCGAAGCGCTGGCGCACGCCCGGCCGCACGATCTTGACGGCGACCTTCTTGCGGCCCGCCGATGTCTCGACCTCGGCCGGATGCACCTGGGCGATCGAGGCGGCGGCGATCGGCTCGCCGAAGCTCGCATACAGCTCGCCGATCGGCCGTCCAAGCGAGCCTTCGATATTGGCCTTGGCGGCGGCCGAGGGAAAGAAGGCCATCCGGTCCTGAAGCTGCGACAGGTCGTTGGCAAATTCGACGCCGACGACATCCGGCCGCGTCGCCAGGAACTGCCCGATCTTCACATAGGAGGGGCCGAGCCGTTCGACGGCCTGCGCCAGCCGGTCGCTGCGCGCAATCGCCTTGGCGCGGTTGCGCGCAAACACGCCGACGAAGGATTTGGCAAGGCTGATCGGGGGCGGCAGGCCCTCCGACGGCAGCGCCGAGATCACGCCTTCGCGCACAAGAATCCAACCGACCCGAACGAGCCTGAAATATGCCCCGAAAGTGCTCATGTCCTGTGTGATTCTCGCGCGACGCTATCCGAAAACCGCTCTACATTTTTCGACGTCATGCGTCAGAGCTTCCAGCCGGAATGGAGAGCGGCGATGCCGCCGGTATAATTGGTGTAGGTGACGCGCGAAAAGCCGGCCTGGCGGATCATGGCCGCAAAATTCTCCTGGTTCGGGAACTTGCGGATCGATTCCACCAGATATTGGTAGGGTTCGGCATCGCCGGTGATCGCCTTGCCGAATTGCGGAATGGCATTGAATGACCAGGCGTCGTAGATCTTGTCGAGAAGCGGCATATCGACTTCGGAAAATTCCAGCACCAGCAGCCGTCCGCCGCGTTTCAACACGCGATAGGCTTCCGACAGCGCGACGTCGATCCTCGGCACGTTGCGGATGCCGAAGGCGATCGTATAAGCATCGAAGCTGCCGGCCTCGAAAGGCAGTTCCTCGGCATTCGCCTCGACGAAGGTGAGATTGCCGGAAAGCTTCTTCTTTTCCGCCCGCTCGGCACCGACGCCGAGCATCGAGCCGTTGATGTCGAGCACGGTGGCATGCGCCTGCCGGCCCGAGGCCTCGACGATGCGGAAGGCGATATCGCCCGTGCCGCCGGCGACGTCGAGCACCTTGTAACCCGGCTCCTTGCGCGGGTTCAGCGCCGAAATCATCGCATCCTTCCAGGCGCGGTGCATGCCCATCGACATGACGTCGTTCATGATGTCGTAGCGCTTGGCGACCTTGTGGAACACCTGGTTGACCAGGCCCTGCTTCTCGCCGTCAGGCACCTCGCGGAAGCCGTAGGAGGTCTCCATGCCGCCATCGGCGGAAGTGCGGCTTTCTGACATCAGACTGCTCCATTCCTGAAGATTCGGGCGCGGCGGCCATAGCGAAAGACCGTGCGCGACGTTATCTATGGACCGCGTTCTCCGCGGCACACTGGCGCTATAGCGCACATCGTCGTCGGTTGAAACACGTTAGATATAGATGGGTTAAGATGCCGGAATTGCCAGAAGTCGAAACGGTGAAACGCGGCCTGACGCCGGCGATGGAAGGCACGCGCATCACCAGGCTGGAACTGCGGCGCGGCGATCTGCGCTTCCCCTTTCCCGACGCTTTCGCCGACAGGGTTTCCGGCCGCACTATTGTCGGTCTTGGCCGCCGCGCCAAATATCTGCTGGTCGACCTCGACGACGGCAACACGCTGATTTCCCATCTCGGCATGTCCGGTTCCTTTCGCATCGAGGAGGGCCGCATCGAGGAGGGGGTTGCCTCCGCTGCGCCAGGCGAATTCCATCATGCCCGCTCGAAGGACGAGAAGCACGATCACGTCGTCTTCCATTTGCAGGGTGCAAGCGGCCCGCGCCGCGTCGTCTATAACGATCCGCGTCGTTTCGGCTTCATGGATATGGTGGGGCGGGCCGATCTTGCCGCCCATCCCTTCTTCCGCGATCTCGGCCCGGAGCCGACGGGAAACGAACTCGGCGCCGCCTATCTCGCCGACCGCTTCCGCGACAAGGCGCAGCCGCTGAAGAGCGCGCTGCTCGACCAGAAGAACATTGCCGGTCTCGGCAATATATATGTCTGCGAGGCGCTGTGGCGCTCGCATCTTTCGCCGGTCCGCGCCGCCGGCTCGCTGGTGACGGCGGCCGGCAGGCCGAAGGCGCAGCTCGACCTGCTCGTCGCCTCGATCCGCGACGTCATCGCCGATGCGATCGCGGCCGGCGGATCGTCGCTGCGTGACCATATCCAGACCGACGGATCGCTCGGCTATTTCCAGCATTCCTTCTCCGTCTACGATCGCGAAGGTCAGGCTTGCCGCATGCCCGGCTGCGACGGTACGGTCGCCCGCATCGTCCAGGCGGGTCGCTCCACCTTCTATTGCGCCGCCTGCCAGAAGTAAGAGTGAGAAACCGGGAGAACAGCATGACCTACGAGACCCTGATCGTCGAAACCCGAGGCAATGTCGGCCTCGTCACGCTGAACCGTCCGCAGGCGCTGAATGCCCTGAACTCCACCGTGCTGAAGGAGCTGAAGGAGACCTATGCCGGCTTCCACGCCGATGAGACGGTCGGCGCGATCGTGCTTACCGGTTCCGAGCGCGCCTTTGCCGCCGGCGCCGATATCAAGGAAATGCAGGCGCTTCAGTTTGCCGACATCTATAAGAGTGATTTCATCAGCGGCTGGGATGATGTCGCCAAGGCGCGCAAGCCTGTCATCGCTGCCGTCAGCGGTTTTGCGCTCGGCGGCGGCTGCGAGCTCGCCATGATGTGCGATTTCATCATCGCCTCGGAGACGGCGAAGTTCGGCCAGCCGGAAATCACCCTCGGCGTCATTCCAGGCATGGGCGGCTCGCAGCGGCTGACGCGCGCCGTCGGCAAGGCGAAGGCGATGGACCTCATCCTGACCGGCCGGATGATGGATGCGGCGGAAGCCGAACGATCGGGACTCGTTTCGCGTGTGGTGGCGCCCGAGCGTCTGCTCGACGAGGCTTTTGCCGCGGCCGAAAAGATCGCCTCGCTGTCGCGCCCCTCGGTCCTGATGGCCAAGGAGGCGGTCAACCGCGCATTCGAGACGACGCTGGAGGAGGGCTTGCGTTTCGAGCGCCGGCTGTTTCACAGTCTCTTTGCCACCGACGACCAGAAAGAAGGCATGGCGGCCTTCGTCGAGAAGCGCAAACCGGCTTTTACGCACCGTTGAATGTTTTTCGGCGCTTGCCGGTGGTAAAGCTTGAAAATCCGCGTTGACGTGGGCCGGCTTTAGAGTTATATGCCCGCCCACGGTTCGGAAAGCCGGTTTGGTTTTCCGCGATTGCTCCCGCATTGCTGGATTTTGTGGCCGCAGGGCCCGCGGTAATGGCGGAGTTTGTTCGAATTCTTGAGAGAGGCATCCATGGCCAATACAACTTCGGCGAAAAAAGCGACCCGCAAGATCGCCCGCCGTACCGACGTCAATAAGGCTCGTCGCTCGCGCGTTCGTACTTTCGTTCGCCAGGTCGAAGAGGCCATCGCATCCGGTGACGCCGCCAAGGCGAAGGAAGCTTTCCTGGCGGCTCAGCCCGAGCTTGCCCGCGCCGCCAGCAAGGGTGTGCTGCACTCCAATACGGCATCGCGCAAGGTCTCGCGCCTGGCTGCTCGTGTGAAGGCTCTTTCGGTCACCACGACCGCATAATCTTCCTTTAACGACTTCCTCTTTATGATTAGCCCGGTAATTTTACCGGGCTTTTTCGATTCATCCAATCAGCCCCTGCATGGTTAATCTCACGACTGTTTCGTGTCAGTGCCATGACAGGAAAAATTGTTTAAAAACAATGGCTTGCGCTAGGATGCTTTCACGCCGCGCGACTCTACCCCACGCTTTCGGGGTCAGGGGTGAGTCAAGAAGATTTTTATTTTTTTTCTTTCCATGCGTGTCAAAATAGCCCGAACGGGGAATCTCCTTGATTCAAAAGCGATTCTTTTTTGACGCTGGTGTGACGCCCGAAAAGGGCAGGCGGAGTCAATGGCCGCTTCTTAATTTTGCGTAAAATTCATCGTTGATATTGCCTTTTGATCCTGCCTAAATGGCTTTCAACAAAGGGCGCGGACATCACCTGCAGAGGCTCGGTCTTAACTGCCACGTCGGCAGGGCGATAAGTTTGTGCCCCTTGTTACGGAGCATTGCGTTTCCGTTTTTTCAAGCACTTGACGGATTTGGGCCGTAACGTGGCTGTTACGGAGCGGGGATGTTTTGTGCCTTCAGCGGCCACACGTTTAAGGCGAGGCCGCCGGAGAGGGTTAAAGTGATATTGCGTTCGGGCTGGTCGGCCGAAAACGAGGATCGACCGCCAGCCTGGCACGGAAAGCCGCTGAAGGTTCCGCATGAATGCGGTCCCTGCAACGTAATTCTGTTGCCGGTCCCTTCGGGGGCAGTGTTTGAGTGAACCGGCAGGTGAGCGGCTTCATGAGGATGCCGTCAGCCCGCCAAAGCGGGGAATGATCGGGCGGCTATTTTAGCGGAAGCCGCCCGGTGGAATTGAAAGGCGGCATTATGCACATGAATACGATGACGACGGGCGGGCTCGACAATGGGGATGCGGCACCGCAGACGTTCGGCACCATTCGCCTGGAAGTGGGGGAAGCAAAGGCGGACATGAAGCACAGCATCTTGTTTGAGCGCGTCAGCGCGCGCTTGAAGGCCCAGGTCGGTCCTGACGTCTATGCCAGCTGGTTCGCCAGGCTGAAGCTGCATTCGGTATCGAAGAGCGTCGTTCGCCTCTCTGTTCCCACGACCTTCCTGAAGTCGTGGATCAACAATCGTTATCTCGATCTCATCACCGGTCTGTTCCAGGCCGAGGACCCGGAAATTCTCAAGATCGAAGTCCTGGTGCGCACGGCAACGCGCAGCGGCACCAAGGCGCTGGATGAGGCGGTTCAGCCCGAGCCGGTCGTTGCCCCCCAGATGCGCCGCCCGACGAGCGCCCAGCCGGCCGGTCAGGCCGTCCAGCAGGCGGTGTCGGCTGTTGCTGCGGCAAGGCCCGCAAGCTTCGGTTCGCCGCTCTTTGGCTCGCCGCTCGATAGCCGCTTCACCTTCGATACCTTTGTGGAAGGCAGCTCGAACCGGGTCGCGCTTGCGGCTGCCAAGACGATCGCGGAAGCCGGTTCCGGCGCCGTGCGCTTCAATCCGCTCTTCATCCATTCGACGGTCGGCCTCGGCAAGACCCATCTGCTGCAGGCGGTCGCCAATGCGGCGGTGCAGAACCCGAGAGCGCTGCGCGTCGTCTATCTGACGGCCGAATATTTCATGTGGCGCTTCGCCACCGCAATCCGCGACAATGATGCGCTGACGCTGAAGGATTCGCTGCGCAACATCGATCTCCTGATCATCGACGACATGCAGTTCCTGCAGGGCAAGATGATCCAGCATGAATTCTGCCATCTCCTCAACATGCTGCTCGACAGCGCCAAGCAGGTCGTCGTTGCTGCCGACCGTGCGCCCTGGGAGCTGGAGTCACTCGATCCCCGCGTCCGTTCGCGCCTGCAGGGCGGTGTCGCGATCGAATTCGACGCGCCGGATTACGAGATGCGTCTCGAAATCCTCAGGCGTCGCCTTGCTGCAGCCCGGCTCGAAGATCCATCACTCGAAATTCCGGCCGAACTGCTCCAGCATGTCGCCCGCAACGTCACGGCCAGCGGCCGCGAACTCGAAGGCGCCTTCAACCAGCTGGTCTTCCGCCGCTCCTTCGAGCCGAACCTGTCGATCGAGCGCGTGGACGAACTGCTCGCCCATCTGGTCGGCTCCGGCGAGCCCCGCCGGGTGCGCATCGAGGATATCCAGCGCATCGTCGCCAGGCACTACAACGTCTCGCGCCAGGAACTGGTCTCGAACCGCCGCACCCGCGTCATCGTCAAGCCGCGCCAGATCGCCATGTATCTGTCGAAGACGCTGACGCCGCGCTCCTTCCCGGAGATCGGCCGCCGTTTCGGCGGTCGTGATCACACGACCGTGCTGCATGCCGTACGCAAGATCGAGGAACTGATTTCGGGAGACACCAAGCTTTCGCACGAAGTCGAGCTTCTGAAGCGGTTGATCAACGAATAATCGACGATTCTCTTCTGAATTCGACGGCCGGAAGCGATTCCGGCCGTTTTCCTTTATAAGTTTTTTATTCTATACCTCCGGCGCATCCAGTGCATGTCAAAGACTGAAGCGCTGAAATGAGCGCGTGGGAGGAATGAATGAGTTTCGAAAAGATCGCCGTTCTCGGCCTGGGCAAGGTCGGACGGCTGGCGGCGACGCTGTTGCATGAAGGCGGCTTCGAGGTGATCGGCGTCGATGCGCAGCTGCCGCTGAGCGACGTCCCCTTCAAGTGCCGCACCGGCGATATTTCAGATCCCGCGGTGATCGGCGAACTGCTCTCCAGTGTCGAGGCGGTGCTGTCCTGCCTGCCTTATCATTTGAACATCGAGTTGGCGCGCGCCGCCCATCTTGCCGGCATTCATTATTTCGATCTGACCGAAGATGTTCCCACAACCAATTTCATCATCGAACTGTCGAAGACCGCCCGCGGCCTGATGGCGCCGCAATGCGGCCTGGCGCCGGGTTTCGTCGGTATCGTCGGCGCGAGCCTGGCCGACGGCTTCGATCGCTGCCGTTCGATCCGCATGCGCGTCGGCGCCCTGCCGCAGCACCCGACCGGGCTGCTCGGCTACGCCTTCAACTGGTCGCCCGAGGGCGTCGTCAACGAATATCTGAACGACTGCGAGGTGATCGAGGGCGGTGTCCGCAAGCTGGTCTCGCCGATGGAATGGCACGAGACCGTCTATGTCGGCGGCGTCAAACTCGAAGCCTTCACCACCTCGGGCGGTCTTGGCACCATGTGCGACACCATGCTCGGCAAGATCGACAATCTCGATTACAAGACGATGCGTTATCCCGGCCATATGGAGCTGATGAACTTCTTCTTCCACGAACTGCTGATGCGCGACAAGCGCAAGCTCGCCGGCGAGATCCTGACCAACGCCAAGCCGCCGGTTGAAGACGATGTCGTCTATGTCCATGTCGCCGCTGAAGGGACGGAGAATGGCAGCCTGCGCCGCAAGGAATTCGTGCGCGCCTATTACCCGATCGAGATTGCCGGCGCCCGCCGCACCGCAATTGCCTGGACGACCTCGGCCTCGGTCGTGGCCGTCATCGAAATGGTCCGCGACGGCCTGCTGCCGGCGACCGGCTTCCTGCACCAGGAGCATATTCCGCTGGAGATGTTCTTGAAGACGCCGACCGGCAGCCTGTTCAAATCAGGCGCGACCAGCCACGGCTGATAAATGCGCTCCAGCGCGGCGGCGATATCGATGCCGCCGCGTTGTAAATTCGCACGTCGTATTGATGTCAGCAGGCGAGATCGGCGACGACGGAGTCGAGGATCAGCATGCCGGACGGCGTGCAGCGCAGGCGTGAATTGCCGATCCGCTCGATGAATTTGTGTTCCAGCAGGAATTCCTCGCGTTTCGGGTCGAGGTCGCGGCCCGAAAGCTGCTGCCAGCGGGCAAGATCGACACCTTCCCGGAGCCGCAGCCCCATCAGCAAGAGCTCGTCGGACTGTTCCTCGAAGCCGAGCCGCTCCTCGTCGAGAATGCCGTGGCCGTCGCGCTCGACCATGTCGAGCCAGGCTTCCGGCTTGCGCTCGGTCGCCGTGGCGATCTTCTCCGGGCCGCGTGTCAGCCGGCCATGGGCGCCGGGGCCGATGCCGGCATAATCGCCGTAACGCCAGTAGGTCAGGTTATGCCGGCTTTCGGCACCCGGCCGGGCGTGATTGGAAACCTCATAGGCCGGCATGCCCTCGCGCGCGGTGATCTCCTGCGTCGCCTCGTAGAGCAATGCCGATTGCTCGCCGTCCGGCACGACCAGCTTGCCCGCCTTGTGCAGGCCGTAGAAGGGCGTGCCTTCCTCGATGGTCAGCTGATAGAGGGAGAGATGGTCGACCGCATAGGAGATAGCCTCCTTCAGCTCTTTCTCCCATTCCTCGACCGTCTGCTGCGGCCGGGCATAGATCAGATCGAAGGACATGCGGGGAAAAATGTCGCGCGCCAGCCGGATTGCTTTCAGCGCGTCGGCGACATCATGCAGACGGCCGAGGAATTTCAGGTCCCGATCATTCAGCGCTTGCACGCCGAGCGAGACACGATTGACGCCGGCGGCCCGATAGCCGCGGAAGCGGTCGGCCTCGACGCTCGAAGGGTTGGCCTCCATGGTGATTTCGATGCCGGCAGGCACGTGCCAGTGCCGGGCAATGCCGTCGAGAATGGCCGAGACCGTTTCCGGCTTCATCAGCGAGGGCGTGCCGCCGCCGAGGAAGATGCTGGTGACCGTCTTCGGCCCGCTCATCGCCCGCACCGTTGCCATCTCCTTCAAGAAGGCAGCGGTGAAGCGCTCCTGATCCACCGGCTGGTGGCGCACATGGCTGTTGAAATCGCAATAGGGACACTTCGCCGCACAGAAGGGCCAATGCACGTAGACGCCGAAGCCGGGCTCACCGGTATCGGGCAAAAGTGCTGCATCGCGCGAGCTGCTTGGCGTGTCTGATGTGCCCACGTACCGACCTTATGCCTCCAGGCAGGTTTCGACGAAGAGTTTGAAGGCGCGGGCCCGGTGCGACAGCGCTTGCGGCTTGCCGACGTTCCAGCCGTGTTTTTCCTCGCCGCTCATTTCGCCGAAGGTGATGTCGTAACCCTTAGGCTGGAAGACCGGATCGTAGCCGAAGCCCTGGGTGCCGCGCGGCGGCCAGACGACGCTGCCTTCCACTTCGCCACGGAACAGCTCCGTGTGCCCGTCCGGCCAGGCGAGGCAGAGCACGCTGATGAAACGTGCGGTGCGCTGTTCCGGCTTCGTCGCGCCGGCATCCTGCAGCGCCTTTTCCACCTTGGCCATCGCCATGTCGAAATCGCGCGTGCCGTCGGCCCTCTCCGCCCAGTTGGCGGTGTAGACGCCGGGATCGCCGCCGAGCGCGTCGACCACCAGTCCGGAATCGTCCGAAAGCGCCGGCATGCCGGCGGCATTGGCCGAGGCGACCGCCTTGATCGTCGCATTCTCCTCGAAACTCGTGCCGGTCTCGTCAGGCTCGACGAAATTCAGCTCCGCCGCCGATTTGGCGGTGAAGCCGAGCGGCCCGATCAATTCCTGGATCTCGCGGATCTTGCCGGCATTGTGGCTGGCGACGACGATGGTCTTCGTTTCAAGCTTGCGCATTCAGATATCCTGTTCGATGCCCCAGATTTTAGCCTCTGCGCATTCCAGGCTGTTGCCGGCCGGATCGCGGAAATAGATCGAGCGGCCGCCGTTCGGCCAGCGCACCTCGGATTCGATCGCCACATCAGCCGCCGTCAGCTTCTCGGCCATGGCGTCGATATTGCGGCCGGATACCCGGAAACAGGCATGGCCCTGGCCGGTCGTGCCGTGCGGCGGCACCTGCAGGGCATCAGGCGCCGGCGGCTTCACCGTTTCCTCGGGGTTGAAGATCAACAGAACGCCGGGCCCGCAGCGGAAGAAGACATGCCGGTTGGCGGCGCGGGCGATCTTCTCCAGTCCGAGGACGTCTTCGTAAAACGCCTCGGCCTGATCGAGATCCCGCGCATAGAGCGCCGTTTCCAACATGCCTTCCAGCATGGGGTTCATCCTTCGACGGCTTGCTTCTGCAGCGCCACCAGTTCGCCGATGCCGTTTCTGGCAAGCTGCATCAGCGAGGTGAATTCGCCCTCGCTGAACGGCGTGCCCTCGGCCGTGCCCTGGATCTCGACGATCCCGCCGGTGCCGGTCATGACGAAGTTCGCATCGGTCTCGGCCGAGGAATCCTCGAGGTAATCGAGATCGATCACCGGCTGGCTGGCGAAGATACCGCAGGAGATGGCGGCGACATGATCCTTCAGGACCCGGTCGACCTTGATCATGTTGCGGCTTTCCATCCATTTCAGGCAGTCGTAAAGCGCGATCCAGCCGCCGGTGATCGAGGCGGTCCGCGTACCCCCATCGGCCTGGATGACGTCGCAGTCGAGCGTGATCTGCCGTTCGCCGAGCGCCTGCAGGTCGACGACGGCGCGCAACGACCGGCCGATCAGCCGCTGAATTTCCTGGGTGCGGCCGCCCTGCTTGCCGGCGGCGGCCTCGCGCTTCATCCGTTCGCCGGTCGCCCGCGGCAGCATGCCATATTCGGCGGTGACCCAGCCCTTGCCGGTATTGCGCAGCCAGGGCGGCGTCTTTTCTTCAAGGCTGGCCGTGCAGAGCACATGCGTATCGCCGAACTTGACCAGGCAGGAGCCTTCCGCATGCTTGGAAAAATTGCGCTCGAACGAGACCTTGCGCATCTGGTCGATTTTTCTGCCTGAAGGCCGCATTCTTATCTCCTGGGGTTTGTTGACCGCTTCTACGATTGGCGGCGCCTATTTGCAAATTCCCTTTTGCCACAGGTGCGAGTTTGACTTACTTTTCGGGAAGTATCATCAGCGCGGGTTCGTAAGCTTCATGGGCATCAGGTCGACGTCGGTTTCGGATGCTGTTGCCGCACTGGACGAGCGCTCCAGGGAAATTTTTCGGCGCATCGTCGAAGGCTATCTGGAAAGTGGCGAGCCGCTCGGTTCGCGCAACCTGTCCCGTCTTCTGCCGATGTCGCTGTCGCCGGCCTCGGTGCGCAACGTCATGAGCGATCTCGAAGAACTCGGCCTGATCTATTCGCCGCATGTCAGCGCCGGACGGCTGCCGACCCAGATCGGCCTGCGTTTCTTCGTCGATGCCTTCATGCAGGTCGGCGACCTCTCCGCCGAGGAGCGCGCCAACATCGACCGGCAGGTGCGGGCCGAAAGCGGCGGCAATCCGGTGGAATCGATGATGAACGAGGCAAGCCGCATGCTGTCCGGCATTTCGCGCGGCGCCGGCCTCGTCATCACCTCGAAAAGCGATCCGGTGCTGAAACATGTCGAGTTCATCCGGCTCGAACCGACCAAGGCGCTGGCCGTGCTCGTCGGCGATCACGATCAGGTGGAAAACCGCATCATCGAGCTGCCGGCGGGCGTCACCTCCTCGCAACTGACCGAGGCGGCGAATTTTCTCAATGCCCATATGTCCGGCCAGACGCTGCCGGAACTCCGCAAGCAGTTGAGCCGGCTGAAGGATGACGTCCGCCACGAGCTCGATGCCCTGTCGCGCGATCTCGTCGAGCGCGGCATCGCTGTCTGGGCCGGCAGCCCGGACGAAGGCAAGCCCGCGCAACTGATCATCCGCGGCCGCGCCAACCTGCTCGAGGGCCTCGCCGGCGCCGAGGATCTCGACCGGCTGCGCCTGTTGTTTGACGATCTCGAGAAGAAGGACAGCCTGATCGAGATTCTCAATCTCGCCGAAACCGGTTCCGGCGTGCGCATCTTCATCGGTTCGGAAAACAAGCTCTTCTCGCTGTCCGGCTCGTCGTTGATCGTCGCGCCCTATCGTGACGATGACGATCGCATCGTCGGCGCCGTCGGCGTCATCGGCCCGACGCGGCTCAATTATTCCCGCATCGTGCCGATGGTGGATTACACCGCCCAGCTCGTCTCCCGCCTTTCGCGCAATCAGCTTTGATGCCGCAACTGGCGAACGTGCGGAATTTTCGCTTCTTTGTCACGCAGACTTGATTTTTTTCGGTCAAACCTCGATATCGGGCGCATCTGAAGACACCAACCGGAGACCGTCATGACCGATGACACGACGAAAAACGGACCTGACGCAACTGCGGCCGATGCCGCAGCCGACGCTGCCGCCTACGTCGAGAACGATATTGCGCAGGAAGAGGCTGCCCAGCCGGACCCGCTCGAGCTTCTGAAAGCCGAAAACGGTGAGCTGCGCGACCGCTATCTGCGCCTTGCCGCCGAGATGGACAATCTGCGCCGGCGCACCGAGCGCGAAGTGAAGGACGCCAAGTCCTATTCCGTCGCGGGTTTTGCGCGCGACATGCTCGCCGTCTCGGACAATCTGCGCCGCGCGCTTGATGCCATCTCTCCGGAGACCAAGGCCGCGGCCGATGCCGGCCTCAGCACCCTGATCGAAGGTGTCGAGATGACCGAGCGCGCCATGCTGTCGGCTCTTGAGCGCCACGGCGTTCGCAAGCTGGAGCCGGTCGGCCAGAAGTTCGATCCGAATTTCCACCAGGCGATGTTCGAGGTGCCGAACCCCGACGTGCCGAACAATACGGTCGTCCAGGTCGTGCAGGCAGGCTTCACCATTGGCGAACGCGTGCTGCGCCCGGCCATGGTCGGCGTCGCCAAGGGCGGCCCCAAGCCGGCCGAAGCCGAAACCAACTCCGTCTTCGACGAGAAGGACGCTTAAGGTCGTTTCCCTTCCGCTGAGGAAGGGAAACCAAAGCTTCAGATGCGGGCGAAGCGTTCGATCAGCAGATCGAAGAAGCCGTCCGCATCGACATGGCGCATGACCTTGGCATTGCGCTTGCGCTCGGTCACATGCCACCAGTCGACGACGGTCATGCCGACGGTGAGTTCGGACCGGACCTCGATCTCGACATTGCACTCCCGACCCTTGAAAAGCTCCGGCTTCAGCAGATAGGCGATCACGGTCGGGTCGTGCAGCGGCCCGCCGTCGGAGCCGTATTTCTCGATATCGAACCGCTCGAAGAATTCCAGCATCTCGACCATGGCCTTAACAGGCGCCGTGCCGATTTCGGCCATGCGCTTCACCCGGTCCTTGCGGGTCAGCAATTGGTGAGTGACGTCAAGCGGCATCATCACGATCGGCACGCCTGAGCGAAAGACGATATCGGCGGCCTCGGGATCGACATAGATGTTGAATTCGGCGGCCGGGGTGATGTTGCCGCCCTCGAAGAAGCCGCCGCCCATCATCACCAGTTCGCGGATGCGGGGAACGATGTCGGGCGCCTTCTGGAAGGCCAGGCCGATATTGGTGAGCGGCCCGAGCGTGCAGAGCGTCACCGTGCCTGTCGGCTCGCGGCGCAGCGTCTCGATGATGAAATCGACCGAATGGTCGGGCTGCAGCGCCATCGTCGGCTCGCTGAGGTCGGGCCCGTCGAGGCCGGTCTTGCCGTGCACATGTTCGGCCGTCACCAGCTTGCGGGCGATCGGCGCGTCGGCGCCGGCGAAAACCTTTGTCTCCCGCCGGCCGCAGAGCTCGCAGACGATGCGCGCATTGCGGCTGGTGAAGGAAAGCGGCACGTTGCCGGCGACCGTCGTGATCCCCAGCACCTCCAGCTCCTCGGGACTGCCGAAGGCCAGCATGATGGCGGCCGCATCGTCCTGGCCGGGATCCGTGTCGATGATGATCTTTCTTGCGCTTGCCATTCCGATCGTTCCATCCTCGCGGGTGCGCTTTGCCTCGGCATGCACCGATTTGTTCATTTCCCGTCACAAATCAGCACAGTCCGTGCGGGCATGTTTTGATGCGAGGCAGCCGCCGCTTTGTCAAGCAAGCAGCCGGCGGCACCGCTTTAAAATTGTGAGGCGCCGCCGGCACGTCGCACCGTGCCTTGCAGCACTGGGCTGCTCTCCCCATATTAGCGGCATCCGGACGCTGCGTTTAAGGTCCGGGATGGTCGCTTGCATCAAGGACTTGAAAAGAGATGAGCCGCATTACCCCTTTCGCCAGCCCGCTGCTTCTGGGCTTCGATGCCATGGAAAAGACGCTGGAGCGCATTTCCAAGGCGAGCGACGGATATCCGCCCTACAATATCGAGCGCATCGCCGCCGACAACGGCGCCCCGGAACGTCTGCGCATCACCCTTGCCGTCGCCGGTTTCAGCGAGGAGGAACTCGATGTCTCCATCGAGGAGAACCAGCTTCTGATCCGCGGCCGCCAAGTGGAACAGGGCGAACGGGACTATCTCTATCGCGGCATCGCCGCCCGCCAGTTCCAGCGCACCTTCGTTCTTGCCGACGGCATGCAGGTGCTCGGCGCCGGCCTGAAGAACGGTCTGCTCTCCGTCGATCTAATTCGTCCGGAACCCGCGCGCATGGTCAAGAAAATTAACATTTCGGTTTCACAGTAGCACAACGGTTTGTCGAACCGTTGGTCCCTTCTTCCGGAGGAACAGGAATGTTGATGAAAGAAGCCACGTCTCACTTGACCAAATCCGAGCTTGCCCACATCGGCAACGGCGAGGTCGCCTACATCAGAAAAATGCGCACCGAAGAGGTCGCCAAGTGCTTTCCCGAGGCGCCGGATATCGATCCGAACGTCGATCTCTGGGCACTCTTCGGCGCCGACGGCACGCCGATCCTCTTGACGGACAATCGCTCCAGCACCTTCTTCAAGGCTGCCGAGGATGAACTGAAGACGGTCAGCCTGCACTGACCGTCAGAGAGTGTCCGTCCGTCGCGTTTCACCGCTCTTGCGGTGCGCGGTCGCTTATCCGATTTTGCTGCGGTCGGGGCTGATGCCACGATATATGCGCGTAGCCTGCTTTCGACGTTTTCCGTGCGATGATATTGGAAGCTCCAGGATTCGGTATCAAATCCCACCAGACTGACAGGGGTATGGCAACTGTGCGCCAGCAGGAGAGATTGGCGTCGGGTTGGATTAGTGACCGCATTGGGGCCGTAAGCCGACCGGCAGCTTTTTGGCGCTCACACGCGATAACAGACATCCAGCGAGGAAAGATTAGCGCCATCCCTGACCGATGCGGACGCGTGATCACTAGGAGCGTTTCTTCCGCTTTGCGGCCAAAAGCGGTGAGCAAGCGGTAACTATGCGACCAAACACCAACTCTTCGAGTAAGATCTTCAGCTTCGACGGATTTGGGTCTAGAGAGCATTTCCCCGACATCTGAGTTAGTATTGCGACTGAGGAACCGAATTCAGCCACAGGCGAGCTGGTGTGGACGTTGCCGCTTGGTTGCAATGAATCGGTGTCACAGCCCTTGAATAGTGCCGACCTCTGATAGTGGTGAAGCCTGCCGTCCAATTTTGCCTCGCGCTCCTTGATCGGAAAAGTCGAGATGGGTCGATACCCGAAATTCGAGAATGCTGAACAAGATTAGGGAGCACGCCAACAAGCAGAAATCGCATGAGCTTGATCTCTACTATGGAATTTCAGCATAGCGGATGATGCTCTGATTTTGGACGTTGGCGACTAATTCATCAGAACGAGACAAAAATCGGCGGAGCAAAGGTGAGGAATTTGAATCGTTGTATCCTAAGGTGAGATCAATTGTCGGAGGCACACCCTCAAGTGCTCTAGCAACGACATTTGGCGTCAGCATATTTTGCGCATAAAGCGGAATAAGCGTTATTCCACCTGTAGACACGACGAGCGACATTGCTGACGGTAGGCCTTCGCCTTCGTACTCTGCCTTGAGGGTGATCCCAACGTTCGACGCGTAATCTTGGATCACGGATTGCAATACGGGAGAAATTCTAGCCGAACTGACGTAAGTTTCGCGGGCAAGGTCCTGCGGCCGGATCTTTTTGCGCGACGTCAAGCGATGGTCCGCTGGCAGTACGGCGATCAGTGGCTCCTTGGCTAAAAACTTGAAGGACACACCAACACTCTGCGTCTCGGGGCGAAGGAACGCGACGTCCAGCTTGCCTCGCATCAGTGCCAAAGCAAGGTCCGGGGAAGACTGACTGGACAATATGATTTCAACCTCCGGCGCTTCCTCACGAATAATGCGCAATGCATGGGGTAGCCACACGACCTCTTGCCCTGCGAGAAAACCGATAGTGAACGACTGCTTTTCTGGTCGTTCTGCCCGCCGGGCTCCTTCCGCAGCCGCCTCGACTTGCAATAACGCCAGCCGCGCGTGATCAAGAAACACTTTACCGGCGGCGGTGAGCGTCACGCCGCGCGACTGCCGTTCCAGCAGCTTTACACCGACTTCGGTTTCCAGATCGCGAATTTGCCTGCTGAGTGAGGGCTGGGACGTGTGAAGTCGCCGCTCTGATGCGGTCAGTAAGCTTCCCTCCTCCGCAACAGCAACAAAATAGCGCAAATGCCTCAGCTCCATCGGATCCTCGCTATACCTTTAAGGCATAGCTCGAACGTACAAGGTATTTGTCTTCGATAGAAGGGGGATTTAATTAACGTCGCAATTTCGGGATAAAATCGAACGCGCCTCACCGGAGTATTTCGCCTGCGCTTCGAAAAGAAAGATGAGGCATGCGTGGCAATATTGCGTTGATTATTGCAGTGGCGCGTGGATGAATGGCTCTAATTGATTATTTTGACCTTCAAAGGAATGTTTAACAGCGCAGAGGGAGAGACTCGATGCCTACAATCACTACCACGGACGGCGTAAACATCTTCTACAAGGACTGGGGCTCAGGCCAGCCGATCGTTTTCAGCCACGGCTGGCCGCTGTCGGCGGACGATTGGGACGCCCAGATGACCTTCTTCCTTCGCCAGGGCTACCGGGTGATCGCCCACGACCGGCGCGGCCACGGCCGATCCGACCAGCCCGGCACCGGCAACGACATGGACCACTGGGTTGCCGACCTCGCGGCCCTGACCGAGCACCTCAACCTGCGCGACGCGATCCACATCGGCCACTCCACAGGTGGCGGTGAGGTGGCTCGCTATGTCGCTCGCCACCCGGAGCGCGTCTCGAAGGCGGTACTGGTCGCTTCCCTGACGCCGAACATGTACCGGAGCGAGGAAAACCCGTCCGGTCAGCCGCCGGAGTGGTTCGAAGCGATCCGAGCGGGCGTGCTGGGCAACCGGTCGCAGTTCTTCCGGTTCGTCCCTGAGAACCCGTTCTACGGTTACAACCTCGACGGGGCCGAGCCTTCGGAGGCGATCATTGCGAACTGGTGGCGCCAGGGCATGGCCGGTGGTGCCCTGGCTCACTACGCGACTGTCGACTCTTGGCTGGAAGATTATACCGAAGACCTCAAGAAGATCACCGTGCCGGTGCTGGTGATGCATGGCGAGGCCGATCAAGTCGTCCCCTTCGCAAGTTCTGTGCCGCGTGCGGTCGACCTCCTCAAGAGCGGGTCGCTGAAGACCTACCCGGGCTACCCCCATGGCATGCTGACCACACATGCAGATGTCCTCAACCCCGACCTGCTCTCGTTCATCAGGTCTTGACGACATCGACCGGACCGCGGCCTTCATCCAACGTCGGCCGGACGATCTGTCACCCGGCAGTGCCGGGTGACACCTGTTGGTGCTGGTACGTGGAGCGTTCCCGGAGGGTGCTTCCGACAGTGGCAATTTGCTTGGCGCGTAGTGAAAGATGCAACTTGTGGCGCTTAAATTTTTCGTTGCGGTGGCCGATTACTCCACGGCCGAAATGGCTCGGCGGGTGCCACTTGTGACGGAATACCAGAAAGTTCCAGCAGCCCCGGGCAATCCTTCGCGCAGCCGAACATTGCGTCTGTCCGCCGACTTTCCTTGAGCCTCAGATCTTCCTGAACGTCAGATAGGCCGAAGAGCGGCCCTCGCGCCGGGCCTTGGCCTCGTAGCGCGTGCTCGGCCAGCCCGCATAGGGGGTGAGCCAATCCGCTGCATTCTCGGCCACCCAGTCGAAGCCGCCATGGTCGCGGCATTTGAGCAGCGTCCAGTTCACATAGGTGTCGATGTCGGAGGCGAAACAGAAGAGGCCGCCGGGCTTCAGCACGCGATGAAAGCGGTCGAGATTGGTCTTTGAGACGAAGCGCCGCTTCCAGTGTTTCCGTTTCGGCCAGGGATCGGGATAGAGCAGATCGATCTGATCGAGCGAGGCGTCCGGCAGCCAGTCGAGCAGCTGCGTCGCGTCGTCATTGTAGACACGGATATTGGAGGTGCCGGTCTCGCCGATGCGCGACAGCAGCTTCTGCATGGAATTGACGAAGGGTTCGACGCCGATGAAGCCGGTCGACGGCGTTTCCAGGGCGCGGTGGATCAGATGTTCGCCGCCGCCGAAACCGATTTCCAGCCGCAAGCGCTCGACCGGAACCGGGAAGAGGGACGTCAGCGGCGCCGGGGGCGCCGCCGAGAGATCGATCAGGAATGCCGGCAGCAGGCTGTTCAGCGTCTCGGCCTGCTGTTCGCGCAGAGCCTTGCCTTTGCGGCGACCGAAAAAGGCTTCGGTCGCCCGGCCGCGACGTTCCATATCCGTCATGCTTTATCTCAGGCCTTTACGCTTTCCTTGAGCGCCTTCACGAGGTCGGTGCGCTCCCAGGAGAACGAGCCGTCGCGGCCGGCCTTGCGGCCGAAATGGCCGTAAGCGGAGGTCTTGGCGTAGATCGGCTTGTTGAGGTCGAGATGGCGGCGGATACCGGTCGGCGAAAGGTCCATGTTCTTGCGGATCGCTGCCTCGATCTGATCCTCGGTAACCTTGCCGGTGCCGTGCAGGTCGACATAGATCGATAGCGGCTGGGCGACGCCGATCGCGTAGGAGATCTGGATCGTGCAGCGGTCGGCAAGGCCGGCGGCGACGACGTTCTTGGCAAGGTAACGGGCGGCATAGGCCGCCGAACGGTCGACCTTCGTCGTGTCCTTGCCGGAGAATGCGCCGCCGCCATGCGGAGCGGCACCGCCGTAGGTGTCGACGATGATTTTGCGGCCGGTGAGGCCCGCATCGCCGTCCGGTCCGCCGATGACGAACTTGCCGGTCGGATTGATGTACCACTTGCAATCGTCAGCGATCTTCAGCTCGCCCAGCGCTTCGCGGATATAGGGCTCGACGACGGCGCGAACCTTGTTCGAATCCCAGCTCTCGTCGAGATGCTGGGTCGACAGCACGATCGAGGTTGCTTCCGACGGCTTGCCGTCGACGTAGCGCACGGTCACCTGGCTCTTGGCGTCGGGGCCGAGCTTGGCGACTTCGCCGTCGCCCTTCTTGCGGGCGACTGCCAGCAGCTGCAGGATCTTGTGGGAATAATAGATCGGGGCCGGCATCAGGTCCGGCGTTTCGCGGCAGGCGTAACCGAACATGATGCCCTGGTCGCCGGCGCCCTCGTCGCCCTGCTGGTCGGCGGCGCTGTCGACGCCCTGCGCGATGTCGGCCGACTGCGAATGCAGCAGCACGTCGATCTTGGCCTTCTTCCAGTGGAAGCCGTCCTGCTCGTAGCCGATATCCTTGATGGCGCGGCGCGCGGCGGCCTTGAACTTCGACGGGTTGATGACGTCCTTGCCGTCCTTGTCCTTCTTCATCAGGCTCGGCGGCAAGCGGACTTCGCCGGCGATGACGACGCGGTTGGTCGTCGCCAGCGTTTCGCAGGCAATGCGCACGCCCCACGGATTGACGCCGGTCTTGGCCGCTTCGCGGTAGACCAGATCGACGATCTCGTCGGAGATGCGGTCACAGACTTTGTCCGGATGACCCTCGGCAACAGATTCGCTGGTAAAGAGATAATTCGCGCGCATTTCGGGATTCCCCTCAAAGAATAAAAGCCAGCTAGTAGGTACTCAGTTCGAGGCTTGATGACAAGCGCAGAAGGACATAAATATATCTTTATATCTGCGGCAAAGTGACAAATTTTGCCCCAAAAACGCAGAAAAGGCGGCCTTTCGACCGCCTTTCGAATTCCACGCCTGATGTGGTTCAGTCGGCGTCGGCTTCAGCCGCCAGCGCCTTCACCAGCTCCACGACCTTGCGGCGAACCTTGGGATCGGAAATCTTGACGAAGGCGCGGTTGAGCTGCAGGCCTTCCGAGGAAGACAGGAAATCGACGACGTAATTCGAGCTGGAGGCCTCGGCCATGCCGCCCATGGAGCCGGTATGTTCGCCGGGCGCGTCCTCGAAGAAAAAGGAAACCGGAACATTGAGAATGTTCGAGATGTTCTGCAGGCGGCTTGCGCCGACGCGGTTGGTTCCCTTCTCGTATTTCTGGATCTGCTGGAATGTAATGCCGAGACTTTCGCCCAGTTTCTCCTGGCTCATGCCAAGCATCGTTCGGCGGAGACGAATACGGCTGCCAACGTGGATGTCGATGGGATTTGGCTTCTTCTTGTTTTCAATCATGGTCGTGCCCTAGCTAAGAATTTCAACTGTTTCTAACCGGCATGCCCCTGATCCATCCCAAAACGCCACGTTGCAGGCGGTAAGAACCCACCTTCAAACATACGCTAAGAACGCCGATTGTCATCACTATGCAATTTTAGGGGTTTTTGGTCAATTCAACCCGGAAATAAAACCTCTACGAGAAATTAGCGCAATCAAAATGAGCAGCGCCTCGGTCAACCAGAAGTATGTTTGCCGGGGGATTGGCGTTCCGTCCCCTTCGCCGAGCCTATCAAGAGTTGCATCGATAAAGCCGGTTTGCTCGAGATCGAGACCGGCGATAATTTCCCCATGTGCGTTCACCAGCGCCGAAATGCCGCTATTGGCATCACGAATCAACGGCAGCCCGGTTTCGACAGCCCGGACCCGCGCCTGCTGGAAATGCTGATAGGGGCCGGGTGTCGCACCGAACCAGGCATCATTGGTGATATTGAGGATCGCATTGGCGTCTTTGATGTCGCCGGTCATTTCATCGGGGAAAATAATCTCGTAGCAGATCAGCGGATAGAGATTGAGCCCGCCGGGCAGCGCCAGCAGGTGCCGGCTTGCCGCGGCCGAAAATCCTCCCGGTATCTCGACGACATTCTGGATGCCGAATTCGGTGAGCACGTCCTCGAAGGGCAGATATTCGCCGAAGGGCACCAGATGCACCTTGTCGGAAGCGGCGATGATCTGGCCGCGGCCGTCGATCACATAGATGGAATTATAGTAGCGCGCAGGCGTGCCCGGTCCCATCTCCTCGGCGCGGACGGCGCCGGCGATCAGGATCTGGTTGTCGTCGAGCGTATCGGCGATCCGCGTCAGCGCATCCTGATTGTCTGTCAGGATGAAGGGGATCGAGGTTTCCGGCCAGACGATGATGTCGGGCTTGCGTGCGCCATTCCTCGGCGCTTCGGCCGACAGCTTCAGATGCGTCTCGAAGATCGCATTGCGGTCGGCGTCGTTGTCCATCTTCGCGGCCTGGTCGATATCAGGCTGCACCAGCCGCACCACCGGCCGCTTGTCCTCGGGCAAGGCTTCCGGCCGCGGCGCGAGATGGAGGGCATAGGCCCCATAACCGAGATGGGCGGCAAACAGCGCGACGGCGAGCGCGATGCCCCCGCGTGCGCCTTGGCGTGTCCCGGCAAGGGCCGGCGCGGAAAAGATGAAGACGGCAAGCGCCGTCACCCCCATAGCCCCGATCACATGCGCCGACTGCATCATCAGCGGAACGGGCATCATCCCGTAGCCGATGGCGTTCCAGGGAAAGCCGGTGAGGATCACGCTTCGCAGCCATTCCATCAGCCCGAAGCCGGCCGCCAGTGCGGCGATCCGCCCCATGCCATCCGACCAGAAGATGCGGGCAAGGGCGGTCGCCAGCCCGTAGAAGATCGCCAGACAGGCCGGCAGCCCGAGGATGGCTAAGGGCAGCGCCCAGGCGAATTCCTCCTGATCGACCAGCAGCGCATGGCCGAGCCACCACAGGCCCGCGACGAAATAGCCGAAGCCGAACAGCCAGCCGGTAGCAAATGCGGGCCACAGCCTGCCGACCAGGCCGCTTTCAGGCGAAGCCGCCGCCCCGTCGATCAGCCAGACGAGCAGCGTGAAGGAGATGAACATTGCCGCGAAAAAGCCGATGGGCGGCAGCGCCAGAACCGCAAATGCTCCGGCGGCGATGGCCAGCAGCGACCGTTTGAAACCCCAGACGAGGATAACCCTGTCCGCAAGCCGCTCCATGCGCACTCCCATCAAACCGCGAATCAACCCGTTCGCAGTCTTTCAAAAAAGCGGCTCTTTGTCCTGTTAATGGATGTTAATGCATGTCGCCCGGACATGTGCGGCGGTGCCTGGACAACGACAGGCACAAAAACCTACAACTGAAGCGCATCGCATCAATCAAATTGAATGCGACGCTCCAACCTTCACGCATCATGCTTTCCGAAAATCGATTCCGATTTTCGGGCCGAAGCGCTAATTGGCAGCCGATTCCGCCGGCCGGTCGTCGCCGGTCTCGGAGCCGGGAGTGGAGTCGCCATCCGCCTTGGCGCGGCGGCGCATCGCATGGCGCTTGCGGGTGATACGCAGCCGCTTGATGCGGCGCGGATCGGCGTCGAGAATGTGGAATTCGAAGCCAGGCAGCGCCTGGACGACCTCGCCGCGCACCGGGATGCGGCCAAGTGCCGAGAAGATCAGCCCGCCCAGCGTATCGACCTCGTCGACCTGCTCGCTGATGTCGAAATCCGGCCCGATCGCTTCGGCGATCTCTTCCAGTTCGACACGGGCGTCGGCGATGAAGACGTCTTCGGCGACGCGCTTGAACATCACCTCTTCGTCGTCATGTTCGTCGTCGATGTCACCGACCACCATTTCGACGATGTCCTCATGCGAGGCGAGCCCGTCGGTGCCGCCATATTCGTCGATGACCAGCGCCATCTGGGTGCGGTTCACCTGCATGCGGCGCAACAGGTCGGATGCCAGCATCGACGGCGGCACGAACAGGATCTTGCGGATGATGCCGGCCTCGGCCAGCGTCTTCTGCAGGTCGACGCGGGCGAGATCGAAATTCGGCTTGGCAGAACGCGTGGGCTTCTGGATGTTCTCAGGCGCAACCTCGATCGCCGGTACGCCAGCGGCCGGTTTCGCCGGGCCGCGGCGCTTGTTGCGCGCCTGCTTGGCGACATAGGAGAGCAGGTCGCGGATATGCACCATGCCGCGCGGATCGTCGAGCGTATCGGCATAGACAGGCATGCGCGAGCGGCCGGATTCCTCGAACAGGATCATCAATTCGCCGATGGTGATGTTCTGGTCGACCGCCTCGATATCGGCGCGCGGCACCATCACGTCGGCGACGCGCACCTCGCGGAAGCGCAGGATATTGTGCAGCATCGCCCGTTCGTCGGGCGAAAAGGCGTCGTCGCCGGCCGCATCGGTCATCAGCGCGTCGGCGAGATCCTCGCGCAGTCGCGAGCCCTGCTGCGGGCGGAGGATGCGCGCGGCGCGCGACCAGAAGGATTGGGACCGGCCGGATGGCCGACTACTACTGCCCGCCTCGTCCGAAGAGGAGGATGGCTCGGAGTCCTTGGCGTCTGCCGCCGGCTTCGTCGTAAAGTCGCTCATGGTTCCATTTTAAGGTCTTGACCCTCGTAGGGATCAGATAGGCCGAGCTGCGCCAAAATGCGAGTCTCCAGCCCCTCCATAATTTCGGCTTCAGCACTATTCATATGGTCGTAGCCGAGAAGATGCAAGAAACCGTGCACCAGAAGATGGGTCAGGTGGTCGTCGAAACTCTTTTCGAGCTCGTGGGCTTCCCGCTCCACCGTCTCCCGGGCGATGATGATGTCGCCGAGCATCGGACCGGGCATTTTGCCGGGCTGCACCGGAAAGGCCGGAAACGACAGCACATTGGTCGCCTTGTCCTTGCCGCGCCATTCGGCGTTGATGTCCTGGATCGAGGCATCGTCGGTAAAGACGAGCGAAACCTCGGGCGGCATCTTGGGGAAGGGCTGCTTCTCGCTGTCGCGGAGATAGATTGCCGCGGCGCTGAGCACGCGTTCGCAAAACGACAGCAGCGTCTCCTCGCCGGGCCAGCCGATATCCTCGACGCTGATCTGGATGTCGAGTTCGGCCATCAGTCCTGCCGGCTGACGTCTTCGGCTTCGACGGCATAGGTGGAATCATAGGCCCTGACGATGCGCCCGACCAGCGGATGGCGCACGACATCGGTATCCTTGAAGCGCACGATCGAGATGCCCTCGACGCCGTTCAGAAGCTGCAGCGCCTCGACGAGGCCGGATTTGACACCGCGCGGCAGGTCGATCTGGCTCGGGTCGCCGGTGACGATCATGCGCGCATTTTCGCCGAGACGCGTCAGGAACATCTTCATCTGCATCGATGTCGTGTTCTGCGCTTCGTCGAGGATGATGGCGGCGTTGGCCAGCGTCCGGCCGCGCATGAAAGCGAGCGGCGCGATTTCGATGACGCCGGCGGTGATCGCCCGATCGACCTTGTCGGCCGGGATCATGTCGTAGAGCGCATCATAGAGCGGGCGAAGATAGGGATCGACCTTTTCCTTCATGTCGCCGGGCAGGAAGCCGAGGCGCTCGCCGGCTTCGACCGCCGGACGCGACAGGATGATCTTTTCGACCGCCCCGCGCTCCAGGAGCTGGGCGGCATGGGCGACGGCGAGATAGGTCTTGCCGGTGCCGGCCGGGCCGACGCCGAAGACCAGCTCGGCACGCTCCAGCGCCCTGATATAGGCGTCCTGGGTCGGGGTGCGGGCGATGATCGTTTTCTTGCGGGTGGAAACCTGTGCCATCGTCAGCTTTGCCTTGCGCTCCATTGTGGGCAGGCTGAGCTGATCGTCGGCGGCGACCGCCATGCGGATTGCGCCCTCGACGTCGGATCTTTCCACGCTGCCGCCTTTCTGAAGCTTTTCATAGAGATAGTCGAGCGTGCGCCGCGCCTGGTTGGTGGTCACGATATCGCCTGTGATGACGACCGAATTGCCCCGCGCCCGCGCATCGATATTGAGCCGTTCCTCGAGCAGCTTGAGGTTCTGGTCGAATTGACCGAAGAGCTCGCTAGCGAAGCGGTTGTTCTCGAACGTCAGGACGAAGTGATTGGTATCGCTCGGCGTGCGGGGGTGGCGCGGTGAAGAAGAAACCAATTCTTGTCCGTTCAAGCGGTCGGGCTCCTTGGGTTAAACCGCAGCCTCTGCGCGTTCGGCAAACAGGCTGTTCGTTCCGGTTCCGGTGATTCGCACTTTAATAATGTCACCGATTTGCGATGCTTTTGCATCAACATTCACGGATTGAAGCCAGGGAGAACGTCCGATCAGTTGTTCCGGCATGCGACCGGGCTTTTCGAGCAACAGGTCGATCTCTTTGCCGATGCAGGATTCGGCAAATTCCTGCTGCTGCTTCAGGAGAAGCGTTTGCAGGCGTTCCAGCCGTTCTGCCTTGATCTCTTCCGGCACCTGGTCCTTCAGTTCCGCGCCGGGAGTGCCCGGCCGTGTCGAGTATTTGAACGAGAAGGCCTGTGCATAACGAACCTCCTCCACAAGCCTGAGTGTATCCTCAAAATCCTTGTCTGTCTCCCCCGGAAAGCCGGTGATGAAATCGCCAGACAGCGCGATGTCGGGCCGCACCGTGCGGATACGCTCGATCAGCGTCAGATATTCGGCTGCCGTGTGGCGTCGGTTCATCGCTTTCAGGATGCGATCCGAGCCCGATTGCACCGGCAGGTGCAGATAGGGCATCAGCGCTCTCAAGTCGCGATGGGCGTCGATCAGCCGGTCGGCCATGTCGCGCGGATGGCTGGTGGTATAGCGCAGCCGCGCCAGGCCGGGGATCTCGGCAAGGCGGTAGAGCAGGTCGCCGAGGCTCCACGCCTCGCCACGCGGCCCGGCGCCGTGCCAGGCATTGACGTTCTGCCCGAGCAGGGTGATCTCGCGCACCCCGCCCTCAACGAGCTTTTCGGCTTCCTCGACGATCTGGGAAACCGGCCGCGACACTTCCGAGCCGCGCGTATAGGGCACGACGCAGAAGGTGCAGAACTTGTCGCAGCCCTCTTGCACCGTCAGGAAAGCGGTGACGCCGCGGGCGCGGATCTTTCGGCTCTCGGGGATCGGCAGATGCTCGAACTTGTCCTCGATCGCATATTCCGTATCGACGACGCGTTGACCCTGCTTGGCCCGGCGCAGCGCCTCCGGCAGGCGGTGATAGGTCTGCGGGCCGATGACGACGTCGACGGCAGGCGCCCGGCGCAGGATCTCCTCGCCTTCGGCCTGGGCGACGCAGCCGGCAACGCCGATCATCATCTCCCGGCCATCCGCCGCCTTCTTCTTTTTCATCTCGCGCAGCCGCCCGAGCGCCGAATAGACCTTCTCGGCCGCCTTCTCTCTGATGTGACAGGTGTTGAGCAGAACGAGGTCCGCCTCTTCCATGTCTTCGGTCGGCTCATAGCCGTCGCGGGCGAGCGCATCGCTCATGCGCGTCGAATCGTAGACGTTCATCTGGCAGCCATAGGTCTTGATGAAGACCTTGCGGCTGTTGCTGCCGTCGGGGATTGCCCCCGGGGCCTGGAGAAGGGCGCTGTCCTGTGTCATGGCGCGCTATTTAGTGGTTTTTGCCGCCCGAGAAAATCGAAATCTTGTTTCAGGAGATTTCCCTCCCGCGCAGGCGGCTGTTCAGGAGGTTGCGGATGCGCAAGGCGATCGTCGCGCTCACCTCCTTGCGATTGGTCTCGGTGCGGTAATCCACCGCCTCGCCGAAGGAAACCTCGGCGTCGATGGCGCCGCATCGGACGATATCGAGGAGATGCGGCAGGAGTTCGATATCACCCGGCCAGGCGGCGAGCGGCCTGTGATAGCGGCCCATGGCGATACCGTGCACGCGGGTATAGGCAACCGCCACCGGCTGCACCACGACGGTTCCCGTTGGCGAATAGGGCACGGCCATCGCGGCGGCGCCGAACAGCGAAGACTTGACCTCCAGCAGCCGGTTGCCGTCCGAGGTCGTGCCCTCGGGGAAGAGCACGACGATCTCGCCGTCGGCCATGCGCCCGGCGATCTCGTTTGCCTGGTGACCGGTCTTGCGCCTCTCCTCGCGCACGACGAAGACGCTCTTCTGCAGCTTGGCGAGCGTGCCGAAGATCGGCCAGTCGCGCACCTCGATCTTGGCGATGAAGGCGACGTCGGCAACGGCCGACATCACCATGATATCCATCCAGGACGAATGGTTGGAACAGAGCATCAGCGGCCGGCGGTCTTCCAGCCTGCCGGTCACGCGGACGCGGATGCCGAGGCAATAGCAGACAATGCGGTGCCAGATGCGCGGGAGCCTGCGGCGCAGCCGCCAGTCGAAATAGAGCGCCAGCAGCTGCAGCGGCATCAGCACGATGCTGGCCGTGAGAATGACGACAGCGGCCAAGGCGATGCGCAGCCAGGCGATCAAATACTGGTCTCCCGGGCTGCCATTGCTTCAGAGGTCTTCCTTCTTCAACGGAACGCCGTAGAGCTCCAGCCGGTGGTCGACCAGCCGGAACCCATGCTCGCGGGCAATACGCTCCTGCAACGCCTCGATCTCGGGCGAACGGAATTCGATCACCGTCCCGGTCTTCAGGTCGATCAGATGGTCGTGATGTTCTTCCGGCACCGTTTCGTAGCGCGAGCGCCCGTCGCGGAAATCGTGGCGGGCGATGATGCCCGCGTCCTCGAACAGTTTCACGGTGCGATAGACGGTCGAGATCGAGATCTTCGCATCGACCTTCACCGAGCGGCGGTAGAGCTCTTCGACGTCGGGATGGTCTTCCGAGTCTTCCAGGATGCGCGCGATCACGCGGCGCTGCTCGGTCATGCGCATGCCGCGTTCGGTGCAAAGCTCCTCAAGGGTCTTGGCTACATCAGACATGGCCCGCCTTTAAAGAAATTCGTGTTTCGACAACGCCGCACGGCGTTCGCGCCGGCCTGCATGTCATCTCGCTGACAGGGAACTACCGAAGAACGCGCTTCATGACAAGCGCCGTGGAGAGGGCGCCGTTTTCCTGCTTGTAGTAACCCTGGCGCTCGCCGACTTTTTCGAAGCCGAGCTTGCGGTAGAGGCCAAGCGCTGCCGTGTTGCCGTTGTCGACCTCGAGAAACATGCTCTCGCCACCGCGTGCGCGCGCCTCGCGCATCGCCGCCTGCATCAGCCGCCAGCCAAGCCCGGCGCGGGCGACCTTCGCCTGCACGGCGATCGTCAGGATCTCCGCCTCGCCGGCGACATGGCGGGCAAGAATGAACCCCGGAAGCGGCTTTTTCAGGATGGCGTTGGTCTGGCGCGCGACGAAGCCGAACACGGTCTCCTGCATCAGCAGGCCGTGAAATTCACCGTCGCCCCAGGGTCGGGCAAAGCGCTCGCCGTGCAGGATGGCGACATCGCGGCAATCCTCGCGCTCCATGGCGATGATTTCGAATTCCGGTTTCAGCGTCAGATAGGCTTCCAGCATCGTCATACTCGTCGGGCAATCGCATACCCGGCCTGCGGCTTGGCATCGGGTCCACGCAGATAAAGGGGCTTCGGCTTTCCGGAATCGGGGGAGGCGGCAGCACCGAGGCGCGCCACCACGGAGATCGGGAATCGGTTGGCGTGATCGCCGCCGGCATCCGCCTTCAGCAGCGGTGTTGCCGAACCGGTAATCTCGCCGTCGAAGCCGGCGGCAAAAGCCTGGGCCTCCCCAATGCTGACCGCCCGGGGGGCGTCGAGCGGAGAACCGTCGGCTGCAAAGGCCTGGAGATAGATTTCGTCCCGTTTGGCGTCCATCGCCGCGAGCACGCCGCGATGAGGCGTCTTGTCGCGCTGGGCAGCGGCCATGACTTCGAGCGTGGTAACGCCGACGGCCGGCACATTGAGGGAAAGCGCAAAACCGCGGGCTGCGGCAACACCGACGCGGATACCGGTGAAGGAGCCGGGACCGATGGTGACGGCAAGCCGGTCGATATCAGAAAGGGCGAGTCCCGCCTGATCCAGCGCGCGATCGACGGTCTCAATCAGATGTTCAGCATGCCCCTTGCCGATCATGTCCGATGCCTCCCCCAGCATCGTATTCCTGCCGCTGTCGTAGACGCCGGCAGCGCAATCTACACCTGCCGTGTCGAGCGCCAGAATGATCATGCCATCAATTTCCGAATAAACCAGTGTCGCCTATCGATAAATTCGCCTGGCCGAACCTGAGATGAACGACAGGGACGAATTCAAGATTTTTAAGCGGCAATCACTTCCTGCACTTCCGGAACGAAATGGCGCAGCAGGTTCTGCACGCCGTGCTTCAGCGTTGCCGTCGAGGATGGGCAGCCGGCGCAAGAACCCTTCATGTTCAGATAGACCTTGCCGTCCTTGAAGCCGCGGAAGGTGATGTCGCCGCCGTCCTGGGCAACGGCCGGGCGCACGCGGGTCTCCAGAAGCTCCTTGATGGTCAGCACGATCGATTCATCGCCTTCGTCGAAGAATTCGTCGCCGGCATCGGCGTCTTCGGAGAGGATGGAGGCATCGCCCATAACCGGCTTGCCGGACATGAAGTGCTCCATGATCGAGCCCAATATAGCCGGCTTAAGATGCTGCCATTCGGCATTGTCCTTGGAGACGGATATGAAATCATAGCCGAAATAGACGCCGGTGACGCCGGGGATTTCGAACAGGCGGGCGGCGAGCGGCGACGCTTCAGCTTCTTGCGCGCTGCGGAACTCGGCCGTGCCGTTTTCCATCACCACCTTGCCCGGCAGGAACTTCTGCGTGGCGGGGTTCGGCGTGGCTTCGGTCTGAATGAACATCTGGTTCTCCATGCGGACGGCCCGTCGGCTCCGCCGTCTTTAGAATTCTTCAAAAGAAGATAAGCCCATTGCCTGAGCTAATCAAGAGACTTGTACTCAAGAAAAGCTAGCAGAGAGCGTCGATTTCCTCGTTGGTCAGCGTATCCGGCAGCACGGTGACCGGGATCGGAAAGGCGGCGGCGCGGCCGGCGACCGACGAGACCAGCGGCCCCGGGCCTTCCTTGGCCGAACCGGCGGCCAGGACCAGGATCGCCACGTCGCGGTCTTCCTCGATCACGGTATTGATCTGTTCGGCCGCACTGCCCTCGCGGATGACGATCTCGGGCTCGATACCGATCGTTTCGCGCACGATCTGGGCGATCTTGGCAACGACCGCCTCGGCCTCCTCGCGCGCTTCCGCCCGCATGATCTCCTCGACTCCAAGCCATTGCTGGAAATCCCCGTCGGGGATGACGTAGAGCAGCACCAGCCCGCCATTGGAATTCTTCGCGCGCCGGCCGGCATAATGAACGGCGCGTTGGCATTCGGGTGTACCGTCGATCACCGCCATGAATTTGCGGCGATGACCTTCGAGCCGTGAGAGTCGTTTCGATACCATGGCGCGGACTCTGACACCCGAAGCGGGAAATTTGCAAGCCCAGTTTTTGCCCTGATGTCCGAGAAGAAAATCCTCTTCTCCCGCGGCGGGGAGAAGAGGAGATCTATCTCAGTAGAGGAAGCCGATGACGTCGCGCACCTGGCGCATCGTCACCTCGGCGCGGGCCCTGGCGCGCTCGCCGCCCTGGCGCAGGATGGCGTCGATGTGGCTGGTGTCGTCCATCAGCCGGCGCATTTCGCCGGTGATCGGCGCCAGTACCTGGATGGCGAGTTCGACCAGCGCCGGCTTGAAGACGGAGAATTGCTGGCCACCGAATTCGGCCAGCACATCCGCCTTCGACTTGTCGGCAAGTGCTGCATAGATCGCCACCAGATTGTCGGCTTCCGGACGGCCCTGCAGCCCGTCGACCTCGCTCGGCAAACCGTCCGGATCGGTCTTTGCCTTGCGGATCTTCTTCGAGATCGCGTCCTCGTCGTCCATCAGGTTGATGCGCGAGAGGTCGGAAGGATCGGATTTCGACATTTTCTTGGTGCCGTCGCGCAGCGACATGACCCGCGGCGCCGGTCCGCCGATCAGCGGCTCGACCATCGGGAAATAGGCATGCACCGGCTCGTTGCCGACGGTGATGTCGATGCCGTAGTCGGTCCTGCCGATATGCTCGGCATAATCGAGGTTGAACTTCATCGCGATGTCGCGGGCAAGCTCCAGATGCTGCTTCTGGTCCTCACCGACTGGCACATGGGTGGCGCGATAGACGAGAATGTCGGCGGCCATCAGGCTCGGATAGGCGTAAAGCCCGAGCGAGGCCTGCTCGCGGTCCTTGCCGGCCTTGTCCTTGAACTGCGTCATGCGGTTCATCCAGCCGATGCGGGCGACGCAGTTGAAGATCCAGGCGAGTTCGGCATGCTGCGGCACGGCCGACTGGTTGAAGACGATATGTTTTTCCGGATCGATGCCGGCGGCGATGAAGGCGGCGGCGATCGAGCGCGTCTGGCTCGGCATGTCCTCATGCACGAGCTGGGCGGTGAGCGCATGCATGTCGACGACGCAATAGATGCAGTCATTGCCTTCCTGCAGCGCCACGAACCGGCGGATCGCGCCGAGATAATTGCCGAGATGCAGATTGCCGGTCGGCTGCACGCCGGAGAATACGAGTTTCTTGAATTCGCTCATGTCGTCCTCAATAGGCTGGTGGAGGGCCCACAGCGCCGCGCGTCTTTTCAGGCGCGCAAAGGACGCTGTAACAGTTCAAATTGCTGCGTTATGCGGCAGGGTTTTCACCCATGTTGCTAACGCCGCGGCTTATGCACGGCCGCCCGGTCGCAATCAAGGGGTTCAGGCCGCGTGATGCTGGATCAGATCGAAGGTGTTGCCGTAGGGATCCGCAAAGACCGCGACCGTGCCGTAGAGCTCATGGCGCGGCGCCTCCAGAAAACGCACGCCGGCGGCCAGCATCGCGGCATGGTCGCGCATGAAATCGTCGGTCTTCAGAAAGAAGCCGACACGCCCGCCCGTTTGATTGCCGATTGCCGCCCGCTGCGCCGCATTTGCCGCCTGCGCCAGCAGAAACGCCGCTCCGTCTTCGCCCTTGGGCTTCACCACCACCCAGCGTTTGCCCTCTGGCTGTCGCTCATCCTGCAGGCAGTCGAAGCCGAGGGCATCGCAATAAAAGGTCTTGGCGCGGTCGTAGTCGTCGACCACGAGGGTGACGAGGAAAAGCGACTGGATCGTCATGTCTATCTCCCGATTGAGACGTTTATTCCATTTTGGATCGGAAATATCCGTTATTTTAAGCCGAATTGATCAAGCTGTTTACTCACAATTGAGTATAAAATTTCACAGAAAAGCTTTTTTTGAACTGAAAATCCTCCGCCTGATGCCGGTGCCGTTGGGGTCGCCGGATAGCCGATCGGAGCGACCATGCAGAACGCAACTTTGCTCGCCATGGCAGGCCTTTTCGCCCTACAATCAGCAACGGGTGCTGTCGGTCAAGAGATCAAAAGGCACGCCGTCCATCTTCCCAAACATGAGGCGCGCACCGCCTACACAGTGCAGACCGTCAGCGTCCGGGCCGGCTGCTTTCCCGAACGGCTGCGGGCGATCTTGTCGCATATTGCCGCAAAGACCGGGCGACGCCCGGTAATAACCTCTGGCCACAGACCGCATCCCCGCCGCCATGGCTCCCTACATGGGAAATGCCTGGCGGCCGATATCAGGATGCCCGGTCTCTCGGAACGCACCATCATCGCGGCGGCAAGAAGTGCGCCCGGCATCGGCGGCATCGGCACCTATTGCAATGGCATCGTCCATGTCGACGTCGGACCGCAAAGGCGCTGGGTCGACTGCTAGAGCGCCGTGCGTCCTTTCGGACACACAAAGGACGCTCTAACACTTTCAATCTTCGCATCGCGCTTTCCGAAAATCGATTCCGATTTTCGGGCCGATGCGCTAGGGCGCGATTACGCGTCTTCTGCCGGGGCCGGCTTGCGGTTCAGATTGCGCCTTATCATGCCGAGATCTGCCCCGCCGATCAGGAAGGCGGCGGCAAAATAGACCAGCATGGCGATCGCAATCAGCAGTCCGAGGGCGCCGATCTTGGTAAGAAGCGGCGCGCCGGAGGCGAGCCACGGCGCCCAATATTGCTTGAGGAAGACGATGGCCGCCCCCATGACGGCTGCGGCGACGATCAACAGGGCGGCGCGTTTTGCCAGCGCCCATTCCCATGTCAGATGGCCGCGGCGCAACAGCGTGGTGAACAGCAGCACGGTGCTGATCCAGCCGGCGGTGGCTTCGGCAACGGCGATGCCGGGCGCGCCCATATAGGGGAAGAGGGTCAGCGCCGTGGCGCAGTTGGTGGCGACTGCGATGGCCGAAAAGCGCATCGGCGTCTTGGTGTCCTCGCGGGCATAAAACCCCGGCTGCAGCGCCTTGATCAGCACGAAGGCCGGCAGGCCGATGCCGTAAATCGCCAGGATCGCGCCGACGACGGCGGTGTTTTCCTGATGGAAGGCGCCGCGCTCATAGAGCACGCGGATGATCTCGTCGGAGAGGATCCAGAGCGCGAAGGCGGCGGGAATCGTCAGGAACAGCACGAATTCGATCGAGCGGTTCTGCAGGTTTCCAGCCTCGCGCAGGTTGCCGCCCTTCAGCGCCCGGGCAAGCTCCGGCAGAAGCACCACGCCGACGGCCACACCGACGACGCCGAGCGGCAGCTGGTAGATGCGGTCGGCATATTGCAGCGCTGCGATGGCGCCGTCGCGCGAGGAGGCGATCGCCTGGCCGATCAGCTGGTTGATCTGGGTGATGCCGCCGGTCACCGCGGCCGGCACCGCCAGGATCAGCAGCCGCTTGACGTTGGGCGTCATCTTCGGGAAGCGGAAGCCGATGCTCATGCCGGCCGCAAGCACGCCGACATAGACGACGGCGAGCTGCAGCACGCCGGCGGCAAGAACGCCCCAGGAGAGATACCAGGCCGTCGCCAGCGGATCGGCGCCGGTATAGAGCGCATAAAACAGCGCCCCGATCATCACCACGTTGAGGAAAACCGGCGCGATGGCGGCGGCGAAGAAATGATGCAGCGAATTCAGCATGCCGCTCATCATCGCCGTCAGCGACATGCACATCAGATAGGGAAACATCACCGCCGCCATGCGGATGGTGATCGAGAATTTGTCGGGATCGTCGGCAAAACCCGGCGCGATGACGAAGCGCACCAAGAGCGGCATGGCAAGCTCCATCACGATGGTGATGAGCAGCAGCACCGAAAACAACACGCCGAAGACTTCTTCCGAAAAGCGCTTGGCGCCCTCCGTGCCGTTCGCCTCGATCTCCTTGGCAAAGAGCGGCACGAAGGCGGCGTTGAAAGCGCCCTCGGCAAACAGCCGGCGGAAGAGGTTCGGAAAGCGGAAGGCGGCGTAGAAGACGTCGGCCATCGGTCCGGTGCCCAGCGCCGCCGCCATCAGCGTTTCACGGGCGAAACCGAAGATGCGGCTGCCGAGGGTGGCGCCGCCGACGGTCGCGAATTTCTTGACGAGGCTCATGCGTTGGGGCTCATGCTCATATGGGGGAACCGGCTTTCTTTTCGGCGGAAGTCGGGGTCCGGGCGGTGGCGGCCGGCGCGATGATGCCGGAAGGCATGCGCTCGCGCAGCTCGTCTTCCTCCTCGGCCATGACCGCCTTCATCCGGGCGGTGATGTTGGCGCGCTTGCTGTCGCCGGAGATTTTCTGGCCGACCAGATCGGTGACGTAGAAGGTGTCGATCACCTTCTCGCCGAAGGTGGTAATGCGGGCCGACTGGATGTCGAGCGACAGATCGGAGAGCACGGCGGTGATTTCCGACAGCAATCCCGGCCGGTCGAGGCATTCGACCTCGATGACCGTGAACTTGTTCGACAGGCTGTTGGTGATGTTGACCGACGGCGGAATGACGAAGGCCTTGCTTTTCTTGCGGTTGCGCGTGCGCGTGGCGATGACCTCGGGCAGCCGCTTGCGGCCGGAAAGCACATCCTCGATCATCCGGCCGATCGTCGCGGCCCGGCGCAGCTCGTCGGCATCGTCGGGAAATTCGCGGCTGACATGGATGGTGTCGAGGGCCCGCCCGTCCGATGTCGTGAAGATCTGCGCGTCGACGATGTTGGCGCCGGCCGCGGCACAGGCGCCGGCGATGACGGCGAGCAGCCGCGGATGGTCGGGCGACAGCACGGTGATCTCGGTGATCGCGTGGAAACTGTCGGTCCGCACCGTGGTGGCGAGCGCCTGGCCCGCTTTGTCGGCCTGACGGATGAAATTCGCGTGGCGAATCTGGTCTTCCAGCGGCACGGAGAGCAGATAGGGCTGGTAGTGCAGCTTGGTATAGGTGTTGCGGTCCTTCTGGCTCCAATCGGCAAGGGCCGCATGCAGCGCCTCGGCGGCGGCATTGGCCCGCTCCTTGCGCGAAACCTCGGAAAAGCCGCCGGCGAGCAGCAATTCGGTTTCATAATAGAGGGTGCGCAGCAGCTGGCCCTTCCAGCCGTTCCAGACGCCCGGACCGACGGCGCGGATATCGCAGATCGTCAGGATCAGCAGCATCTTCAGCCGCTCGAGCGACTGCACCCGATCGGCGAAATCGGTGATCGTCTTGCGGTCGGTGAGGTCGCGGGTCTGCGCCACCATCGACATCGTCAGATGTTCCTCGATCAGCCAGACGACGATTTCGGTCTGCTTCTGCGACAGGGCGAAGCGGGCGCAGAGTTTGCGGGCGACGCGGGCGCCGGCGATCGAATGATCCTCCTGGCGGCCCTTGGCGATGTCGTGGAGAAGAACGGCGAGATAAAGCGCCTCGCGGTCCTCGATGCCCGAGATCAGCTTGTTGGCAAGCGGATGCAGCTCCTCGGCGCGCCCCTTGTCGATCTCGGAGAGAATGTCGACGGTGCGGATCAGATGTTCGTCGACCGTATAGTGGTGATACATGTTGAACTGCATCATCGCGACGATCTTGCCGAATTCGGGGATGAAGCGGCCGAGCACGCCGGCCTCGTTCATGCGGCGCAGGATGAGGGCCGGATCGCGCTTCGACGTCAGGATCGACATGAACAGGCGGTTCGCCTCGTCGTTTTCCCGCAGGCTGTTGTCGATCAGGGCAAGCGACCGGGTGACGCGTTTCAGCGCGTCCGGATGGAATTCCAGCCCGTTGATGTCGGCGACGTGGAAGAGCCGGATGATGTTGACCGGATCGCGCTTGAAGACTTCCGGATCGGCGAGCGTAATGCGGCCGCGGTCTTCGACGAATTCGACGCTGCCGGCGATCTTGCGGTTGCGATGGGTGAAGCGGCTGATGACGCCGGTCAGGCCGGGAATCGTCTTCGCCTGCTGGTCTTCGAGCGCGGCGCAGAGGATGCGCGTGAGATCGCCGACATCCTTGGCGACCAGGAAATAGTGCTTCATGAAGCGCTCGACGGCCGAAAGGCCCGGGCGGGTGTGGTAGCCGAAGGCTTCGGCGATCTCGCGCTGGATGTCGAAGGACAGGCGTTCCTCGGCCTTGCCGGTCAGGAAGTGCATATGGCAACGCACCGCCCAGAGAAAATCGTCGGCTTTCTCGAGCAGACGGTATTCGTGTTTGGACAGCACGCCGAGCTTGACCAGCTCCGCCTGGTCGCGCACGTGATAATAATATTTCGAGATCCAGAACAGCGTGTGCAGGTCGCGAAGCCCGCCCTTTCCTTCCTTGACATTCGGTTCGACGAGATAACGTGTGTCGCCGGCCTTGCGGTGGCGCTCGTCGCGCTCGGCAAGCTTGGCGGCGATGAATTCCGGGCCGGTGCCGGTGACGATCTCCTTGTCGAAGCGGGTCTCGAGCTCGGTTTCCAGCCGCTGCAGGCCGCAGATGTAGCGCATCTCGAGGATGGCGGTGCGGATCGTCATGTCGGATTTGGAAAGCGCGATGCATTCCTCCACCGTGCGGGTGGCGTGGCCGACCTTGAAGCCCATATCCCAGAGCACATAGAGCATGAACTCGACCGCCTTGTGCGTCTCTTCGGCCGGTCTCGGCAGGAAGAGGAAGAGCAGGTCGATATCCGAACCCGGCGCCAGCGTGTCGCGGCCATAGCCGCCAACGGCGGTGACCGCGAATTTGTCCTTCTGCCGCGGAAAGATATGGGCGGTGGCAAAATTGTAGAGGACGGTGATGATCTGGTCCTGCAGCCAGGAAATCCGGTAGGCGCAATTGAGCCCGCCGCCGTCGGCCAAGAGGGCGGCGCGCGCCTTCTGCCGGCCTTCCGCGCTCGCCTTTTTCAGCACCGCCAGAAGATCGGCGCGCAGGAGGTCGGGCCGGTTGCTGTTGGCCTCGGCAACGGCGTCGCACTGCTTCTGCAGCAATTCGACATCGAGGATATTGGAGAAATCGAGGTCGCGCATCGCTGTCGCCGGGGCGGTTTCCTGTTCATGCCGGACTGCCGGTTCACGGCCTGCCGCTTGTTTCGTCTGCATGCGCTATAGCCCCTTTGCCCGGCGATTGACACGGGCTTTCATACTGCAAGAACCTTTAAATTTGGCGAAATGGTGTTGGTTCACGGCAAGAGGCGAGGACGCTTTGACGCAAGGCGCGGGCTTTTTGCGAAAACTTCAGCTGGCGGCCCGCGCATTCAGCAAATGCAGCACCTGGCGTGTCTCGCCCATGATCTCCTCGATCGTCTGCCTGTCGCATTCGCGATAACCCGCCTTGGCGATCGCGGAGCCGAGCTCGCAGATCACGGCGCAGCAGCGGGTGATTTTCAGCATGCCGATCGGTGAGGTCCAGCCACGCGCATTGCGGTCCTTATCGGCGCGCCGCATCGTGTCGAGCATGGAGCAGATGAGCGAGAGGCGCTCGGTTTCGCGAACCAGTTTTTCCATGAACATGGCGCGCCGCTCCTATTTCAGTTTCTTCTTGAGGTCGTAAAGTGCGTCCATTGCCTCGCGCGGCGTCATATCGTCAAGGCTCATCGCCTTCAGCGCCTCCTCGACCTTGGACGGGCCGCGGGCCGTGTCCTCGCGGCGCACCGCCACCTGGAAGAGCGGCAGGTCGTCGATCAGCTGGCTCGCCGGGTTTTTGCGGTCGGCATCTTCCAGACGGGTAAGCACGTCGCGGGCCCGCGCCACGACCGAGGCCGGCAGCCCGGCAAGGCGCGCGACCTGGATGCCGTAGGAGCGATCCGCCGCCCCCGGCCCGACCTCGTGCAGGAAGATGACGTCGCCGTCCCATTCCTTGACGCGCATCGTGGCGTTCGACAGCCGGCCAAGCTTTTCCGAAAGCACGGTCAGCTCATGGAAATGCGTGGCGAAGAGGCCGCGGCAGCGATTGGCCTCATGCAGGTGTTCGACGGCCGCCCAGGCGATCGACAGGCCGTCAAAGGTGGCGGTGCCGCGGCCGATCTCGTCGAGGATGACGAGCGAACGGTCGCTCGCCTGGTTGAGGATCGCAGCCGTTTCCACCATCTCGACCATGAAGGTGGAGCGCCCGCGCGCCAGATCGTCGGAGGCGCCGACACGGGAGAAAAGCCGGTCGACGATGCCGATATGGGCTGATGTCGCCGGCACGAAGGAGCCCATCTGCGCCAGGATAGCGATCAGCGCGTTCTGGCGCAGAAAGGTCGACTTGCCGCCCATGTTCGGGCCGGTCAAGAGCCAGATCGCCCCGTCCCGGTCGCCGGTCTTCGGCGACAGATCGCAATGATTGGCGACGAAGGGGCCGCCGGCCTGCCGCCGCAGCGCCTGCTCGACGACCGGATGGCGCCCGCCCTCGATGGCAAACATCTTCGAGCCGTCGACCTGCGGGCGGCAATAGGCCTGCTCTTCGGCGAGAAGCGCCAGGCCCGCGGCGACGTCGATGACGGCAAGCGCCTTCGCGCCCGATTTGATCGCCTCGGCTTCCGCAACCACGGCCGCCGTCATCCTGTCGAAGGCTGCGAGTTCGATCGAAAGCGCCCGGTCGGCGGCGTTGGCGATGCGGCTTTCCAGATCGGCAAGTTCAGTGGTGGTGAAGCGCATCGCGCTCGCCATCGTCTGGCGGTGGATGAAGCGCGCCTTGGCCTCCGCCGTATCGGTCATCGGCGAGGCATTGCCGGCGGTGACCTCGATGAAATAGCCGAGGATATTGTTGTGCTTGATCTTCAGCGACCGGATGCCGGTTTCCTCGGCATATTGCAGTTGCAGGCCGGCGATGACCCGGCGCGACTGGTCGCGCAGCGCCCGGACCTCGTCGAGTTCGGCGCTGGCGCCGTCGCGCAGAAAACCGCCGTCGCGTTTCAACAGCGGCAATTCGTCGGCAAGCGTTTCGGCAAGCAGCTTTTCCAAGGCTGCGGGAAACGCCTGCAGCCCGGACAATGCCTGGCCGAGCTCTTCGGGCAGCATCGCCTTGTCGAGCAGGCCTGCAAGTCCCGCCGCCGCTTCCAGGCCCTGGCGGATCGCCCAGAGATCGCGCGGGCCGCCGCGGTCGAGTGCGAGGCGTGACAGCGCACGCGGCATGTCGGGCACATGTTTCAGCGTGTCGCGCAGGTTGCCGCAGAGCAGGGGTTCGTCGATCAGGAAACCGATCGAATCGAGCCGCGCATTGATACGGGCAGGGTCGGTCAGCGGCGACATCAGCCGCTCGGCGAGAAGCCTGGCGCCGCCGCCGGTGACGGTGCGGTCGGTCGCTTTCAAGAGCGAACCGTTGCGATCGCCCGAAAGCGTGCGGGCAAGTTCCAGATTGGCGCGGGTGGCGGGGTCGATGAACAGCGTCGAAGCCGCACTTTCCCGCTCCGGTTTTCCAAGCGGCGGGCGCTCGGCGATCTGCGTCTTCTCGACATAGGCGACGGCCGCCGCCGCTGCCGCGAGTTCGGCGCGCGAGAAGGTGCCGAAGCCGTCGAGCGTCGCGACGCCGAAATAACGGGCAATCCGGCCCTCGGCGCTGGCGCTGTCGAAGAGCACGGAAGGCTGCGGTACGGCTGTCCGGCCGAGCACGTCGAAGACCGGCTTGAGCTCGGGATCGTGGAAGATCGTGTCGGGCAGGATGAGTTCGCGCGGATCGATGCGCAGGATATCGGCCAGCAGCCGCGAGGCTTCGGTTTCGGCAAGCCGGAAGACGCCCGTGGAAATATCGATCCAGGCAAGCGCCAGCAACGGCTCGGCCCCGCCGCGAATGCGGGTCAGCGCCATCAGATAGTTGGACTCCGAGGGCGAAAGCAGCTTTTCCTCGGTGATCGTGCCGGGGGTGACGAGGCGGATGACGTCGCGCTTGACGACGGATTTCGCGCCGCGTTTTTTCGCTTCGGCCGGATCCTCGATCTGCTCGCAGACGGCGACGCGGAAGCCGAGCGAGATCAGCTTTTGCAGATAATCGTCGGCCGCATGCACCGGAACGCCGCACATCGGGATATCCTGGCCCATGTGCTGGCCGCGCTTCGTCAGCGTGATGCCGAGCGCGCGCGACGCTTCCAGCGCGTCCTCGAAGAACAGCTCGTAGAAATCGCCCATGCGGTAGAAGAGCAGCGAACCCGGATTGTTCGCCTTGATCTCGATATATTGCTCCATCATCGGCGTCGCGGAGGCACGGCTTTCCGCCGTGGCGAGCTCGGCAGCCGAAAAGGCTTCATTCCCTGTGTCTATTCGTGCGTTCACGGAGGTGGAGTTTTTCCCAAAAAAACAGGTGCCAACCCTATCCGCCCGCCGCTATAGATGACAACAGCATTTGAGGAAGAGCAAAGCGTCGCCCACAGGACGTTGGAGGATTTATGCCCGATATCGATAAGAAGGACCGGCCGGTGACCTCTGTTACCGACCAGGAGGCGCTCGAATTTCACGCCATGGGCCGGCCCGGCAAGCTGGAGATCAACCCGACCAAGCCGATGGCGACGCAACGCGATCTCTCGCTGGCCTATTCGCCGGGTGTTGCCGTGCCGGTGAAGGCGATCGCCGCCGATCCGCAGACGGCCTATGACTACACGGCGCGCGGCAATATGGTCGCCGTCATATCCAACGGCACGGCGATCCTCGGTCTCGGCAATCTCGGCGCGCTGGCTTCCAAGCCTGTCATGGAAGGCAAGGCGGTGCTCTTCAAGCGCTTCGCCGATGTCGATTCCATCGACCTCGAGATCGATACGGAAAATGTCGACGAGTTCATCAACTGCGTGCGCTTTCTCGGTCCATCCTTCGGCGGCATCAACCTCGAGGATATCAAGGCACCGGATTGTTTCGTCATCGAAAGCCGGCTGCGCGAGCTGATGGACATTCCCGTCTTCCATGACGACCAGCATGGAACGGCCATCATCGCCGCTGCCGGCCTGATCAACGCGCTGGAGCTGACCGGCCGCGACCTGAAGACGACCAAGCTCGTCTGCAATGGTGCCGGTGCTGCGGCGATCGCCTGCGTCGAACTCATCAAGGCGATGGGGTTTGCCCCTGACAATGTCATCCTCTGCGACACCAAGGGCGTCATCTACCAGGGCCGCACCGAGGGTATGAACCAGTGGAAATCGGCGCATGCGGCAAAGACCGACGCACGCACGCTGGAAGAGGCGATGCAGGGCGCGGACGTCGTTTTCGGCCTGTCGCAGAAAGGTGCGTTTTCGGCCGAGATGATCCGCTCGATGGCCGAGCGGCCGATCATCTTCGCCATGGCCAATCCCGATCCCGAGATCACGCCGGAAGAGGTCGCCCGCATCCGCGACGACGCCATCATGGCGACCGGCCGTTCGGACTATCCGAACCAGGTCAACAACGTCCTCGGCTTTCCCTATATCTTCCGCGGCGCTCTCGATGTCCGTGCCTCGACAATCAACGATGCGATGAAGATCGCCGCTGTCAATGCGCTGGCAAACCTGGCCCGCGAGGACGTGCCCGATGACGTTGTCGCCGCCTATCAGGGCAACCGGCCGCGTTTCGGGTCGCAATACATCATTCCCGTTCCCTTCGATCCCCGCCTGATCTCGGCGATCCCGGTGGCAGTCGCGCAGGCTGCGATCGAAAGCGGCGTCGCCCGCAAGGTCATCACCGACATGGCGGGTTATGCCCGCGAGCTGTCGGCACGCCGCGATCCGATCGCCTCGACGCTCGCCAGCCTCTACGAGCGTGTCCGCCGCCGCCCGAAGCGGATCGTCTTTGCCGAGGCCGAGGAAGAACAGGTCCTGCGCGCAGCCCTTTCCTATGCCAACCAGCAGCTCGGCACCGCCATCCTGCTCGGCCGCGAGGACCTGATCCGGGCGACGGCGGAACGCGCCGGCATCGATCTCAACCGGCCCGGCCTCGAGATCGTCAATGCCCGTATCTCCACCCGCATTGAGGCCTATGTCGATTATCTCTATGCGAGGCTGCAGCGGCACGGTTATCTCTATCGCGATGCCCAGCGGCTGATCCACAACGACCGCAACCACTTCGCCGCCACCATGGTGGCGCTCGGCGACGCCGACGGCATGGTGACGGGCATCACCCGCAATTATTCGACGGCGCTCGAGGATGTGCGCCGCTGCATCGACGAGAAGCCCGGCCACCGCATCATCGGCGTGTCGCTGGCGCTCTGCCGCGGCCGTACGGTCTTCGTGGCCGATACGGCGGTGCACGACATGCCGACGGCCGAGCAGCTTGCCGATATTGCCGAGGAGGCCGCGGGCCTGGCGCGGCGCATGGGTTATTCGCCACGCGTCGCCCTGCTTGCCTATTCCACCTTCGGCCATCCCTCGGGCGAACGCTCCGAGCGGGTGCGCGAGGCGGTGAAGATCCTCGACAAGCGTCGCGTCGATTTCGAATATGACGGCGAGATGGCGGCCGACGTCGCTCTGAACCGCAAGGTGATGGAGCAATATCCTTTCTGCCGCCTGTCCGGCCCGGCCAACGTGCTCGTCATGCCGGCTTTCCACTCGGCCTCGATCTCGACCAAGATGCTGCAGGAACTTGGCGGCTCCACGGTGATCGGCCCGATCCTCGTCGGCGTCGACAAGCCGGTGCAGATCACCGCGATGGGCGCCAAGGATTCCGACATCGTCAACATGGCGGCGATCGCTGCCTATGGGGCGGGTTCGTAAACGCGCCTCTTGCGACATATGAGACGGCATTCCGTGCCCGGCCGACTGCCCGTCGGCCGGGCACAAGTTTTCGTGGCATCTGTGATGAAGGCTGCTCTTCCGATAAGTCATACTTTTGATACAATAGACCTGTAGGGGGCGGCATAATTTGCCCACAGCGATATTGAAAGACCGCGGGCAATCGATGCGGTTTTGCAGCTCAGTTGTTTGATATCAGCCGGTTGGTGTCCCATGCCAGAAAACGCATCCGCCAATTTCATCGCCCGATTTCAGGGGGCAACCTTCGACGATATGGTCGAGGCTCTGACCAGGGGGTTCGGTTCGTTCGATGCATGGCGCAATGGTCGGGAAAAACCGCTCGACTGGAAGGTTGGCTTCTGGGGTGATGAAAGATTGTCGTTGGTCAGCAACCAGGATTCCGGCGGCTGGGGTGCGAGAACGGCCCATGGAACACCGGAAACTCTGGCAATCATCATGCCGCGGAGGGGCGCTCTCGATGTAACGCTGGGTCGGAACGTGATCCAAGGGACACCTGGGCGGCTCTTGTTGATGAACAATCTCGAGCCGGAACGGGTTTCCGTACGGGCAGCGCCTCACCGGTCGGATACACTGAGCCTGAACTGGACGATCATCGCTCAAACCGTCGCCTCCATACTGGAGACACCCCTGACCGGGCCAATGGACCTGGCGCCGCTCGTCGATCTTTCCACCGCAGCCGGACAGTTGATCGGCAGCCTCGCCCAAACGATCATCATCGGCATGAGCAACAACGGGCCGCTCCTTCACTCGCCAATCGCCATGTTGAACCTGACCCAGGGGTTTGCCGATCTGCTGGTGCGCTTGGTTCCTCATCGGCTCTCGCACCTTCTCGACAGGAAAATCCACCTGATCGCACCCCGGCATGTCCGTCGGGCAGTTGAATTCATGCATGCGAACATCGCACAGCCGTTGACGATGCAGAGCGTCGCGGAGGCGGCCGGCATTTCCATTCGCGCGCTTGAAAGCGGTTTTCGTACCTTCAAGGGAACCACACCGGCCGCCTACCTCAGGACGATCCGCTTGCAGGCGGTGCGAGAGGATCTGCGCGATCCTTCAAACCGGCAGCCATTGCGGGACATCTGCTTGAAGTGGGGATTCTTTCACTTTGGCCGCTTTGCGGCAACCTATCGGGCGGCCTACGGAGAGAACCCGTCGGACACCAGAAGGCGAGCCGATCTGTGACGGACGATCGTCACTCGAAGTAGACCAAGTTAGCTCGCGAAGCGGCCGGCGTCGGCGCCGTAATAATTCAGGTAGCGGTCGGAAATGCTGGCGATCGGCAGCACGATCAGCACGTCGGTCGTGTTGAAGGCATGGTCGATGACCGCGCTGGAGCCGACCATGGCGCCGAGGCGCAGATAGCCCTTGATCAGCGGCGGCAGGGACATCAGCGCCCGCTTCGGGTTGATGGCTTCGACCGGCATCAGGTCCATGTTGCGGGCGAGGTCCGGTAGGGCGCCGACGGCCCATTCGTTCTTCGCCAGCACATTGTGGTAGAGGAAGGACAGTGCCAACGCATGGCTTTCCAGATAGACGCCGGGGAAGGAAGCGCAGCCGAACATGGCGCTCACGCCGTGCTTCAGCGCATAGGCCCAGTTGCCCTGCCACAGAAGTTCGACGGTTCGCTTGGTGCGGTATTCCGGCAGCACGCAGGAACGGCCGAGTTCCATGAAGCGCTTATCCGGATGTTTGGCAATGAGGCCCTCGATCTCGAATTCGGAAGCCGAGTAAAAACCGCCATTGGCGATGGCGACATCCTGGCGCAACAGCCGGTAGGTGCCGACGATCTGGTCTTCCGGATCGCCCTCGATTGCACGGTCGAGAACGAGAAGATGGTCGCAGAAAGCGTCATAGGCGTCGACGTCGCGCTGGCGGCGCATGGCCTCCAGCGGCAGTTGCGCCTTCATTTCGTCGACGAAGACGCGGTAGCGCACAGCCTGGGCGGCATCGATCTCGCGTGCCGTGCGGGCCAGGCGAGTCTCCAGATTGCCGATGCGGCCGAGAATGTCGCCGTCCTTCTGTGCAACAGCCGTCGAAGGCCGCGCAGCCTCCGCCGTGGTGTCACGATTCAGGATGTCGATGGCGGACATGGCGATTCTCCCGTTGCCGGCTTATCGACGCCATAAAACACTTCTATACGACAGGAAAGTGACATTTTGAATTTCCCAAACGCAAGGAGCGTACCGGTTTCGACGCGCCTTACCGCGCCTCAGCACGGCGGGCGGAAAGTGCGGCGACAGCCTGAACTTCGGTCAGCAGCCGCACCGGGTCGACCGGCTTAACCATGACGCGGTTGGCGCCGTTGAGCAAGACCTGCCGGCGTGATTCGTCGCTCTTGTCGGCGGTGAGAACGATCACCGGCACCGGAGCAAGATCGAGCCGTCTTTCATGGCCGCGCAGGCGCCCCAGCATGTCGATGCCGTTCCCGCCCGGCATCGACAGGTCGCTGATGATGATGTCGGGCCGGGCATTCGCTTCGCAGAGCGCATAGTCGAGCAGCGACTCGAAATCCTCGACATGGCGCACCTTGTGCCCGCCCTTTTCCAGGACGACGCGCACCAGCATGGCATTGATCGGATCATCCTCGCCGAGCAGGATGCTGAGCCCGCTCGCGGCAACCAGCGTCTCCGTCACCGAAAGGCCGAAGCCCGGCTGGTTGTCGTTCAGCGCGTCGCGTTTCTCCATGCCGCGCATGCGCCCGCGCAGCACGTCGATCAGCGACTGCTCGCGCAGCGGCCGGATCAGCCAGGCGTCGAAGAGGTCGAGCGGATGGGCGCTGCGCTCTTCCGGATTGACGAGCAGGACCTTGCGCAGGCCAAGAGCGGCGATGTCGGCGCGGTCGGCAAGATGGGCGGAAAATTCCGCCGACATCCGGTGGTCGATGATGATATCCGTCGGCCGCTTTCCGCTCTTTGCCAAGCCGAGCAGCGTTGCCCGCGCCGTTTCGCCGTCGCCGACGAGATGGCAGAAGCCGCCGAGTGTGCTGATCGTCTCGGCAATGGCGGTGCGGGCCGCACCTGCCGGCGCCAGCAGCACGACGCTGTTGCCGGCAAGCAGCGTGTTTCGCCGGTCGGGGCGCTCGCTGCCGATGTCGACGGGGAAGCGGATGGTGAATTCGCTGCCTCTGCCCTTTTCGCTGGCAACCGTCAGCGCGCCGTTGAATTCGCGCATGATGCGAGCGGAGATGGCAAGGCCGAGCCCGGTGCCGTTGCTCTTGTCGGCAAAGGTCCCGCCCTGCTCGAATTCGCCGAAGACGCGCGCCTGTTCCTCGGCCGTCATGCCGGGACCGCTGTCGGTCACGGTGATCAGCAGATCGCCGGCGTCGAGCGACACGCGGATGAAAACGCCGCCGACCTGGGTGAATTTCACGGCATTGCCGATGACGTTGAAGAGAACCTGGCGCAGCCGCGCCGGATCGAAGCTCATATTCTCCGGCACGTCGGACGATACGGTGGCGCCGATCTCGATACCCTTTTCATGCGCCCGGTGGGCGAGCATCTCGACGACGCTTTCCAGAAGCTTGCGCAGCGATTCCGAGCGCGGGTGCAGCGCGAAGCGGCCGACTTCGATGGTGGAGAAATCGAGCAGGTCCTCGACCAGCTGGGTCAGCGCGTGGCCAGACTGGCGGATGTTCGCCAGATAGTCCTGCTGCTCCTGCGTCAGCCGCGTCTCGGCGATCAGATGCGTCATGCCGAGAATGCCGGAAAGCGGGGTGCGCACCTCGTGGCTGACGGTGGCAAGCAGCCTGGATTTGGCGGCGCTGTTATATTCGGCCTTCTGCCGGGCCTCCTCGCGGCCCTGTGCGATCAGCCGCTCATCGGTGACGTCGCGGGCAACGCTCTGCAGCAGCAGGCGACCGTTTGCCGGGTCACGGGTGACGACGTCGCGCCACAGGAAGATGCGTTGGCCCTCCGGCGTCGAGATCTCGACGTCGTAGCAGTGCGGGATCGGGCCGGGGCGGAAGGCAAGCCCGATCTCCTCGCAGGTTTTGCCTTCCGGACGCAGCCGCCCGGTCAGGCGGCGAAACGTGTCGTTGGCGGAGATGATGCGCCGGTCCATGGTGCGGCCGAGGGTGATGTCGCCGAGCACGTCGTGCACGTCGGCAAACAGCTTTGCGCCATCGTTCCAATCCGTGGATTTGCCGTTGCGCTGCCCGGCCCTGCGCGACCGTACCATCAGCAGGGCGTAACTGGCGATGACGGCAAGGCCAAGAACGACGAGACCGCCCGAAAGCAGCAGCGGATCGCCGGCATGGGCAAGCAGCATCAGGATCGTTGCGGCAAGCAGGCCGGCGCCGCCCAGCCAGTAGAACAGCAGGCGCCGCGTCGCGGCAGGCCCGTTCTGGCGGTCTTCGGTTCCCCGGGGTGCCGATGCCTTCGGTCGTGAAAAGATGGCCCCGATCCGCTCTTCATGCGGCTTGGCGGCGGGTCCACCGAAGGCGGCGGACAATCTTTCGTGCAACTGTCCCAGGTTGTGCATGGTACCTGGATAACATGAGGCCTCTTCCGAATGCCTTCAGGAATTCGATAAGATTTTAGCGGCCGGTCTTTTTCGGCAGCAGCAACTCATCGAGAATGACACAACCGGCGCCGATGGTGATGAAACTGTCGGCGAGATTGAACACCGCGAAGGACCAGCTTTCGGTGTAAAAAAGAATGTAATCGATCACATGCCCATAGGCGAAGCGGTCGACGAGATTGCCGATCGCCCCGGCGATGATCAGCGCATAACCGAGATGGGCGAGCCAGCGGTCCTTCGCCGTGCGATACCACAGCCAGATAACGAAGGCGACGATGACGAGCCGCATGCCGACGATGAACCAGCCGTCCATGCCCGACAGCATCGAAAAGGCGACGCCGAGATTGTAGGTGCGGTAGAGCGCCAGCATCGGAACGACCGGCACGACCTCCTGCAGCGGCAGGGTGTGATCGACGGCGATCTTGACGATCTGGTCGATAAGAACGGCGACGACGATGAAGAAAAGAATCGGCGCCGGGCGCGAAAACAGCGCGGGGCGTGCAAGCGTCTGTTCGGTCATTTGCCCTCGGCAAGTGAGAGGAGATGGCGGCGCGCCTCGAAAAGCATGACGGCTGTGGCGACGGCGAGGTTCAGGGAATCGGCGCGGCCCTGCTGCGGAATGCGGGCAAGCGCATCGGCTTCCCTCGCCAGCTGGTCCGGCAGGCCGGATTGTTCATTGCCCATCAGGAGCACGACGGGCTTTTTCCGGTAGTCGATCGTGCGGTAATCGACCGCGCCGGCCAGATGCGTCGCGACGATGGAAACGCCGGCCGATTTCCGCCAGGCGATGAATTCCTCGGGGGTCGCCCGCGCCACCGGAACGGCAAAGACCGAGCCCATGGTGGCCCGCACCGTTTCGAGCGAGAAGGGATCGGTCGTTTCTCCCAGCAGAATGATGCCGGAAGCGCCGGCCGCATCCGCTGTCCGGATGATCGTGCCGAGGTTGCCGGGGTCGCGCACCCGGTCGAGCGCCACCCAGGTCTCGCCATCCCTTGGCCGAATATCCCGCAGCGGCTTCCAGCGCTGCTCGAAAATGCCGACGACCATCTGCGGATTGTCGCGGCGGGTGATCGAGGCGATCACCTTTTCGCTGACTTCGAGCACCAGCCCGCCCGAGGCGACGGTCCTGGCCGCCATCTGCTCGACCAGCGGCTTGCCCTTGGCGGCCTTGGCATAGACCAGCGTGCGGATCGTCCAGCCGAGTTCGATCGCATCGATGACGAGCTTCAGTCCTTCGGCGAGGAAAGTACCGCTTTCCTCGCGCGACTTCTTGTTCGTCAGCGCCTTGATGTCCTTGATGATCGGATTGGCGAGCGAGGTGACTTCCTTCACCTGTCCGACCCTGCGCGGTCCCTGATCGTGGAAGTCCTTGCTCATTTCGGCACCCAGCGGGAAAAGAGGGAAGTGGAAAGGGCGCGGCCCTCAGTCTTGCCGTCAGTGCCGGCTTCGCGAATCACCAGCTCGCCGGATTCGACCACGCCGCCGGCGCCGCGCATCGTCTCGCGCATCAGCTCGTGGATCGAATAGAAGCTGGCGCGGATCGAATAGGCCGTCAGCACCAGGCCCACCGCCTTCGGCGACAGGATCTCGCGGCAGATGTCGAGCATCAATGGCAGATGCTCGAACAGATGCCAGACCTCGCCATTGGGGCCGCGGCCGAATTTCGGCGGATCGGTGAGGATGATGTCGTATTGGCTGCCGCGGCGTTCCTCGCGCAGGATGAATTTCATCGCATCCTCGCAGATCCAGCGGATCGGCAGCTTCTCCATCCGCCCGAGTGCCTGGTTTTCGCGCGCCCAGCCGATCGCCTTCTTCGAGGCGTCGACATGGGTGACCTCGGCGCCGGCGGCGGCGGCAACCAGCGAGGCGACGCCGGTATAACCGAAGAGATTCAGCACCTTCAGCGGCCGGCCGGCCTTTTCGACCTGCTCCTTCATCCAGCTCCAGTGCACGATCTGCTCGGGGAAGACGCCGACATGACGGAAAGAGGTGAAGCGGCCGAGAAAATCGACGCCGAGCAGATTGAGCGGCCAGGTCTCGCCGAGCGCTTCTTTCGGGAAGCGCCAGCGGCCGGTGCCTTCCTCGTCGGTATCGCCGGTGAAGACGGCATCGACCTTTTCCCAGACATGGGCCGGCAACGATGGCCGCCACAGCGCTTGGGCCTCGGGACGGATGATGCGGTAAGGGCCGTATTGCTCCAGCTTTTCGCCATTTCCGCTGTCGATCAGGTGAAAATCGCCGGCGCCGAGCGATTCGAGGATGACAGGCACGCGCTCAGCCGGACGCTCGCCGCTGCGCGTCATCAGGGGGCGCATGACGGCAGCCTGCGCGGCAGCCTCGCGCACAGTCTCGCGGGTCGCCGGTGGCCGCGCGACCGGCTTTGCCGGCCGGCCGGCCCGATCGTCCCTGCGGCTTTCACCGGAGGGACCGGATGTCTTCTTCTGGCCCGGCCGGCGTTCTCTTTGTTTCAACGTGCTCTTCCGCGTCTCTGTCGGGGTGTCTTATAGGCTATGCAGTAGCCCAGAAGACCGTGCCGGATCAACTGCGCGCTGGCCGGCCCCCGCGAGAGGGCGGGTTCTGCGGGCACAGCGCCTATTTCAAGCCCTCGGACGCCTCTCTTCGAAGCCAGCTTTCCGCCGCATAAAGTGCAGCGACATGCATCGACTGCATGATGACGGCGCCGGATTGCAGGTCGCTGAGGATGGCGGCAAGATCGGCAAACAGCAGCTCGACCTTCTCGCCAGGGTCGAAACGCGGTTCGCCGGCCCGGTTCAGACCGAGCGCCAGCCAGCTCGTCACCGCGTTGCTGTGGCTGGCCGCATTCGGATAGGAGGTGAGCAGCTTGACGAAGGTCGAGGCTTCATAGCCGGTCTCTTCCCGCAGTTCGCGCTGTGCCGCCGCCAACGCCGCGTCGCCGGTCTCGCCGTGGCCAGTCTTGCCATCGTCTGGTTCGACGCCGCCGGCGACGAGGCCGAGCACGATCTCGCCGCGGCCGTGCCGGTATTCCCGCGTCAGCAGCACCCGCCCGTCGGGCATAACAGGGATGACGTTGATCCAGTCGGGATAATCGAGCACATGGAATGGCGCGATGACGATTCCGTCGGCGGTGACACAATCGTCGCTCCGCACCCGGATCCAGCGGTCCTCATAGGTGATGCGGCTTGCCGTCACGCTCCAGGGCTTCAGTTCGTTCATCGGCCAATTCCTCGCTCGGTATGGTCACGCAGATAACATTCCCCTCCGCCTTGGCAAAGCGCTTTCCCGCTGGATAAGTTGAGCGAATCGAAGATGGGGCTGCCGAATGGATTTCACCGGCGAAGAACGCATCGCCGCACCGCGGGACGTCGTCTGGGCAGCGCTCAACGATCCCGAGATCATGCGCGGCTGCATTCCAGGCTGCCAGGGCATCGAGCGGCTGTCGCCTGATGTCTTCGAGGCGACGATCAAGGTCAAGTTCAGCCTGCTGTCGGCCACCTTCCACGGCTTGCTGACGCTTTCCAATGTCGATGCGCCGAGGAGCTATACGCTGTCGGCCGAAGGCAAGGGCGGTCTTGCCGGTTTCGCCAGGGGCAGCGCCGATGTCGTGCTCGAGCAAAGCGGCGTCGAGACCATCCTGCACTATCGGGCGAGGGCCGAGCTCGGCGGAAGGCTTGCCCAGTTCGGCGCCCGCCTGCTCGATTCGACCTCGCAGAAGCTCGCCGAAGGGTTCTTTTCGGATTTCAACGCCGCGGTCGTCGCGAAGATGGCGGCGGGGTAGGCTTGGCGCGGGCACAGGGTTTGTTTAAATCGACATCATGACGTGGACCATCAGGCCGCCGCGGGCGGAAGACCAGGAAATGCTTGCGGAGATCTATCTTTCCGTGCGCCGCCAAACATTCGTCTGGGTCGATCCCGGCAAGTTCCATCGCGAGGATTTCGCCGCTCATACCAACGGCGAGACGGTCCTCGTCTGCGAGCATGCGGATGGCAGTGTCGCCGGCTTCCTGTCGCTCTGGCCGGAGGACGATTTCATCCACATGCTCTACTTGAGACCGGAATTCCAGGGGCAGGGCGCCGGCACGGCCCTGCTGCAGGCGCTGCCGGAATGGCCGCAGCACCGGTACCGGCTGAAATGCCTGGTGAAGAACCGGCGGGCGAAGGCGTTCTACCTCTCCCACGGTTTCCGGGTGACCGGCAACGGCGCCTCGCCGGAAGGCGACTATGAGGAACTGAGCTTTTTTCCTGTTTGACGGCGACCCAAAGCCGTTGAAATCGGGCCGATTTTACCGCGACGGCAGCTGCCCGGCAATTTCTTCGGCGCGGTTCTTGTGGCGGTCGGCCTCACCCTGCCAGCGGATGGCTTCCTTGGCCTCGGTGCGGGCGCGCCTGCGGTGTTTGCCCTGGCTGAACCAGGTCGCGGCCGAGCCGATCAGCATGCCTGATATCAGCGCGATGAACAGGAAGACGAAGAAGGGCGCGGAAACCGCAAGCACCTGGTCCTCCGGCCGGAACGGATTGAAGGCGAGCGTGACGCTCTGCCGGTTGGCGACGCAGAAGACGATGAGGATGACGCCGAGCGGCAGCAGAATCAGCAGGTTGACGATCTTCTTGGCCATTTGAGGTCTCCATGCGGCATATTGCGCCGGTTTTTTTAAAGGGCGCGTTTGATGCTTGGCAGGATAGGAAAACGGCTCTCGAATTCAAGTGCGGTTTCGCCGCAGGCGGTTGCCGCTGCTCAATCCTCTTCGTCGGCCTGGCCGGGGTTGAGCCGTTCGCGCAACTCCTTGCCGGTCTTGAAGAAGGGAACCCACTTCTCCTCGACGAACACGGTATCGCCGGTCCGCGGGTTGCGGCCGGAGCGGGACGGGCGATTCTTGACCGAAAAGGCCCCAAAGCCGCGCAATTCGACTCGGTTACCCGCAGCCAGTGCATCGGTGATCTCGTCGAGAACCGCGTTGACGATATTCTCGACATCGCGATGATAGAGATGCGGGTTGCGTGCCGCAACTATCTGCACCAATTCGGACTTGATCACAGTCGCCCCCTTAAATTATTGATTTCTTATCAATCGCGGCCAACCTGCCAAACTGAAAGCAGCCCGTCAAGAAGCAACTTTGGGGGCAGGATTCCATTAATATCCTGGCCTTTCACGAGATCATCATAACCGAAGATCGTAATCAACCGCGAAACAGCCCCAGCGAGCAGAAAGGGCGTATTGCTCTTCTTGTCCCAGTCGACCATCGGCAGGTCGGCATCGACGCCGCGCGATTTGAGATAGGCGCGGATTTCGGGCTCGCCGCCGATCGTATCGACGAGTTTTACCTTCAGCGCCTGGCGGCCGGTATAGATCGTGCCGTCGGCGAGTTTCAGCACCTCGTCGCGCGGCAGCTTGCGCCGGTCGGCGACCAGGTCGACGAACCAGTTATAGCTGTCGACCACCATGTTGCGGATCATCGCCTTGGCCTCCTCGCTCGCCTCATGGAAGGGCGAGGGCTCGGCCTTCAGCGGCGAGGACTTGATCTCCTGCAGCGAGACGCCGATCTTGTCGAGCAGCGGCTGGATCTGCGGATACTGGAAGATGACGCCGATCGAGCCGGTGATCGAGCTGTCGCCGGCAATGATCGTATCGCCGGCGGTGGCGATCATGTAGCCGGCGGAGGCGGCAAGCGTGCGCACGTCGGAGACCACAGGCTTCTTGGCTGATATTGCCCGGATGGCGTTGAAGATTTTTTCGCCGCCATAGGTCGTGCCGCCGGGCGAGGAGATCGAAATCACCGCCGCCTTCACCTGGTCGCTGGTCTCGACCTTCTTCAGCCGCTCCAGAAGCTCGTCGTCGTCGACGATCAGTCCCGATATCGTCACATGGGCAATATGTGGGTGCTGCGTCCCGGCATCGCCGACGGCGAAGTGATAGAAGGCGAAACCAAGCGCCACGATGAGGGCAACGGCAATGAGGCGCCAGAAGCCGAGCTTGCGGCGCAACCGCCGGCGATCCGCGATGATCGAACTGTCCATAGAAACCTCCAGCGCTGGCCCGGCTTCGGCATGCCGCCGAGAGGTCCGGTAAAATAGGGCGGCCGCGGCGCGTACGAATGCCACTTTTTGATGTTTTTCCGTTTTGTTGCTTGTTGCAGAAAAAATTCCATATTGGCAAGCCAATGTAATAATGCGAAACGAACTGTGATTGGCGGCCGGCTTTGTTAGAGAGGCGCGGCGATCACCGCACATGGACGAGGCCTATGCTCGACACCCTGAAGAACAACGGAAATGCCGCCTTTACAGGGTCCGGCAGAAGCGCCTATGGCGACGCGTTGTTCCATTCTGCCCGCGTGCGCCGGCTGAAGATATTGCTGCCGGTGGCCGCCCTCATCGTCGCGGCAGGCCTCACCGCGGTGGCGTTGATCAGCATCTATCTGCCCGAGAACATCAAGATGGAAGGCGCCAAGATCGAAAACGGCAAGGTCGTGATGGAGAAGCCGGCGATATCAGGACGCAATTCAGACGGCATCAACTATTCGATGTTGGCCGAAAGGGCGCTGCAGGATATCCGCAATCCCGATCTAATCACGCTCGAGACCATCAAGGCCGCCGTGCCGATGAATGACGGGCTGATCGCGCGCGTCGTCGCCTCGACCGCCGATTACAATCGCGCCACCGACAATCTGCATATGACGGCCCCCTTCACCCTCGTGCTGAGCAGTGGCCTCAATGCGCAGTTCCAGTCCGCCCGGCTCGACATCAAGGGCGGAAACATGCGGAGCGACGATCCCGTCACCATCACCAAGGACAATGCCTCCATTGTTGCGCGGACGATGGAGATAACCGATAAGGGGCGGGTGATCACATTCGAGGGGAATGTTCGCATGAATGTCGATCCATCCACCATCCATAAACAGGGCACTTAACCAGCCGGGTCACCATGACAAAAGATTGTCGCATATCCACTTGCAAGACTGGCATGGCATTCATTGCCGGCGCATTTGCCCTTATCCTGACGGCTTCGGGCGCGCCCGCGCAGCAGGCGGCCACGATGTCGGGCATGAAGCTTTCCAACGACCAGCCGATCCAGATCGAAAGCGACAAGCTGGAGATCCACGACCAGGAGCACACCGCGCTCTTCACCGGCAAGGTCAAGGTCGTCCAGGGCACGACGACGATGCAGTCCGGCAAGATGACCGTCTATTACAAGGACAAGGCGGCAAAGCCGGCCGCTGACGGGGCGCAACCTGCGGCCCAGCCGCAGCAGTCGGGCTCGCTTGCATCGGGAAGTGCTGATATCGACAAGATCCTGGTGACCGACAAGGTCCTCCTGACCTCGGGCACGCAGACGGCGACTGCCGATGACGGCAATTTCGACATGGCCTCGCAGACCTTCATCCTCACCGCGGATGAGGGGAATAAGGTCATTCTGTCGGACGGGCCGAACGTCTTTACCGGCTGCAAACTCACGGTTCACATGCAAACCGGCCAGGCGGAGCTTGAAAGCTGCGGCGGGCGTGTCCAGATTCAGCTCGATCCGAAGTCGCAGCCGAGTACGCAGCAGAAGCAGAACTGAGAAGCCGGCCTCCCACGTGAAATTATCATCGCTATCCACCATGTTCGGCAAGCCCGGGCCACAAGCTGCGGGTGCCGCCGACAAGAGCCGCTATCAAGGAACGCTGATCGCGCGCGGTCTGACGAAGACCTATGCGACGCGACGCGTCGTCAACGGCGTCTCGCTGGTGGTGCGCCGCGGCGAGGCCGTCGGCCTGCTCGGCCCGAACGGCGCCGGCAAGACCACCTGTTTTTACATGATCACCGGCCTAGTGCCGGTGGATGAAGGCACGATCGAGATCGACGGCAACGATGTCACGACCATGCCGATGTATCGCCGCTCGCGCCTCGGCGTCGGTTACCTGCCGCAGGAAGCCTCGATCTTCCGCGGCCTGACGGTGGAGGAGAATATCCGCGCCGTCCTCGAAGTGCATGTGAAGGACAAGGCCGAGCGCGAGCAGAAGCTGAACGAGCTTCTGGAGGAATTCCATATCCAGAAGCTGCGCAAGAGTGCCGCCGTCGCCCTGTCGGGGGGTGAGCGCCGCCGCCTTGAAATCGCGCGTGCGCTTGCGACCGATCCGACCTTCATGCTGCTCGACGAACCTTTCGCCGGCGTCGACCCGATCTCTGTCGCCGACATCCAGAACCTCGTTCACCACCTGACGGCGCGCGGCATCGGCGTTCTCATCACCGACCACAATGTGCGTGAGACGCTGGGCCTCATCGACCGGGCCTATATCATCCATGCCGGTGAGGTGCTGACCCACGGCCGGGCCAACGACATCGTCAACAATCCGGAAGTGCGCCGGCTTTACCTCGGCGACAATTTCAGCCTCTGACGCCAGATCCGCATGATTTTAGGCCAGATCGGCTTGAAATCTGAATCTGGATCGAAATCCAGGAATGAGAGTATGATGTCGTTCGAAAACGGCTCACACGCCCCGGCCGCTCGTCCATGCGACTCCGTTTGAGCCAACAGATTGCTTCAATCTGACCAGCAAAGCCTCCAGCCGCAGAAATTCACCTTGTTGGCATAGTTCCGCTTGACCAAATAGAATAAAAAAGCAATTTTTGGGCCAACTTGGATTTCCGTGGCCTGAGGCCTTGATCAGACACGGTTTCCCGGAGGAATTGAGGGGAGTTTCGCGTCCGTCATGGCACTGTCCGCCAATCTTTTCCTGCGCCAGACCCAGTCCCTGGTGATGACACCGCAACTGATGCAATCCATCCAGTTGCTGCAGATGACGCATTTTGAACTCAACCAGTTCATTGCCCAGGAAGTGGAGAAGAATCCGCTGCTCGAATTCCCGTCGAATGACGGCGAGGCGGGCGGCGAACGCGGCGAAAGCGAAGACGAGCAGTATGCTCATCAGCCGGAGGATGCCGGTTCCGACGACGGCTACGACAACCGCACCGACGCGCTCTCCAGCGACTGGTACGACAATGGCGGCAGCGCCAGCACCAGCCGGCTGAACGACGAACTCGACGCCAACTACACCAATGTCTTTCCCGATGACGGTGCCCCGCAGCGCCTCGATGCGCCGGAGCTCGTCAGCCAGTGGAAATCGATGCCGGGCAGCGGCGAGGGCGCCGATTACGATCTCGACGATTTCGTCGCCGGCCAGGTGTCGCTGCGCGATCATCTCGGCCAGCAGATCCCCTTTGTCCTGCCTGACATGGCCGACCGGCTGATCGCGCAGAATTTCGTCGACCAGCTCGACGACGCCGGTTACCTGCACGCCGATATCGTCGAGGCGGGCGAGAGGCTCGGTACCAGCGTCACGCAGGCCGAGCGCGTGCTTGCCGCCCTGCAGACACTCGATCCGCCGGGTGTTTTCGCCCGCAGCCTTGCCGAATGCCTGGCGATCCAGCTCAGACAGAAGGACCGGTACGATCCCGCCATGCAGGCGCTGGTCGAAAACCTCGAACTTCTGGCGCGGCGCGATTTCGCCACGCTGAAGCGGATATGCGGCGTCGACGAGGAAGATCTTCTCGACATGCTCGGCGAGATCCGCCAGCTCAATCCCAAGCCCGGCAGCGGTTTCGAGGCGGGTGTTTCCGAAGCGATCATGCCGGATGTGGTCGTCAGGTCCTCCTCGGAGGGCGGCTGGCTGGTCGAGCTCAATCCGGATACGCTGCCGCGCGTTCTGGTCAACCAGTCCTATTTTTCCCGCGTGACAAAGAACGGCGAGGATCACGCCTTTCTCGCCGATTGCCTGCAGAGCGCCAATTGGCTGACGCGCAGCCTCGACCAGCGGGCAAAAACCATCATGAAGGTGGCAAGCGAAATCGTTCGCCAGCAGGACGCCTTCCTGCTGCACGGCGTCGACCACCTGCGGCCGCTGAACCTGAAGACGGTCGCCGAGGCGATCAAGATGCATGAATCCACCGTCAGCCGCGTCACATCGAACAAATATATGCTGACGCCGCGCGGCCTCTTCGAACTCAAATATTTCTTCACCGTCTCGATCAGCGCCGTCGAGGGCGGCGACAGCCATTCGGCCGAGGCCGTCCGCCACAAGATCCGCGCGCTGATCATGCAGGAGAGCCCGGACGCGGTGCTTTCCGACGACGATATCGTCGACATGCTGAAGAAGGGCGGCGTCGATCTCGCCCGCCGCACGGTTGCCAAATACCGGGAAGCGATGAACATCGCCTCCTCGGTCCAGCGTCGCCGCGAGAAGCGGGCGCTCGCCAAGGTCGCTGGCTTCTGAGGCGGCATACTTCGAGCTTGATCGAAGCATCCATCTCCAAATCCCCACTATTACGCTGATGTCTTGAACCAACATCGAATGCCGACCATGCAGCCGCAAAATTCCAGCTTTGCCAGAGAGCTTGTCCTGCTGCTGGTGCTGGCGACCCTCTGGGGTTCCTCCTATACCTTCATCAAGATCGGCGTCGAGACGATTCCGCCCGTGACGTTGATCGCCGCACGCACGCTGATTGCCGGCGGTCTTCTGCTGGCCGTCCTCCGCTACCGGCGTGTCCGCCTGCCGCGCGATCACGCGACATGGCGCCGGTTCCTGCTTCAGGCCTGCCTGAACAGCGTCGTCCCCTTCACGCTGATCGCCTGGGCGGAACAATCCGTCGATGCCGGATTGGCGGTGATCCTGAATTCGGCAACGCCGATCTTCACCTTCCTGTTGACCGTGCTGATTACCCGCCATGAGCAGGTGACGTCGCGAAAACTTTGCGGGGTCATGGCCGGGCTCGCCGGCATCTGCCTGGTCATCGGCATCGAAGCGCTCGGCGGTCTCGGCGAAAACCTGATGGCGCAGCTTGCCATCATCCTGGCGACCATTTGTTATGCAGGTGCCGCGATATTCGGCAGAAACTTCAAGGGGCTCGATCCCGCCGTGCCGGCCGCCGGCTCGTTGATCTCAGGCGCGGTCATCCTCTTGCCCGTCAGCCTCGTCGTCGACCGGCCGTGGGAACTCGATCCGTCGGCGGCATCGATGCTGGCGCTGCTTGGCCTCTCCGCCTTTTCGACGGCGCTGGCTTTTGTGATCTATTTCCGCCTCGTCCAGACGCTGGGTTCGGTTGGCACCACCTCGCAAGCCTATCTCAGAGTTCCGATCGGTGTTGCGATCGGCCTGGTCTTCCTCGGCGAAAGCCTCAGCCCGACAGCCTGGATCGGCCTCGTCTGCGTCATGTCCGGTGTGGCCGCCATGACGGTCCCCGCAAAGGCGGGCACAACGAAAGCGCGAAGTGCTTAAAGCCGATCAGATGGCGATTTGCGATGGACTTGCCTCACCGCGCCTTCCATGCACGTTTATCGAGCATCGTTTATGGGGAATTTCCACCCTATTGACTTTTTGGTAACCTCTGGCTAGAAGCGCGCCGCAATCGATGCCGTGAACGGCGTCTGGAGTTATCCCCATCATCCCCAAGGCACCAAGGACCCGCAGGCCTAAGCCGATCTTGCTTGAGATTGCGCGAAGTGCTTGGATGAACCTGAGGCTTGGCGTAAACTGATACCCGCAAACGACCATAAGAAGGGAAACTCCATGAGTGTGCGTGTATCCGGGAAACATATGGAAATTGGTGAATCCTTCCGTCAAAAGATCGAGGACCAAATTGGTATGGCCATCACGAAATACTTCGACGGGGGGTATTCCGGCCAAGTGACCGTGGAAAAAGCGAGTTCTCGTTTCTCCGCAGACTGCAAGCTTCATCTCGACAGCGGGGTGGTGCTGCATGCAGCCGGCGAGGCGACCGATCCGCAGCTTGCTTTCGACGCCGCTTCGGAGCGCATCGAAAAGCGCCTGCGCCGCTACAAGCGCAAACTGAAGGACCATCACGCCGGAAACCACCTGAATGGTTTTGCAGAAGTCGCCTACACGGTCATGGATTCTGTTCCTGATCACGAAGATGAAATTGCCGACGATTTCGCTCCGGCGATCGTCGCTGAAAGCACGAAGCAGCTGAAGACCATGTCGGTCGCCACCGCCGTAATGGCGCTCGACATGACCGATGAGCCGCTTCTCCTGTTCCGCAGCCCCGGCAAGGAACATCTGAACATCGTTTACCGTCGGCACGACGGAAATATTGGCTGGATCGATTCAGCCAATATCAAAGGCTGAGATCAGGGTGATGAGCGGCGGTGTTGCCGCCGCTCCTTGCATCATCTGATCCCGGCGACAGAAGGAAAAAGAAATGGCATTGGCAGATTTGCTCCATCAGGATGCGATCATTCCCGCCCTCAGAGTAAATTCCAAGAAACAGTTGCTTCAGGAATTGGCTGCAAGAGCCGCCAGGATCACCGGGCTTTCCGAGCGGGAGATCTTCGACGTCATCCTGCAGCGCGAACGCCTGGGCTCCACCGGCGTCGGCAACGGTATCGCCATTCCCCACGGCAAGCTGGTCAACATCCATTCGATCGTCGGCATCTTCGCCCGGCTGGAGCAGCCGGTCGATTTCGAGGCGCTGGATGACCAGCCTGTCGATCTCGTATTCCTGCTGCTGGCGCCGGAGGGCGCGGGCGCCGACCATCTCAAGGCTCTGTCGCGTATCGCCCGCGTCCTGCGTGATCACGATCTGGTCGCCAAGCTCCGCGCAACCGATTCCGCCTCGGCGATCTATGCCTTCCTCAACGAAGAGCAGACGTCGAACGCTGCCTAAGCCGTATCGATGCTCGCTGACATGTGAAAAGGCGCCGGGTTCCCCAGGCGCCTTTTTCAGGATGAGCGGCTGAAACGATCAGAATTCTTCCCAGCTGTCCTGGGCGACGGCCGCCGAACCGCGCGACGGGGCGGCTGCGTGGCGAACCGCAGGCGCGGCCACCCGATGCGAAGAGGCCGCGGCAACAGGGGCACGCATCCTTTGCGCGACGGAGGCGAGTGCGGCGGAGTTACCCCCCGAGACGCTGAAGCGGGTGGCGAGCGTCTTCAGCGTCTGCGCTTCGTCATTGAGGACCATGCTGGCGGCGGTCGCTTCCTCCACCATGGCCGCATTCTGCTGCGTCACCTGGTCCATCTGGTTCATGGCCTGGTTGATTTCCTTCAGGCCGACAGCCTGTTCGCTGGCCGATGCCGAGATTTGCCGGATGAGGTCGTTGATGCCCATCACCTGTTCGGCGATCTTGTGCAGCGTGCCGCCGGCGCGCCCGACGAGATCGACGCCTTCCTTGACCTGGACGGCCGAGGTGTTGATCAGCGTCTTGATTTCCTTGGCGGCATTGGCCGACCGTTGCGCGAGCTCGCGCACCTCCTGGGCGACGACGGCAAAACCCTTGCCGGCCTCTCCGGCACGCGCGGCCTCGACGCCGGCATTGAGTGCCAGGAGGTTGGTCTGGAAGGCGATCTCGTCGATGACGCCGATGATCCGCGAAACCTCCGTCGAAGACTGTTCGATCCCTTGCATCGAGGCAATCGCCTTCTGCACCACTTCGCCGGATTTTTCCGCATCCTGGCAGGCGAGGTTGACGTTGTCGGCAGCCGTGCGCGCATTCTCGGCGCTGGAATCGACCTGCGCGGTGAGCTCGTTGAGCGCGGCCGCCGTCTCTTCCAGGCTTGCCGCCTGCTGTTCGGTGCGCTTGGCGAGGTCGGAAGCGCTGCTGCTGATCTCACCGGTGCCGGAGCCGATATTGGCGACGCTGAGGTTCATCGTGTTGATGGTCTCTTCCAGGCTTGCCAGGGCGGCGTTGAAATCCTGTTTCAGCTTGCCGTATTCGCCGGGGAAGTCGTCGGTGATGCGGTGAGCGAGATTGCCCTGCGACAGCTCGGAAAGGCCGGCGCCGACGATCGAAACGATATGGCGCTGCAGCGATAACGATTCCTGGCGTTCCGATTCCGAGCGGCCGCGCTCGGCTTCCGCAGCCTGACGCTCTCGGGCCGCCTCGTCCTCAAGGCGCCGGCTGTCGGCGAGCTTGAAGCGGAAACCTTCGAGCGCCTTGGCGACCGAGCCGATTTCGTCGCTGCGCTCCTGGGCGGCGACCGGTTCGGCATATTGGCCGTCGCTGAGCGCCTTGACGCTGGCGACGAGACCGCCGAGCGGCCGCTGCACGAAAGAGCGGACGGCGAAATAGAGCGCCAGCATGACCGCGCCGAGCACGATCAGGCCATTGACGATCATCATGTAGGTCTGGTCCTTCACCGGGGCGTTGATCGCCGTGTGCGGGACGTCGACGAGCACGACCCAGGTGGCGTTAACGCCGGGAACCGCGAAGGGATAGACGACGCGGTCGAAGGGAGCGAGGCCGTCATAGGTGAGGTTGCTGACGAGGCCGGGCTGCTTGCTCGACAGCGCCGTCTTGACGATGTCGGCGCCTTCGCCGCTATATTCCTTGGTCATCAGGTCGGGGATCGGCGCGACGATCCAGTTGCCGGCCTGCGACAGCAGCGTGACGCGGCCCGAGCCGAAAGGATGCAGCGCCTGCAGCTTGTCGGTGAGCGACTTCAGCGAAATGTCGACGCCGGCGACGCCGATCATCTTGCCACCCGACATGACCGGATAGGCGATCGAGGTCAGCAGCGTCGGAACATCCGTTCCTTCGGCCATATAGGGCGTCGTGATCGCGCCCTTGCCGCTGTCGGCGGCGAGCTTCCACCATTCGGCGGTATAGTCATTGTCGAAGGTCGAATACTGGATGCCGCCATCCTTGGTCTTCGACCAGTAGGGCGTGAAGGCGCCGTTCTTGTTCGTGCCTTCGTCATTATTGTTGGCGATCTCGGTGGTCTTGCCATCCAGCGCGCCGAGCTGCTCGCAGAACCAGCTGCCGAAGGCGAAGGCGTTCTGTTCGAGATTGGCCTTCAGCACGTTGATCATGCCCTTGCGATCGAGCGACTTGCCTTCATGGCCGCGGCCGACGACGCCCGACATGGTGCGCGCGGCGCTGGCGAGTTCGCCGACATTGGCGGCGATTTCATTGGCGATCGATTTTGCCTCGAGGTTGGCCTGATCCATCGTCAGGATCTGGACCCGATCCCGGGTCTGACCGATGAGGAAAAAATTCGAAACGATGAGAACAAGCGCGATGGCGATGCCGGTGATGACGATGAGTTTCGCCGCAAGCGATTTCATTCGAAAAATGAACATGAGGTCCTCGGACAAGGATGCGCCGAACGGGCATTCTCCGGCGCAGGAGCGAAGGCATCGCCCCGTCATGGAGCCGCCGCGTGGTTGCCGATTCCTGAAAGCGCGAGGAACCTGCGACCGCGGGCAACATCGCCAGAGATCTCTTAAATTTGAATGAAACTTGCTTGATCAAGGCAAGGAAAACCGCCGGAACACCCTGAATTACCGGGGGTTTTGCCGGCGGCTTCGCAAAGGGACGCTTCCTATATTCTGTCTGCGACTTCCTCGCTCCAGGGGATCGAAGGTTGCGCGCCGGCCTTCAGGCACGCGAGCGAACCGGCGACGGCCGCACGGCGCAGCGCCGAGGCAAAATCGAGGCCGTCGTCGAGGCTGGCAGTGAAATAGCCGCAGAAGGTATCTCCCGCGCCGACAGTATCGACGGGTTCGATCTTGAGGCCCTGTGCCCGTGAAATTGCCCCGTCGCGAATGGCGATGACGCCATCGCCGCCGAGCGTCACGATCAGCGTCTGGCCCGTCTCCGCATGCAGGCGGGTAAGGGCGGCCTCGCGCGCTTCAGCGTCCATGCCCTCCTGGCCGGCCAGCCGCTCGAACTCGGTCTCGTTGGCAATGACGATATCGGCGAGCCGGCCGAGTTGGGCCGCATCGGGGATGAGCGGCGCAAGGTTGAGGATGCTGGTGACGCCCTTGGCGCGGGCTGCCGACAGCGCGCGTTCGACGGCGGCCGCCGGCACTTCGAGCTGCAGCATCAGGAGATCGCCTTCGTTCATGCGGCCGACCGCTTTCTCGGCATCGGCAGGCGTGACCAGGCCGTTGGCGCCGGGAACGACGGCAATCATGTTTTCGCCGTCGCCGCCGACAAGGATCAGCGCCGTGCCCGTGGGGCCGTCGACATGCTTGACGAGAGAAAGGTCGGTGCCGGCATCATCGAGCAGGGCCAGCGCATCCGCGGCGAAGCCATCCTTGCCGACTGCGCCGGCCATGTGCACATAGCGGCCGGCGCGGCGCGCTGCCAGCGCCTGGTTGGCGCCCTTGCCGCCGGCGGCCGTGGCAAAGCCGTTGCCGGCCACCGTCTCGCCGGGCTTCGGCAGGCGCTCGGTCGTGGCGATGAGATCCATGTTGATGGACCCGAAAACTGTGATCATCAGGGTGTCCCGTCTTTTGGAGCCTGCAAGTGACGTCATGGCGAAAACTAGGCGCGGTTTTCGGACGGCGTCATGCTCCTGCTGTTTCATGCGGGCGAGACACTGCCCGAAGCGGTCACTCCTCGTCAACCACCCGGAGCTTCAGAAGACCGGTGCGGCTTTCCACCGATTTGGCCGCGGCTTCGCTGTCGCGGGCAGGCTTTGCCTCGCCGCCGCCCGCCTCGAATTCCAGCGCTTCGATCCTGGCGCCGCGCTTGGTGAGCTTGTCGGCTGACGTGACCACCATGTCGATATCCTTCTGCGCCATGGCGAAATGGCCCTGCAGCTTGCGCACCCGCTCGTCGAGCCGGCCGAGATCGTCCATCAGTATCGCCACCTCGCCCTGGATCAGATGCGCCTGCGCCCGCATGCGCTGGTCCTTGAGAACGGCCTGGATGACCTGGATCGACAGCATCAGCAGCGACGGCGAGACAATGACGATGCGCGCCCGGTGCGCCTTCTGCACCACGGCCTCGAAGTGCTCGTGGATCTCGGCGAAGATCGATTCCGACGGCACGAAGAGAAAGGCCGTATCCTGGGTTTCGCCCTGGATCAGATATTTCTCGGAAATGTCCCGGATATGGATCTCCATGTCGCGGCGGAACTGCTGGCCGGCGATCTTGCCGGCCTCGGGGCTGCCGGCGTCGCGGATCGCGTTCCAGGCTTCGAGCGGAAATTTCGCGTCGATGACAAGCGGCGGCGCGTCGTTCGGCATGCGGATCGTGCAGTCCGGCCGTGAGCCGTTGGAGAGCGTCTGCTGGAAGGTGTAGGCGCCCATCGGCAGGCCGTCGGCGACGATCGTTTCCATCCTCGACTGCCCGAAGGCGCCGCGCGTCTGCTTGTTGGACAGAATGGCCTGCAGCCCGACGACATCCTTGGCGAGGCTCTGGATATTGTTCTGCGCCGCATCGATGACCGCCAGCCGCTCCTGCAGCCGCCGCAGGTTCTCATGCGTCGATTTCGTCTGTTCGGTGATCGTCGAGCTGACGCGCTGCGACATGCCGTCGAGGCGTTGGCTGATCGTCTGGTTGAGTTCGCTCTGCCGCGCGCCGAAGACCTCGGTCATCGCCGCGATGCGGCCCTGCATCTCCGCCTGGATCTTCAAAAGCTCGGCCATGCGCGCTTCGGTTTCCCCGGCGCGGAAGCTCGCCTCCTCGGCCTGTTCGCGGCGAAGGTTGGCGCCGCGCAGCAGAAGCACGATCACCAGCAGGACGAGGGCGGCGAGAACCCCGCCGCCAAGCGCCAGCATGGCCGGACTGATCGAGGCAAGGGAAAGGGCGAGCGATTCGGAATGGACGGTCATACCGCGAGCATAACAGAAGACACGGCAATATATAGATCAAAACGTGAACAGAATTGCCGGCCCTTACGATCTTCACAGGCTGCTGCTCTTCCCAGCTGATGAAGAAGAAATCGCCGGCCGATTTAACGATTGCTCAACCATATTCGCCAAAACCTGTGGCGCAGAAATTCCTTCCCGCGCCTTGCGCCAAGTACAGAGACCCTCCATGACATCCCAGCAGACCGACAGTGCCCTCAGGCAGCGCCTCGATTTCATCGAACTGGATGAGGCGGCGCGCAGGTCGATGCGGGATCTGCGCCCCGTCATATCGGAACTGATCGGCGGCGCCCTCGATAAATTCTACGCCAAGATCGCCAGGACCCCTGCGGTCGCAGGCTTTTTCGCCGATAAGAACCACGTCGGCCATGCCAAGAAGCGCCAGCAGGATCATTGGGCCAATCTTGCCGGCGGTGCATTCGACGAGAGCTATGTCGACGGGGTCACGGCGGTCGGGCGGACGCATGCCCGCATCGGGCTGGAGCCGCGCTGGTATATTGGCGGTTACGCCATCGTCATGTCCGAACTCGTCAAGGGCATCATGGAGAAACAGTGGCCGTCGGTCTTCGCGCGCCGGCAAGGCAAGCAGCTGGCCGAGAAGCTGTCGGCCGTCATCAAGGCCGGCATGCTCGACATGGATTATTCCATCTCGGTCTATCTCGAGACGCTCGAAGCCAAGCGCCGGGCCCTGGAAGAGGAGCGCACCCGGGCCGAATCCGACCAGGCAGTCGCGCTGGAACAGCTGCGCCGCGGCTTGGAAGCGCTGTCGCGCGGCGATCTCGAAGCCACCCTGCCGTCCGACCTGCCGGGCAATTTCAGGCAGATGGCCGAGGATTACAACCGCGCCGTCAGGGCGCTAAGCCAGTCCTTCGCCTCCGTGCGCGAGACCTCCGGCCATATCATGAGCGGCGCCGACGTCATTGCCGATGCGACCAACGATCTGGCGCTGCGCACCGCCCAGCAGGCGGCCGGTGTCGAGGAGAGCTCGGCGGCGCTGCAGCAGCTTTCCGTCAGCGTCGGCCAGACGGCCGCCAATGCCGAGAAGGCTTCGGCCGCCGTACGCGAGACGCAAGAGAAGGCGAAGAATTCCGGTGAGCTCGTCACCAGCGCCGTTTCGGCGATGGCCGGCATCGAGAAATCCTCGACCGGGATCTCCAAGATCATCGGCGTCATCGACGAGATCGCCTTCCAGACCAACCTCTTGGCGCTGAACGCCGGTGTCGAGGCAGCCCGTGCCGGTGATGCCGGCAAGGGTTTTGCCGTCGTCGCCCAGGAGGTCCGCCAGCTCGCCCAGCGCACGGCGGATGCGGCCAAGGAGGTCAAGAACCTGATCTCGCAGAGCTCGACCCAGGTCAATCAGGGCGTCGGCATCGTCTCCAGCACCGGCGAGGCGCTGAACGACATGATCAGTCGTATCGACATCATCAACCGTTTCGTCGCCGATATCGCCGCCGCCGCCCGCGATCAGGCGACCGGCGTCAACGAGGTCAGCGTGGCGGTCCGCAACATGGGGGCGATCACCCAGCAGAATTCGGACATGGTCGAGCACTCCTCAGCCGAAACCCGCCGCCTCAAGGACGAGGTGGAGAAGCTGATCGAGCTGCTGCGGCGCTTCCGCGCCCGGCCGGAGGGGCATTCCGCCCTCGCTGCCCGCCGGGCGGCCTGAGGAGAATATGGCAAAATTCCAGGCGGGGATGGAAAAAAGCGTATTCCCCGCCTGCCGGATAATTCCATAGTCGGAAAAGATGGGTTATGGGAACGCCATGACCATCAAGCCACTCATCATTCTTCCCGATCCTATTCTCCGCCAGCTGTCCAAGCCGATCGAGCGGGTGGATGCCGACCTGCAGCGTCTCGCCGACGACATGCTGGAAACCATGTATGACGCACCGGGCATCGGCCTTGCCGCAGTCCAGATCGGCGTGCCGCGCCGCATGCTCGTCATCGACGTCTCGCGCGAGGGCGAGGAAAAGCAGCCGCAGGTCTTCATCAATCCGGAGATCGTCACATCGTCCGACGAGCGCTCCGTCTATGAGGAAGGCTGCCTGTCGATTCCGGATTATTATGCCGAGGTCGAGCGCCCGGCCGTTGTCTCGGTCAAATATCTCGACCGCAACGGCAAGGAACAGACGGTCGAAGCCGATGGCCTGCTCGCCACCTGCCTGCAGCACGAGATCGACCACCTGAACGGCGTGCTCTTCATCGATCACATCTCGCGGCTGAAGCGGGAGATGGTCATCAAGAAGTTCACCAAGGCGGCGAAGTCCAAGGCGCTCTGAGCAGCACGTTGAAAACTTATCGGCAAAGCACTATGATATCAGTGATATCATGATGGAGGCGCCGCATGGGTGATTTTCTGATCAGGAATATTTCCGATGCGATGAAGCGAGACATTGCGGAATCGGCGCAGCGGAGCGGAAACAGCCTTTCTGACGAGGCCAAGGAACTTTTGCGGGAAGCGCTGAAAAGGAAAAACGAAGCAAAGCCCGAGACTTTGTCGGCCTATGAAGCAATACGCGCCGCTTTTGTCAGCGAAAACGCAGTGTGCGATGAATTTGCTGCAATCATGGACGAAATCGAGGCCGCGCGGAAAAAGGATTTCGGCCGGCCGTTCGAGGATTTCGAATGATCGTTCTCGATACCAATGTGGTTTCCGAGTTCGCCAGGCCATATCCAAGTGAAAAGGTGAAGGCTTGGATATTCCGGCAGGATAGCTCGCGAATCTGGTTTTGCACGGTCGGCTTGATGGAGCAGATTTATGGAGCCGAAAGGGTTTTCTTGAAGACCGGATCGGACCGCTTCTTCCGGGCTATCCAGAATTTGGTAAAAGGCCAATTTCGTGACCGCATCGTTGGCTGGGATTTGGAAACGGCTATAGTGACTGGTCGCTTGCGGGCGAAACGCGAAAGCATCGGGCGGCCGATTTCGGTCCAGGACGCCATGATCGCCGCTATCTGCCTTGCCAACGGTGCGACGCTCGCCACCCGCAATGTCAAAGATTTCGAGGGGCTTGATCTCAAGCTCGTAAACCCGTTTGAAGACGGCTGATCCTCAATTGGCGAGATAGAATGTCTCTTCGCATCATCTTCATGGGAACCCCCGAGTTCTCGGTTCCGACCCTGCGCCTGCTCGTCGATGCCGGCCACCGGATCGTTGCGGTCTATACCCAGCCGCCGCGGCCGGGCGGGCGGCGCGGGCTCGATCTGCAGAAATCGCCGGTGCATCAGGCAGCCGAATTGCTCGGTCTGCCGGTTTTCATCCCGGTCAATTTCAAGGACCCCGAGGAGCGCGAGAGGTTTCGCGCCCTCAATGCCGATGTCGGCGTCGTCGTTGCCTACGGATTGTTGCTGCCGGAGGCGATTCTGAACGGCACGAGGGATGGCTGCTACAACGGCCATGCCTCGCTGCTGCCGCGCTGGCGAGGGGCTGCACCCATCCAGCGGGCGATCATGGCGGGCGATGCAAAGACCGGCATGATGGTGATGAAGATGGACAAGGGTCTCGATACCGGCGCCGTGGCGCTGACCCGCGAAGTCGAGATCGGCCCGAACATGACGGCTGGCGAGCTGCACGACCGGCTGATGCTCGTGGGCGCCAAGGCGATGGCGGAAGCCATGGTGAAACTCGAGATGAACGAACTGCCGCTGACGCCGCAGCCGGAAGAGGGCGTGCTCTATGCCGCCAAGATCGACAAGGCCGAGACCCGCATCGATTTCGCCAGAAACGCCAGGGACGTGCACAATCATATCCGCGGCCTGGCGCCGTTTCCGGGCGCCTGGTTCGAGCTTGCGATCGGCGGCAAGCCGGAGCGGGTGAAGGTGCTGGCCTCCGAGCTGGCCGAAGGGCAAGGCGCATCAGGCGAATTGCTGACGGACGATCTCGTCGTCGCCTGCGGTTCGGGCGCGGTGCGGCTGACCAGGCTGCAGAAGGCCGGCGGCAAGCCGCTGGCCGCGGCCGATTTCTTGAGAGGCACGCCGCTTGCGGCCGGCACGAGGCTTAGCTGATGCCGCGTTTCCGCATGACCGTCGAATATGACGGCGGCCCCTATGTCGGCTGGCAACGCCAGGAAAATGGTCCCTCGGTGCAGGGCGCGATCGAAGCGGCGGTGCTGTCGCTGACCGGCGAGACGGTGTCGGTGCGCGGCGCCGGCCGCACCGATTCCGGCGTCCATGCGATGGGCCAGGTCATCCATGCCGATCTTTCGAAGGACTGGTCGCCCTACAAGCTGCAGAATGCCTTGAACGCGCATCTGCGGCTGGCCGGCGAGCGCGTCTCCATTCTCGACGTCGAGGCGGTTCCCGAATTCTTCGATGCTCGGTTCTCGGCGCTGCGGCGCCATTATCTCTACCGCATCGTCAGCCGCCGGGCGCCGCTGGCGCTCGACGCCGGCAAGGCCTGGTGGGTGCCGAAGGGGCTCGACCACGAGGTCATGCATACCGCCGCTCAGAGGCTGGTCGGCCGGCACGATTTCTCCACCTTCCGCTCGGCCCATTGCCAGGCAAACAGCCCGGTGCGCACGCTCGACCGGCTGGATGTGACCCGCAATGGCGAATTGATCGAGATCCGCGCCACGGCGCAGAGTTTCCTCCACAACCAGATCCGTTCCTTCGCCGGCACGCTGAAGCTTGCCGGCGAAGGCAAATGGACGCCCGACGATGTCGAGGCGGCGCTTCAGGCGCGTGATCGCAAGGCCTGCGGCCCGGTGGCGCCGCCCGACGGGCTCTATTTCATGCAGGTGGATTATCCCGACGTCATCATCGACCGCCGCCGGCAGGTCAGCGATACCGATGATGATGCCGATCTTTCGTAGGCCTGATCAGGCGGGATAGATGCCGAGGAAGTGCTGAAGATATTCCGAAAGGATCATCGATGGCACCAGCAGCACCAGCGTCATCGCCCCGACCATCAGCGCGTGACCGTGGCAGATCATCCGCAGAATGCGCGCCAGTGCGAAGACCTGCGCCAGCATGAAGGCCAGCAGCAGCAGCGAGACGAGGCCGACGGAGCCGGGCAGGAAGACCACCATCGCCAGCAGCAGCCCGTTGATGTAGGAGAGCGGCACGCCGAGCCAGTTGACGCTGACGACGACGGGGGCAAAACGCTCGCCCATGCGGAAAGCAAGCAAGAGCAGCCCGGCAAAGACCAATGGCACGAACCAGTTGGCGATCTCGACGAGGCCGAGCCTGAGATAGAAGGCAACATCGACATCGGTTTCCGGCGGCATCGACCGCAGGAAGGCCTGCCGCCACCAGAGCCAGGAAATCCCCATCGGCGGCAGGCACCAGGCTATTGCCCAGAACGAGCGGTTGACGCCGCGCTCGGACATGTCGAGGTAGCGGAAGCCGCGCGGATCCAGCCGGATCAGCAACCAGAGGCCGGCCAGATAATATTGAACTTCTCTAAAGCCCGGCATTGGCGAACCAGCGGGCGATGAAGGTCTCGTAGATCGCCGTCAGCATCTCCAGATCGGCGACCGCGACGCGCTCGTCGACCATGTGCATCGTCTGGCCGACGAGGCCGAATTCGACGACCGGGCAATAATCCTTGATGAAGCGCGCATCCGATGTGCCGCCGGTGGTCGAAAGCTTCGGCGACTGGCAGGCAACGCTTTCGACGGCCGAGGACAGCGAGGCGATCAGCGCATTGTTGCGCGTCAGGAAGACATGGCTCGGCCGGTCGGCCCAGACGATGTCGTATTTCACCGGTTGGCGGCCCGGTCGCAGCGCCCCGTCCCCGGCGGCGGCTTCCAGCCGGCGCAGGATTTCGGCCCGCAGCGTCTCGACCGTCCAGCTGTCGTTGAAGCGGATATTGAAGCTCGCCGACGCCTTGGCGGGAATGACGTTGGTCGCCGGATTGCCGACATCGACCGTGGTCACCTCGAGGTTCGACGGCTGGAAGTCGTCGGTGCCGCCATCGAAGGCCGGATCCATCAGTGCCTGCGTCAGCTGCAGCATGCCGCGCACCGGATTGTCGGCAAGATGCGGATAGGCGGCATGGCCCTGGACGCCATGCACGGTGATCTTGCCCGACAGCGAGCCGCGCCGGCCGATCTTGATCATGTCGCCGAGCCTGTCCGGATTGGTCGGCTCGCCGACCAGGCAGGCATCCCAGCGCTCGCCGCGTTCGGCGGCCCATTGCAGCAGCTTGACCGTGCCGTTGATCGCCGGCCCTTCTTCGTCGCCGGTGATCAGGAAGGAGATCGAGCCGGCCGGCGGCCCGTTTTTCTCGATATGACGGGCGACGGCGGCGACGAAACAGGCGATGCCGCCCTTCATGTCGACGGCGCCGCGGCCGAAAAGCTCGCCTTTCGAAATCTCGGCGGCAAAGGGCGGATGCGTCCAGGCGGCTTCGTCGCCGACCGGCACGACATCGGTATGGCCGGCAAACATCAGATGCGGGCCGTCCTTGCCGAGGCGGGCATAGAGGTTTTCGATATCGGCTGTTCCCTCTTCGCTCGCCTTCACCTTGTCGACGGCAAAGCCGAGCGGCGCAAGCATAGCCTCCAGCGCCGTGAGCGCGCCGCCTTCGGCGGGCGTCACGGAAGGGCAGCGAATCAGCGTCTGGAGATTGGCGACGGGATCGGTAGCGGTCATGGCGGTCGAACTATCCGGCGGGAATGGCAAAGACATGGCAAGGCAGGGCTGCCTCGCGTAAAAAGACGCCGTCTGTTTACCGGATCAATGTCCCGGTGTCATCAATCTCTGAGCAGCTCGTTGATGCCGGTCTTCGAGCGGGTCTGTTCATCGACGCGCTTGACGATGACGGCGCAGTAGAGATGCGGCGCCGGCTTGCCGTTGCCCATCGTCGCATTGCCTGACGGCATCGAGCCGGCGACGACGACGGAATAGGGCGGCACTTCGCCGTAGGTCACCTCGCCAGTGGCGCGATCGACGATCTTGGTCGACTTGCCGATATAGACACCCATGCCGAGCACCGAGCCTTCGCGGATGATGCAGCCTTCGACCACTTCCGAACGGGCGCCGATGAAGCAATTGTCCTCGATGATCGTCGGGCCGGCCTGCATCGGTTCCAGGACGCCGCCGATGCCGACGCCGCCGGAGAGATGCACATGCTTGCCGATCTGCGCGCAGGAACCGACCGTCGCCCAGGTGTCGACCATCGTGCCTTCGCCGACATAGGCGCCGAGATTGACGAAGGAGGGCATCAGGATCGCATTCGGGGCGATATAGGCCGAGCGGCGCACGACGCAGTTCGGCACGGCGCGGAAGCCGGCGGCGCGGAAATGATTCTCGCCCCAGCCTTCGAATTTCGAAGGAACCTTGTCCCACCAGGTGGAATTGCCCGAGCCGCCCTTGACCACTTCCATGTCGTTGAGGCGGAAGGACAAGAGCACGGCCTTCTTCAGCCACTGATTGACCGTCCAGGCGCCGTCGGCACCGCGCGTCGCGACACGGACCGTGCCGGCATCGAGCAGATTGAGTGCTGTCTCGACCGCATCGCGAACCTCGCCCTTCGTCGACATGTTCACATTGTCGCGATTGTCGAAGGCGGCTTCGATGGTCTTTTCGAGGGATGCGAGGTCGGTGGCGCTCATGAGAATTCCTTAAACTTCGATCTTTATCGTGGAGACGGCGAAGTCTCCGGAATTGCGGTTGGCGGGGGTCAATCCTGCTCTACAGCATGAACCCGTAGAACGGAATGATTTTTCCGACAAGATCATATCTGGATTCAAGGCGTTATAGCGACATATCCGGCTTCTTGGCCGGCAATACTGAAAGGCATTACGATATGGCGAAGGGACGAAACGGCGGTTCGCGGCGCAAGGATGGCGTATGGGACCCGCTGAAGAGCAGCTCGACCGACAGGCAGCGTGCCGAAGCCGTGCCGAAGACGCCGCAGACGATGTCGCCGGCCTACCGCCTTGCCTATGTCGACGAGGATTTCCTTTGCCGCGAGGAATTGCGGCCGATCCGCCTGCAGCTGGAGCTGCTGAAGACGGAGATGATGCTGACCGAACGCGGCATCAAGTCGACCGTCGTCATGTTCGGCGGCGCCCGCATTCCCGCCCCCGGCCAGAGCGCCTGGGCAGCCCGCAACGACATCCAGCGCGTCAACCTGGAGGCGGCCTCCGTCTATTATGACGAGGCGCGCAAATTCGCCCGGCTCTGCTCGAAATATTCTGCCACCTTGAATTTCCACGAATATGTCATCGTCACCGGCGGCGGCCCCGGCGTGATGGAGGCCGGCAATCGCGGCGCCGCCGACGAAGGCGCCCCGTCGATCGGCCTCAACATCGTGCTGCCGCACGAGCAGGCGCCGAACGTCTATGTGACGCCGGAGCTCAGCTTCAACTTCCACTATTTCGCCATCCGCAAGATGCATTTCATGGTGCGCGCCAAGGCGATCGCGGTCTTTCCCGGCGGCTTCGGCACGCTCGACGAATTCTTCGAATGCCTGACACTGATCCAGACCGGCCGCATGGAGCGCCTGCCGCTGATCCTCTTCGGCGAGACCTTCTGGCGAAGCATCATCAATTTCGATGCTTTGGCCGAATTCGGCACGATCGCGCCCGACGACGTCAAGCTGATCAGCTTCGTCGATACGGCCGAAGCCGCATGGAAGATCATCCAGGATTTCTACGAACACCGCGAATAAGGACAAGAAACGCGGCGTTTCGCCGAACCTCCCACTCTTTCCCCGCCGGAGCGGGGAAAGATATCGGTTTGTCCGGCCTTACAGAAGCGGCCGGTCCGGCATGTCGTCGATCGAGATGACGCCGTCCTTGTTGCGGTCCATCCGGGTGAACAGCTTGTCGATGGCGGCTTCGGCTTCCTGTTTGGAGATCTGGCCGTTCTGATCGGTGTCGACCCGGTGCATCATGATCGAGGCACGCATGATGTTGCCGCCATGGCGCATCCAGCGATGTCCGTCGCGACCCTCGTGGCCTTCGCGAGGCGGCCGTCCCTGGTCGTCATTGTCCGCCGTCTCGGCTGCGGCGTTCGCATCCTTGTTTTCCCCAGCCTCCTGCTTGCGCTGATCTCTCATCGCCTGCATCTGCGCTTTCTGGTACGCTTGGATTTCGCCCGGGGTCAGCGAGCCGTCATTATTGGTGTCGATCGCAGCGAAGACCTTGTCGATGCCGGCGGTCGCCTCGTCCTTGGAGATCTGTCCGTCCTTGTTGGTGTCGAACTGCTTGAGCATGCGGACATAGGTGATTTCGCGGAAGGCGGCAGGTCCCCCACCGTGCATGGGACCGTGCCTGCCGGGATGCTGACGCGGCCCGTCACCGGGTGCGGCATAGCCTGCTCCGGCGGCCGCGCCGAAGATGAGGGTGGAGGAAAGCGCTGCCAGTATCAGCTTGTTGCGGTACATCGTGTTTGCCTTTCGTAAGGTGTCCCCTCACGAAAGAAGCTACGGCAGCAGCCCCGAAAGACCCAGTTAAACATCGGTAAGCTAAGTGAAAACTTCGTAATCAATGCATGTCGCCCAAAACTGTGCAGCGGTTTTGGGACAACGACATGCATCAAATAAAGACTGGCTGTCAGCCGGTAATCTTGCTGAGGAAGGCGGCGAGGTCGTCGGTGACGAAATCGATATGATCCTCTTCGCCGCTGGTCTTTTCCCACCATTCGACGACCGTCTCTTCGAGATTGCGCGGCACCAGCAGCACGGTCTGCATGCCGAGCGCTTTGGGCACCGTCAGGTTGCGCGGCAGATCCTCGAACATGGCCGCCTTGCCGGTTTCGACGCGCTTCAACGCCGTGAACTTGTCGTAGGTCGCCTGCGCCGGCTTCGGCACGTAGTCGGCGGCGACGATGTCGAAGATATCGTCGAAATGCTCGAGAATGCCGAGCGCCTCCGCCGTCATTTCGGCATGCCTGACGCTGCCATTGGTGAAGATGAACTTGCGCCCCGGCAGCGCCTTGATCGCCTCGCCGAGTTCCGGCTGCGGCGTCAGCGCCGAATAGTCGATCGCATGCGCCTTTTCGAGGAAGTCGTTCGGGTCGATGCCGTGATGGATCATCAGGCCCTGCAGCGTCGTGCCGTGGTCGAGATAATATTGCTTCTGCAGCTTGCGCGCCTCTTCCCGCTCCATCTGCAGGAGCGCCGCGACATAGGCCGTCATGTTCTTGTCGATCTGCGCGAACAGATTGACATGATGCGGATAGAGCGTGTTGTCGAGGTCGAAGACCCAATCTGTGACGTGCGCGAAATCGGCTTTATCAGGTTTGCGGTCGATCTTTGTCATGGCGGTCTTATGGCACGGCTGTTCGCCCAAGGAAATCGACAAGAAGAAATAGACGCCCGATTTTCGGCGGACGGCCGCGGCCGAGGATGCTAGAAAGCCGGCATGCTTTTCGAACGCCCCGATGACGATACGCTTTATGACGCCCTGATCGCGCGCAGCGCCGATTATGAGGGCCAGGCCTATGTCTGCGTGAAGACGACGGGCATCTTCTGCCGGCTGACCTGCCCGGCACGCAAGCCGAAGCGGGAAAATACCATCTTTTTCGACACGATCGCCGCCTGCATGCATTCCGGCTTCCGCCCCTGCCGTCGTTGCAGGCCGCTGGAGCAGCCGGGCAGGGAGCCGATCGTCGACGCACTGCTGGCAGAGCTCGATCGCGCGCCGCAACTGCGCTGGAGCGAGGATGAACTCGTGCGCCGGGGTCACGATCCCTCGACCGTGCGCCGCGCCTTCAAACGGGCGCTCGGCATGACCTTCCACGATATCGTCCGCTATATCAGGCTCGGCGAGGCGGCGCGGCAACTGGCCGACGGCGCGCGTGTCATCGATGCGCAGCTCGATGCGGGATATCAATCCCCAAGTGGTTTTCGAGCGGCTTTTCAGCGGCTCATCGGCAAGGCGCCGGCGCTGTCGCAGAACCGCGAACTGCTTTTTGCCGACTGGTTCGACACGCCGCTCGGCCCGATGATCGCGGTTGCCGACAAGACGCACCTGCATCTCCTCGAATTTCATGACCGTAAGGCGCTGCCGACCGAGCTCGAGGCGTTGCAAAAGCGCGTCCGCTCCTCGGTCGCAATCGGCCGCACGCCTGTTATCGACCAGATCGAGGCTGAGATCAGGGACTATTTCGAGGGGCGGCTGACGGTCTTCGAAACGCCGTTGGCGCTTGGCGGCACGGCCTTCGAAAAACATGTCTGGGCAAAGCTCATCGATATCCCTGCCGGCCAGACGCGCGCCTATGGCGATCTCGCAAGAGAGATGGAACGGCCGGAAGTGGTGCGCGCCGTCGGCCGTGCCAATGGCGCCAACCAGCTCGCCATCATCGTGCCATGCCATCGCATCCTCGGCGCGGACGGATCGCTGACGGGATATGGCGGCGGACTATGGCGCAAGCAATGGCTTCTGCGGCATGAAGAGAAGATCAGAGTATAAGCGTGAGATGGAGGAGACAGCATGAACCAGAACGAAAAGGCCAAGGCATTCGGCGCATTGCATCGGAAGGGCGACCCGGTCGTTCTCTACAATATCTGGGATGCCGGGACGGCCAAGGCCGTTGCCGATGCCGGCGCCAAGGCGCTGGCGACGGGAAGCTGGTCGGTCGCCGCTGCCCATGGTTATGCCGATGGCGAGAAGTTGCCGATGTCGGTGCTGGTCGAGACCGCGAAATCCATCACCTCGGTCATCGACCTGCCGCTTTCGGTCGATTTCGAGGGCGCCTATTCGGCCGAGCCTGAGGGGGCTGCGGCCAATGTGGCAAAACTGGTGGAGGTCGGTGCGGTCGGCATCAATTTCGAGGATCAGGTGGTCGCCGGCAGCGGGCTCTATCCCATCGACAGGCAGGCGGCCCGCATCCGCGCCATTCGCGCCATGGCCGAAGCCAAAGGCATCGCTTTCTTCATCAACGCCCGCACCGACCTCTTCCTCGCCGAGAGCGATCTTGCCAAACATGCCGGTCTGGTGGATGAGGCGATCGAGCGCGGCAGGGCCTATGCGGCGGCCGGCGGCAGCGGCTTCTTCGTGCCGGGCCTGATCGATCCCGCCTTGATCGACAAGATCTGCGCGGCATCGCCGCTGCCGGTCAACGTCATGATGAGGACGGGCGCCCCTGACGTGAAAACGTTGGCTGGGCTCGGCGTCGGCCGCATCAGCTATGGTCCGGGGCCCTACCGGTCGATGATGGACAAGCTGAAGCAAGAAGCGGCGGCGATTTATAGCCAGCTTTGACGCCGATATCCCTGGCGATAGTCGCGAGATCAGGACGATGCGCCCTTCGCAGCGAAGGGCGCAAGCCTCGATCAGGGAACGATCAGCGTTCCGATGCCGTGCTCCGTGAAGATTTCAAGCAGCACGGAATGCGCGGTCTTGCCGTTCAGGATGACGACGCCCTGGACGCCGGCCTTGATCGCATCGATGCAGGTCTCGACCTTCGGGATCATGCCGCCTGAAATCGTGCCGTCGGCGATCAGCGCATGCGCCTCGGCGACGGAAAGCTCCTTGATGAGCTGGCCGTTCTTGTCGAGCACGCCGGGCACATCGGTCAGGAAAAGCAGCCGGGTGGCGTTCAGCGCGCCAGCGATGGCGCCGGCGAAGGTATCGGCATTGATATTGTAGGTCGCGCCGTCACGGCCGGGCGCCACCGGCGCGATGACCGGGATCATCTCGGAGCGGGCGAGCAGATCGAGCAGTGTGCGGTCGACCTCGACCACTTCGCCGACGAAGCCGAGATCGAGCACGCGCTCGATGTTCGAATCCGGATCCTTCACGGTCTTGCGTGCCTTTTCGGCGAAGACCATGTTGCCGTCCTTGCCGCAAAGGCCGATCGCCCATTCGCCGGTCTGGTTGATCAGCGCGACGATTTCCTTGTTGATCGAGCCGGCGAGCACCATCTCGACGATCTCGACCGTCTTCTGGTCGGTGACGCGAAGCCCGCCTTCGAATTTCGATTCGATGCCCATCTTGTTCAGCATGGCGCCGATCTGCGGGCCGCCGCCGTGAACGACGATCGGGTTGACGCCCGATTGCTTCAACAGCGCGATGTCGCTGGCAAAGGCCTTGCCGAGCTCGGGATTGCCCATGGCGTGGCCGCCATATTTCACGACGATCGTCTTGTTCTCGTAACGCTGCATGAAGGGCAGCGCCTTGGCCAGAAGCCGTGCCTGCAGTTCGCTTTCGGTTTCGTTCATGGGAACCCCGCAGAATTGATCGCGGCCTTTTATCGCAAGTTTCTGACAGAGGGAATAATCCAGAGGGTAATAGTTTTTCGTATCTGGCGCGGAGCCGGAGCACTTCGCCGCCCGGCGCACGCAAGCTTGATATGAGGAACGCCATGCAAGGCGATGAGATCGCAGACCTGATCGGCCGCGTCGCACTCGGCGACCGCAGGGCTTTCGTGGCCCTCTACAACCAGACCGGACCGAAACTTTTTGCGGTCTGCCTGCGTATCTTGAAGGATCGCACGGAAGCCGAAGAAGCCCTGCAGGAAGTCTATATCAGCATCTGGCAACGCGCTCGGAGCTTCCAGCCAGCCACGGGTTCGTCGTCGGCGTGGCTGGCCGCAATCGCCCGCAACCGGTCGATCGATGCGATGCGGGCGCGCAAGCCTGTCGCCGACGAACTCGACAGTGCCTACGATCTTGCCGATGCCGGACCCGACCCGGAAATGCAGACGGTGATGAAGGATGAAGGAAGGCGGATTGACACCTGCATGGAAGAGTTGGAAGCTGATCGTGCGGTCGCGGTGAAACGGGCTTATGTCGAAGGGCTGAGCTATCAGGAACTGGCCGATCAGTTTGGTGTCCCGCTGAACACGATGCGGACCTGGCTCAGGCGCAGCCTCTTGAAACTGAGAGAGTGCATGGAACGATGACATCGCCCGACAAAAGCAAGGGAGACCGCTCCCGCGACGAGGTTCTCGCCGGCGAATATGTGCTTGGCGTCCTGTCGCTGCAGGACCGCCGGGTGGTGGAAGAGCGCATGCGCCACGATCGGCCCTTCGCGGCGATCGTCAGCCGCTGGGAAACCAATCTTTCCGCCTTCAATGACGAGTATGAAGGTGTTGCTCCGAACCGGGAAACCTTCAAGCAGATCGAGGCGCGGCTTTTCGGCGATAGCCAAAAGGCCGCATCCTTTTCGCATGGGCTCTGGAATTCCGCCGTTTTCTGGCGCTCGCTGAGCTTTGCTTGCGTCATCGTCGCCGTCAGTGCCGTCATCTTCGCCTCCGGCGTGGTGCCGCAGCCGCAGGGGCCGGCGCCTTTGGTGGCGTCGCTTTCGGGCCAGAACAGCACCATCAATCTTCTTGCCTCCTATGAGCTGCAGAGCGGCCGGCTGAAGATCGTGCCGGTCGCCGCCGGCAAGCCGGAAGAGAAGTCGCTGGAACTCTGGCTGGTGCCGGGCAGCGGCCTGCCGAAATCGCTCGGCGTCTTCCAGCCGGGCGAAAGCGGCGAACTGGTCATTCCCGCCGATCTGCGCAGCCATATCGCCGATGGTGCAACGCTCGCCGTCAGCCTCGAACCCTTCGGCGGCTCGCCGACCGGCCAGGCGACCGGCCCGGTGATCGCAAGCGGACCCCTGCACCGGCCGTAAAATCACGCCGGCCGTAAAAATCATTTTCTCCTGTCTGAAACTCTTCGGCGCGGACCGTCGTAGTTCGAAATGTCCGGACGACGCTCAGGCATAAAGCCGGCGGATGGGGTCCGGTGAGGAGAAAATCATGATCAAGTCCGTATTGCGCGGCTTCGCGCTCGCCACCGCCATGTCGGCTGTCGCCTTTGCTGCCGCCAAGAACCCGATGGTCGGCGGTGCTGCAATGTTCGACAGCAAGAACATCATCGAGAACGCCGTGAATTCCAAGGATCACACGACGCTGGTCGCAGCCGTCAAGGCCGCCGGCCTCGTCGGCACGCTCGAGGGCAAGGGTCCCTTCACCGTCTTCGCGCCGACCAACGAAGCTTTCGCCGCCCTGCCGAAGGGTACCGTCGAAACGCTGCTGAAGCCGGAAAACAAGGCGACGCTCACCAAGGTTCTGACCTGCCACGTCGTTGCCGCCGATGCGATGGCCAAGACCGTTGCCAAGATGATCAAGGATGACGGCGGCGAGCACGACATCAAGACCGTCGGCGGCTGCGTGCTGAAAGCCCGCGAAAGCAAGGGCAAGATCACGCTGACCGATGAAAACGGCGGCGTTTCCCATGTGACCATCGCCGATGTCAAACAGTCGAACGGCGTCATCCACGTCGTCGACAAGGTGCTGCTGCCGAAGATGTAAGTCTCGTATCGGCGAAGGCATGGGGCGCTGTTGAGGCGCCCCTAACGCAAATTGACGAGGTGGCTATTGGGCCGCTTTCGCTCTCGGGAAGACGAGGGAGACACTCATGCCGGTGCCAGGGGACGAGCTTACTTCAACCTCGGCGCGGGCATTCTGTTTCAGCGACTGTACGATCATCGCGCTCAGTTTTCCCGGCTGCGGCCAGGTCACATCTTGGGGAAGGCCGACCCCGTCATCAGCAACGGTGATCCTGCACCCGGTATCGCTGACGACACAGCGGAGCGTGATTTCGCCGCCATCACGCCCCAGGAAGGCATGCTTCAGCGTATTGGTGAGGAGTTCGTTGATGACGAGGCCGGCCGGCATGGCGACATCGACCGAAACCGGCCAGGTATCGACCTTCATGTCCAGCCGGATCCCCTCCACCGCGTGGGCCGCCATCACCGAGGCGGCAATCTGGCTGACATAGGTGCCAAGATCGACAGTGGCGCCTTTCTCTTCGTCTGACAGCGAGCGATAGAGCAGGGCCAAGGCTTCAATCCGCCCGGCAAGCCGCGCAAACCTCTCGCTTTCCTCATTCTGTTGAGCATTGCGCGCCTCCATTCGGATGAGCGCCGTGATCATTTGAAGATTGTTCTTCACGCGATGCTGAAGTTCCCGCAGAAGGACATCTTTCTCCGTCAGCAGTTCGCTGAAGCTCTCAGCGGCCGTCGCCTCATTGCGGGCAGCAAAGGCCACCAATCGGAAGAGTGGCGTGTCATCATCGTCGACGATCGTATTCGACCAGACATCGACAATGACGGTACTCTCGGGTTCGGCCACCAGCGAGAAGGCGCCAATATAATCCTCCGCAGTTGTCACAGCGGCCGTAAGCGACGCCTCTCCGGAGACAGCGGTGGAATTCAGTTTGATTTCCGGCCAAGGTTTTCCCTGGACCTCGATTGCCTCAAGCGCCGTCAGCCGTTCGAATTCGAGGTTGACGTAAATCAGCGGCTCGTCGCCAGTGAGTTCTGAGACAGCCACGGCGAATGGCACGTGATCGAGAAAGTGTCGAAACCGGTCGTCATCAAGGGCTTCGGCAAGATGGGGCAAGTTGCCGACGCCTTCCGGCGAAATCGGCTGGTCTTTGCTATCGGTCATCAAATCTTACTCTTGGACGCGGCTGCTCCCGCACAACAGGAGAACTAGGGTTGCTTTAAAACCTGCGGGGACGCAAGCGTTGATCGGCGGCACGTCCGCCGATTGCCGGCCACAGGGTGATTTAACCCCGGTCATAGGTAAATGACGTCAGCAGGGTCGTGACGAAATTGCTCGCCCTTTCCTTGACCAGCACTTCCGTCCATTCATCTGTCCCGCGCAGCCGCAAATCCGTGTAGATGCTGTCGACAGCCGCTTCTTCGATACGCTTGATATGGGTCCTGAACGACGCTTCGCCGCCGCCGTGATACATGTCTCTGATCACCATGCGCAGGATCTCCTGAATGGCGATCTGCCAGGCGGTATTGATCGATTGAAGTTCGTTCGCAGTCTCTGCCATTGACGCTTCCTTGGTGCGAGTGAATGCCAGCACGCCTTCGGCCATGCTGCAGCGCGCGATCTGCAAGCCCGTCATTTCAGACGCAATCGCGAGCCTTGTCGATCGGGTTGTGATCTCAGCGGGCCCTGGCGCGTTTGGCAATGAGGGCCGAGGTTGCCGACACCCGGTCACTCTGTTCCCTCGCAAGCCGGGCTTCCCGAAGCCGCAACGTCTTCGCCTGTTGCGATTGGGCGTCGGATTCAAGCTCTTCGGCCGCCTGGTTCTTCGCGAAGAATTGGGTCTGGACGTTGCCGAAGGCAATCTCCGCCCGCTGGCGAGATTTGCTGTATGTCTCAGTCATGTTGGCTCCGATATTGGAGGGCTCGACGCGCGAGCGAAAACAAAAAAGGCCAGGCAAATCGCCTGGCCTTGGATTGATAACGTGCTTCCGGCAGTGCCAGTACATCCGTGGTCACAGGGAAGCAGATACCGATTTAAGCGTTCTGGAGATTGCAGGCGGACATCTTGCCCGACTTGTTGTCTCGCTCGAGATCGAAGCCGATCTTCTGGCCTTCGACGAGTTCGCGCATTCCGGCGCGCTCGACGGCGGAGATGTGAACGAAGGCGTCATCGCCGCCATTGTCAGGCTGAATGAAGCCGAAGCCTTTGGTGGAGTTGAACCATTTAACTGTGCCAGTGGCCATGATGATGAACCCTTTCATAGCAATATTGAAGAACCGCAACGCCAAGGCGATGCGGATGATGATAGCGATTTTTGAAAGGAAGTTCGTTCAGAGCGCGGTGCCAATCGCGCGATAACCAAGCCAGCAAGCAAAATTCGATGCTCGCTATCTAGCTCATCACGCTTGCGTCGTCAACCGTTAGTTTTCCGATTGCGCTGTCTTCAACTTATGGGTGCCGCGGAGACCTTTACACCAAACAGGGCTCCGCGTCCGGGGCGCGTGCGCCTTCTACTTCCAGCGGGCGATGCCGACGGTTTCGCCAATCGCCTGGCGCAGATCGTCCAACCCATCGCCCTTTTCCGAGGAGGTGGAGAGCACGCCGGGATAGGCGGCCGGGCGCTTGCGGATCTTGTCGGCTGTTTCGGCCAGCAGCTTCGGCACGCCGGCCGCCTTGATCTTGTCGGTCTTGGTCAGCACGATCTGGTAGGAGACGGCAGCCTTGTCGAGCAGGTCGAGCACGTCGTCGTCGTTCTTCTTGATGCCGTGGCGGCTGTCGATCAGCACGTAGACGCGCTTCAGCGTCGCGCGGCCGCGCAGATAATCGAAAACCAGCTTGGTCCACTTGTCGACCTGCTCCTTCGGCGCCTGCGCATAACCATAGCCCGGCATGTCGACGATCGCCATCGGCGGCAGGTCGCCGCCTTCGCCGGAATAGCCGTCGGGAACGAAATAGTTGAGTTCCTGCGTGCGTCCCGGCGTGTTCGAGGTGCGCGCCAGGCCCTTCTGGCCGACCAGTGCGTTGATCAGCGAGGATTTGCCGACATTCGAGCGCCCGGCGAAGGCTACCTCCAGCGGCCCTTCCGGCGGCAGGAAGTTCAGGGACGGCACGCCGCGGATGAAGATCCATGGGTGGCCGAAGAGCGGCTTTTCGGTGTCGGGCATGCGGGCTCTGCAATCTCTGGGTTGGGTGTCTTACCGGGCTTCATGGTTTTGCGGGCAGATGTCAAGCTTTAGAGGCGGCTTGCAGGGTCTTACCTGCGCCCGTCCACCGACGCCCGGAAAAGAAAAGCCCCGCCGGAGCGGGGCTTGGCAGGCGTCATTTCGACGGCGCTTCTTTTCGTCGGAACAGACCCTTCAGATTGTCGAAGAGCTCGACCTTGACGCCGTGGCGCCTCATGATCACCGACTGCTGCAGCACCGAGAGCGTGTTGTTCCAGGCCCAGTAGATGACGAGGCCGGCCGGGAAGCTTGCCAGCATGAACATGAACACCAGCGGCATCCAGTTGAAGATCATCGCCTGGGTCGGATCGGGCGGGGTCGGATTCATGCGCATCTGCACGAACATGGTGATGCCCATGATCAGCGGCCAGACGCCGAGATGCAGCAAGGTCGGGGCCTCGAAGGGCAGCAGGCCGAACAGATTGACGATCGTCGTCGGATCGGGCGCCGAAAGATCCTTGATCCAGCCGAAGAAGGGCGCATGCCGCATCTCGATGGTGATGTAGATCACCTTGTAGAGCGAGAAGAAGATCGGGATCTGCAGCGCCACCGGCCAGCAGCCGGCGATCGGATTGATCTTCTCGTCCTTGTAGAGCTGCATCGTCGCCTGCTGCAGCCCCATGCGGTCGTCGGCGAATTTCGCCTTCAACTCCTCCATCTTCGGCTGCATGCGCTTCATGTTGGCCATCGAAGCATATTGCTTGCTGGCGAGCGGGAAGAACAGGAGCTTGACGACGATGGTGGTGCACAGGATCGCCACGCCGAAATTGCCGAAGTAGCGGAAGAAGAAGTCCATCAGCTTGAACATCGGCTTGGTGATGAAATAGAACCAGCCCCAGTCGATCAGACGGTCAAACTTCGGGATCGAGTAGCTCGCCTCATAGCCGTCGATGACGGGCACTTCCTTGGCACCGGCAAAGACGAGGTTCTTCAGCTCGATCGATTGGCCCGGCGCAACGGTGAAGGCATCTTCCTTGTAGTCGGCCTGATAGCGCGGCTGACCGTCGGGAAAATGCGAGAAGCTTGCCTCATAGGGGCTGGTCTGCGGCGGAACGATCGTCGCGGCCCAGTATTTGTCGGTGATGCCGAGCCAGCCGCCGGTGGATTTGGCCGGCTTCACGGCTTCCTTCTCGGCGGCGGTATATTTGGTTTCCACCAGGCCGTCGTCGCCGATGACGCCGATGAAGCCTTCATGCAGGACGTAGACCGACGGCGTCGTCGGCTTGTTGTAGCGCGTGACGCGGCCGTAGGAATTGAGCGAGGCGGGCGCCTGGCCGGCATTCTGGATCTTGTCGGCGACGGTGAACATGTAGCGTTCGTCGACGGAGATGGTGCGGGTGAAGGTCAGGCCCTTGTCGTTCGTATAGGTCAGCGTCACCGGCGTCTTTTCGGTGAGCTTGGCGCCCTCAGGTGCGGTCCAGAGCGTCGAGGGACCGGGAACGCTGCCCGTCGCATCGCTGCCGATATAGCCGAGTTCGGTGAAATAGCCGTCCTTGGTTTCGGCCGGGCTGAACAGCGTGATGATCGGGCTCGAGTCGTCGACGGTCTCGTGATAGCCCTTGAGCTTCAGATCGTCGAGGCGGGCGCCGGCAAGGTTGATCGAGCCGGAAAGTGCCGGGGTATCGATGACAATGCGCGGCGACTTCTGCAGCGCTTGCTCGAGCGTCGCCGTCGCGGCCGCCTGGCTGGAAGGGGCCGCACCGCTCGGCTGGGCCGGCGCCTGACCGCTTGCTGCGGGCTGCTGCGCCTGCTCGGTCTGCTGCTGCGCCTTCTGGGCTTCCTGCGCCTTGCGCTGGGTCTCGATGCGCGGATTCATATAGAGAAACTGCCAGCCGAGGACGATCAGCACCGAGAGAGCGATCGCAATGAAGTAATTGCGGTTGTTTTCCATCATACGTTCCTGGGGCGTCCGTCTCCGGAGCGCCGGTGTTTCGGCCTGTTTTCCACGCGGGATTTCAGTTCCGCGGCCAATTCTTTGAAGGACGCCTGAAGCACGTCCCTGCGCGCGACAACCACATAGTCGTGTCCGGGCTGCATTGCAAACCCCGCATGAAGCCGCACCGCCTCTTTCAGGCGGCGGCGCATACGGTTCCGTTCGACCGCGTTGCCATGTTTTTTGGTGACTGTAAAACCGACACGGGCTTGGCTGTCGGGTTCCTTCCGGTCGAGGACTTCGAGAAGGAAGAGGCCGCCCCGGCGTTTTTCGCCCTCGCGCGCGGCAAGAAACTGCGGGCGGCTCTTCAGCCGCCCAACAGTGTGTTTCTTCTCACTGGTCGTCAATTCGCCCGCCATCTCTTACCGGGCAATCCGGCCTTAAGCCGAAAGACGCTTGCGGCCCTGCGCGCGGCGGGCAGCGATGACCTTGCGGCCACCCTTCGTGGACATGCGCGCACGGAAGCCGTGGCGACGCTTGCGAACAAGCTTGGATGGTTGGTAGGTACGCTTCATTTATTTGAATACCGCGGAGTGCGGCCCTTCTTGAATTTGCATAATGCAAGGAGCGTTGTTTTTCGAACGGGCGAGCCAAAAAGGCTGAGTGACCGGACGTGCGGCGGCTTATACGGATGAAGCCTCAGAAAGTCAATTATACCCGATAATTTCACTTTGCGCCGTCGGCCCGAAGTAATTTTCGCACTCTGGTGTTAAGAATTTCCGCTTGCTCCGAGCGGTTGTAATTTGGTGCCGCAAGCGATCGATAAGCCTGGTTTGCAGGGGGTTACGTCCCGCGACCGCGTCCAACAGGGATAATTTTCCCTCGGCATAATCGTAAATATTGGAAATCTAACTTTAATAAATGTCGCCGATATTCAGCGCATGGGCTGGAATTTGCTTTCCAGGCAGTGGCGTAGCTAGGAGGGCATTGCATTGAAGATCCGTGGCAAAATTAATCTGCTGGTGTGCGTGATGGGCGCGGTCGCGCTTCTGATCGGCGCAACGGCATTGTCCGCGATGCACGAATACAGTCGCAACCTGACGGCTTACGAACAGGCCGCCACCCGCGCCTATGCCGGCGAACGTCTCAACCGTTTCGTGACGGCCGTGGTGATGGAATCGCGCGGCATTTATGCCGCCAAGACGATCAAGGATACGCCGAATTTTGCCAAGGGCCTGCTGGCCGGCCTCGACGAGATCGACAAGGTCATCGCGGGCTGGGCGCCGCTCGTTCCCGAGGATGAGAAGGACAGTTTTGCCAAGCTTGTCGCCCGCGCTGCGGAATTCCGCACCTTCCGCGCGGAAACGGCCCGCCTCGGTACCGAGGTCGGCCCCGAGGCCGCCAGCCAACAGGGCAACAATGAGGCCAACCGCGCCAACCGCAAGGCGTTCCAGGCGGAAATCGACGCGGTCGTCGCCATCGACAAGGCCGCGCTGCAGACCGTCAACGCCGAGATCGAAAGCTTCCGCTCCTGGGTGCTGATGCTCGTCCTCAGCATCACCGGCATCGGCATTTCGGCCGGCATAGGCATGGGCTTCTACATCGGCACCAGCCATCTGAGCCGCCCGATCAAGCGCGTCACCCATGCGATCAAGGAGGTTGCCGACGGCAATTTCGAGGCCGAGGTTCCTTTCGCCGGACGCCAGGATGAAATCGGCGAGATGGCCGCAGCGGTCGCCGTCTTCAAGGCGAACGGCCTTGCCATCAAGCGCCTGAACGCTCAGGAGGCGGCGATGCGCGCCAAGAGCGACGACCTCCAGTCGAGCATGTCCGTCGTCGTGGCTGCGGCCGCGGCCGGCGATTTCGGCCACCGCATCGATAAGGACTACGAGGACGAGAACCTCAACCAGTTCGCCGGCAACATCAACACGCTGCTGGCGAGCGTCGATGCCGGCATCGGCGAGACCCGCCGCGTCATCGCAAGCCTTGCCGAAGGCGACCTCACCCAGACGATGCGCGGCAGCTTCCAGGGCGCCTTCGCCGAATTGCAGCAGAACGTCAACAATACTTTCGTCACCCTGCAGGCGACGATGCGCGAAGTGCGCGAGACGACGGAAGCGATGAACGGCAACACCGCCGAGCTTCGCAATGCCAGCGACGACCTGTCGAAGCGCACCGAGCAGCAGGCAGCCGCCCTCGAACAGACTTCGGCCGCCCTCGATGAGATCACCGCTGTCGTCCAGAATTCCACCGAGCGGGCGCATGAAGCAACCATCATGGTGTCCGAAGCCAAGGAGAATGCCGGCCGCTCCGGCGTCGTCGTGCGCAATGCCGTCGAGGCCATGGGCCGCATCGAGCAGGCGTCGCGCGAAATCAGCCAGATCATCAACGTCATCGACGAGATCGCCTTCCAGACCAACCTGCTGGCGCTGAATGCCGGCGTCGAGGCCGCCCGCGCCGGCGAGGCCGGAAAGGGCTTCGCGGTGGTCGCCCAGGAAGTGCGTGAACTCGCCCAGCGTTCGGCAACGGCCGCCAAGGACATCAAGGCGCTGATCACCAAGTCGGGCGACGAGGTGCAGGTCGGCGTCAAGCTGGTGCAGGCGACCGGCGAGGCGCTCGCCGAAATCGGCACCCGCGTCATCGCCATCAACGACCATATCCATTCGATTGCGACAGCCGCGACCGAACAGTCGACCGGCCTCAAGGAAGTCAATACCGCCGTCAACCAGATGGACCAGGTAACCCAGCAGAATGCCGCGATGGTCGAAGAGACCTCCGCCGCCACGCACAGGCTGTCGGCCGAAGCCAATGGGCTGGTGAGCCTCATTGCCCGCTTCAAACTGTCGGACGGTGCGCCGGCGCCTGTGGCGCTCGTCCGCAACGAGCCGCACCGGCCCGTCGCCTCGCCTGCCCGCCGGGCGATCGCCAAGGTCGCCCGCGCTTTCGGCGGCAATGCAGCGCCCGCCGAACAGAGCTGGGAAGAGTTCTAAGCTTTACTGATCACGCGCCTTTCAACGCCGCCTCCGGGCGGCGTTGGTTTTTTCTGCCCGGCCCGCGCCGGGCAAAGACCCCGCCCCAAACCCGTCCCCACAAGGGGGGGGCTTAACCTGTCGCACCGCGCTTCCCACTTCGTCGTTTCACCCGCGGAAAGGCTGATATTTGCCGCGCGGGCGCCGCAAATTAGTCCCTCCCTCTTGTGGGGAAGGGTTGGGGAGGGGCCTTCCTTCTCCAAGCTGGATGCTTCTTTGTGACGACGTGACGCTGCTCGCAAAGATTTGAAAGCGGAGCATCTTGGTCTAATATAAAGCTCCAGCGGTAAGGGCGGCGCAAATGCTGCCGATCGGGCGAGACACGAATGCCGATGAAAGACCAGGGTGACAATCCTTCGGCGGAGACCCCGGCGGCCGGCGAGGCTGCGAGGGCGCCGTGCCCGTCTGCCCGCATGTTCGGCGGGCTCTCCGGCAAGCTGCTCTGGCTCACCGTCTTCTTCATCATGCTCGCCGAAATCCTGATCTTCTTCCCCTCGGTTGCCAGCATGCGCATACGCTGGCTGGAAGACAGGCTGAACACGGCCGCCGCCGCCGCCATCGTCATCGACGGGCTGCAGCCGGTCGAGCTGCCGCGGGCACTGCAGAAGGAAACGCTGGAGGCAACCGGCACCAAGGCGATCGTGCTGCGCAAGGACGGCACCTCGCGGCTGCTGGCGACCACCGATATGCCGACCTCCGTCGATGAAGCCTATGATCTCACCGACGTGCCGCCAATGACGGCGATACGCGATGCGCTCGACACGCTGATCTTCGGCGGCAGCAGGATGATCCGCGTCTATGGCCCCGTCGGCGACACCAACACCGGCGTCGAGGTGGTGATGAGGGACAGGCAGTTGCGCACGGCGATGTTCGCCTATTCCCGCAACGTCCTCCTTCTGTCGGTGCTAATCTCCGTCTTCACTGCGACGCTGATCTTCTTTGCGATCAACCGCATCCTGATCGGCCCGATCCGCCGGCTGACCGGCAGCATGCAGCAATTCTCCTCCGATCCGGAAAACCCGGCCCACATCTATATCGGCGACGGCGCCCGCGACGAACTGGCGGTCGCCGGCCGCAACCTTACCTCGATGCAGATGGAGCTGCAGAAGACGCTGAAGCAGCAGAAGAACCTTGCCGCTCTCGGCCTTGCCGTCTCCAAGATCAATCACGACATGCGCAATATCCTGGCGTCGGCGCAGCTTATGTCGGACCGTCTCGTCGATGTCGACGATCCGATGGTCAAGAGCTTCGCCCCGAAGCTGCTGCGCACCATCGACCGCGCCGTCGGCTATACCACCGAGGTGCTGTCTTACGGCAAGGCGAGCGAATCGGCGCCGCGCCGCCGCCATATCCTGCTTTTGGAACTGACCCAGGAGGTCAAGGACATACTGGCGATCGATCCGCAGAGCGGCATCGAATTCGTCGAGCAGATCGGCGCCGAGCTCAAGGTCGATGCCGATGGTGAACAGCTCTTCCGCGTCATCCACAATCTCTGCCGCAACGCGCTGCAGGCGCTGACCGCGCCGAGCGAGGGCGCCCCGGGTACCTTGAGGCGCATCACCGTCGCCGCCCAGCGCGTCGGCAGCGTCGTCAGCATCACGGTCGACGATACCGGCCCGGGCATGCCGCTGAAGGCCCGCCAGAACCTCTTTGCCGCCTTCCGCGGTTCCGCCCGCTCCGGCGGCACCGGCCTCGGCCTCACCATCGCCCGCGAGCTGGTGCTGGCCCATGGCGGCACGATCGCGCTGGTGGAAAAGCCGACGGTCGGCACCCAGTTCCGCATCGAGATCCCCGATCGCCCGGTTTCGCTGGAGGATTACCGCAGCCGGACGCACTTGGAAAAGTGACCTCGCCCGGCAAGGCACAGCCGCGAACAGGTAAAGACGCGATTTTTTCAGAAATGCTCTTGCATTGTCCCGAAGGACGTTTTAGAGGATCGCCACGCAAGCGGCACCGCCGCATTTTGCACGCACCCGTAGCTCAGCTGGATAGAGCACCAGACTACGAATCTGGGGGTCAGGAGTTCGAATCTCTTCGGGTGCGCCATTCTTCCCAATTACTTAGCCCAGAGCCGCAGGCACCCAGTATGACTGGGTGCACACGGGCGGCATCATGTGCCAGAACCCTTGGCTTCATTCCTCCGGCTTCGATCGCAGCGTCGATGAACGCCTGCCGCGCCCCGGTCGGCCAGTCTTTGACCAACGCTCATGTTGCGGCCTGGGTCGCCTGAATAACCACCCACTGATCCGGGCCCTCAAGGGCGATTCATCCGGCGTGGCGTGCGGCATGGCCGAGATGCTGTTCTCGATCAGCGAACTGTTGGTATGTGCATTTCGAAAGGGGGTTGGTGCCGCTGTTTTACGCGCTTATGCGCTTCTTAAAATTCCTGAACGAATTCACACGCCAGCAAGGTTTTGCCTGGCAGGGCGTTGCCTTGGCGGGCAATGATGGAGACCTTTCCGGGTCCGGCCATTCCCGGTTCCGGCTGCAGATCTGCCGGCAGCTCGCGCGAATAGCCCTTGGTGGATGTCCCCAGCAGGTCCGAGGTCTCGCGCTTCAAGCCGTATTTTGCGGCCAGATCGTCGGCGCGTTCACCTTCGACCAATATTCCAACCGCGTTGCTTGCAAAGAAAACCTCGGTCGACTTAAAGCCGTCGCGGACTATCTGGTTCGGGAGTTTGTAGATCGCCGCACCCAGAGACGACGTGTCCGGCTTGGCCAAAGCTTCCACGACATCATAGATCTTCATTGCCGATGTCATCGTATAGGGTGGATTGCAAAGGGCTGCGTCAAAGAACTTGTCATTGGCCGACTCGGCCAGAGCCTCCCCGGCGTGGAATGCCGCAAAAGCGACGCATGCGGAGAAGCCAGCGTGGCGAATAAATTTGGCGTTGTGCATGGATCATTCCCGAGAAAGTGGCTGTAGCGGATTCGTGTGTTGCGAGTTCGAATGCCTAGGGGATTCGAAGCAACTATGCTACCCCAAGTTTAATCTCTGGGCTCCACTCTTCTCTTCCGTCTGGCCGTTCGCATGGGTAGGATGAGTGGCATCGGGCGTGGAGACGGAAATCGCAGCGCCGATCCAGAGGCAAGAGAGGCAATGATCGCAGCCTATATCGATGAAATCATCATGTTTTGCGCCGGCCTGTGGATGGCGTCCGTCGGCTTTGGTTATCTGCCCTTTCCCGGCAATCCGGCCAGCCGGCCGCCAGTGGTCCGCCACTTCAAGTGGATGGGTCCCCTGCTGCTTGCCATCGCCATCATTCTGGCCGCCGCCTCATAGGCTCATCCGCAATGAACGATATGTTGGCCTGCCCGTCCTGCGGATCGGATAAAACCGAATCGATCGTCCATGGCGGTTCGTACATTCTTCGATGCGCCGCCTGCGGCGAAGCAATCGTCGCCACATCATTCATGGCGATGCTCGACTCGGATCACCGGTGTTCAGCCTTTATCGATCCGGGTCCCGGAAAACGTCCTGCGCTAGATATGTTCATCGCCAGTGGACCGCTCCGGTTGATCGCAACGGCAATCAATGCCGCGGCGAGGGATGGGACTCTGATACGCCTGATCCCCGAAGCACAGGATTGAAGTCCCTCGCCGGTTCCCCCGTTTCTTTGCCGTTAGCGACCGGCCCAGCGGCTGAGATGAAGGGCAGCTGATCACGGCGCGGCCGATGATGCCGCTGGGAAGGCGGACGACACAGGTGGCACCCTCATGGGCGTGCCCGGACAAGAATCTTGGCCCCGGGAACCTTCAACTGCTCCGCCAGCGCTTCCAAATCTTTCCTATCCGTTCCTGTCAGAACAATGCGGCCATCCATGATCGGCTCCCTCATCCAGGGTTCCATGACGACCTTGTCGTTGATCAGCATCTGCGTTTGTCGCCCCAATGCCGCCTGGGTGAAATCTCGGAATTCGGCAGCGCCTTCCGGGGTGAGCTCGATATTCAGTCCGTGGTCGTAGGACCCGGGGGACAGGGTTACCTCTGCGCTTTTCACCTCAAGCGAGACAGGCGCAATCGCCTTGGCCCCGTCATCATCTGCGGCAACGGTCGTATCTTGTGATGCCGTTGGCGGGGCAGGAGGTGTCGAAAGTTCATCCAGGATGCCCGGCCCGGTCTTGGCCGATGGCAGCGGCTCGATGCCCAAATCAGGCGTCTGCAAGTCTTTTGCCGTGAGCACGGCAGGCAGCGGCAGCTTGGCCGGCATGTCCTCGCGTTGGATATGGGTATATGTGCGAAACGTTGCTCCTCCTGTCGTAACGGTCACGATCTCCGATGCTTCGAGCGTCGAGCCATCGTTCAGGGACACCACGAACTCGACGCTTCGGTTCTTGCTGGCGCGTTTTACGGAAGCCAGTTGATCGGCGGTCAGGCTCTTTGCCCGCTCGGCAAAGCTGCTCATCAAATTTGCGATCACCGGCTGCTGCGATTGGCTGAGCGCTGCGGCGTCGGCTTCCTCCGAGAGGGAAAGGGTTGCCGTGCCTGCGGTTGCGTCTGTGGATTTCAGGGTCCAGGTCGAGGTCACCGGGACGTTGATGCCGCCATAGTCCTCGTCTCGGGATACCACTGAGGCCCGTCCCATTTCCATCGTCTCCGCCTGATAGGATTGCCCTGTGGCAAGCAGTTGCGCCTCCGGCACCAGGGCGGCAACAATCAGCAGAGGGTTCGCCTCTATCTTGTTGATGATGTCATAGCCCCCGCTTTCCCGTGCCGCGGAGCCGCCGGCTGCGGGAGCGCCGCCGGCGGCCATCTCCCGCATATGCGCCACGATCTGATCGGCATCGGAGAGAGTGCGCGGGTTGCCGTTCAGGTCGGTTTCGAATTCGAGCGTGGCGGTGCCATAGGCTGTGAGGGAAGTCCGATAGAGCAGGTTCATCTGATAACTATCGGCAAGGCCAGCGGTGCCTTCCGGCAAATCGGCGCTGAGGGACCAGCGGACCCGCATGCCGTCTTCATCCCGCGACAGCATCGTCATACGCTGGCGAAACGCGCCGCGCATCGTCATGGCCGAGGCGCCTGGCTTGTCGAACCAGAACGACATATCGGTCTCAGTTGCTTTTTGAACGCGGTAGCTGCGCTCGACGCCCGTCGCCGGCGCGTAGCCCGGGATCTCGATGCCGTCGGCGGACCATGCTGGATGGGAGAGTGTGAGGCACAGGAAAAACCAGACAAAACTCTTCCTGTACAATGACGTCATGCTGGCAAGGCCTCTGAACATTGAAGGTTGCGGCATCTTCCGGCTGCCGGTAGCGAGCATATTTGCCGATGAAGAGGATGGGTAGTACCCCTGTCGCAATAATCGTTTTGCGCGAAGCCGCTTCAGGTTTTCAACATCGAGATCGGGAGATTAAGGTTAACTTCTCAGCGGCCGCTCCGGTCTCTGCCCCAAGACAGCGAAGCGAAAAGCCTCAAGACAGCGAAGCGAAAAACTATTGCTCGTCCGGATGGTCTTTCATATAGGCTTCCCTTTCTTCCTTCCCGAACAAGGATGAGTAATAGCCGCTGCAAACCAGGTATGAGCACTCATCCGGGTTGCCCGTTTGCCATCCCGGCTGGCAGAGGACGACGCGACGGAATTTGGCGTTGCAAAGCCCGTGGTTTGCCAGGAGCCGCGGATCGTTTCCGAAATACGCGCTTATGGCGTCCTGGTGAGTCCATGCGGGAACGATTTTCCAATCAGCGGCGCCGCCCTCAGCGCTCACATTGCCGGTCGCACAGAACGACCAATTCGAGATCACGACCGGCTGATCGCAGGGAAAGGCCTGGACGGCGCTTGCCAGCAAGATCGAAAACAAGACCAGCAATCGCTTGCCGCAAACCACCACGCTCTTTTCCCCCATGCCGATCATTCGCATCGCGCTCCTACCCCTCGAGATTCAGTGCATTGATCCTAGCAGACACAACCGAACAATGTAAGATCCACACTAAGAATATTTTCCTAGTTCATGGATTGTTCTTGCGCTAGGTTGCCCGCAATTGCAACCATGGAATGCCGGATGTCGAGCAAATTTTTCCTTATCGGCGAGTTGGTCGCCGGGACGAGCCGGGCCGCCGCCCGCTTTATGAACAGAATTCCCGGTCTCGCAGGGTGAGTAGATTGCCGAAGGATCGGCCGGCAACACGGGCGAGGGGCTGATGGCGGAATTCAACCCTCGCGACAAAAGCCGAACCAGTCAGGGAAAGACGCGGGCGATGGTGCGCAAGCATACCGCTCCGCCGAGCGGCACGGATGACGGGTGCCTTCGCTGGCAATGGTTCACCATTCAGTTGCTGGAATCTGCGGCCTTCACGACACTGAGTGCGAATGCCTGCCGCGCCTTCTTCCGCATCGTCATCGAGCACACGTCGCACGCCGCCTTGGAAAACGGCAAGCTTGTCGTGACGCATCCGCAGTTCGTTTCCTACGGCGTGACCGGCGAATATGTGGCCGATGCGCTCGACGAGCTCGAATATAAGGGGCTGATAAAAGTTCGCCGCGGCCGGGCAGGCAGCGGGGTCGCGCATCCCAACCGGTTCACGCTCACCTTTGTCGGTGATCATGAAGGCGCGCCGCCCACCGACGAGTGGAAGCGATGCACGGCCGAAAGATGCCGGAAATGGTCCGAGACCGACCGCAAGATTGCCGCTGACAAACGCGGTCGCGTCGGCAGGAAGAAAAAAACGCCACTTCGGGATCCCGAAATTCCCCCGCTTCGGGAATCCGAAATTCGCCGCGCTTCGTGAGCTGTCGGCATCAGGAAATATGGAATGATTTCAATAGCGCAGCCAATTTCGGGATTCCGAACTGCTATATAGATTTTGGTGGGGAGTTACTGTCGAAGGCACTTGGCGACGATCAGGAACTCCGTCTCCCGTCCCCCGATCCTTCCGGCCGACACTGTGCGCAGCAGAAGGCCGAAAGCCTCATAGAGCCAATAAAGCGGGGGAATTCTGTCTTTGAGCGCATGCACCTGGGTCGACACATATTCGCCGACGAAGACGATATCCATGCCGAGTTCCTTCAATGTCTGGGCAATCTCCGAATGGGATGCCTCGGCGGCGTGCTCGACGCGAAACGGCGCATAGCCCGGCTTCCCCGCGTTTTTCTGCCGCAGCACGTAGCGATAGAACAGGACATGGCTCCACCAGGGTGTGAGATCGGTGAAGATCCCCTTGGCGGAACTGAGGATCGGACCTTTGACGAACACCAGGCCGCCGGGAGACAGGGTATCATGGGCCCTCAACAAGGCGGAGCGCGGGCTCTCCAGATGTTCGAGAACGTCCCAGAAGACGCAGGCGTCGAAGTGGCGATCTCCATAGTCAATGGTTTGAGCATCGCCGAGGATTCTTTCCGCGGCGTCCTTGTTCTTCTCGAGCTGCTCCTTAGAAATGTCGAGGACCGTATATCGCGCGCCTTTCAATGGGATATGCGTGCGAGAGCCGCCTCCAACCTCAAGGATATCCGTGTTGATCTTGCTGGAAAACGCTGATTGTGCATGCGACAGCGCGTCGTTTACCCACGGCGAAGCCATAATCTTCCTCCCCCGGAGAGATTAGTGTCTACTATTGTAAGTAAGCATCAATGTAATAATTTAGCAATATTTTAAACATATTCGGGGCGCCCGCCACTCTTGGCCCGCGTGCCCGAAATAGACAAGCGGCGGCTTTTGTCTGAAAGGGTGATTTGCCTAGTTTCGCGCAACCTTCCTGATGTATCCGCAGCTCTGATGATTTCAGAGGCGCTTCGGCCGGAGGAATGCATGATGGTGGGAATTTTTCGGGCTCTGGCTGCCCTGGCGATGATGACGGCGCTTGCCGGCTGTGTCGACCATGCCAATGATCCCGTGCTCCTGGCAGTCGGCCTGCCGGTCAATCCGCCTTCTGTTGCGCACGGCATTTGCATGACCGACGGCAACGCCATGTATGACGAGGCGCGGAAGCAGTATCAGCTGCGCGCCCAGCTGACCGGTTATGCCGGGGCCGACGAGCTGGAGGCGGAAACCACGGCGCGCGCCGCCGCCCATCGTCAATATGTCGCCTGCCTCTCCGGCCAGGGCTACCGGACATTATACGCGAATTGAAAACAGAGAATTCACGTTGCAGCCCGGCTGCTCTTTGAGCTCCTCTTCTGATCGAGACTTTTCAAGTTTTTCGGCGATTTAGTCACGCCGGATCGCCTGCAATCACGAGTTTTGGAATTGCATGTGAGCCACGGAACTCCGCCGGTGGGGAAGGCATTCTCCCGAGATAAATCCAGTAAGGAGGGTTTATCATGAAGATGCTCAGACTTGCCCCTTCCACCGCCGCGCTCGCCACCCTTCTCGCCGTCGCCTCGATTGCATCAGTGCAGGCGGCTCCCGTCAAGACGGCTTTCCCGCCCGGTATTTCGGAGGTAAAAACGGTGCAATATAAACCACATGCCGGATCCTGGCATGGTTATCAGGGCTTCCGCACCGAACGCCCCGGCACCCGCCGCCATTCCGATGGCTATTGGTATCCGCTGGCCGCCTTCGGCGTCGAAGCCGGCACCACGGGCTCCATTATACGCGAGCCGGTGAACAGGCCGGCAGCACCGGAAATGTGCAACCCTACGTTTTCGGGATCGATCGGCCCCGGCAGCATGCCGTGTGATAACGGCTATTGAGCCGGCACAGGAAAGAGGCGGCGACGAGCCGCCTTTTTCTTGCTCGGCGTGCCGCTCACATATCCGTGACCTCTGTTTCGGCGTCGCCGCTCGCGGGGCGAGGGGACGTGCCCCGCGAAAGGTTAGTGGGAACGGAGAGGTCGCGGCATGGTCCCTTCGCCCCATTTGCGGGGGTCCGAAGGACGGGTCGAGACCCGTGGGTCGACCCCGGTCGGTGCCGGCAGGCGGATGAGGGGCCGGATCCCAGCCCACGACATGGCCTTCCCCAACGGTCACGCCCATATCTTGCATCAAATGCAAAAATGCAATAAGTACAGAATCAAACAATATTGGATGCCGGCGCTGCAATAAGCCGCATCGAAGAGCGATTGACCTGTCTGCCTTGGAATTGCCATGCTCGCCGCGATGGTCGCTTTTCATAATCAATCGAATTTCAGACAGGTGGGATAGTCATGACCGCAAAGGCCGCATGCTCCGATTTCCTGCATTTTTTCCGCTCATGGATCAGCAACCCGCTTCGCGTCGCGGCCATCGCGCCGTCAGGCGATTCTCTGGCCAGGATCATGACCAGTGAAATTGCCGCACTTGACGGGCCGATCATCGAGCTCGGCCCGGGCACCGGCGTCTTCACCCGCGCGCTTTTGGCGCGCGGCGTCAGTGAGGCGGATCTGACGCTGATCGAATACGGTCCGGAGTTCATAAACTCTCTGCAGGCGCGTTTCCCCACGGCGCGTGTGTTGCAGATGGACGCGGCCCAGCTCGCTCATGCCGATATTTTCGACGGCGAACCGGTTGGCGCTGTCGTCAGCGGCCTGCCGCTGCTCTCCATGTCGCCGCGCAAGATCGCCTCGATCATGGCCGGCGCCTTCGCCTATATGCGGCCGGGCGGGGCGGTCTATCAATTTACCTACGGTCCGCGCTGCCCGGTGCCGCGGCCGATCCTCGACCGTCTCGGCCTGAAGGCGGTGCGCATCGGCGGCACGGTGCGCAACCTGCCCCCGGCCTCCGTTTACAGGATTTCGCGCCGTAAGCCGCTGGAACTGTCGCGCGAGCGCTTCAGCTATCGCAACAGCGAGACCGAAATCGACGATGTCGCCGCTTTTTCCAACGAAACCGGCGGCTGAACTGTGATGCCGGGCAGGAATGGCTGAGAGCAAGCGGACGGAGACGGGGGAGGGCCGGCGGGAACGCAAGCGGCGGCAGACGCGCGAGCGCATCGAAAACGCGGCGATGGCCCTCTTTCTCCAGCGCGGCTTCGACGCCACGACGATCGAAGACATCACCGAGGCGGCCGATGTCTCCAAGCGCAGTTTCTTCGACTATTTCCCCTCCAAGGAAGAGGTGGTTTTCGCCTGGCAGGATAGCTTTGCCGATCGGCTGATAGCGGAAATCGCCGCAAGGCCTGCAGAGGAATCCTCCGTCGAGGCGGTCGAGGCCGCGATCACCACAACCGTCATCGCTTCCGTCGACGAGCGTGGCCTGGCGCTCGGCGAACTCATCCGTTGCACGCCGGCGCTGAAAGCCCGCGACCAGCTGAAATACGCCAAGCTCGAACAGAAGCTCGCCGAGGCGCTGCTGCTGCGCAGGGGAAACGATCCGGAGCAGCGCTCGCGGATGCGCGTCCTGGCGGCGATCGTCATCGGCGCGCTGCGCGTCGGCGGCGAACTCTGGCAGCAGCGCCCGGCAGGCGCCTCGCCGCAGGATTTCGCGCATGAGATCTTCGCCGAGCTTTGGAAAATGCTGGCGGAGTTCGGCGACCAGGCGAAGACCAGGCTTTGACGTAGGGCGCCTCGCAGTCGCCTGTACGCGCTGCGCGTCCGTCCGACGGCAATGTTTTCATCGCCGTCACTGTTATCCCTGCAGTGCCATCCTATATGTGCAAGCGTCGCAGCGACCACATTCTCATTCATCATCTCGATGGGCGGGTCATCACCATGCCGGCATTCCTTTCGATCAGGGCGCATTCGCGCTCGAAGGCATCCCCAAAGCCCAGGCATCTCCGACCGTTTCATCGACTTTCAGTGATCTATTGACCCAAGAGAGGAAAGACCATGTCCAGTTACAACGCAGCCAAGTCAGGCACCTTCAAGATCGGCGGCGAGATCGAGGTCAACCGTCTCGGATACGGCGCCATGCGCGTGACCGGTGACGGAATTTGGGGCGAGCCCGCCGATCATGCCGAATCTATCCGCACGCTGAAGCGGCTGCCGGAGCTTGGCGTCAACTTCATCGATACGGCCGATTCCTACGGCCCCGATATTTCCGAATGGCTGATCAAGGAGGCACTGCATCCCTATGCCGCCAAGTCCGTCGTCGCCACCAAGGGCGGGCTCACCCGCCACGGCCCGAACATCTGGCTGCCCGTCGGACGTCCGGAATATCTGATCCAGCAGGCGCATAAGAGCCTGCGTAATCTCGGTGTCGAGCAGATCGATCTCTGGCAGTTGCACCGCATCGATCCGAAAGTGCCGGCCAAGGAACAGTTCGACGCGATCAAATCGCTGCTCGATGCCGGCCTCATCCGCCATGCGGGGCTGAGCGAAGTGTCGGTTGCCGACATCGAAGCGGCGTCGAAGCACTTCAAGGTCGCGACCGTGCAGAACCGCTACAATCTCGTCGACCGCATCAGCGAGGACGTGCTCGATTATTGCGCCAAGCACAATATCGGTTTCATCCCCTGGTATCCGCTCGCCGCCGGCGATCTCGCCAAGCCGGGTTCGCTGCTCGATACGATCGCCAGAAAGCACAATGCCGCCCCCAGCCAGATCGCGCTCGCCTGGGTGCTGAAGCGCAGCCCGGTCATGCTGCCGATCCCCGGCACCTCAAAGGTCAAGCATCTCGAGGAAAACGTTGCGGCGGTTGATATCACGCTGTCGGACGAGGAATTCTCGGCTCTCGACGCCGAGGGTCGGAGGGTGTTCAAGGCGGCTTGATTTGCACCCGGTGGCTGCCCCTCACCCTAACCCTCTCCCCGTAAAGACGGGGCGAGGGGACGTGCCATGCGAGAGCCGAGGTGGGAATGGAGAGGTCGCGGCATATCCCCTTCGCCCCGTTTGCGGGGGGCCGAAGGACTGGTCGAGACCAGTGGCTCGACCCCGGTCGGTGCCGGCAGGCGGATGAGGGTCCAGCCTCGCCGATCTCCCAGGCCGCAATTTTCGGCAGAATTTTGACCACCTGGTCAAACATGCCGTAAAATGAGGCGCTGGCCTGTTATTTTAGAGGCAAGCCATGCGCTGATTGCATTGCTGCATTGCGGTATTTTCGCTATTCCCGATCAAAAGAATTGGGTATTACTATCTTCGTAAGCAGCGCACTCCTCCTCCCAGCGCTCTTACATCGGACTGACAACACTCCTCCTCCCAGTTGTCAGTCAGGATCAAGAGCCCGACGCACCTCCTCCCGCGTCGGGCTTTTTTCGTTTCCCCATCGAAATCGATCAATTGCCGATCCGTGCCACGCCGGTCCTGCCGTTATCCCGGGTCCATTTGACCTTGTTGGCGCCAGTGCGTTCGAGTGCGAAGCACATCGGCCTGCCCTTGTTCCAGCTCTGGAATTTCTGGCAGAGGCGGTTGGCGTCGATCCACCATCTGCCGCTATCGCTGGGCTTGAAATAGCGGCCGAGACCGATCGCCTTACCGTTGCCGTCGACCTTGCCGGAGGAGCGGAAGATCAGCGGCAGTTCGCCGCCGAGCGGGGTGGAGAGGTAGACCGTCCTGCCGATGATATCGCGGCGGATCTCGGCCTCGCCGAGCGTCTCGGTCGAGCCGAGAGACGGCATCAGCACCAACGTCGATAAGCATGTGATCCCGAGCAATTTCATCACCGTGATCCATCGATTGAATGCGATCGGGAAAAACGCCGTGGATGGCAGAAAGTTCAAGAGCAATCCCGCAAAACTGCGCCGCGGTTCCGGGTCCGGGATTGCGCGAAACAAAAGGCTTCCAGCCCGCGCGGTTTGACTCGGCAAGCCTCGTCGGACTATTTGAACGGGCGCCGCCTGTCCGGTGCGTGAACCGATTGGAGTTTGGTCATGATCGGCAAAAGGCGCGGCTCGCGTGCGGCTCTGACAGGTCTTCTGGTGGCAATCATGGCGCTTTCCGGCTGCGGCGGCAGGCCGGTCGGTGTCATGCAGGCAGCCGGCAGCGTGCCGCCGGGCACCTCGAAGGTCGATCTGCTCGTCGCGACGACGCGGGCTGCCGATGACAATCCCGCCGTGCTGTTCTCCGGCGAACGCGGCACCGGGCTCGCCGTCAATGCCGTCGACGTCTCCATTCCGCCGGACGCCAATCGCAAGGTCGGCCAGGTGCAATGGCCAAATCGGCTGCCGGCCGATCCGCTGCGCGATTTCGTCACCGTTTCCGTCGATCCGCTGGAAGGCGAGCGGGCAGGCGAGACCTGGCTGAAGAGCCACATGCCGAAGAGCCGGCGGGTGCTGGTCTTCGTCCACGGCTTCAACAATCGTTATGAGGACGCCGTCTACCGCTTCGCACAGATCGTCCATGATTCGCATGCCGACGTCGCGCCGGTCGTCTTCACCTGGCCGTCACGCGCCAGCATCTTCGATTATAATTACGACAAGGAAAGCACCAATTATTCCCGCGACGCGCTGGAGGAGCTGCTGACCCGCACCGCCGCCAATCCCGCTGTCAGCGACGTCACCATCATGGCCCATTCGATGGGCACGTGGCTCACCGTCGAGGCGCTGCGGCAGATGGCGATCCGCAACGGTCACGTCGCTTCGAAGATCAACAATGTCATCCTCGCTTCGCCCGATCTCGATGTCGACGTCTTCGGCCGCCAGTTCGCAAGCCTCGGCAAGGACAAGCCGCACTTCACCATCTTCGTCTCGCAGGACGACAGGGCTCTGGCGCTGTCGCGGCGCATCTCCGGCAATGTCGATCGCCTCGGCCAGATCGATCCCTCCGCCGAGCCCTATCGCAGCAAGCTCGAGGCGGCCGGCATCACCGTGCTCGATCTCACCAAGCTCAAGGGCGGCGACCGGCTGAACCACGGCAAGTTCGCCGAAAGCCCCGAAGTGGTGAAGCTGATCGGCGACCGGCTGATTGCCGGCCAGACGATCACCGATTCCAATGTCGGGCTCGGCGAAGCCGTCGGCGCGGTGGCGATGGGCGCTGCCCAGACCGCCGGAAGTGCCGTCAGCGTCGCCGTCAGCACGCCGATCGCCATCTTCGACCCGCGCACCCGGCGCAACTACGACGCCCAGCTGAAACGTCTCGGCCAGTCGATGAACAATACCGTCGGTTCGGTCGGCGACAGCGTCGGTGCGGGTCTCCCCGAAAGCCAGTAAAAATTCCATAGGCATCATCGAAGATCTGATATATCAGAGTCGCGACGGCAATCCTGTCTGCCGTGCGATGGGTTGATTCATGGCGGATGAGACGAAGAAGAGCGTGGTTGTCGTCGGCGCGGGCGTGATCGGCGCCTCGATCGCCTTCGAGCTGCAGCGGCGTGGTTTGCAGGTGACGCTGATCGACAAGGGCGAGCCGGGACGCGGCACCTCTTTCGGCAATATGGCGAGCATCGCGCTGGATTTTGCCGCCGGTTCCGGCCCCTCGACCTGGAAGAAGATCCCCGGCTGGCTGCTCGATCCGGAAGGCCCGGTCTGGCTGCGGCCCTCCTATGCGGCAAAAATGCTGCCCTGGTTCCTACGCTTCCTCGCCGCCGGCCGGCCGTCGCGGCTCCGAGCGATCGAGGATGCCGGCATGAGCCTGTCGCACCGGGCGCTCGGCGATTTCAAGGAAATGCTGTCGGCGATCGGCGCGCCCGAGCTGATGACCGAAGAGGGCTGCCTGGCGATCTACGAGACCGAGGCGGAATTTACCGCCGATCGCGCGCATCTCGCCATGATGCAGCGCTACGGTCTCGAATTCGAGGTGTTGAGCAACGGCGCCATCCAATATTACGAACCCGCACTATCACCGGCGATCGCCAAAGCCGTGCTGCTCCCCGACAATAAGTCGATCCGCGATCCCTACAGGCTGGTGGTCAAACTGACCGACGCCGCCCTGGCCGCCGGTGCGGCCTTCGTTTCCGGCGGGGTGAGGAATATCGAGCGCAAGCGCGATGGCACATCAGTCATTCTCCTCGAGGATGGCAGGCGCATCGAAGCCGGTTCGGTTGTGCTTGCCGCCGGCGTCCACACCCGTTTCCTCGCCGCAAAGCTCGGCGAGCCGATCCCGCTCGAAACCGAACGCGGCTATCACACCCAGATCATGAAGCCCGGCATCTCCATGCGCTATTCGGTGATCTGGCCGCATCGCGCCTTCATGGTGACGCCGACGGCGGGCGGCATCCGGGTCGGCGGCAATGTCGAACTCGCCGGTCTCGATGCGGCTCCGGATTTCCGGCGCCCGCGGGTGCTGGTGCGCCATGCCCAGCGGGCGCTGCCCGGCCTGAAGGTCGAGGAGGCGACGGAATGGATGGGGCATCGCCCGGCGCTGCCCGATACGATCCCGATTATTTCGCCGTCCTCGAAGATGCCCGGTGTTTTTTATGCAACCGGCCACGGCCATCTCGGCCTGACCTATGCCGCAACGACAGCGCTTGTTATCGCCGATATGGTGACCGGGGTGAAACCATCCGTCGATTTGACCCCGTTCCGCATAGACCGGTATTAACTTGGAACGATCCGCATCGATGGCGGCGTCACCCGTCACGTCCGAACTGGAGTTTTCGATATGAGATGGAAGCGCACGATCCAGCTGCTGGATGTTCATGCCGAAGGCGAAATCGGCCGTGTGGCGATCGGCGGCGTGCCGAAGATCCCCGGCGAGACCATCGCCGCCCAGCTGCATTGGCTGAACACCGATCCGAAGGGCAACGAGCTTCGCCGCTTCCTCTGCCTGGAGCCGCGCGGCGCGCCGATCGGCTCGGTCAATCTGCTGCTGCCGGCGCGGCATCCTGACGCGGATGCCGCCTTCGTCATCCTGCAGCCCGACCAGGCGCATGCGAGCTCCGGCTCGAATTCGATCTGCGTCACCACCGCCCTGCTCGAATCCGGCATCGTCGAGATGCAGGAGCCGGAAACGATCGTCACGCTCGAAACCGCCGCCGGCCTCGTCAAGGCGACGGCAACCTGCCGCGACGGGCGCTGCGAGAAGGTCAAGCTCACCATGGTGCCCTCCTTCGTGCATGAGCTCGATGTCGGCGTCGACACGCCGCATTGGGGAAGGATCAAGGCCGATATCTGTTATGGCGGCATCTTCTATGCGCTTGTTGATGTCGGCCAGATCGGCCTGACGATCGAAAAGGCCAATGCCGCCGGCCTCGTCCAGGCCGGCATGATCCTCAAGGAGCTGATCAACCGCGACATCAAGGTCGTCCATCCCGAGATCCCGGCGATATCAGGCGTCGCCTATGTCATGTTCCGCGATACCGAAGCCGACGGCACGGTGCGCACCTGCACCACCATGTGGCCCGGCCGGGCCGACCGTTCGCCTTGCGGCACCGGCAATTCCGCCAATCTTGCCACCCTTTATGCCCGCGGCAAGGCCAAGGTCGGCGACACCTTCACCTCGAAATCGATCATCGGCTCGGAATTCGAGGTCGGGCTACAGGCGGTGACCGAGGTGGCCGGCCGCCCGGCCGTCATCCCCACCATCACCGGCCGCGGCTTCACCTTCGGCCTGACCCAGGTGGCCCTCGACCCCTTCGACCCGCATCCGAACGGCTTCGCCCTGACGGATGTCTGGGGACCCTCGGCGGGAGAGATTTGACGCTCAGGCTCGATCCCGCGAAGGCCGGGCCTGGCATCGGCATTAGTCAGATGGGTTGAAAGCGAGCATCGTGTCGGAGAGTTTGTGGCCGGCCGTGGGCGTAGCGTGCAATGCCCGCTGCGAGTACGCGTGCAGCAATGCGGGATCATCGATCACATGGGCCGGGACTGCGTAGCGGCGAACCGTCACCTTCCTGCCGGCCGCTCGGTAGCTGAACGGTTCGGAACCATCGGCCTCGAACTCCGCGCGCATCGCATCGTCGACGCGGAGATACAACATGCCCTTCATGACGAATCCGAATTGCGCGCCGTTTCGGACCAGAGCGGATCCGCCGAAGAAGCGTCGGACATCGATGGAGCCGGCTGGAGCGATCTGGCCCGCAAAGTCGAGCGCCAGCCTGCGTGTCGCCTCGCTACTCATGCGGCTGTTGCGCCAGAGGGTCGAAGAAGCCGGTGATCGCGCCGAGCCGGCCATCGGAGATCACTCCGAAACTGGTCCCCGTCTGCAAGACCATGTCGTCTTCCCGGCGCAGTGCCCAGCGTGCCAGCGAACGTTCATTATGATGGAGAACGCTCAATATCTTGAACCGGCCTCCCGGTACGCTCTCCTGAAATCCGGCCATGTAAGCCGAGAGACCGGTTCGTCCCGCGATCGCTCCATTCGGATCGCAATAGGTCACATCGTCAGCGAGGCAAGCCAACATTTCCGGCTCGCGAGCGGCAGCATCCAGCGACCAGATGGCTGCATATCGATTCCATAGCGCCTCAGGTGTCATGACAGCGTCTCCAGTTGATTGAATTCGTCTTCTATTGCCTGCCGCAGGCCGGTCTTGTCTTCGCCGCCGCGAATGAGCACGAGGAGGCCCTGATAGAGGGCAAGAAGGCGGATGGCTGTCCTCGTCGCCTTGGCGCCATCGGCATCCCGAGCGAAGGTCGACGCCTCGGTAAGCCTCGAGCCGAATGTGGTGCGGAGGAGACCGAGCGCGGCTTCGACACGGGGATGCGGTTGGACACCACCGCCGAATTCCACCGCCGTGTTGGTAATCAGGCAGCCGAGCGAGCCATCGTCGGGCTCATGCAGGAGTGAAAGGAACAGTTCGCGCAAGCCTTGAAGTCCGCTCCCTGGCGGCGCATATCGCGCGATCCGCCCTTCCAGGACAATTCGGTGGTAATGTCCGAACGCTGCGTCGAAGAGGCCGGCCTTGTCGCCGAAGGAGTGATAGATGCTGCCGCCTTTGAGGCCCGTCGCCTCCTCGAGGTCCCGGATTGATGCGCCTTGATAGCCTTGCTTGCGAAAGATGTGCATCGCCCCCGTCAGCACCGCCTCCTCATCGAATTCCCGCGTCCGGCCCATAGTCGCTCCGATTCTTTATCGCTCATTCTAGAATGGCTGATAAAGAATGCAAAAGCAACCGCCTCCCGTGACTTTCCGGAAAATCCCGCCAGATCGACCTCGGTCGAGCCAGGCGATTCCGCGGGATTGGAATGTGCCGGGGAGCGGCTCAGGACTTCGTACGAAATTTGGCGTGAGAAGAGACTGCCTCGTCTCAGCCTAGAGCAATTCCGGGAAAAGTGCGAAGCGGCTTTCCGTCCGGAATTGTGTAAAAACAAAAAGTTAGAGCGGTTCGGCGTTTCCATGAGAAGGTGAACCGCTCTAGCGCTGATGAAGTGGTCGCCCGAAGCTTCCGAGACGATTGACCAAGGTGACACATGAGCATCCACGCAGCGATATTTGAAACGCGATCAGCCTTGCCCGCGTTCGGCATCCGCGGTTCGAGTGTCCCAACCCAGCATGGCCAACTCGGCGACTGCCTCCAGTTCGCTACGGCTCGCTCCGTCACGGGCCAGGATCGACATGCCGTTCTGAACGGTCTGGATGAAGCGGGCGAGCGCATGGACGTCGGTCGAGACCGGAATTTCGCCTTCTGATATCGCCTGGTTCAGGCGCAGCTTCAGGCGGTCGAGCGTCACGGTGCGGGCGGCTCGCACGAGTTCGCCGAGTTCCACATAGCCCTCACTGCCGACCGAAGACAGCGTCACCATGCAGCCGCGGGGAATATCCACGACACAGCCGGTCAGGACAGCGGCCGAATCCATCAGAAGCGACTTGACCGCTTCGCGGGCCGTGCCCGCCGAAAAGAAGCCTGCCCAGACCAGCGCCTCGTTGTCCTCGCGATAGTGGCGCAACGCTTCGGCATAGAGCGCCTCCTTCGAGCCGAATGCGGCGTAGAGACTCGGCGATCCGATCCCCATCGCCTCGGTGAGGTCGGCGATTGAGGTCGCCTCGAAGCCCTTGATCCAGAACAGCCGGGTCGCCTGGGCGAGGGCTGCTTCCCGATCGAACGCCCGCGGCCGTCCGCGGCTGCGGGCAGGGCTGTCATCGACTTTCCGGTTCTCATCCGATTTCTGCATCGATCATTATATAAACCCGTTGACACCTCGCGGCAATGCGCCTAGCTATTTATGTATCGATCATTACAGAAAGAGAAGATCATGACAGAACTGGCTGGTAAGCGTGCCCTCGTCACTGGTGGTTCGCGTGGGATCGGCGCCGCCATCGCATTGGCGCTTGCCGACAAAGGCGCTGATGTCGCCATCACCTATGAGCGTTCGGCCGATCGCGCCGCCGAAGTCGTCCGGGCGATCGAGCACAAGGGCCGCAAGGCGCTTGCCATCCAGGCCGACAGTGCCGATCCGGCGGCCGTGAAGCGTTCGGTCGACGAGGCCGCCCAGGCGCTTGGCGGTCTCGACATTCTCGTCAACAATGCCGCAATCGCGCTTTACGGTGCGATTGCCGACGTCAGCGTCGAGCACATCGATGCGCTGCTGGATGTCAATGTGCGATCGCCTTTGCTCGCTTCGCAGGCCGCCATTCCCTATCTGCAGGCGGGAGGCCGAGTCATCACGATCGGCTCGGCCGGTGCCGAACGCATCGTCGGTGACACCGGCACGGTCTATTTCATGACAAAATCCGCGCTTCACTCGTTTACCCGCGGCCTCGCTCGGGAACTCGGATCTCGCGATATCACCGTAAACCTGGTCCAGCCGGGCTCGACCGACACCGATATGAATCCCGCCGATGGCGACTTCGCCGACTTCCAGCGTGCGCTGATCCCACTTGGTCGCTACGGCAAGCCGCAAGATGTGGCGGCGGCTGTGGCTTTCCTCGCGAGCCCGGCTGCAAGGCACATCACGGGAACCATTCTCACGGTGGACGGCGGCTTGAACACCTGACCTTGTCGCGGCACTCCAATTGTCTTCATCCTGCGGCGCGCAGCCCGCAGGGCGAAGCCTCGAAGGACACGGCGCAACACCGCTCCTTGCATAGATTCAACGACGGAATGCCCGACCTCGCATCCGCCAAGAATAGGCACGCGCTTGAAAACTCCCAGGGCTTGTCATAACCTGTTTGAGCAAAGCTTGCTGTATTGATCGGCCACATCAGTGGCGACTGCAGCACTGCCAGGCGTATTGTTCTGGTGCCAAGCTTTGCCGATTATCCCAAAATATCCGGAGATTTCCGAATGACCCGTGCGCAATGTAGTTGCGGTGGACTCACCGTTACACTCTCGCAGCAGGCAAGATTGGTCGTTGCATGTCATTGTTTCGATTGCCAGCGCAGAACTGGCAGTCCATTCGGCGTCGGTGCGTTTTATCCCTCGGACTCCGTCGCCGTTTCGGGAAGCCAGCGTGAATTTAACCGGACAGCCGCAAGCGGTGGGAAGATCCGCAATTATTTTTGCCCGAACTGCGGGTCTACGGTCTATTGGAGGGCCGACAACCTGCCAGGTTTTACCGGTGTTGCCATCGGTGCGTTGGCAGACCCGCGATCTCCGGCTCCTGCCCTGTCCATCTTTGAACAATCAAAACATCACTGGCTTCATATCGACGGCGCCGCTGAGCATTTCCAACAAAGCAGCGCGACAAAGAATTCCAAGTAAGACCCGTCGAACCGTCAGCGCCGTTGCGAAAGTCTGGCGCTGACATGGTCTGCGGCGAGCATCTCGGCCGGGGCTGGCCTGCCGAGCAGATAACCCTGGCCGATGTCGCAGCCCAAATCCTGAAGCCGCTGAAGCTGGCTCTCCTCTTCGATGCCTTCGGCCGTGATCGTCACGCCAAGTCCGGCGCCGAGAGCGATGATGGCCTTGATCACCTTGTCCTGCTTGTCGTTGGTTTCGAATGAAGCGACGAAACTCCTGTCGATCTTGATCTTGTCGAACCGGTAGTTGGAGAGCTGCGAGAGGCTGGAATAGCCCGTTCCAAAGTCGTCGAGGGCAATCCTGACACCGGCGTTCACCAGATCGTCGAGCACGATACGTGCCGTGACGGCGTCCTGGATGATGGCGCTTTCGGTCACTTCGAGCTCGACCCTGTGCGCGGGCAGACCGACATCGCCCAATATCTTGAGAATTCTGAGGCTCAGCAACCGGTCGCTCAACTGGATCGGGGAAAGGTTGAATGACAGGACGAGCTCACTTGGCCAGGAAAGCGCATCGGTGCAGGCGTGGCGAAGCAGTTGGTCGGTCAATTCGACGATCAGCCCGGCTTCCTCCGCCACGGGAATGAATTCGTTCGGCGGGATGAATTCGCCGGAAGCGGTCTTCCAGCGTGCCAGTGCCTCGAAGCCGATAATCTTGTTCGTCTTCAGGTCCACGAGCGGTTGATAGTAGGGAACGATCTCAGCCTTCCTGATGGCGGCTCTCAGATCGGCTTCCACCCGAATCCGTTTCGCCAACTCTTCCTGCATCGAAGGCACGAAGGGCTTCACCAGATCGCGCCCCTGCTTCTTGGCGACATACATCGCGCAGTCCGAATGTCGGATGACCTGGCTGAGGTCACCACCGTTCTCCGGATAAAGCGCGAAGCCGACACTGGCGCCGAGGTCGACGGCGACGCCATTGAAGGTGAAGGGCTTGCCGATCACGCTCACGATGCGGTTCCCCAAGGCGGCCAGATCGGGATTTCCCGCGCGTCGCGCCAGAACGACAAACTCGTCTCCACCAAGGCGGAAGACATGCTCACGCGGAAAGAGGGAGGAGAGCCGTTGCGCAACGGCCTTCAGCACCGCATCACCGTGATCGTGCCCCAAGAGGTCATTGATCTTCTTGAAGCCGTCGAGATCGATGCTGAACACGGCATAGGCCTCTTGGCCCCTCTGATCGCTCATCGACTGCGCGCAGACGGATTCCAGAAATCTGCGGTTCGGCAGTTCGGTCAGCGTGTCGTGACAGGCAATCCAGTCCACGTTCTTTTCGGCCTGCAGCCTGCGATGAACCTCCCTCGAGAGATCACGGATCCGCAGTGCGGAATAGATCAGCCCGAGAAACCCGGAGATATTCAGGGCAAGGAGCGCGTGGTCCAGCGGATAGTCATGATGCTTCTCGATGAACGCATCCAGCCCCTCATGCCAGTGGAAGAACCACGACAGGCAGAAGAGAAGCAGGAAGACCGCGAGCCAGACAAGGATCTCCACCTGGGGTCTGGTCGGTTGGACGCGAGGCATATGAACAGGCTCCTGTTGTGCGAAGAGCCCTCATGGCCAGTTTGGAGAACCGCATCGTCTCCGACATGTTTCAATCAACAGCCGGCACGGCTGCTGCTCGTGTCACCGGATACCGGCGACCAATGGGCAACTTCACGGCATCGGCGTCCTGTCCGTGATTGAAGACCGCCACAACTCATTCGGGCGGAATTAAGAAAGTCGGGCAATACCGTCGTTGATAAAGCCGCACAGGTCCGTAAGTCGTTTGTGACCCTTGAAGGTTAATGGCGGGTTGCATTGAAGAAGGGGCGGGCGTTTCGATGCGTGAAACGGATATTTCTCCCGCAAATCGGATGAGGCTGCAGGCGCTCGATGTCGATTGACACCCTGTATTGGCAAAGATCAGGGGCCTGGAGAAGAGGGAACCAAACCGCGGCACCCTGCAGCGGATCGTATCCTGAGGCGTGTAGGCCATAGGCCGAAGCCTCGAAGGACACGCCGCAGCGCTGCTCCCTGCACAGTACCCGGCATGCCCGCCTCGTCCTTCGAGGCCCTGCGGGGCGCCTCAGGATGAATCTGAATGCCGACCCCACCTGACATCATACCATTCTAGTACACGAACGGATCGACCCCGGCCGCCGCCTTGGCATCTGCGTCCTTTGGATAGATCACCCCCTTGCGCAGGATGATATTGGCATAGAGCCTCGGCTCGCCGGTCTGGATCACCGCATGGGCGGTTTTCACCCGACCGTAGAAATCCTGGCCGATCAGCGGCACCACCTGCCGGTGCGGCTCGTGGTGGGCGCAGCAGTCGATCATCTCCTCATGCACCGGGTCGAGCTTGTCGCGCTCGGCCTTGACGGTCGAGCGGAAGATCGCCTCGGGAACGAAATCGTCGATCGGCAGCACGCTGAGCACGGCGTTGAGCACCGGGATGAGGTGGTGGCCGTCGAGCCGGATCAGCCGGCGCGCATGTTCGACGCCCGGATAATTGCCGTCGACGATGGCGATCTCGTCGCCGTGACCCATGGCGCGAAGCGTAAAAAGCAGCTCCGGGCTCAACAGTGGATCAAGTCCTTTCAGCATGGTCTACCTCCTTGAAGAGTACGTTCTGGTCGGTGAGGTAACGCGCGAAGATCGGCAGGCTGGCGCCGCCGATGGCGCGCGCCTGGGCGCCGACCGCGCCCTCGATGATTTCGGGCATGACGACGCCCTGCAGGTCGAGCTTGGCGGCTTCGTCGATGGTGGCCTGCACCACGCGGCTGCGCACCCAGCCGGGAAAGCCGCCGTCGATGACGGCCGCGCTGAAATCGAGGATCGAGGCGGCCGCGACGATCGCCTGCGCCAGCGCCTTGGCGCTATCCTGGATCCAGCTTTCCATCGGCTCGCCGAAATCCACCCAGTCGTCGGCCGAATACCAGAGCGGCTCGGGATCGATGCCGCGCTCGCGCAGCATGTTTTCGAGCACGAAGATCGAGGCGATCTCGAGCAACTGCTTGGTCTCGCCATTCTTGCCGCGCACGGGCAGCGGCCCGATCGCGCCCGCCGTGCCGGTGCGGCCGGAAAAGATCGCCGAGTTCAGGACGATGCCGCCGCCGATGAAGGAGCCGATGAAGAAATAGACGAAATCGGGATAGGACGGCCCGACGCCGAAGACGAGTTCGGCGCCGCAGGCGCTGGTCGCATCGTTCTGCATGAAGACAGGGTGGGCGACGCGTTCGGCGATGTCGGCCTGCAGGTCGATATCCCGCCAGACCTCCATGGCACCCGGCGGCGCCCCCACCTCTTCGGCCCAGTTCCAGAGCTCGAAAGGCGCGGCGATGCCGAGGCCGGCAATGCGGCCGCGCTGCTTGTCGTCGAGCCGGTCTTCGAGTTCGCGGATGCCCGATGTGACGAAGGCGAGGATTTCATGCGGCAGCGGATAGGCATAGGTCCTATGCAACTGCATGCGAATGCGGCCGACGAAATCCATCAGCACCAGATCGGCGCTGCGCCGGCCCATCTTCAGGCCGAAGGAATAGACGGCGTCGGGATTGAGATGCATCGGGATCGACGGCTGGCCGACACGGCCGCGCACCGGTTCCCCGCGCGAAAGCAGCCCTTCCTTCTCCAGGACCCGCATGATGACGGAGACGGTCTGCGCCGACAGGCCGCTGCGGCGTGCGATATCGGCCTTCGACAGCGCGCCGTAGAGACGCACCAGCGACAGCACGAGCCGTTCGTTATAGGCCCGTACCCTGACCTGGTTCGCACCTCCGGCCGGATTCAGAATTGGTGGCGGGACCGGTATATTCGCCGGTCCATCCAAGGACGACATGGCCGCTCCTCCCGATTGTTGGCCTATGCCCTAATTCGATTGAGCATGCCACATCGAATTAATAATTCAATTGGATTTATTTATTGACAAGCCGATTTCTTTTCGCTCTTAATTGCCGTCGTCAAGGGCACGGGACCGCTGGGAGGCATTAGCGATCCACGGCGAAGTGTCATATCTTAAGATTCCGGCCCCGCAGGGGCGGCGCCGGCAAACTCTGGGAGGAGTTCCATGAAGAAATCTGTTCTCGCTTTCGGCGCGCTCGCGCTTGGTGTCACTTTTTCCGCTCCTGTCATGGCGGCTGACGTTGCTGCCTGCCTGATCACCAAGACCGACACCAACCCCTTCTTCGTCAAGATGAAGGAAGGTGCGACGGCCAAGGCCAAGGAACTCGGCGTTTCGCTGAAGTCCTATGCCGGCAAGATCGACGGTGACAGCGAAAGCCAGGTCGCCGCCATCGAAAGCTGCATCGCCGACGGCGCCAAGGGCATCCTGCTCACCGCTTCCGACACCAAGGGCATCGTCTCGTCGGTCAAGAAGGCGCGTGATGCCGGCCTGCTGGTCATCGCTCTCGACACGCCGCTCGAGCCGGCCGATGCCGCCGACGCCACCTTCGCCACCGACAACCTGCTCGCCGGCAAGCTGATCGGCCAGTGGGCCAAGGAAACGCTGGGCGACAAGGCCAAGGACGCCAAGGTCGGCTTCCTCGACCTGACCCCGTCGCAGCCGACGGTCGACGTTCTGCGCGACCAGGGCTTCATGATCGGCTTCGGCATCGACCCGAAGAACCCGGACAAGATCGGCGACGAAGACGACAAGCGCATCGTCGGCCATGACGTGACCAACGGCAATGAAGAAGGCGGCCGCAAGGCCATGGAAAACCTTCTCCAGAAGGATCCTGGCATCAACGTCATCCACACGATCAACGAACCGGCCGCTGTCGGCGCCTATCAGGCGCTGAAGGCTGTCGGCATGGAAAAGAACGTGCTGATCGTCTCCGTCGACGGCGGTTGCCCGGGTGTGAAGTCGGTCAAGGAAGGCGTCATCGGCGCCACCTCGCAGCAATATCCGCTGCTGATGGCGTCGCTCGGTATCGAGGCGATCAAGAAGTTCGCCGATAGCGGTGAAAAGCCGAAGCCGACCGAAGGCAAGTCCTTCTTCGACACCGGCGTTTCGCTCGTCACCGACAAGCCGGTCTCCGGCGTCAAGTCGATCGACACCAAGGAAGGCACCGACAAGTGCTGGGGCTGAGCCCACTTTATTAAAAGCAGACCGGCCGGGGCTTGATCCCCGGCCGTTTTCGACGGACGATGTGCCGTCGCCTCGCGAACCGGCTAAGCAAAGACCGGAAGGATATCGGTGACGGCCCCCGCGCGAGTTCGGCGCGCGGATGCGGAGGAGGAACCATGACCGGAACACAGGAATTCGAACGCGTTCTCGACGGCAGCGACAAGAGCGTTGCCTCCTTCGAGCACCAGGATGTCTCGCTGATCAAGCGCGCCCAGCATTTTCTGCACTCGACGCCGGCCGCCGTGCCGCTGATCGTGCTGGTGCTGGCAATCATCATATTCGGCATCGCCATCGGCGGACGGTTCTTTTCGTCCTATACGCTGACGCTGATCCTGCAGCAGATCGCCATCGTCGGTATTCTGGGCGCCGCCCAGACGCTGGTGATCCTGACGGCCGGTATCGATCTTTCGATCGGCGTCATCATGGTGATCTCGGCCGTCATCATGGGCAATGTCGCCATCACCTACGGCATACCGACACCGATCGCGGTCGCAGCCGGCATGCTTGTCGGCGGCCTGTGCGGATTGCTGAACGGCTTCCTCGTCGCCTACATGAAACTGCCGCCGTTCATCGTCACGCTCGGCACCTGGAATATCGTCATGGCGACGAATTTCATCTATTCCGCCAATGAGACGATCCGCGACACCGACGTCGACGAACAGGCGCCGCTGCTGCATCTTTTCGCCATGAGCTTCAAAGCCGGCACAGCCGTGCTGACCCTCGGCGTCATCGCCATGGTGCTGCTCGTCCTGCTGCTCTGGTATGTGCTCAATCACACCGCCTGGGGCCGGCATGTCTATGCGGTCGGCGACGATCCGGAAGCGGCCAAGCTCTCCGGCATCCAGACCAAGAAGGTGCTGCTTACCGTCTATACGATTTCGGGCGTCATCGCCGCCTTCGCCGCCTGGGTCTCGATCGGCCGCAACGGCTCGATCTCGCCGTCCTCGGCGGTCACCGACTATAACCTCCAGGCGATCACCGCGACCGTGATCGGCGGCATCTCGCTCTTCGGCGGCCGCGGCTCCATTCTCGGCACGCTGTTCGGCGCGATGATCGTCGGCGTCGTGTCGATGGGCCTCAACATGCTCGGTGCCGACCCGCAATGGAAAGTCCTCCTGACGGGCGTGCTGATCATCGCCGCCGTCGCTATCGATCAGTGGATCAGAAAGGTTTCGGTGTAATCATGGCTCGCGAACCCCTTCTCACCGCCCGCGGTCTCGTCAAGCGCTACGGCCGCGTGACCGCCCTCGACAATGCCGATTTCGACCTCTATCCGGGTGAAATCCTCGCCGTCATCGGCGATAACGGCGCCGGCAAGTCCTCGCTGATCAAGGCGATCTCGGGCGCCGTCACCCCGGACGAGGGGGTGATCACGCTGGAAGGCCGGCAGGTGCAGTTCCGCTCGCCGATGGAAGCGCGCGAGGCCGGCATCGAGACCGTCTATCAGAACCTTGCTCTGTCGCCGGCGCTGTCGATCGCCGACAACATGTTCCTCGGCCGCGAGATCCGCAAACCGGGCATGCTCGGCTCCATGTTCCGCATGCTCGACCGGCCGGCCATGGAGAAGCTCGCGCGCAACAAGCTGTCCGAACTCGGCCTGATGACCATCCAGAACATCAACCAGGCGGTGGAAACGCTCTCCGGCGGCCAGCGCCAGGGTGTCGCGGTCGCCCGCGCCGCCGCCTTCGGCTCGAAGGTCATCATCATGGACGAACCGACGGCAGCCCTTGGCGTCAAGGAAAGCCGCCGCGTGCTGGAACTGATCCTCGACGTCAGAGCCCGCGGCCTGCCGATCGTGCTGATCTCCCACAACATGCCGCATGTGTTCGAGGTGGCCGACCGGATCCATATCCACCGCCTCGGCCGGCGTCTCACGGTGATCGATCCGAAGGAATACACCATGTCCGACGCCGTCGCCTTCATGACCGGCGCCAAGGCGGTGCCGACGGAGACCGTCGCGGCATGACGGCACGCATCGACGAAATCGCCGGCGCAGTTCTTGACCGCGCCGGCAACTCCAGGCGTTTCCTGGTCGCTATCGCCGGGCCGCCGGGTGCCGGCAAATCGACCATGGCCGACAATCTGGCCAACGCCCTAAAGGCGAAAGGCGAGCGTGTCGCGGTGCTGCCCATGGATGGTTTCCACATGGACAATGCCATTCTCATCGAACGCGGCCTGCTTGCCCGCAAGGGCATTCCGGAAACCTTCGATGTGCGCGGCTTCCTGGATATCGTCCGCGCGGTTCGCCCCGCAGATCAGGAAGTCCTCGTCCCGGTCTTCGATCGCTCGCGCGAGCTTGCGATTGCCTCTGCCCGCCCGATCTCTCCCGAGGATCGTTTCATCATCATCGAGGGCAATTATCTGCTCTTCACGCAGGGCAAATGGGCTGAACTCGACGGCATCTTCGACTACACGATCATGCTCGCCCCTCCGATCGAGGTGCTGGAAGAGCGCCTTTGGGATCGCTGGCGCGGTTATAAGCTGACCGAGGAAGCCGCCAGCGCCAAGGTCTACGGCAACGACCTGCCGAACGGCCGGCTGATCCTCGAAAACCGCCGCCCGGCCGATGTGACGCTGGAGATCGCGCTGGCGTGATCCCGTGCGGCATGCATGGAAAAAGAGCGAAAGCGCATCGCATGAATCAATTTCAATGCGAGGCGCTAATGCATGTCGCCCGGAAGTGTGCTGCGGTTCCGGGGTAACGACATGCTTGAAAAAAGAGCGAAAGCGCGTCGCATGAATCAATTTCAATGCGACGCGCTTTAGTGCTATCGAGGCCGCAGACGCATCGCTTCGGAGGCCCGCCATGCAATCGATCACCATCCGCCGTCCTGACGACTGGCACCTGCATCTGCGCGATGGCGCCATGCTGGAAGGCGTGATCGCCGATACGAGCCGCACCTTCGCCCGCGCCATCATCATGCCCAATCTCGTGCCGCCCGTTGTCACCACCACTGACGCCAGGGCCTATCGCGAGCGTATCCTCAAGGCGCTGCCGGACGGCCATCGCTTCCAGCCGCTGATGACGCTTTACCTCACCGAGCATACCAGCCCCGATGACGTGGAGGAGGGGGCTGCGAGCGGCCTCATCACTGCCGTCAAGCTTTATCCCGCCGGCGCCACGACCAATTCGCATGGCGGCGTGCGCGATATGGAAAAGGCGATGCCGGTGCTGGAACGCATGGCGAAGATCGGCCTGCCGCTCTGCGTCCATGGCGAGGTGACGACGCCTGAGGTCGATATCTTCGATCGTGAGGCCGTCTTCATCGACACCGTGCTCGATCCGCTGCGGAAGCGTCTGCCGGAACTGAAGGTGACGATGGAGCATGTCACGACAGCAGATGGCGTCGATTACATCAAGGCCGCCAAATCAAATCTCGCCGGCTCGATCACCACCCATCACCTGATCATCAACCGCAACGCCATCCTGGTTGGCGGCATCCGCCCGCATTATTACTGCCTGCCGGTCGCCAAGCGCGAGAACCACCGGCTGGCCCTGCGTGCGGCCGCCGCAAGCGGTGACGGCCGCTTCTTCCTCGGCACCGATTCCGCCCCGCATGTCGATCCGCTGAAGGAATGCGCCTGCGGCTGCGCCGGCATTTACACCTCGGTCAATACGATGAGCTGCCTTGCCCATGTCTTCGAGCAGGAGGGCGCGCTGGAGCGGCTCGAAGCCTTCACCTCGCTGAACGGGCCGGCCTGGTACGGGCTTCCGCCGAACGAAGAGCGCATCACGCTCTCACGGCAGGCCGAGCCGGTCGTCTTTCCCGCGAAGATTGAAACCGGCGCCGGTCCGGTGACGGTGTTCGATCCGATGTTTCCCCTGCATTGGCAGGTGGTGTAGCAGGTATAGGTTTTCAGAATTCAATTTTAAATGGAATATTCATCTTAAGTTTCGGCGTGACGTTAAACGCGTAACATTTGCATTGTGCAGTGCATCATTTGTTAACGGATGCATAAGACATTCCTCGCTGCGAACCCCAGAAGCTGCCAACATCCGGCACTGGAATAGCTGCGGAGACTGAAGAGCATGATGCTTGACTACAACTCCCTTTTGCTAGCGCTCGGCGTCTCCGCGGCATGCCTTGCCGTGACACTGATGGGCAGCTGGATTGTCCGCCGGGCGGAAACGGTGCTGCTCACCGCCACCGTCGGCCTGGTCCTGGTCGTCAGCGGCATTTTTGTCTACAGCGCCTATGTCAATACGCCGGAGACATGGTTGGGCGTCGCCAACTTCGTGCTGTTTCATGCCGGTTTTGCTACCATCTGGGGGGCCGGCCGGCAGTTCCTCACTGGCCGTCCGTCCGTTCCGGCCATCGCGATCCGCGCCCTTGCGGCGATGGTCTTCTCCGTCGTGCCGATGCTGTTGGGTTATGACGGCCTCGCCTTCATTGCCGACAATATCGCCATTGCTCTTTTGCTCTTTGCCACCGCCCGGCAATATTGGCTCGCCCGCGCCGAGGCGCCGGCCCCGCTCCTCGGCATCACCGCGCTTTATACGCTGACCGCAATCTCCTTCGTCCTCTGCGCCGCCGTGCTGATCTCCGACGGAAGGCTGGTGCTCGGCAAGGCACCCAGCAACTGGGCCGAAGATCTGAGTCTCGCCGTCTGCATCGCCGGCATGACCGGGATCGGCGCGCTGTCGCTGGCGCTGCATCAGTGGCGGCTCGCCGCTCGCCATCGCCTCGAGGCGATCACCGATCCGCTGACCGGCCTGCTCAACCGCCGCGCCCTGTTCGACGAGTACGGTACGCGCCCGATGGGCAACACCACCGCCGTCATCGTCTTCGATATCGATCATTTCAAATCCGTCAACGACCGCTTCGGCCATGCCGTGGGCGACAGCGTGATCAGGGCCTTCGCCGCCGAACTCGCCGCCCATTGCCGCGCCGGAGATATCGCCGCCCGGCTCGGCGGCGAGGAATTCGCGCTGGTGTTGAAGGAGATCATGCCCGGCCGGGCGGAATTGGCCGCCGAGCGCATCCGCCGGGCCTTCGAAGCGCGCGAGATCCAGATCGACAACGAAGTGCTGACATGCACGGTCAGCGTCGGCGTCGCGCCCGGCCGCTCGAACAGCCTGGATTTCGACGCCATGCTGAGTGCCGCCGACAAGGCGCTCTACGTCGCCAAGCGCGGCGGCCGCAACAGGGTTGAGCTTGCCGGCCACCTGCAGGCGATTCCCTCGCTCACCGCGTCTTGATTCCTGACCGGTGCTTTCATAACATCGACCTCGGCCGGATGCGGCCAGCCGCCCCGCGACGCTCGACGTTTGACACTTTGGCGTTATGGTGAATGCATCCAGAAAACATCCTTCACATCCCTTGCCGTTTGGCGATCGATGGCGAACGGGTCAGCAGACGCGGGCACTGATCTTCCTGTTTGCCGCCAACGGAAGGATGACATCATGCGCGATTTTCGCGATGCCAAGCTCATGGCAAAAACATTGCGGCAGGCTCTCGCCGACCGCGACATTTCGCTGACCCACAGCGAGACTCTCGAAATCGTCGCCCGCCAGTTCGGGCTCGACCAATGGAACATCCTCTCGGCCAAGATCGATGCGGCGGGCGCTTCCTCGGCCATCGGCATCGAGCCGCCGATGCCGATCTTCCGGATCTTCTCGGTCGAGAAAGCCATGGAATTCTATTGCGGATTCCTCGGCTTTCATCTCGATTGGGAGCACCGTTTCGGCGAGAACTTCCCGCTCTATTGCCAGGTCTCGCGCGACGGCATGGCGCTGCATTTGAGCGAACATTCCGGCGACGCCAGCCCCGGCGCCAAAGCCTTCGTCCGTGTCGCCAATATCCGGGCCTACCACGCCGAACTCTCGGGCAAGGACTACCGCTACATGAAGCCCGGCGTCGAGGAAGCGCCGTGGGGATTGGAGATGACGGTCATCGATCCTTTCAGCAACCGCATTGCCTTTTGCGAGCAGAAGTAGACGAGGGGCGGCTTGGCTCCCTCCTCTCCCCAGCGGTGAGAAGGTGGCCGGAAGGGTCGGATGAGGGGGCGCACGGCACACCCTATATGTTGCCCTTCGCTTACGCTCCGTGCATTCGCGGCCTTGCCGCTCACCCCCTCAACCGCCTGCCGGCACCGACCGGGGTCGAGCCGCGGGTCTCGACCCGTCCTTCGGACCCCCGCCCGGGAGAAGGGACGTGTGGCAGACGCGCCGCCTAGACAATCATCAGCGCCCGCACGAATGCCACCGAGGCGAGCAGCGAGGCGATCGTCCGCACATGGTTCCACCATGTCCAGTCCCTGAGATAGGTGGTCCAGAGCTGAACCGCCTCCGCCCCGCTGCCGCCGACCTTATCAAGCGCATCGTTCATCGGCACGTTGAAGATGATGGTCGAGAGGAATGAGGCGACGACATAGAGGGTCGCACCTGCGAGCATCAACACGGATGCCCCGCCGCGCCAGTCGATCACCGCCAGCACCGCGATGACGATGCAGAGGATTGCCGTCGGCACGAAAAGGCCCATGAAGGGCGAGCGGACGATCGTGGCGTTGATCGAGTTCATCGCCGCGATGCCCTGTTCCGCCGGGATGCGCGAGAAGGCGGTCATGATGAAGGTGGAGAAGGCGAAGAAGATGCCGGCGACGAGGCCGCTGCCGATTGCCGCGGCGGCGAGGGAGAGGGTGAGAACGATCTGCATGGTCAGGCGCTCCATATTCCGCTTGTCGCCGCTCGGCGGGCATATTGGCTGAAATCGGTGGCAGGGCGGCCGAGGATCTCGGCGACACCGCCCATCACCTTGGAATTGCGCCCGTCGAGCACCTGGCCGAACAGTTCCTCCAGAAGATCGATCAGGCCTTGGGGCAGGCCGGCTGCCGCAAGCCCGCCGGTGAAATCCGCCATCGACACCTGCTTATATTCGATCGGCTGCCCAGTGGCCGCGGCGATCTCGGCGACCGCCTGTCGGAAGGTCAGTGCCCGCGGGCCGGTCAGTTCGTAAACCTTGTTGCGATGGCGGGGATCGGTCAAGGCGGCGACGGCGGCATCGGCGATGTCGTCGGCATCGATGAACGGTTCGCTGATCTCGCCTGCCGGCAATTGCAGCCGGCTGCCGATGATCTGCTCGACAAAGGCGCCCTCACTGAAGTTCTGGCAGAACCAGGAGGCGCGCAGGATGGTGGTGTCAAGGCCGGACGCCTTCAGCGCTGCCTCGCTGCGTTGCGCGCCCTCTTCGCCGCGGCCGGAAAGCAGCACGATATGCGCAAGGCCACAGTCGACCGCGACCTTGGCGAGGGCGCCGATCGCCTCTGCCGCCCAGGCGACGGAAAGATCCGGCTGGAAGGCGACATAGGCGCTCGATGCGCCCTCAAGCGCGCCGCGCCAGGTCGACCTGTCCTCCCAATCGAAGGGACGGGCGCTGGAGCGTGACGCCGCGCGAACGTTGAGCCCGCGCGCTTCCAGGCGCTTGATGATGCGGCCGCCGGTCTTTCCCGATCCACCGACGAGGACGATTTCGGAATTCTGCATGTCGAAGCTCCTTCCTTGATCAAAACAAGAGAAACTCTCTCATTTGCAACATGAGATAAACTCTCTTATTTTCTTTGTCAACTTGGAAAAGGAGCAGACGATGTCGGAGCAGCCGGTCGCAACGCGCAGGCGCCAGCAGGAGCACAGCGGCCAGCTGCGCCGGATCCCCAGCCAGCAGCGCGGCCGTGAGCGCTTCGAAAAGATCCTCGCCGTCGCCTCCGAGCTGATCGAAAGCCATGGCAGCGACGGCTTGAAAATGAGCGAGATCGTCGAAAAGGCCGGCCTTTCCTTCGGCGCCCTCTACCAATATTTCCCCGACAAGAGCTCGATCATCCGGACCTTGGCCGAGCGTTTCAACGAAGAGGGCAGGCGATGCGTCGAGGCGGAGTTGGCGAAGGTCACCGATGCTGCCGGGCTGCAAGGCGCGCTCGCCACGATCGTTGACGAATATTACGGCTTCTTCCGCCGCGAGCCCGTCATGCGCGACATCTGGCATGCGACCCATACCGACAAGCTGCTGCAGCAGGTCGATGCCGAGGACATGGAATTTCATGCTCAGGCATTTCTCGCCGTGCTCGTCCGCCTATGGCCGGATCGCGACCGCAAGGAACTGCTGGCGATCGCCCGGCTGACGATGCAGCTGCTTGCCGCCGGCGTGCGATATGCGGTTTCGCTCGATGCGGAGGAGGGCGCCCAGGCGATCGCCCTGTTCAAGAAGATGCAGATCGCCGATATCGGTCGTCTGATGCGGTGATTGGCTCGCCTTTCGTCTGGAAACGTCGGGCTCTTGCTGCTATTCCCGCAAGGAGCCAAGCCGAAGGAGAGCCGCATGATCCAGACCACATTTCCCGACCGCGCCGTGATGGCCGAACTGGTGGCCAAGATGCTCTGGGAAATCAAGGCGGTGCATTTCAATGCCGCCCAGCCTTACAAACTCTCCTCCGGCATGGCGAGCCCGGTTTATATCGATTGCCGCAAGCTGCTTTCCTTCCCGCGCATCCGCTCGACGGTGATGGATTTCGCCGCCAGCACCCTGCTGCGCGATGCCGGCTTCGAGCAGTTCGATTGTATCGCCGGCGGCGAGACCGCCGGCATCCCCTTTGCCGCGCTGCTGGCTGACCGCCTCGGCCTGCCGATGATCTATGTCCGCAAGCAGCCGAAGGGCCATGGCCGCAATGCCCAGATCGAAGGCAACATGCCGGAAGGCTCGCGCGTTCTCGTCATCGAAGACCTGACGACAGCCGGCGGCAGCATGTTCAAGTTCATCGACGCGGTTCGTGCCGCCGGCGGCATAGTCGATCATGGCATTGCGCTGTTCTTCTACGGTATCTTCGGCGAACAGCGCTTTACCGACGGCAAGGTCCGGCTGCATCACATCGCCACCTGGCGCAATGTTCTGGCCGTCGCCAAGGCGCAGAAGCTCTTCGACGACAAGACGCTGACAGAGGTCGAGGCCTTCCTTGATGCGCCGCTGGCCTGGTCGGGCAGGAATGGTGGGGTTAGTGAGCTTTCGCTCTAGCCAGTTGACAAAAGCTCACTTAATCGATTGATGGACATATCAGTGCTGTTGGGAGGAATACGATGATTTTGTGCTGCGGCGAAGCCTTGATCGACATGCTGCCGAGGGACACGACGCTCGGCGAAAAGGGCTTTGCGCCCTATGCCGGCGGCGCGATTTTCAACACCGCGATCGCGCTCGGCCGCCTCGGCATCCCCACCGCCTTCTTCACCGGCATTGCCGATGACATGATGGGCGAAATCCTGCTCGAGACGCTGAAGGCGAGCAATGTCGATTACAGCCCGTGCGCCATCACGCCGCGTCCCTCGACCATCGCCTTCGTCAAGCTGGTCAATGGCCAGGCGACCTATGCCTTTTACGACGAGGGCACGGCCGGCCGGATGATCACCACGGCCGACCTGCCTGTTCTGGGCGATGATTGCGAAGCCTTGCATTTCGGCGCCATCAGCTTGATCCCCAGCCCCTGCGGCGAAACCTACGAGGCGCTTCTCGACCGCGAAGCCGCAAGCCGCGTCATCTCGCTCGATCCGAATATCCGTCCCGGTTTCATCAAGGACAAGCCGTCGCATATGGCCCGCATCAAGCGCATGGCCGCCAAATCAGACATCGTCAAATTCTCCGACGAGGACCTCGAATGGTTCGGCTTGGAAGGCGACCACGATACGCTCGCCGCCCACTGGCTTGCCCACGGCGCCAAGCTCGTCGTCATCACCAAGGGTGCGGAAGGTGCTTCCGGTTATACCAAGGAGCGTAAAGTCACGGTCCCGAGCCAACGCGTCACCGTCGTCGACACCGTCGGCGCCGGCGACACCTTCGATGCCGGCATCCTGGCTTCCTTGAAGATGGATGGTCTGCTGACCAAGCCTCAGGTCGCCTCGCTCGACGAAAAGGCACTCCACAACGCCCTGGCCCTCGGCGCCAAAGCCGCCGCCGTCACCGTCTCCCGCGCCGGCGCCAATCCGCCCTGGGCGCATGAGATCGGGCTTTAACCCTCGCGCCGGGGACGGTGCGAGGCTTTTTGCGATGACGGCTGGACGCTGATCGATCAGGCGATTGTCCGGGGAAGTTCGGGAGCGGTCACCAGGTCCCGCAAGAAGTTTTCGCACCAAAGCGAGACATCGTGAGAGAGCAGATGCTCCATCATCATGCTCCAGCGTTCGCGGCGCTCCCCAAGCGACATGGCAAGGCCCTTGGCAATCGCATTGGCGGTGCCTTCGACATCGTAGGGATTGACCAGCAGCGCACCCTTCAGCTCCCGAGCCGCGCCGGCGAAGCGCGATAACACCAGGACGCCCGGGCGATCCGGGTTCTGGGCGGCGACATATTCCTTGGCGACGAGATTCATGCCGTCGCGCAACGGCGTGACCAGCCCGATCGTCGCCAGGCGATAGAGGCCGGCGAGCACGGTGCGGTTGATCGAACGGTTGACATAGCGGATCGGCACCCAGTCGACCGTCCCGATGGCGCCGTTGACGCGGCCGGCCTGCTCGGCGACCATCTTCTGCATATGCTCGTATTCGGGAACTTCCGATCGCGACTTCGGCGTGATCTGCAGATAGGTGACCTTGTTCTGATAGGCGGGATTGCCGGTGAGGAAGCGTTCGAACGCTTCCAGCCGCTGAATAATGCCCTTGGAATAATCGAGCCGATCGACCCCGATGATCATGTCGCGGCCCTCGATGCTGCGCCGGGTCTTCTGCACCATGACATTGTCTGCGGCGCTCTCGGCGAAGTCGGCGAAGCCCGCGGTTTCGATCCCGATCGGATAGGCGCCCGCCTTGAATATCCGCCCATGTGAATCGAACGATCCATTTCCGAGGTCGTCGCCAATGCCTTCCCTTCTGAGATATCCGGCGAAGTTCTGGAGGTCGTAGTCCGTCTGGAAGCCGACGAGATCGTAATGCGAGAGCCCGCGCATGATTTCTTCATGGACCGGCATCGTGACGAGAATGTCGGCCGGCGGCCAGGGAATGTGCAGGAAGAAGCCGATCCGGTTCTTCAGCCCCATTTGGCGCAGTTCGGCGGCCAGCGGAATGAGGTGGTAGTCATGAACCCAGATGATGTCGTCCGGCTCGATCATCGGCGCCAGCCGGTGCGCGAAAAACCGGTTGACGCGGAAATAGCCGGCCATTTCCTTTCGGCCATATTCGGCGAGGTCGAGGCGGTAGTGACAGATGGGCCAGAGAACACGGTTTGCAAATCCGCGATAATATTCCTCGACGTCGGTGTCGGTGAGATCGGTCAGCGCATAGGTGATGTTACCCTTCTGCAGTTGCGACAGCGGGCCAGGCTCCCTGTCTCCGCTCGACTCTCCCGACCATCCCATCCAGATGCCGCCGCGCGCCTGCAGGGCTGCCTGCAGCGCGACCGCCAGGCCGCCGGCCGCGGCGCTCCCATCCTTGGCCGGCATGGGAACACGATTGGAAACGACGATAAGACGGCTCATGAATTTCCTTTGGTGAAGATGGATCGTGAAAACGCTCTATGGTGAGCGTCTCGGGCAATCTCCCGAACTGGGCGCGAAAGAGCCGATCCGGACGCGAGTGGCCCGGCGCATACGCCAGCGGAAACAATGAAACGGGGCATCGCCCCCGGCTTGTAGGCCATGTCGTCGGAAGTACCCTGCGCACATATTTTGCTTGAATCTAGGGCGATGGCGGCAGATTGAAAGAATTCTTTCTAAAATTTTCTATTAGAAGAAAGTTCAATCCGGTTTTGCGCCACGGGCCTCATCGACAGGGATGCTTCAGGCAGGCCGTCATCAATTCACCATTTGCGGGCCGCAATGACCATGCTGGCGCCAATCCGCTCTGGGTCCATGAGATTGGTATGTAAGGTTAAAGCCCGCTTCGCCCCTCATCCGGCTGCGGCCACCTCCCCATCCCCATTGACGCTGCGTTTGGCACGTCCCCTCGCCCCGTCAGAACGGGGAGAGGGTCAGGGTGAGGGGCAATCTCGCCCGCTTACTTCGCCAGCTTCGCCAGCGCCGCAACCAGGCCCTGCGTCGAGGAATCATGGCCTGCTGCACTTTCCTTGCCTTCGACGACCGGCAGCAGGCCGGTTGCCAGTTCCTTGCCGAGCTCGACGCCCCACTGGTCGAAGGAGTTGATGCGGAAAAGCACGCCTTCGACGAAGACGCGGTGTTCGTAAAGCGCGATCAGGCGGCCGAGGGCGTAGGGGGTCAGCTTGTCGTAGACAAAGGTGATCGATGGGCGGTTGCCGTTAAAGACGCGGTGCGGGGCGATGAAGTCGGCCTTCTTGTCGTCCATACCCTTGTCGGTCAGCTGCTTCTTGGCCTCCGCGAAGGTGCGGCCCTTCATCAGGGCTTCCGACTGGGCGAGAACGTTGGAGATGAGCAGCTGGTGCTGGTGACGCAGCTCCGGCTCGAAGGCATTGGCGGCGATCATGAATTCGGCCGGGATGATGCTCGTGCCCTGGTGGATGAGCTGGTAGAAGGCGTGCTGGCCGTTGGTGCCGGGTTCGCCCCAGACGACCGGGCCGGAATTGCCCTCGACCGGCGTGCCGTCGATGGTGACGCCCTTGCCGTTCGATTCCATGTCGAGCTGCTGCAGATAGGCCGGGAAGCGCGACAGGCGCTGGTCGTAGGGCAGGATGGCGCGGGTGGGGTAGCCCAGCACATTGCGGTGGTAGAAGCCGATCAGGCCGAGCAGCATCGGCAGGTTTTCGGTAATCGGCGCCTTACGGAAGTGATTGTCGACGGCATGAGCGCCATCGAGGAATTTGCCGAAATTCTCCGGCCCGACGGCGATCATCAGCGGCAGGCCGATCGCCGACCAGATGGAGTAGCGGCCGCCGACCCAGTCCCAGAAGCCGAAGACGCGGGCGCTGTCGATGCCGAAGGCAGCGACCTTGTCGAGCGCCGTCGAGACGGCGGCGAAATGGTGCTGCACGGCCGCTTCGCCGAGCGCCTTGGCGATGAAATTGCGCGCCGTCTGCGCATTGGTCATCGTCTCGACGGTGGTGAAGGTCTTCGAAGCGACGATGAACAGCGTCGTTTCCGGCTGCACCAGCTTCAGGATATCGGCGATATGGGCGCCGTCGATGTTGGAGACGAAATGCGCGCGCGGGCCGTCATGAAAGGGGGCAAGCGCCAGCGTCGCCATCACAGGGCCGAGATCCGAGCCGCCGATACCGATATTGACGACGTCGGTGATCGCCTTGCCGGTGGCGCCCTTCAGCGCGCCGGAGCGGATCTCGTCGGCGAACTTGCCCATGGCGGCAAGCACGGCATTGACGTCGGGCATGACGTCCTTGCCGTCGACCAGAACCGGCGTGTTGGAGCGGTTGCGCAGCGCGGTGTGCAGAACGGCGCGGTCCTCGGTGAAATTGATCGCCTTGCCCGAGAACATTTCCTCGCGCTTCTTTTCGACGCCGCCGTCTTCGGCAAGCTTCACCAGCAGCTTGAGGATATCGTCATTCACCGCCGTCTTGGAAAAATCCATCAGCAGGTCGTCAAGCGAAACGGAAAAACGCGAAAAGCGCTGCTGATCGGCGGCGAAGGCGGCACGAATATCGGTCGCCTTGGTGGCGTCGGCGGTGCTTTTCAGCTGTTCGACGATGGCGTTCATGGGAGGCTCCTTTGGAGGCGGAAAGGGTTGCGGAAACTATTCGCTTTATCACTCGCAAATCAAGTTCAGCCACCTGCCGAAATAGAAAAAAGCCACCCGCGGCGAGCGGATGGCCCTCAATTTCATTAGAGCGCCGCGCGTCCCAAAGACATGCAAAGGACGCTGTAACACTTTGAATTCGTCAAATTCAGCCGCGCAGGTCCTTGCGCAGGATCTTGCCAACCGGCGACTTCGGCAGTTCGGTGCGGAACTCGATGAAGCGCGGCCGTTTGTAGTTGGTGAGATTGGCGATGCAATGGGCTTTCACCTCCGCCTCCGTCAAGTTCGGATCCTTCCTGACGACGAAGAGTTTGACCGCCTCGCCCGAATGTCCGTCCGGCACGCCGATGGCCGCGGCCTCGAGAATGCCGGCATGCATGGCGGCGACCTCCTCGATCTCGTTCGGATAGACATTGAAGCCGGAGACCAGGATCATGTCCTTCTTGCGGTCGACGATCTTGGTATAGCCGCGCTCGTCCATGAAACCCATGTCGCCCGAGCGGAAATAGCCGTCATCGGTCATCACCCGCGCCGTTTCCTCCGGCTTCTGCCAGTAGCCGGCCATCACCTGCGGCCCGCGGATGCAGATCTCGCCGACCTGGCCGAGCGGTAACGAATTGCCTTCCTCGTCGCGAATATCGAGGTCGGTGGAGGGTAGCGGCAGGCCGATCGTACCGGTGAACTCGGCCGAATCGAAACGGTTGGCGGTGGCGACAGGCGAGGTTTCGGAAAGGCCGTAGCCCTCCGTCACCGGCGTGCCCGTCATCTTGAGCCAGCGGTCGGCGACCGGCCGCTGGACGGCCATGCCGCCGCCGAGCGACATGATCAGCGGTGAGAAGTCGAGCTTGGCGAAATCGGCATTGTTCATCAGCGCATTGAACAGCGTGTTGAGGCCGGGGAAGATATGCACGTCGGACTTGCCGAATTCCTTGACGAGACCGGGAATGTCGCGCGGATTGGCGATCAGGATATTGTGGGCGCCAAGCGACATGCCCATCAGCGAATTCACCGTTAGCGCGAAGATGTGGTAGAGCGGCAGGGCGCAGAGGAAATTCAGCACCTCGGGCTGCTTCTTGCGCTCGAAGGCCGAGCGGAGCCAGAGCGACAGCTGCTGCTTGTTGGCGAGCAGGTTCGCATGCGTCAGCACCGCGCCCTTGGCAACGCCCGTCGTGCCGCCGGTATATTGCAGGAAGGCGATATCGCCGCCGGCAAGCGTCACCGGCGCAAGCGTCTTTCCCGCCCCTTCGCGCAGCACCTGGCCGAAGCTCTTGTGCTGCGGGATCGACCAGGAGGGAACGAGTTTCTTCACCTTGCGCACGACGAAATTGACGATCAGCCCTTTGGGTCCCAGCATTTCGCCGAGCGAGGTGACGACGACATGGCGCAGATCCGTCTTGTTGAGCACCTGCTCCACCGTCCGGGCGAAATTCTCCAGCACGAAGATCGCCTTGGCGCCGGAATCCCGCAGCTGATGTTCGAGTTCGCGCGGCGTATAGAGCGGGTTGACGTTCACCACGACGAGGCCGGCGCGCAGGATGGCATAGGTGGCGATCGGGTTCTGCAGCACGTTCGGCATCATCACGGCGACGCGATCGCCCTTCTCGAGGCCGATGCTCTGCAGCCAGGCGGCGAGTTTGCGCGTCTTGCTCTCCAGTTCACGATAGCGCATCGCCTTGCCCATGCTGGAAAACACCGTCCGGTCGGCGTAACGGGCGCAGGATTTTTCCAGCATTTCGGCAAGCGAGGCATATTCCAGAGGTGGGAGTTCGGCCGGAACGACATCGGGATAGCTGGCAAGCCAGGGCTTGCCGGGTTTGGCTCCGTTCGGATGGACGGAAATGCTGTTCATCGTATCCTCTCTCCCTTGCGGCCGCCGTTGAGCCAGCAATGGTCTGGCCCATATTGACCGGAAAGATCCTCCGTCTTCCAGTCCGGCAGCTTATGCCATTGCCTGAACGGTTCAAGCCGAATGAAGCTATACTAACCTTGACGTAAACGTCAACATTCGGCCATCGCCGGATCGTGGGAAGGCTGGGGAACTTTGAGTCGGCCATGACGTTGATCCTGCAGACTCACTATGAGGAAACACCAAAAGGAGGTGCACAATGTTGAACCAGGATACTGACGCCACCCGCCGCGACCCGAACGTCGAGGGCACGCATGCGATGATCGCCAGCGACCGTGTCGAAGGCACCCGTGTTTATGGTTCGGATGGCAGGCATATCGGCTCGATCGAACGCCTGATCATCGGAAAACTCGACGGCCGCGTCGCCTATGCCGTGCTGAGCTTCGGCGGCTTCCTGGGCATCGGCCACGATCACTATCCGCTTCCCTGGGAAAAGCTGAACTACGACACCCAGCTGGACGGCTATCGCATCGACCTGACCAAGGAGCAGATCGAAGGCGCCCCGAGCTATTCGGACGATGACGACACCTGGTACAACGATAATGGCCGCCGGGTCTATGATTACTACGGCGTGCCGCCCTACTGGATGTAACGTCGTCCGATAGGCCGAGCTGGAAGGGCCCCGCGGCATGCGGGGCCTTTTTGGTGTTTGGTGACAAATGTCGTGGCTCGGCAGCCCCTCATCCGGCTGCCGCTACCTTCTCCCCGTAAACGGGGCGAAGGGGATGTACGCGACCGCTCTCGGCTCGTCCCTCTACCCGTTTACGGGCAGAGGGTTAGGGTGAGGGGCAGCTAGCGCGAACCGACAACAAGATCATTGGCCGATCGCAGCACGGTGCCGATGACAATATCCTCTGCCCTGATCGCCTTCGCCGTCTTGACCGCAAAGACATGGCTCTCGCCCGGCAACAGCGTCACCAGCATCGAATCGACGACGGCATCCGGATCCAGCCGATCCGCCATCAGGCAGAGATCCTTGAGGAAATTTTGCGCCGTCACCTTGACCTGATACCCCCCCTCAATGCTGGTGACATCGACCGCCAGCCGCGGTGCCGGCAAGGCAAGCTCGATATCCTCGACGAAATAATGGAAGGCCCGCCTGTCCAGCATCTGCACGACGATGAGCTCGTCCTTCGCTAAGCCGGGAGTGACGATATCCTTGGGCAACGGAAATTCCTTGGCCTCGAAGCGGTCGCAGAGCAGCCGCCAGAATTCGAATTCGGCAAGCACGGTGCCATCGAGCTTCAGGCGTTTGCCGCTGATCTTCGCCCGCCAGAACAGGGTGCGTTCGTTGACCGCCACCGCCGCAAGCCCGTCGCCGCGCGGCTGGATCGTCAGCAGGCGCGGATCATAGGCTGCCTTCAGCGCATACCAGAGCGGCTTGCGGCGGCCGGCCGAATCGAGCGCCGCCCATGAGGTCACCGGCCAGCAATCGTTGAACTGCCAGACCACCGCACCCTTGCAGACATTCCGGTGCGAGCGCATGTGCTCGACGCCGAAGCGGATGGCGCGCGCCTGGTTGAGCTGGGTGGCGAAATGCCAGTCGTCCATCGTCTGCGGCTCCGGCAGATGGCCGGCAAGGCCGCGGATCAGCTTGTCATTACCCTCGGTCGCCTTCTGATGGTGGAAGACGCCGTTCGATTGCGGCGTCAGCGGCTGGTCGTGCACGCTCTCTTCGATCGTCGCCCAAGCCGCCGGCGCCTGCCAGCCGAATTCGGAGCAGAAACGCGGGATGTAATTGCGGTAGACCTCGTAGCCGACATCGTTCCACACGTCCCAGATGTGTTTGCAGCCATGGCCGTCGGCATTGGGTTCGATCTCCATCGAGCCGGAATAGGGGCTGCCGGGATAATAGGGCCGATCGGGATCGAGTTCGCCGCAGAGTTTGGGCAGCAGGTCGAGATAATAGCCGAGCCCCCAGCTCTCGCCCCCCTTGATGATCGGCCGCCAGCCCCATTCGTCGAAGCCCCAGATGTTCTCGTTATTGCCGTTCCAGAGGACCAGCGAGGCATGCGGCATCAGCCGCACGACATTGTCGCGCACCTCCGCCTCGATCTCGCTTCTGAGCGGTTCCTCCTCCGGATAGGCGGCGCAGGCAAAGAGGAAATCCTGCCAGACCAGCATGCCTTCACGGTCGCAGGCCTGATAGAATTCGTCGGCCTCGAAAATGCCGCCGCCCCAGACGCGCAGCAGATGGATGTTGGCGGCCTTTGCCTCCTCGATCCGCGCGGCATAACGCTCGGCCGTCACCCGCGCGGGGAAACAATCGTCCGGAATCCAGTTCGCCCCGCAGATGAACAGCGGCACGTCGTTGATGACGAAGGTGAAGGCCGAGCCGTGTTCGTCGGCCGCGGTGTCGAGCCGCAGCGAGCGGAAGCCGAGTTCGCGTTCAAAGCTTTCGAGCAGATCGCCGCTGGCCTCGTCGACCAGCCTCAGCGTCATCGGATAGAGCGGTTGCGCGCCGAGATGGTGCGGCCACCACAGCTGCGGCGAGGGGAGGGCAAGCTCGAAGGCGCTCTCGTCTTCGTCAGCATCGATCGCCACCGTCTGGCTCACGCCGCCGATTGCGGCGACGAGCTTGCACGGCGCCTTGTCGCCATGCCGCGCCAGCTTCGCATGGACCTTGACCAACCCATCGCCGCCGGCAAGCGTTGCGGATACGCGCGTTTCGGCAAGCCGCGCCCGATCCCAGCTTTCCAGCCGCACCGGCTTCCAGAGACCTGCCGTCACCAGCGTCGGTCCCCAGTCCCAGCCGAAATTGCAGGCCATCTTGCGCATCAGATTGCCCGGTCCCGGATAGTTGTTGGGGCGGTAGCCGTAATGCCTCTCCATCTGCGCGCCATAGGAATAGGCCGAGCGGTAGGTGACCGTGAGTTCGTTGCTCCCGGCCTTCAGCAGCTCCGACACATCGAAGCGATAGGTGCGGTGCATGTTGAAGGTGCGGCCGATCTCTTGGCCGTTGAGGGATATCACCGCGACCGTATCGAGCCCGTCGAAGACGAGTTCCCATACCCTGCCATCATCAGGCATTGCCTCGAAGCTGCAGCGATAGGTCCAGTCGGTTTTGCCGATCCAGTCATTGGTGATCTCGTTGACGTCGATATAGGGATCGGGGATCAGCCGGTTGGCGAGCAGGTCGAGATGCACGCAGCCCGGCACCGTTGCGGGTATCGCGGCCGGCAGGCCGGATCTTCCTGTATCGTTACAGGTAAGCGTCCAGCCGGAATTGAGCGCGGTCTTCTCGATCATGGGCGGGCTCCTGATTCATGCCGCTCGAAGCTGTGGGATTAGGTGTGGAGTAGAACTATGTCGCCGCAAGAAGCGTCAGAGAAACCGGCCGTGGCGCTGCAGCACTTCGATCTTGTAGCCGTCGGGATCGCTGATGAAGAAGAACAGGCCGAAGAGCTTGCCGTCGCGGTTGAGCTCCACCAGTTCGCCGGGATGAAGCCCGAGCTTCGACAGCCGCTTGCGTTCGACCGACACCTCTTCGACCGAGACGGCGAGATGACCATAGGCATTGCCGAGCTCGTAAGGCGCGGTCCGGCCCTTGTTGACGGTCAGCTCCAGCTCGAAGCCGGTCTCGGCATTGCTCAGATAGATCAGCGTGAAGGTTTCGAAATCGACGCGGTCGGCGACCGAAAGGCCGAAGGCCTTGCTGTAGAAGTCGACGGAGCGCGCCTCGTCGAGAACGCGGATCATCGAGTGGATCATCTTCGCCAATTCTGCCTCCCATTCCACGACAGCGCCGCGCGTCTTTTCAGACGCGCAAAGGACGCTGTGGCACTTGGTACCCGTCCTTTTACGCCGGGCGCAAGCCGATTCTTCGGGTGATCGCCGCTTCGGCCAGGCCCATGGCGTCATAGATCAGCACCGCCATCAGGCCGACGATCAGGCCGCCCTGCAGAATGAAGGCGGTATTGTCGGAAATCAGCCCGGCGATGATTACCTCGCCGAGACCCTTTGCCGCAACCGTCGAGCCGATCGTCGCCGTGCCGATATTGATGACGGTCGCCACCTTCAGCCCTTCGAGGATCAGCGGCAGGGCAAGCGGCAGCTCGACGCGAAACAGCCGCTGCGTGCCGTTCATGCCCATGCCGTCGGCGGCATCGAGCACCTGCGGCGAAACCTGTTTCAAGCCGGCGACGGTGTTTTCGAAGATCGGCAGCAGGCCGTAGAGAAAGAGCGCGATCAGCGTCGGCATGGCGCCGAAGCCGGTGGCGGGAACGGCGAGCGCCAGCACCGCGACCGGCGGAAAGGTCTGCCCCGCATTGGCGATGGCGCGCGACAGCGGCAGGAAGTCAGCCCCGCTTTCCCGCGTCACGAAAATGCCGCCGACAACGGCAAGCACGGCGCTGCAGACAATCGAGCCGATCACCAGTTGCAGATGGCCGACGGCCAGCGAGGCAAGGCTGTTCTGCGTATAGACGGCGGGCGCATTGTTGTTGGTCAACGGCGTGAGCAGGAAGGAAAGCCACTCCGTCCTGAACAGCAGGATCAACAGCAGGGCGAGCGCCGCCAGGCGGAAGAGATTGGCGACGAGGAGTTTCATGCCTTGCGGCCCAGTTCGAGAAGCCGGCTCATCGAGATCGACCCGACAGCCGCCTTCTCGCCGTTTTCAACGGCCGCCTCGTCGACCCCCTGCCAGATCATTTCGGCCAGCGCATCGCGCAGGCTGAGCGACTGCGGCAGGGCATAGGCGAGACCGCTTTTCGCCGGCGCCATGCTTTCCTTCAGCGGCAGCAGCGACATCAGCTTCAGCGCCCGGTCGGAGGTGCCGGTCAATTGCTGCACGAAGGGATCGGCCGGTTCGGTGAGGATCTTTTCCGGCGTTGAGCATTGCAGCAGTCGGCCCTGACTCATGACAGCGATCTGGTTGCCGAGATGGAAGGCCTCGTCCATGTCGTGGGTGACGAGAATGATCGTCGTGCCGAACTGCTTCTGGATCGCCAGCAGATCGTCCTGCGCCTTGCCGCGGATGACTGGGTCGAGCGCCCCGAAGGGTTCGTCCATCAACAGCAGTTCCGGCTCGGCCGCCAGCGCCCGGGCGACGCCCACACGCTGCTGCTGGCCGCCGGAAAGCTGGTGCGGGTATTTGTCGGCAAAGGTCGCCGGATCGAGGTTGAAAAGCCCGAGCAGTTCCTCGACCCGTTTGGCGATGCGGGCGGAATCCCAATCGAGGAGCTGCGGGACGGTGGCGATATTCTGCGCCACGGTGCGGTGCGGAAACAGGCCGTGGCCCTGGATGGCATAGCCGATCTTGCGGCGCAGCTCGGTCACCTCAACGTCGATGACATTCTGCCCGCCGACGAAGATCTGACCTTCGGTGATCGGCACCAACCGGTTGATCATCCGCATCAGCGTCGATTTGCCCGAGCCCGAGGTGCCGACGATGACGGTGATCTCACCCTTCTCGACGCTCATCGAGACGTCGTCGACGACGGTGGCCGTGCCGTAGCGCTTGGTGACGTTCCTGATCTCGATCATGCTCATGCGGCGGATCCCCGGATGCTGTCGATGACCGCATCGAGGATGACGGCCGATGAGAAGGCGAAAAAGACGGTCGGCACGGCGCCGAGCAGGACGAGGTCCATGGCCGTCTGGCCGAGCCCCTGGAAGATGAAGATGCCGAAGCCGCCGCCGCCGATCAGTGCGGCGATCGTCACCATGCCGATCGCCTGCACCAGCACGATGCGGATGCCGGTGAGGATGACGGGGAAGGCGAGCGGCATGTCGATGCGGGTCAGGATCTGCAAGCGCGTCAGTCCCATGCCGGCGGCCGCGTCGCGCACCGCGGGGTCGACGCCCTGTAGGCCGACGACGGTGTTGGCGACGATCGGCAGCAGCGAATAGAGCACCAGTGCGATCAATGCCGGCGCCGTGCCGATGCCGCGGATGCCGATGGCAGCGGCCAGCGGCACATGGGTGGCGAGATAGCCGAGCGGCAGCATCAGCAGGCCGAAGAGTGCCAGACTCGGGATCGTCTGGATGAGGCTCAGCCCCTGCAGCACGATGGCCCGCAGCTTCGGCACCCAGAAGCAGAGGATGCCGAGCGGCAGGCCGAGAATGATGGCGATGGCGAGCGAGCCGAAGGCCAGCAGCAGATGCGAAATCGCCTCGGTCTCGAATTGCGCAGCCCGTGTGGAAAATTCCTTCATGATCGAAAGGCTGTCGAGCAGGCCTGACGTGAGCGAGAGGAACAGCAGCGCCGTATAGGCCGCAAGGGCTGCGACCCGCATCCACGGCGCCAGCCGGATTTTGACAAGCGCATCTGATATCACGAGCCCGATCACGGCAAACAGCACCCAGAAACCGCCGCCGGGCGTCATCCGCGCCACCGTGCTGCCGGGCGGCGTCGCCGCCGCCGAGACGAGGCCGATCGCAACGATCAGCGCCGCAAGGCAGAGCGTCGCGACCATAAGCCGGGCAAGCGCGTTGGTGAGCAGCAGCGCGGCGAAAGCGGTGAGAAGGAGAAGCACGGTCAGGATGATGACGGAAGGCTGGGGAAGAAGCTGCGTGAGCAGCATCGGCTTGCCGGCGGCGATACGGTTGGCCTTCACATAGATGAAGGGCATCAGGGCCGTCGCCGCAATGCCGCCGGCCACCAGAACCACGCCGAGCCGGTCCAGCCTGCGGACCGCTGAGGTTTCTTCCATCAATTCAACCCTGTCTGCCAACCTGTCCGCTCAATCCTATCAGCAAAGGGAGGCTCCGCCCGAAAGTCGGGCGGAGCGAGCGATGACTATTTCAGGAAGCCTTTTTCCTTCAGATAGGCTTCGGCGACGGACTTTGCCGGCTCGCCGTCGACCTGGATCTTGGCGTTGAGCTTGCGCAATTCGTCGGCGGTCAGGCTCTTGAAGATCGGCGAAAGCACCTCTTCGATCTTCGGATTGGCCTTCAGCACCTCTTCGCGGATGATCGGCGTCGGCGCATAGACCTGCTGCACGTTCTTGTCGTCTTCGAGAACGGTGAGTTCGGCCGCTTCGATCGCGCCGTCGGTGCCGTAGACCATGGCGGTGTTGACGCCGTTCGTCTGGTCGGCGGCCGCCTTGATCGTCGCCGCCGTATCGCCGCCGGAGAGAACGACCGTTTGGTCGGGCTTCAGCTGGAAGCCGTAGGTCGTCTGGAAGGCGGGAAGCGCACCGGCCGAATTGACGAATTCGGCGGAGGCGGCAAGTTTGGCGGCACCGCCGCCGGCAACCCATTTGCCGAAGTCCGTCAGGCTCTTCAGCTTGTTCGGTTGGGCGACATCATTGCGCACGGCGAGCGCCCAGGTATTGTTGGCAGGCGACGGCGTCAGCCAGACGATCTTGTTGGCGTCGTAATCGAGCTTCTTCGCCAGCTCATAGCCCTGGTCGATGTTCTTCCAGGCGGCGTCATCCGCCTTGTTGAAGAAGAAGCCGGCATTGCCGGTATATTCCGGATAGATGTCGATTTCGCCGGCGGTGATCGCCTTGCGCACGACCGGTGTCGCGCCGAGCGCGATGCGGTCCTGCGTCTTGATGCCGTTGGCTTCGAGCGCGAGCGCGATGACGTTACCGAGCAGCGTGCCTTCGGTGTCGATCTTCGACGAGACGACGACGTCGGCGGCCTGGGCCGCACCCACCGCGAAGGCGGAGAGCGAGACGGCAAGTGCGAGTTTCTTCAGCATGGAATATCCCCTGTGTTAACACCGTTGAATGGGGCTCAAGCCCTTGGCGGAAGGCTTGTGCGCAGAAAATCCGCCGGCGAGGGCGACAAGGCCGCCATCATGCCGGAATTGCGTGCGTCATGGAAATAGCGTGCCCACCCGAAAAATCGATGCAAGCCCCTCCAGTATTTGCGGTCGCGGCACGATTATGGCGGCGAATGCACCTCCACGCGCGGAAACGCATTCCCTTTTCCAAGGCCGGCGCGATTTGTTTTTGTCCCCTTGCGTGTTTCCACGATGCTCCGGTGCTCTTTCACGGTTTCCCGGCGCCCGGGTTTTTTATGACGGAAACGATAGCCCGCCTATTCTGAGGCAGGGATATCTTTTTTCATGAACACATCATATCGTCCGGTTTTTCCAGCGCTTTCCGGAGGTGGCCATTGCATCTTGGTGCCCTGTTCATTGCAAGCCATGTCCTGACATCCGGCTCGGTGCGCGAGACCGCGCGCCGCTTCCAGCTGTCACCCTCCACTGTCTCCACCGCAATCCATAATCTCGAGACCGAACTGGCGATAAAACTGACCGAGCGCGCCTCTGGCGAGCTGGTGACGCTGATTGCGAGCGGCAGGGTGCTGGAAGGGCTGGAGCCGATCATGGCTGCGATTGCCGAGCTCGGCCAACTGACCGGCCATGACGGCGCCGCCGAGGCCTGCGAGACCTGGGCATCCCGCATCCCCGTCAAGATCGTCACCATGGAGCGTTTTTTGGAAGTGGCCGACCAGGGCAGCATCAACCGGGCCGCCCGCCGGCTTCGCTTGGGTCAGCCGCAGCTTTCGCTGCAGCTTGCCAATCTTGAGAAATTTCTGGGTGCTCGGCTGTTCGAGCGGCAGGCGCAGGGCTCGGTGCTGACGGAAGAGGGCAGGCGCGCCTATCAGATTTTCATGGCGATCAGCCAGGCATGGAACGACCTGAAATCGTCCGCCGACGAGCGTTACCGACGCACAGCCCGATCGCTGCGCATCGGCTCGATCATCCCGACCGGCTCGGAAAGCTGGGTGGCGCGCTGCCTGGGCGTGCTGGTCTCCGAATGGAATGCCCGTCGCAACAACAATACGATCTCGCTGGTGTCGATGACCGCCGACGATCTGCGCGAGGCGCTGAAGAACGGTCGCATCGACGTGGCGATCCTGGACTCGGTCTTCGGCCTCGAAAGTTTCCGGCATCGCGAATTGCTGCAGACCGACATGGTGGTGATCGCGCCACCTGACAGCACCGAGATGAGCGTCGCCGATCTCGTCGCCGGCCATGCGATCTGCATGCCGAGCCCACGCACCGGTCTCGGCCATGCGGCCATGGCCTTCAGCTACGAGCGCGCGCCCAACCGGCGCCTGCGCGGCCAGGATATTACCGCGGCGGATTCGCTGCCTGTGATCGTCGACCTCGTCGCCAACCACGGCTATGTCTCCTTCCTCGGCCGGGTCAGCGCCCTGCCGATCGCCGACAAGGTGCGCATCGTCGATCTCGACGTGCACCTGCCGATGTCCTATCACGTCGCTTTCAACCATCGCAAAGCCGCCGCCGATGCCTGCACCGTCATCATCGAGGCGGCGGCGAGAATTACGTCGGAAACCGTCGCGCAAACCAAAAGGCAGGCGGACGCCGGAGCCAGGGAGACTGTAGCGTGACCATCTTGCTCGAAGTGTGCGTCGACAGCGCCGAAGGCCTTGCCAGCGCGATCGAAGGCGGCGCCGGCCGCATCGAACTCTGCTCGGCGCTGGAGCTCGGCGGGCTGACGCCGCTGCCGAGCCTGATGCGGATCGCCGCCCGCGCGCCCATTCCGGTCTATGCGATGATCCGCCCGCATGCCGGTCCCTTCATCTTCGACAAGGCGGACGAAGAAGCGATGATGATCGATATCGATGCGGTGCGCACAGCGGGCCTCGCCGGCGTCGTCATCGGCGCCAACCGGCCGGACGGGACGCTCGACATGCCGCTGATCCACCGCTTGAAGGCACATGCGGCCGGCCTCGGCTCGACGCTGCACCGCGCTTTCGATCTGGTGCCGGATGCCGATCAGGCGTTGGAGCAGGCGGTCGAACTCGGCTGCGAACGCATCCTGACCTCCGGCTGCGCGCTGAAGGCCACCGACGGCCTCGAGACGCTGAAGCGCATTTCGGCCAAGGCTGCCGGCCGCATCTCGATCATGCCCGGCAGCGGCATCCGCCCGGCAAATGTCGGGGAGATCCTGCAGGCGACCGGCGCCCGCGAGGTCCACGGCTCCTGCAGTTCACCGGTCGAAAGCGCCGATCCGCGCGCGGTGGCCTTCGGGTTTGAGGCGAAAAGCACGAACAAGACGGATGTCGCGGTTGTGAGGGAGATGCGCAGGGCGATCGAGGCGGTAGGTTAGAATTTGTAGCCCGCGCCAGCATCGAGACAGCCCTTCATCCCATCGGCGTGAGGGACAGCAAAGACGGCCCATCACTCGCGATCGTGCACGACGCCCATGATATCGCCCCTGCGGGAGACGCTCACCAGGAGATCGTCCCCGTCTCGCCATGCTCGGATCAGATATCGTTCACCCACGTCCTTCACATCTCTGACGCGGTAACCACGTCTCTCAAGGAGGCGAACCGCATCGTCCGGCCCGAAATTGTCCCGACCCGAGCGCCATCCGCTTCGCTGGTCGTGGTGGCGATTCCATCGCTGCAGAAAATCCGTTTCCGTCTGGTTATCGTCGGGATCGGAATAGAACTCCGATCCTTGGCCTTCCTGGATGACCACCTGCGCGCGGGCCGGCACCGTAAGTGGCATTGTCAGCGCCGCAGCCATTGTCAAGGAAGCAATTCGCATTTTCATCGCTCGACCCTTTCCATCACTCAATCGACGAAGATCTGCCGGCTATCCGGCGGCCCCACTTATGGACACTTCCGTATTCGTCTGTGTGCTTTTTGATTGAGAAATGTTGCGCGACATCTTGCGCGCCGGTTGGAGGCGAAGAGTACCAACAAAACGGATGTCGCCGTTGTGAGGGAGATGCGCAGGGCGATCGAGGCGGCCGCGGGATAACGGCGCATGGGGACAGGGGCCCCCATTTTGTCGATTGCACCCCGTTTCGTCATCCTCCGCTCAAGGCCGAGGATGACGAGTGTGGGGGGAACCTAAGCAGCAAGTACGGCGAACATGACAAAATAATCGCCTAATTCTGCAGGACTTTTCCGACGCTGCCTAACCCCCGATACTGATCACCGCCTTGATCAACCCATTCTTCTCATGCGCCCAGCGGGCGAGATCGCGCGGCGCGTCGGCAAGCGTCGTGCGGTGGGTGATGAGTTTCTCCACCGGCACCAGGCCTTTGGCGATCGAATCCGCGACATGCTCGAAATCGACGCGGGTGGCGTTGCGGCTGCCGATCACCATCATCTCGCGCTTGTGGAATTCGGGATCGGAGAAGCGGATATCGTCCTTGACGACGCTGACCAGCACCAGCGCGCCGCCATGAGCGACGAAGGAGAAGGCCTTTTCCATCGAAGGGCCGTAACCCGTCGCATCGAAGACCACGTCGAAACCGTCGCCGTTGGTTTTGGCGCGAACGCTCTCCGCTGCCGCCTCGTTGGCAACGATGCCGGAGGTGAAGCCGAAGCGCTCCGAGGCCATCTGCAGCCGCTCGGTGCTGGTATCGAGCAGCGTCACCTCATGTCCTGCGATGCGCGAGAAGATCGCCGCCCCGAGCCCGATCGGCCCGGCGCCGATGACGAGCGCCCGCGCACCGGGGCCGGTCATCGAACGGCGCACCGCATGGGCGCCGATTGCCAGGAACTCGGTCGTTGCCGCCGCCTCGAGGCTCAGGCCCTTGGCGGGATAGAGATTGCCCGATGGAACCGAAATCTCCTCGCAGAAGGCGCCGTCGGTATGGACTCCGAGCACTTTGATGTTGGTGCAGCAATTTGGCTTGCCCTGACGGCAGGCGATACATTGCCCGCAGGAGAGATAGGGATTGACGATGACGGGCGTGCCGACCGCGATCGCCACGCCGTCGCCGGCTTCCAGCACCGTCGCCGAGATCTCATGCCCCATCACCCGGGGATATTCGAGGAAGGGATGTTTGCCCTCGAAAATATGGTAGTCGGTGCCGCAGATGCCGACATGGCTGACGGCAAGCCGCACCCAGCCGGCGGCGGGAGCCGCTGGTGAAGGACGCTCGACGATATCGAGCACGCCGGGCTCCCGGCAAAGAACTGCTTTCATGACGGGTCTCGCATTCCTTGAATGGAAGAAGCCGGCTCGTTCAAGCCGGCTGTCTCATGTCGCTCAATTGCTCCGGCGGCGGCGCAGCTGGTCGAAGAACACGATCACGATAATCAGCAGACCCGTGATGATGCGCTGCCAGAAGGAGTTGACGTTCAGAAGGTTCGCGCCGTTGTTGATGGTGGCGAGAATGAAGGCGCCGATCAGCGGGCCGTGCACCGAGCCGACCGCGCCGAACAGGCTGGTGCCGCCGATGACGGACGAGGCAATCGCCTGCAGTTCCCAGCCGTCGGCCTGCGTTGCATTGCCGATGGCGATGCGCGAGGCGAGCAGCACGCCGACGAAGGCGGCGAAGGAGGCCGAGAGGATATAGGCAAGATAGATCATGCCCTTGACGTTGACGCCGGAAAGGCGCGCCGCCTCGGCGTTCGAACCGACCGCGAAGAGATAGCGGCCCCAACGGCTCAGATGCAGGAAGATGAAGGAGGGGACCGCCACCAGGATGACCATCCAGAACAGGCTCGGAATGCTGAGCAGATCGGCGCGGGCGAAATTGCTGAAGCCCTCATTGGTGATGTTGATCGTCGAACCGTTGGTGATCAGCAGGCCGATGCCGCGCAGCGATGTCAGGGTTGCCAGCGTGATGATGAACGGCGGCAGGCCCATATGGACGATGCCGAAGCCATGGAAGGCGCCGATCGCCACGCCGATGGCGAGCGTCAGCGCGATCGCCCCCCAGAGCGGCACGCCGGCCTGCAGCAGCCAGGCGATGATGACGGTGCAGAAGCCGACGATGGCGCCGACGGAAAGGTCGATGCCGGCGGTGATGATGACGAAGGTCTGTCCGAGTGCGAGGATCGCCGTCATCGCGCCCTGACGCAGCAGGTTCGAAATGTTGAGCGGCGTCCAGAAGCTCGGGGTGACGACGCCGAGCACGATCCAGAGGAAGATCAGCAGGCCGATCAGCGTCAGGCCGAACAGGATGTTCATTTTCCGGCGCGGCGGCGGTGCGACGATCTCAGTGGGGGTGGCAGTCATGAATTTTCTCCCTCTTATTCTTTTGGCTCAGACGCCGATCGCTTCGCTGAGCACTTCTTCATGCGTCGCCGCGTGGAAATCATGGCTGGCGACGATCTTGCCGGCGCGGAAGACGTGCAGCCGGTCGGCCAGTTCGTAGACTTCGGGCAGGTAGGAGGAGATCAGGATGATGCCCGCGCCGTCCTTCAGAAGCTTGGCGAAGAGCCGGTAGATTTCCGCCTTGGTGCCGACGTCGACGCCGACAGTCGGTTCGTCGAAGATGAAGAGCCGGGCGCCATGGCTCAGCCATTTGCCGATGACGATCTTCTGCTGGTTGCCGCCCGACATGCTGGAGGCCGGAACGCGGCGGCTCGGCGTCTTGATGCTGAGATCGCGAATCTGCTTGTCGGCATTGGCCGACTCGCGCGCATGGTTGATCACAGGTCCGTGGCTCAGCCGTCCGAACACCGGCAGATTGATGTTGAGGCCGATCGGCAGGTTGAGGCAAAGCCCTTGGTCGCGCCGGCTTTCCGGCGCCAGCGCAATGCCGAGCTCCATGGCGGTGCGTTCGTTCTTGATGTCGACGCGCTTGCCCATCCACTGGATGTCGCCTGATGTCGTCGGCTGGCGTCCATAGAGCCCGAGCGCGAATTCGCTGCGCCCGGCGCCGATCAGGCCGTAGAGCCCGACAATCTGGCCCGCCTTGACGCTGAGCGACACATCTTCGAAGCCCGGACCGGAAAGGCCGTTGACGGCAAGGATCGTCTCGCCGATCGCAATCTCTTCCTTGTGGTAGATCTGTTCGATCGAGCGGTTGATCATCAGCGCGATCAGCTCGGCATCGTTGGTCTCGCCGATCAGGCGCGTGCCGACATGCGTGCCGTCGCGCAGCACCGAGACACGGTCGGCAAGTTCGAAGACTTCCTCCATGCGGTGGCTGATATAGACGATGGTGACGCCTTCGCCCTGCAGGCGGCGGATCAGCTTGAAGAGCTGCGCCGATTCCTGGCGGGTGAGATAGGCGGTGGGTTCGTCGAAGATCAGGAACTGCGTGCCGCGCATTGCCGCGCGTGCCGTTGCCACCAGCTGCTGCTGGCCGATCGTCAGCGAGCTCAACAGCGCACCGGCCGGCAGGCCGAAGCCGAGATCGTCGAGCACGGCCTGCGCCATCTTCTCCATCTGCTTCTTGCGCATCAGGCCGTAGCGGTTGACCTCGTCGCCGAGGAAGAGATTGGCGGCGACCGTCAGGTGCCGGCAGAGCACGACTTCCTGGTGGACGGCATTGATGCCGCGGGCGATCGCCTCGTTCGGCGTCGACAGCCCCACCGGCTGGCCGCACCACAGCACTTCGCCGGCCGTGCGGGTGATGACGCCGGTCAGTAATTTGATCAGGGTGGATTTGCCGGCGCCGTTTTCGCCGACGATGGCGTGGATTTCGCCGGCGAGGAAGGTCAGCGTCGCTGGCTTCAGCGCCTGCACATGACCGTAATTCTTCTGCAGGCCCTTGAGTTCGAGGATAGGCGATCCGGCGGGAATTCGATTGGCTTCTTTCAGCGTCGCGCTGTCATCATGGCGATGACTGACCTCTTCCAGTCCGATCATGGACCTCTCCTCCTTGTGTCACGTCTGCTCCACCCCCGGTAACCATACCATGGATGGAAAAGGCCGCGCCGGTTTTTGAAGCCGGCGCGGCCTGTCTGTCTTTGTTACTTGATCTTCGGGTTCAGCAGTGCGTCGATCTTCGGATCGGCCATATTCGCCTTGGTGACGAGGTTTGCGCCGGTGTCGACATTGGCTTCGACCTTCTCGCCCTTGGAGACGGCAAGAGCGGTCTTCACGCCGTCATAACCCATGCGGTAGGGGTCCTGAACGACGAGGCCGGCAATCGCACCATCCTTGAGGAAGCCGACCGTCTTGTCGTCGCTGTCGAAGCCGATGACCTTGATCTTGTCGCCGAGCTTGTTTTCAGCGATCGCCTGGCCGACGCCCTGCGCCATGATCAGGTTCGAGGCGAAGATGCCGACGAGGTTCGGGTTTGCCGTGATCAGGTCGGTCATCATGTTGAGGCCGGTCGTTGCCTGGCCATCGCCGTACTTGTCGGCAATCACCTTCAGGCCGGGATACTTGGTCTTCACCTGATCCAGGAAGCCTTCGCGGCGCTGTTCCAGCGAGCCGACGCCCGGAAGATTGGTGAGGATGACGATTTCGCCCTCTTCCTTGCCGGTGGCGCCCTTGATGGCGGCGGCAAGACCGTCGGCGGCGATGCGGCCGCCCTGAACGTTGTCGGTCGTCAGGAACGACTTGAACGCCTTGGAGTCGGCAGCGGAGTCAATGCCGATGATCGGAACCGACTTGGCGGCTTCATCGATCGGCTTGCCGAGCGCCTTGAATTCGGTCGGCGAAATGACGACGGCGGCCGGCTTGCCGGCAACAGCATTCTCCAGAATGCTGATCTGGCCGTTGACGTCGGATTCGGCCTGTGCGCCGAGTTCCGGCACGTTGACGCCGAGATCCTTGCCAGCCTTGCGCGCGCCGGCCAGAACGATCTGCCAGTAGAAGGACGTCGTGTCCTTGACGATGATCGGGATCGTCACGTCGGCGGCAAACGACGTTGCCGGCATCGCCGTGGCGATGACCGCGGCACCCGCAAGCGCCGTAAAGGCGCGACGGGACAGAAGGGATTTCACGATACTCATAAGGGTTCTCCTCTCAGGGTGCGTTCTCCTCCGAATAAATCGGCCGCTGAACGCAGGCGGACGATTTTTATCGATAAAAAACATTTGCAGGGAGAAGCTAGCCGAGGCGCAATCAAATTGCAAGTGCGTCAATCTGGCTTTTTTGCTTTGCTAAACTCCGCCCAAGCAACTGATTTTATTCCAATAGTACGATACCCTAAAATAGGGTTCAGGCCAGATCAACCTCATGCGGATGGACGACACCCTTTTTCAAAATCAGGTTACCGTACAGCCGGAATTCCGTCGTCGCGACGATATAGGTGGCCTTGCGGGCCATCGCGTAGAAGGCAAAGCGCTCCACCGGCACGATGCGGAAATCGCCGGCGCGCCTGGACACGATCTGCTGGAACTCGGCGCAGACTTCGGGCATCGCATCGGGATCGCCCACCACTTCCATCCGCCACGCCGTTTCCGGCACGAAAGTGTCGAGCGGCATATGGGTGAGGATCGCCTCGGCCATATCAGTGGCGCTGACGCCGTCGGCGCGAATGACGGGCGGGCCCATCGAGCCCGAGGGAAAATTGGCGTCCGCTATGACGATGTCGTCACCATGTCCCATCGTCTTCAGCGCGTGAAGCAGGTCGGGGCCGAGCAATGGATGAATACCCTTGAGCATAATGTCTCCTCAGACCCGCACCGCTTCGGCGCCGAGCGGCGGCGCGACCAGCGTATAGGGCTCGAATTCCCCGTAGATCTCGTCGGCAAGCCGCGGCTCGACGATCTCCATGTTGCGCGTCAGGCTCGAAGGCTTGGCCGTGCCGATCAGCACCGAAGCGACGACCGGATCGCGTAGCGGAAACTGCAGGGCGGGAGCCGCGAGCGGCACCCCATGGCTTTTGGCGATCGCCTCCATGGCGCCGACCTTGGCAAGCACATCGTCGGTTGCCGGCATATAATCGAAATGCGAGCCCGGCACCGGGCCGGTGGCGAGAATGCCGGAATTGAAGACGCCGCCGACGACGAGCGACGTGCCCTTCTGCCGGCAGAGCGGCAGGAGTTCGGCAACGGCCGAACGGTCGAGCAGCGTATAACGGCCGGCAAGCAGGATGCAGTCGAGATCGGAATGGCGCATGACGTCGAGGCAGACGGGCACTTCGTTGACGCCGAGGCCGAAGGCGGAGATCGCGCCCGAGGATTTGAGTTCCTCCAGCGCCTTCACGCCGGAATCGAGAAACTGCTTCTGGTGGACCGCATTCTTCGCCGCACCATGCGTATAGACGCCGATATCGTGCACATAGAGAATGTCGATGCGGTTGAGGCCGAGGCGCGCATAGCTGAATTCGACCGAGCGCATGATGCCGTCATAGGAATAGTCGTAATCGGCGTCGAAGGAGAGCGGATCGACATAGCTGTAATCGGGCACGGTGCCGGTCGGCACCGGCCGCAGCAGCCGGCCGACCTTGGTGGAAAGCACGTAGCTGCCATCCGGCTGGTCGCGCAGGAAATCGCCGACCCGCCGTTCGGCGAGACCCAGCCCATACCAGGGCGCGACGTCGAAATAGCGGATGCCGCTATCCCAGGCCGCCTGCAGCGTGTCCATCGCCTGCTCGCGCGGGCAGGCACGGTAGAGACCGCCGAGAGCTGCCGCGCCGAAACTGATTTCGGTCACCTCCAGCTTGGTCTTGCCGATCTTTCTCGTCTTCATCATTCCTCCTCGCGAAGAAGCTGAAACTGTCTATCCGGAGCAATCCCGGGAAAAGTGTGAAGCGGTTTTCCAAGGGCTTGCGTAAAACAAAAAGCTAGAGCGTTGCGCCCAGATGCCAGGGCACGAATTCGTTATCGCCGTAGCCGAAGAGCTCGCTCTTGGTCTTCTTGCCCGAAGCCGTATCGACGATGAGGTCGAAGATTTCGCGGCCCTTGCCGCTGATCGTCGCGTCGCCGGTGGCGATGGTGCCGCAATCGATGTCCATGTCCTCTTCCATCGAGGCGTAGAGCGCCGAATTGCTGGAAAGCTTCAGGGACGGTGCCGGCCGGCAGCCGAAGCAGCTGCCGCGGCCCGTGGTAAAGGCGATCATATTCGCCCCGCCGGCCACCTGGCCGGTCGCCGAGACCGGGTCGTAGCCGGGGGTGTCCATGAAGACGAGCCCGGGGGCCGTGACCCGCTCGGCATAACCATAGACCGCCGTCAGCGGCGAGCGCCCACCCTTGGCAACCGCGCCGAGTGACTTCTCCAGAATGGTGGTCAACCCGCCGCGCTTGTTGCCGGGCGACGGGTTGTTGTCGAGCGAGGCGCCGTGCAGAGCGACATAATCCTCCCACCAGGCGATTTTCTCGTCCAGCTTCTTTGCCACCTCGTCGCTGACGGCGCGGCTGCGCAAAAGGTGCTCCGCACCATAGATTTCCGAAGTCTCCGACAGGATCGCCGTGCCGCCGGCCGCCGCCAGAAGGTCGGCGGCGACACCGAGCGCCGGATTGGCGGTGATGCCGGAAAAGCCGTCCGAGCCGCCGCATTGCAGGCCGATGATGATCTCGCTCACCGACATCGGCACGCGCTTTTCCTTGCCGACATCGGCAGCGATCTCGCGCAGCATGCCCATGGCCCGCTCGACCGCGCGGCGGGAACCGCCGGCATCCTGAATGTTGAAATGCCGCTTCGAAGCGCCCGCACCGCTCTGGCCGTACAGCGTCAGCTGGTTGACCTCGCAGCCGAGGCCGATCATCAGCACGCCGCCGAAATTCACATGCCTGGTATAGCCGGCGAGCGTCCGGTGCAGCACATTCATGCCGTCGCCGGTCGAACTCATGCCGCAGCCCTGGTCATGCACGATCGGCACGAAACCGTCGATGCCCTCATAATGCGGCAAGATCGTCCGGTTCGCCTCGTCGGCGATCGCCCGGCAGACCGTGGTGGAACAGTTCACGCTGGCGATGATGCCGATATAGTTGCGGGTCGCCGCCCGCCCGTCGGCGCGGCGGTAACCCATGAAGGTGCGCGCCTTGTCGTCGGCCGTCGCCGTCTCCGGCGCCGAATTGGCGGTCGCCGCCAGCCGGTCGTTTTCGAAATGCAGGTTGTGGCTGTGCACATGGTCGCCGGCCTTGACCTCTTCAGTGGTGCGGCCGATCGCCTGTCCGTATTTCACCACCGGCGACCCGAGCGGAATATCCGCTATCGCCACCTTGTGACCGGGGTCGATCTTCTGACGGGCTTCGATGCCGGCAACCGTCGAACCCGGCGCGATTGCCGCCGTTGCGACCGCGACATTGTCTCCGGCCGAAAGGATGATCCAAGGCAGTTTGTCCAATTTCTTCTCCCCAGAGCATGATGCCGAAAACTGTGAGCGGTTTTCGGACGACATCATGCTCTAACTCTTTAATTTAGAATAGGATTCAGATTTTTGGCCGACCCGGCCTAAAATCATCCTGTTCTAAGGAAACACTCGCTGCATCGGCGAATGCGCATTGATTTTGTTTTTTATCTACAATAAACATTTTCAAGTCAACGGGAATATTGATCCTGTGGACGAGGGAGGCAATGAGCCGCAGGCGACCGGAAATAAGCTAAAGGTCGTTTGAACAAGCCCCGGTCCGCTCTGTCCTGCTGTGAAGCGGGAAGGCGCTCACGAGGGCGGAAAGCGGGGTCTGGTGGCACGGCAGAATACGGTCTTCAAGGAAGCCTACAACAGGTATGCTGCAGCCTTGCGCACGGATACCGCACTGCCCTCGGAGCCGGAGATCGCCGCCCAGCTCGGCGTCAGCCGCTCGACGGCGCGCGCCATCCTGACGCGGCTCAGCGAAGAAGGCATCATCCGCTGGAACAAGCGCCAGAAGATCGTGCTGCGCCAGCCGACGGACCGCGACCTCTTTCCCTCGGAAGAAACCGACTCTCTGCACGACATCATCGAGCGCAGCTTCATGCAGCGCATCCTTGCCGATGATGCAGCCCCCGGCATGCAGATCAACGAATTGGAGCTAGCCCGCGAGATCGGCACCGGCACAACAAGCGTGCGCGAATTCCTGATCCGCTTCTCCCGCTTCGGCCTCATCGAGAAACGGCCGAACAGCCATTGGACGCTCAAGGGCTTCACCCGCGAATTCGCCCTCGAGCTCGCCGATGTGCGCGAGATGTTCGAGCTGCACTCCGCCGCCGAATTCGGCCGGCTTCCGCGCGACCACCAGGCCTGGATCGATCTCGCCGCCATGCGCGACGAACATCACGCCATGCTTGCCGACATCAACCAGCGCTTCAAGGACTTCTCCGTCCTCGACGAGCGCTTCCACCTGTTGATCCATCGCGCCTCGAAAAACCGCTTCATCGCCGATTTCTACGACGCCATCGCCATCGTTTTCCACTATCACTACCAGTGGAACAAGACCGCCGCCCGCCAGCGCAACGAACGCGCCATCCACGAACATCTGGATTATATCGCAGCCCTGGAATCCGGCGACCAGGCGGCAATCGAAACCGCCTGCCGCGCGCATCTGCACTCCGCCCGCCAGACCCTGCTGCAATCCCTGCCGCAGATTGCCAGTGAAACTGCGTGAGGTGGGGAGCATAATTTCGGGAAGTCTGGGTTCTGCAACGTCTCGATTCCCTCTTCTCCCCGAGGGGAGAAGAGGACATGCCGCGTCCTCTCCGTTTCCCACCCACATTTCGGACATGCCGCGTTCCTTCGACCCCGGTAGGTTAGGGTTAGGGGCAGCCATCGCTGCAAACCGGACAGCCATGGGTCCTATGAAACCTTTTGATTTGTAAGCCGTTATCGCTGACATGACCGACGCTAAATTGAAACCGAAATCGGTCGACGGCACCGAGCCGGACGGTGCCGAGAAGTCGCGCCAGGAGAAGGCATCGACTGTCGAAGTTGCGCTGCCGCCAGATGCCATCCAACCCGATCCGGAGCTAACGCCTGAAGAGACCGAGCAGGCGCGCAAGCGCTATTTGCTGAAACGTTTCTGGATCAGCGCGCGCCGTTACTGGAGCCGCGATGGCGACAAGTTCGCTTGGCCCTTCTCGATCGGGCTATTGGCCCTGATCGGCATGAATGTCGGCTTCCAGTACGGAATCAATCTGTGGAACCGCGGGATATTCGACGCCATAGAGCGGCACGATGCGGGCACCGTCTATTTCCTGAGCGCTGTATTCGTGCCGCTCGTGCTTGGAACTGTGGCTATTGTCACTGTACAAGTCGCCGTTCGCATGATGATCCAGCGTCGGTGGCGTTCCTGGCTGACAAGCGCAGTCATCGCGCGCTGGCTCGCAAACGGCCGTTACTATCAGTTGAATCTCATCGGCGGCGACCACAAGAACCCCGAAGCGCGCATTTCCGAGGATTTGCGGATTGCCACCGAAGCACCCGTCGATTTCATCGCCGGTGTCATTTCCGCATTTCTGGCGGCCTCGACCTTCATCGTCGTGCTCTGGACGATCGGCGGGGCTCTCACTCTGCCGATCGCAGGTTGGACCGTCACCATTCCCGGCTTTCTCGTCATCACTGCGGTCCTTTACGCCGCGATCACCTCCAGCTCGATGGCGGTCATCGGCCGCTATTTCGTCCACGTCTCCGAGGCGAAAAATCAAGCAGAAGCCGAGTTTCGCTACACGCTGACCCATGTGCGGGAAAACGGCGAGAGCATCGCCTTGCTCGGCGGCGAAGAGGAGGAGCGTAATGACCTCGATAAGACCTTCGCCAATGTGCTCAGGCAATGGGCGCTCCTTGCCCGCCAGCACATGCGCACGACGCTTGTGTCGCATGGATCCATGCTGATTGCGCCAGTCGTCCCGGTCCTGCTGTGCGCGCCAAAATTTCTCGAAGGCAGCATGACGCTCGGACAGGTCATGCAGGCTGCCTCTGCCTTCGCCATCGTTCAGGGGGCGTTCGGCTGGCTTGTTGATAACTATCCGCGTCTTGCCGATTGGAACGCCTGTGCACGGCGCATCGCCTCGCTGATGATGTCGCTCGACGGGCTGGAGCGCGCCGAGCAGAGCGACTCGCTCGGGCGCATCAAGCATGGTGAAACCGAAGGCGAGGCGATGCTCAGCCTCAACGATCTCTCCGTATCGCTTGACGATGGCACCGCCGTGGTCACGGAAACGCGCGTCGAGATCGAGCCCGGCGAACGGGTGCTTGTGGCCGGCGAATCCGGGTCCGGCAAGAGCACGCTGGTGCGGGCGATCTCAGGTCTCTGGCCGTGGGGAAGCGGCAGCGTCAATTTCCACGCCGACAGACGATTGTTCATGCTGCCGCAACGACCCTATATCCCGTCCGGCACGCTTCGCCGCGCCGTCGCCTATCCCGGCGCCGCCGACAGCTGGACGCTGGATCAGGTCAAGGCTGCCCTCGAAAAGGTCGGGCTCGATTATCTCAACGACAAGATCGAGGAAGAGGCGCCCTGGGACCAGACGCTGTCGGGCGGCGAAAAGCAGCGTCTCGCCTTTGCGCGCCTGCTGCTCCACCATCCCGATATCATCGTGCTGGATGAAGCAACCTCGGCACTCGATGAGAAGAGCCAGGATAAGATGATGCATATGGTGATCGATGAATTGCCCGACGTGACCATCATCAGCGTCGCGCATCGGGCTGAGCTGGAAGCCTTCCATAGCCGCAAGATCACGCTCGAGCGGCGCAAGGGCGGCGCAAAGCTTGTCAGCGATATCGATCTCATCCCGCGCAGGCGAAAACCGAATCTGCTTGTGCGGGTTTTGAAGAACCCCTCCGTGCTGAAAGACGGCACGAGTTCGAATAAGGACAGCACCGTCCCAGAATAGAAATTCTCCGCCTGGCCAAAACTCAGCAATCGCTTGACGCCGACTCCGCGTTGGCAATCTGATCCAGATTGTCGATCAGCCGCTTGAGCAGACCGACAAGTTGTGCTGCTTCCGCATCCGTGAACCCGGCCAATGCCTCTTCATTCCCCTGGAACAAGGCCGCAATCGCCTCCGGCATGCCGTCCCGGGCAGCCTTGGCCAGCACGATGCGGCTGCTGCGGCCATCAGCCGGGTCGCGTGTCCGCTCGATCAAGCCATCCCGCTCCATGCGGGCGAGCATCTGCGCCATCGGCGGTTGCTCGACCCTGGCAAAGCGCGCGAGATCGCGCTGCGTGCTTGCCTTGCCATCTTGCAGCGCCACCAGCACAGGCAATTGGCCGACACCGAAGCCGAGCGGTTTGAGGCGTGTTTCGCTCAAGCGCGCAAATCCGCGCGCCGCAAGACTGATGAGATGCCCCGGCGTCGAAAGCACGTCTTCATCCATTCCGCTTGACCTCTTGCCTGCGCTTGACCATAAGATATATATGTACGTATGTATATTGATGCGCGGCATTCGGCAATATCGTTTGATGCCGCCGAGCTGATCTTTCAATCTCCATTGAGGAAATGACATGTCCAACAATGACGTCGAAATGCTCAAGCGCGTCTATGCCGGCTTCAACGCCAGGGACATCGACGCTGTCCTCGCCGTCCTTTCCGACGATGTCGCCTGGGCCAACGGCATGGATGGCGGCCATGTTCATGGTCGTGAGGCCGTGCGCGACTATTGGACACGCCAATGGGCTGTCATCAGTCCACATGTCGAGCCGGTCGCCTTTGCGGAAACGGACGATGGCACTGTGGCTGTCGAGGTGATCCAGTCGGTCTTTGACCTCGATGGCCGGCCGCTGGAAGGGCAAAGCCATGGCCTGAAGGACAAGACCGTCACGCATATCTTCCGCATCGAAGGCGACAAGATCGTCCGCTTCGATATCCGGGATGCCCTGTAAGGAAATATGCCGGAGGTGGTGACCGCTCCGGGCGCGTTGCTGCCGACATGTCCGGAAAATCACCTCTGCATTTCGAGACAATCTCGTCGACAACGAGATTCAGGAGACGTGCGAAGCGGTTTGCCCGGAGCGCGTCCGTAAGCCGAACCGCTCAATGCGAAGCCGCCTCGCTTGCGACGGCCGCCCCCTCGCGCTTCCGGCCGGCCCCGACCGGGATCAGCCAGGTGGTGAAGAAGGTCAGTACCGCGACGACGACCACGCCCCAGAAGCTCCAGTGCAGGGCCGCATTGAAGACCGAGCGGATGGCAGGATCGGCGGCGAGCGCCGAAAGCCCGGTCGGCTGGTTCAGCGCCTCATGCAGGCCCGCCGCCGCCTCGCCGCTCGCATAGTGATTGATGCCGGCATTGAGGATGGCACCGAGCACGGTGGCGCCGAGCGTATTGCCGAGGCTGCGGGCAAAGATGATCGAGGCGGTGGCGCTGCCGCGCATCGCCCATTCGACGCTGTCCTGCACCAGCACGATGCTGGTGAGGCTGATGAGGCCCATGCCGAAGCCCATGAAGAAGGAACCGGCGCCGGCAATAACAGGCGAACTCTCCGGTGTCAGGAACAGAAGAAAACAGGCGCCGAAGGGAAACAGCAGGCTGCCGACGCGCAAGGTGCGGCGGATGCCGAAGGCCTTGTAGAAGCGGCTGGAGAGCATCACCGACAGGGGCCAGCCGACGACCAGCATGGTGAGTGTGAAGCCTGCCACGATCGGCGAGCGGCCGAGCACGCCCTGTACATAGATCGGCAGGATTGTCGAAAGCCCGATCAGCGCCATGCCGGCGAGCAGCGTCGCCGCATTGCTGGTCGCGATCAGCCGGCGGCTCCAGAGCGGGATCGAAATGATCGGCTCCGGCGCCCGCTTCTCCTGGGCGAGAAAGAGAAGGCCCGTAACCACGAAGACGGAAAAAAGCGAAATCAGAATCCAGGCGCTGGCATCGGTTTCCGTCAGCATGACGAGCAGTGCGACGATCGAGATCGAAAACAGCACCGATCCGAGGTAGTCGATTTTTGCCTGCTTGTGCGCCACGTCCTCCTTCAGGAAGATCATGAAGGCGATGATCGAGATGATGCCGATCGGCAGGTTGATCCAGAAGATCCAGGCCCAGGAGATGTTGTCGACGATGATGCCGCCGGCCAGCGGCCCGACGACGGCCGAGGTCGCCCAGACGGTCGCCATCGCGCCTTGCACCCGGCCGCGTTCCTCGAGCTTGAAGAGATCGCCGATGATGGTCATCGTCACCGGCTGGATGGCGCCGGCGCCGAGCCCCTGCAGCAGCCGGAACAGCACCAGCGACATCATCGACCAGGCAAGCCCGCAGAGCAGCGAGCCGACGAGGAAGATCAGGATGCCGCCGATCAGCACCGGCTTGCGCCCGAAAATGTCGGAAAGCTTGCCGTAGATGACGGTCGTCGTCGACTGCGCCAGCAGGAAGGCCGAAAACACCCAGCTGTAATAGGAAAAACCGCCCAACTGCCCGACGATGCGCGGCATCGCCGTCGCCACGATCGTCGCCTCGATCGCCACCATGAAGGTCGCGAGCATGATGGTGGCGACGATTAGCACGCGGTTCGAGCGTTGCGCTGCATTCGACATGACGATCCTCTTCGGGTGCTCCGCATGGCCGGGAATGTCGGCGGGCTGGCTGGGTGTGGGGCGATGTGCCAAGTGCGGAGTGACGGGTAGTTTTACGTCCGCAGTCGCGAGTCGTAAAGCCGTTCCCGCGGCAGCTGTTATTTTCGTCCGATGCGGGAGCGGCCGAAGCGAAGGCCCCGGTGCCACTTCGATCGGAGTGCCACCTCGCCCGGAGCCCTTCATTCCATCAGGCAGTCAGGCGGCAATCGGCCCGATCTTCATTGCGGGCAGGCCTCGCCGGTCGTCCCGCTCTCCGCGGAACCGGCGGGGCAACCCGGCGTCGGCTGTCCGGATTTTGGCCCGCCCGATAGCTGACCAGTCTGTTGGCGGTTGAAACAGCCCTCCTGTCATTCGTCATCCATCAAATGAAACTCCCGCGCCGCCTGAGGGCAGAGAAGGCTGAACTGCTCGATCAGCGGCGGCATCCCCGAAGCGCACGATATGTCTGAATTCTCTGGTAGTGGGAAAGTGACACTCTGCGGTGTTCCGGCAGAAGGTTCGAAGGACAGGGTGCCTTCGCTACAATTGGCGGTGGAACGGAAAGTGTCTTTCCCATTCTCTTTTGTGTACATCGCTACGCACTGCTTGACGGTCAGTTTGCCGCCATGGGCTGTTGTCTCCCATCCTGGGTCTCGCTTGCAATATTCCTGGAAGTCGGCCCGAGTGAGCTTGCCTTCCATCACTGCTGTGCTTGAATCGATGCCGGTCTTGCTGACGAGCGTTCCGTTCCATCCAGCACATGAGGCGAGCGGGAAGTCTTTTGCCTGCGCAGCGGACAAACCAAATGTGAAAAGCGCGACGCTTAAAAGCGATGTCCTCATGGATACTCCTAATCGCCAGCCTGCTCTCGTTCGATCGATATCGGTCGCGTATATTTAGATGAATGGCAGCCCAGCCGCCATGAGTGAAGAGGCTCTAATTGCTGAAATTTTGCCTGCCGAGCGGCCAAAAAGGCAGCTAAAGGTAGACGCAGGATTTTGAGAGAGGCTTATAAGGAAAGCTGGTGCCGCTTGCAGGACTCGAACCTGCGACCCCATCATTACGAATGATGTGCTCTACCACCTGAGCTAAAGCGGCATTTCACGGCCGAAGCATGCGGCCCGCGATTTGCATGGCGCTGATACAGCCATTGTCGGAAGATTTCAAGCGCCCTGTCATGGCTTTGGCAAAAAAGAGGGGAGGGGCCGAGAAGGCGCGGTTCAGAGCGCCAGCCGGGCGCGCGCCGCCTTGTATTCGGCCTCCAGCCGGTCGACGAGGTTTGCCACCGGCTCGACGGCCTTGATGGCGCTGATGCCCTGGCCGCTGCCCCAGATGTCCTTCCAGGCCTTGGCGCCGCCGGTCGCCTGCTCGAAATCCATCTTCGAGGGATCGGCCAGCGGCAGGTTGTCGGGGTCCATGCCGGCCGCCACGATCGAGGGCTTGAGATAGTTGCCGTGTATACCGGTGAAATAGTTGGAATAGACGATATCCCCAGCGGCGCCTTCGACGATCGCCTGCTTGTAGGCGTCCGCGGCGCGCGCCTCTTGCGTGGCGATGAAGGGCGAGCCGATATAGGCCATGTCGGCGCCCATCGCCTCTGCGGCGAGGATGGCGCCGCCGGTGGAAATCGCGCCGGCGAGCAGCAGCGGCCCGTCGAACCATTCGCGGATTTCCTGGATCAGCGCAAAGGGCGACAGCGTGCCGGCATGGCCGCCGGCGCCGGCCGCCACCGCAATCAGCCCGTCGGCCCCCTTGCGGATTGCCGAATGGGCGTGGCGGTTGTTGATGATGTCGTGCAGCACGATGCCGCCATAGGAATGGACGGCGGCGTTGACCTCGGGCACGGCGCCGAGCGAGGAGATGACGATCGGCACCTTGTATTTGACGCAGAGCGAAAGGTCATGCTCCAGCCGCTTGTTCGACATGTGGACGATCTGGTTGACGGCAAAGGGGGCGGCCGGCCGCTCCGGATGGGCGGCGTCGTGGCGGGCAAGCTCCTCGGTGATCTCGGCCAGCCATTCGTCGAGCTGGCTTTCCGGCCGGGCGTTCAGCGCCGGAAAGGCGCCGACGACGCCCGCCTTGCATTGCGCCAGCGTCAGCGCCGGATGCGAGATGATGAACAGCGGCGAGCCGATGACCGGCAGTCTCAGTTTATCCCTCAGGATCGCGGGCAGGGCCATGGTTCATCACTTCCATTGACGTTTACGAAAACGTCAATCTCATAACAGAGATGAAAAGGCGATAAAAGAGCGGCTGCCATGCCTTCGTCGATTTCACCCCGAATATATAGGTCTGAGAAGGCTGATAGAATAAGGTCCGCATGTGCTGAAAGCTGCCGATTATCCTCGCCGATCAACCGCGGCCAGGCCTGCAAGGCTTGCGGTTTGCCGCACTTGACGCTACCGAATTTTGAGAGAGAACGGCGGGGATTGCAGTCCGATGCCGAGTTCATGGTGAAGGACTGGATGTGAGCGGATTAGAAACGGCCATCAGAACAGCGCTCGAAAACTCCGATCGCGACAATCCGGAGGTTCGAGCGAGGATCTACCAGTCGGCCCGCCAGGCGCTCGAAGCCGGTCTGCGCAAGCAGGATATCACCGACACCGAGGTCGTTGCCCATCATCGCCATCGCCTGGAAAGCACCATTCACGCCATCGAAAGCGAGGAGCGTGACCGCCTGCACCCCCGCCAGAGGCCGCCTGAGGTGCCCGTGCCGCCGGTCGTGGAAATGCCGGCACCGCCGGTCCACCGCGACGAGGTGGATGATATCGACAGTCCCGCCGTGTCGGGCGAGACCCGCGCCCCCGAAGTGAGCTTCGGCCGCCGCGATGAAGCGAGCCTCGACGACGTGCATGCCGGCAGTGGCGATCATCTGGCCGCCGCGCCGGTCGGCGAGGAGCGCCTTGCCCGCGGCCAGCGCGCCACCAACATGGATTTCCGCCCGGAGCGGGCGGCCGGCCGCCGCAAGCCGCGCAAATTCTTTTCGCGGCTGCTCGTCTGGTGCGTGCTGCTGGCCTTTATCGGCATCGGCGCCTGGTGGGCGCACACCTCGGGCCTGCTGTTGACCGCAGCCGAGCGCGACACCAGCGTTGCCAATCCGCCGGCAAGCACCCAGCCCGAGGATTTCACCGGCAATGACGACAGCGCCGGCAATACGGCCTCTCCCACCGACCAGCCGGTGACCATCGATCCGCAGAACAGTTTTTCGGCCGATTGGATCCCGCTGTTCAAGCCCGAGGACGCCGACAAGATCCAGAGCGGTCCAAAAGCGCGCACCGAAAAGATCACCGAGAACGACGGCCCCGCCATCCGCCTGATTTCCGAGAGCGGTGCAGCCGATGGCAATATCTCGATCAGCGTGCCGTCATCGGTGCTGCAGCAGCTTGCCGGCAAATCCTCGACGATCGCGCTGACGCTGCAATCGACCACCGACGAGCCGACCCAGGTCACCGTCGAATGCAATTTCCAGTCGCTCGGCAATTGCGCCCGCCATCGCTTCAACGTCACCCGGGAAAAGTCGGATGCGCTGCTGCAGGTGAAGTTCGACCGCTCGCTGGCGCCGAATGCGCCGGGCACGCTGACGATCAACAGCGATCTCGACGGCAAGGCGCGCGGCATCAACCTCTTTGCCATCCGCATCCTGCCGGGGCAGTGAAGCCTATTTCGGAAAGCCTTATTTCAGAAACCCGGACCCCGAGCCGATGATCTCTTCGTCGACCGTGCCGAGCGCCTTTTTATCCTTGCCGTCATAATCCATCGCGTTCAGCATGTGGCGGATCAGTTCGAGGCGGGCGCGCCGCTTGTCGTTGGCGCGGATCACCGTCCAGGGCGCAAAATCCGTATGGGTTTCCTTCAGCATCCGGTTGCGCTTATCGCTGTAATCGCCCCATTTGGTCAGCGCCGCGATGTCCATCGACGACAGTTTCCAGACTTTCAGCGGATCATGGCGGCGGTCGTGGAAGCGCTTGAGCTGCATCTCGCGGCCGATATCGAGATAAAATTTGAAGAAGAAGATGCCCTCATGGGCGATGATCTTTTCGAGCTGCGGCGTCTGCTTGAGAAAATCCTCATATTGCTGCGGCGTGCAGAAACCCATGACCGGCTCGACGCCGGCCCGGTTGTACCAGGAGCGGTCGAACAGCACGAATTCGCCAGCCGTCGGAAACTGCGCGACATAACGCTGGAAATACCATTGCCCCTGCTCGCGCTCGGTGGGCTTGGTCAGCGCCACGACGCGCGCAAGGCGCGGATTCATATGCGCCGAAGAGGCCGAGATCGCACCGCCCTTGCCGGCAGCATCGCGTCCCTCGAACAGCGCCATCACCCGCTTGCCGGTCGCCTGCAGCCAGAACTGCACCTTGACCAGTTCGATCTGCAGCTTTTCCAGCTGCTCCAGATAGTCCTCTTCCTTGAGCTTCTTCTTGTAGGGAAAATCGCCGGATTCCAGTGCGTTTTCCTCCACCCAGTCCGGCAGGACGGGATCGTCGACATCGAAGATGCGTTTCTTTCCGCGGATCTCCAGCTCCACGGCTCTGTTTTCGACGTCCTCGTCCATAAGCTCCTCCTTAGCCTGATTGTTCTCTTCCCGCAGGCGAACATAGTTGCCGTTGAAAATCAAATCTTTCGCGGATGGCCGGCACTTTTTCGTCGGTTTCGGTGGCGGCCTTTCGCTTCGGGGCGGCAGCCCGAAAACTTCTGTCATGAATTGCCGCTATCAGGCAGAGTTCCAATATAAAGAAAAACGAATCGACGCCGCGAGGGCACTTGCCAGACGAAACTCCATGGAGAAAAAGCCTGTTGGCGCGCATAAGGCGCGAACGGCCGGTGCTGCTTGCGGCGATCCTCAGCGCGCTGATCGCGCTTGCCGCCGGCATGAACAAGTGGGTTGTGCTTGTCCTTCTGCTGGTGATGATCCTCACCGCGCTTTTCAACGAGGCGCCCATCATCGAGGCCGAACCCGCCCCGCCGGTGGAGATGAAGCCGGAGCTGCCGCCAAGCCGCCTGCCGGAGGTTTCCGCCACGCTCTCCGGCCTCGATTTCCCCGTCATGCTGCTGTCGGACGATGCCTCGGTGCTCTTCCAGAACCGCGCCGCCGAAAAGGCCTTCGGCGAGGTGGCGCTCGGAGCCCATATATCGGCCCGCCTGCGCTCGCCCGGCGTGCTCGACATGGTGCGTGAGACGATCGCCACCAACGCGCCGAACCAGATCGAGCATTCCGAGCGGCTGCCCTCCGAGCGTGTCTATATCGTCCGCAGCGCGCCCATTGAATTTGCGGCCGGGGACGGGCCGCATGAGCGCTATTTCATCCTCTCCTTCCGCGATATTTCCGAGGTCCGCCGCATCGACCGCATGCGCTCGGATTTCGTCGCCAATGCCAGCCATGAGCTGCGCACGCCGCTTGCCTCGCTGCGCGGCTTCATCGAGACCATCCAGGGGCCGGCGAAGAACGATCTGAAGGCGCAGGCGCGCTTCCTCAACATCATGCTCGACCAGGCGACGCGGATGAGCAGGCTGGTCGACGACCTGCTGTCGCTCTCCCGCCTGGAGCTGAAATCGCACATCGCGCCGGACGAGAAGATCGACCTGGTGCCGCTGCTCGGCCATGTCAGGGATTCCCTGGCGCCGCTGGCAAGGGATGTCGGCGTCGACATCAACCTGCATCTGCCCGAGGGCAAGGTCGAGGTGCTGGGAGACCGCGACGAGCTTGTCCAAGTCTTCGAGAACCTGATGGAAAACGCCTGCAAATACGGCCAGGAGGGCGAGATCGTCGACGTCTGGTTGAAGAACGGCACCGGCCAGCCGGTCGAGGTCAGTATCGTCGACAAGGGTCCGGGCATTCCGGCCGAGCATGTGCCGCGCCTGACCGAGCGCTTCTATCGCGTCAGCATCGAGGATAGCCGCTCGAAGAAGGGCACCGGCCTCGGCCTGGCCATCGTCAAACACATCCTCACCCGCCACCGCGCACGGCTGATCGTCAAATCCGAAGTCGGCAAGGGCACCGATTTCACCGTGCGCTTTTGACAGGGCATGTCCCCTCGCCACGTTTAAGGGGAGAGGGTTAGGGTGAGGGGCAAATCACACGGAACAACCTTGGTGAAAGGATGTAGTGCGGAAAGCCGCCGTCTCCCCATCAGGATATGAAGCCGATTTCTACAACGTAAGGTGGATTGGTCGCCGGACTTTGCCGTCCGCCGACACGATTGATCGGCGTGCTCAAAATTATCCGTTATAAATCAGCAGCTTAAGCTGTCACAAATGTTTCATCGCTTTGACATAAAAGGACGGTGCTTAAACCGCTAAGAGAGTCTCGCCGATGAAAAAAGGCACTGCGAGGGCCTCTCTACAGGCCGCACTCACACAAGCCCAATGCCGGGAGATTTACATGAACACCTTCAAGCTCACCGTTGCCGCGCTCGCTGCAACTGCTGCTTTCGCTGGCGCTGCCGTCGCCCGCGACCAGATTCAGGTTGCTGGTTCGTCCACCGTCCTGCCTTACGCAAAGATCGTTGCCGAGTCCTTCGGCGAAACCTTCACCAACTTCAAGACGCCGGTCGTTGAATCCGGCGGCACGGGCGCTGGCCTGAAGGAGTTCTGCAAGGGCGTTGGCGAAGACACCATCGACATTGCAAACGCCTCGCGTCCGATCAACAAGAACGAAGCCGAAGCCTGCAAGGCTGCCGGCGTGACGGATATCCAGGAAGTCAGGATCGGCTACGACGGCATCGTCTTCGCAACCGACGCTTCCAACCCTGACGTTGCCTACGTTCCTGCCGACATCTACAAGGCCCTCGCAGCCCAGGTCGTCGTCGACGGCAAGCTCGTCGCCAACCCCTACAAGAAGTGGTCGGAAGTCAACCCGAAGCTTCCCGCTGTTGATATCGCTGCCTATATCCCGGGCGAAAAGCACGGCACGCGCGAAGTCTTCGAACAGAACGTTCTCGCCGCCGGCTGCAAGGCCTCTGGCGCTACCGACGTCATCGCCAAGGAAATCTCCGACAAGGCTGCCCAGGGCAAGGCCTGCGTCGCAGTCCGCAAGGACGGCGTTGCTGTCGACATCGACGGCGACTATCCGGAAACCCTGGCACGCATCGCCGCCAACAAGACCGGCGTCGGCGTATTCGGCCTTTCCTTCTATGAAAACAACGCCGACAAGCTCAAGGTTGCCAGCGTAAACGGCATCGTTCCCTCCACGGAAACGATCGCGAACGGCACCTACCCGGTTTCCCGCCCGCTGTTCTTCTACGTCAAGAAGGCACATCTCGGCGCCGTTCCGGGCCTGAAGGAATACGTCAACTTCTTCGTATCCGACCAGATGATCGGCCCTGACGGCCCGCTCGTCGAATACGGCCTGGTTGCCGCTCCGGATGCCGAGCGCGAAGCGATCCGCAAGGACGTCGAAGCCGGCAAGTCCATGTAATCACTTTGCCGGCGCGGTGACTTCAAACCCGCGCCGGCATTGCCTTATCCCTCGCGCCGGTATTTCCGGGCCGCAGGGTTGAATTCATTCCGCATGATTGGAAGCTGAAGGCAGGCTGTGAAGCTGCCGGGCTTTGGGGCCACGGGCTTGGGGACGTAACGAATGAGCACATCCATCATACTTTTGTGCCTTGTGGTGATCGGTGCCGCCGCCTATCTGGTCGCGCGAAGCCGGGCCACGGCGCTTGCCGGAGGCAGATCCTCCGCATTGCATTCACGGCCGGCCTATTACGGCGCCTATGCCGCGATCTGGGCTGTTCTTCCCGCCCTCATCGTCCTCTGCGTCTGGCTCTCCGTCAGCCCCGGCATCATCCAGTCCTCCGTTCGCAGCGCCTTCCCTGCTGACGTCAAGGCTCAGGCCTCGGTCGAGCAGGATCTTGGTTATTCGATGGTGGCGACGGTCGCCCGCGGCCTGACGATGCTGACTTCGGATGAAGCCGCGGCAGTCGCCAACGATCCGGCCGCCCTGCAGGCCAAGCTCCTCGAAAAGGGCGTGCCGCTCGCCGGCCAGCCGCAGCCTTACATGGTCGATGCCGCCAAGACGCTGAACGCCAAGAGCATGACGAGCCGCCTCGCCATGACCGCGATCGTCTTCATTCTGGCTGTAGCTGGGGCCTTCTATGCGCTGCGTTCCATCGCCCCGCGCTTCCGCGCCCGCAACCGGGTCGAGCGCGTCATGCTCTGGGGCCTGCTGCTCGCCTCCTCGATCGCCATCCTGACGACGATCGGCATCGTGCTTTCGATGCTGTCGGAAGCCGCCCGCTTCTTTGCCGTGGTTCCCGCCGCCGACTTCTTCTTCGGCACCGTCTGGGATCCGCGCTTTGCCGGCGCCGGCAGCTCCTCCTTCGGTCAGTTCGGCCTGATCCCGCTGCTGCTCGGCACGGTTTACATCGGCCTGGTCGCCATGCTGGTCGCCGTGCCGGTCGGCCTCTTTGCCGCCATCTACATGGCCGAATACGCCTCGCCGAAGGTGCGCGGGGTCGCCAAGCCGCTTCTCGAAGTGCTCGCCGGCATTCCGACGATCGTCTACGGCTTCTTCGCGCTCGTCACCGTCGGCCCGTTCCTGCGCGATTTCTCCGCCCAGATCAGCGGTCTTTTGTCCGGCAGCTATTCGAATTTCATCCAGGCGCAGAGCGTTCTGACGGCCGGCATCGTCATGGGCATCATGCTGATCCCCTACGTCTCCTCGCTGTCGGACGACATCATCACCGCCGTGCCGCGGGCCCTGCGTGACGGTTCGCTCGGTCTTGGCGCCACCCGCTCCGAAACCATCAAGAAAGTCGTCTTGCCCGCAGCCCTTCCCGGCATCGTCGGCGCATTGCTGATGACCGCCTCGCGCGCCATCGGCGAAACCATGATCGTCGTGCTGGCCGCCGGTGTTGCTGCCCGCATCCAGATCAACCCCTTCGAGCCGATGACGACGGTGACCGTCAAGATCGTCAACCAGCTGACCGGCGACCTCGAGTTCACCTCGCCGCAGACCCTGGTTGCCTTTGCCCTTGGCATCACGCTGTTCTGCATCACGCTTTGCCTCAACATCTATGCGCTCTACATCGTGCGCAAATACCGGGAGCAGTACGAATGACGGATATTGTTTCTCCCGCCGGCGTCACCGTTTCCAAGGCGCCACCGCGCCGCGATATCGGCATCAAGCGCCGCTATGCCGCCGAGCGCCGGTTCCAGGCCTATGGCATCGCCGCCATCACCTTCGGTCTCGTCTTCCTCTTCATCCTGCTGTGGACGGTGATCGGCAAGGGCTACACCGCCTTCCAGCAGACGGCGATCACCCTGCCGATCGAATTCTCGGAGAAGACGATCGACCCGAACAACAAGCGTGCGACCGACCCTTCGGTGCTGATCGCCGCCAACTATCCGGTTCTCCTGCGCGACGCGATCGTCAAGCAGCTGAACATCAATGCCGCAAGCCGCCCTGATGTGCGCGATGCCTCGGCCATGCTGTCGAAGAGCGCCCCGATCCAGCTGCGCGACATGGTCATGTCAGACCCGTCGATCATCGGCAAGACGGTCAATGTCACGGTGCTTGCCGACGCCAATGTCGACAGCGCCAACAAGGGCCAGATCGATCTTTCGGTCGATGAGAAGAACCGCAAGGTCAACGACAAGCAGGTTGGCTGGATGAGCGAGCTGAAGGCGAGCGGCGCTCTTCACAAGCAGTTCAACACCGGCCTCTTCGTCAACGGCAACTCCAGCCGTCCGGAGGCCGCAGGCCTTGGCGTCGCCCTCATCGGCTCGCTCTACCTGATGCTGATCGTGCTGGTGCTGTCGCTGCCGATCGGCGTCGCCGCCTCGATCTATCTCGAGGAGTTTGCACCGAAGAACAAGCTGACGGACCTGATCGAGGTCAACATCAACAACCTCGCCGCGGTTCCCTCGATCGTCTACGGTCTGCTCGGTCTGTCCGTCTTCATCAACTTCATCGGCCTGCCGCGCTCGGCATCGCTGGTCGGCGGCCTGGTGCTGACGCTGATGACCCTGCCGACGATCATCATCGCCACGCGTGCCGCTCTTCGCGCCGTGCCGCCGTCGATCCGCGCCGCAGCCCTCGGCCTCGGCGCTTCGAAGATGCAGATGGTGTTCCACCACGTTCTGCCGCTCGCCATGCCCGGCATCCTCACCGGCACGATCATCGGCCTGGCGCATGCGCTCGGCGAAACCGCGCCGCTGCTCCTGATCGGCATGGTCGCCTTCGTCGCCAACGCGCCGACGACGCCGCTCGATCCCTCGACGGCTCTGCCCGTACAGGTCTATATGTGGGCCAACGAGGCCGAACGTGCCTTCGTCGAGCGTACTTCGGGTGCCATCATCGTCCTGCTCCTGTTCCTGATCGTCATGAACATGGGCGCCATCCTCTTGCGTCGTCGCTTCGAGCGCCGCTGGTAAACGGAGTTAAACATCATGAACATGTTGACGGAAGCTGCAGTTGAAAAGGCGCTGGATCACAAGATGAGCAACGTCCCGTATAAGATGATCGGAAAGGATGTCTCGGTTTACTACGGCGAAAAGCGCGCGCTTTTCGATGTGAACCTGAACATCCGCGAAAACACCGTAACCGCCCTGATCGGCCCGTCCGGCTGCGGCAAGTCGACCTTCCTGCGGAGCCTCAACCGCATGAACGACACGATCGACGGCTGCCGCGTCACCGGCAAGATCACGCTCGACACCGACGATATCTATGATCCGGATATCGACGTCGTCGAACTTCGCGCCCGCGTCGGCATGGTCTTCCAGAAGCCGAACCCATTCCCGAAGACGATCTACGAAAACGTCTCCTACGGCCCGCGCATCCACGGCCTGGCCAAGTCGAAGGCCGATCTCGACCAGATCGTCGAGACCAGCCTGCAGCGCGCCGGCCTCTGGAACGAGGTCAAGGACCGCGTGCATGAATCCGGCACCGGCCTGTCCGGCGGTCAGCAGCAGCGCCTCTGCATTGCCCGTGCCGTCGCCGTCAGCCCTGAGGTCATCCTGATGGACGAGCCCTGCTCGGCGCTCGACCCGATCGCCACCGCCAAGGTCGAGGAACTGATCCACGAGCTGCGCGAGAACTACACGATCGTCATCGTCACCCACTCCATGCAGCAGGCCGCGCGCGTCTCGCAGCGCACCGCCATGTTCCACCTCGGCAATCTCGTCGAGGAGAACGACACCGACAAGATGTTCACCAATCCCGACGATCCGCGCACCCAGGACTACATCATGGGTCGCTTCGGCTGATCCTGGCGTCACCAAGCCTTTCCGTTATTCGAGGATAAAGCCCCATGGCATCGACACATATTTATTCTGCCTATGATGATGATCTGAAGTTCCTGTCCAGGCGGATTTCCGAAATGGGCGGCCTGGCCGAGCAGATGGTCGCCGAAGCCGTGCGGGCGCTGGTCAACGGCGATACCGCGCTGGCGCAGAAGGTCATCTCCGACGATGTGATCCTCGATCACGCCGAACGCGAAATCGGCGACAAGGCGATCGTCACCATCGCCCGCCGTCAGCCGATGGCCGCGGACCTGCGCGAAATCATGGGTTCGATCCGCATCGCCGCCGATCTCGAACGCGTCGGCGACCTCGGCAAGAACACCGCCAAACGCGTCATCGCCGTCCAAAGCACCGGCGTTCCCCGCAAGCTCGCCCGCGGTCTCGAGCATCTCTCCGAGCTGGCGCTCGTCCAGCTCAAGGAAGTGCTCGACGTCTACACCAATCGCTCCGCCGACAAGGCGAACGCGATCCGCGAACGCGACAACGAGATCGACGCGATGTACACCTCGCTGTTTCGCGAGCTCCTGACCTACATGATGGAAGATCCGCGCAACATCACCAGCTGCACGCATCTTCTCTTCTGCGCCAAGAACATCGAGCGCATCGGCGACCACGCCACCAACATCGCCGAGACGATCTTTTACATGGCGACAGGTGCGCAGCCGGAAGGCGATCGTCCGAAAGATGACAGCGCCAACACCGTCGGCGCGGTAACCGAATAACCGCCCGGGCCGGACGGCCGGGCTAGAAGCTTGCGTGCGCGCCCATCCGGGGCGCGCAAAGAGGTCGCAGCCAATTCTGAATTTGCGCAGGGTGCATTGCTTGAACCATCCCCGGTTCAAGGATCATGCGCGAGGAGACCGACACGCATGATCCCGAGAGTTGCAGTTGTTGAAGACGAGGAAGCCCTGAGCGTGCTTCTTCGCTACAATCTCGAAGCGGAAGGCTTCGAGGTCGATACCATCCTTCGTGGCGACGAAGCCGAAATGCGGCTTCAGGAGCGCACGCCCGATCTGCTCATCCTCGATTGGATGCTGCCTGGCGTCTCCGGCATCGAACTCTGCCGGCGCCTGCGCATGCGGCCGGAAACCGAGCGCCTGCCGATCATCATGCTGACGGCGCGCGGCGAAGAGAGCGAGCGCGTCCGCGGGCTTTCGACGGGGGCCGACGATTATGTCGTCAAGCCCTTCTCGACCCCCGAGCTCGTCGCCCGCGTCAAGGCGATGCTGCGCCGCGCCCGTCCCGAGGTGCTGTCGACGGTGCTGAAATGCGGCGATATCGAACTCGACCGCGAAACCCACCGGGTCCATCGCAAGACCCGCGAAGTCCGCCTCGGCCCAACCGAATTCCGCCTGCTGGAATTCCTGATGTCGTCGCCGGGCCGGGTCTTCTCCCGCTCGCAGCTTCTCGACGGTGTCTGGGGCCACGATATCTATGTCGACGAACGCACCGTCGACGTCCATGTCGGCCGCCTGCGCAAGGCGCTGAATTTCTCCAACATGCAGGACGTCATCCGCACCGTCCGCGGCGCCGGTTATTCGATGGAAGCCTGAGGGCCTCCATTCTGATTGCTGACAACGTCGCTCGAGCTAGCGTCTGCCCCTCACCCTAACCCTCTCCCCGTAAAACGGGGCGAGGGCACGTGCCCTGCGAGAGGTCAGCGGGGAACGGAGAGGTCGGGCATATCCCCTTCGCCCTGCAAGCGGGGAGAAGGTGCCGGCAGGCGGATGAGGGGCAGCCATCCGCGCGAACCAATAACTACAAAAAAACGGGCCAGTCGGCCCGTTTCTCATGTGCGGCGATGTTACCCGCTCAGCTGGCCCGCGCTGCTGCCCGGCGGCGTTCGTTGACCGGCTGGTAGGCAAGCTTCTGGTGATAGCTGCAATAGGGCGAATTGTCGGGGGATTCGCAGCCGCAGAAGTGGAAGTCGTCCTTCAGCGGATCGCCGACCGGCCACTTGCAGGTGCGTTCGGTCAGTTCCGTCAGGCCGAGGCGTCGGGAAATCGGAACGACCACGTTGCCTCTCGGCACGTATTCCATTTCCTCGATCGTTTCGATCTCGATCTCTTCCTTCAGCATCGTCGCGCCCTGCTGGCGGGTAACGGTGCGAGTGGCGACCCGTGAGGCGTAGTTCGGCGCGCGCGGCGCAGAAGTATTGCGTTTCGGCGTTCGGGCGGCGTTGGCGGTACCGCCGGCCTTGGCACGGCCGGGAAGGCTCAGCCGATGCACCTTGCCGATGACCGCGTTTCTGCTGACGCCACCAAGTTGTGCCGCGATCTGGCTGGCGCTCAGTCCTTCGGCCCAGAGCTTCTTGAGTTTCTCGACCCGCTCGTCTGTCCAGTTCATGCCCTGTCTCCACCTTTTGCGTTGGTGATGGCAGAATCCCTCACCGTTGTCCCGGAAGGCTCCGAAACAAGAAACGCTTGATCAATTTTGGTGACTAGTTCCGCCGCATGCAGTCTAGTAATTGAACTTTAACCTAGTGTGAGGCTGACTCCGTGACAAGAGTCGCATGAATCCGGATGAATCGAATTTCAAGTTTTCCCCAACTTGCTGCCCCGGCGTGGCATTTCTGCAATAATGCCTGTTGAGGACGGATAATGCTGCTGTACAAGCTTGCTGCATGCGCTAAGGGCGCAGTTTTGTTGACATTGCAGCGCGAAAAGGAAATAGTGCCAGTCGCCGCCGCAAGGCGGCATTTTTGATTTTTCGGGCCTGGTTTTCTTAGCCGGAGTCCGGAGCTTGATAACATCGATGGGAGATCGCGCTATGGCTGAAGCCGCGCCGCTTTATGACACCTATTCTCGTGCCCCGTTGCGGTTCGAGCGAGGCGAGGGCGTGTGGCTGATCACCGAAAGCGGCGAGCGATATCTCGATTTCGGCGCCGGCGTCGCCGTCACTTCGGTCGGCCACAGCAATCCGCATGTGGTCGGCGCGCTGAAGGAGCAGGCCGACAAGGTCTGGCATCTCTCCAACATCTATGAGATCCCCGGCCAGGAGCGTCTGGCCAAACGGCTGACCGACGCCACCTTTGCCGACAAGGTGTTCTTCACCAATTCGGGCGCCGAGGCGCTCGAATGCGCGATCAAGACGGCGCGCCGTTATCAGTATTCCAAGGGTCATCCCGAGCGCTTCCATATCATCACCTTCGAAGGCGCCTTTCACGGCCGGACACTGGCGACGATCGCCGCCGGCGGCCAGGAGAAATATCTTGAGGGCTTCGGCCCCAAGGCGCCCGGTTTCGATCAGGTGGCGTTCGGCGACATCGAAGCGGTGCGCGCCGCGATCACCGATGCCACGGCCGGAATTCTCATCGAGCCGGTGCAGGGCGAGGGCGGCGTGCGTCCGGCCACCCCCGAATTCATGAAGGCGCTTCGCCAGATCTGCGACGAGAATGGCCTGCTGCTGATCCTCGACGAGGTCCAGACCGGGGTCGGGCGTACCGGCAAGCTCTTCGCCCATGAATGGTCGGGCGTCACCCCCGACATCATGGCGGTCGCCAAGGGCATCGGCGGCGGTTTCCCGCTCGGCGCCTGCCTTGCCACTGCAGAGGCTGCCTCCGGCATGAAGGCCGGCACGCACGGCTCGACCTATGGCGGCAATCCGCTCGCCATGGCCGTCGGCAGCGCCGTGCTCGACATCATTCTCGCCGATGGCTTCCTCCAGCAGGTGCGCGACGTCGCACTTGTCTTCCGCCAGGGCCTGGCTTCGCTGAAGGACCGTTATCCCGATGTGATCGAGGATATCAGAGGCGAGGGGCTTTTGCTCGGCGTCAAGGCCGCCATTCCCTCGGCCGAACTGCTGCAGGCGATCCGCGCCGCCCATCTGCTCGGCGTGCCCGCCGGCGACAATGTCATCCGCCTTCTTCCGCCCCTCGTGGTCACCGCCGAGGAAGCCCGCGAGGGCCTTGCCCGCATCGAGCGCGCTGCCGAGAGCATTCGCGCCTCCAAGGTCAAGAAGACGGCTTGAAGGGATTGCCGCCTGCGGGCGCAGCACAGGTAACAAGACTATGGCTCCTAAACATTTCCTCGATCTTTCGGCGGTCACGTCAGCCGATCTCAGAACCATCATGAACGATGCGCTCGCCCGCAAGCAGGCCTTCAAGGCCGGCAAGGGCGACAAGCCGCTCGCCGGCAAGATGCTGGCGATGATCTTCGAGAAGCCGTCGACGCGCACCCGCGTCTCCTTCGATGTCGGCATGCGCCAGCTCGGCGGCGAAACGCTGTTCCTGTCCGGCACCGAGATGCAGCTCGGCCGCGCCGAGACGATCGGCGACACCGCCAAGGTGCTATCGCGTTATGTCGATGCGATCATGATCCGCACCACCGAGCATTCCAGGCTGCTGGAGCTTGCCGAGCATGCGACCGTGCCCGTGATCAATGCGCTGACGGATGACACCCATCCCTGCCAGATCATGGCCGATATCATGACCTTCGAAGAGCATCGCGGCCCGATCAAGGGCAAGACCATCGCCTGGACCGGCGACGGTAACAATGTGCTGCATTCGCTGGTTGAAGGGGCTGCGCGCTTCGGCTATCGCATGAACATGGCCGTGCCCCTTGGCTCGGAGCCCAAGGATCACTATCTGAACTGGGCCCGCAATGAGGGCGCCGAAATCATGCTCTGCCATGATGCCGACCGTGCGGTCGCCGGCGTCGATTGCGTGGTGACCGATACCTGGGTCTCCATGAATCAGGAACATCGGGCCCGGGGTCACAATGTCTTCCAGCCTTATCAGGTCAACGCGGCTTTGATGGCGAAGGCCGGCAATGATGCATTGTTCATGCATTGCCTGCCTGCTCATCGCGGTGAGGAAGTGACGGACGAAGTGATCGACGGTCCGCAATCCGTAGTCTTCGATGAGGCGGAAAACCGCCTTCATGCGCAGAAGTCGATTCTTGCTTGGTGCCTGGGCGCGATCTGAACCATAATCTGGTGTCGCGAGTCACAAACTCGCGACCGCGCGAGCGAAGCCACGCTGGGCTGTCGCTTGAAAACTAGGAGTGAAAGCCATGGCAGAAGCTGCAGCCGCCCTCGGCCAGTTTGATTTCGCCGGCGATGACCATGTCGTCCCTTTTCAGGTGGAGGGTCTGGATGTGCGCGGCCGTGCCGTCCAGCTCGGCCCGATGCTCGATGCGATCCTCGAGCGCCATCATTACCCCGCCCCCGTCGCCCGGCTGCTTGCCGAAGTCGTCGTGCTGACGGTGCTGCTCGGCACCTCGCTGAAATTCGACGGCAAGTTCACGGTGCAGACCAAGGGCGATGGCCCGGTCGATCTTCTCGTCGCCGATTTCTCGACGCCGGAAAATGTCCGCGCCTATGCCCGTTTCGATAAGGCGCTGCTCAACAAGGCGATTGAAGCAGGTGAAACCGAGCCGGAGCAATTGCTCGGCAAGGGCGTGCTCGCCTTCACCATCGACCAGGGCAAGTTCGGCCAGCCCTATCAGGGCATCGTCGCGCTCGACGGCACCTCGCTGGAGGAGATAGCCGGCGTCTATTTCCGCCAGTCGGAACAGATCCCGACGCGCGTGCGCCTGGCCGCGGCCGAACTCTTCGATCGTGACGAGGCGGGCAAGCCGCGCCATCGCTGGCGGGCAGGCGGCCTTGTCGCCCAGTTCCTGCCGGAGGCGCCGGAGCGCATGCGCCAGCCGGATCTCCACGGCGGCGACGGCGACACCGGCAACCGCCTGCATGGCGAGGACGATGCCTGGGTCGAAGCCCGTTCGCTGGTCGAGACCATCGACGCCGACGAACTGACGGATCCGCTGGTCGGGACCGAACGGCTGCTGTTCCGCCTGTTCCATGAGCGTGGCGTGCGCGTCTACGAACCGCGCGCCGTCTTCGACCGCTGCAGCTGCTCGCGGGAGAAGATCAAGGGCGTGCTGAAGGGCTTTTCGGCCGAGGAGATCGAAGCCAGCCAGGAAAACGGCGAGATCGCCGTGACCTGCGAATTCTGCTCGACCACCTACCGCTTCGAGCCGGCCGAGCTTCAGCCAGCTGAATAGTAGAGTGTTTGCCAAGGCTGTCCCGCTTGCGCGGATAGCTGCCCCTCATCCTAACCTTACCGGGGTCGAACCACTCGTCTCGACCCCGGTTGGTGCCGGCAGGCGGATGAGGGGCAGGCCTCGGCAATCTCCCAAGGGCGGGACATCGTTACACGTCAGTTAAGCACCCGCAGCAGTCCCGGTGAATCCAGCGAGAAGGCGGGGATCTCGACATCGAACATCTCACCTTCGTCCGTTTCCATCTGGTAATGGCCGAACATCAGCCCTGAGGGGGTGTCGAGCGGGCAGCCGGAGGAATATTCGTAGGTGTCGCCGGGGCTGAGCCGTGGCTGTTCGCCGACGACGCCCGGGCCCGTCACTTCGTCCACCAGTCCGTTCTGGTCGGTGATATTCCAGTAACGGTTGACCAGGCGAACGGCTATGCCGGAATTGTTGCTGATGACAATCCGGTAACCCCAAACATAGCGGTCGTCTTCCGGATCGGATTGCTCCTCCAGATAGAATGGTTCGACCACAACTTCGATCTCTCTTGTGAGGGCGCGATACATGCCTTGCACCTTAGTCAAGATATGTTACCCGTATCTTATAAGAGGCCCTGTCCGTCAAGAAACGGAACGTTGATCGTCACTGAAACTATGATGATCGAAGGGTTTTCGATCGTTAAGCCTAATTGTCAGTGTTAATTCCAGATCGGAACGCCGGCACGACCGTAGTTGTTCCCCCGGCCGAACCGTGGTGAGGTCCGGCGAGCCGAACCCCAGTGAGATCAGGCGAGCCGAACCCCGAGTGAGGTCCGGCTCCCATTGTCGTCGATCAGGCCGAAACCTTGGCAAGCGCCCGCGCGAAATCCTCGATCAGATCGTCGGTATCCTCGATGCCGGTCGAAAGCCGCACCGTGCCCGGAGAAATGCCGAGTTCGGCGCGCGCCTCCTCCGTCAGGTTCTTGTGCGTCGTCGTTGCCGGATGGGTGATCAGGCTCTTGCTGTCGCCGAGATTGTTGGAGATCTTGACGATCTCCAACGCGTTCTGCAGGGCAAAGGCCGCTTCCTTGCCGCCCTTGAGCTCGAAGGCGACCAGCGTCGAGCCGCCGGTCATCTGCTTGGCGATGATATCGGCCTGCGGATGGTCCTTGCGGCCGGGATAGATCACCTTGGCGATCTTGCCCTGCTCGGCGAGGAAATCGGCGATCTTTGCCGCATTCTGCGTCTGCTGGCGCACGCGCAGCGGCAGCGTCTCGATGCCCTTCAGCAGCGTCCAGGCATTGAACGGCGACATGGCCGGGCCGGTATGGCGGAAATAGTCGTGCAGGTTCTCGTCGATCCATTCCTTGTCGGCAAGCACGACGCCGCCGAGGCAGCGGCCCTGGCCGTCAATATGCTTGGTGGCGGAATAGACGACGATATGGGCGCCGAGTTCCAACGGCTTCTGGAACAGCGGCGTGGCGAAGACATTGTCGACGACGACCTTGGCGCCGATCTGGTTGGCGAGCTTGGCGACGCCTGCGATATCGATCACTTCGAGCGTCGGGTTGGTCGGGCTTTCCAGGAAGAACACCTTGGTCTTCGGCGTGATCGCCTTTTCCCAGTTGGCCAGATCCCGGCCGTCGATCAGCGTGCAGTCGATGCCGTATTTCGGCGCCAGCGTCTCGACCACCCAGCGGCAGGAGCCGAACAGGGCGCGCGCGGCGACGATATGATCGCCGGCCTTCAGCTGGCAGAGGATCGCCGCGGTGACGGCCGCCATGCCGGAAGCGGTGGCGCGGGCATCCTCCGCGCCTTCGAGCATGCACATGCGCTTTTCGAACATGTCGTTGGTGGGGCTGCCGTAGCGGGCGTAGATGAAGCCCTCCGTCTCGCCCTTGAAGCGGGCTTCGGCCGCTTCCGAGGTCTCATAGACGAAACCCTGCGTGAGATAGATTGCCTCGGACGTTTCGCCATATTGCGAACGCAGCGTGCCGCCGTGAACGAGTTGGGTTGCGGGGCGCCAGGACTTGCTCATGCCATCACCTTCACATAACAAAAAAACCGGTCGCAAAAGCAGACCGGTTTCAACCCGGTCTTTTTAGCCACTTGTTTAACGTGGCTGCAAGCCGACCGGCCAAATCACCACGGGATAATTCTGCAATACTGCTGTTAGCTGCTTGCGTCAATTCCCCGAGTTTGGTTTTGTCGGCGGCAAATGATGGATGAGGCATGATGGCTCGTGAAACGGGAATTCTGGCGGATCGCGCGATCTCCGCGCTGTTCGAAACGGAGCGTCTGATCTCCGAACGGGAGCTGGACCGCGACCAGATCCAGCCGGCAAGTCTCGACCTGCGCTTAGGAAGCAAGGCCTTTCGCGTTCGCGCCAGCTTCATGCCCGGCCCCTCGCATCTGGTGTCGGACAAGCTCGACCGGCTGAGCCTGCATGTGATCGACCTTTCCGAGGGCGCGGTGCTCGAGACCGGCTGCGTCTACATCGTGCCGCTGATGGAGAGCCTGGCGCTGCCGGCCGACATGTCGGCCTCGGCCAACCCGAAGAGCTCGACCGGCAGGCTCGATATCTTCACCCGCGTCATCACCGATTACGCCCAGGAATTCGACAAGATCCCGGCCGGTTATTCCGGCCCGCTCTATCTCGAAATCAGCCCGCGCACCTTCCCGATCGTGGTGCGCCGCGGCTCGCGCCTGTCGCAGATCCGCTTCCGCGTTGGCCATTCCCTGCTCGGCGAGCCGGAACTCTTGAAGCTGCATGAAAGCGAGACGCTGGTCGCCAGCAAGCAGCCGAATGTTTCGGGCGGCGGCATCGCGCTGTCGATCGATCTGGCCGGCGACAAGGACGGCCTGATCGGCTATCGCGGCAAACATCACACCGCCGTTGTCGATGTCGACAAGAAGGCCCAGCACGACATCTATGATTTCTGGGAACCGCTTTATAGCCGCGGCCGCAACGAGCTGATCCTTGATCCGGACGAGTTCTATATCCTCGTCTCGCGCGAGGCCGTGCACGTGCCGCCGGATTATGCCGCCGAGATGACCCCCTTCGATCCGCTGGTCGGCGAATTCCGCGTCCATTATGCCGGTTTCTTCGACCCGGGTTTCGGCCATGCCCCTGCCGGCGGGCGCGGCAGCCGCGCCGTGCTCGAAGTGCGCAGCCACGAGGTGCCCTTCATCCTCGAAGACGGCCAGATCGTCGGTCGCCTCGTCTACGAACACATGCAGGAAAAGCCGGCAAGCCTCTACGGCTCCGGCCTCGGCTCCAACTACCAGGCCCAGGGCCTCAAACTCTCGAAACACTTCCGCATCTGAGGCGTTACACCAGGCGCGACTTGACAGCCGCCCCCATCTGTTGGAAATCTCAGCGCATCGCGGGTGTAGCTCAATGGTAGAGCAGCAGCTTCCCAAGCTGAATACGAGGGTTCGATTCCCTTCACCCGCTCCACAGCCCCACAGCCGTTTCGGAAATGTTCGTCCAGCGACGTCCAATATCGCTATAGAAATCAGTCACATAAGATAAGCTTTGGCCTCGCGCGCGCGTAACGAAGGGCAACGGGGTGCAGTGACATCCAGCAAAATTTTCGGTACAAAACCACGGTATAAAGCTGCGGGATGTAGGGCTGATACCGTAAATGGCGCTGACAGACGTTCAAATTCGAAATGCCAAAAAATCCGAAAAACCGTACAAGCTGCCAGATGGGAAGGGCCTTTATCTGTATGTTTCGACGGCCGGCGGCAAGTCGTGGAGGCTTGACTATGCATACTTTGGAAAAAGAAAGACGCTGACGCTCGGTGCCTATCCTGCGATTGGGCTGGCCGAAGCCCGTAGCCGGCGAGATGAAGCAAAGAAAAAGCTGTCAGAAGGCTTGGATCCCTCGCTGGCGAAGAAGCGCGAGCAGTTGTCCGCCAAGGCCGCGGCCGGAAACACGTTCGGACTGATCGCTGATGAGTTCATCGCGAAGCTACGTCGCGACAAGCGCGCGGAGCCGACCATAGATAAGAACACGTGGATGCTGAAGGTCCTCGCGAGGAAACTGTCGCCCTATCCGATAACTCAAATTTCGGCCAAAGACGTTTTGGACGTTCTCAATGTCATCGAGAAAAGCGGGCGGGTAGAGAGTGCCCTCGCCACACGCTCAGCCATAGGACGTGTCTTCCGGTTTGCCATCGCAACAGCAAGAGCAGAGAACGATCCCACCTCGGCATTGCGAGGTGCCCTCCAGCGCCATGTTCCGGTAAGTCACCCGGCGCTCACCAATCGCAAGGCGCTTGGTGGCCTGATGAGGGCAATTTATGGATATAATGGCTGGCCGTCTCTTGTCGCAGCATTGAAAATTCAAGCTCTCTGTTTTGCTCGTCCGGGGGAAACCCGCTCAATGGAATGGTCAGAACTCGACCTCGAAAACGCGATCTGGACGATACCCGCCGCGAAGACAAAAATGCGCCGCGAGCATCATGTGCCACTCTCTCGTCAAGCCATTGAGGTAATTAGACACATGGAGGACCTGTTCGGCGACAAACCAAACGTTTTTCCGTCGATGATGTCTGGCAAGGCGTTGCTGTCTGAAAACTCAATGAATTCAGCTCTGCGCCGTATGGGAGTAGGGGACGAGGAGCACACAGCGCACGGCTTTCGCTCGTCAGCGAGTAGTATCTTGAACGAATCCGGCGCATTTAGCGCCGACGCAATCGAGGCCCAGCTGGCTCATTTAGATTCACGGGAGGTGCGCCGAATCTATAATCGCGCGACCTACTGGGATGAGCGCGTGCGGATGATGCAGTGGTGGGCCGACATGCTCGACGACGAACGAAAGAGAGGCGATGGAAGCAGGCAGTTTTAAAGCCGGCCACGGAGCATTCGACGCCGCTGATCCGCCGCGATTTGCGGCATTGACAAGAGTCTCCTTCGCGTATCGATTGCAAACAAGCCACGGCATCTCATTCGACTGGAAAGCACAAGGATGGAAGACAGCGACAGCCAGAAGCAGCTGGCAATTGCTATCGCAAAATCAGCGACAAGAAGTGAGGCAGAAGCGTTGCGCGACTGGGCAAGGCAGCTGATCAAGTTGATAGAAGAGGATATCTCGACCGTAGCAAGGGCAAGAAAAGCGATTTCGCTCACCGCATCCAGCAGCGTTTTACTGCCAGCGATGAGAATTATCAGCGCTCGAGCAAAGAAACATAGTTGGGACAATCGAACGTCAACCCAGCGCTTGGGCATCGCGGCCGCGGTGGGAGCCTTTGCAATGTTCCCCGGAGCGAATGCCGGCATAGCTGCACTCGGTGGTGCCGTAGGCGTGCCGTTGTGGATGGTTTTTGGCGGAGGCTCGATGTTTTTGAAGGTGTTATATGACGAATTGACGAAGGGAGCTGACGAGCCGTCTTCCGAAGCGTCCTACAAGGTGATTGACGCTAAAAAGCAGGATTGATTTGGACACCAGTGTTTCTCCCTGAGTTCGTCCCCTGAAACGCCACGAGAGAAATCATGAACCGAAAAGCCTTCATTCAGAGTCATGGAGCCGAGTGCAAGAATTGGAACTGGAGTTGGTCATTCGTCAATGAAGCGGAACGCTTCATCATCTTCGGAATGTGGCAGGACGCTGGAACGAAGAAGGTTGGGCTGATCCTGCATAGGGGTTGGGAAATCAGCGCCAAAGGCCGCAAGAACAATGGGTATAGGCAGGCAATCGAACATATTCGACTGATTAAAGAAGAGGATTACCGACTCAAGACATTCCCAATGATCGGTGAACCACGCAATCCTGAGGAGGGCGAGCTTTCCGCTTCAAAAATTACCGAATTCACACCTGAACTCAACGAAGCGCGTTTGATCGAGTTGCCGGACGGTTGGTACGCCTCGCACGCCGATGACCATTTTGAGACGATCGCCGAGATCGTCGCAGGAAACGAAGAAGTGGAGTTCTGGGAGGGCGCTGCGTTCCGCATCCAGGTAAATGCCTACGAACGCAACGCGGAGGCCCGCCAGAAGTGTCTCAAGCACTTCGGCTTTCGCTGTCGAGCCTGCGATATCGATTTCGGTGAGAAGTATGGAGCTCTGGGGCAAGGCTACATTCACGTGCACCACATCAAGCCGATTCACCAATGTGGGGGAGCATACAAGGTTGACCCGATCAGGGATCTCATCCCAGTCTGTGCGAACTGTCATGCCATGATCCATCGTCGGGCTGATCCGCTGAGCGTCGATGACGTCAGGGCGATGCTTGCCGGGCAGAGCCAGAAATAAGCTACGCAACGCTCTATCGGAGAGCACGGGCAAGTACGCCATGCAAGGCAGGGGCATGGAGACCAACAATCCGGTGTCCTGCCTCGACTACGTCTATTTCTGAAGATGAGCCGCTGACGCTGGGCTCTTATGCTGACGTGGGCTCGTTAAATGCCTAGCCGACGCGATGAAGCAAATCAAAAGTTATCGAAGCATTAGATCCATGACCGGCAAAAAGCGGGAGCAACTGGCTGGACGAGCGGCAGCTGGCAACACTTTCGGCCTGATTGAGCGTGTGCGGTTGATGCAATGGTGGGCCGACAAGTTGGACGAGCAGCGAAGCTCTCGTGCCGTCCCGCACTCTGGTGAGCGAAGTCAAACAAGTTTGATCGGCGTATTCCTAAACTTCAAAAATCGCGAGGCTTGCTTTCGAGCGACGGTCCACGCAAAAAACGAGGTACACTGAACCGGCGAATCAAACGGGGGCGCTGATGACTTTTGCCGATATGGAGTTCTCCGGTGCAAGCCATCGTGGTGCCTGCAAGAGTCGAAATGCGTTGGAGGTGTTACTTGAACAATTAGATCGAAATTTCATTTTTCGTGACCGGTCTGATTTGGCTCGACTGGTCAACTGGTCTGCTGGAAAAGACGCGCCGTTTCATCGCTGGTTTCGATACCGAGAGGCTTTTTCGCCTGAACTCATCCCACAACTTAATCTCGGCAAGCGCATTCTCGATCCGTTTTGCGGTTGTGGCTCCACGTTGATTGGAGCCATGCAAACGAATAGGTCAGCTGTAGGCATTGATCTCAATCCGCTAGCTAGCTTTGTTTCGAAGGTAAAAGTCACAGGTTTATCTGATGACGAACTAGCGTCTATTCACGGCTTCCTTTCGCAGCTCAGCGAGGCAGGGCCATCAGAGCCGGATAAAATCAGCCTTCCAGACCTATCGATCGCCGCAAAAGTTTTCGAACCTACAGTCGTCCAAACGCTGATGAAGCTCAGGGCTCAGATTGCAGCCGCGCCTGTCTCTCAAAATGCGCGCAATTTCCTCCTGCTCGGGTGGCTCGGAATACTTGAAACCGTCGGCAGCTACTTCAAAGAAGGTAACGGTATCAAATATAGAAAGATGCAGCGTCGACCCGGCCGCTATGTCGAGAGGGAGCCGGGCGTTTGGCAGAACGCGCGGTTCGGCTCAGATCAAGCTGGTTATGTGCTTGGTTGTTATGAGAGGCACGTTCGATTGATGTTAACTGATGCGAAGCTTTGGGTCTCAATGGATGGACAATCCGAAGTCTTCAACGGAAACGCGCTAGATCTAATTCATCTTGCCGATGGGATGTTTGATGGAGTCATATTCAGCCCGCCCTACGCCAACCGGTTTGATTACTTTGAATCCATGAAAGTAGAACTTTGGTTTGGTGGGTTTGTTAACTCCTATGATGAGCTTAAGCGGCTTCGAAAGGAATCTCTGCGGTCGCATCTTGGGGCGGATATGAGCAGAGACAAAACATCGTTTGAAGAACTGGAGGGGCTTCTTAGCACAATGGATCGCACAGCCAGTAGCTGGCGCATGGGCGTACCTGAGTTACTTCGTGGTTATTTCTCAGATATCATCGAGGTATTGAAGCAGTGCAGGAAAAAACTTGCCAACGGCGCTTGCCATGTTGTCGTGGGCAATTCCGCTTTTGCGGGAACGATTATTCCATCAGATGTCTTGACGGCGATAGCCGGGAAGAAGGCCGGATTTACTCATGCTGAAATTTGGATTACTCGGCACCTGACGGTGGCTCCTCAACAGCGCAGCAGGCTAGAGGGCCTGGAGCGATATATGCGGGAATCCATTGTAGTGCTTTCGCCATGAACGAACGAGTAACACCACCCGATTATCGGAGCTTCGACGATTTGCCTTCCCAGACCGAAATAGGTTTTGGGGAGATCGTCGGGATAGACCTCTCTAGCCACACAAGCCCGTTTACCCATGGGCTGCATAGGTATCCCGCAAAGTTCATTCCTCAGATCCCAAGGTGGGCTATAAAAGAGTTGTCGCGGCCCGGTGAAGTCGTGCTCGATCCATTCATGGGATCAGGGACTACTATAGTCGAATCCCTTCTCGCGGACCGCGTGGCTCATGGAATCGACCTCGACCCACTAGCTTGTCTCATCGCTCAAGCGAAAACAGCGCAAGCTAATCGTCTGGAACTTAGGCATCTCCAGGAACAGCTTGCTAGCTCAGTTCTAAGGGAAGAAGACAATTTGATCGTTCCGATGGCGGGCGTCAAGAATTTTGAGCACTGGTTCTCCCGAGCGACATGGGGAACGCTACAGAATATAAGAAATAAGATCCTGACATTGGACTGCTCAGAGGAGTCGCGGGCCTTTTTACTATGCGTATTCAGTTCTATACTGCGCCGTGTCTCGAATGCCGATGATCAAACGCAAAAAACCTATGTTTCCGGTACCTTAAGGAAGAACCCGCCCGCAGCTCGTCCTACGTTTTTCCGAGCTTTAGAGAGGGCTATCAATTCATTGGATTCTTTCGGTGTAAGAGCCTCAGAGACGCACGCTCATATCCACCGCGCGTCAGCCACCGCGATGCCAATCGCTGATCAATCGATCGACCTGATCGTGACCAGTCCGCCATATCTCGACTCTGTTGATTACATGTATAACATGATGGTCGAATATTTCTGGCTTGGTGACGTGCTAGGAATTCCTCACCGTAAAGATTTCAACGCGGCGCGAAAACTTTCAGTAGGTGGCAAGAAAAGTCAGATCAGCCTTCCGCCCCCTTCTTGCGTGTCAGAGTTGATCGATTTTAACGAACTCCCAGACTATCGAAAAGCGGCTGCGGCGTCTTATTTCTCAAGCATGGACGAGCACTTTCGCGAGGCGGCTCGCGTGCTGAAGACCGGCAGGCAATATGTGCTGGTAATCGGTAATAGCCAAACAGAAAAGGGCCAATTGCCCGTTCATGATGCATTGGTCTCGATGGCCTCGACTCATGGTTTTTCACTCCAGCACGCCTTTGGCTATCGTATACGCCGCCACTATATGAAATTTCCCCGGAAGGGGCGGGGCGGAATTATCCTCATGGACTGGGTCATCATATTGAAAAACGAAGGCCACGGACCAACTCCCCTTCGTCGCCTTCCAATGCCAGAGATACTTATCTCCCCAGATGCTGTAGCCCATTAAGCTTTGGCGTCCAGCATAGTCGTCACACTTAGTATGAGACTGTCCTATCGAATCAGATATGTTCCAGCCGTTGAAGCTGAGGACTATTCAATTGCTTGTTTGGCCGACCTCCCACGTTGGAATGCTCCATCCTTGCGGTGGAGAAAAACCTCGGGCTCAAAGTGACAATTTCTGCGAATTCGTCCGATCCTCACTTGCGAAAATAGGCTATTCCGCATCGAAGCCCGAAGATCCGACGAAGAAGAACCAGTACGAAACACGGAAATCCCTGTATGAAGAAATCGGCTTGGCTTATGTCGCTTCAAAATCGGACAAAATAACAATCACCGACGTCGGAATGCAGCTCTACAAGTTGATTTCAGAGCAGCAGAAACCTTATACCGAGGACTTCAAGCGTCGCGCCACCGCAATTCTCGCATTTGCACTCTCGCGCAGTCAGATTTACCGGCCGCAGTCGCGCGGCAGTCCAAAACAGCCAAAGAATGATTTGGATGCATGTCGCGTGCGCCCGTATGCCCTAGCTTGGCAAGCGGTTTTAGATCTCGACGGTTTCCTAACCATGGACGAATTCGGCGCCGTTCTCTGCAGGATTTCGGACCCGAGCCAATACGACGATGCGATTGCAAAAATCAACAAGGCAAGAGATACAGGAAAACCCTTCCAAAGAGATGTGGCTCTATCAGACAACTTCTTTATTTATTGGAAATCACATTTAACGGTCGCCAATACTTTACTTATTGAAGAGGAAGGGCAGGCTGAAACCATATTAAGACTAAATAAGGACTATAGGAGTTTATTGACAGGCTTGATGCGATTCGGCCGAAGCTGTGGAAATTCCAAGGAAGAGCTTTTCTCGGCGCTTAATTGGGGGAGCATCGAGGAATACTATTCATCTATTGCAGGTGTCACGTGCCCGCCGTTTATGGAAACTCCCGAGCCCAAAATCATTAACGTGGCGGGCACTGCTGTCACAGACCTCTCGTCTTACGAGTTGCGCATCTCCGGTAGAACCGCCGAAGTCGTTGGCGGTCCAGAACTTTGCAATCTTCCCATTCTGACCCCCTGCATACACAGCCTTCATAGGGAGTACCTACTTAGGTTGGATACCAAAAACAGATTGAAGGATGGACGCATAGAGCTTGGCCTCGGTAGGGGACGGCCTATAGTCCGCCCTGATTTGATATTTAGTAAAGGAGAAGCTTAAGTGAGCGGTAGTGCCGGATCTCTGACTTCGCTCGGTAAAGGCGGAATTGTTCCGCCGGACCGATTCGACGACGCACCTGATCGCGTAGCTGAGATCGCAAACACACCGCTCGATCTGCCCGATCTGTCAACCGCTCGTCAAAGCTTGATGCAGAGCGGCTACTATGCAGAGACCACAATCGACGAACTTCTAACATCCATTGTATTAGGACACGTGATACTTGCTGGCCCACCCGGAACGGGGAAAACAAGTCTCGCGCAGGCTCTCGCGGCAGCTTTCAACGCAGGCTTACAGGTAGAAACGGCTAATCCGGAGTGGTCGGTATTCGATACCGTCGGAACTCAAACGCTGAACGACAAGGGCGGCGTAAAGGGCCAGCATGGAATCGTTACGGCTGCTATCTTGAAATGCGCAAATTCGATCGTATCACATGCTGATACTGGAGAAGGAAATCAGACGCACTGGCTTCTGATAGATGAAATGAACCGGGCGGAAATCGATCGGGCTTTCGGCCCGCTTTTTACTGCTCTCGCCGGTGGAGCCGCGTCACACATGGTCCTAGACTATGTGGATGGGAGACCCACCCTCGCGATTCCGGAAAACTTTCGCATAATTGCTACCGTCAACGAGTATGATGCCCGCTTTGTCCAATCTATGTCGGCGGCATTGCGTAGGCGATTCGCTAAAGTTTTGGTTCTGCCGCCTCCGAACGCTGATGATGGCGGGATTCCGGCAGGAGAACTCGACAATGCCATCAGCAAATCAAAGCTAAATCTCGGTCGAAATTTCGGGGAAGCTGTTTCCAAAGTTGACCTCTTGGATCAGGAGCGGAAAGAAAAAATTCGATCCGTTTTCGGGTTTTTTCGAAAAAGCGGGAGCGAAGGCGGCGTCCCGGTAGGCACGGCAGTGATCATTGATGTCGTAAGCTACATGGCATCATACGCGACAGTTACAGGCAGCGCTCTTGATGCTCAATTCGAGAAAACATTGGACCGTGCGCTCACGGCTCGCCTCGTTCCATCGCTCGAAAGTGACAGTACGAGAATGAGGCTAAGTGAAACATTTCCAGCCGCGCTACTCCAAAGGTTCCCGTTCCTCGTCTCTACATCGGAGCGCATTACGGCATTCATCAATGGTTCAGATTAAAAACGGCGCCAGCACGTTTGAGCTTTGGCAAGCGGCGATCCGGTCAAGCCTCGGGTTTATCTCTTCATACCTCGCACCCGACAAATATGATATGAACGACTTTTATCTGTCGGATAGGCCGCTGCACTTAGAAGAAAATTTCTCTAAGTTTATCCGAAGTCGTATAGAGCTAAGTAGAAGTGTAATTCTGTCATCTGAATTAAGTAAAATCAACTATTCGGAATTGTCTGCTTTTAGGCACGAGGTATACTACGGGCGGCGACGCGTTGAAGGGGCGATAATACTGCCTCGCCTTATTCGTGAGCGTGCGGCCGGCCGCTTGGACACAATTCCGGTGCTTCGAACGGTCAAAAATTCAGATACGCCAGAGGCCCTTTTCATATCTGAGCTAATTCAGTCCTCGACTCGAGTTTGTCGATGGTGGAAGAAAAATGGCGGAAGTGAAGGTCGGCTTGCTGGTTCGACCTTAAAGTTCTTTAACGCTCTGGAAAATCAGGCGCCGTGGGACGAGTTGCGAACAAAGCCGCGTCCCTCACTTCCTGAGTTGGTCGGCATTGTGCGAAGCCGTTTGGCGGCCGGGTGGAGCAAGAAAGGCGGGATCATTGACCGTCTGCTAAAGATCGTAGACGCTGAAGGTGATGCAGTCTCTGAAGCGGCAGGAGATATTGCCTTCTTTATATCCAATGATCCGCGCTATCAGGATCGAATGTTCGAGCTGATTTGTCTTGGATGGTTAGTGTCAGCAGCTCGAAACGTCTTTCCCTCGTTCAAAGTACACGAGGAGAATTTTCTATCAGCTAGGGGTCCGATCGCCACGTTTTGTAAAGGCGAGCGCTGTTGGTCTTTAAGTTATCAGCGTCATTACGCTAGTGAAACACACTATCATTGGCGTGGCTCGCGTCAGCGGCTTCGAGCGATACCTGACTATGTCGCTGAATCGATTTTGGGCGGCAATGGTATGACAGTCATATTGGACGCCAAGAACAGACCCCAGAGCTCACGGTCGGAGATTATCTATAAGATGCTCGGTTATAAGGAAAACCTGAGGCTCAAACCTTTTGCGGCGTTGGCTCTAGCACCAACTTATGAGAAGGCAGCCTTCCATCGCGTAGACGATGACGACGGGAATTCGGTAGGTCTCGTTTATTTGCCGCTTGATAGGGGAGAGCTGGTTTTGCGGCGAATTCTTCGCTCTGTATTGGACACAAGCGACCGCAATAAAAACATGTCACGTCCATAGCAGCGCCAGTTGAGACAGAACTTATCTGCTGCATCACTACTAGGTGTCGCAAATCTCTCGGATCATACGTTTGATAGTGAGGTTGTCCAGTTTAGAGAAGAGTGGCGTCAGGAAATCCGTGTAAGGCTTCACGTGTGCTGCTTCATTGAAGATCACTGATAGTAAGAAAAACTGGCTTGGAAGTTCCAGTCCTCTTTCAAGTGCGAAGTCTAATTTATCTGCCGTCTTATGCGTCTCAACAAATTTTGTCCTGTCGTCGTCGCTACCGAGCATTTCATACGTCTTTTTTTCGATCAGATTTCTCACGGCGCAACAAACAGAAACTGGATCATACTTTAACTTATCAGAAACGTACCGTTCTAGCTGGCTTTCAAGGTAGGCCTTAAACGAGCTTGAAGTTGCAATGGTGTTGTCCAGTCCAAGAGCCGCAAATTCAGTCGTTAGATCAGCTTCGTTGGGGTGATGATGGAGGAAGTACGTTGAAAGACCTGACTCTATCGATGGGTGAGACCGCTTCTGGATTACAAGATGTACTTTCTTGTCGGGCATTCGAGTGCTACGGGCAAGATAGCTTACTTTTTGATCTTTAAATGTGAAATTCTTAAAGTAATTCGGGTCGAGATGGGTGAGGATCACAGGAATAAGCTGACGACCAGCTAGTCTCCACTGCTCGATCATTTCGGTGACGTAGTACTGGCATGCGATGAGGTTCGCGTCGTCAAGGTAGTCAAAAACCTCATCGATAATAAGAATTGCGCAGTCGCCCTGTAGTTTCCGTCCTGCCGTTAAAAGAGCTCCCACCAGACAGAGTGTATCTCTTTCGCCATTTGAGATCTGATGCGCACTTGGAAATTTGAGCACCAGACGACCTTTTATTTCTTGAGGAGCAATCTCTTTCCATGTCGCCTTAAATGGTTTAAGGGCCGCAATGCATGCCTCTTTTTCAATCGCGTATGCAGTGAATTTACGAACTTTTTTGAACTGGTCTTTACCCGCCTTATGAAGCTCTGCAAACTGCAGGGCTGCACAGTACAGCTCGGCATCGTTTTTAAAGTCCAGCGGCGAGGCTGCCAATATTTGCTTTATGGCTTCAACATGAGGGACAGCTGCAAGTTTGGCCAGCTGCGAATTTTCGATAGCAGCTTGGATCTCATCAGCGGTACCCGCGAGATCATTTACATACTCTTTGAATGCCGCGATCGCGGCGCAGTTCTTTACACCATCTTCTTTCGAAAAATCGACTGCCGTAATTTGTGACATCAGTTTGAGGTCGCCAAAGGAATCCCCGATATTGGGCAGTATTTTTCCGTTTTTTCCAAATGCCGCCCGCATCGCCGTGCAGTTGTATGAAACGCGCTCCTTTGCCACGGTCTTATCGACAAGTACGATTTCGTCGATTTCGATTGACGAAGTGGAAACGCTCCGCCCTCCCCCAACGGGAAACGTCCGGGTTTTTGATCTCAATCTACTGTTGATGACCCATACAGCGAATTGCTCTTTGACTTCGTTCTTGGCTCCATCGGCCGTCTTTACGACAGTGGTTCCATCTTCACTCAGGTAGGTTATCGATAGGTGTGGTTGAGGATTGGCTTCCAATCCGTGCTTTTGATCGTCTGCAATGTCGAGCTTGCCCGATCTCAAAGATGCAAATGCAGCGGCAATGGAACTCTTGCCGAAACCGTTGGGCGCGACCAACAAATTTGGTTTGTTGGGAAATATCTGAACTGGGAACGCTCTGTCGGAAATTCCCCGTACATGTCTAATTTCCACCTGCGTAATTTGCTTAATCTTTGGCACGACTATAGACGCCCCCGCGACTCAACCCATGATCGTATTGTTCTAATATCAAGATGGCTGTCAACACACATGGCTCAAAGGCGAAGCCGATAGCCGTCTTGCTGCAGCCAATCGACCGATGTCGCTCAATCACGAGATGGCCAGAACCGGAGGCGATATCTATTTTTTTAGAATCCGATATACTTGCATTCGCGAGCAGCTTGCGGCTTTTGCAATGGCAGAGATTGCGGCTCCTTCCCCATGAAGCTTCCGTATTAGCATGTGATCAATCCGCGGCTTGCCACCCTTATAAGCACCGTTTGCTTTTGCCTTTCCGATACCTTCTCGTTGGCGCTCTTTGATGAAGCGGCGTTCCATTTGCGCGACCATGCCGAGGACCGTGAGTATGACGTGTCCCATTTCGCCGCGCGTCGACACGTGCGGATCAAGGATCGTTACGAAAGCACCTCGCTGCTCGCACTCATGCACGATGTTGAGGACGTCGCGCGTGTCGCGCCCCAGACGATCCAGCCGCGTGACGACTAACTCATCACCTTCGCGCAAAAACTCGATGATGGTCGCAAGCTCTGTTCGCCCCTCGCGGCTGGCGCCTGAAACCTTCTCCGCGCGTACAATTACGCACCCCTCTGACTGCAGACGTTGCCACTGAATTTCGAAATCCTGATCGATTGTACTGACGCGTGCGTAGCCGATTTTTGTCATGTGTCACCTCAAGCTTTAGGCCCGAGGCTACCCTGTCACAAATAGTCGACGTCAAGATCGATGTGACGGGCCGTTGCGTCACATGCGAACTGTCGCAACTGCCTATACCTCGACGTTTCATTCACAAGTCCCGGCATCAGCGGCCGATCCATCTCCCGAGTAAGTGGGTATGTGGGCGGCGTATAACCGCTGTTCTCCCGCTAGGGACCCGGAAAGCATTCGATTTGTTTCGCATACCTTTCATGCCGTGAAGAGCAAAAGATCTGTGGCAAGCGTCATAAGAATCTGCAATTGCTTGCGCAATCGCAGGTCATATACCTGCTCCTTGCCGCCAGTTGCGCGCGATTTTTAAATACAAATCATGTATTAGATGCGCTAAATATGTTAGCGTCCTCGTCTGGTCATGCTGTCGGAGGGTGGGATGGGGGATAATATCATAGATGCAAAGGCGAGTGACGGCCACCAAAAAACAATACCGGCGGATGGTACTATGCTAGAAGTTAAACCGCTCGTAATTAATAACAACGTTATGTTTTTATTCGCGGTAATCGTGCTCATTGCAATCCTTGGTGCAGGGTATTGGCGCGACGACTTACAGTATAACCTGATGTTTTTGATTTCGCTTTCGCTTTCATGTTCGATTGTATTTGCCTTTCTGCCATTCTCTGCTGAAGTGGGGCTTGAGGGATGGCTTAAAGCAGGGGGGACAGCGGCTATCTTCGCTGTCTGTCTTTGGCAGACTGTCCCGTTTGCTAAGGAGATGCTTAAGGATAACCGCGTACTTGAACAGAAACTTCACGATATCGAGTTGGCGAAAATAGATGTGAAGGGCAAAGAAGACCTGATAAAACAAAAAGATCAGGAATTAAACCAGCTTAGATCGGCTCTGGAAAAAGCAACAGGGCAGCAGGGTATGACGGAGAATAATATTCGGTTGATAGAACAGAATATAAATTCTGCTAATAACGCTCTTGCCACTATAAGCCCGAGTTTAGTGAACGCTATGAACTCAGCAAAAGCTGCACAATCTAATTATAGCGACTCCAAAACCTGTAGTTTGCGAGCGAGCCAATCGATTGAAGCATTGGCGCCGGCATTCCCCGCGATTGAAACGCTGGGCTCCGCTCTAAAGACCGCACGGGCGGCCATCCAACCTGCGCAGTAGCAAAGATGTGAACGTTGCGCTCGTCGGGATATGGGTTAACTCCACTTCGGCGCCCTTCAACTTGGAAGACTAAGATGGAAGTAAATCTTGAGGATCTGCAGCATAGATTGAACAAGTCGCGGCAGGACTTTCAACGGGCGATTGAGCGTTACGACACCGAAGGCCGCTCGGATGGCACTTTTATCGTGAAGACGTATCTCCGCAAGTTCAAGGACGACAATCAGGACCGCGCAAAAATTGCCGTCGACATTGCGAAGGAGACGGAGGAAGAAATTGAAAAGTTTAGAAGCAGGACCAGCGATCTTGCCTATAAAGTCCAAACCGCCCTTCTCACAGGCAATATGGTCGCGTCGGGCGCCGCTGTCGACAGCATGGGTGAGATCCTTGCTGATGCCTCGGGTTTTCTTGACGAGATAGCAAAACGGTTAGCGGATTTGAATAGTTCGTCTCCCGCGCCATCGGCAACCGTTCTGCAAGCCCGGCTTGACGAACAAAAGATGAAAGTGGCCAAGGTAGGCGAGTCGGTCGTCAGCATCACGACGTTGGCGGCGGCTGTTTGCAACATGCGATGCGAAGTACTGAAGGGATTTCGCAATGACAACCTAGAGGTGAGCAGGGAGGAGCTGATCCGTCGTCTGCGAGGGATGTTACTCAGCATTCCCAGAGAAGAAGTTTTTGAGCGGTTCCGGAAACTGGTTCAAGATCTGCTCGCTGAATACCTGAAAAAGGCGGTGCCGATCCTGGGAGGGGTGCTCTGGGTTGCTGACAAGGTCAAGAAGCTCGCCCAACCGAAGGCGGGAACCAATCCTGGAGATACAGACATTATGCTTACGTTGCATCCTGCGCTGCGGAAGGACCAGCAAATGATAGACGAGCTGGATCGAATTTTTCAGGGACTGGTAAAGTAATAGTGCCTTTTACACGCACTGGTAAGCAGCACGCCCTGTTTGGTTTCTTTAGCGCTCAAGCAATTACCAGAGGCAGGCGCCGCCATTGTTATTCAACCAACAGCGACAAACTTCTCAGTAAGATCGACATTCCAGATATCCCTCACCCAAGTGCGCTAGCGTGGTGTGATTTTAGTGTCTGCGTACATTGTATTCAATGTAGTTCTCTGGAAATTTCCCGGCGCTGATCGCTGCACTATTGGGAAACAGCCACTTGATCGGTGGGCGCTTCAGAAGCGGCTGGCAAAGATACGAAGCTATCGGCAATAGGCCCACGACTGAAATGCAAATGCGGTCATCGCGGCGCCGACATCGTCATCGGCTGTGTCTCGCGGTGATCCCTCGCACCTCGGTTTGTCGAAAGAAAAAGGCCGCCTCCGCGGGCGACCTTTCGTGTTTATGGATCAGTGAAAGTTTCGTTCAGCCAGCGGCCTTGATGCTCGTGTTGCAGAGGCTCCAATAGCCGCCGCCCTTCTGGATCCACTTCAGGTCGCCGAGCACGCCGGCATCCTTGGCGGCATGGTAGGAGTCGACGCAGGTGTGCAGGCGGGCCTTACCGGGCGTCTCACTCGAATACTTCTTGTCGATCGCCTTCGGGAACTTGACGCTCTTCGGCGCTGCGGTCGTCGGCTTTGCCGGTTCATTCTCGCTCGTGGCGGTAACGTCCGCCTCGTCAGCCTTGTCGGCAGCAGCAGCGTCGGCGCCACAGAACTTTGCGCGGAAATCGTTCCACTTCACGTCCTTGGCGGAACCGTCGGCCTTGGCGGCCTGATACTTTGTGCTGCACTCCTTCATCGTCAACGCATGCGCCGGCGACGACATGATGAAAGCAGCAACCAGCGAGCCGGCAGCGGAGAGAAGCAGTTTGTGTGACATATGATTGGCCTCCGTCGATGATGTTGACGTTTCAGTCTTCGCTTCCGCCTCGGCGTTAAGACGCTGACGACGGGAGGGTTCCATTGGGGCTTGCCTGATCTACGGCCGTCGGAAGGTGCTCCGCGAGAAGCTCGGGTACCTTGCTGATATCGATGCCGAGTTTGGAGGCAAGGCCCTGAAGCTGCTCTGACGAGAGCGCTGCGCGAATTTGGTCCGCGGTGATCGGGATATTATCGCCTGTGCCTATCCAGGAAGCTACGTGATGGCCAAGCCCGCTTTGATTGAGTTGCGTGAGAACGCCATCGAGTCCGCCGACATTCTGGAAAACATCTTCGGCAACCGCCAGAAGATTGACTGGCCTGCCGTTCAAGACGTCGCTGACGACACTGCCCAAACCATCGAAAAGTCCCATGACACTCCCCTTGGTCCACTCGCCACGAGGCAGACGGTTACACCTGCTCAATGAACCTGCGATGAACGGCCGTTCGGTGTGGCGAAGGGTCATCCTTAGGGGAGCACGGTTGCCAACGAACAAAGCGAATGCTGCGATGGTCAACGCGTGACGTCGCCCCAGACATTGACAAGAACAACTTTCTTGCCGCCTGCGCTTACTCATTGCGGACCTCACGGGAACACGCGACTCAACGGATCATTCAGCGACCCGTTGCGGTTGAGGTCGTAGCTCCAAAATATTTCACCTAGATCGACTTTTGATTGCAGTCGTGGCGTAGTGTCTTGCAGGCTAGGACATCCGGGAGAGCGCGATGAGCGACAAGGATTTCTTCGATCGCAAGGTAACAATTCTTATGAAGGAGTGGGATATCTTCAAACGCACATCGCGCGATTTGACACCATTTCCTTTAGCATTCGGCAGTGGAGCGCGACGATATTCTCGGCTTTTCTGGGCGGCAGCATCGCCTTAAAGAACCCTCAAGGAATGCTTATAGCCATAGTCCCGGTGCTGCTGCTTTGGCTTATGGACGGAGTTTGGAAATCGATCCAACTCCGGCTTATTGACCGCAACGTGGAGATTCAGATTTTTTTGGCATCCAAAGAGTTCGAGGATGCACATACGAACCTGTCGATGGATTCTTTCGTTACACCGACGATGTTCCAGGGCTTTCGCAAAACGACGTGGCCGGCAAAAACTTTAAACGTTTTGCGTTCTGCGGTGGTCCGAAGCGTTCTCCTCTCACATTTCGCAATTCTGCTTTGTTGCCTCGCTTCGTACATTTTCTTGAGCCGCTGGCTACCGGGACACGAGTGCATTTTTCAATTCGCTGAAATGCCGTCTTGACTCCGCTTCCCATGAGAACATAATAAGAACATCGGCGACGACAAACGCCAATCCGACAAGTTCAACTAGGAGAACGACGATGCGAACGCATTTGACCGATGGCAAAGCTGTGCGCATTGAAGCGCGCGTCACTTCCCTCACTGGCATTTGTTGGGGCCCTCTCGCTCCCTTCGAAGCAAAAGACGCGCACGATGAATTGTTGAAGTCTATCGAAGGGCGCGCCGGTGCCGAGCTGATGACAGCCACAGTGTACGACCGAAAGTCCGGCGCCAAGTGCGGCCGGTACGATGTCGCGGTAGATGCCAGTTCAGGCGACGGGTGCGGGATGTACCGCTCCATTATGTTGGAACCGTCGACCGGCGAGATACACGACCTCGCCACGCCGCCCCTTTGGTACCAATACAAAGATCCGGAGGATGTGGTCGTCAAAGTCCACAAATTCCTGACCGACATGAAATTCTTCGAAAACCTTGACGCCTTCACTCATCATGCGATCGACCGCGCTGAGGCAGAGGGAAATGGACAGATTCACTGAGCAGCAATGGCTTGAACTGAAGGCGGCGCTCAAAAGTCGACGGGCTTGCCATGCCGGAAATGAACCAATCCAAGAAGCTCGCGCGTTGGTCTTTGGCCGATGCGAGCGCCGTCGGGCATATTCTCGTCGTTCAATGCCAGTATTGCAGGATTACAAGGCGATATCTGCCCGACGACATTCTGAAATTCCAGAAGAATAAGTCCGTTGATCGTGTCCGTTTTCGCTGCCAGGAGTGCGGTAAGCGCGACTATATCCACGTGAGTGTCTACTCCCCATCAAGCAGCGATATTGGAAAGCTGCCGGTTCGACGTCTGGTCGGCATGCGCGACGTCAAGATGCCGATATGGCGCGATGAAACGATGTAGGCTTAAAATGGCATCGAGACGAGATAACCCGCTTGCCCGATGGAGGCTGGATCGGGAATTGCCGCACCATGTCATCGTCTGGTGGGGCAACTATCAGAACGGCGAATCTGCTGACAGCTACCGTGAAAGGGGTGACGTCCTCACCTCTGCGCTTGCACTTGACCAAGCTTCGAAGTCCTATTTTGCTTCCATCAAATGGGATCAATATCTTGTCTTTTGCTTCAGCAGCCGCGAAGCTGCCCGCCATTTCAGGGACCGTTGGAACGGCCAATTCATCGACACGGACGAAGTCAGCCGAAAAGACGCGTGGACGCCAAGGGAGGGCGATGTGTGCAATCTCTACAGCATGCTCAGTAACCAGGAGGCTATCCGCGGAATTACGCGGGCGATGATTGACAGCACCGGCAACATGGAACCGACGGCAGAGATCTGGCCGGACCGGATGGCGCCGATCGTGCGCAACACGCCGGCCGGCCGTGAGTTGGCACAGGTGCGCTGGGGTCTGCCAAGTTCTTCTCAGGCGCTCTTTCAGGCCGCAACGAAGCGTGCTGATGCACTGCGAAAAAAGGGCAAGCAGTTCGACTTTCAAGACCTGCTGAAGATGGAGCCGGACGGCGGGACAACCAATGTCGGCAATGTCGCGAGCAAGCATTGGAAGCGCTGGCACGGAACCGAGTTTCGCTGCGTCGTGCCTTTCACAAGTTTCGCCGAGCCCGACCCCGCAAGCAAACCCGAGGGCGGACGAACGCCGAATGCATGGTTCGCCGGCGCTTCGAGCTGCCCGCTGATGTTTTTCGCAGGGATTTGGGTGCCGCAATGGCAGAGCGTGCGCAAGATCAAGGAGGGCCTAATTACGGCAGACCTATTTGGGTTCCTAACGACGGAGCCAAACGCCGTCGTGGCGCCGATCCATCAGAAGGCAATGCCGTCGATCCTCACCAATCAGGACGAGATTGAGACATGGCTCACGGCGCCATGGGAGGAGGCAAGCAAGTTGCAGCGACCGCTGCGCAATGATCAGCTTATCATTCTGCCGACGGCGCAAGTACCGGCTGATGCCAATGCCGAGCCAATGCTACCGCTATGATGAGAGAAAAATGAGCGATACCGACAAACCGGCGCTGACGAACGCGCCGCAAATGTATGTCCACTATTGCGAGGAAGAGGGATGCACAGAGTGGGGAGGCTGGGGCAACAGTCCATCCCCGGCTGTGGCGACCCGCTGGTGGTGCTTCGAGCATTTCCCGCATAAGTCATACGAGCAGGAACAGGCGCTCAAGCGGAAGCTCGAGGCGGACGAGTATGGAAGTGCCATTCAATGATCGCTGGACTGATTATCTGCGCATCGCTGACCGTAGTCGACGGCGACACGGTGAAATGCGACGGGCAGAACATGCGGTTGCTGGGGGAAGGTGTCCCGTTCGTCTCGGGCATCGATACGCCGGAGATCGGATCGCACGCGAAGTGCAGCAAGGAACGGAAGCTGGCGTTGATCGCCAAAGGGCGGCTGAAAGAGCTGCTGGCTGAAAGAGGCTTAAAGGTGATGTTCAGCGGAGCGGTGGACAAGACACCAACACACCGGCCGCTCATCAACATCTACCGGATGAACGGTGAAGAAATCGGCAACAAGCTGCTGCAGGAGGGCTTCGCCAGGACATGGACACCGAAGCAGCGAAACGACTGGTGCGATTGACCGTCGCGCTGCCACAGGGGGTGTTCTGTCGAGAGGAGAGGCGCCCTGCTGTGATCCGACATTGTGGTACATTTCGATGTTCAGTAGCACCACCCACAGTGAATGCGAGAGCCCGCCTCGCACTCACTGCCGGGTGGCGTACCCACCGCTTGCCGTGAACTATCGCGTCTTGAGCGACGGCGACGGTCTCACGGCGGCAAGGGGCTCAGGCTCTCGCATGACGGACACGAATAGGGCTCGCGCACCTTCCGGCCCCTTGCGACGTGTCAGTCCGACCATCTCTCCTCAGATATTGTTGCGTGCAACTCAAAGACGGGCACGTGGGGGTACTTTTTAATGAAATCGACCACCGCTTCCCCTATGGCCTTTTTGTATTCAGCCTCATCATCGGCAACGTCGACAATGGTGCGCGTGAGAGTTTTGCCGTTTCGCTCGATACTGATTGATTTCAACATTCGACTTCCTTTCAAGGATTGGTGCCTCAAAAAGAATGAGGCCTTTATTATAGTCCTCAGAAGGCGAATCGATAACCGGATCGCGGATTTTATTTAGCGCTACCTCCACCACCCCGTGGTCAAGTCGCTGGCCTGCCGCCCGTCGTCAATTCACTTGCTCCGATTAAAAGCGTAGCTCAAGGTATGTGCGGCAAGAGGGGAACGGGGATGAGGTTGTCAGGACTGATACTTGCGCTCTTTATGAGCGCCAGCGCCGTGAACGCCGATGACGACATGCCAATCATGACCGTCGGTTACTATCTTCACGCTTTTGGAGCGAAAAACTCCAGTGAGCAGCTTCAGGTAGTCAGCTATTTAAGTGGGATCCGCGACCATATCTATTGGCAATGCAAGTATAAGGTGACCGTTAGGAATCTTATTGACGCATCAAACCTGATGATCGCGGCGTCGAGAACGACGTACCACAGCGCTGAATTCGTTGAGTGGGCCAATAAAACGCCCTATGGCGACATGGTTTTCGTTGGTATTAAGGCCAATCCGCCGAACGGTACAATGAAATGTTCCTAGACGCTACGCAGCAACGCTAGCAACGATTGCAGTTGATCAACGAGCGGAAGCGGCCCCAAACTTGTTGAAGCATGCCTTGAATTTCGACATCGCCTCGGCAGCCCCTGAAAGGTCCATAACAACCCGCTCACCTTTTGCGCCAGTCACGGACATTTCCTTGCCTTGCGACATTTGATCCAGCAACTCCATCGGCAACTGACCAAATTCGTGCCAGCCGAAATAATCGCTCTCGCCTCCGTCTGAGACATAGGCAGGCTTGTCGTCTACATGCCATGTCGCTCTGGTATCGCCGCTGAACAAGCTGCTGACAAAACCGACGAGATCATCCTTGCCCGGCGAGCCCATAAAGCCCACCATCACAATTCCACGATGGGTTTGGGCAAAGCAGGTGGGACCCCAATCCTCGTCACGGGTATAGAACTCCCAATCCGAGGGGGCAGCCAGAGGCTGAGAGCCGGCGGAAGGTTGAGCCGGAGGCTGGCCCGCTGGTGAGGCAGCACCGAAAGGTGAGGTGACTTCCTGGCTGCTGCCGTCCTGTTCGGTTTTGGATTGCAAACCCCGGAGGTCGAGGTCACAACGTTTGAACGCGTCATTCATTTCGAAAGCCTGGAACCGGTCCAGCGCTGGGACGGTCCATAGCGGTTCGTTACCACTGAATTTGATGGGTAGCGGCTGAGGTTGCCGCGCCGCCAACACGGAATCGAGCATCGCGCCGATTACAGCATTATATAGAAGAACAGGCACAGTGGGCACGCCCGAATAGAGTTCTTGCTTGCCGATCGCCTTCATTGGAACCTCGACCATTCCCATCAAGGTGTCGGCGGCGACTGTCGTTGTTTGATTGTCTGGAAGTTGCCAAGTGTCTTTTCGGATACGAAGAGCAATGGCTACCTCATCGCCGGCTCCAATCATCTTTTCGATGGAAATTGACCTCGTCTCCCACAACGATGTTCGAAATGCGCAATAGGGGCGTTCGTTTTGTGCGTCGGGCACATGCAAAACGATCTCCCAAGGCTTGCCGCTATAGTAGCTCGTATCGCTCGCTGCCGCGCCGCCTGTCACGGCAAGGAAAGCCGATAGGCTGATGGCAAAAGGCTTTAGGTGATCAAACAGACGCATCGAGCTTCTTCCGTTTTGACGAACGCCACGTGAAAAAACTCATCACGGCCAGCACCAAGGCAATAAAGCCCCAGATCGTAATGTCGGAAAAGCTGCCCGACGTCGATGCGATAAACGCAAAGGCAGCGGCGAGTGCGAACATGATCGCGCCGACGAGCGGCAAGGCGAACGAGAACGCCCCTGCGATGAAGAACAGCAAGCCAACCAGCATACCGATGGCGCCGGCGCCTCCGGTCGCTTTGTCCTGCAGCAGACCGCTGCCCGCTGTCACGGCGCATGATTGCATCAGCACCAGCAGGCCCAAGAACAGGCCAATAATTCCGACTGCTATTTTCATTGATTGCCCCCAGCAGCGCGAAGCTCGCGCATGAATTGAAATATGTTGGATATATCCGATGGATTACAAGCCTTCAAGATGGTCGCCATGCGATCATGGATACTCGTCAACGACTTGCCTGGAATCTTCGGAAGGTGCGCGCCGACAAAAAGGTGACGCAGGAAAACCTTGCCGTAGACGCAGGGGTCGACCGCACGACCATCAGCGGAATCGAGCGAGGTGACTTCAACGCGTCGATCGATCTCCTCGATCGCATCGCGGCAGCACTGGCCATCGATATCGCCGAGCTCTTTGCGACCCCAAATGAGGGTGAAGCGCCGCCGAGTACGCTGCCTGCCGGGCGAAAGCCCGGTCGATGATATAGCGAGATCGGCCATCAGTATTCGTCCGCCCGCATGATGGTGAGAACGCGACGCGTGACATGCGGATTGGCGGGGTCCGGTGACCCCATATCGAAATCCTGGTCGTAATAGTCGATCTTCCAGAAATAGCTGACTCCATCCTGTTCAATCGCGCCGAAGTCGTGTTCGTTGTAAGGATCGTTGCCGGCGTTGAAGTCGTCAAAGCCGACGACGGTCATCAGCAGGGCCAATCGTTGGTCATGGGGTAGAGCGCTCACCCCGCGGGTGATGACAACCCTACCGGCGGTCGGATTGCGCCTGAAGGCGTCGTTGAGGGTTCGGATGGTGGCCGCCTTGTCGACGGCCTCCTGTTGATGATTTGCCAAGGTCATGGCGAGGCTCCGCATCTATCCGCCTCACAGCTTCATGCTGGGATGCAGCAGCGCCACGTCTTCGATCTTGCGGTTAAAAGGGGGCAGGTCGAGGTAATGTCTCCACTGCAGGCGCAAGACATTGTCCGGCTTCAGCTCAATGACGGTCGCTTCAAACCAGCCTTCGAGCGGATCGTCGGTGGCGAGCACCAAACTGCCGACGAGGATCTTCGACCAGTCGTCCGGCACGTTGCTCGGCGTTGCTGCGTGCCCCTGTTGTGAAACGTCAGCAGGTGCCGCTCGGACTATTTCTGCCTTAACGCGGTCGGCCTCAGGCAAATGGGCGGCAATCTGCTTGTAGAGGTCCTGCTTCACGAAGGGCACGAAGGCCTTCCCGCTGTCAAACAGCTTTCCCTTCGGCAGTTTCGGCAACAGGGAGCGCACAGCATCATTGTCAGCCCTGAGCGAAAACATGCCCATCAGGCTTGCTGCACGCGAGGCCGGCTGGGCGTCTGTGGCCGGGAAGAATGAGGCGTGGGCTTTACCGCTGTCGTCACGGCCGAGGATGATGACAGGATAAGCTAGCGACGCGCGAGCGGTAGCAGTCGACGCAGACATATTCATCTGGTTCTCCAAAAATGACAGTACCCTCAAGGGGCGTTTAGGTGAGGTGGGGTGCAAGCCGAGCGGCTGTGCGTCAACATTCAACGTATTGATTTATAAAGATAAAATGTCGAAATGTCAACTGTGGACCGTTTTTGCCGCGCTGAGGAGGGATTACTCCGAGCGTTGAAAACGTCCCTGACGCGGAGCCGGTTTTGAGGGCGGTCAGGACGAACGTGGATGTCGGTAAAGCACTAAGTTGGCGATGCCAATTAATCTGCGAACTCGTCAGCAGATCCGAGCAGTCGTGCAGAGCAAGACCGACTTTGCTCGGTATCAAAACGCTCGCCGTCGATGCGAATTAGTTGTGCAGGCATATCGTGATGAGGGGCAAGGTAGGAATGGCCACCGGACCCAAACACGAGCTTCGAGTCTTGGAATGTCCTTGTCGGATGACGGCAAGGCATATGGGCGAGCCATGCCTGCATAGCCCCGCAAGTGGGACGACAAGGTCAATGAAGCAGATCGAACAGACACGCTGACAGCTAGATCCACACACCACTGAGGAGCAGCCTATGCCAACCAAGGGCGAATACCTAGACGCTTGGATAGAATGGACCATGACAGCGATAAACGCTGGATACGAACCATATTTGCTGACGTTTATGTTCAACCAGATGCAAGGAACTGAAGGGCGGACAACAGCTCGGATGATCAATCTGATAGAGGATGTCTTCAGCAAGCTTTTGACACGTATCGTGAGAGATCCGCGCAAAGCCGATATCTACACGGAGTACCCGAGATTGATCGCCGCGCCGGATTGGCCTGTGCGTAGTCATTTGAAAATGACCCTAGAAGAGAGCGTCCTGAATGCAGGAAAGCACTGGCACGGGATATTTCTTATGCCGCCACGCTCTCGCATGTGGACATCACTCGACAAATATATTGCGGAAAAGCAGGGCAAATATGCCGGAAAGTCAAAACCGATCATGCGCGTTCATGCAGTTGCTATTGAGACAACCGAGCGCAAGGCTATCGGATACGCCTTCAAGCAGCTCGATCGACGGAGGATTGGCAACGATGCAATAGCAATAATGCCGAAGACGCATGGCGAAATGCCCAGCCGTTCCGGCCGGGCATAACTTTTCAAGTCGTATGAAGGTAGCTGGCGTCAGATTGTCGGCTTCTTCACCTTATAACGATCGACCTTGAAAATAGAAGACTTGCCGAAGCTCACTACGCGCCCTTTGATAATCACTCTGACTGGCAACTTGGCGCTCGTCAGGTCTGATGGACGCTTCGGAAATATGAGGTTAAATGGCATATCAACCGAAGAATCGGCCTGCTTATGCCACGCCGTGTCCTCGTCGTTATCGTGGCCTTCCCCTTCGTCGACTAGCTCCCGGAACCGGTTGCTCATATCGTCGTCGTCCTCGTCTTCAGACAAATCATGATTGCTATTGGCGCCGGCAGGACGTTCATCGACAGGGTTAGCGATTGCGTTATCGTCGTAGACGCCTAGAGGCTTCGTTGGAGCCTCGTTTTTAGCCGGCTTCTGGCTTTGCAGCTTCCTCAGCCCTCCAGCCTTCTCGATTGCCTTGACCAGATACTTGCCATGAAGACCCTTTTCGACGAGCCCCACCACGGCGTTATAGTAGAAACTGGCTCGCTTTTCGCCCTTCTTGCCTTTCGCAAAAATGAACTTCATCGCGAAACGGATCGCCTGATCGTGTTGATGAACTTTGGGTCCCTTCAGCTTGCCCCAATCCAAAGCGCAGAATTCGCGCCAAGCTTCTTCGTCCTTCTTCAGCTCGTTGCCGAGGGTGCAGGCCTCCGCGATTGTTTTCCAGATGAATTTGCGATGGGCGCGCTTTTCCTTCTGAAGGTGAACACGGGCATCGAGTATCCGCAAAATTTTCGGATTAGACGAATTTATTGGTCGGATGGCACTGGGGAGCGCTTGAGCGCTTTTGCCTTTCTTGAAGCCACCAACCACGAGTTTGCCCACGGGTTTCTTCGGCATGTGCTTGTTAGCATGCGTTCGCTTTTTCACAACGCGTCCCCCTTTTCGAAGCGCTCGAGAAGGTCGCGGATGTCGCTCGATTTCCATGCGACTACGCGTTCTGAAACGCGAACTGGTGCGGGCCACGTGCCCGCCTTAATTTTCGAGTAAATCGTGGAGCGTGATACTGGGATGTATCGGAGCACTTCGGACAAGCGCAGCAAGCCGACTTCGGGCAACATCGCCACCGGTGTTGATTGAGGTTTCATTTAATGATGTCTCCTTTCGGGTTAAAAGACATCACCGATAGTGTGCATTTTCGTTCCGAAAGCGACCAGAATAGATCCCCGAAATTCGCCCCGATTTTCAGCGAGCGGTTCTGGGTATTTTCGCGTTTCGGGGGTTCCGAGCAGGGTAGTTCTTCAGCACAGTCTTGACCATTTCGGTTGTTATTCCGGGGTCCATTTTTTTCAAGGTGACTGCGAGAAGCTTCGCATCGGAATGGACGAAATCGTTTTTGCCCTTTGCTATCTTATAATTTCTACGAAACTTCCTCCCAAGCGCGTACTCAAGCGCGGTCATCAAGACATCGAGAGGAATTTCAAGCTCAGTGTGGGGGCGTCTGCCCGGGCGTGATCTTGCCCGAGTATTGAAGAAATTTTCGGCATCTTTCAGGGGTGAAATTATCCTGTTTTTGTAGAAATTTGGATCTTTGTCTATATATTCATTATTTAGTGCCTTTATATCTTTGTCATCTAGAGCTCTGAGGGTTGAGATGATCCTTGAGAATTTATTACGTGTCTTAAATTTGTTGGTTTTTACTTTTATAGATTTTCGATATTTTTCATTAATGTATCGATCGAAGCATCCCCAGATGAGATAGCGGAAATGCTCCATCTTCTTGTCATCGAAAAGGAACTTGTGGACATCTGGTTCTGCGCGTGCATGTTCTCTTTTTAGGATGTCGATAGCTGCCGCTTCCATCAGTGAGAGTGTTTCGGCGGTGCTCCGCCCAACGTGTGCTTCCCAGTACAACTCACCTGGACTACGTTCATTTGTCATGTCTCGATCGCTGCCCCTATTGTCTGGTCGGCCGCTTTGCAAAGGTGAGGCACTTGTATCGCAACGGCGAACCTATGTTACTTTGATTACAGGACGTGAGGATTCCTCACTAAGTATTCGCTATCAAAGAGCCACGATAATCAATCGCTTGAAATGAGATTTGGCAAGGGTTGCTGCGTTTCGGTATAATTAACGGTATTATGAATCTACAAAACATAAAATCTCGTGATTTCAATATGATAATTTGGTGTTGTGATTCCCTTCACCCGCTCCACTCACCCTCAGGCCGTTCGCCGCCTTTTGAAGGCGCTTTGCGATCTTTTATGAAAAGGGTTGCGCGCAGGCACCGGCTCCTACAAGGAAACAGATGGCGCCTCGGCCGCGCGCAACCCCTAGCTTCGCCTTTATTTGGTCTTACTGACGCTCGTCTCAATTCTCCCCAATTGAGACCTCACGTAGTCGCCGTGGCGAAGCTTTGCGAATTCGTCGGTGGCTTGTGGCTGTCTGCTCTTGAACACGTACCATTGACCGTCCGGTTCGCGTTTCTGATAGATCAGGCCGCCCTTCTTGCGGTGGCTGAAGCAGGTGATTGCCGTCGCCGTTCCGGTCTTGGCGTGCCAGTCGGCGTTGAAGCAGAGTTTGCCCGACTCCGTGACGAACCAGCGGCCCATGCCGAAGGATGGCGAGCCATTTTCCCGCGACCAGGCGGTAAAGCGACGCGCCTTCGCGGAGAAGTAGCCGGCGCCGGCTTTCCACATCCAGGAATTCTGGTTGTAGAGCTGATAGATTTCCGCGCTGCTCATCGGCTTTGCCGTCTCGATCCCCGCAGGCTCATTGGTTGCGGCAGCGGACGCAGCCGTAGCGATACCGCTGGTCAGGGCGACGGCCAGGAACATTTTTTGAAGCATGGACATGTTCAGGTTCCTTCTGTTCAATTGATGCTTTCGCGGACGAGCCGCCAGTCGGGGCGGCCATAACCGTCCGGCCACGGATAGACTTCACGGTCGTTGAAGTAGATGACGGCGCTGAGGGCCGGGAACTGCGGATAGCGTTTCGTTACGCTCTCGGCCCAGTTTCGCACGAAGGAATCGTCGCCTTCGTAGCCGAGTTCGGCAACCATGATGGGCTTGCCGTAACCCGCGACACGGGCGTATCCGGGCGCAAGGTGCTCGGCAAACGTCTGGTCACGGCCAGTCTTGTCCCTGTCGTATTGCTCCAGGCCAAAGACCGAGAGGCCGATGATATCGACGACATCACTGCCGGGATAAAAGGCCTGAAGCCCCTCATTGCCCTTCGGTGACCACATGTATTTGGCCGTCTTCAGGTGGACCTTGCAGACCTCCACCATCCGGCGATAGGCCTTGGCATAATCGGCGCCCTGCCAATGCGACCAGGAGAACTGGCTGTCGGTTTCGTCCATTTCCTGTCCCCAGCGAATGATGACCGGACTTTTCAGCGTGGCAGCGGTCGAGCAGACGGCGGCCATGTTCGCATCGCGCGAACCGTCCAGGATGCTGTGCAGCAGTTCCTGCGAGGTCTGGCGCCAATCGCGTGACCAGGTCCAGGGCTCGACCGAGATCAGCAGGGTGCGGCCACGCGCTTGCGCATAATTGTCGGCGAGGACGAGCGTGCGCAGATCGACATCTTCCCAGGGCAGGAAGAGGTGTTCGATCTTCGAATCGGGCGAGGCGCCCAAATCTCCGTGCGGATCATAGGCGCCGAACGTGATCGACTCCTTCGTGACGACCGGCATTTTGGTCGGCGGCGCGATGGACGATGTCGTCATGGCAAGCGACTGCCCTTCGGCAGAACTGCCCAGAGCGGTCGGCAGCACCGCGACTCCCGATAGCAACAGGCCGGTTAACGACAACAGGGCTATTTTGGATGGGCTATGCATTGTGTAGTTCCTCCACGCTCGGCCGCACGTCCGGGTGAGCGGCATCGGTTCTCAGTTGGATCTCCTCCGGATCGGAAATCCATCGTGGTTTGAAAAAGATCGTGCGCAGCGCGGTCCCGCCCCGGCCTGCACCGGAGACGGCATAGCGCTCTTCGAACAGCTGAAGGCGGCCGCTGCCCCAGGCGAGTGCCTCGGTCGCATCCTTTCCGCGCATGATGGTGGCAGCTCCCGGCAGCGCGACGAGCGCAACAAGCGCGGTCGCCATCGCCGGACGATAGAAACGCGGGGCCGCCGCAACCGTATTTTCCTTCGAATGGCGCCCGACGATGACCAACAGCAGCGCGCAGTAGATTGCCGCGTTCAGGACGGTGAAGAAGTAACCCCCCTTGGAGGCGCCGGCATCGTCGATTGCCAGGGCGGGCAATACCGCCATGAGCGCCAGCAAAGCGTAGGGCGCCAGGACACGCACCGGCAGCAGATCGACTTCGGACCGCCCTTTCGGCGTGACGCGGAAATCGACGAAGGAGCCTGTCACAAAATCGTGCACCGCAGCCAGCGTGCCGGCGAGCGCCCAGGGCCAGCGCGCGAAGAGAAAGAGCATGCATTCCCAGCTCAGGATCTTGGCGTCGTAGGGGCGGAACGAGTTGCTGGCGCGCCAGCGATAAGCCATCACCACCAGAGCGATGGAAAGCGGTGCGAAATGCGCCAGGAAATCGGGGTAGGTCACCGTCACGAAGTTCTGGCCGCGCACGAGCGCGATGATCGGCAGCGCAAACATGAGCAACATGAAGAACGCAAAAAGCGGATACCAGAGTTGCGAAAAGAGGAACTGGAACTGGAGCCGCCGCGGCAGCCGGCCGACCAGGCTCGGCGAGTACCGCAACAGCACCATGACCAGGCTGCGCGACCACTGGAATTCCTGCGTCACGAGATCGCTGAAGGTTCTGGGGCCGTCACCATGGGCGATGGCATCCAGCGCATGCACACCCCGCCAGCCGCCGGCATTCATCATCAATGTCGTCGAATGGTCTTCAGCCAACTCCGGACCGAGGCCGCCGATCTGTTTGAGGGCGACGGTACGCACCGCGTAGTGCGAGCCTATGCACAGCGGCGCCAGGCCGCCATTGTAACCGGCTTGGAGCGAGCCATGCATGCTGGCCTCGGCATAGAGCCTTCCACGTGCCGACCAGCTTTCGGAAGCGTTCTTGTCGCAAATGCTGGGGGCCGAGACATAGCCGACTTTTGGATCGGCGAACGGACGCAGCATGTGGAAGAGATAGTCGGGCGCGGGAACATGATCCGCATCGAGTTGCGCCACGAAATCGTAGCGGCTGTAGCCGTAGTGGTCGTAGAAGAAGGCGAGGTTGCCCTCCTTGCACCGCGTGCGTCGGGGCCACGACGTCCGATGATAATCGGATCGCCCCTTGCGGGTCGAGACGAAGACCCCGTGCCTGGAGCACCAGTCGAGAGTCTCGGGGGAAGGGTCTTCGTCGGCAAGCCAGGTGTCGTGTTCCACTTCCTGGGCAAGCATTGCCAGCAGGGTTTCACTGACGACCGAGAAGGGTTCCGCTGGCGCCTTGGTCACGACCATGGCCACGCGGCTGCCCGCCGGCAGGCGCAAGGGGCCGTTCGGTCTTGCCGCCCGATAGAACACGACGATGAAATAGGCCGGCAGCGCGGTCACCCAGGCAAGAACGACGCTCACCGTAATTGTCCCGAAAGCATCGACGTGATGGCGCGGCTCCAGCCACCAGATCCAGAAATAGGCGAAGGCGCAGAGCCATACGGCCGCCGAGAACAGATATTCGGCCCGCCGATGTCCGCTCAGAACCGGGACAAGAAGCGGCTCGTGGGAGAGTTCCGGAGCATGCGTCGCTTGGGTAATCGCAAGTTCGGTCACGCGCGCGCCTCCAGTCCGAAGAACGGAGCCGCCGTCCGCACGATGGTTTGGAGGTCGGAATAACGAGGCTGGAAGCGGAGCGTCTCGCGGGCCAGGCTGGCGTCGGCGTAGAGGCTGGGTGGATCGCCCGGCCGGCGTGGATGGATGACGACCGGGACTGCGCATCCGGTCGTTTCCTGGATCACGCGCAGGACTTCCCTGATGGAAAAACCCCGCCCGGTGCCGAGGTTGACAGCGAGGTTTGCTCCGCCTTTGGCGAGATGGGTGAAGGCCTGAACGTGGGCGCGCGCGAGATCTGCGACGTGAATATAGTCCCTTATGCAGGTCCCGTCGGGAGTATCGTAATCATCGCCGAATATCTCAAGATGCGGAATCCGGCCGGCCGCGGCCAGCAGCGCCCGCGGAATGAGATGAGTTTCCGGAACGTGCCATTCGCCAAGATCGCCGTCCGGATCGGCGCCACAGGCATTGAAGTAACGCAGGGCAACATACCGCAGGCCGTAGGCCGCCGCATAATCGGCGAGCATATGCTCGCCGATAAGCTTGGTCTTGCCGTAGGGATTGATCGGAGCCTTCGGCAACGTCTCATCGATCGGCAGCACCGAGGGGACGCCGTAGACGGCACAACTCGATGAGAAGATGACGTTCCGAAGCCCGGTCTGCCGGCAGGCATCGATAAGCGACAACGCACCGCCGACATTGTTGTTGTAATATTTCGCTGGGTTTTGCACGGACTCGCCCACGTAGGCCGAGGCGGCAAAGTGGATGACGGCATCGGGAGCATATTTCTCGATGACCTCGATCAGGCATGACGAGTCGAGGACGTCACCTTCGACAAAAGGCCCCCAGCGCACGGAGGAACGGTTTCCGGTCGTGAGATTGTCGTAGACGACAGGCTCAATCCCCTCCGAGCGGAGGAGCTTGGCGGTGTGGCTGCCGATATAGCCGGCACCGCCCGTGACAAGGACCCGGGGCGCATCCATCAGACCGCCTCCAGTTCGCGTGCCGGACGGGTGAGAAGGCCATCGAAATAGTCGATCGTCTGACGCAGGCCGCTCGACAGCTCGATCTTCGGCCGCCAGTCGAGTTCCTGCATGGCAAGCGAAATATCGGGGCGACGCTGACGCGGATCGTCAACCGGCAGAGCGCGATGGATGATTTGCGACCGCGAGCCGGTCAATCCGATCACCTGCTCGGCCAGCTCCCGGATCGTGAATTCGCACGGATTGCCGAGATTGACAGGCCCCGTCAGCGACGACGGCGAGGCCATCATGCGGACCATGCCGCCGATGAGATCATCGACGAAACAGAACGAGCGGGTCTGCGAACCGTCGCCATAGATCGTGATGTCTTGCCCCGTCAGGGCCTGAACGATGAAATTCGAGACGACGCGGCCGTCGTCCGGACGCATCCGCGGGCCGTAGGTGTTGAAGATGCGGATGATCTTGATCTCGACGCCGTGCGTGTTGTGGAAGTCGAAGAACAGCGTCTCGGCGCACCGCTTGCCCTCGTCATAGCAGGAGCGCGGCCCGAACGAATTGACGTTGCCCCAGTAGCTTTCGACTTGCGGGTGGACGTTCGGGTCGCCGTAGACTTCGGAGGTGGATGCCTGAAGGATGCGTGCGCCGGTGCGCGCGGCCAGCTCCAGAAGGTTGAGGGAGCCCAGCACGCAGGTCTTTGTCGTATGGATCGGATCGGCCTGATAATGCGGCGGCGATGCCGGGCAGGCGAGGTTATAGATCTCGTCGACTTCCAGATCGAGCGGGTGGACGATATCGTGGGCAATGACGTTGAAGCGATCGACCCCCTTCAGATGGGCGATATTGCGCCGCATGCCGGTGGAAAAGTTGTCGAGGCAGATCACCTGGTGTCCGGCCGCCAAAAGCGTCTCGCACAGATGGGATCCGAGGAAACCTGCGCCACCGGTGACAAGAATTCTCTTGGGAGTACGAGATGTTCCGCATGGATCATTTGCGTCACGAGCCGAAGTTAGAACAGGGCGCGCACGAATCTTACCAAGATAGTTCACGACCACCTCCCGTGTTTCAGATTTTGCTGTGAAATCTTCGATTTTTACTTCGACATACCGCGACATTAAGTCGTTCGATCATGCGAATATTTTATTCATCCGGTTTTTCTTCTGGAGAGAACCGATGTTTATTTAGATACAGCTAAGGGAGGCAATTGTCGTTATCCTCGCGTCCTGGAAATTATCGCTCCGTACATTTCAGAGCGAAAAGGAATATGGTAAACAACTTATGGAGGATACTTTTCGAGCACTTCCGCTTTTTCAGACGTAGTTCTGCGGAGATTTCAGCCGCAAAAACAATTGCTTTTCTCAATTTCCATGGCTCGGGTCGGGTTATGCGCTGGAGGAATTGGATGGCTACAGGGTCTGAAACCGACGATGATGCTGCCGCCGAACAGGAACGGCCGGCGCATATGGAGCGGCGGCGCTGGCCGCGTGAACCGGCCATGCGCAAGGAACGCCCACTCCATGCCTCCCCTGCACTCGTGCCGCTGCGATTCTCGACGCAGGACCTGCCGCCGGCAGAACAATTCGAGGCCTGGCGGGCACATATGGCGCCGCTCGTGGATGTTCATCTGCCGGAGGGAAAATCACCGGAAGACGGGTTCCTCGCGGAGCAGATCGGCTGGCATCTCGGCGATATCCTCGTCGTCCAGCAGCGTGCGCATGCCCACAGATATATCCGCGATCAGGCCATGCTTCGATCGAGCCCCATCGACCATTGGAACGTCGGCCTGCAGCGCAGCGGCCAAGCCTGGACCGAGGTCAACCGTCGTGTCACCGAGACCGGTGCTGGCGAGATTTTTTTCATGTCTCTCGGCAGCCCCTATCGCGGACGGATGACCGATACCGAAGCTTTGCTCGTGTTCCTGCCGTATGAGTTGCTGGCTCGCGATGCGGGCCTTCTCCAGAGCGCCGGCAACACGGTTTTTTCGGGCAGCCACGCCGAGTTGCTCACGGGCTATCTCACGGGCCTCGAAACGAACCTCGGCAATCTGACGATAGAGGAAGTGCCCCGGATCATCCAAACCATCGGCGATATGGTCGTTGCGGGCGCCGCATCGTCCACAAGGACTGATACCGGTCAAAACCAGGCCAACATGGGACTGATGGAGCGGGCGCACCGCTACATTCACGTCAATCTCCATTCGGAAAACTTGACACCGGACATGATGTGCCGCGCGCTGGGGATATCGCGTACGCGGCTTTACCAGCTGTTTGAGGCGAACGGAGGCGTGCTCAATTATATTCGCAAGCGGCGATTGCTGCAGGCCTATGCGGATCTCAGCAATCCGGCCGACCACAGGCCGATTTCAGAAATCGCGGAAGCCGCCGGTTTCGAGGTCGCCGCCAATTTTACGCGCGCCTTCATCCACGAATTCAAGCTGAGCCCGCGTGAAATCCGAAGGACGGTGGCAACCCAACAGCGGCCGGCTCCGGCCATCCGCTCCACGCGGCGTTACGGAAAAACGATCGGTGATTGGCTGGCCCTGACGGGTTGATCCGGCTCGGACTGAAATCCAGACTCGAAGTCCGTCAAGCGGCGGTCGGCGCGCTTGCCGAAGACACCCCGGACTTGATCCAGACCCATGGCCTCTAAACCGTCTGGGCGATGTATCTAGACCACGCCGACCAAGCCTAATCCCCGAAAAAGCGGATCGGCTTATATTGCCGGTGCGCGATGATCAGGCTCCGGTCGGGCTGGATGATGTAGGTTTCCTCCACCTGCCGGCCGTACTGGTCGATGAAATCATGCGGAAAGGCGGAACCAACCGGCGATTTGGTGAGTTTGGTGCGCGGCTGGCCGCTATAGGTGATGCTTCCGGGGATGGGTTCGAGGCCCGGTCCGCTGTAGCTGACCGTGTTGCATCCCGCCAGAACGAGCGTGCCAACAAGGCCGATGATTGCAGGTTTCATGTCCATCCCTCCCAATGCCGTGAATAGTGTCACTCTACCCCTTGCCGGAGAGAGTTCCCGACACGAATGCCCATGCCGCTCTTCAATCCTTTGGGAAGCACCCCGGGGGACGTCGTGATCGAGCGGCCGGACGCGACGTCCACCTATGGATAATAGGGTGAGAATCCCGTTCCTCCAGACGCGCCGACCCATCCATTGCCGAAACCGGTGCTGTCTGCTAGATCGGCATCGTCGAAAAAGGCAGGATCGGTTGAGGTAAGCCCGGTCCCTTCCGTTGGCGCGTTAAACGCTCTGGGGAAGCTCTGCTCCGTGCCATGGCACGAGAACCCGCGACGTGATCCGCATCAAGATGCGGGATCCCGGCGGCGTGCGGAGACGGCAAAAAGGCAGTCCCGGGTTTTTTTCGAACGGAGACTGTCATGCGCTTGAACCATCTCGATTTCCACGTTCCCGATGTCGCTGCCACGGCGGATTTCTTCATCCGCCATTTCGGTCTGAAGCTTAAGGATATGCGCGGTCAGAACGGCCTGGCGATCCTGGAAGACGATACCGGCCTCGAAATCGTCCTCAGCCACGCAATCGCAAAATTCGGCACCGCCGATCAGGTGGAAATGGGGCGCCAGACCTATCACATCGGCTTCATTCTGCCCGAGAGGGCGGATGTCGATGCGGTCCATACCGGGCTTGCGGCTGCCGGTGCTGATCTGTCCGGCCCGCCGGCCGCCATGCGCGGCGGCTGGCTGTTTTACTGCACGGCGCCCGGAAACATCCTCGTCGAGATCGGCTGGCGGCCGGGTTAGACGATACCTAAAAGGAAAGGGCGGCCGCAGCCGCCCTTGCCAATGCCTGTTTTGACCGGCTCAGAATTCCGTCCAGTCGGCATCTGGGCTTGACGATGGTGTGCTGCTGCCGGCGCCGAAGGCGTTGGCGATTTTCTGGCCGAGCGCGCGGGCCGGCGAGGCGGCCGGACGGGCGGTGCCTTCTTTGGCGACGCGGATCGGGGCTGCCCTGACTGCCGGGCGCGGGGCCACGCGCGGTGCTGCGGCCGGGATCGGCGCGCTGGCGGTGAAGCCGCCTGTGCCGGTCAGCCTGAACTGGCCGAGCAGGTTGTTCAGCGCCGCCGCTTCCGTGGCGAGGCTGTGGCTGGCGGCGGTGGATTCCTCGACCATCGCCGCATTCTGCTGCGTGCCCTGATCCATGGTGTTGACGGCGGTGTTGATCTCCTGCAACCCGATCGATTGTTCGCGGGAGGCTTCGGCGATCGCGTGGACATGCTGGTTGATTTCCTGCACTTCGGCAACGATCGCATCGAGCGCCTTGCCGGTCTCGCCGACCAGCGAGACGCCGGTCTGCACATGTGTGCCGGAATTGGTGATCAGCCCCTTGATCTCCTTGGCGGCATTGGCCGAGCGCTGGGCGAGTTCACGCACTTCCTGGGCGACGACGGCAAAGCCCTTGCCGGCTTCGCCGGCGCGCGCCGCTTCGACGCCGGCGTTCAGGGCCAGCAGGTTGGTCTGGAAGGCGATGTCATCGATGACGCCGATGATGTTGGAGATTTCACCCGAGGATTTCTCGATCTGCTGCATGGCGGAAACCGCCTTGCGGACGACCTCGCCGGATTTCTCGGCGCCGAGGCGGGTGCGGGCGACGAGCTGGCTCGCCTCCTCGGCACGCTTGGCGGCGTCGCGCACCGTCGTGGTGATCTCTTCGAGCGCCGCTGCCGTCTCTTCGACCGAGGCCGACTGCTGTTCCGTCCGGTGGGAAAGCTCGTCGGCGGACGAGCGGATCTCGTTGGCGCCGGCGCTGATCGCCCGGGCATTGGCGCCAACCGTGTGCATGGTTTCGTTGAGCTTCTCGACCGAATTGTTGAAATCCTCACGCAGCGCATCGAGATGCGCGACGAAGGGCTCGTCGATATGCGAGGCGAGATCGCCGGCGGCAAGGCGGCGCAGGCCGTCGCCGAGTGCGGCAACGGCGCGTTCGAGTTCGGATGCTTCGCGGGCCTTCTGCGCCTCGCGTTCGCGCCGCTCGCCATCGCTGACATTACGGTCGGTTTCGGCGCGCGCCTCGATCTCCGCCCGTTCGATCGCGTTGTCGCGGAAGATCGAGACGGCCTTTGCCATCTGGCCGACTTCGTCGCGGCGGTCGAGGCCGCTGACTTCGCTTGTCGTATCGCCTTCGGCAAGCCGCGTCATGCGCTGGCGCAGCTGCGTCATCGGGCCGGCGATGCCCATCTGGGCGACGACCACGCTGACGCCGACGGCAATGAGAACGGCGATGCCGATCAGCACGAGGCAGAGGACGATCCGCCCGTTGACGGAAGCCGAAAGCGCATCGCCGCCGTCGTTGAGCATCGCCATCATCGCATCATTGTTGGCGATCATTTTCGGCGTCAGGGCATCGAGCTTGGCATTGATCAGCGCAACATTCGAAAGCGCGCCGGCGCTGTCCTTGGCCTTGCTCTGTTCGATGATCTTGTTTGCCAGGATTTCGATTTCGTCGATGCCGGCCTGGATCTCATCGATCGCCGCCTTGCGGCTGGGCACCAGCGCCAGCGCCTGCTTCATCCGGTCACGCGCCTGCGGCAGCTTGCTCGGCGTGGCGAGCGCCGTCTGGAATGCCGGCGTATCGGGCTTCATGTCGGCAATCAGGGTTACCTGCAGCACCGAGGCCACCGCCGATGCGCTGGCGCGCGCGCTCAGCATCGAGGCCTGCGCTTCATGATCGATGAAGGCGCTGTAGGCGGCGTCCGCACGGCGGAACTCGGAGATGACGTAGATCAGCCCGGCCATCGTGATCAGCCCGAGCAGCGCCACGACCGAGATGATTTTTGTGCGGATTTTCAGATGCTTCAGCATGGAAATGTCACCCGATTGACGGGGCGTGTCGCGCGCCCGGTGCTTTTGAAATCAATTGCTGCAGAAAGGACTGCTTCAATATCGCGGTTCAAGGATAGGTTTGGACTGACGCGTGCATCATGCGATCGGCTGGCGGGGTCCGATGTCGTCGCAACAAATAAAAGGCGATATTCTTTAATTCCGCGCTAACACGGCGGCGCGGATGCCCGCAATTTTTAGGGGCAAAAGCTGCGCGCCATCGCATCCAGGATCAAGCCTCGGAACCGGCATGCAACAGAGCCTCATTCTGAGGTGCTCCGCCGGCCTCGAAGGGCGAGGCGGGTGTGCCGACACGACTGTCATTCTGCTCCCCCACTCCCACACATATTCCCCGCCACGCATGACTCTGATACATCTCGCCGCAACGCTTCCCACTGAGCCCCGAGATCAAGATCACGATGACGCAATCCAAGCTGGCATCCCTGACTCTGAAGGTTTTCTTCGCGTTCGGCCTGTTCTTGTCAGCGCTCTTTTCGAGCCTTGCCGCATCCGCCCAGCAGGCGTCGCCCTCGCTGCCGCTGCTTTTCGATGCGCGCGAACGTCTTGCGAGACCGGATCTCTCCTCGCTGGTGCGCCTGCGCTTCCTGACATCGGTCGATTTCCCGCCCTTCAATTTCACCGATCAGAACGGCAAGCTCTCCGGCTTCAATGTCGACCTCGCCCGCGAAATCTGCAGCGAGCTGGAGATCTCGGACAAGTGCCAGATCCAGGCGATCCCCTTCGCCGACCTCAAGGATGCGCTTGCCGCCTCGCAGGGCGATGCCGTCATTGCCGGCCTTGCCGTGACGCCGGAGCTGCGCCGGCAATTCGTCTTCTCCCGACCCTATCTGATGCTGCCGGCGCGCTTCGTGCGCAATCTCGCCGTGCCGCTCGACGGCAAGACGGCTGCCGCCCTTTCCAGCCATCCGGTCGGTGTCGTCCGGGGGACGGTGCATGAGGCGATGCTGGCCGCCTTCTTCCCGGCGATCAAGGCGCAAGCCTTCGACACCAAGGACGCCCTGCTGGCGGCGCTCAAGGACCGCAAGGTCGATGCCGCTTTCGCCGATGCGCTGCAGCTTTCCTTCTGGGTTTCTTCGCCGGCTTCGGCCAAATGCTGCGCGCTTTTCGACGGTCCCTATCTCTCCGAACATTTCCTCGGCGAGGGCATGACGATCATGCTGCGGCAGAAGGATGGCGTGCTGACGGCGGCCATCGACCACGCGCTCGCCACGCTGTCGCGCAACGGCCGTCTTCAGGAAATCTATCTGCGGTATTTCCCCTACGGGCTCTATTGACGCCGCGGTCCGAACTGCGCGCGCTCAGCCCTTGCGGAAGCGCGCAATCGCGCTGCGCTCGATCGCCGCGCAGGTGAGCTTGTCGAGACCGAGCCGGTCGCGCAGCAGGCTGAGCAGCCGCAATTCTTCCGCCTTGACCGAAAGATCGGCGGAGGCCACTTCGACGGCCAGCGCATAGGCCGTGTCGTAAAGCTTTACCGGCAGGGTGTCGCGCACGGTTTCGAGCACGACGTCGAGGCCTTCCGGCCCGGCCAGCAGCGCGGCGCAGTCGCGCGCCACCGAAATCAGCTTGTCGTCGTCGAAATCCCGGAAAACCGGCAGGAACCCGATCAACTGGCCGATCCTTGTCATCTCCCTGTCGTTCATCGTGCTGTCGACGGCGGATGCCATCACCATCACGTAGATCAGCGCATCATGGGCGGAAAGCGGCTTGTTCATCTCTGATTCCTTTTTCGATCTGCCCAGATTAGGAATTGGTTGCCGTCATTACAAGAGATCGGCCATATCCGCGGCTGTTCGCGCTTGTCATGGCGGCCGGTCATTTGCGGCGCGGATCGGCGCCATAGACGCCTTTTCCCGCCTGCTTGGCCGTCTCGGCGATCCCCGCAAGCGGCGACCCCGCCGCCGCTTCCGCCCAGCCATTTTCGGCAAGCCATGAGCCGAGATCCTGGGTGCCGAGCCGGCAGGCGGCCGTCACCGTTTCCTTCCATTCCGCTGTCTCGAGATCGCAAGTGACGCTGCGGTTGCGCAGCAGCTGACGCAGCGCCGTCTTCGCCATCATGCCGCAGGGCCATTGCCGGCCCGCCGGCCCGCATATTCTGTCGGCCGGCGTCGGCACGATGCCGGTAAGCTGAAGTTTCCGCTCGCCAAAGGAAAGCATGCCGGCATTTTCGACCATCGGCCGCGCCAGCTCCATCGGTTTTTTCGCGGCCGGGCCGGCCGCCTGCCCGGCCGTCGTCTCCGCTTTTTGCGCTATATTGGCGGGTTTGGGTGCGACATCGCCGCCTGGATCCGGAGCGGGCGGAACCGCCGGTTCCGCTGACCGGGCGATCATTTCGGCTTGATCGTCCGAAATCGCAGCGGCTTTGCCGGCTGCGGGGGCAGCCTCCGCCGCGGTTGCCGTTTCCTCTGCGGACGTCGTCTCTTCCCCGACTGCGCCGCCGCGGAGTCTTGCTTCGCCCGCCATCAGCAGGCCGGCCACCACCACCATCCCTGTGAGACCTGTGAAGATGGCGGCAGGGCGCATGGAATATCTTCCTATTGGCTGGCCCAGATGATGCGGGCGATCCAATCGACGTCGGAAAGCTCGAGGGTGCGGTTGGGATGTTCGGGATTGAGTGACATCAGTTCGATCGACCGCGGGCTCTGCCGCAGCAGCACCTTGGCCATCACCTCGCCCTCGTTTGTGCGCACGACGACGCGGTCGTTGCGGCGCACCTGGGCGCCCGGCTCGACGATCAGCACGTCGCCGTCGCGGTAAAGGGGCATCATGCTCTCGCCCTGCACCTCCAGCGCATAGACGCCCGCCTTCTGTGCCGGGGCTGCCGGAAATTCCACCACGTCCCAGCCCTGGCCGGCCGGAAAACCGCCGTCGTCGAAGAAGCCGCCGGCGCCGGCCTGCGCGAAGCCGAGCAGTGGAATGGAGCTGCCTTGCTGCGGAAACGCGCCGTCAGACTGTCCGGCCGGATGTCTCGGCCCGCCGTCCGGTCGCATGAAGGCAAGAAACTCCTCCATGCTCGCCCCTGTCGCGTCGAGCACCTTGGCGATCGATTCCGTCGAAGGCCAGCGCAAGCGCCCGTCGGCGGAAAGCCGTTTCGACTTGTTGAACGAGGTCGGGTCGAGCCCGGCGCGGCGCGCAAGACCGGATGGCGTCAGCTCGCGCCGTTCGGCAAGCCTGTCGATCGCTTCCCAAATCTGGTCGTGTGACAGCATATGCGCCCGATCCCTGCGCGGCTGATTCAGCGGCGCGCTTCAACCGGGCGGAATGTTAACCGACCGGCCGGCCCGAGTAAAGATCAGGAGGAATAAAATCCTGTCACATCAGGCGTGCCACGTTCAGGCAACCATCGCCATATTGATCTTGCCGAGCTGAATCACGGCCTGCGTCCGGCTGTCGACATCGAGTTTCAGCAGGATCGCCGAGACATGCGCCTTGATCGTCGCCTCGGAGACGCCGAGTTCATAGGCGATCTGCTTGTTCAGCAGCCCTTCGCCGAGCATGGTCAGCACCCGGCTCTGCTGCGGCGTCAGCGTATGCAGACGGTGGATCAGGTCGGCGACATCGGGATCCTGCTCCTGCCCGTCACGGTAGCTTTCCGGCGTGGCGATGTCGCCGGCAAGCACCGTCTGGATGCTGCGGCGGATATCGTCGATGCCGGAGGATTTCGAAATGAAGCCGGAAGCCCCGAGCTCCAGCGCCCGGCGGATCGTCGTCGCATCGTCGGTGGCCGAGACGATGACGATCGGCAGGCTGGCGAATTCCGAGCGCAATGCCATCAGCCCGGAAAAGCCGCTGACGCCGGGCATGGCGAGGTCGAGCAGCATCAGGTCGGCATCCGCATGGGCGCCGGCGGCCCGGCGTGCGGCCGCGAAATCGCCGGCCTCGACGATCGCCTGCCGGCCTTCCATGCCGATCACCGCCTGGCGCAGTGCGTCGCGGAAAAGCGGATGATCGTCGGCAATGATGATGGTTTGTTCCTGCATCGAAAACTCCCTCCCAAGAGCCCGATCATGCCCCCATGCGACGCCGTCCCTCCGCGTTGCATGCTGGCTTGCTGGTATATGACTATATCAGATCAGGTCTTCTGCGGAAGGGGATTGGTGTTTTCCTCAGCCTGGAACTCCTTCACCATCCCCATGAAACTCTTCATCATCCGCTCCATGATGCTGATCGAACGCTCGACCTCGGCGTCGCTCGGCAGCGCGCGCTGGGCGACATTGCCCTGTTCGAGCGCCGTCACCCGCTTTGCCAGCCTGTCGAGTTCGTCCTCATAGGCCGCCCGCTCGTCGGCCGCCATCCGGCAGACGAGGGCGCCGTCCTTGTCCTGGCAAATCGACATGGCGCCGGTCTGCCGGTCGAGACGGACAAAATGATCGCCGCTCTTCTCCAGCTGGAAGCGGCCGGCATCGGTTTCAGCCGCCGAGGCCGCCAACGGCAGGAGAAAAACGCCAAGTGTCAGAACCAAAACCTTCATCGTCTCATCCTCCGGATTTTGCTACTGGAGCATGATGCCGAAAAGTGTGCGCGGTTTTCGGACGACATCATGCTCTAATTCTGTTCCAGCGGTCCCGTTTTTCGCGCCGGGGCGTGGACATCGCCGCCTCTTTCCGGCAAAGCCTCGTGACCAAGGACCAGCAGTCGCGAGGCCATGATGACCCTGACACCGACCCTTTACAAGATCGTGACGGAAACGCTCTGGCAGCAAGCCAGACAAACCGGCACTTTTCATGGCGCCGGCATCGATCTCACGGATGGCTTCATCCATTTCTCGACGGCAGCCCAGGTGAAGCAGACCGCCGCCCTGCATTTCGCTGGCCAGTCCGGCTTGCTGCTGATTGCGGTCGATGGCAGCGGCTTCGGTGACAAGCTGGTCTTCGAGCCTTCGCGCGGCGGTGATCTCTTCCCGCATCTTTTCACCGATCTGCCGCTGGCGGCCGTGCTCTGGGAGGCGCCGCTGCCGCTCGACGAAGCCGGCGCCCATATTTTCCCGGAGCTTAGGCCATGATCGATCCTTTCAAGCGTCTCGCCCGAAAGGGTCTCTTCCTGTTCGATCCGGAAACGGCACACGGCATGTCGATCGCCGCGCTGAAATCCGGCCTCGTGCCCGCCTGCCAGCTCAAGCCCGATCCGCGCCTGCGCCAGACCGTCGCAGGCCTTACCTTCGACAACCCGCTCGGCATGGCCGCGGGTTACGACAAGAATGCCGAGGTCCCGGAGGCGCTGCTGAAGCTCGGCTTCGGCTTTACCGAGATCGGTACGGTGACGCCGAAGCCGCAATCCGGCAATCCGCGGCCGCGCATCTTCCGCCTGGTGGAGGATGAAGGCGTCATCAACCGTCTCGGTTTCAACAATGAAGGCCATGATGCCGCCTTCGGGCGCCTCGCCGCGCTAACGGGCGGTGGCATGATCGGCGTCAATATCGGCGCCAACAAGGACAGCGAGGATCGCGTCGCCGATTATGTCGCCGGCATCCGCCGCTTCTATTCCGTCGCCCGCTATTTCACCGCCAACATCTCCTCGCCGAACACGCCCGGCCTGCGCGACCTGCAGGGGCGCGAAAGCCTGGCGGTGCTGCTGTCATCCGTGCTTGCGGCACGCGACGAGATGGCGGCGACAACAGGCCGGAAGATCCCGGTCTTTCTGAAGATCGCCCCCGATCTGACCGAGGAAGGCATGGATGATATCGCCGCCGAAGCACTCTCGCATGCGCTGGATGGCCTGATCGTTTCCAACACCACGCTGTCGCGCGACGGGCTCAAGGATCAGCGCCAGGCGAAGGAGGCGGGCGGCCTTTCCGGCGTGCCGCTGTTCGAAAAGTCGACGGCGGTGCTCGCCAGGATGCGCAAGCGCGTCGGCCCTGATCTGCCGATCATCGGCGTCGGCGGCGTCTCCTCGGCCGAAACCGCGCTGGAAAAGATCAGGGCCGGCGCCGATCTCGTCCAGCTCTATTCCTGCATGGTCTATGAAGGCCCGGGCCTCGCCGGCGATATCGTCCGCGGCCTGTCGAAACTCCTGGACCGCGAAAAGGCCGGCTCGATCCGCGACCTGCGCGATACCAGGCTGGATTATTGGGCGGCGCGGAAGGTCTGATCGGCGCGCCGCTTGACCAGCATCGCCAGGAAGACGCCGCGGAAGAGCAGGAAGGCGTTCATCGCCAGCCACAGGCCATGATTGCCGAAGAGCGGCACGAAGACCGCCAGCATCAGCAGATAGCCGGCAAAGGACATCAGCATCCGGTTGCGCATCTCGGCCGACCATGTCGCGCCGATGAAGACCCCGTCCATCAGGAAGGCGAGCGCGCCGGTCAGCCCCGTCACCGCCGCCCAGGGCAGATAGGTTTCGGCGGCCTGCCGGACCTCGGGTGAAGTCGTCAGCACCGAGATCAGCCAGGGTCCGGCGAGGAAGAAGAAGGCGGAGCCGATCGCCGCCAGCCCGAAGGACCACAAGATCGTCAGCCTCAGCCCGCGGTCGAAGGCCGGCCGGTAACGCGCGCCGATCGCCCGGCCGATAATCTGTTCGGCGGCATTGGCAAGCCCGTCGAGATAGTAGCCAGACAGCAGGAAGAAATTCATCACCACGGCGTTGGCGGCAAGCGTCACCGCGCCGAAGCTGGTGCCGATCCGCGTCATGATGGTGAAGGCGCCGATCAGCACGAAGGTGCGGATCAGGATGTCGCGGTTGAGCGCGAAAAGCTCGGCCAGCCGATGCCGCGAAACGATCTCCGCCCATGCCGGCCGCTCTGCCTTGTTAAAGCCGCGCAGCACGATGACAAGCCCGGCAAGCGCGCCGACGGTTTCGCCCGCCATCGTTCCCCAGGCGACCCCCGTCACGCCCCAATCGAGGGTCAGGCCGAGATAGATGGAAAGCAGGATGTTGATGCCGTTGATGATCGCCTGCAGCAGCAGTCCGATATTGCCCTGTCCGCGTCCGAGCACGAAGCCGAGGATGGCGTAATTCGCCAGCGCCGCCGGTGCCGCCAGCATGCGGATGGAGAAATAGGTGCTGGTCGCCTCGGCGATCGCCCCCTCCGCGCCCATCAGCGTCAAGCCCGCCGCCATCAGCAGCGGCGAAAGACAGAGCAGCGCCAGCCCGCAGCCGAGCGCCGAGATCATCGCCCTGGAGAAAACCGCCTGCTGTTCGTGCTGATCCCGGCGGCCATAGGCCTGCGCCGTCAGCCCTGTTGTCGAAGCGCGCAGGAAGTTGAAGCTGCCGAGGATCAGATCGAAGAGCATCGCGCCGATCGCCAGCCCCGCCAGCGCCTCCGCATTGCCCATGCGGCCGACCACGGCGGTGTTGGTCAGCCCGAGCAGCGGCGTCGTCATGAAGCCGAGCGTCATCGGAAGGGCGATCGACAGCACCAGCCGGTGGGTCACGTCGAAAGCGAGCCTGTTGTCGTCGATCCTGCTATCCATGCCTGCCTCGCCGCGACAGCGCCGCGCGTCCTGGTGAGAGGCGCTAGGGACGCTGTAACATCCTGAATTGCTGCAGGCGGAATCGCCTCAGCTGGAAAGCACCATGGCCCAATAGGGCAGGTTCCGGGAAGAGGGATTATGGGCGACGGCGACACCGAGGCCGTCATAACGCCCAAGCATGTTTTCCAGATGATGCGGCGAGTTGATCCAGGCCGTCACCACGGCATCGACGCTCTGCTGGCCGGAGGCGATATTCTCTGCCGCCGGCAGCCGGACACCACTGGCTTTCACACGTGCGCCAAAACTGTCGGTCATGCCCATGAGGTGCGCCATCTTGCCGGCGCTCGCCATGCGCTTCGCCTGGAAGAGAGCAGCCGTACTCGCTGCCGGGTCGACGGCCAGCGGCGGCAGGCCGTTTTTGGCCCTGAGCTGGTTGACGAGCGGCAGCACCCGCGCCGTCTCGTCCTCGCCGTCGGACGGCGTCCCGGCGATCCGCGGGGTCGTGGTGCAGCCGGCGATGCCGGCGGCGAGCGCAAGTCCGGAAAGGCGCAGCAGGCCGCGCCGGGAAAGATCGATGGATGTCATGTTAGCGGCGGTAGCTGAAAAGACGAAGGATGACGAAGAGCGGGATGACGATCGTCGCGCCGAGGATCAGATAGTCGCCGACGCGCCCGAGTGCCGAAAAGCCCCGGTGCCAGACTTCCAGGATGAAGTCGCGCACGCCGTCGATGATGCTCCACGGCGTCAGGCCGAAGACGGTCATGACGAAACCGACGATCAGCGACACCACGATAAGCTTTATCACTGTGCGGCCGATTGAATCGCCGAGGAACCTGTTCGCCTGATCGGACATAAGCCATCTCCTGTTTGCCCTTGGAATAAGGTCGCGGCCTTCAGCCCGCAAGCCCTTTCCGGAATTGGCCGCTTCGCCTCTGAAATAGGACTTGAGTTTTTTTGTGGCCGCCGCCAAATGCGGGCCAACCAATAGGTCCGTTGATGCACCACCAGCTTTCCTCCGGCGATGTCATCGCCGACCGCCGCGCCGACTATGCCAGGATGCTCGAAGAAGGCGGTGAGCCGGACGCGGCGGCCGAACTGATGGAACAGGCGCTCGAACTCGTGCCGGCCTGGGCCGCCGGCTGGTATCGCCTCGCCACCTATCTGGAAAAGGCGGGCAGGGCGGATGCCGCGATCGAGGCCTACCGCAGGACGCTTGCCTTCGATCCCGACGATATTTTCGGCGCAACCCTGAAGCTCGCCCTTCTCGGCGACGTAGCCACGCCCGACCGGCCGCCAAGCCGCTATGTCGAGCGCCTTTTCGACGACTATGCCGATCGTTTCGAATCAGCCCTTGTTGAAAAACTCGACTACAGCGTCCCGCAGAAGCTCGCAGCGCTGATCGCCTCCACCGGCAGGCGTTACGAACGCGCCGTCGATCTCGGCTGCGGCACCGGCCTGCTCGGCCCGGAGATCCGTGGCCGTGTCGACCGCCTGGAAGGCTTCGACCTCTCGCAGAACATGCTGGTGAAGGCGGCCGAGAAACAGGTGTATGACAGTCTCGCCCAGGCCGACCTCTCGCTCGCACCCGATCTCTCCGGTCTCTTTGCCGATGCCGCCCGCCATCGCGCCGATCTGGTGACGGCGGCCGATGTGCTGATGTATCTCGGCAATCTCGAAAGCGTCTTTGCCATCATCGGAGAACTCGCGGCATCAGGCGCCGATATCGCCTTTTCCGTCGAGGATGCGGGAGACGGCGAGGGCTTCCATCTCGCTCCGTCGCTGCGTTACGCCCATTCGGAAAGCTATGTCAGGGCGCTTCTTGCCCGTCACGGCTTGCAAATCCTTGCGACCGTCAAGTCGGTCATTCGCAAAGATGGCGGAAAACCGCTATCCGGCATTCTGTTCCTTACGCGCAAACCAGCGTGAGCGAACATTTCTTGCGATTTTTTAATAGGTCAGCATTGCTTACCTATTCTGCTTGATCAAAAGACCGAAAAACCCGATACTGCGCTGCATCATCAGAGATGCCCGGCAATTATCGCCGAGGCGCTCCGGCTTCTTTCATTATGCAAAATTCCGTCGCGCCCGGGTCTCCCCAGCGCGTTTTTTAACATCGTCTGCCGTGGAGATTGGCGACATGACACAGCTCATCAATGCTCTTGGCGTCTGGAACACGAGCGCGACGCGCCACACCCCGATCGAGGATGTGCAGGGCATATTCTCCGGCAGCCTGGTTGCCGCGCTCGGCCTCTACGTGCTTGCCAGCGCCGGCCTTCTCACCGGCAGCACCGCCGGTGTGGCCTTCCTTCTGCACTATGCCTTCGACGTCAATTTCGGCCTCGCCTTCTTCCTGCTCAACCTGCCGTTCTTCTATCTCTCGTGGAAGCGCCTCGGCATGGCCTTCACCATCAAGACCTTCGTCGCCATCGGCCTGACCTCGGTGATTGCCGATGTGCAGTCGCGCTTCTTTTCGATTTCGAGCATTCATCCGGCCTGGGCCGCCCTGCTCGGCGGCCTGCTGCTCGGCTTCGGCCTGCTGGCGCTTTATCGCCACCGCGCCAGTCTCGGCGGCGTCGGCATTCTCGGCATCTATCTGCAGGAGCGTTTCGGCATCCGCGCCGGCCTCGTCCAGCTCGCCATCGACATGTGCGTGCTCGCCGCTGCCTTCTTCGTCACCACCCCGCCGGTCGTCTTCTATTCGGTGCTCGGCGCCGTCGTCCTCAACCTCTTCGTCGCCATCAATCACCGCGCCGATCGCTACATCGCGCTCTAACCTTACAAAACGGTAAGCCATTCTAAACAAATCGTAACTTGCCTCAGATCGGCCCCGGCGCAACACTCCTCCCGCGCCGGATTTGATGAGGTGAACTATGTCAGATTTGGAAAAGCTTGTGAGACGCCGTATGCAGGAAGAATACGCCAAGGGCACTTCCGCAGAGGAAATTGCGAAAGTCGTCCGAGACCTGTTCAACAGCATCGACCTCTCGGACAATCGGTTTGACGCCGTTGCCGTACGGGCCACCCGGGATCACGAGTGACCCGATATTCGACCGACCCGAGTTTTCGGGTCGGTTGCCAGAGGATGTTTCCCCTCCATCAAATATCTCAGGCAGCCTTCGTTGCCGCATCAATCGGATGCTGCGAGCGGAAGCCGACGGCAAGCCGGTTCCAGATGTTGATCGCGCCGATCGCCACCGTAATCTCAGTCATCTCCTTCTCGGAGAAATGCGCCTTCAGCGTCTCGTAGTCGCCATCCGGGGCGCCAGTTTTGGCGATGTTGGTGACGGAATCCACCCAGCCGAGCAGCGCCCGTTCGCGGGCGTCATAGACCGGGGATTCCCGCCAGACGCACATCAGATTGATCCATTGTTCGGAGAGCCCGTCATGGCGGGCTTCCTTCACATGCATGTCGACGCAATAGGCGCAGCCGTTGATCTGCGAGGCGCGCAGCTTGATCAGGTGGATGAAGCGGCGCTCCAGCCCGGAGGACTGGACATATTGCTCGAGAGCGGCGACCGCCTTGTAGGCGTCGGGAGCGGCTTTGGCGAAGTTGAAACGTGGTTGCATGGTCTTTCTCCTGTGTGAGTGGCTCAGCGAGCCGTCTTGCGTTCATGGATTTCGAGGAAAGCGCAGCCTCTGGCTGCGATCGATCCGTCGTCGAGGGCATTCAGTTCGATGCCGAGATCGGCAATGCTGGTCTTGGCAAGTTCGGCCCGATAGACCCGTTCGGCTCTGAGCATCGCCGCACTGATGGTGCAGGGTTGGGCAAAGAACCGATCGGAGACCGGGTTCGGTCCGCGCTGGCGGATTTCGGCGCAGCGGAAGGCCGGCGCCGGTCCTTCGACGGCAAGCAGGATGTCGAGCAGCGAAATCTCTTTCGCCGCCTTTGCCAGCCTGTATCCGCCTTTCGGCCCCGGCACGGTATCGAGGATGCCAGCGCCCGACAGCGCCTGCAGATGCTTCAACAGATAACTCGTCGAGACGCCGTGGAATTCCGCCAACGCGGCCGCCGAAAGCACGCCGCCTTCGGAGAGGCCGGAAAGCATCGCCACGCTGTGAATGGCCTGCTCGACCCCGTCGCTCATCTTCATGCAGGATGCCTCCTCAATTCGTGGATAAAAAATATCCACGATTATATCGGATGTCAAGAGGCGCGCTTGCTGCTTGCCACTTGCCTTTATCCTGACCCCGGATAGAAGACGGAAAAGCCGACAGGGGAACAACATGGCATCCAACGCTTTCGCAGGCCTTCTGAATTCCAGCGCCGATCGTCATTCGCTCTTCGACGACGCCCAGGGCATCGTCGCCGGCAGCATGCTTGCCGTGCTCGGCGTAACGCTTCTCTCCGGCGCCGGGCTGCTTGCGGGCGGCACGGCGGGCATGGCCTTCCTCGCCCATTATGCGACCGGCTTCAGCTTCGGGCTCTGCTTCTTTGTCGTGAACCTGCCCTTCTATTATCTTGCCTTCCGCCGTTTGGGTCTCGCCTTCACCATCAAGACCTTTGCCGCCATCGCGCTGACCTCGGTCCTGTCCGAATTCGTCTCGGGCTTCATCACCATTGCCCATGTCGATCCGATAGCCGGCGCGCTGTTCGGCGGCCTCGTCATCGGCGCCGGCATGCTGGCGCTCTTCCGCCACCGCGCCAGCCTCGGCGGCATCGGCATTCTCGCTCTCTATCTCCAGGATCGCTTCGGCTGGCGCGCCGGCTTCGTCCAGCTCGGCTTCGACGGCATCATCCTGGCGCTTTCCTTCTTCGTCGCCACCCCCTTCATCATCGCCTGCTCCGTGCTTGGTGCGATCGTTCTCAACCTCACGATTGCCATCAACCACCGCAAGGACCGCTATATCGCCATGTGAAGGCCTGCGGCTCTTCTTTTTCCCAGGCATTTCACTACCTTCCAGGCGTGGACCAGATCGATTCCGAAGCCCGTGCCCTGCTGCCTGCCGCCTTTACCCGCTGGTTTGCGGAAAAGGGCTGGCGACCGCGCGCCCATCAGCTGGAATTGCTCGCCCGCGCCGAGGCCGGTGAAAGCACGCTGCTGATTGCGCCGACCGGCGCCGGCAAGACGCTCGCCGGTTTTCTGCCCTCGCTCACCGATCTCACCCGCCGCGGCAAGATCCCGCCCGGCTCCGCCTTCACCGGCATCCACACGCTCTATGTCTCGCCGCTGAAGGCGCTCGCCATCGATATCGAGCGCAACCTGATGAAGCCGGTCGCGGAGATGGGCCTGCCGGTCACGATAGAAAACCGCACCGGCGACACGCCGAACGCAAAGCGCCAGCGCCAGAAACTCAACCCGCCGGATATTCTGCTGACCACGCCGGAACAGGTCGCCCTGCTGCTGGCCAACCGCGAGGCCGAACGCTTCTTCAAGGACCTGAAATATATCATCCTCGACGAGTTGCATTCGCTCGTTACCTCCAAGCGCGGCCATATGCTCTCGCTCGGCCTGGCTCGTCTCCGCCGCCTTGCCCCCGACCTCAAGACCATCGGCCTCTCGGCCACCGTCGCCGAGCCCATGGACCTGCAGAAATGGCTGGTCGGCCAGGAGGAGGGCAGGGAGCATCATGCCGGCCTCGTCGTCGTCGAAGGCGGCGCCAAGCCCGATATCGCGATCCTGTCGACCGAGGAGCGCATTCCCTGGGCCGGCCATTCCGCCCGGTATGCCATTCCCGACGTCTACAACAAGCTCCTCGAACACAAGACGACGCTGCTTTTCGTCAACACCCGCAGCCAGGCCGAAATGCTGTTTCAGGCGCTCTGGACGATCAATGACGACAACCTGCCGATCGCGCTCCATCACGGCTCGCTCGATGTCGGCCAGCGCCGCAAGGTCGAGGCGGCGATGGCCGAAAACCGGCTGCGCGCCGTCGTTGCCACCTCCACCCTCGATCTCGGCATTGACTGGGGCGATGTCGATCTGGTCATCCATGTCGGCGCGCCGAAGGGCGCCTCACGTCTTGCCCAGCGCATCGGCCGCGCCAATCACCGCATGGACGAACCCTCGAAGGCGATCCTGGTGCCGGCCAACCGGTTCGAGGTCATGGAGTGCCAGGCCGCCCTCGACGCCAATTATATCGGCGCCCAGGACACCCCGCCCGTCGGCCGCGGCGCGCTCGACGTGCTCGCCCAGCACGTGCTCGGCATGGCCTGCGCCGAACCCTTCGACATGCTGGAACTCTACGACGAGGTCACCAGCGCCTCGCCCTATGCCGATCTCAGCTGGGAGACCTTCGAGCGCATCGTCGATTTCGTCGCGACCGGCGGTTATGCGCTCCGGACCTACGAGCGTTATGCCCGCATCCGCAAGACCAAGGAGGGCCGCTGGCGCGTCTCCAATCCTGCGGTCGCCCAGCAATACCGCCTCAACCTCGGCACCATCGTCGAGAGCCCGATGCTGAATATCCGCATGGTCAAGCGCGGCGAGGGCGGCAGGATCGGCCGTGGCGGCGCCACGCTGGGCAAGGTCGAGGAATATTTCCTCGAGCAGATGTCGCCGGGCGATACGTTCGTCTTCTCCGGCAAGGTGCTGCGATTCGAGGGCATCCGTGAAAACGAGTGCCTGGCGTCGCAGGCCTTTTCGCTCGATCCGAAGATCCCCTCCTACAATGGTGGCAAGTTTCCGCTGTCGACCTATCTCGCCGAGCAGGTGCGGGCGATGATCGCCGATCCCGACCGATGGCAGCGCCTGCCGGATCAGGTGCGCGACTGGCTGTCCTTACAGAACGACAAGTCGATGCTGCCGAAGCGCGACGAGTTCCTGATTGAAACCTTCCCGCGCGGCAGCCGCGGCTACATGGTCGCTTATCCCTTCGAAGGCCGTCTCGCCCACCAGACGCTCGGCATGCTGCTCACCCGCCGGCTGGAGCGGGCCGGCGCCAAGCCGCTCGGCTTCGTCGCCACCGATTATTCGCTGGCGATCTGGGGGCTCGAGGATATGGGACTGATGATCGGCAATGGCCGGCTCAGCCTCTCCGACCTCTTCGATGAAGATATGCTCGGCGACGATCTCGAAGCCTGGCTCGACGAATCCTTCCTGTTGAAACGCACCTTCCGCAATTGCGCCGTGATTGCGGGCTTGATCGAACGCCGCCATCCGGGCAAGGAAAAGAGCGGCCGCCAGATCACCGTCTCCGCCGATCTGATCTATGACGTGCTGCGCAGCCACGAGCCGGATCACATCCTCTTGCAGGCGACGCGGCAGGATGCGGCGACGGGACTTTTGGATATTGGCCGTCTTGGCGATATGCTGAGGCGAATCAGGGGCCACATCACCCACCGCGCCCTCGACCATATTTCCCCGCTCGCCGTGCCGGTGATGCTGGAAATCGGACGCGAGGCGGTGCCGGGCGAGGCCCATGATGTGCTGCTCGCCGAAGCGGCGGACGATCTGATCGCCGAAGCGCTTGCTTGACGAGGCTTGAGCCTGACGACGGTATTTGGGAATAACAGAAGTGATGAACCGCCTGGCGCTGGCGCGCGACATATCGGGATTGGCCACGGTGCCGGGCGTCGAGACGTCGGTCCATGGCATTGCCGCCGTCTGCGATCCGCTCGGCGCTCTCTATCTGCCGGATGCCGGCCTGCTCGTCGTCTCCGACCTGCATCTGGAAAAGGGTGCGGCCTTTGCCCGCCGCGGCATGATGCTGCCGCCTTATGATACGCTGGCGACGCTGACCGTCCTTGCCGCCGTCATCTCGCGTTACGATCCGAAGCTCGTCGTCTCGCTCGGCGATAATTTCCACGACCGTATCGGCTCAAAGCATCTGCCGGAGAATTTCCGGGCGCTGATCGTCGAAATGGCGCGCGGCCGCGAATGGATCTGGATCAACGGCAACCATGATCCGGACGGTATCGTCGATCTGCCGGGCGCTTCCACCGACGAGATGCATTATGCCGGCCTGACCTTCCGCCACGAGCCGAGGAACGGCTTGCAGAAGGGCGAAATATCGGGCCACCTGCACCCGTCGGCCACGGTCCGCCGCCGCGACAAATCCGTCCGCCGCCCCTGCTTTGCCACCGACGGCGCCCGCCTCCTCATGCCGGCCTTCGGCGTCATGAGCGGCGGCCTCGACCTCGGCCATCAGGCGATGCACGGTCTTTTCGACAGGGGATCGCTGATCGCGCATCTGCTCGGCAGGGACCGGATCTACTCGGTGCGGTATGGAAATTTGCGGGGGTAGCGCTACGACCCGATGTGCCGCGTACCCCTCTGCACACCCTTAAATCAATCACACTCCCGCAGCTGCTGCTGATACGTCCCCGCCATCCGCGCGAACCTCTGCGCCGTCTGCTGTAATTGCCCGTTCGAGCGCCAGTCGCCGCGCTTATATCCGGTCGGACCGGAATAATAGGCGAGATAGAGATTATAGGCATCGTTCAGCGGAATGCCGGTCTCCACGCTGTTCTGGTAGTGATACCAGCCGATGAAATCGATCGCGTCGGAAAAGTTTGTCCGGCGCGCGGCCCAGTTCCCCGTCTGCGACTGATAGTGATCCCAGGTCCCGTCCAACGCCTGCGAATAACCGTAGGCCGTCGACGGCCGGGTCCAGGGAATGAAGCCGAATAGCTTGGTGCGCGGCGGCCGCGCATAGGGTTGGAAGCCGGATTCGGTATACATCGTCGCCATCAGGATCGGCACCGGCACGCCGTATTTCTTTTCCGTCCGCTCGGCGGCACGCTGCCAGCTGGTGAAGAGCCCGTCGCGCTCGTCGAAGACGGCGCAGATGTTCCGCGTCTGTTTGGGCGCCGTCGCGCAGCCGGCAAGCAGCGCCAGCCCGACGGCTGTCAGAACGATACGAGTACGCATAACAAAACCTCTCGTTTCCGAGAGATTACTAACTCGTAAATGTTAAAGACCGGTTTTTAGTCGAATACGAAGTTTCCCGGATGCTTTCCCGGGCGGCCAGGGGGATGCTGGCCTGATCGCCGGGAGGCCTAAGGACAGGCGCCCGCTACGCTTTGACGGGCTCGTAGCGCAGGATCACCGCGCCGCCTTCCGTCGTCGAGGATTCGATCAGCTTCAGCGGCACCTGGCCTTCCGCAGATTTGAAAAGCGGGTTGCCGCTGCCGAGGATAACAGGCACGACGCAGACCCTGATTTCATCGATGAGGCCGGCTTTCAGCAGGCTGTCGGCAAGCTCGGCGCTGCCGAAGATGAAGATCGTCTTGCCGTCCTCCTGCTTCAGCTTCGTCAATTCCGGGATTGGGTCGCTGACGATGCGGGCATTGTTCCAGCCGGGCTCGGTCATCGTCCGCGATACGGCGATTTTGGCGATACCGTTCATATAGGCTTTGATCTCACCTTCGCCCTCGGCGGTCGGCCAGTAGGAAGCCATGCCCTCATAGGTCTTGCGGCCAAAGACCAGCAGATCGCCCTCCCTGCCGAACTGTTCGGCATAGCGCTGCAGCTCAGGTCCCCAGGCGAGATTGTGGAAGTCGATATCCCAAGGCTTCGTGCCTTCGAAATAACCGTCGAGCGTCATCAGGTTCCAGACAACAAGCTTTCTCATTTCCATCCTCCTTCTGGATTGCTCAAAACCAGTTGCGTTTGACAACTGGTTGAAAACTAAGATGACTGATAGCGAAATGCAAGCGGTTTTTGGAATGGAATATCCGGGCAGGCTGCTGCTGCCCGCAGGCCGTCGTGCTCGGCGCTTTGCCGAGCCTGTTTTCGGGGAGAAATCTTGAACGCCCTGCGGCGGATCAGTCCTTACGGAAGATCAGGCTGGCGCCCCAGCCGGTGATGACGGCGAGAGCCACGGCCGCGCAGCCGTAAAGGATCGGCTGATTGTGCGCCGCATCTGTGATCGTCTGTTCGATACCGGTCTTGATGACCCTGAGCGGCAGCGATTTGTCGGTCACGAAAAGGCCGCTCTTGAACAGATAGGCGCGCACCGTGTGCACCCCGTTCGGAATGTTGGCCGGCAGGCGCAGGCTCGCCTTGAAGAGGTTGGAGGAAACGAACCGCACGCCGCTGGTGTTCCGGTCATAGAGGCCGCCGCCCTGTTGCAGCCGCCGGAAGGCGTCGCGGAATTCGCCGAGATTGCTGCCGTCGCCGACGAAGCCGACCGGCGTCAGCGGAATATGATCGATGCCGATCCCTTGATCGGTCAGCTCGAGCGGCGTCGTCAGATCGTCGGTCATGCGCGAGCTCGACATCGAATAGGAATGCGGCACTGCCTCGAAGGTCATCGAGCGTGTATTCACCCAGATGCCGAAGACCCGTTCCTTCCTGCGCACCGTCGCATCCTCGCGCGGGCCTTCCAGCACCACGACCACGTCATACTGGCCGATGGCGAGCAGCAGCTGGTCGGTGTTCGAGAGCGCCCCGAAGATTGTCAGGTCGGCGCCGTGGAAATCCGAAGTGATGGCGATTTCGCTGGTTGAGGTGCCGATTTCCAACCCTTCACGCACCGCTTCCGTCGCCTGGCCCGGCAGCCATTGCGCTCCGGCAGTCGCCGGCAGCAGGCAAAACAGTGCGATGATGAAAGCCAGCAGGCGCATCAGTTGCCCGCTCCCATGACCACCGAATAGACGTCGGCCGGCGTCACCACCAGCGCGACCGCCAGACGCAGGCCGACGGCGAGCACCAGCAGTCCGAGCAGGGCGCGCAGCTGTTCGCCGCGCAGCTTCTGGCCGACCCGCACGCCGTATTGCGCGCCGATGACACCCGCCACCATCAGGATGAAGGCGAGCACGATGTCGACGGAGAAGTTCGTCGCCGCCTGCACGATCGTCGTATAGGCGGTGACGAAGATGATCTGGAACAGCGAGGTGCCGACGACGACATTGGTCGGGATGCGCAGCAGGTAGATCATCGCCGGCACCATGATGAAGCCGCCGCCGACACCCATGATCGAGGTGAGGATGCCGATCGCAAAGCCGAGCGTGACGACCGGAATGACGCTCAGATAGATCTTCGATTTCTTGAAACGAACCTTGAGCGGCAGTTTGTGCACCCAGTGCTGGTGGCCGGGTTTGCGCGGCGCCGGCGGCTCGTTGCGCGCTGCCCGCCGCATCGCATTGATGCTTTCGAGCAGCATCAGTCCGCCGACGGTGCCGAGGAAGATGACGTACATCAGCGAGATGATGAGATCGAGCTGACCGACCCGGCGCAAAAGCGAGAAGATCCAGATGCCGACCGTGGCGCCCGATAGGCCGCCCAGCAGCAGCACCGTGCCGAGCTTGACGTCGAGCGTGCCGCGCCGGAAATGGGTGATCGCGCCCGAGATCGACGACGCCACCACCTGGTTGGCGCCGGTCGCGACCGCGACGACAGGGGGAATGTTGTAGAAGATCAGCAGCGGCGTGATGAGAAAGCCGCCGCCGACGCCGAACATTCCAGACAGGAATCCGACGGCCGCCCCCATGCCGAGAATGATGAAGATGTTCACCGACAATTCTGCGATGGGCAGATAGATTGTCACAGCTGACCCCGAATGATGACCGCTCCTGCCGGGCGGTTTCTGTCACGTCCCCGTTCGAATGCGCACCATACTGTGAAATCGTTGCCAGAGGCTTTCGATCGGGCCTGATTGGCGAAGAGATCGGCGGCAGAGGATTCGCCGGATGCGCGGATCGATATGTCCGGGCATAATCCGGCTTTTTTCAGGTTTTGTGACAGGCGGCGGAAAAATTGGAAGAAGCCTTGCGGCATAGTCCGCCAGGCCCTTCAGATTGCCCAAAGCTGAGATATGAGACGATCCCGCGTCGATGCGACGCGCTTAGATTGCCTTGCTGCCCTGCTTGTTGCGTTCGAGCAGCGCCTTCACGGTTGCGTCGGTCACCTTGCCGTCCGGCTCCTGGCCGACCGACTTCTGGAAGTTCTTGATCGCGGTCACGGTCTTCGCGCCCATTTCGCCGTCCGGCGCGCCGGCGTCGAAGCCGTTATTGTTGAGGATCGCCTGGATGTTGCGGATTGCCTTCTTCATGTCGACGGTCGCCGTCTTGGCGCCGGTGCCGGCCCATTCGTCGGGGATGTCGATGGCGTTGGTGCGGTGGTCGAGCGGCTCCGGCTTCCACAGATCGGCCTTGGCGCGCGCCCGTTCGAGCTGATCGGGCTTCATGGCGTTGGCCACTTCGTCGCGCTTCTGCGCCGCATCCTTGTCGCCGGCCTTGGCGGCAATCGCAAACCACTTGTAGGATTCTTCGAGATCCGCCGGCACCCCGTTGCCCCTGGCGCAGAGGATCGCCAGGTTGAACTGGCTGTCGGTGATGCCGAGATTCGCAGCCTTGGTGAACCACGAGGCGGCCGTCGCATAATCCTGCTGGCCGAGTGCGCCGGAGGCGTAGAGGACGGCGAGATTGTGCATGGCGCTGGCATTGCCCTGGTTTGCCGCCTGCTCGTAGAAGCCCTTCGCCTTGGCGATGTCGCGCTCGACGCCGTTGCCCTTCTCGTACATGCTGCCGAGCCGGTACTCAGCAGGCGCAAAGCCCTTGTCGGCCGAAAGCTGATACCAGCTTGCCGCCTGCTTCTGATCGACCGTCATGCCGTTGCGGCCGTCCGAATAACGCGCGCCGATCTCGAACAGCGCCAGCGCATCGCCGCCGCTTGCCGCATCGGCCAGCGATTTCGGCTGGACGGTGTCGGGAATGGTGATGGCGGCCTGCGGTGCAGGTGCGGGAACGAAGCCCGATGTCTCCTGTGCCGCGCCGGATGGAGCAGGGGGGGCAAACGTCGCAGCCCCTTCGCCGTCGAGCGGTGCTGCGTCGGTCAGATGCTCGCCGGCAACCGGCGGGGCCGCTTCCGGCTGCGCCTGTTCGCCAGCGGGAGGCGTAGCCTCCGCTGCCGGCGCGGTCGTTCCGATGGCTGCGGCGTCCGGCTGGGCGGGTATCGCTTCCGGCACAGCAGGCGACGGGTTTTCCGTAGCCCCGCTCAGCGCCGAGACTTCGGCTGGCGCCTGCGGTGCGTTCTCGCCGCTCGTCAGCGTCCGGGCAAGCGGAAAGGCCATGATAGCGAGCAGCACCGCGCCGACCGCCAGCAGGATCGGCCGCCGGTAGCGCGAAAAGGCGCTGGTCTTGCCCGTCTTGTCAGCCGTCTTGCCAGCCTTGCCGGCGGTCGCGCCTTTCTTCTCGGGCTTGACGGCGGCCTGCTTCGGATTGGCGTCCACCTCCATCGCGGCCGCCTGCGCCGCACGGCGGGCGGCGGCGATATAATCGGCTCGGTCGGTTTCGCCGGCAGGTTTGCCGCGCGCCGCACTCTGGCTGGCGCGAACCCGTTCCAGGATCTTCTTCACGTCAGGTGTGCCCGAGCCCGGCTCGAGCAGTTCGTTTGCCGCATCCGTCGGCACCACGTCGGCGGGGTCGATCGACGGCGCGGGGTCGATCATCGGGCGTTCGCTCGCCCGGCTCTCGGTTTTCTTGGCCGGCAGCAGCCGCTTGCCGAGGCTGGCGAGCAGGCTGACCTTTGACGGCGCCGGAGCCGCTGCCGCAGCCTCCGTCGTCCGGGTCGCGGCTTCGATGGCGATCACGCTCGTTCCGCTCATGGCGCTGGTTTGAGCCGGGGCGGCAGGTTCGGCTGCGACCTCGGCCGTACGGATCACCGGAGAGGCCTTCAGCGTTGCGGCTGTCTCCGCCGCCCTGTTCATCTCCGCTTCGGCCACCATCAGCGCGTAGGGATCGACATCGAAATCGACCTCGGCCACCGGCATCTGGGCGAGCGGCCGCCCGCGCTCTTCCATGCCGTCGAGGCGGTCGGCGATATGGACCAGCGTCTCGTGCAAAGCCTTGAAAGTCTTGTGCGTGCGCTCCTCGCTGTCGCGGCTGAGATCTTCGAGGTGGCGCAGATCTTCGGCAAGTGCCGTCAGCGCCGACATGTCGGCGGGTGCCACGGCGCCCTGCGGGCCGCCATGGCGCGAATAGGCTTCGACGACGGCTTCGGCCGCCTGGCGTGCGGCTTCGATGATATATTCGTCGCTCGTCGCCATATAGTCTTCGATCGCGCCCATGCGACGGTCGAATTCGGCGGGCATCGCAGCGCTTTCGCGCGGCTCGCTCATCAGCGCTGAAAGATGGGCGATCTGGTCTTCGAGGTTCTTCAGCGCCCGCGGATCGGTCGGCGCTGCGGATGTGCTCTCTTCCAGCCGGGCGGCGATGTCGCTCAGTCGTCCTTCGAGGCGCCGGAAGGCGCCGTCGTCGACCGCAGCGGCCGGCACCGGCACTTGCTGCTGATGCGCCATCTCGTCGATACGCCGGGCGAGATAGTCGAGCCGCTGCGCCAGCACATCGTTGACGGCGCCGTTCTCAAGCGCGTCGATCTTGCGGGAAATGTCCGACAGCGTGCCGGTGAGGTCGGGCTGGGGCGCAGCCTTCTGCGTGCGCTCCAGCAGATAGGAAAGATGTTCCAGCCGTTCGTCGAGCCGCGACGTCGCTTCCGCATTCGCCAACTCCTCGACGCGTCCGGTCAGCGCCTCCAGCCGCATCGCCAGCTCGTCGGCCGGCGTTGCACGGCTGGCCGCATCATGGCTCATCAGGTCGATCTGATCGGCGAGCGCCGAAAGCCGGCTTTCCAGCCGCTGCATCAGCGCCGGATCGTTCGCGGCAGCCGCGCGTCCGCTGGCCGCGATCGCCCGGCTGATCTCGTCGAGCCGCATGTCCATGGCAGCGAACTGTTCGGACATGACCCGGTCGTGCGGCTGGATCATGTTGCCGAAATGCTCCATCGCCGTGGCGATGGAGATGAGCTTGTCTTCCAGCGCCCGCACGGCCGGGCTTTCGCCCATGCCGCCGATGTGGCGCTTGATGTCGTCGAGCCGGTAGGCCAGCGAAACCAGCTCTTCCTGCAGCCCCTCGGTATCGAGTGCCGCAAGCCGGCTCTCGACGCCGTCCCAGCGGTTTTCCATATGGCGCAGCGAATCCTCGCGCGCCAGCCCGTCCATCAGCGAGCGCAGCTCCTCGAAATCCTCGCGCAGGCCGGCGGCCTCCGGGCCGCTCGAGCGGCCGGTCAGCTGGGTGATGCTCTGGGCAAGGCGGCCCATATCGGCGCGCATGTCGTCGGCGAAACGGCTGTCCCCGGCATTTTCCTTGATCTCGCGCAGCTCGGCGCGCAGCGTATTCATCTCGCGGGTGACACCCTCGGAAATGTCGCGCTTCAGGTCCTGCCGCAGATTGACGAGCGCCTGGGCGATCTCCGTCATCGTGTCGTCACCGGCGCGGAAGGCGGGCGCCGGCACTGGGGCGGCGCGTGGGGCGGGTTCACGTGAGAGCGGGGCCTGCTCGCGTGTGTAGGGCCGCTCGCGGCCGGCTTCGAGGGCGCGCTGGCGCTGGCGGATTTCGGCGAGCGGATCTGGCCGCGGCTCGGGCGGGGCCTTTGCGGGCCGCGGAGCATAGGAGCCGGCATAGGGATCGCGCTCGGGCGTTGCCGTGCGCGGCCGCTGTTCGCGCCCGGTGCTGCCCATCAGCCCCTCGATGCGCGCCTCCAGCCCTTCGATCGTGCGGTTCAGCGCATCGAGCGAGGTCCTGTCGGACTGTCGGGAAGGATTTGATCGCGATCCGTTCATCTTCTTGCTCGCTTCGACTGCTCGACCCCTCGTCAGAGCTCGATCTTTGGCTTTTCCGTCTGCTGCCCGCGCCTTTGCGCGAACCGGAGCGCACCATTCATAAGAAGTTAGTCAATTAGACTTTCCTCAAGCTGAACGATGTAGCGGCATCCTTAAGGAACGCGAGACTGGGGCAAGGAATGCGGATCGCTACTGCTCAATCCGCACCTTTCACGAAACGTGGTAAACAAGCCGTTAATGTCGCTGAGAATTTTTTAACGTTTGCGGCCCAAACGCCGTTTTTGACGGCAATTGCCGTTCAATTCGTCAGATCGGATGGCGCCGCCACGATCAGGCCGGACGCGGATATTGCAGCTCGATCTTCACGCCCTCGGGGCCGTAGACGAAGACCTGACCGAGATCGGTGTCGGGAATATCGTAATATTCGTAGCGATAGCCGCTCGCCTTGATGCGTTCCAGCGCCGGCCCGAATTCGTAAAGGCTGAAGGCGACATGGTTGAAGATGCCGGGCGGAAAATCGGTGCTGCGCGATGTCAGGCTGAGATGGATGACCGGGCGTTCGTCCAGATAGAGCCAATGGCCGGGCGAGGCGAAGGGCGGCCGATAGCCTTCCCTGACACCGAGCAAGGTTTCGAGAAAACTGATCATGACAGGCGCATCGCGGGTTTCGATGGTGACGTGGTCCAGGCGCGGCATCGGTCTCCTCCCAGCCAGCTCAGAGGACGAAACATAGTCCGTTTGATGCCGCCGCGAAAGTTGCCTTCTCCGGCGGCGGCACCGCTGATCTAGCTCAGAAGCTCTCGGTCCACGGCCGGACTTCCACCTCCAGCGACCACGCGCTGCGGTGCTGGCGAAGCACGTCGATATAGGTCTGGGCGATCGCCTCCGGCAGCAACGTGCCGTCGGGCTTCTCCGCCCGATCCGGCCGGATCTGCGAGCGCACTGCGCCGTCGATGACGAAATGCGCGACATGGATGCCCATCGGCCCCAGTTCGCGGGCAGCACTCTGGGCAAGGCCGCGCAGCGCGAACTTGCCCATCGCGAAGGGCGCCGATTGCGCAAAGCCCTTCACGCTTGCCGAGGCGCCGGTGATGAGGATGGCGCCGCGGCCGCGCGGGATCATTCGCTGTGCTGCCTGCTGCACCACCAGGAAACCGCCGAAAGCGGTGGTCGTGATCGCCTTCTCGACTTCGGCGGGATCGAGTTCGGCGAGCGGCCCGCGCAGGCGGGCGCTGGCATTGAAAATCACCACGTCGGGCCCGCCGATGGCGGCGGCGGCCTCGTCGAACAGGGCTGCGACGCTCGCCGGCTGCGAGACGTCGGCGCTAAAGGCGCTGGCGCCGGTCTCCTCGATGAGCCCTTGCAGCTTTTCGACATTGCGGGCGGCGAGCCCGACCTTGACGCCCTGCGCCGACAATTGCCGGGCGAGCGAGGCGCTGATGCCGGAGCCCGCGCCGACGATGAGGGCATTCTCATAGGGAAGATCGGTCATGATGTTGTCCTCGATGGATCGTCGCAATCACGTAGGAAGTTCGAACGGCCGGCGCCACCGCTCGACCGGAGTTTCAGTGCGCCGAATCGATCGAATAGGCGCTGATGCGTGAGAGATGGATGAGGGAAAGACCGGTTTCCCCGGCCCAGTCGTTGAAGGTCTGCTGGATCAGTTGCTGGTCCTTCTTCGTCGTGCCGGAGGAGGAGAGCGGAACCCCGGCGGATCGGAGGCAAGCGAGCACGTCGATCGTGGTAATGAAGCTGTCGCGGCCGATGCCGCGCAGGAAATATTGTCCGGTCATGCCGCCGAGCCGGCTGCCGCGTTTACTCAAGAGGTCGAGAAGGCCGATCTGGTCATCCCGTGGCCAGTCGGCGAAGAAGACGCCGGCGCTGCCATATTCCTTCGCCAACTCCCTGACGAAGGCGGCATTGGCGCGAACCGACATGATCTTGGCGCCGTTGCGGATGATCCGCTCATCCGAGGTCAGGGCATGCCAATAATCGTCGGGTGCGATATTCAGCGTCGCCGGATCGAAACCGGAAAATGCCGCCTCGAAACCCGGCCACTTCGCATCGATCACCTTCTGGACGAAACCGCTGTAGAAGACCCGCCGGGTCATATCCGCCAGGATGCGATCGTCGGGTATGGCGCGCAGCCGCTCGTGATCCGGCCGGTGATTCTGCAGCAGGGCCTGCAACGCGGCCGCTCCGCCCTTTCGTTCCTCCGCACGCTGCCTTATCGCCTCGAAACTGATCATGCGGCCCTCCCGAAACATTGCCGGATTGCGGCTTGAACGACGCCTCCGCTTATACGCCATTCCCAGATGGACAAGGAAGATGAGATGGCGTCTCCTCCGCGCACGTCATGGCCCGCGGATTGGCGCTCTCGAATTTTTTCATGAAAAGACGGCCAAGGTGCAAAATTTGACGTTTACGCAAACGTCAATATTTTGTAAGACAGTGCCCGAGGCCGGGGCGATCCGGTCAGCCGAATGGGAGGAATTCGAGAGATGCCAGTCTACAAGGCCCCGGTGAACGATACGCTCTTCGTCCTGAACGACGTGCTGGGCCTCGAACGCTACAACAATCTGCCGGGTTTTGCCGACGCGACCCCCGATATGATCGAGGCGATCCTCGGCGAGGCCGGAAGGGTTGCCGAGGAAGCGCTCTTCCCGCTGAATTATTCCGGCGATCAGGAAGGCTGCACGCGCCACGACGATGCCAGCGTCTCGACGCCGAAGGGTTTCAAGGAAGCCTATAAAGCCTATCGCGAGGGCGGCTGGATCGGCCTTGCGGTGCCGGAGGAATTCGGCGGGCAGGGACTTCCCTATACGCTGCATACCGCCGTCGGCGAATATACCTCCGCCGCCAACATGTCGTTGATGATGTATCCCGGCCTGACGCAGGGCGCGATCGCCGCGATCCTCGTCCACGGCAGCGACGAGCAGAAGGCCACCTATCTGCCGAAGATGGTGGACGGCTCCTGGTCCGGCACCATGAACCTCACCGAGCCGCATTGCGGCACCGATCTCGGCATGCTGCGCACCAAGGCGGTGCCGCAGGCTGACGGCAGCTACAAAATATCCGGCCAGAAAATCTTCATCTCTGCCGGCGAGCACGACCTGACCGACAATATCGTCCATCTGGTGCTGGCCCGCATCGAGGGTGCGCCGGAGGGTACCAAGGGCATCTCGCTCTTCATCGTTCCGAAATTCCTCGTCGGCAAGGACGGCGCGCCGGGCGCCCGCAACGCCGTCTCCTGCGGCGCGATCGAGCACAAGATGGGCATTCACGCCAACGCCACCTGCGTGATGAATTACGACGAGGCGACCGGCTTCCTGATCGGCGCCGAAAACCGCGGCCTCAACGCCATGTTCGTGATGATGAACGAGGCCCGCCTGATGGTCGGCCTGCAGGGCATCGCCATTTCCGAGATCGCCTATCAGAATGCCGCCAGCTACGCCCGCGACCGCATCCAGGGCCGCTCGCTGTCCGGCCCCAAGGCGCCGGATAAGAAGGCCGACCCGATCATCGTCCATCCGGATATTCGCCGGACGCTGATGACCATCCGCGCCTTCAACGAGGCCGGCCGCGCCTTCCTGCTCTGGACGGCGCTGAAGTCCGATATCGCCCACCGCGCCACCGATGAGAAGGAGCGCCAGACGGCCGACGATATTCTCGGCCTCGTCACCCCGATCCTCAAGGGCGTGATGACCGACAAGGGCTTCGATCATGCCGTCATGGCCCAGCAGGTCTTCGGCGGCCACGGCTATATCGAAGAACACGGCATGAGCCAGTATGTGCGCGATGCCCGCATCGCCATGATCTATGAGGGCGCCAACGGCATCCAGGCGCTCGATCTCGTCGGCCGCAAGCTCGCCTTGAACGGCGGCCGCGCCGCCATGGCCCTCTTCAAGGAGATCGGCGATTTCTGCGAGGAGAACCGCGGCAACGAAAAGCTCTCCTTCTTCACCAAGCATCTGAAGAAGGGCTTGAACGACGTCCAGGGCGCGACCATGTGGTTCATGCAGAACGCCATGGCCAAGCCCGACAATGCCGGCGCCGGTTCGACCGACTACATGCACCTCTTCGGCCTGGTCGTTCTCGGCTATATGTGGGCGAAGATGGCGAAAGCCGCCGAGGATGGCCTTGCATCGGGCGATGCCGCCCGCGAGGATTTCCTGAAGAACAAGCTGGTCACCGCCCGTTTCTTCATGGAACGCCTGATGCCGGAAACCGCCCTTCGCAAGGCCCGCATCGAAGCCGGCGCCGACACGATGATGGAACTGGCCGCCGAAGCGTTTTAAGACGAATTCCCTCTTCTCCCCAGCGGGGAGAAGATGCCCGGTAGGGCAGATGAGGGGGTGAGCGACAAAGGAGCGAGCAGCCGCGCGCAAGCAAGCTCGAGTTTGTCGCTCTGGCCCTCACATCCGACCTCTTCGAGGCTACCTTCTTCCGCCGGGGAGAAGAGAAAAGACACGAATTCACCGGCGCCGCCGCGCCGTCAGGGAGATGAGATATGACCGAGGTTTTCATTTACGACCACGTGCGTACGCCGCGCGGCCGCGGCAAGAAGGACGGCGCCCTGCATGAGGTGCCATCCGTCCGCCTCGCGGCAAAGACGCTGGAAGCAATCCGCGACCGCAACGGGCTGGATACATCGACGGTCGACGACATCATCATGGGCTGCGTCGATCCGGTCATGGATGCCGGCGCCGTCATCCCCAAGGCCGCCGCCTTCGAAGCCGGTTATTCCACCAAGGCGCCCGGCATGCAGATCTCCCGCTTCTGCGCTTCCGGCCTCGATGCCGTCAATTTCGGTGCCGGCAAGATCGCGCAAGGGGCCGATGACATCGTTATCGCCGGCGGCGTCGAAAGCATGTCGCGCGTCGGCCTCGGCATGTCCGGTGGCGCCTGGTTCATGGACCCTTCGGTGAATTTCCCGGCCTATTTCATGCCGCAGGGCGTCTCGGCCGATCTCATCGCCACCAAATACGGTTTCAACAGGACCGATGTCGACGCCTATGCGGTCGAGAGCCAGAAGCGCGCCGCCCATGCCTGGGAAAAGGGCTGGTTCGACAAGTCGGTCGTTCCGGTCAAGGACCAGAACGGACTGACGATCCTTGATAAGGACGAGCATATGCGCCCCGGCACCGACATGCAGGCGCTCGCCTCCCTCAATCCGTCCTTCCAGATGCCCGGCGAGATGGGCGGCTTCGAGGCGGTCGGCATCCAGGCCCATCCGGAGATCGAGCGCATCAATTATGTCCATCATGCCGGCAATTCCTCCGGCATCGTCGATGGCGCCGGCGTCGTGCTGCTCGGCTCCAAGGCCGGCGGTGAAAGCATGGGGATCAAGCCGCGCGCCCGCATCAAGGCTTTCGCCAATATCGGCTCCGATCCGGCGCTGATGCTGACCGGACCCGTCGACGTCACCGAGAAGCTGCTGAAGCGGACAGGCATGAGCCTTGCCGACATCGACCTTTTCGAACTGAACGAGGCCTTCGCCGCCGTGGTGCTGCGCTACATGCAGGCCTTCGACATCGACCACGACAGGATCAACGTCAATGGCGGCGCCATCGCCATGGGCCATCCGCTCGGCGCCACCGGCGCAATGATCCTCGGCACCGTGCTGGACGAGCTCGAGCGCCGCGACCTCAACACCGCGCTGGTGACGCTCTGCATCGGCGCCGGCATGGGCACGGCAACGGTCATCGAACGCGTTTGATGGGATAGCCCTCTCCACAAGGGGAGGGCTCCACGGCAAAAGAATTCAGGGAGAGGAATTCCCAAGATGAGCACCTACACCAATTTCACGCTCGAAACCGACGCCGACGGCATCGCTCTCGTCACCTGGGACATGCCCGGCAAATCGATGAACGTGTTCACCGCCGAGGTGATGGCCGAACTCGACGCCATCATCGACGCCACGACCGCCGATGCCGCCGTCAAGGGTGTCGTCTTCACCTCGGGCAAATCCTCCTTCTCCGGCGGTGCTGACCTCTCGATGATCAAGTCGATGTTCAGTTCCTATCAGGAGGAGAAGGCAAAGAGCCCGCAAACGGCGGTGCAGAACCTCTTCGGCCTCGTCGGCCGCATGAGCGGCCTGTTCCGCAAGCTCGAAACATCGGGCAAGCCCTGGGTGTCCGCCATCAACGGCACCTGCATGGGCGGCGCCTTTGAATTGTCGCTCGCCTGCCACGGCCGCGTCGCCTCCAATGCCAAGAGCGTCAAGATCGCGCTGCCCGAAGTGAAGGTCGGCATCTTCCCCGGCGCCGGCGGCACCCAGCGTGTGCCGCGGCTGGCGAACGCCCAGGATGCGCTGCAGATGATGACGACGGGCCAGTCGCTGACCGGCTCCCGCGCCAAGGCGATGAACCTCGTGCATCAGGTGGTCGAGCCGGATCAGCTCATCCCGGCCGCCAAGCAGATGATCAAGGATGGCCTGAAGCCGGTTGCCCCCTGGGACGAGAAGGGCTTCAAGGCGCCCGGCGGCGGCATCTGGACGCCAGCCTCCGCCCAGCTCTGGCCGGCGGCGCCGGCGATCCTGCGCCGGGAAACATCGGGCAATTATCCGGCAGCGCTTGCCATCCTGAAATGCGTCTATGAAGGCCTGCAGGTGCCGTTCGACACGGGCCTGAAGATCGAGCAGCGTTATTTCACCGAGGTGCTGCAGACCCGCGAAGCCTTCTCGATGATCCGTTCGCTGTTCATCTCCATGCAGGAGCTCGGCAAGGGCGCCCGCCGCCCGACAGGCATCCCGAAGACCGAGCTGAAACATGTCGGCGTCGTCGGCGCCGGCTTCATGGGCGCCTCGATCGCTTACGTCACTGCCGCCGCCGGCATTCCCGTGACGCTGATCGACCGCGACATCGAAGCGGCGACCAAGGGCAAGACCGTCTCCGAAGGCCTGGTCAAGGATTCTGTCGGTAAGGGACGTCTTACGCAAGACGAGGCAGCCGCACTGCTCTCCCGCATCACGCCGTCGGCCGATTATGCCGACCTCGCCAATGCAGATCTCGTCATCGAGGCGGTGTTCGAGGATCGCGAAGTCAAGAAAGCCGTCATCGAGGCCGTGGAAGCCGTGCTGCCGGAGGGCGCGATTTTCGCCTCCAATACCTCGACCCTGCCGATCTCGGGTCTTGCGAAGAATTCGAAACGGCCTACCGATTTCATCGGCATCCACTTCTTCTCGCCTGTCGAAAAGATGATGCTGACGGAGGTCATCCTCGGAAGCGAAACCGGCGACAAGGCGCTGGCCGTTGCTTTGGATTATGTCGCCGCCATCAAGAAGACGCCGATCGTCGTCAACGACACCCGCGGCTTCTTCGTCAATCGCTGCGTGCTGCGCTACATGTCGGAAAGCTACGACATGCTGATCGAGGGCGTGCCGCCTGTGATGATCGAAAACGCCGCCAAGATGGCCGGCATGCCGGTCGGTCCCTTGGCGCTGAACGACGAGGTCGCCATCGACCTCTCGCTGAAGATCCTCAAGGCGACGGTCGCCGATCTCGGTGAAAGGGCCATCGACCCCAGGCATATGGACCTCATCTCCCGCATGGTGGAGAAGGAGGGCCGCTTCGGCCGCAAGAATTCCAAGGGCTTCTATGATTATCCGCCGAAGCCGGCGAAGAAGTCGCTCTGGCCTGATCTCAAGACGCTCTACCCGCAGAAGCCGGCGGATGAGGTTGACGTCAACGTCCTGATGCAGCGCTTCCTCGTCACCATCGCGCTGGAAGCCGCCCGCACCGTCGAGGAAGGCATCGTCACCGATCCGCGCGAGGCGGATGTCGGTTCGATCCTCGGCTTCGGCTTCGCGCCCTATACCGGCGGGGCGCTGAGCTATATCGACGGCATGGGCGCGAAGACCTTCGTGGAACTGGCTGAAAAGTTAGCTGGTGCTTACGGAAATCACTTCCAACCGACGCCGCTGTTGAAGGACATGGCCGCCAAGGGCGAGACCTTCTACGGGCGGTTCGATCCCTATGCGAAGGTGGGGCAGGCGGCTTAGGCCGCCTTTGCCCTCGTGCCGCGGCGCCCGCTCTGGCCTGCCGCGGCACAACGTTAAAGAACGCTTGACCCGCTGAACTCGACTTTTCCTTGTTGCGGCCTTGCCACGGACACAATTCCCGATTAAACGTTCACGCATCGATCTTGCTAGATGAACTTTGAAACGGCGCTAGCGTCGTTCCTGGCGAACTTCCTCCAAAATCGGTTTTCATCGCCGCTTGGGCATCTGTCCGGGCTGCATTCTTCTATGAACGATTCGAAAAGGATATCGTCATGAGCACTGGTACCGTAAAGTGGTTCAACGCAACCAAGGGCTTCGGCTTCATTCAGCCGGATGACGGCGCAGCCGACGTTTTCGTCCACATCTCCGCCGTTGAACGTGCTGGCATGCGCGATCTCAAGGATGGCCAGAAGCTGTCTTACGAGCTCGTCCGCGACAACAAGTCCGGCAAGATGTCGGCAGACCGCCTCCAGGCGGCCTGAGCCTTTAAGGCTTTGAATATCATCTCCGGATCGTGACCACGGATGTACTGGCACGGTTCGTTGAGATAGCAGGGAAGGTCGGGTTAGCCCGGCCTTTTTTTGTTTCTGGCTGGCAGATGCTGTGCTCTTTCCTAAGAAATGCGTCCGCGACACTCCCTCTGCGGCCACGGCACGACCTCAAAGAATCTTTCGCACCACCAATTGAATTCGCCGCCAGCGACAACAAGCCTCGCAAGGCAGCTAAACCACTCAACCTCCACCCGTCTCACCACCCTCCAGCATCTCCATCACCCGCGCCATCACCGCCCGCGCCGCATCGAGTTCGGCTGTCGTAAACGCGGCACCCAGCCCGTCCGCCCATCCGGCCTGCGCGATCTCGATGACGCCGAGCCGTGCGGCCCCTTCCGCCGTCAGCCGCACCAGTTTGGCGCGCTGGTGCTGCGGATTGTCGGCATAGGCGATCAGCCCTTCGCCCTCCAGCACATCGGCAAGCCGTTGCACGCCCTGGCGGGCGAGGCCGAGGGCGCGGGCGATCTGCGCCACCGACATGTCGCCGCGCCGTGCTGCGGCCAGCACCTGCCAACGTGCGCTGGTTTGTCCCGCCGGCTTTGCCAGCTGGTCGCCGGCCGCCGTCAGATGGCCGGCGAGGCGAAGGGCGGTGATCGCGAAAGCGGAAAAGGCGTTCCCTTCCATCGTTCGCTCCGGTCGATTTTGTTTGACAACATGTTGTCTATTTTGTATCTCATCCATAGTGACAACATATTGTCATATTGGAATGGCAAAGGCAACGCCGAGGGAGGAGAGCGCCATGAAGAAAACCTACAGAGGAAGCTGCCATTGCGGCAAAGTGCACTACGAGGTGGACATCGACCTTGAGGAAGGCACCGGCCGCTGCAATTGCTCGATCTGCACCAAGCGCCGCTATTGGGGCGCCAACGTCAAGCCGGAGGATTTCCGGCTGATGTGCGATCCGGTGGAAACGACCGATTACCAGTTCAACACCATGAGCGGTCATCACCGCTTCTGCCGCACCTGCGGTGTGTCAGCCTTTGGCGACGGTTATGTCGAAGCGATCGGCGGCGCCTATGTCTCGATCAACATCGCCTGCCTCGACGATATCTCCCCTGGGGAACTGGCAGCACTGCCGGTCCGTTATTACGACGGCAGGCACGATGCCTGGTGGAACGAACCTGAAGTGACGCGTTATCTCTGAAGCAATTCCAGCAAGACTGCGCAGCAGTTTTGCCGGAGTTACGCAAACCGAGAACCATCCCTGTCGGATCGTCGTCCTCCCCTTCGTCCTCTGTCCATAACGGAGAAGGAGAACGATCGTGAAAGACGAAGCGAGTGCCAGGATCGAGGAAGAGGCGATCATCGCCATGCTGATGATGCGCGCCAAGGCGCTGGGCGAAAAGAATGCCAAGGACGCGCTTTCTTACGAGGCGGAGGATTCCGTCGAGTTTTCGCTGGCGCCGCCGCTTGCCTATTACGGCCAGGACGAGGCGGGTCTGCAGGCCTGGTTCGATACCTGGGAAGGCCCGATCGGCGGCGAGGTGCGCGATGCCAGGCTGACGGCCGGCGAAGATGTCGCTTTCTGGAGCGGCCTCATGCGCATGACGGGAACCAAGACCGATGGCGCCGAGGTCGATCTCTGGTTTCGCCAGACGCTGGGCCTCGTCAAACGGGATGGCCGCTGGCTGGTCGCCCACCAGCACGCCTCGGTGCCCTTCGCCATGGATGGCAGCGGCCGGGCGCTGCTCGATCTCAAGCCCTGAACTGCGTCCTCAGGCGGCGCTCTCCGCCCCCCTGCGCCGGTCGGCGCGAATGCTCAACAATCCGGCGCCCATCAGCAGCAGGATTGCCGTCGCATAAATGTCAGTCGTCAGTGCGTAACCGGCCGATTTCGCCAGGAACCCGGCAAGGATCGCCGGCAGGCTGAAGGCGAGGTAGCTCTGGACGTAGAAGGCCGACAGCAGCCCGGCCCGCTCGTCCGGTTTGGCGAGGGGCATGATCGTGCCGATCGAGCCGAGGAAATTGGTGCCGAAACCGGCGCCGGTAAAAATCGTGCCGACGAGCAGCAGCGGCACATTGGCGAGATGCACGCCGGCAACGACGGTCAGGATGCCGAGCGTCTTGGCCGACACGCCGAAACCGAGATTGGCCGAGGCCGTCTTGCCGCGCCTGAGATAGACGGCGACCGCCCCGCTCACCATCAATGCGGTGACGACGGCCCCGCCCGTCAGCGGCGCCCGGCTGCCGGTGGTGGTGGCGACCAGCGACGGCACCAGGGAGAGATAGAAGCCGGCAAGCGTCCAGTTGGCGATGTTGATTGGCGTCACCAGCGAGAGCGGCCGCTTCACCTGCGGCGGAACGGTGACCCGCGGGATCAGCGAGCCGAGCGCGCCGGGTCGCTTGGCCCCGCTCTCGCGCGTCAGCCAGATGGCGGCCGCCTGCAGCGTGAAGGCGACAAGCAGCAGTGCATAGACCAGATGCATCGGGAAGGGGCCGTATTGGATCAGGGCGCTGGTGCCGACCGCGCCCACCGCCATGCCGGAAAGTGGCGCAATCGAGTTGACGATCTGGCCCTTGGCCCGGTCGACATCGACGAGCGCCGCTCCGAGCGAAGCGCCGGCGATCCCGGTCGCCAGCCCCTGGACGATCCGCGCCGCAATCAGCCAGCCGGGGCCGCTGGCAACGACGAAGAGGACCATGGCGATGATTTCGAGCACCAGGGCGAAAAAGATCACCGGCTTGCGGCCGAGATGATCCGAGATCGAACCGGCAGTCAGCAGTGCCGCCAGCAGCGCGAAGGCGTAGACCGCGAAGATCACCGTGATCAGCACCGGCGAGACGGAGAAGTTTTCCTGGTAGATCCGGTAGAGCGGCGTCGGCGCCGCGGAGGCGCCGAAGAAGGTGGCGAGCGTCAGCGCATGAAAGCCGATCGAGGGGCGCGGCGAATTCTCTGTGGATTTGGCGGCGGCGACCATATATAAGCCCCTTAAAGCTAAACCATTGCTTTAGCCTATGTAGAGCCGGCTTTTTGTAAAAGCAAATTATTTGCATTAATAGATCTGTCAAAGATTTTGAACCATCGGCGTAAAAGGGGGAGAGTTGCGCGCATGACAGTGAAAGAGAATCTCCGACCGGGCGGCCGAAGCGCCAGGGTCCAGGCGTCGGTGCACAAGGCGGTGCGTGAGTTGATGGCTGAGATGAGCCGTGCCGATGTGACGATCCCGCTGATTGCCGGCAAGGCGGGGGTGACGCCGTCGACCATCTATCGCCGCTGGGGCGACCTGCAGGAACTTCTCGCCGATGTCGCCGTCGATCGGCTGCGGCCGGATATGCAGCCGGTCGATGCCGGCAGCGGCAGAGCCGATCTTCAGGCCTGGGCCGAGCAATATGCCGAGGAAATGTCCTCCGGGCCGGGCCGCGAGATGATCCGCGACGTGCTGGCGGCGCAGGCCGGCGCAAATGCCTGTAAATGCGCTGAATTTACCCGCCAGCAGATCGGTCTCATCGCCGAGAGGGCGAAGGCTCGCGGCGACGCCTTTCCGGATGTCGACCGGGTCATGGACCAGGTGGTGGCGCCGATCATGTACCGCATCCTGTTCGGCGATGTGCCGGATGCAGCACGCGTGCGCGATCTCGTCGCCCGTGTCATGGGCGCGGCGCTGTAAGCGGTCTCTTACTCAGCGGCGGCGCGCTTGAGGCCTGATATCTGGGTGATATAGGCGCGCAGCGCCGCTGGCCGCACGGGTTTGTGCTGAACGGCGATGCCGAATCGCTCGGCCTCGCTGCGCACCTCCGGCGTCCGGTCGGCGGTGATCATCAGGGCAGGGATATCGGCGCCGAACTGCCGGCGCAGATGCAGGATGGCGGCTATGCCGGTGCCGTCGCCGAGATGATAATCGGCGATGACGATGTCAGGCGGTCCTCCCTGGCCGTCGCTTGATATCACGTCGGCGAGGCAATCCAGCGCCTCCACCTCGCAGCCCCAGCCGCTGATCAACAGCCGCATGCCTTCGAGGATCTTCGGCTCGTTGTCGATGCAGAGGATCTTCAGTCCGCTCAGCGGCTGCCCCGGACGGTCGGCGGGCGTGACTGCCGCTACGGCCGCGGCCGGGCGCGAGACGTCGAGCGGCATGGCGATGCGGAATTCCGTGCCCTTGCCATGGGTCGACTGCAGTTCGACCGGATGGTTGAGCACCCGGGCGATGCGGTCGACGATCGATAGGCCGAGCCCCAGGCCTGAGGCGGTTTTGGCGCCTTCGTCCAGCCGCGCGAATTCCTTGAACACCGTGCGGAATTTCGATGGCGGAATGCCGATGCCGGAATCGATCACTTGGATGATCACCTGGTTGCCGCGCCGCCGCGCGCCGACCAGCACCTTGCCGGTGATCGTGTATTTGATGGCGTTGGAGACGAGGTTCTGCACCAGCCGGCGCAAGAGGTTGGGGTCGGAGCGGACGCGCAGCGACGTCGGCATGACCACCAGTTTCAGCTGTTTTTCCCGCGCGATCGGCGCAAAATCGGTCTCGATACGCTTGAGCAGGTCGGAGAGAGCGACGGCGGCGAGCCGCGGCCGCATGGCGCCGGTATCGAGCCTTGAAATATCGAGCACCGCGCCGAGAATGGTCTCGACCGATTCCAGCGCCGAATCGATGTTGCGCACGATCGGGCTGTTGTCGGATTGCGCCATGCGCTCGACCAGCGCCGAGGAATAAAGCCGGGCGGCATTCAGTGGCTGCAGGATGTCGTGGCCGGCGGCCGCGAAAAAGCGTGTCTTGCCGATATTCGCCTCGTCGGCGGCGGCGCGTGCCTCGCCGAGTTCGCGGTTGACGCGGGTCAGCTCGGCCGTGCGTTCGGCGACGCGCTGCTCCAGCGTCTCGTTCGCCTGTTTCAGCGCCTGGTCGGCAGTGACGCGCTGGGTGATGTCGGTAAAGGTGGCGACGATGCCCTTGTCCGGCATGGCGTTGGAGCGCACCTCGATGATCCGCTCGCCGCCGTCAAGCACCAGCGAAAAGGGTTTGTCGAGCGTCAGGAAATGCCGCACCGTCTGGCTGAGATCGCCGGGCGCGATATCGCCGCGCTGGCTGAGCGTGGTGACGATCTCGGACAGGGGAAAGCCGACCTGCCCGGCGCTTTCCGGCAGATCCAGCAATTGCCGGAAGCGCCGGTTCCAGATCGTCAGCCGGTTGGAACTGTCGAAGACCGCAATGCCCTGGTCCATCTGCGACAGCGCCGTCTGCAGCATGTCCTGGTTATATTGCAGCGCCTCGCTCGCCTGGTCGAGCAACCAGGCGGTATCGGAAGAGGCATCTTCGATCTTCTGCAGGATCAAGGACAGCACCAGCCGGGCCGAGGACGAGCCGATGGCGCTGCCGAGCAGCTGTTCGCTGAAATGGATGAGCGCCATATCGGCCGGCTGTTCGTCCTCCAGCTTGCGGCCGGAGCTTTGTTCATAGGTGGTGAACGAGCGCTGCATGCGCTCTTCGCCGAGATAGCGCGAAATCGCCGCTTTGAGGTCGCCGACGCTGATACGGGTCTTCCAGCCGCGCGTGGCAAATTGCGAGCGCGAATGCCGCTTGACGAAGATTCCGGCCTGAATGCGCTCCAGCGGCCTGGCATTGCGGGTGAGCGAACCGACGATGAAGAAGGCGGTGTTGACGAGCAGGCTCATGACAGTCGCATTGACCAGCGGATCGGCATCGGCTGCGGTGAACAAGGTGGTCCCGGGAAAGATGAAGCCGAGCACGGCGCTTGCCACATAGGAATAATCAGGCCCGCCGAGCGAGGGCAGGAACAACAGGTACACCCAGATGATGAAGCCGGAGGAAAGCCCCAGGATCGCGCCGCGCGCATTCGCCCGCCGCCAGATCAGCCCGCCGAACAGCGCTGGGGCGATTTGCGCGATCGCGGCAAAGGAAAGCAGGCCGATCGAGGCAAGGCCGGCGGTGCTGTCGGTCGAACGGTAATAGGCATAGCCGAATAACAGCACGGCGAAGATGGCGCTGCGGCGGATGTTGAGCAGCGTCTTGGCGAAATTGTCGCGCAGGCTGGCGCGGCCGGCGAGTTTGCGCCGGAGGAAGATCGGCATGATGATGTCGTTCGACACCATGATCGACAGCGCCACGGAATCGACGATGACCATCGCCGTTGCGGCCGAAAAGCCGCCGATGAAGATGATCAGCGAAATGACGGGCATCTGACCGGCAAGCGGCAGCGACAGCATGTAGAAATCGGCATTGCCGGCGCCGCCGAAGGTCAAGAGCCCGCCGATCGCCACCGGCAGCACGAAGAGATTGATGACGATGAGATAGGTAGGAAACAGGAAGCCGGCGAGTTTCAGCTGTTTCGGCGTCCGGTTTTCGACAACCGTCACGTGGAATTGCCGCGGCAGCAGGATGATCGCGAAGGCCGACAACAGGATCAGGGTGATCCAGCGGCTGATCGGCGTATGGTAGCTGAGCGCCGACATGACCAGTTCGTTGTCGACGGTCTTCTGCCAGAGATCGGTCGGGCCGTCGAAGAGAAACCAGATGACGCAGACGCCGGCCGTCAGGAAGGCGACGAGCTTGACGACGGATTCCATCGAGACGGCGAGGATCAAGCCGTCCTGGTGTTCGGTCGCATCCGTATGCCGCGTGCCGAACATGATGGCGAAGCAGGCAAGCACCAGCGTCGCGAGGAGCGGCAGGTCGAGGAAGTAGAGATTGCCGCTGCCGATGCCGTAATCGGACGGATTGACCATGGCGCTGACGGTGCTCGAAATCGCTTTCAGCTGCAGCGCGATATAGGGAATGGCGCCGATCAGCGAGATCAGCGCGACGATCGTGGCGACCGTCGGGTTCTTGCCGTAGCGCGCGGCGACGAAGTCGGCCACGGAGGTGAGCTTTTCCGCCTTGGCGAGCTCGATGATGCGGCGAAGCAGCGGCATGCCGAGCGTGAAGACCAGGATCGGGCCGATATAGATGCCGGCAAATTCCAGCCCCCGCTGCGCCGCAAGCCCGACGCTGCCGAAATAGGTCCAGGAGGTGCAGTAGATCGCAAGGCTCAGCGCATAGACCACCGGCCATCCGCCTTCCAGCGTGCCCGGGCCGAGCATGCCCGGGCTGCGGTTCTTGCGGTCGCCATAGCTTGCCACGGCAAAAAGCAGGAGCAGATAGCCGAAGGCAGACGCGAATATGACCCAGCCTGGAAGCATTGACCCTCCGCCGGCGGAAAACCCGCCGGGACCTCCCGCAACATTGGTCAGCTTAAGTTATTTCAGACGCTTTGAAAATTCCCGGCCGTCTAGGCCTTAAGTCATAGGCCGCGAAGGGTATCGGCGAATAATTGCGATTGCCGATTGATGAATTGCAATGAAGGTGCAGCTACTGCATAATTCCTCAAATCGAAATTGATTAAGAATAAATTGTGCGTCAATTCAAAGCGTTGCAGCCTCCTTCACGAGGCTGAAGAGAGGCGTGACGCTGTAATAGACAGTTGCATATCTTTGAAATGCATCGAAGGGAGACGGATCCGATGCTCAATGAGTTCAAGGCCTTTATCGCCCGCGGCAATGTCATGGATCTTGCCGTCGGCGTCATCATCGGCGGCGCCTTCGGCGGCATCGTCAAATCGCTGGTCGACGACCTTATCATGCCGATCGTCGGCGCCATTTTCGGCGGCTTCGATTTTTCGAATTATTTCCTGCCGCTGTCGTCGGCCGTCAACGCGCCGTCGCTTGCGGCCGCCCGTGCGCAGGGAGCGGTGTTTGCCTATGGCAGTTTCCTCACCGTCCTCATCAATTTCCTCATTCTCGCCTGGATCATCTTCCTGATGGTCAAGGGCGTGAACATCCTGCGTGCCCAGGTCGAGCGCCAGGAAAAGGCCGCACCGGAAGAGTTGCCCCCGCCGCCCGCAGACGTGCAGCTGCTGACCGAAATCCGCGATCTGTTGGCCAAGCGCCCGACGGCTTGATCGGCTGGAGCCCGTCCGTTCCGGCCGGGCTCATTCATCACCAAAATCGATATGCCATCACTGGATATCATGGGATTTGCCGACGCAAATCCTCTATGAAGGCGAAAACCGGAGATATGCATGTCGATCTTGAGCAGCCTTAGCCCGCGCGCCGTGGCGGCGCCCGAAAGCGGGATCGTCGAAGTCGTCAATTATGCCCGTGGCCGTGAGGGCCTGCTGCCGCTCTGGGTGGGGGAAGGTGACCTGCCGACGCCGGATTTCATCAGCAAGGCGGCGATCGACGCGCTGGCGGCAGGCGAGACCTTCTACACCTGGCAGCGCGGCATTCCGGAGCTTCGCCAGGCGCTTTCGGATTATTACAGCAGACATTTCGGAATCCGGCTTCCGGTCGAGCATTTCTATGTCGCCGGCTCCGGCATGCAGGCGATCCAGATCAGCGTGCAGGCTCTGACCTCGCCGGGCGACGAAATGATTTACCTCACCCCCGCCTGGCCGAATATCGCCGCCGCCCTCGAGATCGCGGGCGCACGCTCGGTCGGCGTTCAACTGCAGTTCGAAGGCGGCAAATGGGCGGTCGATCTTGACCGCATCGAAGCCGCGATCACGCCGAAGACCAGGGGCCTGTTCATCAACACGCCGTCGAACCCGACAGGCTGGACGGCAACCAGGAAGGACCTTGGTGATCTCCTGGCGCTGGCCCGCAAGCACGACCTCTGGATCATGGCGGATGAGATCTATGCGCTCTATTATTATCCAGGCGGTCGTGCGCCCTCTTTCCTCGACGTGATGGCGCCTGATGACAAGGTCATCTTCGTCAATTCCTTCTCGAAGAACTGGTCGATGACCGGCTGGCGCGTCGGCTGGATCGTCGCACCCCCAGAGATGGGCCAGGTGCTCGAAAACCTGATCCAGTATTCGACATCGGGCGTCGCGCAGTTCATGCAGAAGGGCGCGGTCGCAGCCCTGAATGAGGGCGACGATTTCGTGCTCGCCAATATCGCCAAGGCGGCCCGTTCCCGCGACATTCTCTGCGATGCGCTTGTTGCCACCAACCGCGTCGAGACGCTGAAGCCGGATGGTGCGCTTTACGCCTTCCTGAAGATCGACGGCGTCACTGACAGCCGCAGGGCTGCGCTCGATATCGTCGACAAGACGGGCGTCGGCCTCGCCCCCGGCACCGCTTTCGGCCCCGGCGGCGAACTCTTTCTGCGCGCCTGTTTCCTGCGTGACCCCGCCCAGGTGGCGGTCGCCGCCGAGCGTCTCTGCGACTATATCCTCAAGCTCTGACCAACACTGGCCACGAGACCCCATCTGGTGGCCGGCCAAGTTGATTTTGTGCCGGAATCGCTGGATCGATAAAACTCTAGCAATGCCCGAAATCGGCCTCTAACCACGACTCCAAACATACCGGTTCAAAGGGCCTCGAACGGCCATTCGATAAGAAAATTGGAAAGAAAAACCGGCGCCTGATGCCCCTGCTTATAAAAACGAAAGCAGGGATGCGGGACATGGCGGTTTTGGTGACGGGCGGGGCCGGATATATCGGCAGTCACATGGTTTGGGCGCTGCTCGATGCGGGTGAGGATGTGGTCGTGCTCGACCGCCTCTCGACGGGCTTTCGCTGGGCTGTGGCGCCGGCGGCGCGTTTCTATCTCGGCGACATTGCCGATCCCGACATATTGAAGAAGATCTTCATCGAAAACGACATCGAGGCGATCATCCATTTCGCCGGCTCCGCCGTCGTCCCGGTCTCCGTCGCCGATCCGCTTTCCTATTACGACAACAATTCCGGCAAGACCCGGGCGCTGCTGAGCGCTTCGGTCAAGGCCGGTATCCGCAATTTTGTCTTCTCCTCGACGGCGGCCGTCTACGGTCAGCAAAAGTCGGACCTGCCGGTGAAGGAGACTGCCTCCCTCAATCCGGAAAATCCTTACGGCCAGTCGAAGCTGATGACCGAATTCATGCTGCGCGATGCCGCCGCCGCCTATGATTTCAACTATGTCGCGCTTCGCTATTTCAACGTCGCCGGCGCCGATCCGCAACACCGCACCGGCCAGTCGACCTCAGGCGCCACGCATCTCATCAAGGTCGCCTGCGAGGCAGCGCTCGGCAAGCGCGACAGCGTCCATGTCTACGGCATCGACTATCCCACGCATGACGGCACCGGCGTACGCGACTACATCCATGTCAGCGATCTGACGGATGCCCATCTGAAAGCGCTGCAGCATCTACGCAAGGACAAGGGCTCGCTCGTCGCCAATTGCGGTTATGGCAGCGGCTATTCCGTACTCGACGTGCTGAACATGGTCACCCGCCTGCACGGGCATTCCTTCAAGATCCACATGGCGCCGCGGCGCGCCGGGGATTCCGCCAGCGTCGTCGCAGACGCGTCGCTCGCAAGGCAGGTGCTCGATTGGAAGCCCAGATACGATTCGCTGGAAACCATCGTCCAGAGCTCGCTCGATTGGGAACTGTTCCTGTCGAACAAGGGTGTCGACGATCTGCAGAGTATCCACCGGGCACTCGCCGCCGCGTCGTTCTGAGCGGCGCATGACAGCGCCGCGCGTCTTTATCAGACGCGCAGGAGGCTGTAGCACTTTGAACTGCTGCATCACTCCTTCAATCGATCTCGATTGAAGGAGTGATGCAATAGCCTGTTTATATCCCCCGCCTGCGGGGTCGCATGCCGTTACGTGAATAAGGAAAAATCAGGCTTTCTCTGGCTGGCTCGGGCCAACGGAAAAGAGAAGATGAAGAAATTTCTGGCCGCATTGCAGCTGCAAAAGGACAATCCGACGCTTCTGACGGCGCAGTTCCGGGCCCTGTCGTCACAGATCCCCATTCTCTATGTGCTCCTGATCATCAACGCCCTTGCGGTGGCGATCACCCACCTCAAATCCGCACCCCTCTGGCTTTCGCTCTATATTCCCGTCGCCCTGAGTGTCCTCTGCGTCTTCCGTCTCTGCTGGTGGGAGATCCGGGGCAAGGAAAACGTCACCGCCGAACGGGCCTATAAGCTGATGAAGGTGACAATGGTCGGGGCCGGCGTCCTGACTTTCGCCTTCGGCGGTTGGGCGATCGCGCTTTATCAATATGGCGACGCCTCCCAGCAGGGCCAGATCGCCTATTTCCTCGTCGTCACCGGCATCTCCTGCATCTTTTGCCTGATGCACCTGCCGATGGCGGCGGCACTGACCACTGTGATCACCTTCTCGGCCATGATTGCGACCTTCATGTTCTCGGGTAATCCCGTTTTCGTCGCCACCGCCGTCAGCGGCCTGTTCCTGATCCTGCCCTTCCTCAGGGTGATCAACAGCTATTTCCAGAATTTCGTCGGCCTCGTGCAATTGACCGAGGAGCTGAAGCAGAAGCAGGCGGAGGCCGAGGAACTTAACCTCGTCAACAGCCGCAACGCGCTGCATGACCAGCTGACCGGCCTTGCCAACCGCCGCAGCTTCTTTCTCTCGCTGGAGAAACGGCTGCAGAAGGACCCGTTCGCGCCGCCCGTCCTCGGCATTCTCGATCTCGACGGCTTCAAGCCCGTCAATGACGTCTTCGGCCATGCTGCGGGCGATCTCGTGCTCAAGGAGACGGCCCGCCGCTTCGTCGCGCTGGTCGGCGAAGAGGGCATCGTCTCCCGTCTCGGCGGCGATGAGTTCGGCATCATCTTCCCCTGTTCGATGACGCGCCAGGCGATCGCCGATCTCGGCCAGGCGCTCTGCGCCGCCGTCCGCGAACCTTACGAAATCCCCGACGGCTCGGTTCGCGTCTTCGGTTCCTGCGGCATCGTCTATCCCGATATCGGCGAGTACACGGCCGAGGATCTCTACGAGAAAGCGGACTTCGCTCTTTACCAGGTCAAGAGCAAGCGCAGCAGCGGCGTCGAATTCTTCTCGCCCGACCACGAGAAGATCCTGACGCAGCGCCACCTGATCGAACTCGAACTGCAGGCGAACGACTTCGCCAAGGAATTGAAACTGGACTATCAGCCGATCGTCGAATTGAGGAGCGGCCGCGTCGTCGGCTACGAGGCGCTCGCCCGCTGGGACAGTGCCCGCTTCGGCCGCATCAGTCCGGAAGCCTTCATTCCCGCTGCCGAGCGCACAGCGGTCATCGGCCGCATGACCCGCATCCTCTTCGCCAAGGCGCTCGAAGCGCTGGCGATCATTCCCAGGCATCTCAGGTTGTCCTTCAATCTCTCGGCGCGCGATATCTGCGACCACGAGACCTCGATGGCGCTGCTTGCCATGATCACCCGCTCCGGCATCGATCCGAAGCGTATCGAATTCGAGATCACCGAGACCGCACTGCTCTCCGATTTCGACACCGCCGATCAGGTGATATCAATGCTGCGCGCCGCCGGCATCTCGATCGCGCTCGACGATTTCGGCACCGGCTATTCGAGCCTCAGCCATATCCACCGTCTCGGCTTCGACAAGCTGAAGATCGACAAGGCCTTCGTGATGAATTTCGATCGCGACGCTCGTTGCATGAACATCACCCGCTCGGTCGCCAATCTCTGCCAGAACCTCGGCATTGCCTCCGTCGCCGAAGGCGTCGAAAGCGAAGAGATCGCCGAAGGATTGAAGGCGATGGGCGTTCGCCTGGCGCAGGGCTATCATTTCTCGCGGCCGCTGCCGCTGGAACTTGCCATCGACTACGCCGCAAGGTGCGATGCCGCGGCCTCCGCCCGCAATTCGCTGTCTGCCTGAACAATCAAATCCGCGACCGGTCGCAAAGCGACTGGAGCGAAGCTGGATCGTCGTCTATTCATGGTCGTAACTGAGGAGGTGAACCATGCAGGACGGCGAAGTCATCATTGAACGGCGGGGCACCGCAGGCGTGATCCGGCTCAACCGGCCGCGGGCGCTGAACAGCCTGACGCTGCCGATGATCCGCGCGATCACCGAGGCGTTGCACGCTTTTGCCGGGGATTCCGAGGTGGCAAGCGTCGTGGCCATGGGCGAGGGCGAACGCGGCTTCTGCGCCGGCGGCGATATCCGCGCCCTGCATGAGAGCGCCCGCGCCGGCGATGGCCTGGCGGCAAGCTTCTGGCGCGAGGAATTCCGCCTCAACCATCTGATCGCCTCCTACCCCAAACCCTATGTCGCGCTGATGGACGGCATCACCATGGGCGGCGGCGTCGGCCTGTCGTCGCACGGCCGCCACCGCATCGTTACCGAGCGCACGCGGCTTGCCATGCCCGAAACCGGCATCGGCTATGTCCCCGATGTCGGCGCCACCTGGCTGCTGCCGCGTAGCCCCGGCGAAGCCGGAACATGGCTCGGTCTGACCGGCCTCGATATCGGTGCCGCCGATGCGATCCATGCCCGCCTCGCCGACCTGCAGATCGCCTCGTCGCGGCTCGGCGCGGTGATCGATGCTCTGTCGACCCTGCCGCGCGGCAGTTCGTCCGGCGATGTCGATGCCGTCTTGCAGGCGCTTTCCGAGTCTCCGGGAGAAAGCCGGCTCAGGCAGAACGCGGCGACGATCGATCGCGCCTTCCGTTTCAACAGCGTCGAGGAGATCCTGGCCGCACTTGCCGGAGAGGAAGGCGACTTCGCCGCCGAGACGCGTCGGGTGCTGCTGACGCGGTCACCGACCAGCCTGAAGCTCGCTTTGCGGCTGCTCAGGGCCGGTCGTGGCAGCGCCTCGCTCGCCGAATGCCTCGGCCGCGAACTCGGCGCCTGCCTGCAGATGCTGGATAATCCGGACTTCTTCGAAGGCATCCGCGCCGCCGTCATCGACAAGGACCGCAATCCGAAATGGTCGCCCGCGTCAGTCGAGGCCGTGCAGGCCGCAACAATCGAGCATTTCCTGAAATCGGCCGAGCCGCCGCTTTCGCTCTGATCTGTCCTGGGCCTATCGCCACATGCCGCGCATGCGGGCGCCGACATCGATGCGCACCTGCCGCGCCTGCGCTTGAGCGGCGGTCTGCGATTTCACCTGCGGCCAGCTGCAGGCCTCGAAGAACTGCAGCAGTGTCGCGGGAATGAAGCGGCTGCGTGAGGCATAGACATGCCGGTCGCCCTGCGAATTCTGCCCATAGGTGAAGAAGCGTTGCGGCACGACCAGATCGAGGCCGTCTCTCGCCCGCGTCATCGCCACATAGAGCAGCCGGCGCTCCTCCTCGATTTCGGCGGTGGCGCCGACGGCGAGATCGCTCGGAATGCAGCCGTCGACGACGTTCAGCATGAAGACCCGCGTCCATTCCTGGCCCTTGGCGGAGTGGATGGTCGACAGGATGAGGTAGTCGTCATCGAGGAGCGGCACGCCCGCCTGGTCGCTGGTCGCATCCGGCGGATCGAGGGTGAGTTCGGTGAGAAAACGCTCGCGCGAGGCATAACCGCTGGCGATCTGCTCGAGCTGCAGCAGATCGGCCTGGCGCGTCGCGGCGTCCTCATGCAGCCGTTCCAGATGCGGCACGTACCATTGCCGCGCCAAGCCGATTTCCGCCGGCCAGCCGGCCTTGCCGGTCTTCAGCTCCTGCAGCATCGAAACGAAATCAGTCCAGTCCTCGCCGGAGCGCGGCGGCGCCGGCATGGCGGCAAGCGCGGATAACGGGCTGGCATCCTCGGCCATCAGGTCGAGCGCCTTCTGCGCCGTCGACGGCCCGACGCCCGGCAGGATCTGCATCAGCCGGAAGCCCGCCACCCGGTCGCGCGGGTTCTGGGCGAAGCGCAGCGCAGCTAGCATGTCCTTGACATGCGCGCTGTCGAGAAATTTCAGCCCTCCGAACTTGACGAAGGGAATGTTGCGCCGGGTCAACTCGACCTCAAGCGGCCCGCTGTGATGCGAGGCGCGGAACAGCACGGCCTGCTGCTTGAGCTTGAGACCTTCTTCGCGGTTGTCGAGCACCATGTCGGCGACATAACGCGCCTGCTCGGCCTCGTCGCGCACCGTCACCAGGCGCGGCCGCTCGGACGATTGCCGCTCGGTCCAGAGATTCTTGGTAAAGCGCTCCGAGGCAAGATCGATGACAGCGTTGGCGGCCGCAAGGATCGGCTGCGTCGAGCGGTAGTTGCGGTCGAGCGTGACGATATCGGCGGCCGGGCTGAAGGCGGCTGGAAAATCGAGGATATTGCGCACCGTCGCGGCACGGAAGGAATAGATCGACTGCGCATCGTCGCCGACGACGGTCAGCCCCTGGCCACCGGGTTTCAGCGCCATGAGGATCGAGGCCTGCAGCCGGTTGGTGTCCTGATATTCATCGACCAGCACATGGTCGAAGCGGCTGCCGATATCCTCGGCAATGACAGTCTCGCCGACCATCTGCGCCCAGTAGAGCAGCAGGTCGTCGTAGTCGAGCACGTTCTGGCTCTGCTTGGACTCGACATAACAGGCGAAAAGTTCGCGCAGCTGTTTCTCCCACGCCGCGCACCAGGGAAAGGCGTCGCGCAGCACGAGATCGAGCGCGGTTTCCGAATTCACCGCCCGGGAATAGATGGCAAGACAGGTGCCCTTCGTGGGAAAGCGGCTTTCCGTCTTGGAGAAGCCGAGGTCGTGCCGGATCAGGTTCATCAGGTCGGCACTGTCTTCGCGGTCGTGGATGGTGAAATCCGGATCGAGGCCGATCTGCTGGGCGTAATCGCGCAACAGCCGCGCGCCGATGCCGTGGAAGGTACCCGACCAGGAAAGCGCGTCGGCCATGACGCCGGCATTGGCACCAAGCACATCGCGGCAGATGCGCTCGACGCGCCGCGCCATCTCGGCGGCTGCCCGGCGCGAGAAGGTCATCAGCAGGATGCGGCGGGGATCGGCGCCCTTGACGATCAGATGGGCGACCCGATGCGCCAGCGTATTCGTCTTGCCGGAGCCGGCGCCGGCAATGACCAGCAGCGGCCCGGCAATATGGCTGCCGTCGGTGAGCGTGCCGTGCTCGACGGCCATGCGCTGCTGCGGATTGAGCTTTTCGAGGTACATCCAGCCGTCCGGTCGGGCTCCCGCAGAATCACTGGGGAAAGATTAGATGTTCCTTGAATGTTCGCGATTGCCCCCGCTGTCAAGCGTTGTGGCGTGACGGCAGCCTCAGTCGGGGAAATCCGGGCCGACGACACGCCGCACCAGTTTCAGGCTGCGGTCCGGCTGGAGAATATAGGTTTCCTCCACCCGCTGGCCCGTCTCGTTGTAGAATTGGTGATGGACGGCGCTGCCGACCGGCGATTTCGTGAGCTTCGTTCGTGGCTGGCCGCCATAGGTAATGCTGCCGGGAATGGGCTCCAGCGCCGGGCTATCGGCCGAGGAGCAGCCGGCAAGCAAGGCGCGATCAACAAGGCTGATAGAAGCGCTTTCATCGTCTTCATCCCTCCTTCGACTGCGGCCAGATATGGAAATCGCCACGTCTTTCGCCAAGGGCTGGCCACCCGGCCGCAACGAAATGCCTCGCCGCGGCGTTAACTGATATCTACCAACATCAGGAGACGGTCACGGTGCTCGGATTTCCAGCATTCACCGGCCATGAGGAGTCCGGCCGGCAGGGCCACAGCGATGCGGCGACGCGCGCTTCGGTGGAAAGCGCCCTTCATGCGGCCGGCGATATCGAAGCGGCGGACATCATCGTCACTATATCGGGCGCCTATGTCGTCCTGGAAGGTTTCGTGCGCCGGCGCGGTGATGTCGAGCGGGCCGTCGAGATCGCCGAGAGCATCGTCGGCCGAGGCCATGTGCGCGGTCGCCTGCTGCGACGCTAGCCGGCCCGCGCGCCCTCATGTCTTGCGACGCATGAAGGGAACCAAAATGCCCTCCCGCGGGTTGAAAGGCCGGACCTAAACGCTGGAGAACCTCATGCAGTCGCTTCTTCGCATCTCCGCAATGACCGTGATAACAGGCGGTGTCCTTGCCGGCTCCGCCCATGCCTCGCTGGAAACCGGCACAAATTATTCCGCTTTGCCGAAGGACCAGATCGCCCTCAACGAATATACCGGCGCCGTCGCCTGCCAGCCGGCAGAGCCACACTATCTCCCTTCCTTCATCCGCGCGGCGGATGGCACGATCATCGGCGTCGGTTATGTCGAGGTCGAGGACGAGGGCGGCGCGGACTGCTGAAAACATGAGGACTTGCTCGGACGAGGCTCGCCTGCGTCTCCGCAGAGGGTACGAGCCTCTAACCATCATCATGATGGCTGGGTATCTTCTATGAAGACACCTGTACCAGGCGCAACGCCTGTTGCACCAAAACCCGGCGCGAGTTCGATGCAGGGTTAAGCAAAATTAAAACATTGTTCCGTTCCGGCACGTTCCGTTTACCGAAACGCCGGGAACGGCCGGAAATCCTGAGCGAAGTGCAGCGCATAACCCCGAAAATCGAAATCGATTTTCAAAAAGGATTTTGCGCCGGTTCAATGCAGCTTCAGCTTCGCCTCTTCGGCTGCCGCCAGAAACTCGGCTCTTGCCTCTTCCACGCTCTTGCGCCCGTCGAGCGCTGCCCGGCAAGTGCTGCGGGCCTTGATGTAACGAAGCCCGCGCATACTCGGCCAGAGATCCGCCAGGCACTTCAACGCATCGAACGGACCATTGACCGTTCGCGCATCGGCACCTTCGAAACCGACCTTGACCGGGCTGTTCCATCTTTCAGTTGCCATCGATACTCCTCCACGATTGTCGACAGAAACGACGTGCAGCATCTCCCAGTTCCTCCGGGGAAACTCCGCCATGATAGGCATTCTAGCGCGATTTTTGCGGTCAACAATGGTGAATCGATTATTGCTGATGAGACGAAATGTCAGCCTGCATGGCCTTCCCGGCTCTCGTCAGATGGCTGCCCTGCGAGAGGTTGGTGAAACGGAGAGCGTGCGGCCGGGTCCCTTCGCCCCGTTTACGGGGAGAAGGTGGCGGCAGCCGGACGAGGGGCTGGCCTCACCGAGTGAGCAAAATGATTCCTAATACTGAAAGAAAACTGGTGCTGCCGAGTGGGATTGAACCACCGACCTCACCCTTACCAAGGGTGTGCTCTACCACTGAGCTACGGCAGCAGGACCAGATCCGCGCGAGCCGGGGCTCAATCGCGGGAACGGGGCGGCTATTGCCACAGCTTGACGGCAAGCGCAAGCAGCAAATTCCAACTTCGCGTGGATTGCCGTGCAAGGGCCTTTTGGATTGGCGCGAATTCGGCTAATCCTTTTGGCATGAACGACAAGACCGAAACCGGCCAGCAGAGCCGCAAAGAGGCAATCGAGGCACAGGCGAAACTGCGTCGCGAGCGCGCCGCTGAAAAGCTCAGGGAAAATCTGGGGCGACGCAAACAGCAGGTGCGGGCCCGCCGTTCGGGCCAGGCCGACGAAACAGATGGACTGCCCGCCGCAAAAATGGACGAATCGTAATGTTCCGTCCCGGACGAATTGAAGCGTCGTCAGAAATCCCCTAAACACTCCACTCCTTATTCCAAGGCAGAACTTTCAGGAAAGGCGGGCGCTGCCCGTAAGCGCACATGGATCGTATCAGAATCGTCGGCGGTAATGAGCTGAATGGCATCATTCCGATTTCCGGCGCCAAGAATGCCGCACTGCCGCTGATGATCGCCTCGCTTCTGACCAGCGATACGCTGACGCTCGAAAACGTGCCGCATCTGGCCGATGTCGAACTCTTGATGCGCATCCTCGGCAATCATGGTGTCGATGTCGCCGTCAACGGCCGCCGCGAGCGCCAGGAAGATTCCTACGCCCGCACGATCCATTTCACCTGCCGCACCATCGTCGATACGACAGCCTCTTATGAGCTGGTCTCGAAGATGCGCGCCTCCTTCTGGGTCATCGGCCCGCTGCTCGCGCGCGAAGGCCATTGCCGCGTGTCGCTGCCGGGCGGCTGCGCCATCGGCACCCGCCCCGTCGATCTCTTCATCGAGGGTCTGACGGCGCTCGGCGCGACGATGGACATCGATGCCGGTTATATCAACGCCAAGGCGCCGGCCGGCGGCCTGATCGGCGCGCGCTACACCTTCCCGAAGGTCTCCGTCGGCGCCACCCATGTGATGATGATGGCGGCAACGCTTGCCCGCGGCACGACGGTTATCGGCAATGCCGCCCGCGAGCCCGAAGTGGCCGATCTCGCCAACTGCCTGAACGCCATGGGCGCCAAGATCACGGGCGCGGGGACTGCGACGATCACCATCGAAGGCGTCACCTCGCTCTCCGGCGCCCGTCACCGCGTCCTGCCGGACCGCATCGAGACCGGCACCTATGCCATGGCCGTCGCCATGACCGGCGGCGACGTCGTGCTCGAAAATACCGATGTGGCGCTGCTCGAGACCGCGGTGGAAACGCTGCGCCGGGCCGGCGCGGAGATCTCGTCGACCAACAACGGCATGCGCATCAAGCGCAACGGCGCCGGCATCAAGCCGGTCGATATCGTCACCGATCCCTTCCCCGGCTTCCCCACCGATCTGCAGGCGCAGTTCATGGCGCTGATGACGCGTTCTTCCGGCGTCTCGCATGTCACCGAGACCATCTTCGAAAACCGCTTCATGCATGTGCAGGAGCTTGCCCGCCTCGGCGCCAGGATTTCGCTCTCCGGCCAGACGGCGAAGATCGAAGGTGTCCAGCGCCTGCGCGGCGCGCCCGTCATGGCGACCGACCTGCGTGCCTCGGTTTCGCTCGTCATCGCCGGCCTTGCCGCCGAGGGCGAAACCACGGTGTCGCGCGTCTACCACCTCGACCGCGGTTTCGAGCGGCTCGAGGAGAAGCTGACCCGCTGCGGCGCCATCGTCGAGCGCATCAGCGAGTAAACGCGCCCTTATCCCGGTTGCGTAATCCGTCGCCGCATCTTATTTCCCTTTTGACGCATCGCCATTCCGGCGGTGCCAGCTGGGGATGAGGCTGAATGACCGACCTGAAGCTTGTTGCGCTCGATGACGAAGACCTTGCGGTCGTTTCCGCGCATATGCAGGACAGTGTCTTCAAGGTCGGAGACATCGACTGGTCGCCGCGCGACGCGCAGTTCGCGCTTGCCGTCAATCGTTTCGTCTGGGAAGGTGCCGAGCGCAAGCGCCGCGGTTTCGAGCGCCGCCGTGCCGCCCTGGTCTTCAAGCGCGTGCTGGCCGTCCGGTCGCTCGGCATCGATCGTGGCAAACGCGACGAGGTGCTCTCACTGCTGGCGCTGCGCTTCGAACCGAAGGGCGAGGGGCCGGATGGTACGGTCGAGCTGTCGCTGTCCGGCACGGCCTCGATCGCGCTCGATGTCGAATGCATCGAGGTCCAGATGGCCGATATCGGCGGCGCCTGGGAGGCCTCTTCCAAGCCGCGTCACCGCTAGTGCATGTCGCCCGGAAGTGTGCAGTGGTTCCGGGATAACGGCATGCATAAAAAGAGCTTCAGTGCTTGACGCCTGAAGTTTGAATATCGCAGTTTCGAGTTGAGAGGGAATATCGGCCTTGGCAATCTGGCTGGATCAGGCATCGGAAGGTTTCGAGCAGCATTTTGCCGCCTTTCTGACGACCAAGCGTGAAATCTCCGAGGATGTGAACACCGTCGTTCGCGCCATCATCGATGATGTCAGGGCCCGCGGCGACGTGGCGCTCGCCGAATATTCGCTGAAATTCGACGGCATCGATTTCGCCACCGTGCCGATGCGCGTCACACCAGAGGAGATCGACGCCGCCGTCGAGGCGGTGCCTTCGGAAGTGCTGGGCGCGCTGAAGCTTGCGGCACTGCGCATCGAATCCCATCATCGCCGGCAGCTGCCGAAGGACGATATCTACGAGGACGACATGGGCGTCGGCCTCGGCTCGCGCTGGACGGCGATCGAAGCGGTCGGGCTCTATGTTCCGGGCGGCACGGCGAGTTATCCGAGCTCGGTGCTGATGAACGCCGTGCCGGCCAAGGTCGCCGGCGTCGATCGCATCGTCATCGCCGTTCCCGCCACCGGCGGCGCCGTCAATCCGGCTGTGCTTGCCGCCGCCAAGCTCGTCGGCGTCACCGAGATTTATCGTGTCGGCGGCGCCCAGGCGATCGCGGCTCTTGCCTATGGCACCGAGACGATCGCCCCGGTCGCCAAGATCACCGGCCCCGGCAATGCCTATGTCGCTGCCGCCAAGCGCCATGTCTTCGGCACCGTCGGCATCGATATGATCGCCGGCCCCTCCGAGGTGCTGGTCATTGCCGACAAGGACAACAATCCGGATTGGATCGCTGCTGACCTCCTGGCGCAGGCCGAACACGACGTCAGCGCCCAGGCGATCCTGATCACCGACGATGCCGCGTTCGGCAAGGCGGTGGAACAGGCGGTCGAACGCCAGCTGAAGACGCTGAACCGCGCCGAGACGGCGGCGGCGAGCTGGCGCGATTTCGGCGCGGTCATCCTGGTCGCCGATCTGAAGGATTCCATTCCGCTGGCCAACCGTATCGCCGCCGAGCATCTGGAGCTCGCCGTCGCCGATCCGGACCGGCTGCTCGATGGCATCCGCAATGCCGGCGCGATCTTCATCGGCGCCCATACGCCGGAAGTGATCGGCGATTATGTCGGCGGTTCGAACCATGTGCTGCCGACGGCGCGTTCGGCGCGCTTCTCTTCCGGTCTTTCGGTGCTCGATTTCGTCAAGCGCACCTCGATCCTGCGCCTCGGCCCGCAGCAGCTGCGCAGCCTCGGCCCGGCGGCGATCGCGCTTGCGGTTTCCGAAGGCCTCGATGCCCATGCGCGGTCGGTCGCGATCCGCCTCAACCTCGAAAGGTGAGGGCATGGCGAAGGGCGAATTCCGGCTTTGCGACGTCGTCCTTGACGATACGATCGGCCGTTCGACGCCCGACGTCGAGCATGAACGCGCTGTCGCCATCTTCGATCTGATCGAGGAGAATAGCTTCGAGCCGCTCGGCCACGCCGGCGGGCCTTACCGGCTGAACATCTCGCTGGTCGATTCGAAGCTGGTCTTCGCCATCACCACCGAAGAGGGCGGCGGCGTCGCCACCCATATCCTGTCGCTCACCCCTTTCCGGCGGATCGTCAAGGATTACTTCATGATCTGCGAGAGCTATTACGAAGCGATCCGTTCGGCGACGCCGAGCCGCATCGAGGCGATCGACATGGGCCGGCGCGGCATCCACAATGAAGGTTCGCAGACGCTGAAGGACAGGCTCGCCGGCAAGATAGAGATCGATTTCGACACCGCCCGGCGCCTTTTCACGCTGGTCTGCGTGCTCTACTGGCGCGGATGACGGCAATGGATCGTGCCGCCGACATCGACGAGGGAAAGCGGCCGGGCGCCATCCTCTTCATGTGCGGGATGAATGCCATCCGCTCGCCCATGGCCGAAGCGATCGCCCGTAGCATTCTGCCGGCCAATACCTATATACGATCGGCCGGCGTTCGCGCCGGCGAGCGCGATCCCTTCGTGGATGCGGTGCTGGAGGAGATCGGGCTTTCCCTCGGCCGCCGCCAGCCGCAGACGCTGGAAGAACTCGAGGACGATTATTTCGATCTGATCATCACCCTGTCGCCGCAGGCCCATCACGCGGCGCTCGAGTTGACCCGGTCGAATGCGATCGATGTCGTCTACTGGCCGACGATGGATCCCACGGTTGCAAGCGGAACGCGCGAGCAGATTCTGACAAGCTACCGAGAGGTTCGCGATCACCTGGCCGGCCTCATAGAAAGCCGGCTACTCAAGCGAAATGGCATCGCCGCGCAATCGGCATGAAAACAAATAAAGGAAAGCCTGATCAACAAGGTTCACAAACCATCGTTGATTGTGTAGTTTCCGCCCAAATTTTCAAGGCGCGCCCTGCGCTGCCTATTCAACCCACAGGAAGAAAACACTTATATGCCTAAAGAAGAAGTCCTCGAATTCCCGGGAATCGTCACCGAACTTCTGCCGAATGCGACGTTCCGCGTGAAGCTCGAAAACGAACACGAGATCATCGCCCATACCGCAGGGCGCATGCGCAAGAATCGCATCCGCGTTCTCGCCGGCGACAAGGTGCTGGTGGAAATGACGCCCTACGATCTGACCAAGGGCCGCATCACCTACCGTTTCAAGTAAGCTTGCCCAAGGCCCTGCAAGGGTTTTTCTCCCGTCTGCCGATGGTCGAGGTTCCATGACGCTGAAATACAAGCTCATTCTGGCCTCGGGTTCGCCCCGTCGCGTTGACCTGCTCAACCAGGCCGGCATTGAGCCTTCGCGCCTGATGCCGATGGATATCGACGAGGCGCCGAAGAAGTCGGAGCATCCGCGGTCGCTGGCCCGCCGGCTTTCGGCTGAGAAAGCCGAAGCCGCCCTTGCCGCCATCAAGGGCGATATCACCTGGAAGGGCAGCTATATCCTGTCTGCCGATACGGTGGTCGCCGTCGGCCGGCGCATTCTCGGCAAGGCCGAGTTCGCCGACGAGGCGTTGAGTTCGCTGCATCTGCTGTCGGGGCGCAACCATATGGTCTACACCGGCGTTTGCCTGGTGACCCCGGATCGCAAGATCCGCCAGAAGATCGTCGAGACCAAGGTCCGCTTCAAGCGGCTCTCCGGCTTCGAGATCGAGAACTACCTGGCCTCCGGCCAGTGGCGCGGCAAGGCAGGCGCCTACGGCATCCAGGGCCTCGCCGGTACCTTCGTACAGAAGATGGTGGGCTCCTACACCAATGTCGTCGGCCTGCCGCTTTATGAAACCATTCTGCTTTTGACCGGCGAAGGCTTCGATGTGCATAGCCGGTGGCCCGAGGGCTGAGCCCGACGGCCGATCCTATAGGACAGACCGATATGCCTGAAGACAAGAAAGCGGCCGCCAAGGTCGAACCGCTGCGCAAGGCGCGCCCTTGCCCCGAATGCGGCAAACCTTCCCACCGCGAACACTACCCCTTCTGCTCCAACCGCTGCCGCGAGGCCGATCTCTCCCGCTGGCTGACCGGCGCCTATGCCATCCCGGTTGCCGACGATGAGGCCAAGGCCGATTATCCCGATGAGGAAAACTAATGCATGTCGCCCAAAAATGCGCAGCGGTTTTGGGAGAACGACATGCATAGAAATAAAGGTCTAAAACGCGAGGAGCGGATCTGAAAGATTGCGACGCGCTTTAGAGCACTGCACCCGCGAAGCTCTTATATTTCCTCATGAATCCGCAAAGCCGGCAAGACCGTCAAAAAAGAGTCATTTGACGCTTGCCATGGCCGAACAAGATGCTATAACCCCGCTCGCTTCCGGGGCGAACCAAGGCCCCGCGGTTCTTTTCCTGAAAGGGGCCATCGGAAGCAGGTTAGCCCAGGTAGCTCAGTTGGTAGAGCAGCGGATTGAAAATCCGCGTGTCACTGGTTCGATTCCGGTCCTGGGCACCATTCAGTCTCTTAAAGCCAGTCTCATATGTTTGGTCTCGGAATAGCGGCGAGATTTTAATGGCTTAGCCCATATGTGCGTCCGTCTTTTCCACCTTTCTCAGCCTTCTGCATGTCATTCTCCACCTTTTGCCGGCTCGTCTCAGGTGGCTGTCGTCAGTAGCCAATAGCTCGCATCAGTTGACTTGCGCTTTCTTGAGACAGGTTCGCCTGTCTCGATCGACTCTGCTGCACCTGCGGAGAGCGCAAAAGGGCGTCTGCCGTGATGCCCTCCTCGATCAGTCAGCACGGCGCGGTTGAACGCCATCGGCGCCACCCGATTTCGCCGACGTAGCGCGTCCGCTGTTGCGCCGGTGATGGAGTTCTCTCATCGCCGCGGCGATTCTTTCAAGAATGAAAGGGTTTGCAAGCAACGATGAATGGACCGCAAAACGAAATCAATAGAAGCTTGCCGAACTTCGTGACGTCGCCTCGTGATCGCGCGAAAACTGGGAGGAGATCAGGTGAAAGTCGCTCGGCATTGACGCCGTCTATGAAGTTCGCGGACTTAAGTCATCAAATAAGGCACTGAAAAAGCATGCATTTCGTGCGAGGCAGTGCAGCGGGGAACGACAGGCAAATTGCCAGCGTCGAGATCGCCGCGATAGCTTTACGATGATTTTCGACCTTTTTTGCTGGCACCCTGACGCCTCTTTTTGGCCAGGGCGCTGGAGCTCCGGCGTGAGGAGGGTGCAGCCGGGCACCGCTTTGTGGAGGAAGTGAAATGAAAAAGTTTATCCTGGGCACTGCGATGGCGCTCGTC